>NZ_LOBC01000104.1 GCF_001583695.1 Bacillus wiedmannii | reverse complement strand
ATCTCCGGCCATTTCGCTCTCTCGGTCGAAGCAAAAAGCGCTTCTTGGTCGAGAGCTCCAATGTCCTGCGATTCTGAATGAGCCGCTTGCGCTTTTAATTATATCCAGCTCCAGCGGCTAGAATCTCCGGCCATTTCGCTCTCTCGGTCGAAGCAAAAAGCGCTTCTTGGTCGAGAGCTCCAATGTCCTGCGATTCTGAACGAGCCGCTTACGCTTTTAAATTTTAAAAAGACAAAAACAGGTAGTTGCAAAATGGAGTTAGCCTTGTTATAATTTCATCATATGTGTTTCATCAATATAGTTGTGTAAGCAGCTGAAGATGAAAAACTCTGTTTCGAAAATGATTCAGGGCGGAAGGAGATGAAAAGAATGAAAGCAGGAATCCATCCAAATTACAATAAAGTTGTATTTATGGACACGAACACAGGCTTCAAATTCTTAAGCGGGTCTACTAAAGGCTCTAGCGAAACTGTTGAGTGGGAAGATGGTAACACTTATCCATTACTAAAAATTGAGATCAGTTCTGATTCTCACCCATTCTACACTGGACGTCAGAAGTTTGCTACTGCAGACGGACGTGTTGACCGCTTCAATAAGAAATACGGTATCAAGTAATAAAGAACATAAAACAGGCAAGTGTATGTATTCGCTTGTCTGTTTTTTTTGCAAAAATATTAAACCTTTACCCTACTTTGGATTAGGAAAGTAGATGAAAGGAGAGCTCAATGTACTTAATGAATCAAAATGGTTGGATTGAAGTGATTTGCGGGAGTATGTTTTCTGGAAAATCAGAAGAGCTCATCCGCCGTATACGCCGTACGCAATTTGCGAAACAACATGCGATTGTATTTAAACCATGTATTGATAATCGTTATAGTGAAGAAGATGTTGTATCACATAATGGATTAAAGGTTAAAGCAGTTCCTGTTTCAGCTTCAAAAGATATATTTAACCATGTAGCAGAAGAAATGGATGTTATTGCAATCGATGAGGTACAATTTTTTGATGGGGACATTGTGGAAGTGGTGCAAGTATTGGCAAATCGTGGCTATCGTGTCATTGTAGCTGGATTAGACCAAGATTTCCGTGGTCTACCATTTGGACAAGTTCCTCAGCTGATGGCGATTGCTGAACATGTAACTAAGTTGCAGGCAGTGTGTTCTGCATGCGGATCTCCTGCAAGTCGTACGCAACGTTTAATCGATGGAGAACCAGCGGCATTTGATGATCCAATTATTTTAGTTGGGGCTTCAGAATCGTATGAACCACGTTGTCGTCATTGTCATGCAGTACCTACAAAACAAAGATAAATGAAACTCGCTATGTAGAGCGGGTTTTTTTCGAAAATAGATGAAGATTGGTGGCCGGCTCTTCGTACAGCTAAGAACTTTAGGCAGTCAGAGCTGAGCAACCCGCTTACGCTTTTAAATATTATCTAGCTCCAGCGGCTAGAATGGTCGGTGGTTTCGCTTCTTCCTGCGAGGCAAAGAGCGCCTCTCTGTCAGAAGCTCCAACCTCCTCCCATTCTGAGCAAGCCGCTTACGCTTTTAAATATATCTAGTTCCGGTGGCTAGCTCTTCGTGTCTAAGAACCTCCCGCACGAGAAGACAAAAAGCGTCTTCTGTGCGAGAGAACCTTAGCCAGTCAGAGCTGAGTGAGCCACCTCCACTTTTAAATATAATTTGCGTTTTTTTGATTAAGTACCATATACTATTTGTATTAGATACTAGGATGTAGAGGTGAATGGTGTGTTAGATCGTTTGCAGGCTGTAGAAGATCGTTATGAGAAGTTAAATGAATTGTTAAGTGATCCAGAGGTTATTAGCGATACGAATAAGCTTCGTGAGTATTCAAAGGAACAATCTGATATGCAGGAAACGGTAGAGGTGTACCGTGAGTATAAAGATGTTCGTGAGCAATTAAGAGATGCAAAAGCAATGTTAGAAGATAAGTTAGACGCTGATATGCGTGACATGGTAAAAGAAGAGGTTTCTGAATTAGAAGGACAAGATAAAGAATTGTCAGAGCGTCTGAAAATTTTACTTGTTCCAAAAGACCCTAATGATGATAAAAACGTTATCGTTGAGGTTCGTGGTGCTGCTGGTGGTGACGAGGCCGCTTTATTTGCTGGTGATTTATATCGTATGTATAGCCGTTATGCTGAGGTACAAGGTTGGAAAACTGAAATTATCGAAGCGAGCTATACAGAGTTAGGTGGATATAAAGAGATTATCTTTATGATTAACGGTAAAGGTGCTTTCGCGAAGCTGAAATTCGAGAATGGTGCTCACCGTGTACAACGTGTTCCTGAAACGGAATCTGGTGGACGTATTCATACATCTACAGCAACTGTAGCTGTATTACCAGAGGCAGAAGAAGTAGAAATTAGTATTCATGAAAAAGATGTTCGTGTTGATACGTTTGCTTCTAGTGGTCCTGGTGGACAAAGTGTTAATACAACGATGTCAGCGGTACGTTTAACGCATTTACCGACTGGTGTAGTTGTATCGTGTCAGGATGAGAAATCACAAATCAAGAATAAAGAAAAAGCGATGAAAGTATTACGCGCACGTGTTTATGATAAGTTTAGACAAGAAGCGCAAGCTGAGTATGATCAAAACCGTAAACAAGCTGTTGGTACGGGTGATCGTTCAGAGCGTATTCGTACGTATAATTTCCCGCAAAACCGCGTTACAGACCATCGAATCGGTTTAACGATTCAAAAGCTAGATCAAATCTTACAAGGTAAGTTAGATGATTTCATCAATGCCTTAGTGATGGAAGATCAGGCTCAAAAGATGGAGGCAGCTGAGTAATGCGTGTCTATGAAGCCCTGAAATGGGCTTCTTCTTTTTTACAGGAAAATGGACGAGATGAAAATGCGGGAGAACTTGTCCTTTGTCATGTATTAAAGACGAACAGAACCGGAATGCTCATGAATATGCGTGAAGAAATAACTGTGGAACAAGAAACAAGTTTTACGGAGTTTATTCACAAGCATGTAGAAGGTATTCCTATTCAATATATGATTGGTTATGAAATGTTTTATGGACGGTCGTTCTTTGTGAATGAAGAAGTATTAATACCAAGACCGGAAACAGAAGAGCTTATAGTGGGAGTGTTAGAAAGAATCGAGCGTCATTTTGACGATGAGAAACTACATGTGGCGGACATTGGTACAGGTAGTGGAGCGATTTCTATTACGCTTGCTTTAGAAAATAAAAATCTTCATGTGTATACGGTAGATATTGCACAAGAGTCGATTGAAGTTGCAAAAGAAAATGCGAAAATTTTAGGCGCAGAAGTAACGTTCTATCATGGTGATTTATTGTCACCATTTTATAAAACAGGTCAAAAGTTAGATGTTGTTGTTTCAAACCCTCCATATATACCGGAAGAGGATTGGCGTGGCCTTTCTCCTGTGGTGAAAGAGCATGAGCCAAAGAGAGCACTTGTTGGCGGTGAAGACGGATTAGATTTCTATCGCCGTTTTATGGAAGAGTTGCCGAATGTGTTGCAGAAGAAAGCAATTGTGGCATTTGAAATTGGAGTAGGGCAAGGTGAGGATGTAAAATGGTTGTTACAACAAGCTTTTCCACATGCTCATGTTGAGGTTGTTTTTGATATTAATGGAAAAGATCGTATGGTATTTGCAGAGATGGAGTAAGGTTCACACCTTACTCTATTTTTTTGTGGAAAAATTTATATAGATTTTGAATTTAATAGTTTAGAAAGATGAAAGTCTGTCCACACTGTTTGTAGAAGGGACGGTGGAGGAAATGAAAAAACAAGTTATTGCTTATCTTCTTCTATTATTAATTGGTGCACAGTTGCTTGTGCAGTTTGGATATATGAAAGCTGATGCGAAAGGGCCTTCAGTTATTCCGAAAGAGGCCGTTCGATTACGGATTTTAGCAAATAGTGATTCAGATAAAGATCAGGCTTTAAAGCGCAAAGTGCGTGATGAAGTAAAAGCACAAATTGATGGATGGGTAGCAGATTTAACTTCATTTGAAGAGGCACGTAAAGTCATTCAAAGTCATATTCCAGAAATCGAAAAAACAGTGTCAAATACGTTGAAAAAAGAAGGAAGTAAAGATTCATTTCAAGTGAAATTTAGTAAGAATGTAAAGTTCCCTACAAAGGTATATGGTAATTTTATTTATCCAGCAGGGGAATATGAGGCGGTATTGATTACAATTGGGGAAGGGGAAGGGGCAAACTGGTGGTGTGTATTATTTCCACCGATGTGTTTCTTAGATTTTTCAAGTGGTACAGCTGTAAGGAAGGAAGAACATGTTGTGAAGGCTGAATCTCCTGAAGAGGGGGAAGTTAAGGAGCAAGATGAGGAAGTAGTGGATGTACCAGAGAAGAAAGAGGATAAGGTGGAAGAAAAGAAAGCTGTAAAGCAGGAAGTCGCAAAAAAAGTAACAGCTTCTGAAAAGAAAGTAGTAAAAAATGAAACGAAAGTAGAAGAACAACCTGTAAGTAAAGAAGAAACAAAAACTTTGGAAAAAGTGGAGAAACCTGTGGAACAAAAGCAAGCAAAACAAAATGAGTATGTAAAAGTAGAGGAGGAAGAAGAAAAGCCAGAAGTTAAGTTATTTATTGTAGAAGCTTTTACATCTTTATTCTCTAAATAGTACTATTAGTAGGTCCCTTCTCATATATAACAAAGAGGAGGGATTTACTATGAAGAAAGTATATTTTGCTACGAAAGCAGATGTGGAAAGATTGCATTCTTTTTTCGGACAAGCTAATAAAAAAGATGATAAAATAAATGAGTTGTACGCGCAATTTATGATTTTGGAAGAGGCGGAAGAAATACGGGCTGTCATCGGATATGAACAAAGTGAAGAACACGCACTGATTCGTTCTTGTTTATTCACACCTAATGTGGATAAACAGACTTTCTTATATTTTTTTGAAATGTTTTTGCAGTATATGAACGAAAAAAATATTCGACAATTGTACTTACTAACAAATCATCCACAATCTATAACAATCTTTCAGTTTTTTGACTTTGTTACTATAGAGAAAGAAAACGTACCAGAGGGAATTCGACAGTTAGAACACTTTTGTAAAAATATAAAAGAGCCAAATGCAATAATACTAAATTGTCAGCTATTCACAAAGTTATCCACGGATTAATTAGGTTTATCCACATTTTGTGGATAAACCTTGTTTGTCTTTTGGATAAATCTCATAGTAAACTAAAAATAGACAAGTATTTCAGGGTAGAAAAGGACGTGGGAAAAAATGCATACAAATATGTGGGTTGTGGATAATGTTGTGGAAAGAAAAAAATATTATCCACAGTTACAAGAAGCAGCAAAATTATTAAGGGAAAACGAGGCGATTGCCTTCCCTACAGAAACGGTATATGGACTAGGTGCAAACGCGATGAATGATGAAGCAATCGCGAAAATTTTTGAAGCGAAAGGAAGACCGAGCGATAATCCACTTATTGTCCACATCGGTACAAAATCACAGTTAGATGGGATTGTGAAAGAAATCCCGCCAGTTGCAGAGAAGTTAATGGAGCATTTTTGGCCAGGCCCGTTAACAATTATTTTACCTAGAAAAGAAGGGATTTCAGAGAAGGTGACGGCAGGACTTAATACGGTTGGAGTAAGAATGCCTGATCATCCAGTAGCGCTTGCTCTTATTGAAGAGGCAAATGTACCTGTTGCAGCACCGAGTGCGAATCGCTCTGGGCGCCCAAGTCCGACACTAGCTTCTCACGTATATGAAGATTTAAATGAGAAAATTGCAGGTATTGTAGATGGTGGTGCGACGGGAGTAGGTGTTGAATCGACTGTAATTGATTGTACGAGCGAGGTTCCAACGATATTACGCCCAGGTGGAATTACGAAAGAACAATTAGAAGCGGTAATTGGTACTGTTTCTTTAGATCCGGCTTTAAAGGACGAGAAGGAAAAACCGAAATCACCTGGAATGAAATATACACATTATGCACCGAAAGCGCCGCTTAGCATTGTTGAAGGTTCACGTGAATTTATTCAGCTTATTGTGGATAAGAAAAAGGAAGAAGGGTTTAAAGTAGGTGTATTAACGACGGAAGAATATCAGCATGTATATAGCGCGGATGTTGTATTATCTTGTGGTGTTCGAAGCGATTTAGCTAGCGTTGCGACTAAATTATATGATGTACTTAGAACGTTTGATGCAAGTGAAGTGGATGTTATTTTTAGTGAATCATTCCCAAATGAAGGAATAGGGAATGCCATTATGAATCGCTTAACGAAAGCAGCAGGACATCAGATTATTACTGAATCGTAAGGTGCGATTAGCAAACAGAATATTTCTCCTCGGATAAGCATATTTTGAAGTAGCACGTCCGAGGAGGGACATGAATGACGTTTGAACAGCTAATACCTTTAACAATTATGGCATTCGCCTTAGGGATGGATGCGTTCTCGGTGAGTCTTGGTATGGGAATGATGACCTTAAAGGTAAGACAAATTCTGTATATCGGTATGACGATAGGGATATTTCATATTATCATGCCATTTATAGGAATGGTATTAGGTCGCTTTTTATCAGAACAGTATGGAGAAATTGCGCATTTTGCAGGTGCTATTTTATTAATTGGACTAGGATTCTATATTATATATTCATCTATTTTGGAGAATGAAGAGACTAGAACGGCCCCTATTGGAATTAGTTTATTCGTATTTGCATTTGGCGTTAGTATAGATAGTTTTTCAGTAGGCCTTAGTCTTGGTATTTACGGGGCGCAGACAATTATTACGATATTACTTTTTGGATTTGTTAGTATGTTATTAGCGTGGATTGGTTTATTAATTGGTAGACATGCGAAAGATATGCTCGGTACATATGGTGAGATAGTAGGTGGTATCATTTTGGTTGGATTTGGATTATATCTCCTTTTTCCTATATAATTTTAAGGAGGAGGGAGTTATGAATAAATTATTGGAATGGTATATTCGATTTTTAACTTTTTTCCCTAGGTGGTTAAGACGGCTTGTTATTTGGGGTATTATTTTGCAAATTTCAATTTTAGGTTGGATGAAGTTAATTCGCGAATGTTAAGATAGCTCCTTTCTGTGCATAGTTTTATTTATACTATACTGATTGCGCTAAAAAATTATAGATATAGAAAGGATGAGATGAATGACGAGATTGAAGCAAGTTTTTGGTATTATTATTAGTTTTTTTGTTTTTTGGTTTAGTATGCTCGGTGTACAAATGTTTGCTGAGTTTTTAGATATTGAGTCATTGAAGTTTGTGGCGGGAAAAACGGAGGCAGCGCGTGCCTTTTATTCTCCATATCCGTTTATAATCGTTTTTCTTATTACATTGCTTTCCCTATATTTCTTAGTAATTAAGCTTGGGAAACCGAAAAAAGAGAAAGTACCTACTTTAGAGGAAAAAAAGGAAGAATTACAATGATAAAATCCCTTGCTAAATAGCAGGGGATTTTATGTTTGAGTGATGGAAGGAATCGAGCCGCTTCCGCTTTTAGATATATCCAGTTCCAGCGGCCAGCTCTTCGCATCTAAGAACCTCCCGCACTAAAGGTAAAAAGCACCTTTTGTGCGAGAGAACCTTAGCCGGTCAGAGCTAAGCAGGCCACTTCCACTTTTAGATAGGCCTTACCAACTCGAATTGTTCGCCTAGTTTAGCGTAGTTGTGTCCTGCTAGGCGGCTTACTGGTTTTAGTCCTTCTGCATGAATGCGGCCGTTTTCGTATAGGTGTTCTGCGACGTGGAAACGAACGACGCGTCCGATTAGTAGATCGCAAGCTGGTGAGTCTTCTGTTCCGCCAAGAGGGATTGCGCGTTCTAGTACGCATTCCATTCGAATATTAGCTTCTTTCACACCTGGAACGGAGATGACATCACTTTCAATTGGTGTTAGTTTTGCTAGTTCAATTTCACTTTCATTTGGCGGGAGGTTAGCCGCTGTTTCGTTAATTGCTTCTACGTAAGATTCATCAGAGATATGTACGACAAATTCACCTTTTTCAATTGCGTTTCGGGAAGTGTCCTTTCTTTCTCCGGCTTTTCGTTGTACAGAAACTGAGATAAGTGGTGGATTAGCAGCGACAATATTGAAATAGCTATACGGTGCTCCGTTTAATACGCCGTCTTTTGTTACAGAAGTAACGAATGCGACAGGGCGTGGAATGATACTTCCCGTTAATAATTTGTAATTCTCTTTTTCCGTTTGTTCATTTGGATTAATGGATAACATGCGTAAAATCCCCTTTCTAAATATGACGACTTATTGTTTGTTTACAAGATGTTAGTGGAAAACTCCTGCTGAAAATAATATTTTTATTACATAAAAAGAACTTACTTCATTGTGATTGAAGTAAGTTCCGTCTAAATAATCTCGAATTCAAGATAAAAATTATAATAAAACGTATGCACCAGGTCCGATTAAAGCTACCCCGATAGCAACGGCGATTAACATTAAGTTGTATTCATATCCGTTTTGGGTTACCCAGTAACCATTTTTCCCGTGAACAGTGAAGATTGCCATTAACATTGTTCCGACGATAAATAATGAACCGATTGCAGTGAAAATACCTGATGCGAATAAGAAACCACCTAATAATTCAGTTGCGCCAGCCATAAATGCCATAAATACACCAGGGCGTAAACCGATTGATTCCATCCAGCCACCTGTTCCTTTTAAACCGTAACCACCGAACCAACCAAATAATTTTTGAGCACCATGACCCATGAATGTAATACCTATAATAAGACGAATAATAAGAAGACCGAAATCCATCATTTTTGAAACCTCCTAAAAGTTATTAACTTACCTTATGTAAGTAATAATAAAATAGTTACTTACTTTAGTCAAGCGGATTTTGAAAAAAGTTTGAAAAAAATTTTACAAATTAAAAACAAAAAACAAAATGTAGTAAAGACCTCTAGACAAGTTGGGTAAAAAAAGAGAAAATATAAGTAGAAGTTAACTTCTTATTGTTATTCAGACAATCAGAATTGACTGGAATTTTGCAAAGAGCTACAATAAGAGTCTATTAGTAATGACGTAATTTATTTCGAAAGCGTTTTTACAGTATAATATTCGAAGTATGAAGTCTTACATGTATCCCGAGTTTTACTAGGGATTGCCCTATAAACTTTTAGGTAAATTATGAGGAGGACTATCCTATGTTTAAAAAATTATTCGGTTTTGGTTCAAAAACAAATGAAGAAACAATCGTAGCTCCATTAACTGGAGCAGTGAAAAATATTGAAGAAGTACCAGATCCAGTATTCGCTGGTCGTATGATGGGTGAAGGTGTTGCAATCGATCCTACTGAAGGTGTAGTTGTATCTCCAGTTGATGGTGAAATCGTACAGTTATTCCACACAAAACATGCTGTAGGAATTAAAGCGAAAAACGGTACAGAAATTTTAATCCACGTTGGATTAGAAACTGTAAAAATGGAAGGCGAAGGTTTCGAAGCTCACGTTTCTGAAGGCCAAGCTGTAAAAGCTGGAGATAAATTAATCTCATTCGACTTAGAATTAATCCGTGAAAAAGCGAAAAGTACAATTACCCCAATTGTTATTACAAACACAGATGCAGCTGAGTCTATTAAAACAACTGTAGGTGTAACAGCTACAAAAGGTTCAACAGAAGTAATGAAAGTTACAATGAAATAATTATTGTATAAGAGGAATCCGTTTCATATGAAATGGATTCCTTCTTTTGTTTTGTAGTACGCTTGCTATGTATGTTAAAATACTCTAGGCACTTGGAAATAGGGTTTCACATATATGTGGATAAGGCGCATTTTTCTTAGAAAAAATATAAGAGAAATGCGCCTTTCGTATATTCACATTTCTTTTGTTCTATTCTTATGTACGTTATGATGAAAGATAGGAAAAAGAAGAAAAGGGGTGGGTTTGGATGGAACGAGTGTTATTTATTTGCACTGGAAATACATGCCGTAGCCCGATGGCTGAGGCGTTACTTCGTCATCATGGAGAAGGGAAGTTTGAAGTGCAATCTGCTGGTGTTTTCGTCTATCCTGGAAGTGATGCGTCGATATATGCAAAGGAAGCTTTAGCTGAAAAGGGAATTACAATCGATCATGCTTCGCAACAGATAAATGAAGCTTTGATTGATTGGGCAGATATTGTAGTAACAATGACGGAAAACCATAAGCAAATTGTACTTGGGCATTATCCGAGTGTTGAAAAGAAAGTGGATACATTATATGGAGTAACTGAGGGGATAAGTAAGGATATTTCAGATCCATTTGGCGGTTCACTTTCTATTTATAAAGAAACGTTAGAAGAGATGGAAAAACTTGTACAAACTTTACTGAAAAAACATTCAGAAGGTTGATGTTTCGTGTATAATACGATATTGGAGATTACTTCGTTCCGTTAAGGTAACGAGTGAGAAATGAAGATAATTGATTGAAACTTTGGAGGGGTAAAAATGAAAGTAGTAGTAGCATCTGATCACGGCGGTATGAATATCCGTAAAGAACTTGTAAGTTTATTAGAAGAGTTAAATATTGAATATATTGATTTAGGTTGTGAATGTGAAGCTGGTTCTGTTGATTACCCTGATTTTGCGTTTCCAGCAGCGGAAATGGTAGCGAATGGTGAAGTAGATCGTGGTATTTTAGTTTGTGGGACGGGCATCGGTATGTCAATTGCAGCAAACAAAGTAAATGGTATTCGTTGTGCATTAGTTCATGATACTTTCAGTGCGAAAGCAACGAGAGAGCATAATGATACAAACATGTTAGCAATGGGCGAGCGTGTAATTGGTGCAGGTCTAGCACGTGACATCGCAAAAATTTGGTTAACAACTGACTATGAAGGTGGTCGTCATGAAAACCGCGTAGGAAAAATTAAAACATACGAAACAAAGTAATAGATTCTAACTAGAAGTAGTATGAAATATAATTTGGTGAACCAACCTGTGAAAGGAAGAGGCGTAATGACAGAAATCGTAAAGGTAAGAGAACAGTTACAAATTTCGCTTGCTGATTTCCAAGAACAAGCTTCATTACAAAGTGGTCAAATTTTTGTAGTGGGGTGTAGCACGAGCGAAGTGCTAGGAGAAAGAATTGGGACATCAGGAACGATGGAAGTAGCAGAGGCGATTTTTTCTGAGTTAAAACAATTTCAAGAGCAAACAGGTATTGAGTTGGCGTTTCAATGTTGTGAGCATTTAAACCGTGCTTTAGTAGTTGAGAGAGAGTTGGCGATGAAATATCAATTTGAAATTGTAACAGTTACGCCTGTTAGATCAGCAGGTGGTGCATTAGCAACATATGCGTATCACAATTTGAAAGATCCGGTAGTAATTGAGTTTATTAAAGCAGATGCAGGAATGGATATTGGTGATACATTTATCGGTATGCATTTAAAGCATGTAGCTGTTCCGGTTCGTACAGGTGTGAAGGAAATTGGAAGTGCGCATGTAACGATGGCAACAACACGTGGAAAACTAATTGGTGGAGCACGTGCTGTTTATGCGGCGAAGGAAGAGACTATAACTTGCCGTTAGACATGAAAAATTATAAAGTCGCATAATAGCTTTATATCGAGAGATAAAAGGTATGTAGTCTGACTTTATAATAGAAGAAAGAAAAGACCGATTTTCGGTCTTTTTTTTCTTTTATGATATAGAAAGTCATGTTAGAATGTAGTTGAAAACATGAAGGTTCGAAAGAATTACAACCTGAATTTTCGTTTTTTCTGAATAAATGAGAAAAAACTATTGGGAATCGATGTAATTCGTTCAGAAAAGGGGGATTTTGGTGGATCATTTAAAACGTCAAGATGAAAAGGTATTTGCTGCAATTGAGGCAGAACTAGGAAGACAGCGTTCAAAGATTGAGTTAATTGCTTCGGAAAACTTCGTAAGTGAAGCAGTAATGGAGGCGCAAGGTTCTGTTTTAACGAATAAGTATGCTGAAGGATATCCTGGAAAACGCTACTATGGTGGCTGTGAGCACGTAGACGTAGTGGAAGATATCGCACGTGATCGCGCGAAAGAAATTTTTGGTGCAGAGCATGTAAATGTTCAACCACATTCTGGTGCACAAGCGAACATGGCAGTATACTTTACGATTTTAGAGCAAGGCGATACAGTACTTGGTATGAATTTATCTCATGGTGGTCACTTAACACACGGAAGCCCTGTTAACTTCAGTGGAGTACAATATAATTTCGTAGAATATGGCGTGGATGCTGAATCTCACCGTATTAATTACGATGATGTATTAGCAAAAGCGAAAGAACATAAACCAAAATTAATCGTTGCAGGTGCAAGTGCATATCCTCGTGTTATCGATTTCAAACGATTCCGTGAGATTGCAGATGAAGTGGGTGCATACTTTATGGTTGATATGGCACATATCGCTGGTTTAGTAGCTGCTGGTTTACATCCAAACCCAGTACCACACGCACATTTCGTTACAACGACAACACATAAAACATTACGTGGTCCACGTGGTGGTATGATTTTATGTGAAGAGCAATTTGCAAAACAAATTGATAAATCAATCTTCCCTGGTATTCAAGGTGGTCCACTTATGCACGTAATTGCCGCAAAAGCTGTTGCATTTGGTGAGACGCTACAAGATGATTTTAAAACATATGCACAAAATATCATTAATAATGCGAACCGCTTAGCTGAAGGTCTTCAAAAAGAAGGACTTACACTTGTTTCTGGTGGAACAGACAATCATTTAATCCTGATTGATGTTCGTAACTTAGAAATCACAGGTAAAGTAGCAGAGCACGTATTAGATGAAGTTGGTATTACAGTGAACAAAAATACAATTCCATTTGAAACAGCAAGCCCATTTGTAACAAGCGGTGTACGTATCGGTACGGCAGCTGTAACATCTCGTGGTTTCGGTTTAGAAGAAATGGATGAAATTGCGTCACTTATTGCTTACACATTAAAAAATCATGAAAATGAAGCTGCATTAGAAGAAGCAAGTAAGCGTGTAGAAGCGTTAACGAGCAAATTTCCAATGTACACAGACCTATAATAGATTAAAGAAGACTGCTGAGACGTAATTGTTTTGGCAGTTTTTTTTTGGACATATATTGTTCTTTAAGTATGTATACAAATGATGAATAAATTTTGGCGATATAATGAAGGATACAGCTCCCATAATTGGTAAAGATACTAGATAGATTCATCGTAAAATCATGATTTTGCCAAATTTGCCCTTGAATATTAGTAGCGTTTTCTTTACAATCGTAAATAGTGTAAAAAAGCGTGCAAACGCATGAATATCATCTAAAGGAGAGATTCACATGGGAAAACTGTATGTATTTGATCACCCGTTAATTCAACATAAGATTACATATATTCGCGATAAGAATACAGGTACGAAAGATTTTCGTGAATTAGTGGACGAAGTAGCAAGTTTAATGGCTTTCGAAATTACTCGCGATCTTCCACTTAAAGACATTGAAATTGAAACACCTGTAAGCAAAGCGACAACAAAAGTGATCGCTGGTAAAAAGCTTGGTTTAATTCCGATTTTACGTGCAGGTTTAGGAATGGTTGATGGAATTCTGAAATTAATTCCAGCAGCAAAAGTAGGACACGTTGGTTTATACCGTGACCCTAAAACGTTGCAACCGGTAGAATACTATGTGAAACTTCCAACGGATGTAGAAGAACGTGACTTTATCGTACTAGATCCGATGCTAGCAACAGGTGGTTCTGCAGCTGAAGCAATTAATTCTCTGAAAAAGCGCGGTGCAAAACAAATTAAATTAATGTGTATCGTTGCAGCTCCAGAAGGAGTAAAAGTAGTACAAGAAGAACATCCTGATGTTGATATTTATGTAGCAGCATTAGATGAGAAATTAAATGACCACGGATATGTAGTACCAGGTCTTGGTGATGCTGGTGACCGTTTATTCGGAACGAAGTAAGACAACTGACGAGAGGGGATTCCCCTCTCGTTTTTTTTGTTCCGAGTAAGTAGGGGAGGGAGATAAATATACAGGCTATATACAACATAAGTTGTATACACACCACATATAATATAGAAGTCTTACGTCTAGCAAACACTATATATGGAAGGGGAGCGTTATATTTTAAAAATATAATAGTGACAAACTTGTGAACATTATCTTCTATTATAAATAGAAAACTGTTAGAAATTGCATATCTATAACCAGTATTTAGAAGGGTAACGTTTTCATTTTTGGGAGGAAATACCTGATACTCAAATTTTTTGATTTTTTACGATTTCTCGTTGACACTGTTAATACCCTATTGTATGCTAACAACGGGGATAGATGGTAGGGCTTTCAGTGACAAAAATACATCTATTCCGTGACGAAAATGTAAACTTTTTATTTTGTATAGGATTTATGCAAAAAAATGAGTTATTATTAACACATCGTGAATGAGGGTTACATATTGGAGGGATGAATCCTTGCAAAAAAACGATCGCAGCCATATAAAAGCTTATGCTTTAATGTCAGGTATTCTTGCTCAGTTAGTCGGTTCTATTCTTATTGGAATCTTTGGTGGGCAGTGGATTGATAGTAAGGTTGGAACGTTTCCATTGTTTCTTATTATAGGGTTATTACTCGGATTAGGAACAGGGATATACGCAATGATTCGACTCATTCGACATTACTATTCGGGAGAGCAATGATGATAGACGTACATGGACTTGTCCAAAGACAAAAGAAATATATGTACTACTTGCTTGCGCTTCTAGTGCTAGGATGGGGATTCACCTCTTACAAGGATGTATTTCTTGGACTGATTATCGGAACGATTTTCAGTTTTCTTAGTTTGCGCATCATTGCACGTAGAACAGACAAGCTGTTGGATCGCGTAACAAATGGAGAAAACGTGAAGTTTAAGGCGACAGCGGTAAGTACATATTCGAGATTCGCCACGATTGGGTTATTAATTTTATTTGCAGCCAAATATCAAGAGTTAATTGCGATGTGGGGCCTAGGTGTAGGATTGCTGACAGGATATCTTGTCATGATCATAGATTTTCTTTATTTAGAGTATAAGAGCAGGGAAGAGAGGTGAATTACTAGTGGAACACGGTAAATTAGTTGAATTTCTAGGTTTAACGTTCGATTTGTCATCAGTTATGATGGTTACTGTAGCAGCAGTTATTGTTTTCTTAATCGCTGTTATCGGAACTCGCAGTTTAGCCCTTCGCCCAACCGGGATGCAAAACTTCATGGAATGGGTGTTTGACTTCGTGAAAGGGATTATCAATAGTACGATGGATTGGAAAACAGGTGGACGTTTCTTAACGCTTGGCGTTACGCTTATCATGTTTATCATCGTATCGAACTTCCTTGGTTTACCATTCATGTATTCAACAGTTGAGGCTGGCGAACATATTGCATGGTGGAGATCACCAACGTCTGATCCAGCAGTTGCATTAACATTAGCCGTGATGGTAGTTACCCTCACCCATTATTATGGAATTAAGATGAAGGGTACGAAAGAATACGTAAAAGGTTATTTCCAACCTATGAAATTCTTATTCCCATTAAAGGTTATTGAGGAGTTTGCTAACACATTAACGTTAGGTCTTCGTTTATTCGGTAACATTTATGCAGGTGAGATCTTATTAGGATTACTTGCTAAGTTAGGCGGAGCATCATTCCTTGGAGCATTAGGTGCGCTTGTACCAATGTTAGCATGGATGGGATTCAGTGTATTCGTTGGATCAATCCAGTCATTTATTTTCGTTATGTTAACGATGGTTTATATGGCTCATAAAGTAAGCCATGACCATTAATATAATTTAAGTAAGAAAAAATTTATTTTTTTATAATACAAAGGAGGACAAATTAAATGAGTTTAGGTGTAATCGCAGCTGCAATTGCAATTGGTTTATCAGCATTAGGTGCAGGTATTGGTAACGGTCTTATCGTATCACGTACAATCGAAGGTGTTGCTCGTCAACCAGAATTAAAAGGCGCACTTCAAACAATTATGTTCATCGGGGTTGCTTTAGTTGAGGCACTTCCAATCATCGGTGTAGTTATTGCATTCATCGTAATGAACAAATAAGGGAG
Source organism: Bacillus wiedmannii (assembly GCF_001583695.1). Lineage (GTDB taxonomy): Bacteria > Bacillota > Bacilli > Bacillales > Bacillaceae_G > Bacillus_A > Bacillus_A wiedmannii. The sequence goes on along the minus strand of NZ_LOBC01000104.1, from coordinate 173,803 downwards.
ACTCCCCTTACATAGATGGCGAAGAGTGTTTTTCCGAACTTTCTTCGCCATTGCTTTATGAACGAAACGTATGTCTTTTTTTTTCATATGATCAATTTAGATATTTTGAAGGGAGTGAATCCTTGTGCCAACTTTATTATTAGGGGCTTCCATTCCATTTGGAACGATTGCTTATACATTGTTCATTTTCTTACTTCTATTAGTAATGCTACGCAAATTCGCGTGGGGTCCTTTAATGGGAATTATGAAAGAACGTGAAGAGCATGTTACTAATGAAATCGACGCTGCAGAAAGAAGTAATGCTGAAGCGAAGAAATTAGTAGAAGAACAACGTGAAATGTTAAAACAATCGCGTGTTGAAGCACAAGAGTTAATCGAAAGAGCGAAAAAACAAGCTGTAGATCAAAAGGATGTTATTGTTGCTGCTGCGAAAGAAGAAGCAGAATCAATTAAAGCATCTGCTGTACAAGAAATTCAACGCGAAAAAGAGCAAGCGATTGCTGCTTTACAAGAACAAGTCGCTTCTTTATCTGTTCAAATTGCTTCTAAAGTAATTGAAAAAGAGTTAAAAGAAGAAGATCAAGTTAAGTTAATTCGCGATTATATTAAAGAAGTAGGAGAAGCGCGATGAGCAATGGGATTGTAGCAAAACGTTATGCTGTCGCTCTTTTTAAAATTGCAAAAGAAAAACACGTATTAGAAATGTTTGAAGAGGAATTACGCCTTGTACAAAACGTTTATGTAAAGAACGAAGACCTACATAGCTTTTTAACGCAACCGAACATTTCAAAGGAACAAAAGAAAACGTTTCTTGCAAACGTATTCGGATCTGTTTCTGAATCTATTTTAAATACGTTATATATTTTAATTGATAACAAACGCATTGATATTTTACCTGAAATTGCAGATGAATATGTTGTTCTTGCTAATGAAGAACGTAACGTAGCCGACGCAACTGTATATTCTACTCGTCTTCTATCAGAAGAAGAGAAGCTTAACATTGCAGAAGCATTTGCAAAGAGAACGGGAAAAGATGCAATTCGCGTAAAAAATGTTGTAGATGAAGATTTACTAGGCGGCATTAAAGTACGTATTGGAAATCGCATTTACGATGGAAGCTTACAAGGAAAATTAGCACGTATTCAGCGTGAATTAATGAAGAATAGATAGGGGTGAAGCACATGAGCATCAGAGCTGAAGAAATTAGCGCACTGATAAAGCAACAAATCGAGAACTATCAGTCTGAAATCGAAGTTAGTGATGTTGGTACAGTTATCCAAGTTGGTGACGGTATTGCGCGTGCTCATGGTCTTGATAACGTTATGGCTGGTGAACTTGTAGAGTTCTCTAACGGCGTTATGGGGCTAGCACAAAACTTAGAGGAAAACAACGTAGGTATCATTATTTTAGGACCTTACACAGAAATTCGTGAAGGTGACGAAGTTCGTCGTACTGGTCGCATCATGCAAGTACCAGTAGGAAAAGAACTAATCGGTCGTGTTGTAAACCCATTAGGTCAACCAGTTGATGGTTTAGGCCCAATCAATACAACAAACACTCGTCCAATCGAAAGTCCAGCACCAGGTGTAATGGATCGTAAATCTGTTCATGAGCCACTTCAAACAGGTATTAAAGCGATCGATGCTCTTGTACCAATTGGCCGTGGTCAACGTGAGTTAATCATTGGTGACCGTCAAACAGGTAAAACAGCAGTTGCACTTGATACAATCATTAACCAAAAAGATGAAGATATGATTTGTATCTATGTAGCTATCGGACAAAAAGAATCAACTGTACGTAACGTAGTAGAAACACTACGTAAGCACGGTGCATTAGATTACACAATCGTTGTAACTGCATCAGCTTCTCAACCAGCTCCATTATTATACTTAGCTGCTTATGCTGGTGTAACAATGGGTGAAGAGTTCATGTACAATGGTAAACACGTATTAGTAGTATATGATGACTTATCAAAACAAGCAGCGGCTTACCGTGAGCTTTCATTACTATTACGTCGTCCTCCAGGTCGTGAAGCATATCCAGGGGATGTGTTCTACTTACATTCTCGCTTATTAGAGCGTGCAGCAAAATTAAGTGATGCAAAAGGCGGCGGTTCTTTAACTGCACTACCTTTCATCGAAACACAAGCAGGGGACGTATCAGCTTACATCCCAACAAACGTAATTTCTATTACGGATGGACAAATCTTCTTACAATCTGACCTATTCTTCTCTGGCGTACGTCCAGCGATCGATGCGGGTACTTCTGTATCTCGTGTAGGTGGATCTGCTCAGATTAAAGCAATGAGTAAAGTATCAGGTACACTTCGTCTTGACCTTGCATCTTACCGTGAGTTAGAAGCGTTCGCTCAGTTCGGTTCTGACCTTGATAAAGCAACTCAAGCGAAACTAAACCGTGGTGCTCGTACTGTTGAGGTATTAAAACAAGGATTACACAAACCATTACGTGTAGAGAAACAAGTTATCATTCTTTACGCTTTAACACGTGGATTCCTAGATGATATCCCGGTAGTAGATATCACTCGTTTCGAAGAAGAATTCCATGCTTGGTTAGATTCTAATGCGACTGACTTATTAGAAGAAATCCGCACAACTAAGAAACTTGCGGATGACGATAAATTTGCAGCGGCAATTAACGGATTTAAAAAAGTATTCGTAGCTTCTGAATAATAAATAAAAGTGAAGCCGATTGTGGCTTAGCTAGATCATATAAAAGGCATCTCAAGATTTGAGATTGCTGACGATTATGTAAAGGAAAAGAGTAGGTGCACCTATTCTTTTCCTTCAATCATGAGCAAGAATATCTTGCAACGTAGATTAGGAAGAGGATTCTTACTAATCGTGCCAACTTCTGGAAAAAAGGTGGTGAAAACCTGTGGCATCTTTACGCGATATAAAAGCGAAGATTACCTCGACAAAGAAAACGAGCCAAATTACGAAAGCGATGGAGATGGTATCTGCATCTAAGTTAAACCGTGCAGAGCAAAATGCTAAATCTTTCGTTCCGTATATGGAAAAGATTCAAGAAGTAGTAGCGAGCATTGCGCAAGGAAGTAAAGGGATTAATCACCCAATGCTAAATTCGCGCCCTGTAAAGCGTACAGGGTACATCGTTATTACATCTGATCGCGGACTAGCAGGTGGTTATAACAGTAACGTATTACGTACAGTAAGTAACGTAATTCGTGAACGTCATAATATGGATTCAAACCAATATTCAATTATTGTGCTTGGCCGACTAGGACGTGATTATTTAAAACGTCGCGGCTTTAACATCATTGATGAAGTAGTTGGATTATCTGACCACCCATCATTTACTGATATTAAAGACCTTGCTTCTCGAGCAATTGCGATGTTCGCAGATGGTGCTTATGATGAGCTGTATATTTACTACAACCATTACGTAAGTAAAATTTCACAAGAAGTAACGGAAAATAAAATTTTACCGCTTACTGATGTGGCGTCTGACAAACCGACGACAGCTTATGAATTCGAACCTTCTGAAGAAGAAATTTTAAAAGTATTATTGCCACAATACGCAGAAAGCTTAGTGTACGGTGCATTACTAGACGGTAAAGCAAGTGAACACGCAGCGCGTATGACAGCAATGAAGAGTGCTACAGACAACGCAATGGAAGTTATCGATTCACTTACACTTTCATTCAACCGTGCGCGTCAAGCAGCGATTACGCAAGAGATTACGGAAATCGTTGGTGGAGCAGCAGCGTTAGAATAGTATTAAAAAGCGGAAGCGGTTCTTTCAGGAGAACTGCGAAAGCTACACTAATAAAAAATTAAAAGCCGACTTCTCTTAGAAAGCTGGCTAATTAAAAGAAAGCTAGGAGGGAACCCGATGAATAAAGGGCGCGTTACGCAAATCATGGGTCCGGTTGTAGACGTTAAGTTTGATGGCGGAAAGCTACCAGAAATCTACAACGCCCTTACGGTAAAACAAAGCAACGAAAACGGAACAAGCATTAACTTAACATTTGAAGTTGCACTTCATTTAGGTGATGATACAGTTCGTACAGTTGCAATGTCTTCCACAGATGGACTTGTTCGTGGCACAGAAGTAGAAGATACTGGTAAAGCAATCTCTGTACCAGTTGGTGATGTAACACTTGGTCGCGTATTTAACGTATTAGGTGATGCAATTGACTTAGATGGTGAAGTTCCTGCGGATGTACGTCGTGATCCAATTCACCGTCAAGCACCTGCATTCGAAGAATTATCTACTAAAGTAGAAATTCTTGAAACTGGTATTAAAGTAGTAGACTTACTTGCTCCTTATATTAAGGGTGGTAAGATCGGTCTATTCGGTGGTGCCGGTGTAGGTAAAACTGTATTAATTCAGGAATTAATTAACAACATCGCACAAGAACACGGTGGTATCTCTGTATTCGCTGGTGTAGGTGAGCGTACTCGTGAGGGTAACGATTTATACCACGAAATGAGCGATTCTGGCGTAATTAAGAAAACTGCGATGGTATTCGGACAAATGAATGAGCCACCTGGAGCACGTCAACGTGTTGCATTAACAGGTTTAACAATGGCTGAACATTTCCGTGATGAGCAAGGACAAGACGTACTATTGTTCATCGATAATATCTTCCGTTTCACGCAAGCAGGTTCTGAAGTATCTGCCCTTCTTGGTCGTATGCCATCTGCGGTAGGTTACCAACCGACACTTGCAACAGAAATGGGTCAATTACAAGAGCGTATTACATCTACAAATAAAGGGTCTATCACGTCTATCCAAGCGGTATATGTACCAGCCGATGACTATACGGATCCAGCACCAGCTACAACGTTCGCTCACTTAGATGCAACAACAAACTTAGAGCGTCGTTTAACACAAATGGGTATTTACCCAGCCGTAGATCCATTAGCATCTACATCTCGTGCACTTTCTCCAGAAATCGTAGGAGAAGAGCATTATGAAGTAGCTCGTCAAGTACAGCAAACTTTACAGCGTTATAAAGAGCTTCAAGATATCATCGCTATCTTAGGTATGGATGAGTTATCTGAAGAAGATAAGTTAGTTGTACATCGTGCTCGTCGTATTCAATTCTTCTTATCTCAAAACTTCCACGTAGCTGAGCAGTTTACAGGTCAAAAAGGTTCTTACGTACCTGTAAAAAATACAGTTAGCGGATTTAAAGAAATTCTAGAAGGAAAATATGATGACCTTCCAGAAGATGCATTCCGTCTTGTAGGTGGTATTGAAGAAGTTATTGAAAACGCGAAGAAAATGATGGCGTAAGGCCTTAGGAGGGACGAATTATGAAGACATTTCCAGTCAGTATTGTAACTCCTGATGGACCGGTTTACGAAAAAGAAGTAGAAATGGTAAGCGTAAAAGCAGAGAGTGGGGAAATGGGGATCTTACCGGGTCACATTCCAACTGTTGCACCATTAAAAATTAGTGCAGTTCGTCTGAAACATGGTGGACACACTGATTATGTAGCAGTAAGCGGTGGCTTTATCGAAGTTCGTCCAGATAAAGTAACTGTATTATCATCATCTGCTGAAGAAGCAAACCATATCGATATCCATCGTGCAAATGAAGCGAAGCGTCGCGCTGAACAACGTATGCAAGATAAACAAGCACATGTTGACTTTAGACGTGCAGAAATGGCATTACAACGTGCTGTGAACCGTTTAAACGTTTCCGATATGAAATAAAAAATCCGTAAAGGCTTTGCCTTTACGGATTTTTTTGTGTAGTTCATGGATAATTTTACAAAAATGGTATACTTATATTGATGCTTGTATAAGTAGAGAATGTACAACAATTTATAAAGGGGATGAATAAATGATCGGTGAAATGAAACGAGAAGCGTTGCACTCTTTAAAGGGAAAATGGGGGCTAGGTGTTGGATCAACGATTTTATATTTTATTTTAAGTTATGTTGTTTCAATGGCTGCAATGCTTATAATGTTAATTCCAGGAATTATTATATTTTTCTTAGTTGTTAGCTTAACTGGATCAGTTGAAGAGGAAACGATGTCAATCGGAGCAGGTATTACATTTGGTATTTTTTATTGCATCATAATAATTTTGAGTAACGCATCGTATGGAATTACATCATACGGTTATACAAATGTATTTTTACAGATTAGTAAACGAGAAGGTGCTAAAGTAGATCACTTATTCGAAGGATTTCGTGGCTTTAAAAGAATGATGAAAACGATGTGGGCAATGCTTGCGATTTTATTATATACAGGTACATGGATTCCAATGTTGCTAGTAGCCTTATTCGCATTTTTCGGTGAAGAAGGAAATACGTCGTTTACTATCGCTTTCTTTGTACTATTAGCTATTTCAATCGTTGTTATGATTGTGATGTATTTTTCTTATGCGATGACGTACTATGTAATGATTGAAAATCCAGAGTATAGTGTGTCACGAGCAATGAAAGAAAGTAAGCATCTTATGAAGGGACATAAGTTAGATTTGTTTCTTTTATGGCTTAGTTTTATAGGATGGGGTATTTTAGCAATTCTTACACTTGGAATTGGTTTTCTTTGGCTTAGCCCGTATATGAGTACAACGACAGCGCATTTTTATCGTTATCTTTCAAAAGACGAATTGTAGTAGGAACATGCTATACTAATAGAGTTATTACGTATAGGAGGAACAATATGATTAGTGATTTAAAAGGAGAAGCGTTAGATTCATTAGAAGGGAAATGGGGATTAGCTGTCGGGGCAACATTACTGATTTCGATTCTTATTTTAGCTTTTAGCTTTAGTATTGATTTCATTTTCTCTCAATTTTGGGATTGGAAAGAAGTAAATAACTCACTTTCAGTAGACGTTATTACAATATTGATGGTAGGTCCATTAACGCTAGGTGGTTATCATTTAGCGCTACATATCATTCGTGAAAAGGAAGCACGTATTGGGCATATATTCAGATGGTTTACAGAAGTAAGTAAGTTTATAAAGTCATTTTTATTATATATAGTAGTGAACATTTATATTTTCTTATGGTTTTTACTATTTATTATTCCAGGCATTATTAAATCATTTTCTTATGCGATGACGTACTTTATAATAAATGATCATCCTGAGTATTCCATAAATCAAGCTATTACAGAAAGCCGTCGTATGATGGATGGACATAAGATGGAGTATTTCATTTTATGTTTAAGCTTTATTGGTTGGTTTATATTAAGTTGTATTACGCTCGGGATTGGATTCCTATGGCTAATTCCATATTTTTATACGACGTCAGCAGCTTTTTATGAAGAAATTGCAGAGGAGTATTACGAGAAAACAATTCCGACACTATAAAAACACCCAGTATGAGCTATTGGTTCATACTGGGTGTTTTTTGTAGAAATTTTATAAATTGATGACTAGTAAGTGGTTTACTGAAATAGTAGCCTTGCATATATTTACAGTTGTTCTTTTGTAGAAACTTAAGTTGTTTTTCTGTTTCAATTCCTTCAGCAACGACAGAAAGGTTTAAAGTATTTGCAAGGGAAAGGATAGTGGAAACAATAGCTCGTTCCTCAGGCCGATGATCGGCTAGTTGTGTAAATTCTCTCGGTACTTTTAATGTATCTATAGGGAAAATTGATAAATAAGCGAGAGAAGAATAGCCGGTACCGAAGTCATCAATGGACGTTTGAATACCATATTCCTTTAATTGTTTTAGTCTTGATAATGTTTCTTTTTCGTTGATCATTGCAATTCGTTCTGTTAACTCAAGTGTTACATGCTTTGGATCGACTTTAATGTCTGTTAGTATTTGTGAAATGTTCTCGATTAAATGATCTTGCTGGAACTCTTTTGCAGATAAGTTCACACTTATTTTTAAATCTGTGTAGCCGAAAGTATGCCATATTTTTAACTGGCGACAAGATTCTTTTAATACCCAATGACCGAGTGGAATGACTTGAGGCGTCTCTTCTACAATTGGAATGAACTCACATGGCGGAATGTCACCTAGGAGTGGGTGTTTCCAGCGTATTAATGATTCAGCACCAATAATCTTTTTCGTCGTAATATCAATTTGTGGTTGATAGACGAGATAAAACTCTTCGTTTACTAAAGCGAGTGGTAAATCTTTTTCAATTCGAGCTTTTCGTTCCATTTTTTTATACAATTCTTTCGTGTACAGAGAGCTACCATTTTTCCCTTTATTTTTTGCTTCGTACATGGCCATATCAGCATGCTGTAAAATGGACAATGGATCTTCACCTGCTTCAGGATATATTGCAATCCCGATGCTCGGTGAGATTTGTAAATGTTGACTTTCAATTTCGAATGGTTCGTTCATGGCTGCTACAATCGTATCAGCCATTTTTTTTACATCGGGTCTTTTTTTATAATTTTCGATAAGGATTGTGAACTCATCCCCAGCTAGCCGGGCGAGCTTCATATTTGGTGTCGATAGTCTTTCTAGTCTTTTTGCTACGGCAATTAATAGAAGGTCTCCTACCCTATGACCGAGGGTATCATTAATAACCTTAAAGCGGTCTAGGTCGAGAAACATAACAGCAAAAGGCCTTTTTGATATTTCGGATCGAGCAATTGCTTGTTCTACATATTGATGAAATGCACGGCGATTTGCAAGCTCTGTTAAAGTATCATGATATGCTAGAAAATTAATTTGTTCTTGTTGTTGTTTGCTTTCCGTAATATCTTTAATCATTAAATAAACACCAGAAATATGATCCTTTAAAAAGATAGGAACTGCTGTAACATGCAAGTAGTAAATATCCCTATTTTTATGATATGCCCGTACTTCTAAAGAAATAGATTTCCCCTTTTTTACCCGATGAAAGGCACTAATGATTTCTTCCAAATCTTCTTCATACATAAGTGAATAGTAAGGTTGATTTAATAATTCATTCGTTTGATAACCGAGCAAAGTAGTACCAGCGTTATTCACTTTGAGAAAATTACCGTACAAATCTAAGGTGAAGATTGGATCTGGATGATGCTCATATAAAGATTTAAACATCTGTTGGTTATGATATAGTTCATTTTTTTGTTCTACTAAATCTTCTGTACGCAGTTCAATTTGTTTTTCGAGTTCCGAGTTGAATTGCATTTGGGCTAGTAATAATATTTTATTTTGTTTTCGAACTAAACTATGGCGTATGAGAACGAAGGAGAAAGTTATTATAAGCCCGATTACTACAATAGGTGCAAAAACATATTCAACTAGTATAAAAACAATAAGCATTACTACAGAAATATAAGGTAATGACAATCTGATCGATTCCCCAAGTTTAGGTGTTAATAGTACTTGCTCTTGTCTTTCAGGTTCTTTTGTATGCAGAATACAGGCGATTGCCACTAGTACTAAAGTTACTTGATAGAGAGGAGTAACTGTAAACATAGAATACTCGGGTGTGAAGTATTTGATATAAGCATAAATCGCATCTGTAGTAGCATATAAAATTAAAGCACTGCCAAGAAGCGCACCAACTTTTTTGGATAATAAGGATAATGGCTTGAATAACAGATTGATTCCTATGAGAAGAAAGAGCAAATCGGCCATTGGATAGGTAAGTTGAACAAATATGTCGATATAGGATGTTGAAGAAACGTGAATGGTGCGTTCAATAAGTAAGTAGTAACTTAAAGTGAATTGTGCTGTAACAATAATACAAATATCACATATCATAAAAAGCTTTTCTAATAAATCGCGGTTATAGATGATTTCATATAGAAAGGCAAATGCAAAGCTAATTAAAAAAAGTAAGTAAAAAAAATCGGACGGATCAACGAATGTATAGTAGTCCTTTAAAATTAAACGTTGATAGGCAACGACCATATCACCAATGAAATAAGAGAGGGTTCCAACAGATAAAATGGTCCAAAATAAACGAGGTAACCCTTCTTTCCTATTTGAAAAATAAAGTATATAACTACAAGCGATAATATCAATGAATAAGGTACTCATTCCAATTAATATTTGAAAAGGAAATGAGTATTCATATAGAAAAGGCATTGCCACGTAATGAATCGCTATAGATAACAATATAATGCTTATAAGAATACTTACATGTGTTTGTTTTTTCATTTATCTCACCCACGGTATATACATATAAATTCCTCTTTTTATTTTTTATTGTTTCTTGAAACATATATATAATTTCTATACTTATTTTACACAGGTTTAGCGAGTTGTAAAAATAGATTTCAATAATTCTCGTTTCGGTCCCCAATATATCGACATAGGAATTTGAAGTTTGCTATAATGATTAAAATAGTTGCATTATTTAGAAAAATTTAAAAATAATAATTACTGCAACTAGGACATATTGTTTACTAAGTGAACTTGTTCTTAATTCAGGGGGGAGGGTTTCACAATGGCAAGTGTATATGAAAATAGTTATATGATCGTTTTGATTTTCTTGCTATTAGGTATATTGCTGCCGGTAGTGGCTCTTACATTAGGAAAGATGCTGCGTCCAAACAAACCAAGTGCAGCGAAAGCGACGACGTATGAGAGTGGGATTGAGCCTTTTCATGATGCAAATATTCGGTTTCATGCTCGTTATTATATTTTTGCTTTATTGTTTGTCATCTTTGATGTAGAAACTTTATTTTTATATCCATGGGCTGTTGCATATGACAAGCTCGGTTTATTTGCACTGATTGAAATGCTCATCTTTGTTGTAATGTTGCTAGTTGGATTAGCGTATGCTTGGAAAAAGAAGGTGTTACAATGGTTATAAATTTTGAGGAATTACATCCAAATGAGCGGGCGGAATTAGAACGAAATATCTTTTTTTCTACATTGGAGCAGTTAAAAGGATGGGCACGAAGCAATTCTTTATGGCCGATGACATTCGGACTGGCATGCTGTGCAATTGAAATGATGGGAGTAGGTTCATCACATTACGATTTAGATCGATTTGGGTCATTTTTTCGGACATCGCCAAGGCAATCGGACGTTATGATTGTGTCGGGAACAGTAACGAAGAAGATGGCTCCTATTGTTCGGCGTTTATACGATCAAATGCCTGAACCAAAATGGGTGATTGCAATGGGATCTTGTGCGACAGCAGGTGGCCCATATGTAAATTCATACGCTGTTGTGAAAGGTGTGGATCAAATTGTACCAGTTGATGTGTATATTCCTGGTTGCCCACCCAATCCTGCTGCTTTAATTTATGGAATTAATAAATTGAAAGAAAAAATTCGTTACGAGGCAAAGACGGGAAAGCAGGTGACGAATAAATGAGTGATCCAAATAAAGACCTAGAGGATTTGAAAAGAGAAGCGGCTAGGCATGCGAAAGAAGAGGCGAGAAAGCGTCTCGTTGCGAAACATGATGCGGAAATAAGTAAACTTGAGGAAGAAAATCGAGAAAAAGAGAAAGCGCTACCAAAAAGTGATGGTATGACTGTGGAAGAAGTAAAACGACGTGCAGCAGCCGCCGCCGCAAAAGCAAAAGTGGCAGCGTTAGCGAAGCAAAAAAGAGAAGGAACAGAAGAGGTAACGGAAGAAGAAAAGGCAAAAGCGAAGGCGAAGGCAGCAGCAGCCGCGAAAGCAAAAGCGGCAGCATTAGCAAAGCAAAAAAGAGAAGGAACCGAAGAGGTAACGGAAGAAGAAAAGGCAAAAGAGAAAGCGAAGGCAGCAGCAGCCGCAAAAGCGGCAGCGTTAGCAAAGCAAAAAAGAGAAGGAACCGAAGAAGTAACGGAAGAAGAAAGGGCCAAAGCGAAGGCGAAGGCGAAGGCCGTGGCGGTAGCAAAGGCAGCGGCTTTAGCGAAGCAGAAGGCCTCGCTAGGTGATGGGAAATCGGGAGATGAAAAGGCGAAGGCAATTGCAGCAGCGAAGGCAAAAGCGGCAGCAAGGGCGAAAACAAAGGGCGCTGAAGGTAAAGCGGAAGAGGAGCCGAAGCAGGAAGAGCCATCCGTGAATCAGCCGTATTTAAATCAGTATGTTGAAGTTATTAAGGGGAAAATTGGAGAGGATACGTTAGTAGATTCCTACATTAATAAACTTTCAAAAGACGTGCCAACTCTTGTGGTGGAGCCCTCAAAATATTATGAAGTAATGGAGTTACTGCGATTCCATGAGGGACTTGCTTTTGATTATATGTCAGAGCTACATGCGACGGATTTTGTGACACATATGGAAGTGTATGTTCATTTATTTTCATATGGAAAGAAACAGTCAGTAGCGGTGAAGGTGAAGTTGGATAGGGAAGCACCAGAAGTAGAGTCGGTTGCAGCGCTTTGGAAAGGAGCGGACTGGCCAGAGCGAGAAGCGTATGATTTGCTCGGCATTGTATTTAAGGGACATCCGAATTTATCACGTATTTTAATGCCTGATGATTGGATAGGGTATCCGCTTCGGAAAGATTATGAACCGTATGATGTGGAGGTGTAGCTTATGATCCGTACGGAAGAAATGCTTTTGAATGTAGGGCCTCAGCATCCGAGTACGCATGGTGTGTTCAGGCTTGTTATTAAGATTGACGGGGAAATTATTAAAGAAGCTACACCAGTTATTGGATATTTGCATCGCGGGACCGAAAAGATTGCCGAGAGCTTACAGTATACGCAAATTATCCCTTATACAGATCGAATGGACTATTTATCGGCCATGACGAATAATTACGTCATTTGCCATGCTGTAGAGACGATGATGGGGCTTGAAATCCCGGAGCGGGCCGAATACTTACGAGTACTTGCAATGGAGCTTGGAAGGATTGCGAGCCACCTCGTTTGGTGGGGGACAAATCTTCTTGATATAGGAGCGGTCAGCCCGTTTTTATACGCTTTTCGTGAACGAGAGATGATTATAAATTTATTAAACGAATTATGCGGTGCCCGTCTTACTTTTAACTATATGAGAGTCGGGGGTGTAAAGTGGGATGCGCCGGACGGTTGGATTGAAAAAGTGGAAGAGTTTGTTCCGTATATGCGAGAACAATTGGCAGGTTATCATGATCTCGTTAGCGGTAATGAGATTTTCTTAAATCGCGTAAAAGGCGTTGGTATATATAGCGCGGAAGAAGCGATTTCGTATTCTTTAAGCGGAGCGAATTTGCGGTGTACCGGAGTAAACTGGGATCTTCGCAAGGATGAACCGTACTCCATTTATGATCGTTTTGATTTCGATATTCCTGTTGGGAGTGTGGGAGATGCTTGGGATCGTTACGTTTGCCGCATGCAAGAGATTGAGGAGTCATTAAAAATTGTTGAGCAAGCTGTCCAGCAGTTCCCGAAAGACGGAGCTGTGCTAGCGAAAGTGCCGAAAATCATTAAGGCGCCTAAAGGGGAAGCGTTCGTCCGTATAGAATCGCCGCGAGGAGAGATTGGTTGCTATATTGCTAGTGATGGAAAGAAAGAGCCGTACCGCTTGAAGTTTCGCAGGCCGTCTTTTTACAATTTGCAAATTTTACCGAAGTTATTGAAAGGTGAAAACATCGCCAATTTAATTACGATTTTAGGTGGAGTTGATATTGTACTTGGGGAGGTTGATGGCTAATGATTGAAACGCTCTTACAATCACCTTCAAGCTGGACGAATTTCTTCATTTTTTTCGGATTAGCGGTGCTTCTATTATTTGCAGTCCTTGGCTTCGTTACATATGGTATTTTGGCAGAACGGAAAGTAATGGGTTTTATGCAAGGGCGGATTGGACCAAACCAAGTTGGGGGCCGGTTCGGTTTACTGCAAACGGTAGCTGATGTTTTAAAACTATTATTGAAAGAAGATAGTATTCCGAAAGCGGCAGATAAACCGTTGTTTATATTAGCGCCTGTCATTGCATTCGCACCGGCATTTATGGTGCTTGCAGTCATCCCGTTTACTGATAAATTTCAGTTCGCGGATATTGGCGTAGGCTTACTGTATTACATTGCTGTTTCTGGCATTACGACGATTGGTGTCGTAACCGGAGGATGGGCATCAAATAATAAATATTCCCTTTTAGGAGGGATGCGTGCGGCGGCGCAAATGATTTCTTATGAAATTCCGCTCGTAATGAGTGTAATTGGCGTCGTTTTGTTAGCTGGTAGCCTGAATTTAAATGAAATTGTAGCGACACAGGAGAATGTTTGGTACATTTTCGTGCAGCCAATCGGTTTCGTCGTTTTCTTAATCGCGGCGGTAGCAGAGTTAAATAGGACGCCGTTTGATTTACCAGAAGCAGAATCGGAACTTGTTTCTGGATATCATACGGAATACTCAGGGTTTCGATGGGCGTTTTTCATGCTTTCAGAGTACGTATATTTCTTCGGAATGTCATCTTTAATTACAGTGCTCTTTTTAGGCGGATGGAATCCAGTTATGTTCCTTGGATTTATCCCGGGATCGGTATGGTTTGCTTTGAAATTTAGCAGTGTAGTCTTTCTATTAATTTGGTTCCGCGTTACGTTTCCGCGTATAAGAGGTGACCAGTTAATGGAGTTTGGCTGGAAAGTATTATTGCCAATTGCACTTGCGAATATTTTCTTAACGGCATTGATTAAGGAGTTATTCTTCTAATCTATGAGGGGGGGGCCAGTAAGAGATGAAAGGACTATTTAAAGGATTAAAATATACATTAAGCAATTTGAGTAAGAAGAAGGTGACTTACGATTATCCGAATCAACCGTTGCCGTTGCCAGACCGCTTTCGAGGTATTCAAAAGTTTTATCCGGAAAAGTGTATTGTTTGTAACCAATGCTCCAACATTTGTCCGACAGACTGTATTCAGTTAACAGGAAAAAAACATCCGGATCCTACGAAAAAAGGAAAAATTATCGACACGTATGATATTAATTTTGAAATTTGTATTCTGTGTGATTTATGTACAGAAGTTTGTCCGACAGAGGCGATTGTTATGACAAATAACTTTGAGCTCGCGGAATATTCACGTGATGATTTATTTAAAAATTTGCAGTGGCTTGACGAAAACGACGAAAACGTCAGGAAGGAGAATAAAGCATGAATGGCGAGTTTGTAGCATTCTTTATACTATCCTTGTCTGCAATTATCGGCGGTGTTCTTATGTTGAACTTAACGAAAGTCATGCATATGATGCTAGCTCTCGTTCTGACATTTCTTAGTATCGCAGGTTTGTACTTTCTTTTATCGGCCGAATTTATCGGAGTTGCACAAATTTTACTTTACTCCGGTGCGATTACAATTATTATGATTTTTGGCATTATGTTAACGCAACATAACGCAGAAAATGAATCGCGTCTTACTCTTCGAAAATGGATTATCTTCTTTGCGGTTGTAGCATTTGGGGCAGTTATGTATTTCGCTGTTAACAATATTGATTTTGCAAATGAAAGCACACAAGGAAGTTTACCTCTCCATGAAAAAAACACACTTCAAATCGGTACACTTCTCTATTCGAAATATATTATTCCATTTGAGTTAACCTCAGTTATTTTACTTGTAGCACTTGTTGGCGCGATTATACTTGCGAAGAAGGATGAGAAAGAGGAGGATTCCAATGAGTAGTGTTCCAGCTTCTGCATATTTAACGCTTGCGATTATTTTGTTTTGCATCGGTTTGTTTGGAGCTTTAACGAAGCGAAATACAGTGATTGTATTAGTTTGTATTGAATTAATGCTAAACGCGGCCAATTTAAATTTAGTCGCGTTTAGTAAATTAGGTTTGTTCCCAAATTTAACAGGGCAAATTTTCTCTCTGTTTACGATGGCTGTAGCAGCAGCGGAGGCGGCGGTAGGACTCGCCATTTTAATTGCTTTGTATCGTAATCGTACGACGGTTCATGTAGATGAAATGGATACGCTCAAAGGATAACATTGTGACCGAAAAGGGGGAAGGAAACAATGATCGATTATGCATGGCTCATACCGCTTTTCCCGCTTGTTTCGTTTTTTTTATTACTTATATTCGGGAAGAAAATTAGAGAAGGAAGCAGTGTACTTAGTATTTTCCTCGTCTTTCTCTCCTTTATATTTGCGGTACTTGTATTAGTAGAACGGTTTTCGAAAGTAGGATTGAAGCATAAGTGGGTATGGCTTAGAACGGGAGATATTGATATATCATTTGGCTTTGAAGTGACTGCATTAGGGGCTTTAATGCTGTTTATCGTTACACTTGTGAGTTTACTTGTACATGTGTATTCGAAAGGTTATATGAAAGGTGATGAAAGATTACCAACCTTTTATGCCTATTTAGGGCTCTTCACATTTGCAATGCTCGGGCTCGTTATATCACCGAATTTATTACAGCTTTATATATTTTGGGAGTTAGTTGGCCTTGGTTCATTTTTACTCATCGGTTTTTATTTCTTTAAAGAAGAAGCGAAAGCTGCTGCGAAAAAGGCTTTTATTATGACTCGTATTGGAGATGTCGGTTTATTTATTGGGATGATCTTACTTTTTTGGCACGCGGGTAGTTTTGAATATGACGCAATATTTAGGGCGATTCGTACGGGTGATCTTACCCCTACGATGATTACAATAACAGCGATATTAATTTTTATCGGGGCGATGGGGAAGTCAGGTCAGTTCCCGCTTCATACGTGGTTACCAGATGCAATGGAGGGGCCTACGCCTGTTTCGGCACTTATTCATGCGGCGACGATGGTCGCAGCTGGCGTGTATTTAGTGGCGACGATGTTCCCGCTATTTTCAGCAAGTGCGGTGGCGATGCAGACAGTGGCAATCGTTGGAGCTTTCACGGCAATCTTTGCGGCTTCTATCGGTCTTGTACAAACGGATATAAAGAGAGTGCTTGCTTATTCTACGGTTAGCCAGCTAGGTTATATGATGCTCGCATTAGGATCTGCTGGTTATGTAGCTGGTGTTTTCCATTTAACGACACACGCCTTTTTTAAAGCGCTACTATTTTTGGCGGCAGGAAGTGTCATTCATGCAGTGCATACGCAAGACATTAATAAAATGGGCGGTTTACAGAAGAAGATGAAAGTAACGGGTGCACTATTTTTAATCGGTACACTTGCAATTAGTGGGGTTCCGCTCCTTTCTGGTTTCTTTAGTAAAGATGAAATTTTAGCGGTGACTTGGATGAATGGCAATTACGTTTTATTCATATTAGCAGTAATTGCAGCATTTTTAACAGCATTCTACATGTTCCGGCTCTACTTCCTTGTCTTTACTGGGGAAGCAAAGACAAAGGAAGATGTGCATGAATCGCCCCGCGTTATGACGTATCCGATGATCGTCCTTGGTGTTCTCGCCGTAGTGGCGGGTTATATGAATACACCATGGTTTGGGACATTCCTCGGGGATTGGCTTACGAAAGATGTAGCATTTAAAGTGCGAGAGGCACATGGACCAGTTTGGATTATGATTGTTGCGACGCTCGTTTCCTTGGCTGGGATTGCTCTTGCATATTTCATATATGGCAAGAAATCTATTTCTAGAGATTGGGCTGGGGGCGATGGAACACCTCTTTATAACCTTTTGAAAGAAAAATATTATGTGGATGAACTATACAATATGACGGTGCTCCCTATTACGAAGGGAATCGCTCATGTGCTTCGCTTATTTGAGGTGTATGTAGTCGAAGGAATTGCCGTTTTAATAGGGAGTCTAGTTAAAGGGATAAGCGGACTCGGTTCTAGACTCCAAAACGGAAATGTACAAGTGTACGGCACTGTAACAGCTGTTTCGCTTGCAGTACTCGTCATTATTTTGCTCTATACGGGAGGGGATTTACGATGAATGATTTGTTATTAACGTTCTTCATTTTTTCCCCGCTTTTAGGAATTCTCTTACTTGTATTAACGCCAAAAAAAGAATCGCGTACTGTGCGAGCGCTTGGTTTATTTGGGACGGCGCTTCCATTTGGAATCGCTATCGTCCTCGCTTGTACATATGCTTCTGGAAAGAGTTTGTCGCTATTCGATGAAAAAGTGGAATGGATTAAATTTGGGGATTTTGCAGCGGTGGATAAAAGATGGTTTTCCATTTATTACGAGCTCGGCATTGATGGTTTATCGCTCGTTATGATGGTGCTGACAGCCCTTCTAGCGATGCTTGCAGCAATTGCGGCATTTACTATTAAAAGAAACTTGAAAGCCTTTTATATGCTGCTACTCATGTTAGAAATAGGGATGTTCGGCGTCTTCGCTGCTCAAAATTTAATGTTGTTCTTTATCTTCTTTGAAATTACGTTGCCGCCAATGTTTTTATTAATTGGAAAGTGGGGGAAATTGTCGAGTGAAAAGGCTGCTTATAGTTATTTAATATATAACGGTATTGGCTCCGCTATTTTACTCATCGTTTTCTCAGTTTTATTTGCAAAAACAGGTACAACAAATATTACAGAGCTTAAAGAAATATTAACGAGTGTAGGTGCTGGGGGAGGAATGGCTGTCTCAAGTAGCTTACAGTTCGGATTGTTTCTTGCCATAATGATTGCTTTTGCGATTAAACTACCCGTTTTCCCGTTACATCGCTGGATGGTCAATGTGCATATTGAAGCGCATCCGGCTGTAGTTATGCTTCACGCGGGCGTTTTACTGAAGATTGGGGCATACGGTATGATTCGTTTCGGAAAGGGGCTATTCCCGGAATACTTTCGCGAGTTTGCAACGCTTATTGCGATTTTAGGAGTCATCAATTTATTGTACGGAGCCTTCTTAGCGCTCATCCAAACGGATTTTCGGAAGGTGCTTGCTTACTCTAGTATTTCGCATATGGGCATCGTATTAATGGGCCTTGCGGCGTTAAATGCACCAGGTATACAAGGGGCACTATTCCAAGTTGTCTCTCACGGTTTAATTGCAGCCTTACTCTTTTTCTTACTGGGCGTTATAGAACAGCGCTTTGGAACGTCGGATATTACAGCGCTTGGCGGACTCGCAAAAAGTGTCCCGGTACTTAGCGGATTCTTCTTAGCAGGAGGAATGGCATCGCTTGGATTGCCAGGAATGTCTGGATTTGTTAGTGAGTTTCTTGCCTTTCTCGGTTTATTCCAAGGGGAGCCAGTCATTGCTGCAGTCGGTGTACTTGGCATCATTTTAACCGCTGTATACGTATTGAGAGCGACACTTCAAGTAACATTTGGTAAGAAAGAGTGGGAGGCGAAAGCTGATATACACGGATGGGAGTATGTGCCTATATTGCTACTTATCTTCTGCATTATTGCAATTGGAGTAATGCCAGAAATACTAGGGGATCCGCTTCAAAATACATTGAAAACATTGGGGGTGAAGTAGGATGGATATGAATACGTTACTTAGCTTATCATGGCATCTCATGGTGCCAGAATTCATTATTCTCGGAGCTGCCATCCTTCTTTCCATATGTGATTTGTTTTTTAAGTTGAATCATAGATATGTAGCGCTTAGTGCAATCGCAACCGTCATATTAGCAATCGTGTCGTTAATCACGCTATACGGTGAACCGACAGGAGATATTTTAAATGGATCGTTTGTGTTAGATGGTTTTTCAAAAGGGTTTAAAACGTTGTTATTAGGCGGAGCGGCCCTCATCTTATGCACCGCCATGAGCGATGATAAGAAGAATCCAATTGAAGATAAGGGAGAATATTATTACTTATTTTTAATGGCACTTCTTGGGGCTATGTTTATGGCTTCTAGTATCGACTTCATTACACTTTTCGTCGGTTTAGAATTGCTTTCACTTTCTTCATATATTTTAGTAGGAATACGAAAAAGGAACCGTGCGTCAAACGAGGCGGCCATGAAATATGTCATTAACGGAGGAATTGGAACGGCAATTACGCTCTTTGGAATGAGTTATTTATACGGTATTACAGGATCAACTAATATCGTGGATATGCAAAAAGTATTCGCAGGGGAGCTTGCTGGTGGTATTCAGTTATTGTTAGCTCTCGCATTTCTACTATTACTCGTTGGACTCTCGTTTAAAATTGCGACAGTGCCGTTTCATATGTGGGCACCAGATGTGTATGAGGGAGCGGCTACGCCTGTTACTGCTTTTCTCGGGACGATTTCTAAAATTGCTGGATTCTTACTCATTATTCGTCTGTTTCTCATGGTTTTTGCAAGTGTATCGGTACAAGGAGACATGCAATCTTTATACGGACGTATGAGCATATACATTGCAGTACTAGCGAGTATTACGATGATTATTGGAAACGTAGTAGCGTTAAAGCAATATAACGTAAAACGCCTATTTGCCTATTCGGGAATCGCGCATGCGGGGTATTTACTCGTTCCGCTTGTAGCATTATCACCATTTACGATGGATAGCATGTGGTTTTACATGCTTGCGTATATGCTTATGAATATAGGCGCATTTGCAATTATTCACGGCTTAATCTTACAAAGTAACAAAGAAAACATTACCATTTTTACCGGATTATATAAGCGATCGCCATTTACAGCGATAGTGATGACGATTTTTATATTATCGTTGGCCGGGATACCAGGAACAGCTGGTTTCATCGGGAAAATTAACATCTTTTTAGGTGCACTGCATGTAGAGCCAGCTCATTACGTACTAGCTTCTATTATGATGGGGACGACAGTCATCTCATTCGTATATTATTTCCGTATTCTACAGCAAATGTTTTTCCGGACGGGAGGAGTGGAAGAGAAAATTCGTTTGCCATTGAATATAAAGGTTGTTATGAGCCTTTGTGCAATCTCGATTGTAATACTAGGGATTATGCCGATGATTGGATACAATTTCTTTTATGAATATTTTCCATTAATGAAGGATTTCTTCTTCTTAGGGAACGTGGTACAATAGTGAAAATAAAAGGTGTGGAGTTGTTACTCTGCGCTTTTTATTTTGTGTGAATTATAATTGAAAATGCATGTAGGTATATGTTTTTTGAGAGCAAATTATGATGTAAAATGTAAGATGCTTATTTGTATTTGAAAAAGTGTGGCTCCTACTTATTATGGTATCGTTTTTATAGTATTTCGTAAGTAGTAGCTGGGTAAAAAGGGGTCGATTTTTTGGCACATCTTTTAGGGCAACAAGCACTGATTGCCATTGTTTCGCATTTATTGTTTATTACCATTACGTGGTGGGCCTTACAAGGTGTTCACATTGAGCGTTTAATGAAGTCTGGAAAGGTGATGCAGACGCGAGTGTTACTCATCCTAATTACAATTGCAATTGGGACATCTGTAAGTAACTTTTTCCTTGATTATTTAGGCTATTCAAAGAGTTTAACGTATTTAGTAAAGTAAGTGTATAGAACCTCATATCTCCGTTAACAATGGGGATAGGAGGGGATGAAATTGAAGCTTAAAGCCATTCTTATTGTTGTGATAAGTGTTGTTTTATTTTTGGTTGGATATAGAGAGATGAAACCGATCAGCGATGAACAGAAAATGGAGAGCATGATTGCAACTTTAGAGAAAAATGATGCTAAAGTAGAGAAGTGGTCATGGTTAGCGCGAGAAACAAAAACAATTTCTAATATACATATGTTTCAAAAGTTGTTAAACGATGTGAAGGACAAGGCGAATATTCAAAAGTGGGAATTAGAGCAATCTCCAGATGGATATAAAGCTACATCCTATAAAAAGTTTTCTTCTTATGAAGAACGAGTAGTAGTAACATGGAGTAAGGAAAATACTAAAGAAAACACTTTCATTATTTTTGAAGTAAGCGGGGCGAAATGGGACCCGAAGTACATTCAGAAAACAAATAAAATTTTTAGTGAAAAACCTATAATTTACACTTGTGTTCAAGGTGTACTGAATGATAAGATTGAAGGTGTTTTGCAAAATAAAACCAATCAGTTTTTGAAAGATCTTTCAGCAAGAGCGATCGAACAGATAGAAGAAAGAGCATTTGTGTCAGTCTCCGCATACAATAAAAAGTGGGATGACGCTCTTTCAACAAATAGAGAGAAAATAAATGTGCAAATAGCAATACGTTCTACAGACAACAAAGATACAATTGTGGTTGGCACACCGATCATAACTTCTGAGTATTGAGTGAATAGATACTGAAAAAAGGACACGGAGGGGAATAATTTGGAAAAGATCATCGTCCGTGGCGGAAAGCGGTTAAACGGCACAGTGCGTGTTGAGGGCGCAAAAAATGCTGTATTACCTATAATCGCTGCAGCCCTATTAGCGAGTGATGGAAAGAATGTACTATCTGAAGTACCAGTTTTGTCTGATGTATACACAATTAATGAGGTATTACGTC
Source organism: Bacillus wiedmannii (assembly GCF_001583695.1). Taxonomy (GTDB): domain Bacteria; phylum Bacillota; class Bacilli; order Bacillales; family Bacillaceae_G; genus Bacillus_A; species Bacillus_A wiedmannii. Next base: position 151,707 of record NZ_LOBC01000104.1, on the reverse strand, counting down.
ATTTAAATGCTGAAGTCGTATTTGAAAATAACCAAGTAACAATCGATGCTTCTAAAGAACTAAACATTGAAGCACCATTTGAATATGTACGTAAAATGCGTGCATCTGTTCAAGTAATGGGACCATTACTTGCACGTAACGGCCGTGCTCGTATTGCACTTCCTGGTGGATGTGCAATTGGTTCACGTCCAATTGACCAACATTTAAAAGGCTTCGAAGCAATGGGAGCAAAAGTACAGGTTGGTAATGGTTTTGTTGAGGCATACGTTGAGGGAGAACTAAAAGGAGCTAAAATTTATTTAGACTTCCCAAGCGTGGGCGCGACAGAAAACATTATGTCTGCAGCTACATTAGCAAAAGGGACAACAATCCTTGAAAACGCAGCGAAAGAACCAGAAATCGTTGACTTAGCTAACTTCTTAAATGCGATGGGAGCGAAAGTACGCGGAGCTGGAACTGGAACGATTCGTATCGAAGGCGTTGATAAATTATATGGTGGAAACCACTCTATTATTCCTGACCGTATTGAAGCGGGAACATTCATGGTTGCAGCGGCAATTACTGGTGGAGACATCTTAATTGAAAATGCTGTACCTGAACATTTACGCTCAATTACAGCGAAAATGGAAGAAATGGGTGTTAAAGTTATTGAGGAAAATGAAGGTGTACGTGTTATCGGCCCAGATAAGTTAAAAGCGGTTGATATTAAAACTATGCCTCACCCAGGTTTCCCAACAGACATGCAATCACAAATGATGGCATTATTACTACAAGCTGATGGAACAAGTATGATTACAGAAACGGTATTCGAAAACCGCTTTATGCACGTTGAAGAATTCCGTCGTATGAATGCTGATATTAAAATCGAAGGTCGTTCTGTTATTATGAACGGTCCAAACAGCTTACAAGGTGCTGAAGTAGGCGCAACTGACTTACGTGCTGCTGCTGCATTAATCTTAGCTGGTTTAGTATCTGAAGGTTACACTCGTGTAACTGAGTTAAAGCATCTTGACCGTGGTTATGTAGATTTCCATAAGAAATTAGCTGCATTAGGTGCAACTATTGAACGTGTAAACGAAAAAGTAGAAGAAGTGAAAGAACAAGAAGTTTCTGATCTTCACGCTTAATTGAAATAGTCTCTACGTCTTTTGACGTAGGGACTATTTTTTTGGGTTATTACTGTTATAGTCAATAAATTCTATACTTATGCACGTACCAGTAAAAATATTTAGAAAATTTTCGTTTTAGCTGGTTCCCCTTAAGTATGTTCTAAAAGAAAGAGTTGTTCCATAAGAATGAATGGAGTAAAGCTTTTGGATATTGGGGGAAATAAGATGAAATTTTCAAAGCCACTTTTTATCACAGTAGCGCTTCTAATAGCGCTCGTTATCATTGTACCTGCTGCTCTTGTTATTCCGTTTGCGAAAGCAAAAGTAGGGGAAGAAGCAGCTTCTAAAACTCCTCCAGCGATAGAAAGTATACCAGCTCCAGGGAAAGTGGATACAGCGGTTCAAGTTGCTGTATATCGTGATCGGCAAAAGAAGGTAGAAACATTACCTATGGAGGAGTATGTGACCGGTGTAGTAGCTTCTGAGATGAATGCCAGTTTTGAAATAGAGGCGCTAAAGGCGCAGGCATTAGCAGCGAGAACATTTGTGGTACAGCGTATGCTAAGCGGAGGTAAGAAAAACAATGCGGACGTGACCGATACGGTGAAAGATCAAGTGTACAAAAGTAAAGAAGAATTGAAGAAACAATGGGGCAATAACTACGAAAATAATTTGAAGAAAATCGAAGAAGCCGTTTCGAAAACCGCAGGACAAGTTTTAACGTATGATGGAAAACCAATCTCAGCATCCTTCTTCTCAACGAGTAATGGCCGGACAGAAAATGCAGCTGATTATTGGGGAAATGATTATCCGTACTTAAAGAGCGTAGATAGTCCGTGGGATCAAGCCTCTCCAAAATTTACGAGCGAGCAAACCTTTACAGTAGCTGACTTTCAAAAGCGTCTCGGTGTGAAGGTGTTGGCAGATGGGAAGGTTGGAAATATTAAAGATCTTACGGAAGGAAAGCGAGTAAAAGATGTAGCATTTCAAGGGAAAACATTAACAGGAAAGCAAGTTCGTGAAAAGTTAGATTTACGCTCTTCTGACTTCACATGGAAACAAGAAGGGGATAAAATCGTCGTTACAACGAAGGGATTCGGTCACGGCGTTGGCATGAGCCAATACGGAGCAAATGGCATGGCAGCGGAAGGTAAGAAATATACAGATATCGTTGCTCATTATTATAAAGGTGTCGAAATAAAGTCGATGAATGATTATGAAGGAAAGTTGATGGTGAAGAAGTAGGGGGAAAAGAAACCGTTCCAAGAGGTATATTGGGACGGTTTTCTTTTGTTAGTAGATAGGTTCCTTATCGAATCGTTGATATATTAAAAAAATCGTCAATGTTCAGTGGTGACAGAACTCTGTTTAAAGGGCCCATGGATCGCTGGAAGCTATTATAAGGATGAACGTACAGAAAAGAATCAATGAAAGACGGTTGGCTCTATACAGGAGACATTGTCATGGTTGATTCGGAAGGATGTATTAAGATTGCTGATTGTAAGAAAGACTGAATTAAAAGTGGAGGCGAATGGATTTCTTCCGTAGATTTAGAAAATGCCTTAATGTCGCACGATAAAGTGTTAGAAGCATCTGTTGTGGCGGTGCCGCATGAAAAATGGCAAGAACGTCCCGTTGCTTGCGTTGTATTAAAAGAGGGACAAGCAGTAGAAAGGGAAGAGCTGTACGCTTTACTAGAAGCAGAATTTCCGAAATGGTGGATGCCAGATGATATTTTATTTATAAACGAAATTTCGAAAACATCTGTAGGGAAATTCTTAAAGAAAGCGCTGCGTGATCAGCTCAAGACGTATATAGAGCAAAACTAGAGAAGAAGGCTATCCTTTCATTTGGATAGCCTTCTTTTTATGATACTTCATAAAATATCTAAATCTTCCATTAATTGTTTGGTATAATAGGATAAAAAGTATTTGGGGGAGACGGAATGGCACTACTGGAGTTGAAACAATTAGGAAAAACGAATCAGTTGCCGGCAGTTGAACTGAAGGTTGAGAAGGGACAATGTGTTGTTTTGCAATGTAATAACCATACAGCTAAAGTGTTGCACCGCATCATTATTGGTGAGGAAGAAGCTTCAACTGGTAATGTGCTATTTGAAGGTGAAGCGATTGGAAAGAAACATTATTCCCGCATCGGCTTTTGTTTCTTGAAAGATGAGGCATATGATCGTTTGAAGGTAAAGGAATACTTCAAGTTCTTAATAGGACTGTATGAATCAAATATGAGCACAGAAGAAGTAGTGCAATATGTCGGTCTCTTAGATAAGCTAAACGTTAAAATAGAAAAACTATCATTTTCAGAGAAACGTCGCCTTCATATCGGGCGTGTTATGATTCATAATCCAGACTTAGTTATTTTGGAAGAGCCAGAGCAAAATGTAGATACAGAGAGTACGATTATTATTCGAAAAGCGATTATGAAAATGAAAGAGCAAGGAAAGGCGATTTTTATTACATCATCTTTCCTATCGGACGCCCTTTCGTTAACAGAAGATGTATACATATTAAACAATGATGGCGTGAAAAAAGTAGAAATCGAACAAGAAGAAGTGGAAGAGGTGGATGAAGAAAAGGTTGTTCAAATGATTCCGCAAATGAAGTTAGAAAGAATACCAGCGAAAGTGAATGATAAAATCATTTTACTTGATCCGATGGAAATTCATTTCATCGAAACGCAAAACGGAGTGACACATATTCATGTGCGTGAAGGTGATTTCGTATGTGCATTAACATTAAGTGAACTAGAAGCGAGATTAACAGGATTCGGGTTCTTTAGATGTCATCGCTCGTACCTTGTGAATTTACAAAGAGTGCGAGAAGTGATTACGTGGACTCGTAACAGTTTTAGTTTAATTTTGGATGACGAAAGAAAAAGTTCAATTCCGTTATCGAAAGGACGAATGGATGAATTAAAAGGTGTGATTGGGCTATAAAAATTGCTCCAATAAGCTTAAAATACGATTCATTCACCGGTAAAAATACTCCTTTTACCGGTATTTTACTGCGTAACTCCTTTGTTTTTCATATGATTGAGTCAAGAAAAGCGAAACAAACAAACGAAAAGCGCTAAAGCGACTTTCATCTATAAAAAGAAAAACAAAGGGGATGACGGGATGACATTGGCAATTGAAATGAAAGATGTAATGAAAAGTTTCAGCGAAAAAACGGCACTTCGAAATGTAAATATTGAGGTGAAGCAAGGAGAAATTTTCGGATTCCTCGGACCGAGTGGATCTGGAAAAACGACAACAGTAAAGATTTTAACTTCTCAATTGCTGCATAGCGTTGGAACAGTGAGGGTACTAGGTAAAGATATTACCGGACCGAGCAGCATCGATTACAAACGAATTGGTATTTTAACAGACAACAGTGGCTTATATGAGAGACTTAGCATTTATGATAACTTACTATTATTTTGTGACTTATACGATTGTAAAAAAGAACGAATTGATGAAGTACTAGCACAAGTGAATCTATTAGATGATAAAAAAACACCAGTAAAGAAACTATCAAAAGGAATGAAGCAGCGCGTTACACTAGCTAGAGCAATCCTTCATAAACCAGATATCCTCTTCTTAGACGAACCAACATCTGCACTTGATCCAGTAAACGTACAAAACATTCACAAAATCTTAAAAGACTTAAATAAAGAAGGAACGACGATTTTCTTAACGACTCACAATATGGATGAGGCGGAGACGCTTTGTAATCGCATCGCCTTTCTGTGCGGCGGAGAAATTGTAGCGCTTGATACACCAGAAAACCTTCGTTTACAATACGCGAAAGATCAAATACAAGTTGTATTAAAAGATAAGCAAAAAGAAATCGTGCAAAAAGATGAATTAGGTGCAAAACGCATTTCAGAATGGATGAAAAAAGGTGAATTACTATCCATTCATTCACACGAACCAACGCTAGGCGATATCTTTATTGAAGTTACTGGGAGGGGATTATAATGACATTTTCAATGAGACGTGTATCAGCTATTTTTAGAAAAGAAGTACAGGATTTTAAGACAAATTCACAAGTTTTGTTAATGGCATCATTACCAATTATATTTGCATTTATATTTAGCAGATTTGGAGAAGGACGCATGGGGGTTGGCATTATTACTTTAATGTCCTTTCTATTTGTAGCAGGGTTTGTTCAATCAATGGTAATTGCAGAAGAGAAAGAAAAACATACGTTACGTGTGTTAATGCTATCACCAGCTTCTTCTGTTGAAGTTCTTCTTGGGAAAAGTATATTAACAGCATGTTTAACGTTAGGTATTTCCATTGTAAACTTATTCATTCTAGATCAATTAAGTGGAAATCTCTTATTGCTAGCATTTATTTTCTTATGTGGAACAATTCTATTCATTTTAATTGGAACAGTGATTGGATTATTAGCTGAGTCTGTCCCGCAAACATCACTAATTGGAATGCCAATATTAATGACGATGTATTTAGCTGTACAATTTGAGCCAATGGTTGAAAATAAAGTAATTAAGACGATGATTAGTTATCTTCCAACATCTCATCTTGAAAAAGCGATTAAAAGCTTAGTGGAGGGTGCTGGGTTTAGTAGTATTAGTGGGCATATGCTAAATGTTGGAGTGTGGCTCGTTATTTCACTTATTGCATGTTTAATCGTATATAAAAAGAAACAATTGGACTAAAAACTGAGCTGAAATGCTCAGTTTTTTCTTTTTTCTATCATTTCCTCGGAAATTTTACAATTCCTATACATATTTTTACAGATTTTGTCGAAAAGTAATTAGTTATACGTTGTATAGGATAAGCGAATATTGTTCAAAATGATTGCTGAGGTGATGATGGAATGCGAGGAAGAAATAATAAAAAGTCGCAAAAGGTAGTACATTTATTTCAAAAAAGATGGGTGTTTCCGGCACTATACATTGCTTGTGCAGCAGTAATTTTAATGGTTGCGCTATGGTTCCAAGGAGCTAATCCGAAGAAGACTCCGAACCAAGATCAAGCAACACCGTATACACAATCGGAAGATCCAGCAGTACCAGTAACGAAATCTTCAGAAGTAGTGAAAATGCCAGCAGCCGCTAATGCGGAAGTAGTCGTACAGAAGAAATTCTATGAAGATGCAGCAACTGAGGCGGAACAAGAAAAAGCACTTGTCTTTTATAACAACACATATTCCCCAAATAAAGGAATCGACATTGCTGCGAAGAATGGAAAAGAATTCGATGTAGCTGCTGCTTTAAGCGGTACAGTAACGAAAGCTGAAAAAGATTCACTTCTTGGTTATGTTGTAACAGTTGATAGCGGAAATGGTGTAGCAGTTTCTTATCAAAGCTTAGGCAGTGTGAAAGTAGAAAAAGGTGCACGAGTTGCACAAGGTGAAGTATTAGGAAAATCCGGTCTAAGTGCAATGAATAAAGAAGCAGGTTCTCACGTTCACTTTGAAGTACGTAAAGACAACGTGGCTGTGAACCCTGAACGCTACTTAAATAAATCAGTAGCCGAAATTAAAGCTGATGCAGGTGCTGCAAAAGCAACGAATGCTTCTGGTAAAAAAGCTGATGACAAATCTCAAAAAGAAGAAAAGTCAACTAGCACGAAACCAGAAAATAAAACAGAAGATAAGTCTCAAAAAGAAGAGAAATCAACTAGCGGTTCGACTAGTGACAAAAAAGAAGAACCGAAGAAAGAAGAAAAATCAACAAATGGTTCTACAGAATCATCTAACAGTTCTTCTTTACAAGAATAAGAAAGTAAAAAAATCAGTTCTCACTAGGAGAGCTGATTTTTTTACTTTTACCCCGCATTAACGGGGCAGTAAGACCCCTATTTCAAAATTCAGTGAAAGCTAAGAAGTTAGGTTAGGGGCAACTGCCCGTAAAAGCCCGATTGGTGAAGGCTAATAATCAGTGGGGGTGTCCCCCACTGATTAAAGTTTCACTTTATATAAAAATACTCAATTTCGAGAAAAAAGTTGCAATAACAAGGAAAAATGACGAGATTCTCGAATATATATTACAAAAGGGAGGGGATACTGTGTCATTTTTGTTTGTTCTGTCGACTGCTATTATTTTATTGTTTGTTTTATTCACTTTATATTATTATATTGCCGGTAAGAAAGAGGTTCCCCACCATCAATTGTTAGAAGAAGAATTGGAACGAGAAGAATGACACTCTAAGAAAGAGTGTCTTTTTCTTTTTGTACACCTATTGGAATTTTTAAAGCTAAGCCGTATAATACTAATTGTGATTTTTTTACATAAGAAAACGATATTTGAATACAGTAGGACTCTAAATACTGTGTTTTTTTGTTGTGGTTGAGGGGGAAGTTTTAAATTGAAAGCTAGAGGAAGCAAAAGTTTGAAAAAATTATTTATTTTAATAGCGGTTGTAGTGGCATTAATCGTTGGGATTGGATTTTTTATTTTTAATAAAATGAATGCTGCAGGTAAGCAGGAGAAAGTGCCAGTTCTGCAATATTATTATTTAACAAAAGATAATGATAAAAACCAAAATCCGGTATTAAAAGATAAGGCAACTGCGGTATCGGTAGGAATGTTTGAAAAACAAATGAAGTATTTAGCGGATAATCAGTATCATACTCTTACTTTGGAAGAATTTAATCAATTTATAAGAAATAAAAAGAAACTTCCTAAGAAAAGTGTCTTAATCACATTCGATAACAGTTCTAAATCAAATTATGTATATGCATATCCAATTTTAAAAAAATATAAAATGCATGCAGCTTCATTTGCAGTTACATCTAGAATAACTAATAAGGAAGAACAGTTTGATCCTAAAGCCTTTCAAATGTTAAGTATGAATGAAATGGATAAAATGAAAGATGTTTTTGAATTTGGAAGTCATACACATACTTTACATAAATTTAAGAATGGTTCAGCGGCTTTACTTGCTGAGGGAAATCAAGTGGTTAAAAATGATATATTAAAAAGTAAGGATTTTTTAAAGTCAAATTATATATCATATCCATTTGGGCAGTATAATAAAGATACGCTCCAAATATTAAAAGATTTAAAAATGGAGTTAGCATTTGCTAGTATACAAGGGTATGCAACACCAGAAAACAATCCTCTAGAAATAAAACGTTGGTTTATTTCAGCGGATATTAAAATGGATACCTTTGAGAAAATAGTCTCAGGTGAATATGAGGCTCCAAATAAGTAAAGTTCAAGCCTATTAGAATTATATTTAAATTCTAATAGGCTTTTTTATTTAAGGAATGGAATTTTTCTTGAAATGAAATTTTTTTGTACTTAGTCCTTAAAAATATTGAACATGTAGCATATATCAGTAGTGCGGGCAATACAATGGTATAAACCAAAGCAAAGAGAGTGTTTGAGGTGAGAAATCGTGAATCATTTCATTATAAATCCAAGAATATTTAACGCTTACAAACAGCACTCACACTTACTTCTAAGTCGTATGCAGCGAGGCTCATTTCACACTTCTCACATCCAATTTAGGGAGGCGAGTGGTGTGCACGATTACATCAAAGAGAGAACTATCAAGATTGGTAAGTATATCGTGGAGACAAGAAAGACAGTGCGTGTCATTGCAAAGGAATTTGGGGTATCAAAGAGTACAGTCCATAAAGATTTAACAGAACGTCTACCAGAAATTAATCCAGAGCTCGCAAATGAAGTGAAAGAAATTCTTGATTATCATAAGTCTATTCGTCATTTAAGAGGCGGAGAAGCAACAAAACAAAAGTATAGAAAAGAAGATGTAGAAAAGCCGGTACGTCAATAAAGGTACAATCGTGAACATTCCGTTTCAATCCGGTAATATTTTTCAGAAGAATTCTTTTTGCGAATATTACGTTTCTGTTAAATTTATGATAAAATCAGAAATTAGGTGTAAAAGAATTCGGGTGTAACCTGATTTTGAATATCGAGGAGGAAATGACGGGAATGTTTGCGCGAGATATCGGAATTGACCTAGGTACGGCTAATGTATTAATTCATGTTAAAGGCAAAGGTATTGTATTAAATGAGCCATCTGTTGTGGCAATTGATCGTAACACAGGTAAAGTATTAGCAGTAGGTGAAGAAGCAAGAAGTATGGTGGGACGTACACCTGGTAATATTGTAGCAATTCGTCCGCTTAAAGATGGTGTAATCGCAGATTTCGAAATTACAGAAGCAATGTTAAAGTATTTCATTAACAAATTGGACGTGAAGAGCTTCTTTTCAAAACCTCGCATTTTAATTTGTTGTCCAACAAATATCACATCAGTAGAACAAAAAGCAATTCGTGAGGCTGCTGAACGTTCAGGTGGTAAAACAGTATTTTTAGAAGAAGAACCAAAAGTAGCCGCAGTTGGTGCTGGTATGGAAATCTTCCAACCAAGCGGTAACATGGTTGTTGATATTGGTGGAGGTACAACGGATATCGCTGTACTATCTATGGGTGATATTGTTACCTCTTCCTCTATCAAAATGGCTGGCGATAAGTTTGATATGGAGATCTTAAACTACGTTAAACGTAAGTATAAGCTATTAATTGGAGAACGTACTTCAGAAAATATTAAAATTAAAGTTGGTACAGTATTCCCAGGTGCACGCAGTGAAGAGCTTGAAATTCGCGGGCGTGACATGGTAACTGGTTTACCACGTACAATTACAGTATGCTCTGAAGAAATTACGGAAGCACTAAAAGAAGACGCAGCTGTCATTGTACAAGCTGCAAAAGGCGTATTAGAGCGCACACCACCAGAACTATCTGCGGACATCATCGACCGCGGTGTGATTCTAACAGGCGGTGGAGCTTTATTACACGGTATCGACATGCTTCTAGCAGAAGAACTAAAAGTACCAGTATTAATTGCTGAAAACCCAATGCACTGTGTTGCGGTTGGTACAGGTATTATGTTAGAGAATATCGATAAATTACCACGTCGTGCTTTGCGTTAAATATTGAATTAGTATTGTTTGAAATACTGTAAACCTTGAATAGTTGACTTTATTGTCTACTGTTCAAGGTTTATTTGTAATGGGGCACTTAATAGTAAATATCGAGAATGTAGCGATTTTTTTATTTATATTTATATTTATATATTATGTTGTATTTATACCGATTGTGAAAAGCTAAATTATTAATTAGAAAGGTTCAATTTTGTCAGATTTAGTGATATCCTTGTATTTGTAAATTTAATGCGAACTTTGTAAATTTAAAGTGGAATTTGTTAAAAAATAGTAAAAATAGACAGTGATTAGGTGAAATAGAAGGGGGTATTATTTGATATGGGAGGAAGAAGGGACAGAGAGAAATGAAGAAGGTGTTAGTAATAGCACAAAATTTTTATCCGGAAATTGGAAGCGCGGCAAATAGAATAAAGAATATTTATTTGGAATTAAGTGAAAGAGGATACGATGTTACAATCTTGACTACTGATCCAAGATATCCAAATGAGAATTTATATAAGAAAAAGGAATTTTGGGATGAAGAATCGATAAATAGCGAAGATATTATAAGAGTAAAACCAAGAGTAAAAAAATACACAAATAATATGCTAAGGAGATTATTTTTGTATTTAGAAATCACAATGCTGTTTATTATGGCTATATTCCGTACGGATAAAAAATATGATTATGTATTCGTTTCAACTCCGCCTATTTTTATCGGTATAGCAGGTTTTTTTGCTAAGAAAAAGTTGAAAGCTGAATTATTATTAGATGTCCGAGATTTATGGCCAGAATCATTGTTAGGAGTTGGAGTTTTTGCAAATCGGTTTGTATTATCGATAGCATATGCTTTAGAAAAGATGTTATATCGTGTAGCTGATCAAATTATTGTAAATAGCGCAGGATTTATTCCATACCTGGAGTTAAAAGGGGTTAGACGTGAAAAAGTATCATTTATGCCAAACTCTTTAACAGAAGAAGAATTACATATGATAGAAACTAAAAAAGCTATAACTGATTTGAGTGCTAAAACAGTTGAAGTAATTTATACAGGAAATATTGGGTTAGCTCAAGATGTACTAAAGTTGATTGAGGTGGCTGAATATTTACGAGAAAAGGAAAATATTAAATTTAAAATAATTGGCTATGGGTTTAAAAGTTATCAGGTGGCTGAAGTTATTAAAGAAAAAAAACTTTCTAATATAGAAATTATTAAAGCGAAAAGTCGTAATAAAACCTTAAAAGAAGTTGCAAAGGCACATATTGCATATGTTAGTTTAGTAGATGAAAAAGTATTTCAAACCGTCTTACCAGGAAAAATTATTGATTATATGTGTATGAAAAAGCCGATTATTGGAGATGTGTCTGGATATGCCGAAAAAGTTATTAATGAAGCTCAATGTGGTTTGATTTCAAATGATCGAACAGCTAAAGAATTAGGAGAACACATTATCAAACTAGCTGAAAATGAGATATTACGTAGGAAAATGGGAAACAATGGGCATGAATTTGCTTTCCAATATTTGAGATGGAAAAATAATATTAAAGTATTAACAAGTTTAATGGAGGAAAATGATGCCACAGAAGAAAGTATGTATGTTCGTATGGAACCACTTCACAAATGATGCTCGTGTATTAAGAGAATGCACGGCTTTAGCTGAAGAGGATTATGAAGTAGACCTGATATGTATTCATGATTGGAAACAAAATGATTTACCTAAGTGGGAGATGCGAAAAGAAGGATTTACAGTAACACGTGTAAATAATCGACTATCTCTTTTACAAAGAGGATTGGGTGCAGCAAAAAGAGTAAAGCAGTTGATAACGAAAAATATAGTTACAATGTTTTTATTTGGAGTAATTGCAGCACTTTGTTTGTGGAAAATCCCAATGATAACCGGTTTAATATTGTTATTTGGTGCATTATTTTCTATGAGAAAGCTACGGACATTAATTGTACGCTCTTATATACTGACTCAAATGGTTAAGGTTGGTTTGAAGAAGGAATATGATTTCTATCATTCCAATGATTTAAATACACTACCACAAGGATGGCTTTGTGCGAAAGTATTTAGAAAAAAGAAATTAATCTATGATTCACATGAGGTACAGACCAGCCGTACCGGATACAATAGTAAAATTTATGGAATTATGGAGAAATTCTTTCTAAAATATACAGATGTGATGATTATGGAAAATCATACTCGTGCAAAATATGCGGAAGATTTATATGGCTTCTACCCTAAGGTCATTCATAATTATCCTTTTGTAACACAACCAGAGGACAGTAATTCGATTAATTTGCATGAAGTGTTAGAGATTCCGCAGGAAGAGCCTATCTTATTGTATCAAGGCGGAATTCAAGTGGGCAGAGGCCTAGAAAAGCTAGTACAAGCAGTTCCAATGTTTAAAAAGGGCATACTTGTATTTATTGGCGATGGACGTATTAAACCTGAGTTACAGAAGATGGTATTGGATTTAGGTTTGGAAAATAAAGTGAAATTCATTCCGAAAGTACCTGTGAATGAATTATTACACTATACGAAGAACGCTTATTTAGGTTTTCAAGTTTTAAATAACGTTTGTTTTAATCATTATTCAGCTTCATCTAATAAACTATTTGAATATATGATGAGCGGGGTTCCAGTTGTTGCTTGTAGTTTTCCAGAGATACAACGTGTGGTGGAAAATGAATATGTTGGGGTTTGTATAGATTCTCACAATCCTGCTTCCATTGCTGAAGGAGTAAACTACATACTAGAACATCCAGAAGAAAGAGAAAAAATGAGAGAAAATAGCTTCATTGCCCGTAATAATTATAATTGGGAAAATGAAAAAGAACTCTTTATAAATATATATAAGAATTTGGAATGATATAGGAGAAAAGATTTTTGATTTCTACGTTACCATAGGAACTAAAAGATGGGAATGAGGGTTTCTTGAAGAAAGTAAAGCTAAGTGTAGTAATTACAAATTATAATAAAGAACAATATTTAGCTCAGTGTTTACAATCTGTTGTTGAACAGACATTAAAGGGGATTGAAATTATTGTTGTTGATGATGGCTCAACAGATAATAGTATGACAGTATTGGGGCAGTATGAAAAACAACATAATAATTTGAAAGTTTATAGACAACAGAATTCGGGTGTGAGTGCTGCTCGTAATGCCGGATTACAAAAAGCAAACGGGGAATATGTTACATTTTTAGATGCGGATGATTATGTACATTTAGCTGGATACGAGAAAATGTATGATGTTGCGAACAAAAATAATGCAGATATGGTTATTGCCAATATTATTTGCTTTAATGAATATAAAAATTGGCCACTTTCATATATGAAAAAATTATTCAATAAGGAATTTCCATTAATTAGAAATATTGCAGGGAACTTAGAGTTACATCTTACTCCATCCACGAGCAATAAAATATTTAAAAGAGAAATGTGTGTCCTTAATGGTATTCATTTTGATGAAGATCTTTGGGTAGGAGAAGACTTGCTATTTACCCAACAATGTTTGTTGGTTGCAGAAAGAGTAATCGTACGTGAGATACCCTTGCTTTATTATAGGATAGTAGATAACGGTAACAATAACCTATCTAAAAATACAACGATTACATTTTTTAATCAGTTAGTTATATTACAAATGAAATTAACGGCCATGTATAGAGAGAGAAAAAGGCTTGCATTAATCCATACTATAGAGGCAAGACAGTGGAAATTCTTTGTGGATTCCATTGTTTTAAAGGGAAAAGATTTTTCAAATGAAAAGCTTTTAGAAGTCATTCAACTAGGAAATAAGTTTCTATCAAGTCTAATTAGTTTTAAACATGTAGAAGATTTTAATGTGCGAGATCAATTAATAACTGAAATGATAAAAGAAAATGATTATATAGGTTTAGAGAAATTATTAAACATCTTTCAGGATGAATTAATTACAAAAGAACATGTATATGATAATGAGAAATATTATTATTTTTATTATCGATTTTTCCCTCGATATAAGGAATTATTACAAGTTAATAATTTAGCCCTAGTTCATAAAATTGAAGGGATAAAACTTCGTAAAGAGATTCTTACAATTAGTGGATATGCATTCGTTGAAAATTTATCAACTAAAAAAATAAAAAAAGAATTAGTATTTTATAAAGATGGAACCACTAAAACAATTCAACTAAAAAACTCCTTACGTACGGATATATCATACTTATTTTCTAACAATACCATTGACTATAATGATGCGGGATTTGAAACAATAGAAGTCAATGTAAGAGATTTGTTAGAAGAGGGAGAATGGAAAATATCAATACGCCTCAGCATAGGGAAAACTGTTATTGAAGAACCGCTAAGGGTTCTGTTAGCACAGTTACGCAATAATACAAAGTATCAAAATGAAAATTCATTGGATATTAAGGTACTATATAAAAATAGTGAAGCTACAATTCAAATTCGTAAGTCTAACTATATGAAGAGAATGATGAATACATATAGTGAAGTTAAGCGAGCAATTCGTTATGATTTAGGGTTATTTAAAAGAAAAAATTATAAAGCATTACTTGCAATTATATTCTATAAATTATTTGGATCATATTTTCGTAGAAAGAATATATGGTTAATTGGTGAAAGAGAAGATACAGCACAAGATAATTCCTATCACTTATTTACGTATATTCGGAAGAAACACCCTGATGTTCCAGCTTTTTATATTATTAATAAGAAAAGTAATGATTATAAAAGTATCGAAGGATTAGGTAATATAATCCAATACGGAAGTTTTAAACATACATTTTATTTATTAATTTGTAATAAGACAATTAATAGTTATTCGGAAACAGCCAATATGTATACGGATGATTATAAACACATTTTAAAGTACTATCCCGAATGGCAGCAAAATAAGAAAATTTTTATTCAACATGGTGTTATAGGAGTAAGTCGTGTAAATCATGTGTTAAATAAAAATCGAATGGGCTATTCTCTATTTGTTGTGTCTTCACAGTTTGAGAAGGAGCATATCGTCAAGGAATTTGGATATGACGAAGAAGAAGTAATTGTAACGGGGCTTGCACGTTGGGATGCCTTAAAGGATGAAAGTAAAGGAAATGAAATTTTACTCATGCCAACTTGGAGAAGTTGGATTAAAACGAAAGACCAATTAATGAAATCTAAGTACTGGCAGACTTATATGTCATTTTTAAAAAGTAAAGGGCTTCATCAAATACTAGAGAAACAAGATTTAACGTTAACATTCTTTCCGCACTATCAAATACAAAAATTAGGTGCAGAAATGCCTGTGTTTCATGAACGAATAAAAGTCGTAAAACAAGGCGAAGAAACTGTTCAAAGTCTATTGAAGCGTCATCGTTTACTGATTACGGATTATTCTACCGTTTCATTTGATTTTGCTTATATGAATAAACCAGTTATTTTTTATCAGTTTGATTATGATAAATTCTATTCTAAGCATTACAATGAAGGACCGATTAATCATAAGAAAAACTTATTTGGGCCGGTTATTAATGGTATGGAAGATATATTTGATATCATTTCTAAAAAAGCAAATTTTTGCGCTGACGAAATGTTTTTTAAAAGACAAAGGTCTATATATCTAAAAGAGAGCTCTAATAAACATTGTCAAATGATATTTGAATCTATAAAAAAAGAATAGGGGATTGGTAAGGTGAAAATTACAACTATTGGTGCCGCGAGTAGATTGGGTTTTAATCTAGCTTCGACGAAAAATATTGAGTTAGTGACGGATATCCATCAAGTAAACTTAGAAACTTTAATGTCAAAACAAAAATCAAGAAATATCGATTTCTTTGATTCATCTCAAGTACAATACGAAAGCTACTCTAAGTTTTATGATCTACCTAAGTATGTGAATTCTTCAGATTATATCATTATTGATTTTTTAGATGAAGCATACAATGTTTTTAGTTATAAAGATCAAAAATTAACCCTAACATGTGACCTACAACAAGAATTAGAAGAGATAGATCTTAAAAGCGAATCTATTACACATGAAAATATCTTTAATATGAGATGGCAAAAAGTTTGTTTAGATTTTATAGCAATGCTAAAAAAGATAGTATCTAGCGATAAGGTTATTCTTCATGAAGTATATTTTACAGAAGAATATGTGAAAGAAAATAAAGCAATAAGGTTAGAAAACTATTCCGAAGTGGTTCAGATAAATAATAAATTACAAAAAATGTATAAGTTCTTTGAAAAGAATTTTGAAGGCATAGGTATGATAAAAATAGATAAGAATTATGCTGAATCTGTTTTTACACCACATTTAAAATTCAACCTTCCAGGAGAAGAATATTTTAAGAAGTATTATACAGATTTGTACAATACATTTGATAGTACACAAGAGTACTATAAAATCCCATTTACTACACATATGTATTTAGTCCCACATGCAAATATAGATTTTAAATTTTGTGTTGGTGGCGAAGCAGAAATTCAAATGTCTGTAGAAAGTGAAGAAAAAACAGTAGGATTTTGGTCGAATTTTTATGATGAATTTTTTAAGGTGAACAGAACTCTCCTTCCGGTATTGAAAGAGGATGCCGAATATCTACTAGAAATAGATAAGAAACAAAATGAACTGGATATAAGTGTAGTGGTCAATTTCTTTAATGATGAAGGACGCGTATTTTATTCACAGAAGTGTACAGAACAGAATGGAATTATTCATACACCAAGTAAATTTAATTTTTATCGTATTTATCTGAAAGTGAAAGGAAAAGGTAAGACACATATTAATTATTTAAAAATACGTCGTCATCGCAAACAAGGGTACGTAACAGCTTTTGATAAAGTATGTCATTGTCCTGATAGTGAAAATATTAAATATTTATTAAAGAAGAAAGCAAGTGAATATTTAGTAGTAGTTTTTCATGGTTTTAATCCATATATAACTAAGTATGAGTTTTTAGGGGTTTTAAAGGATATGCCTGTGAATGCATTATATTTATTAGATGATTACGGATTAAACGGAAGATTTTATCAGGATACAAACAGAAAAGATCATTTACAGAGAAATATTATAGAATTGATAGAAAATATTGCTCAGCAATGTAATGTCGCAAAACAAAACATTATTATGCTTGGTGGATCTAAAGGTGGCGGTTCAGCCTTATATTATGGGCTGAGAATGAATGTTGGGCATGTAGTTGCTGGAGGTCCGCCTATTTATTGGGGAATATTTAATAGTAGCTATTATCATCAAAGTAGTTTGGTTAAAAATGTTGCTGGAGGTGTATCTAAAGAAGATACGGAATATATGGATGATGTTCTACCATCTTTACTATATGAAGGTATACAGACGAGGATAGAATTTTTAAGTATTACTAATGATATTTATTATGAAGGTTACTTTGAGAGATTCACAAAACGCTTACGTGAAAATAAGATTGTATATAATAATCTCTTAAAAGATGGAAAAGGTCATGGAGATTTACCAAAACATCTTGGAGATTGGGCTAAACAAACTGTTACAAGTATTATAAGTTAATATAAAATTGAGCGGAATTTCGTTTTTAAATGAGTAAGAGAAAGTAAAGGGTGAGATAATTAGTGAACATTGTAACTTTAGGAAATGAAACGGGAAATATATTAAATGCTGTAATAGATAATAGCATATATGTGGATACAGATTATACTCTTCATTCTATGATGAGTATGATGTCAGCTCCTTTTCATTATAATCCAGATAATATAACACCCCATAGTTATGCCAAGGAGAGGATTTTAGGAAACGAGTTGAATAAAACTTTTTTAAATGATATTGAGAAAATTTCGAGACAGAATGATTATATTGTTATTGATTTGTTAGATGAAAGGTATGATCTTCTGAAAAAAGGAGACTCCTTAGTTCTAAACAGTTGGATCTTTAGAGATAGTAATGTGCGCAAAGAGATAGACTTTGAAGTTATAAAAAGGAAGCACATAGATTTTAAAACGTGGAAAACATACTGTGACCAATTTATAGAAGTTGTAAATCAGTATTTTAATAAACGTGTTATTATTCATGAGATGTACTTATCTGAACAGTATCTAAAAGATGGTGTTCTTCATCAATTTAAAAATATTAAAGATATTCGCTCAGTAAATGAACGCTTAAAGGTATATTATAGCTATTTGAAGCAACATCTATCTGGCGCAAAAGTAGTTAAGATTAAAGAAAATAATTATACAGATATAAATTTATTGAATGTGTACAATCCCGCCAAGAAAAATGAAAAATATATCCAAAATCTATTAAATCAAATAAAAAATGTTGAAGAACAAAACTCTCTTTATAAAGTAGCTGTTGTTATCGCAAGCTATAATGTTGAAAATTATATTGAGGAAGCTATTGAATCTGTTTTAAATCAAACATTAGAAGGTGTCCAAGTTATTGTTGTAGATGATGGTTCCACTGATAATACAACAAATATAGTAAAACAAATAGCTGAGAGAGATAAACGAGTTAGTTATAGATTTTTAGAGAATACAGGTAGCCCGTCAGAGCCAAGGAATATTGGGAAGAAAATTGCTAATGCAGAATATGTAATGTTTTTAGATGGTGATGATTATATAGATAGTAACGCGTGTGAAAAAATGTATAATTATGCCGAAAAACAAGGGGCGGACTTGGTAGTTGGGCGAATGATGTCATTTATTGGAGAAAAGCAGTTTGAAACATTTGAAAATGTTCCACGGTTTAGACAAAGAATGGAATTTTTGAAGCGTATTAAAAACTTTGAGGTAGTAAGTATTACTGAGAATCCAGTGTTATATTTATTCCCTAGTTGTTGTGCGAAATTATATAAAAAGGAACTGATTAAGAATATAGATTTTGTTAAAAGTATTAAGTATGCCGAGGATTTGTTATTCTCTAATACAATGTTTTTTCAATCTAAGAAAACCTTAGTCCTCAAAGACTTTGTTTATTATTATAGAGGTAGAGGCGAAACGTCCAACAGTTCTATTACGCAACAAAAAAATATTCAAAATTTAAAAGACTTATCTATTGCAGTAAGTTCTATTAATAATGTTATAGAGAAGAATAAATTCAATATTAAAAACAAAGTCAGATTTAATAATTTAATTCAATTTTATAGAATGTTAGAAGCAAGTCAACATGTCTCTAGTATTATCCAATATCCACAAGAGGAACAAATGCTAGTTTTAAAATTAGTAAGGGGGACTTTATTTGGACCCAATTTCAATAAAGATAAACTTAAAGTATTTTCATTTTACAACTTTGTAAAAATGACTTTGTTATTAGAGAATAAATATGAAGAGTTAATTACTTTAAGTCGATTGTGGAAAAAAATGACCATGTATGACGATGTAAATACATTTCCATTTAAAACTGTAAAATATAATGGGAAATTCTATTTTATATTTGAATGTAAAGGGAAAAACGTTTTAGTAGATGTTACGCATTATGTTAATTCCAATAAGCTAATTAATCGGTTAGTAGATATTAAATTTGTAGGAAATCAGCTTATTTTAAGAGGGTTAGCTTATATTAATAATATATCTATTACAAATAAAAGCGATATTAAGCATACTATCATTATGGTGAATCGAAAGACAAAAGAAGAATATAAAATTAATGCATCATATTCATATAATAATAAATTCTCTAATTCTCACTTTAAATATGGACATGGTGGGTACGAAGTAACAATTCAGTTTAATGGATCGATACACCTAGGAGGATATGATTTCTACATTGAAACGGAATTCTTAGGAGTTAAGAAACAGGTACCTCTAGGAGGAATGAATAATAATTTTGTATATAAAGCAAATAATCACTTTATGAAGATGGAAAATGTGCATTATGAGATAGTTCCTATTGTTAAAAGTAGAAGTAAGTTAGCTATTAATTATAAAAAACTTCCTAGCAAGTGGGGGTATGTCAAAAGAAAAATAATTTCTAATATTAGAAGTAAACAATTCTCAATAGCTCAGATTAAAAATAATCCAGGTATTGGAATGGGGAAAAAATTTAAATTACTATTTAGTGTAGTTACGGAAGGTCTTTCTAATTTAATTTTTCGAAAGAAAGATATATGGTTAATTGGGGAAAAAACAGGAGATACATGTAATGATAATGGCTTTGCATTCTTTAAATATTGCCGCGAAAATTATCCAGATAAAAAAATATATTATGTAATTAAAAAAGAGGCTAAAGAATATAAAAAAGTTAAAAAGTTAGGGAATGTCATACATTTTTATAGTTTAAGACATTTATATTACAGTATGAATGCTGAATACATTATTAGTACAGATAATGTTAATATTATGTTGCCTTCTAATATTAAGCCTTTAAGGAAAGCAAAACGAATATTTATTCAGCACGGAATTATTAATTTTAAAAGGGTTGAAAATGTATACCATAATAGGAATGATATTGCAGATAAATTTTTAGTGTCCTCTAATATAGAAAAGGGAATTATCTCAAATCATTATGGATTTAACCCTCAAGATATTATATCTACAGGACTTCTTAGAACACAATATTTACAAAATAAAGTAAAAGAAAATAATATTCTCTTAACTTTTACTTGGAGAACACAGATCAAGACAAAAGAGGACTTTTTACAAAGTAATTATTTTAAACGAATTCACAGTTTAATAAATAATAAAAAATTAAATCAAGTGTTACAGGATAATAAGGTGAAACTAAACGTTTTACTTCATCCAAGAATGGCTGAATATGTAGACTTATTATCAACAGATAATTCTAATGTTAATTTTATTAATTTTAATGAAGTCGATATAAAGAGTATTATAGAAAGTAGTAGTATGATTGTTACGGATTATTCTAGTATATTATTTGATTTTATTTACTTACAAAAGCCAGTAGTGATGTATGGCTTTGATTATTTCAATGGAAACCAAACTTTGGCTTATGATCAAATAGAAATGATGATTCCAAATACTTTCCTTTTAGAAGAAGATCAAGTTATTGATAGTATAGAGGCGCATAGTAAAAAGAATTTTAAAGTATCTAAAATGGTTAAAAGGCAATATAAGAAAATGATTAATACAAAGCCGGACAGTTGTGAAAAGCTATTTGATTATTTAAATAATCAGTGTGAAAAGGATATGGATAAAAGCCGTGTTATAAATCAAATTACCGATGATACCCAAGCTATTTAAAAGTTAAGATATAAACTGATACTTAAATGGTATTAGGAGGAGTAGGAGATTTAAATGAAAGTTTGTGTAGTGGGTTTAGGTTATATTGGTCTCCCTACTTCAGCCATGTTTGCAAAACATGGATTTGAAGTAGTAGGAGTCGATATTAATGTAGAAGTTATAGATAAATTAAATAGAGGAGAAATCCTTATTGAGGAACCAGGACTTGGAAAACTTGTAAAAGAAGTGGTGAATAAAGGCATGTTTCGTGCTTCTCTTACACCGGAGGCAGCTGATGTTTTTATTGTTGCGGTCCCAACTCCAAATTATAAAGATAGGTATAAATCATGTGATTTAACAGGTGTTTTAATGGCGGTAAAAGAGATTCTCTATTACGCTAAACCAGGGAGCATAATAATTGTAGAATCAACAATTTCTCCTCGTAGTATGGATGATTATGTAAAACCTTTAGTTGAAGGGAATGGTTTTACAGTTGGGAAGGATATATATTTAGTTCATTGTCCAGAACGTGTGCTTCCTGGGCATATAATGAAAGAAATTGTATATAATAATAGGCTTGTAGGAGGAATAACTCCAACTTGTGCTCGGATGGGTGCGAGAGTATATAAAACTTTTGTACAAGGTGAAATAATTGAAACAGATGCAAAAACAGCAGAGATGTCTAAGTTGATGGAAAATACGTTTCGGGATGTTAATATTGCACTGTCAAATGAACTAGCAAAGATATGTAATAAACTAGAAATCAACGTATTGGATGTTATTGAAATGGCAAATAAGCATCCACGTGTAAATTTACATCAACCAGGTCCTGGAGTAGGAGGACATTGTTTAGCTGTTGACCCATATTTTATTGTGGCAAAAGCACCAGAATTGACAAATATTATTCAAATGTCTCGTGATACAAATATTTCTATGCCTTCATATGTTGTAGAAAACGTAGGGAAATTACTTAAAGAAATTGAAAAACCAAAAGTTGCTGTGTTTGGTGTAACCTATAAGGGAAATACAGATGATATGAGGGAGAGCCCAGCGCTAGAAGTTATAAGCTTGCTTCATCAACAAGGATACGAAGTTGCAATTCATGATCCATATATTCAAGCGGACTTTTTAAAAACACTATCAGCAGAAGAAGCTTTGGAAGCGGCGGACTTACTCCTTGTACTAGCTGATCATAGAGAGTTTAGTAGTATGGATTATAATAAATTAGCGGCTAAAATGAGACAACCACTTCTCTTTGATACCCGTAATTGTATAGTAGAAAATCCAGAGATTGATATGAAAATTATTAACTTTGGAAACATATATAAGGTGTTACAGGAAAATGGGGTTGTTGTATGAAAGCAATAAAAAGTGTTATTCGTGAACAATTAGATAGCCTCTATTTGATGGGAAGGCTTTCTTTATATGAGCTTAAGCAACAATATGCAGCGAGTAAGTTAGGCGTTATATGGGTATTTTTAAATCCATTAACACAAATTTTAGTTTATTGGTTAGTATTTGGTCTAGGCATAAGGGGCGGGGCACCTGTAGAAGGGGTTCCTTTCTTTGTTTGGATGATATGTGGTATTATTCCATGGTTTTTTATTAACAGTTCAATCATTCAGGGCTCTAATTCTATTTACGCTAAGCTTAATGCAGTGTCTAAAATGAACTTTCCGCTGAGTGTTATTCCAACATATGTTATATTATCGCAATTATATACACATATTATTTTGCTAGGTGTGTTATTAATTATTATAATATTTATTAAAGGGCTAAGTTTTCTTAGTATAATTGGCTTGATATATTGCATATTTTCTACTTTTTGTTTCTTAATTGCGTTAGCTTTTATCACTTCTACAATCTCTACCATCTCAAGAGATATACATTTGTTTATTCAATCAATTACAAGAATGTTATTTTATTTAACACCAGTATTGTGGAAACCAAGTGAACATATGAATGGTGCTTTTGCGTTTTTAATGAAAGCAAACCCATTTTATTACGTGATAGAAGGTTATAGACTTTCATTATTACATGGTGATATTAGTTTTATATGGTCATTATATACATTATATTTCTGGGGAATCGCAATTATTTTGTTTGTGATTGGATCAATGTTTCATATAAGGTTCCGCAAGCAGTTTGTTGACTATTTATAAAAGGTGAATGATTCAATGAATTATAAAGTGAAGTTCGAACATGTAACAAAAAAATATAAAATGTATAAAAGGCCCTCTGATAAGTTAAAAGATTTATTTCTTAAAAGTGGAGATGGTGAGTACCATTACGCTTTAAATAATGTATCTTTTGAAGTACCAGAAGGGGAGATAGTTGGTATTGTTGGGCTAAACGGTTCGGGGAAAAGTACCCTATCTAATTTAATTGCTGGGGTGACAATTCCTAATAAAGGGAAAGTCACTATTAAAGGATCAGCAACATTAATTGCAATATCTTCAGGATTAAATGGACAGTTAACGGGGCTTGAGAATATTGAGCTAAAAGCCTTAATGATGGGGCTTACGAAAGAACAAATTAAAGAGATTACACCAAAAGTTATTGAGTTTGCTGATATAGGAAAATTTATGTATCAACCAGTGAAGACTTATTCAAGTGGGATGAAATCTAGAATTGGATTCGCGATTTCAGTTCATATTAATCCTGATATTTTGGTAATTGATGAGGCTTTATCTGTTGGAGATCAAACGTTTACTAAAAAATGTTTAGATAAAATGAATGAATTTAAGGAACAAGGGAAAACTATCTTTTTTATTAGCCATTCACTTTCTCAAGTGAAAAACTTCTGTACAAAAGCTCTTTGGCTACATTATGGTCAATTTAAAGAGTATGGGGATGTAGATGAAGTAGTTGGGCATTACGAAGGATTTTTGAAGAGATATAATCAAATGACAGCAGAAGAACGAGAAAAGCAAAAAGAAGAAGAGTTATCGAATTGTCAACACGGATTATTACAAGCAAATTCTACAAGTATTAAAAGAAAACCTTATCGCAAGGCCAAAGTAAAGAGAAAAAAATTTGTTATACCTACTATTGTTTTAACAATGATAGTAGCAGGAATTACTGCAGGAATTTATTATAAGGATATGTTGTTAGTTTCTAATAAGGCAGAAACTAATGCAGAAAAAGTTGTTTCAAGTAAGACTGTATCTGAAAATAAGATAAGCGAAAAAGAAAAGTTACAGAAGTACGTTGTAATGAGTAATGGGATCAGTATCCGAAAAGAAGCAAAGATAAATAGTGATAAAATAGGTATAGCAAATTTTGGTGAGATTTTTAGTATAGCTAGTAAGGATAAGAGCATAGAAAAAAATGAAGAATGGTTAGAAGTTAAGTTATTAAATGGTGAAAGTGGATGGATCAATACAAAGTATATGGAACCATTTAAATTAGGAACTGAAATAGCTGAAGATATAAAACTAACAAATTTAACCGATTTATTGAAGCGTGTATACGGTGCGAATATTGCAATCGCTTCAGGATATTTAGGGAAAGCAATTGATGATCTAAAAGTAGAATACCCTAGCCCTTTAATTACATTGCCGAATCAAGTGGGGAAAAAAATTATTAAAGATGGAAATATTCAATTTGTTATTTCACAAGATAAAGTTGTTGAAGTTGTGTTTCAAGATATTTCAATGTCATTTGCAAAATTACATGAAGTATTAGGTACTGAAATGATGAATAATGATAATGAAAAAAATTATTTCTATGAAACTAAAAGTTATTATATTTCCGCACGTTCCGATGAGACGCATAAAGAAGTACAATCAATATCAATAGTGAAAAAATAATAATAGTAGTCTTTGTTGAAGGTTTATCTTTTTTACAAAGATAAACCTTATTTTAAATAATCAAGCAGTTGAAAAAATTACGAAACTTAAAGATGAATATATATTGAGATTTTTAAAAGATAATAGGTAAAAGGTAGATTGTAACTTGCAACAATCTGATTCAAACTAAAAGTTATTAAGTAAGGATGGAGTAGGAATGAAAATAGTAAAAAAAGCCATTATACCAGCAGCTGGATTAGGAACTCGTTTTCTACCAGCAACTAAAGCAATGCCAAAGGAAATGTTACCAATTGTTGATAAGCCAACAATTCAATACATTGTAGAAGAAGCAATTCAATCTGGAATTGAAGATATTATTATTGTAACTGGAAAAGGAAAGCGTGCTATCGAGGACCACTTTGATCATTCTTTTGAGTTGGAACAGAACTTACTGGAAAAAGGTAAGCATGAAATCCTTAAGAAGGTGCAAGAGTCTTCCAAAATTAATATCCACTATATTCGTCAAAAAGAACCGAAAGGCTTAGGTCATGCTGTATGGTGTGCTCGTAAGTTTATTGGTAATGAGCCATTCGCTGTTTTACTGGGTGATGATATTGTACAAGCTGAAACGCCATGCTTACGTCAATTAATGGATCAATATGAGGCAACACAATCATCGGTAATAGGTGTTCAAACTGTTCCAGAAACGGAAACACATCGCTATGGTATTATTGATCCGCTAGTACAAAAGGGTCGTAGTTATCAAGTAAGTAAGTTTGTAGAAAAGCCAGCTAAAGGAACAGCACCGTCCAATTTAGCAATTATGGGGCGCTATGTATTAACACCTGAGATTTTCACGTTCTTAGAGAATCAACAAACAGGAGCAGGTGGAGAGATTCAGTTGACGGATGCTATTCAGCGCTTAAATGAGATACAAAGAGTATTTGCTTATGATTTCGAAGGAAAGCGATACGACGTTGGAGAGAAGCTTGGATTCATTCAGACAACAATTGAAATGGCATTACAGCATGATGAGTTAAAGTATGAATTATTAAGCTATATGGAGAAATTATCAAAAAAAGAAATGGTTAATAATTAACTTTCAAAAAAACCATCCCGGAAATTTATTGTAAAGTAAATTTCTGAGATGGTTTTTTATAACTGTTTCATTAATTTATCTGCCACTTTTTTAGAAAGCTGCTTTGTCATTTTAGGAACAAATGGTTTTATTGCGCCGTTAAAAACAAAGGCTCCTTTACCAGTTGTTCGCAATTCTAACTGACTTGTTACTTTTGTAGTAGAAGGAGAGGTTGATTCAGCAAGAAAAAATCCGCTACCAATTAACTTTTTAGTTGGAGAAGTCACCGTAAAGCTAATTTTATTAGGCATTTGCCATTCAATGATTTCAACATTTAGACTAACGTCTCGTTTAATAAATCCTAAATCACCGTGCAAAAGCCAAGTTGAATGTTTGTCATCAATAATTTTATGTTTAACATAGCCAGTAACCAGTGGAGCCCAATTGTTTATATCACTAATAAATTTCCAAATTTGATCTGGTGAAGTAGTTAACTCTATAGTATGTATACCTTTTGCCATTTTTGGATTCCTTTCTAAAAATAAAGGTATTTGAATAAGTAGGTTAAAATTCCATATTCATTTTATTATAATATAAGTATGTAAATTCTATTACAAGCGTTTTTGGCCTTTATTTTAATAATTTTTTATTAAAATTCATATTTCTAAATATCACATTTAAGAGAATGTAAGGAAAATAGAGAAATCCTGAGTAATATTAGGAAATTAATGCGAAAAAGGTCGAAAATTAGGTTTTAATTTCTTATTTTTGTCATATATAATAAATCTTGAATACGACATTAAGGCTTAATATATTTCATATAATTTGCCTTTCCCTAACTTGGGTATACACTCTTTTCAACCTCCGTGTCAGAGATAATACATATTGAAAAGAGTGTATACATTTTTTTATTTTAGAAGTGAAATTCTAAAATCTTTTTTATAATGACAAATGAGAGTTAAAATGGGATAATGATAGTATAACTTCTGGTGGTATGACCAATCTTGTGTAAGGAGAGAAGTGTATGCTAGATATTCAACAAATTAAAGAAATAATTCCTCATCGCTATCCATTCCTACTAGTGGATAAAGTTTTAGAAGTAGAAGAAGGAAAGCGGGCTATTGGAATAAAGAATGTTACAGCTAATGAAGAATTTTTTAATGGACATTTTCCAGATTATCCTGTAATGCCAGGTGTTTTAATTGTAGAGGCTTTAGCACAGGTTGGCGCTGTTGCTATGCTGAAAAAAGAAGAGAATCGTGGTCGTTTAGCATTCTTCGCAGGCATCGATAATTGCCGTTTTAAACGACAAGTCCGTCCAGGTGACCAGCTTCGTTTAGAAGTTGAAATGACGCGTGTACGTGGAGCAATTGGAAAAGGAAAAGCAATTGCTACTGTAGATGGTGAAATTGCTTGTGAGACAGAAATAACGTTCGCCCTTGGAGATAAAAAAGAATAGTAAACGTAAAATGTTTTTTATACAGATAGGTGGATACCGGGTTGAATTTTTAGCCTTGTGTCCACCTATTTTATTTGCAAGTAGTAATATGTGATTTGTTTAACAAATAAGTTTAGTAGTAGTAACACTTTAGAATATTAGTAAGAGTTTTTATTAAATAAGTTAGGGGGAAATTGGAATAATAAGAAGGGAATTTATATAAATTTGCAGGTATTTATAGCATGATGAAAGAATAAAGCAAAGGTAGGAATTTATAAATTAAACCGTTAAGTGTATAAGGGTAGGATTTTTAAAAAATTATAAAGGTTCACAGCGATTTCATAAGAAAAACACAACTTTTTAGTAAAAGAAATATAAAATGAGTTTATCAAAATAGAGAAAAAGAGATGATGAATGTGAAGCTATATGAGGTTTTACATGATTATGAGAATGGAAAGTTTAAAGATGGCGATATGTTTTTATATCAAAATAATCCAAGGATGGTTGCAATTTTTAAATCGGGTAATTTTGTTTGGAACGATGACTATGTAGCTGTTAGCTGCAAAGATATTTCAAAAGATATTTGGTATATCAGAGAAAAGTAGTGAAGGGCTAAAGGTACTATGCATAGGGATTCATTCGGGGTAATTATCTGAATGTTAAGTTATTTATCTTTGGTATGCGTGGAACAAGGGATTTATATAAATATAGAAGAAATCCATCTTAATGCGAGAGGATGGCCAAACTGAAAAATAATTAGAAATAAGAAGTGTGAATCTTTTTGTTTTATGGGGAAATTACACTTATATGAATATAGAAGATAATAAAAAAACTTCATCATTTAATTGATGGAGTTTTTCTTGTTTTGATGGAAAATAATAATTGCTCTTTTTAATTTATCTTTTATTTTTAATCAAGAATAATGTAATATAGTGGGGAGTATGAAAATAGATGTATTATTTTAAAATTTTGATAAAGAGGGTAAAGGTATGAAAAAGAAAATTTTATTTTGGGTACTCGGTATTCTTGGGGTACTAATCATAGGTGGAGGAATTTATGCCTATAATGTATATTCTTCTGTATCTAATACATTAAAGGAAGTTCATAAACCTTTAAAACGTGATCAAAACAACAGTGACGTTGGAGAAAAAGTTAGCAAGAGTGAACCAGTGTCAATTTTATTACTAGGGGCAGATGAGCGCGGTGATGATAAAGGACGTTCAGACTCTTTAATGGTAATTACATTAAATCCTAAAAATAACTCTATGAAAACAGTAAGTATTCCTCGTGATACTTATACAGAAATTGTTGGAAAAGGTAAAAGCGATAAAATCAATCATGCTTATGCATTCGGTGGAGTAGATATGTCTGTAGCGACCGTAGAAAACTTCTTGAATGTTCCTATTAATTATTATATTGAAGTGAACATGGAAGGCTTTAAAGATATCGTTGATGCAGTCGGTGGGGTAGATGTAACTAATGATTTAGAATTTACGCAGGATGGACATCATTTTGCGAAAGGAAATATTCATTTAACAGGTGACCAAGCTCTAGCATTCACACGTATGCGTAAACAAGATCCACGTGGTGACTTTGGTCGTCAGATGCGCCAACGTCAAGTGATGCAAGGTGTTATCAAAAAAGGTGCGAGCTTCTCTTCTTTAACAGGTTATGGAGATGTATTAGCAGCAATTCAAAAGAATGTGAAGACAAACTTAACGCAAGATCAAATGTTTGATATGCAAAAGAACTATAAAGATTGCTTGAAAAATAGTGAGGATATCCAAATCCCAGGTGACGGTCACAAGGCTGCTGATGGCATTTGGTACTACTATGTTCCAGATGCAGCAAAACAAGATTTAACGAATAAATTAAGAGCGCATCTTGAAGTAACTAAGTAATAAAGGTACACAAAAGGTATACGAGCAATCGTATACCTTTTATAATTAAGAGAGTGAATAAGAAATCCTAATATATGTAGGAGGACGACAATGAACTCAATTCTAATCTGCGGCGGAGCGGGTTATATCGGTTCTCACGCTGTGAAAAAATTAGTAGACGAAGGTTTATCTGTAGTAGTAGTAGATAACTTACAAACGGGTCATGAGGATGCAATTACGGAAGGTGCGAAGTTTTATAATGGCGACCTTCGTGATAAAGCATTTTTAAGAGATGTTTTTAAACAAGAGAGTATTGAGGCGGTTATGCATTTCGCAGCTGATTCTTTAGTTGGAGTTAGTATGGAGAAGCCTCTTCAATATTACAATAACAATGTGTATGGTGCACTTTGCTTATTAGAGGTAATGGATGAGTTTAAGGTAGATAAGTTTATTTTCTCTTCTACTGCGGCGACGTATGGTGAGGTAGATGTAGACCTTATTACTGAGGAAACGATGACAAATCCAACGAATACGTATGGAGAAACGAAGTTAGCAATCGAGAAGATGCTTCATTGGTATAGCCAAGCTTCTAATTTACGTTATAAGATTTTCAGATACTTTAACGTAGCTGGTGCAACTCCAAATGGTATTATTGGGGAAGATCACCGTCCAGAGACGCATTTAATTCCTCTTGTGCTGCAAGTGGCGTTAGGGCAACGTGAGAAGATTATGATGTTTGGTGAGGATTATAATACACCAGATGGTACTTGTATCCGTGATTATATTCATGTTGAAGATTTAGTGGCAGCTCACTTCTTAGGGCTTAAAGACCTACAGAGCGGCGGAGAGAGTGATTTCTATAACTTAGGAAATGGTAATGGTTTCAGCGTGAAAGAAATCGTTGATGCAGTTCGTGAAGTTACAAATCATGAAATTCCAGCTGAAGTAGCGCCACGTCGTGCAGGAGATCCAGCACGTTTAGTTGCTTCTTCTCAGAAAGCGAAAGAGAAGTTAAGATGGGATCCTAAGTATGTAAATGTGAAAACAATCATTGAGCATGCTTGGAATTGGCATCAGAAGCAACCTAACGGGTATGCTAAATAAAATATAATAAGTGAAAGAGAGGGTATTGTCGTTCAACATATGTTCGACAATACCCTCTCTTTTTTTGTATGATTTTTGCTATACTAAACTGTACTATAATACGAGATGGAAGGAGGAGAATAATGAAAATACTTGTAGTTGATGATGAATCGAGTATTCGTAATTTGATTCGGATGCAGTTGGAGATGGAAGGATATGAAGTGCTCACGGCGGCTGATGGAAGAGAAGCTTTAGCGAAATGGAATGAAGGACCGGATGTACTGATTTTGGATGTTATGCTTCCAGATACAGATGGGTATGAGTTGCTTCGCTTGTTCCGTGAGAAGAATAGGGATATTCCAGTGCTCATGTTAACTGCAAAGAGTCAGATGAATGATAAATTGCTTGGTCTGCAGCTTGGTGCGGATGATTATGTGACGAAGCCATTTAATTATGCTGAGCTTATTCTTCGGATTAAGAATATGACGCGGCGTGTGAAGAAGGCAGAGGTAACGGTAAGTCATGAAGTGATTGGGGCAGGAGAGATAACGATTTGTCCTAAGGAAAGAAAGGTACATGTTAGTGGACAAGAAATTCAGTTAACGTACAGAGAGTTTAATTTATGTCAGTTGTTTGTTTCCAATCCGCAGCGTGTATTTATGAGAGATGAGTTACTTGAGAAAGTATGGGGGTTTGAGTATATCGGAAATACGAGAGCGGTTGATATTATGGTGCAAAGACTACGGAAGAAGCTAGGGAATAGCGGGGAATATATTAAGACAATTTATGGCGTTGGCTATAAACTAGATTGTTAAGTGGTGATGGTATGTCTTTAAAAAGGAATATGGTGTTTGGAATAGTGGGACTGTTAATCCCGATTTTTGTTCTTTTGTACGCAGTTGTTTATATTACGTTAGAAAAGAATATGTATCATAACGCGGCAAATTCTTTAGAGAAGTTAAGTGTAGAAGCACAAATTTATACGATGAATTATTTAGAGAAGGAAGCAGAGGTCGAGACGCTCGGTCCGAATTCACTTTTAATTGCTTCGTATTTAGCGAAGCGCATGGATGTACGTGTACAGATGATTGGGAAGAATGGAGATGTTGTTGCGGATACGCAAAAAGGAGCACTTCTTCATCGGAACATTGATATTGAGAGCTCTTTGAAGGGGAAGAAGTCTTATGTTTTTGAAGAGGGAGACCCAGCTCCAATTCTTTTGTTTTCAAGCCCAGTTTATTATGGAAACGATGTCATCGGAAGTGTTCGTTTTATAAATGAGTTAACGGGTGAGAAGGAAGTTTTAACAAATGTCGGTTGGACGTTTTTAATGACGTCTCTTTGTCTCGTAGCTGCGGGTATTTTCTTTGCAATTCGTTTGGCAAAGTCTCTTCATAAGCCAATTGATCAGTTAAGACAAATGGCAAAGCGGCTTGCGAATGGGGATTATAAAAGCAAGATTGAGCTAAATGAATATGTGGAAATTGCTCAGCTTTCAGCATCTTTTAATGCGATGGCTGATGGAATTGAACTGCATATTAAGCAATTGAAAGAGGAGAAAGAGAAGCAGAAAGATTTCTTAGACCGTATTACGCATGAGCTAAAAACACCGTTAACGGCGATTATTGGCTATGTGGATTTAATTCCGAAGTTAAAGGCGAAGGAAGATGTAAAGGAAAGCCTGCGATATGTGGCTGTAGAAAGTGAGCGTTTATTATCACTTGTGGAGGAATTACTTAAGTCTTCAAAGTACGGGACGAGTACGTTTGAAGTTTCACCTACAGTTGTGAATATAAAGGAATTAGCAGAAGAAGCAGTTTCAATTGTGAAACCTCGCCTACAGAAGTTTGAGATTGAAGTTATAAATGAGTTAACAGATGTACATGTTGTTGCGGATTTCGATAAGACGAAACAGATTTTCTTAAACGTGCTTGATAATGCGATAAAATATAGCGATGCTACACAAATTCGTATGAATGTAATTGTAAATGAATGCGAGGCAAAGGTTTTTGTTCATGATGATGGCATTGGTATAGATGAAGGTGTGCTTGCAGAGTGGAATGAATCGTCAGAAGGTAAAGTCCTTCCTTCTAGTTACGGGAATGGTTACGGTTTGTATATTTGCCAGGAGATTATGAATAAGCAGGGCGGAAGTATGCGGATTGAGAGTAGTGAAGAAATAGGCACTACAATATTTATTACATTTTTGCTTCCGAGACGGATGGAAGACATAAAAAACTTGAAAGCGGTTAAATGATACATTTATGAAACAATTATGCGGTATTTTCGAAACAACGTTTTTTTATCTTGGAGGTAGGCAGAAATGAAAAGGCTATCATTTCAAATTCTTATGTTTGTCCTTTGTATAATTGTTTCTCTTATTTTGTTTTATGTGATGGAGAAGCAAATATATAATCGGATCACAATAGTGAATGACAAACAAACTGTTTTACAAAGAGTGAATGAATCCCTGCCTACTGAAATGAAGGTTAGGCATGAAAAGTGGGGAGAAATTGTTATAACGGATGAAGTTCGTTTGCATACGATTGTTTCATTCTTTGACCGAATTCAAATAGAACCGAGAGAAGCTAAGAATCAAGAACAAGTATTTACTGGAGAAGTAACGTACTTGAATGGAAATAAACGTACTTTTGCAGTAGGTGACTTGTTCCAGTACGGGGCTGATATGTACGGAAAGAATGGTACGGATCCAATGATTTCAGCATTTCAAACGTATTTGTTAAGCCTGTATTATACACCAGAACGTATTAGTGATTTTTTTGCGTCAGCACAGGATGTTATAGTACGCCAAGGTGATGTAGAACGTGCGATGAATCTTACGCACATACTTGATTCGATTCGGTACGCAAAGCAAATTACAGATTACGGAGAAATACAGAAATTATTACAATCACAGAATGAACCGATTGCTTATATTACCGCTTATAAAACAGGGAAGCGTATAAAGAATGAGCGAGAAGACATTCTTACTATTTCTGTATATCCATCGTACTTTGTTGTGCAATATCTCGGTGATAATAACGGGAATGTTATGTATATGAAAAGCTCCCTCGCAAATTTATTTGTAAAGGAGAATGTGTCATGAGAAAGGTAGCCTTTTTCTTCTTTTTGCTAGTAATTGGAGGAGCGATGTCTAGTTGCTCTCGAGATACAACCTCTATTAAATATAATAAAAGTGGTCTCCCTGTTTTGGATGATCGTCATCTTGTTGCGTATGTAGCAGCTCGTGAGGAAGTTGGTGAAGCTTTGCTTTCATCATTTTGTAAACAACGCGGCTGTACGTATGAATTTATTCGTCTTTCGACAGAAGAGCTTCTTCGGAGGGTAGAAGAGGAAGCTGGAAATCCGAAAGCAGATATTATTATTGGCGGTACGGTAGACGCGCATCAAATGATGAAGCAAAAAAATCTATCTATTCCTGTTATGAGTCAGCATGCGAACCGTATTTCAAAAACTGTTAAAGATAAAGACGGTTATTGGTACGGTTATGAAGTGGAGAAGCTGGCAATTGCGATCAATAAAGAGCGGTGGAATGAAGAAATAGCACCGCTCGGACTTCCTTATCCATCAAGGTGGCAAGATTTATTAAATCCAGTATATAAGGGGAAAATTGTAATGCCAGATCCAAATGTCTCAGGAACAGCATATACGTTTTTTCAATCACTTATTGATACTTTAGGTGAAGTGGAAGCGAAGGAATATGTGAAGAACCTTGCAGGGCAAGTTGGTGAAGTAACGGTGAATGGTTACATACCAGTGGAACTTGTTGCGAGCGGTGAGTATATGATAGGCATCAATTTCATGGGAGATCAGAGAATGCTTCAAAAACGAGGCTTTCCAATTGTAAGTATTGTACCTGAGCAAACGGGGTTATCTGTTAATGCGATTTCGAAACTAAAACGTGCACCGAATGGTATTATTGCGGATTTATTTATTGATTATTGTTTATCAGAAGAAGCGGGTCACATTTTAGAAAAAGTTTCGTTTGGCGTACCAACGATGTTTGCGAAGAACGAGAAAGAAATAGAAGGACAGCCGGTTAGAAGAACAAACCAAAATATATCAAATAGCGGAATAATCGAGATATGGAATAGACAGCGTCTCTCTCAGAAGTGAGAAAAGGAGACGAAAGAATATGTTTAAATGGCTTAAGCCAGCACCTGCAATTGAGAGATTGCCAGCAGATATGATTGATCGAGTATACAAATTATTACGTATTCGTGTATTGATGGGAATTTCAGTTGGGTATGCTGCTTATTATTTAGTTCGTAGTAACTTTACGTTATCAAGTACGTATTTAGTACAAGAATATGGATTTAGTACAGCTGAAATTGGACTACTAGGTTCAATCATGGCAATTGTTTATGGATTTAGTAAGTTCTTTATGGGGAATTTGTCAGATAAAGCTTTCGCCCAGCGCTTTATCGCAGTCGGTTTATTCTTATCAGGGCTTGTAAATATTTGTTTCGGTTTTGCATCGTCATTTGGAATGATTGTTACACTACTTGTTCTAAATGGTATTGTACAAGGTATGGGAGCACCACCTTGTAGTATCGTTATGACGAAATGGTTCTCGAAGAAAGAACGTGGTACGAAAACAGGTATTTGGAATATTTCACATAACGTTGGCGGAATGCTTGTGCCACCACTTGTCGGAATTGGTGTAGCTATTTTTGGTGAAAATCATTGGCAAGGTGGCGTGTTTATTTTCCCTGCGATTATCGCAATGGTAATTTCAGTTCTTGTTTGGATTAATGCGAAGGATACACCAGAATCAGAAGGTCTTCCGCCAATTGATGAGTATCGTAATGACTATGAAAATCTTGAAAAAGCAGATAATGCTAACAAGATGTCACCAAAAGAAATTTTAATGAAGTATGTAGTGAAAAATAAATTTGTATGGTTCTTATGTATTGCGAATGCATTTGTGTATTTAATTCGCTTCGGTGTTATTAACTGGGTTCCACTTTATTTAACGACAGTTAAAGGTTTCTCAAAAAATGAAGCACATGCAGCATACGCAATCTTTGAAGGTATGGCAATTCCAAGTTCATTAATCGTTGGTCTTTTAAGTGATAAATTATTTAAAGGAAAACGTATGCCATTATGTATCATTAGTATGGTCGGAGTTGTTA
Source organism: Bacillus wiedmannii (assembly GCF_001583695.1). GTDB lineage: Bacteria > Bacillota > Bacilli > Bacillales > Bacillaceae_G > Bacillus_A > Bacillus_A wiedmannii. The sequence continues at coordinate 116,101 of NZ_LOBC01000104.1, read as the reverse complement.
TTGGTACGTTTGTATATTGGCAAGCAACTAGCATACTTGTTGTAAGTATTGCAGTTTCTATTATCGGGTGTTTAATTTATGTACCACAGTTCTTAATCGGTTTAAGTGCGATGGAATTAGTACCGAAATTTGCAGTAGGTACGACAGTTGGTATGTGTGGTCTGTTCGGTTATGTAGGCGGAAGTCTTGTAGCAAACGCAGCAATCGGTGTTATTGTTGATCGTTCTGGCTGGGACGGTTGCTTCATCTTACTATTAACAGGTGCAATTTTATCAACAATCTTCTTGTTCATCGTTCAACGTGGACATGAGGGGAAAAAAACTAAAGTAGCGTAATATTTTGTTTGAAAAGCTATCCAATTATCATTTTGGATGGCTTTTTTTATATTAATATAATCTTTCCTTAAATCTATCTTAAAAGACAATATGTCATATTTCTAATCATTGGAATTTTTGTTACAATATAAATGGATGTGTAAAACTTTGTAAAAAGAATGTAATAATATGTAATCTGTTTTCAGAAAGTTTTATACAATTTTTATATTAAACTATTAAGTTATGAAAGGAGAGAGAATATGGTACCAAATACGGTTCGTACTCCAAACAAGAAGAAGAAATGGATTATTATCGGGGTTATTGCAATAATTGTTATTGTAGCAGCAGTTAATATTTTTGTAATGCAAGGGAAGAAGAAGGGCGCAGCAACGACAGCTGATGCTGTGAGCTTTGAGAAGGTAACGGAGCGAAAGCTTAATAATACGAAGTTAATTTCTGGTCAGGTGAAACCAGGGAATATTGAAAGTTTCTATGCAGATCCGACTAAAGGAAAAGTGAAAGATATTGCAGTGAAAGAAGGACAAGAGGTAGAGAAAGGTACGAAGTTATTCTCTTATGATAATGAAGAGATTAACTTGCAAATGAAGCAAGCTGAGCTTGATCAGAAGATGGCAGATATGCGTTATGATCAAGGAAAGAAGAAAATTGATTCGTTGAAGAAAGAAATTAAGAAGGCAAAGGATAGCGGAGCTGGGAAAGAAGTAACAGATCCGATGGATGAGCAAGTAAGTGAGTTAGAGATGGCGCAAAAGACAACTGATCTTGAGAAAGAAAAAGGGAAGTTGCAGAAAGAAGAGTTAAGTAAAAAGCAGAAAGAGCTTACGATTTATAGTAATTTTACTGGTGTCGTTCAAAAGTTAGATAAAGATGCGGCGCAAAGTTCATCTCAAGCGTTAGGTGGTCAAGGGAAAGCATTTTTACAAGTGGCGTCTAAAGATCCATTCCAAGTTCAAGGGACGTTAACTGAGCTTCAGAAGTCACAAATTCAACCAGATCAAACATTTACTGTCACTGCGAAAGCAAATAGTAAGAAGAAGTGGACAGGTAAAATTACAGAGGTAAGTGAATTCCCAACGAGTGCAGAGATGGCTCAAGCTGGTGGTATGGGTGAAGCGACTCAAAATATGTCCCAATATACATATAAAGCAAGTCTTGATAGTCAAGATGGTTTATCTCCAGGTTATCACGTTTCTCTGCAAGTAAGTTTAGAGAATAAGACGATGATTGCAGTTCCGACTAAGAGTATTGTAGAAAAAGATGGTGATGCATTTGTTTATGTTGAGGATAAAGGAAAGCTTCGTAAACAAAATGTGAAAAAAGGTTCTACTGATGGAGATTGGACAGAGATTGTTGAAGGCGCAAAAGTGGGGCAAAAGGTGGTTAAAAATCCTTCCGACGACGTGTATGACGGAATGGAAGTGAAAGAGAAATGATTACGTTAAATAATATTGCTAAAACGTATTATCAAGGAAAATTGGCAGTGCCGATCTTACATGATATTAGTTTAACAATTCAAAGCGGTGAGTTCGTTTCGATTATGGGACCGTCTGGTTCTGGTAAATCAACGCTTATGAATATTATCGGTTGTTTAGATCGTCCAACAGAAGGCGAATATATGCTGAATGATGTGAATATCTTAACAGCAGACGAGTCAAAGCTTGCTTTAATTCGTAATGAATATATTGGCTTTGTGTTTCAGCACTTTAATTTGCTTCCGCGTCTTTCGGCAGTCGAAAATGTTGAACTTCCGCTCGTATACGGTGGTGTGAAGAAAGCAGAGCGTCGTCAAAGGGCTCTGGAAGCGCTTGGTAAAGTCGGTTTGTCAGATAGGGTTCATCATTTGCCGAATGAATTATCAGGTGGACAGAAGCAGCGTGTAGCGATTGCAAGGTCGATTGCGAATAATCCAACGTTCATTATGGCTGATGAGCCTACTGGTGCGCTTGATACGAAGTCCGGTGAGCAAGTTATGGATATTTTCACAAAGCTTAATGCAGAAGGTACAACGATTGTTATGGTTACACATGAAGAGGAAGTAGCAGCGTATTCTTCCCGCCGCATTGTACTGCGAGACGGGAAAATTACAGAAGATAGAAGGTGTGCGGTATGAGTTTACTAGATAGTATAAAAATTGCCCTATCTTCTATTTTAGCTCATAAACTGCGTTCAGCGCTTACGATGCTCGGTATTATTATCGGCGTTGGTTCTATTATTACTGTCGTTGCAATTGGGCAAGGCGGGGAAGCGATGCTGAAGTCGAAATTCGCAGGTTCTGGTGGTAATAACCTTATGCCAATTCAATTTAAACCAGATATGAATGATGAGTTTGCTATAGGCGGATTTGAAATACCGAAGTTAACGGAAGAGGATATTTTAGAAGTAAAACAAGTGAAAGATGTTTCACATGTTATTACGACAAATTCGACGACAGAGATACTAGATGTAAATGATAAAAAAGCAAATCTGAATGTTATTGGTCTTGATAATGAATATTTTGCCGTTAATAAAGTAAAGGTCGTAAAGGGACGTACTTTAAATGAATCAGATATTTCTCATGCAAATAACGTTGTGATGATTAGTACAAAAACAGAAAAGACGTTATTTAAGGACGTAAACCCAGTTGGGCAAATTATTGAGATGAAAGGACAACCGATGCAGATTGTCGGTGTGTATACATCTGATAATGAGTTTATGGGATTTGAAATGGAAGAAGCGTTAATCCCCCTTACATTATGGCCTGTTTTATTCGGAACAGATGATATTCAAAATATCGCAATTCAAGCTAAAAATGTAGACGATTTAGAAGCAGCTGGGAAACAAGCTGTTGATGTATTAAATAGTCGTAAGCCAAGTGAGATTCCAGGTAAATATGAACTAGTGAATTTAAAAGAATTCCAAGAAAATGTTTCTAAAGTAACTGGTATTATGACGATGATTATCGGTGGTATTGCGGGTATTTCATTAGTCGTTGGTGGTATTGGTGTTATGAACATTATGCTCGTATCTGTAACGGAGCGTACGCGTGAAATTGGGATACGTAAAGCGCTTGGGGCAACACGTAGTAAAATTTTATTACAGTTTTTAATTGAAGCAGTTATGTTAACGCTTCTAGGTGGTTTGATCGGAATTGGTCTTGGATATGGCGGGGCATATATCGTTTCCACATTTGCGAAATGGCCACCGCTCGTTTCATGGGAAGTTGTCGTTGGTGGCGTACTATTCTCTATGACACTCGGTATTATTTTCGGATTAATTCCAGCAAATAAAGCTGCGAAATTAGATCCAATTGAAGCATTACGTTATGAATAAGTTAGTAGTGTAATAGAGAGGGAGCTCTCTACTACACATTACCGTTCTAGTGGGCGGTTCGTAGCCTCTATGTTGAGGAAGTGAACCGCCCGTTAGAACGGGTTATATAAATAGAAGGAGGCGTTATAATGGAAGCGAATTTGAATACGCAAAAAGCTGGTGGAGAGAAGCCATCATTGTTCGGAATGATTACTTCTCCTGGTTTACAGTTTGAGAGAATGAAGACGACTGAGAAAGTTTGGGGTATGTTCTTCATAGTGGCGCTATTACAAGGGCTTGTGGGTGGTTTAAATTCGTATATTACGTATACATCACCTGAGATGATTGAAATGCAAAAGAAATTAGGTGGTGCACTTGCAGAACAGGGCTCGCTTGTATCAAATGTAGTTTCTAGTACGATATGGGGAATAGTAGGTGTTATGATTGCAACATTAGTTGTTGCAGCTATTTATAAAGTGTTTATGATGTTTTACGGGAATGATACTTCTTATAAAAAAATAGTAATGATTATTGTATACGCGGATATTATTGTTATTATTGGTGGACTCATTAATGGTATTATAGCTCTAATTTTAGGTGCTGCACCAACTGCGTATACAAGTTTAGGTCCGTTATTTGAGAAAGGCTCACTTGTATATGGAATCGCTAATTCAATTGAAGTGTTCTATTTATGGAATTTAGTTTTAATTTGGTTAGGATTACAAGTTACAGCAGGATTAAGTAAAGTGAAAGCAGCTATTCCAATTATCGTTTTATTCATTATTAAGGCGGTATTCTTAGCTGCGATTGTTGTATTGATGGCAAAGTTTTTACCTGGTTTGCCGGTATAATATGATTGGACTAAAAGGTGACTCTCCCAAGAGTCACCTTTTTTATTTTTACCCTTATTTCAAATACGACCAGCAGAATTTGAAATTCTACTTCGTGTAATTTCAAATTTCGGCGGTAGTATTTGAAATTACTCACAGTGAAATCGCTTCTTTATTTTTATATTGTGGAGGTACCGGCGGAATAACAAAGAGGTATACCTTTTAGAAGTGGGTACTGTGTGAAACCAGCAACTTTTAAAGAGGCAGTTGTGTTGTATGAAGGAATGATTGTAAATCAAATAAAGAAGTTAGGTATTTATCAAGATCATGAAGAGTATTATCAATGTGGTTTAATTGGTCTTTGGCATGCGTATGAAAGGTATGATGCGGAGAAAGGAAGTTTTCCTGCATATGCAGTTATAACTGTGCGTGGTTATATATTAGAAAGGTTGAAGAAAGAGTCCGCGCTGCAAGAAAGGAATGTTTACGTAGGTGAATATGAGGAGATTTTTTCGGTTGAAGATGTTGGAATGAGAGCAAAGGATTTTATGAGTGTATTAGATGAGAAGGAGAAGTATATTATTTTCGAACGTTTTTTTGTAGGGAAGACGATGGGGGAGATCGCTAACGAGATGGAAATGACCTATTATCAAGTGAGGTGGGTGTATCGGCAAGCACTTGAGAAAATGCGAAATAGTTTAAGAGAATAAATATGATTATAAGAATGGAAGGCAATAGATATTGCTTTCCATTCTACTTATTTTGTTAAGGTAGTAAATGTAATAAGAGGTTTTTAAATTGTAGTGAATCTTGCATGTTCATACGCGATAATACGTATCCAGCTTTTAATAATTGCTGTTTTAACTTATGGGGACTGATATGTATTGTTGTAGTAGTGCCATTTGAGAAATGAATGTTAGCTTTTTTAATCTTTTTGAAAAATTCTATGTCATCTATATGGTTATAAAATAGCCATATACAGTTTGGAGAAGAAGGAGATTCTGTCGGGAAAGCACAAATATATTCTCGATGATTAATTGGAATTGGGACATTTTGTTTAAATTTAAAGTTTGTTTGGACTGCATTACGTCTACCTTGATAAGTAGAGTGAACATTGGTTAGACAAGATTGCTTGATGAGTTGGAGAGCAGTTTGACAGGAGTAAAGATGGTTCCCGCTACTGTCGATAATTTTGGTACGATAATAAGGGTGCTTGTAAGGTTCCAACATCATTGTAGAATTAGAAATAATAATATCATTTTCTTCATTCATAAATTTGATTCCTCCCTTATAAATGATAGTAATACCAAATATAATTATATACGAATTAAGTAAATTAATTATTAATATTCTGTTTCATATTGTAAATTTTGACTATTCGTTTACAATCAATAGATGTTAGTCTTTCTAATTTGCATCGCTTGTACATATATATGAAAATAGAAAAGAGTAGGCGGTGAGATAGTATGAAGAAAAAGTATATTATTATGGCTCTAGTTGTCGTGCTTCTAGTATATTTAGCAAATAGTAATCCGAGTAAAGGTGAATATACAGACTGGGCAGCGAAGCAGTTTATGAAACGTAATGATGTAAGTAAGAAGCTAGACGAAGTTCAAAAGGAAAATGAAGAGGGTCTCCTTGGCGATTTAGCATCGGCTGGTAAGAAGTTGGCGAAAAAATATGTTGAGCCACAAGTTGGATTATTAATCGAGAATTATACAAAGCGAAATGATTATATTTTCTTCTCAACATATACGACCGAGTTTGATATAGGTGGAGAACACTATAAATATGTATGCGTCGGTTTTTCAAAAATCTTTATTCCGATTGAAATGCCGAAGAAAAAAGACGAATCTGCAAAATGATGCAGATTCGTCTTTTTGTTTATAAGTTAATTGGAACTTCAGATACATTCTTTTCTACGAGACGGGCTCCTTTTTTTCTGGTATTTTCATTAATTGATGAAAATACAGATGAGGCAAGGATGGTATCCATTACTTGATTGACGACTTGTGCATCGACGGGTGTGATAGGTTTTTCGACAGAAAAAACAACTGTTTTTCCATCTTCTTTCGCGAAAATTAATTCTAGTACTTGCATACGTTATTTCCTCCTTTTTATTTATCGTGTTATATGCGGGTAGGGCGATCGGTGTAATCAGCGGGGGATGCCCGCCACTGATTAAAGTTCCACCTTATAGGGTAGAAAGATCTGATGTGCTAACAAGTTGTATAGCGTGAAGCGGTGATGCTTGTAAAGAAGCAAGAGCACGTGCTACGTTTTGTACTTGCTCTAAGTTTGCGTTTGTTTTAACACGCTTAAATTGTTTTTGCTTAAAAGCTGTTTTTCCGTTCTTATCTAATCCACTGTTTAAGACAAGACGTAAAGTTAAGTCCGTTACGATTGTTTCGACTGCCATGTTTATCACCCCCTTTCACTTTATAAATAGGGCGTGAATGTCATGTTTTGGCGTGAAATTTATTCTTTTTTTTGGTACGCTTAAAAGACTAAGAGAGGGGTTTCGGAAGAATGAATCGTAAATGGTTATTTTGGATTCCTGTTTTACTATGGATGGGGTTGATTTTCTATTCCTCGGCACAACCATATAAAAAGCAGGATATGCGTTCGGATATTGAACAATATGTAAATGTTGAGTTTGTGGAAGAGCATTTTTCGTGGGTATCTATCGATTATGGTGGTGGTACACCTGTTAGCATTGCAAATAAAGGTGTAGGCGGATTTATTGAGTTTTTCCTTCGTAAAGGTGCTCATTTTATGGTGTTCTTTATGCTCGGTTCATTGACGTATTATGCTTTTCATCTATCGGGTTATTCGAGAAAAAGGTGCTTCCTATACGCTCTTCTATTCGTTGCGGGATATGCAACATTTGATGAAATTCATCAATGGACTACGGGAGATCGTACACCGATGTGGCAAGATTCATTACTGGATACGTGCGGCGGATTAACAGGAATTATAATAAGCAATTGGTTTTGGAGTAGAAAAAGGAGCTAATCTTTTGAGATTAGCTCCTTTTGTTTATACACCAAGTAATTCTTTTAGTTCATCTGTAGATAGTTCGGTCATCCAACTATCGGTTGTAATGACGGCATTGTTTAAGGATTGTTTTCTTTCTAACATTTCATCAATTTTCTCTTCGAGTGTCCCCGTTGTAATAAGTTTATGAACGTGAACGAAGCGTTTTTGACCAATACGATATGCGCGGTCTGTTGCTTGGTTTTCTACAGCTGGATTCCACCAACGGTCGTAGTGAATGACATGGTTGGCAGCGGTTAAGTTTAAGCCAGTTCCACCTGCTTTTAACGATAAGATGAAAATGTCATACGTTCCGTTTTGGAACTGCTCGATCATTTTGTCACGTTCCTTCTTCGGTACACTACCGTTTAAGAAGAGGACGCGCTGACCGAAATGTTCTTCTAACACATTTTTTAGCATGTTCCCCATACGGATGTATTGTGTGAAGATTAAACAACTTTCATTTTGATCTTTTATATTTTCAATTAGTTCCATTAGCGTGCTCGTTTTCATGGAACGTTCGATGATGTCTTTTGGTTCTGTTTCTTTTAAATAAAGAGCAGGATGGTTACAAATTTGTTTAAGTTTGTTCAGCATGAGTAATATAAATCCGCGTCTTTCAATCCCGCTTAATCCTTCTACATTTTGCAATGTATCTTGAACAAGTTGTTCATATAAGGAAGCTTGTTCACCAGTAAGTGGACAGTACGCTTTCTGTTCTTGTTTATCAGGCAAGTTTAATGCGACGGTTTGATCTTTCTTCGTACGACGCAGTAAAAATGGCGAGATAAAACGTTGAACTTGTTGGATTTTTCCTTCGTCACGGTCCTTTTCAATTGGTGAGACGAAGCGGCGCTGGAATTGTCCTAAGCTGCCGAGATATCCATGATTAATGAAGTCAAAAATAGACCAAAGCTCGGCAAGTCGGTTTTCCATCGGTGTACCGGTTAAAGCGATTTTGTGATTTGCTGGCAAGTTTCGTACTGCTTTCGACTGTTTCGTATGTGGGTTTTTAATATTTTGTGCTTCATCCAAAATAACAGCATCCCAGCATAACGTACTAAGTTCTTCTTCATCAAGCTGAGCTAATGCATAAGATGTTAATACAACATCTGCTGATTGAAGGAAGTCTTTAAATGATTCGCCTTTCGCTCGGTTACTTCCATAATGTAACTGAACACGTAAATTTGGTGCGAAACGCTCAAATTCTTTTTGCCAATTTCCAAGAACAGATGTCGGTGCCACGATTAAAGCAGGGCCTGTTTGGAGATTGTTCTCTTTTATATATAGTAAGTAAGTGATCGTTTGAATGCTTTTTCCAAGTCCCATGTCGTCAGCTAATAATGCTCCGAATCCAAGCGTTCTTAAATATAATAACCATTCAATGCCATGTTGTTGATACGGACGGAGTGTTGCGTTTAGTGCAGAAGGGACATCTACTTTTGGAATATCTCCAATGTGCAATAGTTTTTGGAATAGCTCTTCATAATATCCATCTAGCTCGATTTCAATATCGGTAAATGGACTATCTTCTTCTACAATTTCTGTTTCAGCAGTGTTTGATAAATGTTGCTGAAGGACATCTTTCATTTCTAGTCCATATTTATCGGCACGGTTCATAAGCTTTCGTACTTCTTCAATAAAGGCTGGATCCAGTCTCATCCATTGACCATTTATATTGAATAACCGTTTGTTTTGTTCAACGAGTTCGAAAAATTCGCTTTCGGATAAATCAATGCCGTTCGTTGAAATGCGCCAGTCAAAGTTAACGAGTGTATTCATGCCGAAGAAAGATTGCGTTTGCGTAGCATTTTGCTTCAGTTGCACACGTAATTTTGGTTTTGTCGCTTTTAAATTTTGCCACCAGGATGGTAGTAAAATCGTAATACCTGCAGCGAGTAATTCGTTACTTGCTTCTGTTAAGAAGTTCCACGCTTCTGTTTCAAAAAGCTCACTTCGGAATGTATCGCCTTCTTTTAACCACGGTACGAGCTTACTGAATCCTTCTTGTGTTTCAAGAATACGTTCTTCATAATCGTGCCATCGTTTTGGCAAAGAATCGATACTTTCATATACATATATGCGATGTGCCCCGCGCTTTGGTGTAACAATCGTCTCAAGCTTCCACATTTCAAATTCTTCTTGCGGCTCTTGTAGCCGTAGTCCGATTGTAAAGGGAAGGTCATCTTCAATGTAACCAATTTTTCGAAGCCAATCTTCTTCATGTAGTGCTGCATCCAATTGTCTTTTCGTAAAGTCGTAATGTTCATAAAGTCTCTTGGCATCTTCCCATCCATCGTTTGAACGGTTATCTTGTAATATGCTTTCATTTACCGCGGCCGAGAAAAGAGATGCCAATGTGTCATCTTCGATTGGGGTATTTTGCACTTTCCAAGATGGTTGTTTGGGCCAACGCTCCATATCAGGTACGAAGCTACCGCTTGTGAAGGCATCCCATAATTCGTTCGCATCTTTCGTAAGTGCTGTAATAGGGCCATTCATTTGAATATGGGCAAAGGAGTTCATCGGCTTATTAGCGATGTATTCAAATGCTTGTGCGTTTGTTAGCATAACACCTTGTTTTCCTTCAAAGGTCGCTTCTTTTAGAAACGTACCGTAGAAGGAAGTGGAATGCCACGTAAATGCATTTCGTTTCCAACTTGTTACGGATAATGGAGTACCGCTGTCATTTTCTCCCCAAAGGAACCAACCTTGACTAACGTGCTGGAGCCTAATTGTTACTTCAGTTTGATTGATCATCGATTAATTTTCCTTTCCGTAATTCCTCTTGTAGTGCACGCAGACGTGAATGTAAGTTTGCGATGTGAATAATGAAAGCATCCCATTCATCAGTACGCTTTAATCGTTTATATAATGTACGTAATTTCTTTAAGTAACGAACTGCACGTCTATATGATTTGCGGTTTCGCTCTTCAATGGCCTCGGTAGCAGCAAGGTGATAAAGAGGAAGGGCTGCTTCTGGTGCTTCCTTTTCAATATCTTTCAGCGGCTCTTTCAAAAGTTCAATTGCTTCAAACCCATGTAAGAGCTGAAGTTCGGCCCATGTACGATATTGCCTTTTCGCGAGTACGTATTGCTCATAGTTTGCGAAACTATATGGTAGTAGCTCTTGCAAAATCATTTCGAGTCCGGCTTGTTCATTTGTATGGGTTGCATACGTTTCATACATGATGACAAATAAGCGAACGATATCTTTTATGAAAATCGTATTTTCGTGCTCATGTATCGTTTTCTTCACTTGTTTATACGTAAAGGAAAGCCAGTTTTTCGCACGATCCCACTGCATTGTATTTAATAGCTCTTCTAACCAATAGAAGTACAGACTTACAACAGAAGCAGGCTGTTTTTTTAGTAAGTCCATCGCTAATAGATCTTCGTCATTTAAAAAGAGTAGGTGAGAAGATGCTAATGCTTTGGAAAGTGGATTGATTTTCGTATCGATTCGCTTTTCTTCTTCTTGCAGTTTCTCTTTATTGTGTAAGAGTTCACTCCATATGTGACGATAAATAAAAAATCTTTCTTGCGTATAGGCATCGGTGGAGAAGAATACTTCGTGAACGAGACGAGCTGTTTCTTGCAAAATTGCTTCAGACTCTGAAGGAATCGCTTCTGATTGTAAGTCCCGAACGATGGATTCCACTTTATCTACAAATAAGCGAACGACGTTAACAGGCTGGTGATACGAATACGTTTTATTTGCTTCGAAGTCCTGAATTTCTTCTAATAATTTTTGAAAGCAATAAAGCGCTGCGTGTAGCCTGAACAACTCATGTATCGCAACGATACGCGGAGCTTTCCGCTCGAGTTTCGTATAGAAGTCTGTAAAAATACTCATAAGAAAATACATTTGTTTATAAGTAAGCCGAGCTTGTTCTTTTTTAAATGATTCATATTCGTTGTCAAAATACGATTGCCAACTTTTATAATCCGTTTCTTCAAACGCTGATGATTGCAATACTTGTCTTGCAGTTCGAATAGGAGGAAGGGAAGGTTTCGTATTATTTTTAAATAAAGTTAATACATCTCCTACTTGCCCGAAACTAGATGCTGCAGATAGTAAAACAGCGAGCATATGCTCACATTGCGTTGGTGCAAAGCAATCGCAATAGCTTTCAGCGACGTTACGAATCGGGATATGGACGCTATATACGCTGCCTGCAGCATCTACAGTTCCTGATAGCGTATAACCATCAAAGTCAACGTTGTAGACAACACCACTACGATATAGGTGCCGAGCTGTAGCGACATGTTCCTGATCAGCTGTTTGCTGTGGATCTAGTCCTTGAACGAACTCATTCGCAATCATCATAATTTCATCTTTCGTAATTGAGTGTTGCAGCATAATATTCCTCCGTACACATATTTCTTTCCTTTACCATTATAAACAAAAAATGCTCAAAACAGAAAAAATGAAATTTGGATTATCATATTGCAACTGTGAATGGAGATGGAAAGGTGTTTTTCAATATTTTTGAACGGCATCTTTTTTGTAGTTTACTTCTCTTGTCAATCTTTGTCGGTAAATCGATATTTTGTGTCGAACCGTTAATATATTTTTCTCTACTCGTGTTTACGAAGGGAAAATAAAAAGGATATCACTTAGCCGAAAAAATCTGACGAGGTGATATCCTTTTTTACAATTATGAGCGCGTTTCCTTTAATATCGCTTGCACATATGGATCATGTAATATTTGTTCTATAATTGGTAACATGTTTTGTTCGAATGGAATATCGATAGGAAATGGCTTTTGTGAGCCGGGTTTGATTCCATATTGGACAATTTTGTAATGTGTATTTTCTTCAAAGCTGAGCACAATTAATTTATATCGATTGTCATCGCCAGCGAGTGAAAAGTCAATGGAAGTAGCGTCGTATGTTACTTCATCTTTATATATATACGGTTTTGGTGTACCGATCCAGTCTACTTTTGCTTGTACATTCATGAACATAACCTCCTTATAGTTATTATAAAAAAATAAAAGCCAGCTCTCAACAAAGAGAACCGGCTTTAGCAGTCATTGGTTATTTTAAAATTTTCACTTTAACAGTTTTGCGTCCCCATTTTTGAGCAGCGCTATCTGATCCAAGTAGAATGTCGATACGGTTACCTTTAATTGCACCGCCAGTATCTCCAGCGATAGCTTCTCCGTAACCTTCAACCCATACTTTAGATCCTAATGGAATTACTTTCGGGTCAACAGCGATCATTTTCATGTTTGGGTTCGCTGTTAAGTCATGACCCATTGCAGTTAATACACGGCCACCGTATGTGCCACCGTTTTCGCTTGGGTGAGCTGTATATGCTGTAGCTACAACTGTTAACTCACGACCATTAGAAGGTTCGCTAGTCTCAGCAGCTTTCACAGCAGGCTTAGCAGCTGGTTTTGCTTGTGCTGCAGGTGCTTGCGCTTTAGCTGGTGCTACAGTTTTAGCAGGAGCAGGTTGTTCTTGTTTCTCGATAACAGGTGCTGTACCTGTTAAGAAAGGAACGTGAACATAAGCTGTTTTCCCGTTATATTCAAATTGTAACCACTCATTTTGTACTTGGTTCGTTGTTTCGATCATATCGTCTTTCTTCAACGTTCCAAGAATTTCTGAGTTTGTGTTCGCTTCAGCACGTACGTTTAATACGTTAGCTGTTACGTAGTAGATGCTTTTTGTAAACTCTGTACTTACGAATGCGTCTTTACCATCTAAAGTGATTTTTGACCATCCGTTCTCTGTATTTTGAACATCTATTTTATTCCCGTTTAGTAATTTACCGACAACTTTTGATTCCGTAGTAGGGTTTTCGCGTACATTTAGTACGTCTGTTGTTACAACAGTTTCTGCATTAGCAGATGATGTGAAAATCCCAAGACCAAAAACTGCTGCTGTTGCTATTCCAATTAATTTTTTCATGATAGCCTCCATTGCGTTTGTTTTCGTGTCCTCATTATAGCAACAGATTTTTTCGGATTTGAGGAAAACACACAATTACAAACCATTCGTAATCAGTCGTTAACATCCTGTAATATAGCAAAAAATATAAGAAAGCGTTTTTCATTCTATATGATTAGTAGGTTTCTACTTATATTCAAAATATTTAATACAACATATTGTTTTCGGCGTAAATAAAAATATTACAGGAGTATTACATAATGTTTACTAAACGGTTACATTCCTTGAGTATTTTACCGTTTTATGGGTAATATAGTTATATAAACATAAACATTTCGTTTGTGAAACTATAAACACGTGCTATATACTAGCAAAAAAACCGCATAATTGTTACAAACAGAAAGGGTTGCAAGGAAGAAAAATGCCCTTTTTTACATCTGTAACACATCCTTTTTTGGGAAAACACATTCCCCATCCGCATTTTTCTCGCACAATTTGACAGCAGTATTTCGATCTTATAGCTCTTGCAGAGTAAAAAGATTATACGGAAGGTAAGGCTGTCCATAAGAATTCTAGTTGGTGAAGGTGAAAGTAAGAAAATCACCGTAAAATTATAGTTTTCTATCCGATTTTACATATCGGAATTTATGTTATTTACAAAAGTGAAACCTACGAAGGGGGATTTGATGAGGAAACTGACAAAAACATTCATCGTGTCATTAACATTATGTATTGCATTTACAATTTGGGGGATTATTCCCGAATCTATTATGGGAAAAGGTAGCTTAGGAAATGTAACAACCGCAATTCAAACTGCACTAGTTAGTAAGTTTGGATGGTTCTATATTATTTCTGTTTCTATTATTTTAGGTGTGTCTATCTTTTTAATTGTTTCGAAATACGGTTCTATTCGTTTAGGTAAAGATGATGATGAACCTGATTATAGTTATATGACATGGTTTGCTATGCTATTTAGCGCTGGTATGGGTATCGGTTTAGTTTTCTGGGGCGTTGCTGAACCATTAAACCATTTGTACGCACCTCCGTTTGGAGAAGGTGCAACTGAGGAAAGTGCGCGTCTTGCATTACGTTTTTCATTTTTCCATTGGGGATTACATCCGTGGGGACTATATGCATTTGTAGCGCTGTGTATTGCTTACTTTACTTTTAGAAAAGGAAAAGCAAGTACAATTAGTGCGACAGTAGGTCCGTTATTCAAAGACGGGGAACATGGACGTATTGCTCATTCATTTGATGTGTTAGCTGTTTTTGCAACTGTGTTTGGTGTCGCAACATCATTAGGTCTTGGTGCGAAACAAATTGCTGGTGGTGTTAGTTATTTAACATCTATCCCGAATTCATTGCCGACACAGTTAGTTATTATTGCAATCGTAACCGTGTTATTTATGTTATCTGCGCAAACAGGTCTTGATAAAGGAATTAAATATTTAAGTAATGCGAATATTATTTTGGCGTTTGCACTTATGATTATTGTATTATTTGCAGGTCCAACAAACTTTATTATGAATTACTTCACTTCAACAATCGGTTCTTATATTCAGGAATTGCCAAGCATGAGCTTCCGCTTAAGTCCATTAGATGAAGGTGGAAACCAATGGATTCAGTCGTGGACTATCTTCTATTGGGCATGGTGGATTGCATGGTCACCATTTGTAGGTACGTTTATTGCCCGTGTTTCACGAGGACGTACGATTCGTGAGTTCGTTATCGGTGTGTTACTCGTACCGACTGTAATCGGTGCGCTTTGGTTCTCTGTTTTCGGCGGGACGGGTATTCATATGGAGCTGTTCGGCGATGCACATATCTTTGAAAAAATTAAAGAGATGGGGACTGAAGTAGGATTGTTCGCTATGTTTGATCAGATGGGAAGCTTTGGATCAGCTTTATCTGTGCTAGCAATTCTTCTGATTTCTACATTCTTTATTACATCTGCAGATTCTGCGACATTTGTTTTAGGGATGTTAACAACACATGGTAGTTTAAATCCGCCGAACCGCATTAAAATGGTTTGGGGTATCGTTTTAGCCGCACTAGCTTCTATCTTATTATATGTAGGTGGATTAGAAGCCTTACAAACGGCAGCTATCATAGCAGCATTCCCATTCGTCTTCGTTATTTTCTTTATGATGGCAGCATTATTTAAAGAGTTACAAAAAGAAGGACGTATGAAGCGTCATTAATAATAGAAGGAAAAGGAGCTGATTATGTATCAGCTCTTTTTTATATAGAAGGAATTTTAACTGCAAGTCAGGGAAATAAAATACTTTACTATGTAAGTAGTATGCCTTTTATACGAAGATAAATCGATACATTTCGACAATGTTCGATATCTTGCGGATTCTATTTGTATTTTTGACAAAAAATTGTCGGAAATGTGTTGTCACGTTTATTTATATGTGCTATATTATTTCCTGTAAGCGATTTCAAATAGTTTTAAAGCGCATTCAAGGGGGACATCTAGAATAATGAAACGTTACGAAAGAAAGTGGAAGCATATTTGTTTGAAACGTGTGGCACATCGTAGTGTCCAAGAAAGCACGGAACCTAAGACTGAAACGCGCAAAGAACAGCAAGAGAAGCAATTGGTTCTACAAAAATAGCAATCACTTTTTCGTATATAAATGAAGGTCAATCGTTCGTTGGGGGATGGACGTGAAATTACTTTCAGCTAAGGGGTATTGTCTGATATATATAATTTATACGGCAATAAATCAGCACAGAGCATACGGCGCTCTGTGCTGATTTTTATTTACAAAATAAAAATCAGTGGGAGAACTCCCACTGATTAAAGTTTTACTTTTCTTTTTTGAATCGAACTGTTTTATCCCAGCCAATGACTTGTTTTTTGCTCTTTGCACGTAAGTATAAAATTAAGCTGCGAATGAATAAGTACGTAAAGAGCTGTGCGTACGTAAAGTACATGATAACACTAATAAAAATATTAGTTGGTGTAAAGGTTCGTTCCACACTCTGGGCACTAAATAATTGAGAAACATATGTAATATATGCGACATACCACATAAATAGTAGCGGAATGCTATATTGAATTTGGAATATCCCGAGTAACCCAATTACAAACCAAACGTTCGAGATGATTAAGAATAGCCAAAATACAACATACACTAAAACTTGTTGTAAGGAATGGACGAGAAGTTTTCCTTTAAAGAAACTTAAGGAAGAAAACATTTTTTCTAAAATGTACAAGTTCCCTTGGAGCCAACGTGTACGCTGCTTAATAAGGATTTTTAAATGCTCAGGTTCTTGTTCCCATGTAATCGATTCTGGGACGATCGGTAAGAGATAGCCTTTTTGTGTAATTCGTAATGTTAATTCAGCGTCTTCTGCAATTGCATACGGGTCATAGCCGCCAAGTTCTTCTAATGCAGAGCGACGAAGAAGCATATTTGTTCCTGTTAGTGAACCTGTTTGGAATAGTAACCAGCGTCCTGATTGCATAAGGAGCTGGAAGATTTGAAATTCTAATGAAATCATTCGTGTTAGCCAGTTTCTGTTTTCATTTACAGTACGAACGTGACCAACAGCTCCAACAGCATCCTCGGTTGTTTCAGCGTGTTCAACAAGCGTTCGCAGTGCATGTGGTTCAGGCTGGTTATCTGCATCATACACACAGAAGTATTCACCATCTGAAATACTAAGACCATAGTTTAATACACGCGATTTCCCTTTTGGTTCACCCGCCGGAACACGAATGTGACGAATATGAGCATAAGCTTTGTCAAAATCGTCACCAATTTCAGGTGTCTCATCTTGAGAGTTATCGTTTAATAAATAAACAGTTAGTTTACCTGGATATTCAATCTTTGCCATCGCCTCTAAAGTATCTTTAATAACGACCCCTTCATTGTGGGCTGGTATTAAAATGTCGACGCTTGGATAATGTTCTAGCGTACGATCTTTTCGTTTACTATTTCGGTGAACTAAACCTGCGAGTGTTAAGAAAGAATAGTAAACAAGTAAGGCAGAGAATAGAAAGGCTGTAAAGATAAGTATATACTTAATCGAAAATGTGATACTAATCCAAAAAACGAGTACGCAAAACAGAAGGAATAAAAGCAGTATAACGAGTGTCATCATAATAACGTCTTTCCTTTGTTCCCAATTTGCTCGCGTGAAATTTGTATATCTTGGATCGCTTCAGCAGCAAGCCATTGCTCCATTTTTGGCTTTAGACGGTTCATTACAATGTCAGCACCGGCTTCATTTGTGTTTTGTAATAAAATAACTAGCTTATTATTATCGTATTCAGCAGCAAGATCAAAGTCATCTCTTATCGTTTCAACTAATAATGAAGCTACACGGTTCATAACACTTTCCTTTGTATATTTACTAAAGGAATTGAAATCAAAGTAAATAATAACACCTGTTTCATTACGACGATTCATTGCAGTGATTAATAATGCTTGTCGTCTTTCGAATTCTTGTCTTGTTAATAATTTTGATTCTCCAATGTATTGTTCTAATATTCTCACACGTTCGGTTAATTCTTTATTTTCATGAATAACCTTCTTTAATAAATGAGTGGAGATATATACGATGAAGAAGTTTGCTGCCATTAGGAAGTGAGTAATAATGTATTCCCATTGTTCTGATGTACTCCATAAGTAAAGCCATGCTTGGTAGAA
Organism: Bacillus wiedmannii; assembly: GCF_001583695.1. Taxonomy (GTDB): domain Bacteria; phylum Bacillota; class Bacilli; order Bacillales; family Bacillaceae_G; genus Bacillus_A; species Bacillus_A wiedmannii. The sequence continues at coordinate 98,047 of NZ_LOBC01000104.1, read as the reverse complement.
CAGATAGAATACCGAAGTAATGGTTGCTAATATAAAAAGAACAAATGCGGTTTTATCAGTTAATAATAGAAATAGTACATTAACAATTACATATATAATTGTAAAAATGAGAGCATGCTCATATTGCGTTACATGTACAGTTGTAAAATAAAATAAAATTTGTAAAATCCACATAGAGAGGACTTTATAGAAGTTATTTTTCACAAAACTTTCCTCCTTAAAGGTAATTCAATTCATGCAAGGATACTTGTAGTATGCGCAATTATTAAGAAATAGACCGGATGACTAGGTTATTTTGGAGAGCAACAACAAGTAGTATCTCTCTTTTGCAAGAAAAAATAAACAGACTTACTAATTATTGTATCATAATGTTCTTATATTTAAGCATAAAGTATTTAATATATACCGAAAAAATATACAACATATAATAAAAAGCCCCCTCTTTAGAAAGAGGAGACTTTGCGTCATTTTATAGGAACATCATACCTGCAACTGCTGCATTTAAGAAGTTTGCTAATGTACCAGCGATAACTGCTTTAATCCCTAACTGTGCAATTTGTTTACGGCGAGTAGGAGCTAACGTTCCTGTTACACCTAATTGAATTGCGATAGAAGAGAAGTTTGCGAATCCACAGATTGCGAATGTTAAAATTAAATTTGTTTTTGCAGAGAACTCTGCCATGTGTGGTCCTAAGTTTGCGTATGCAACGAATTCGTTGATTGCAAGTTTTTGACCGATAAAGCTTGCTGCTTGTATAGCTTCACCAGGAGAAACACCGATTAAGATTGCAAATGGTGATAGTAAGTAGCCGAAGATTAAATCAAGGCTCAGTTTAATATCGAACCAAGAACCAACCCATCCTAATAAGCCATTTAATAAAGCGATTAATGCGATGAAAGCCATTAACATTGCTGCTACGTTAATAACAAGTTGCATACCTTCAGATGCACCACGTGCCGCTGCGTCAATAACGTTTGCATCTTCACGTTCTGTAGAAAGTTCAACGTTATTATCTACTTTTTCTGTTTCTGGCATAATTAGTTTCGCGATTAATAAACTTGATGGAGCTGCCATAATTGCTGCTGCTAATAAGTGTTCTAACGGAATACCCATTGCTGCATAGCCGACAAGAACTGATCCGGCAACAGCTGTCATACCGCTTACCATAATAGTGAAGAATTCACTATTTGTTAAACGTGCTAAGTAAGGTTTAATTAAGATTGGAGCTTCAGTTTGTCCTAAAAATACAGTTGTTACTGAGTTTAAACTTTCAGCTTTAGAAGTTCCAAGAAGTTTACTTAATGCGCCACCAACGACACTAACAAATCTCTGCATAATACCGAAATGATATAAGATTGCAACTAATGAACTAATAAATACGATTGGAAGTAGTGCTTGAATGAAGAAAACAAATCCCCAAGGGCCTTTTGCGTTGACTAAATCCCCAGCAACGAACTTAATTCCCTCGTAAGAAAAATTAATTAATCCTTGAACGCCATCTGCAGCGTATTTTAAACCTGCTTTTCCGGCATCCCATCGTAATACGATAAATGAAAATGACATTTGTAATGCTAGCGCGATTAAAATTGTGCGCCAATTAATAGCTTTGCGGTTGGAAGATAGTAAGAAAGCAATTGCTAATACTCCAATCACGCCGCCAATTCCCCATAAAAGATTCATGCAGTGTATGCTCCTTCCTCATAGTAAAAAAAGTGTATAAACCAGTTGTCTATACGTTTACGAATATAACATCTTAAGTAACTTATCATAATGGACATCGGAGGTCAAACGTCTAACGAAAAGTTTAAATAAAAAGAAAATTCTTTAAAAAAACACATATAAAATGATTAAACATGAAATAGGTTATGTTTTTTATGTGAAAATATACATTATGATAACGTTATGGATTGTTTTTGTAGAATATAGTGTATGAAATAGGGAAATAGATACATTATTTTTTCGGGGATATTGGGTGACATATACTAAAAAAAGCCTTCTAGTAATCTAGAAGGCTTTGAAACTATTAATTAAGGTGCTTTCGTGTATCCTAAGAAATGGCTCTTCCAATAAGAGTTACTTAATGAAGCGATTGCTACACCTTTATCTCCGGCTTGGATAAATGATCCGCCTCCAAGGTAAATACCCATATGAGAAGGACCTGCTTTATAAGTATCTTTGAAATAAATTAAGTCACCTGGTTGTGGACTTGAAGTTTGTGGTAGGCTACTCCAATATCCTGCAACACTTTGACGACTAATGTTATGACCAAATTTCTTAAATACGTGGTAGATGTAACCACTGCAGTCAACACCAGTAGCAGAAGTACCACCCCAAACGTATGGTACGCCTTGCATTCCTTTTGCATATGCAAGTATGGAAGAACTATCACCACTATTATTGCCTGTATTATTGTTGTTATTGTTTTGATTGTTATTTTGGTTGTTGTTAGGCTTATTATCTACTGCGCCACCAACTGGTGTTTTAGAAAGGTAACGTGTTCCGATGTAACCAGTTTGACCGTTGTAGTTAATTTTGCTCCATCCAGAGTTTTCAGAGATTACTTGAACCTTCTGTCCTTGTGGAAGTGCCCCTATGATTCTATAATTTGTACCTTCGCCGCTACGTACGTTTAAGGCAGAAGCATTAATGTAGTAGTTGCCAATTGCACCTTGATCAGGTTGTTTTGGCTGTTCAGGAGTAGCAGTGCCACCTTTAACGAATTTTACAAACTCGCTACTAACGAAACCTGTTTTTCCTTGATAGTTTACTTTAAACCAACCGTTTTCAGATCCAACTACGTTTAATGTAGTCCCATTTAACACGCCACCAATTACACTATGGTAAGCAGCAGGGCCTGTACGAACGCGTAGAGATGTTGCGTTAACAACGTAAGTACCACCAGTTTGAACGGTTACATTATTATTTTGTTCTTGTTTGTTACCTTGTGTAACGTTGTCGCTAGAACCGCCTTTTGTTACGTAGTCTTTGCTTACGTAAGCAGCTTGTCCAGCGTAATTGATTTTGAACCAATCTTGAACTTCGCCAACAACTTGTACGACTTGTCCTTTTGTAACAGACCCTACAGTTGTGTGAGAAGTGCTAGGACCTGTACGAACACGAAGGGAAGATACATTTACTGTATAGTTTCCGCTTGCTGGTTTTACAGATTCTTGGTTGTTATTATTCGTATTGTTGTTTGAAGAACCTGCATTAGAAGAAACACCAGATACGAATTCGCCACTTACATAGCCAACTTGTCCATTATGGTTGATTTTCACCCAACCATTTTCTTGACCAATTACGTTTAATGCTTGTCCTTCATATACACGTCCTGAAACAGAACTAGAAGTGTTAGGAGCGGTACGTACACGTAATACATCAGCAGTAACTTTATTGTTTCCACCTGTTGTACTTACATTGGAATTGCTTGCACCATTTTTTGATACAAATTCACCGCTAACAAAGCCTGTTTTTCCATTAATGTTAATTTTGAACCAACCATTTTCTTCGCCAATCACGTTTAGTGATTGACCGTTATAAACGCGAGAGATGATGTCGTGAGAAGTACTTGATCCTGCACGAACATGTAATACACTAGCGTTTACCGTATAAGATGAGCTGTTTGATGCAGAAGCTTGGACAGTTGTAGCAGCTTTTTGTGTATTTTGTTCAGGGGCAGCTTGAACACTATCAAGTGTAGGTGCTGCTCCTCCTGCTACAGACACTGCCGCAAGACCGGCAAGGTATTTTTTCATAATTTGTCGATTCCTTTCTGTCTGTAATGTAGTTAAGAAATATTTACCAACTGTTAAAAATTCTAAAGAGCATGTCGATTACTGTCAAGACTTATGCGGGAATCTGAATATGACAAAAAGATTACAAGAAAAAATCAAGGCATAAATTACACCTTGATTTCCATTTAAATACATATATTGAATGTAGAAAGGTTAGAAATTATTCGTGTTTAAGAAGATGACATATTGGATTGTAACAAGCTTTGAGAAAAGGATCTTTGCAACATTTTTGTGATAGGGCCAACTTGACCATCTTGGATGGCAGTTCCATCAAGGTGAGTCATCGGCAAAATTTCAATCGTCGTTCCTGTAAAGAAACATTCATCCGCTTGATAAACATCGCGAATGCTAAACAGTTCTTCTTTTACCGGAATGCGAAGGGTTTTCGCTAAAGAAAGGACATACTGACGAATGATGCCATTTAAAATAAGGTGATTGGCTGGATGTGTGTAGAGAGTTCCGTTTTTTATGAGAAAGAAATTAGAATAGCTTCCCTCAGTTACAGTACCATTTCGTACGAAAAGAGCCTCTTTACAACCTTTACGTTCAGCTTTCGTAGCGGCTAATACATTGGGTAATAAATTTAATGATTTGATATCACAGCGTAGCCAGCGCGTATCTGGTTCTGATATAGCACGTACACCATATTCAATCCATAACGCTGGTCTTTCTTTCTTCGTAATATAGGCATAGATTGTAGGAGGGACGTCATATGAGAATGTGTGGGTACGAGCTTGTACACCACGAGATACTTGTAAATAAATCGTTCCATCTTCGTAGAAATTATTATTTTCAATTAGTTTGTAAAGTAGGATAATAAGTTCTGCTTTTGAGAAAGGGAGTGATAATTCTATTTCTTCCATGGAGCGATATAATCTTGTGATATGCGGATCTAATAAGTGAAAGTTTCCTTTATATAGGCGAATAACTTCGTAGACACCATCTCCAAACTGCAAGCCTCTTTCTTCAAGTTCTATGTACGCGCGATGTTTTGTTGTATCAATAACTGCATCATTCCATAGTACAAATCTTTCATATGCCAATTTCCGTCCCATCCTTTCGTAAGTGCATAAGTAAAGTGAAGCTTTCATTCGGAATAAAAATCACTATAGTAATTTCTATGTGAGTACTTCTTTACATATGACGTATATGTATTTGTAAATGGTAGAGAAGTAGTAATGATTTACAGCATTTTGTATATACAAATTCGAAAATGAGAAATAAGAATCCTGCTTTTGAATAAAAAAAAGCAACATTCTGATGGAATGCTGCACAAGGAGGGTAGCTATCTTTCATAGGGACATCGTCTTATTGAATGTTTTGTGTATGGAAACAAAACATAGTGAAAGACAATTATAAGAAAGTAGAAATAAACGATTCATATATTTCTTTAAGGGATCTTATTACAGATGAGAGATAAGAAATATATAGAACCTTGCTTACATATTTTATTATAGAGATGTTTCATTAATTCTATGTGAATATTTGGTAAAGGTTATGTAATGTTAAAGTTAATGAATATAAGTGATTGTATGGAGAAATATAAAAAAAAGAGGCTGAGATTACTCAGCGCTCTTCTTTTCTTCTTTAATAGCTGTCTTTACTTCACCAGTTTTGGTCTTATTACTTTCAGAGAAGCGAAGTAAGTCACCTTCAATGATTTTGTCAGACATGTTCAATTCATTTTGGGCACGATCAATGAGTGGTTGAGATTCTTCTTTTGGTAATTGTACAACTTCGCTAGTAGTACGGTCGTAGAATGTACTGTTCGTGTACATGTACTTATCTGTAATGAAGCTACCGTCACGAAGAACAACGAATCCTTTATTATCAGGTGAGAATACATCATGACCAAATTGAACTTGATTCGTAGAATCTACACCAAGTAAGTTTAGAATTGTTGGTTTAATGTCAATTTCACCAGTTGGTTTTGAAATTGTTTTACCTTCTTTTTGACCTGGAACGTGAATAAACATCGGTGTTTTTTGTAAGTTCATATGGTCAAATGCAGTGATTTCTTCTTTTCCTAAGAACTGTGCCATTGCACGGTTATGGTTTTCAGAAATACCGTAGTGATCACCGTAGAATACGATAACTGAGTTGTCGTAAATACCTTCTGCTTTTAGACGTTCAATAAAGTGTTTCATTGCTTCGTCTAAATAGCGAGCAGTTACCATGTAACGGTCAAATACGCCATCACCAGAATTGTATTCATCGATTAATTTCGTGCTGTCATCATAAGTGAATGGGTAATGGTTTGTTAAAGTAAGGAAGCGAGTATAGAACGGTTGCTTCACTTCTTTTAACATATCGATAGATTGATCGAAGTATTCGATATCTTTTAATCCCCAATTCAATTTCGTTTCTGGCGTAATCTTGTAGTCAAGCTCGTTGTAGTAACGATCATAACCAAGTGCCGGATACATAATGTTACGGTTCCAGAATGTTGCGTTGTTCGCGTGGAATACTGATGTATGGTATCCTTGCTCACGTAAAATTTCTGGAGTTGCTGTATATTCGTTATTACCGTGTGTGAAGAATACAGCACCACGGTCTAGTGGATACATTGAAGTATCTACTAAGAATTCAGCATCAGATGTTTTTCCTTGCCCAGTTTGATGGAAGAAGTTATCAAAGTAATAACTTTCTTTCGTAAATTGGTTTAAGAATGGTGTAACTTCTTGTCCGTTAACTGTTGCACCAATTAAGAATGTTTGTAATGACTCAAGAGAGACAACAATTACGTTTTTCCCTTTTGCCGTACCAAACATATTTGGATCTGGTTTGCTTTGCGTTGTTTTTACGTAGTTCTCTGTTTCCTGTAATTTACTACCGTCAGCAAAAGCTTTTTGTGAACTTGATTTTGCTTGTAAGCCAAGATCATACACTTGGTGTACATATAAACCTAAGTTTTTAACAAGCATAACGCGGTCGAATGAACGTGTTAATAGTTCAGGACGCTCAGCTTCTGCAAGTCCTAAGTTTGCGAAGAAAATAGCAACTGTTGACACGAAGTATAGGGAACGCATTGGGCGTGCTACACGTTCTGTCGGTGCAAAATTCTTCATCTTCTTCAATAAAATGAAGAATACAATAATATCAGCAAATGCAAGGATAATTTTGTAGTTAAACAATTCTTTCACACTAGAACCTAAACTTCCAAAGTTAGATGTTTGTCCTAGTACTGGTAAAGTAACGAAGTCATTGTAGAATCCGTAGAACATTACGTTACCAACAAGAACGATTGTTAAAACAAAATTAATTCCAAGTGCTATATAGTTACGTTTTTTCCCTTTTGCAAATAATGCAAGACCAACAAGCAGTAATGATGCTGCTAATGGGCTAAGGAATAAAATGAATTCTTGCATGAAAGATTCAAGTTTTAAATCAAAGCTTGTGCGTGTAATAAGATACGTCTTCAGCCATAAAGCTAAAGCTACGAATACAGTGAAACGCACATTTTGAAATTGTGATTTCAAGGTTTCTTTCATTCATTTCCACCCTTTCTCTATCAGGCTTGGTCGATTTTGGAGCGAAAAATGCTAAAATAAAAAATACATAGTTTTCTTGGCCATAATTAGAGGTTCTATATTCACCCATATACGACTATAACTATGCATACCCTTTTGGTTTCTTGTGCTGCTCATAAGCATAACGTCATTTCTGTATTATACAACAAAATTCATTTCTGAGAAACACTATAACATTTTACATTTTTTGTATGAGATTTGTCACTACCAGAGAAAACTTTAACATTCGTTTATATGTCCGTCAACTAGAAAATATAACAAAGGTAGAGCAGAATGTTAAGTGAAAGTGAAAATTTTCTTGTTGAGAAATAAGAAATGACAATGGGTGAGTGGTTATCTAGAAACCTATTATATGAAGGGAAGTATGTAAAAATTAACGAACACTTGTTCTTTTTTCGTTTGTTTGTTACAATGAAAGTTCATTGATAGATTATGTGTAATTTTGATGAACTTTTACTGATAACATATTGTAGCTTATTTCTTTAAAAAAATAGGGAGGCTTTTACATGGAACAAAAATTTTCAGTTGAAGCGTTTTGGAAGAAAGCAAAACATGTTGCAAAGCAAGCGGGACAGTCGGTCATTTATGCAAGTTTATTATTGTTTTATGTTTTGCAAAGACCTGATGTTCCAAAGCGAGTGAAAATTATTGTGATTGGAGCACTTGCTTATTTTATTGCACCAATTGATGCCATCCCAGATTTCATTGCTGGAGTTGGTTATACAGATGATTTAGGGGCGTTAATGGCTGCTCTATTACAAGCGTCGTTATACGTCAATGAAGAGGTGAAAGATAAGGCGCGAGTGAAGTTGGCAGAATGGTTTGGTTCGGATATAGACACATCCTTTATCGATCAGAAATTAGATCAATAGGTGAGAACTGTCATATGGTGACAGGGCGAACGTAAGCGAGGAAGTGCATTATGCCATCAGGAAGAACGCATACGAAAATAAATTTAATATCCCTTCCGGTTGTTTTGTTTATGCTTTTTTCGTATGGATTAACAAACTTGGATTTTTTATTAACTTTTGCAATTGGCTTTTTAGTAGGTACTTCATTTTTAACGCCGGATTTAGATACATATAGTAATGCGTATAATAAATGGGGGTTCCTACGTATATTTTGGTATCCGTATAAGAAGGTCATGCCGCATCGCTCCTTCTTTACACATACAATTATACTTGGTGATGTGATTCGTATTGCATACATGTTAATTGTATTTTCTCCGTTTTTATTCCTATTAAATATAATCGTGTTTGACGGGAATTTAATAGAAATTGCGAAGGAACATGAGGTTGAAATTGTAACGTTCATAATGGGAATTGTTGTGGCAAGCACGCTTCACATTATAGCGGATAAAGTGAATACGCGCCGCAAGAAAATGATGAGAAAAAAGAAGAAGCGCAGAAGATAAAAAAACCGTCCCAAAAGGTATTTTGGGACGGTTTTTTCTTATTAAAAGATTGTCGTATTGCCGATAAAATTTCATTTATTATGATGCGTGCTGTTTTAATCAAACGTTTGTTTAAACTTAAGCTTTCAGCACTTTAATACCTTTTACGATGTTCCAAATGAAGTAGTATAAGCTAATAATTCCGCAAATACATAAGACAATCATTGCTCCAATTCCAAGTGTTACATCTGGCTGGTCAGATCCGATACCCATAATTCCTAGAATAGTTACGCCGATGAATGTAGCGATACTTGGAATAATGTGTGTCCATAGAGCACGTTTTGCATGTGGTTTTGTTTCAGCATCGCCTACAATCCAAACGATAATAGGGAATAGGATAGGGGCAAATAGTACACTAAAGTATGATAAAGCAGCTAATATTTTGTTTCCATTCATATATATCACCTCATGAATAATGTCTGTTGTTATACTATTATTATGCAATAGTTTTGGCAAGCTTTCTATCGATGAACATTACAGGAACGTGACGATTTTGTAAGATTTCCTGTTAAATAATAAAATTTTCAAAAAAATCTTTTTAAATAAAAATTGTTATGGTAGAATTAATGAAAACGTTTTCTCATGCGTTTTTTATTTTAGACTTAAAGGTATGATGACCTGATAGTCTATTGATGAGGTTATTCTATTTAAAAGGGGATTCTTTAGGGGGAGAGAACAATGAACACATGGACACAAGTTTATGATCCGTTCGGAAATATTTGGATTTCGGCAGCGGTCGCACTTATTCCGATTATCTTTTTTTTCTTAGCTTTAGCAGTTTTCCGCATGAAGGGGTATGTGGCAGGATTTATTACAGTTGTACTTACAATTTTAGTGGCTTTATTCGCTTATAAGATGCCGTTCACGATGGCGATGGCAGCGACGGGATATGGTTTCTTATACGGACTATGGCCAATTGCTTGGATTATCATTATGTCGGTATTTTTATATAAAATATCTGTGAAAACGGGTCAATTCGATGTGATTCGTGCATCTGTATTATCCATTACGAATGACCATCGTTTACTCGTTATTTTAATCGGTTTTTCATTTGGAGCATTTTTGGAAGGGGCAGCAGGATTTGGTGCACCAGTAGCAATTACGGCAGCACTTCTTGCAGGTCTTGGGTTAAATCCTTTATATGCAGCGGGTCTGTGTTTAATCGCAAATACGGCACCAGTAGCGTTCGGAGCGATGGGAATTCCGATTACAGTTGCTGGACAAGTAACAGGTATTGATCCACATAAAATTGGACAAATGGCTGGACATCAATTACCGTTCTTATCATTATTTGTTCCGTTCTTTATCGTATTTTTAATGGATGGATTTAAAGGAGTAAGACAAACATGGCCGGCTCTATTTGTAGCAGGTAGCTCATTTGCAATTACGCAGTTCATTACAGCGACGTTCTTAGGACCAGAACTTCCGGATATTACGTCAGCACTTGTAAGTTTAGTGAGTTTATCGCTATTCTTAAAAGTTTGGCAGCCGAAAGAAATCTATCAGTCTAAAGAAGCAAATAGTGAAGTAGCAGCAACGGCGATATCTATGCCAAAACTAACGGTAGGAAAAGTAGTAAAAGCATGGTCTCCATTCATTATTTTAACTGTGATGGTAGTCATTTGGAGCCAAAGTTTCTTTAAAGCGTTATTTGCTTCAGACGGTGCTTTGGAAAGCCTTGTGTTTAAGTTTGAAGTTCCAGGCTTACACAATTTAGTAATGAAAGCAGAGCCAATTGTAAATAAACCGACGCCTTATGAAGCAATCTTGAAATTAGATATTTTATCAGCGACGGGAACAGCAATTTTAATTGCTTGTATCATTTCTATCTTTATTTTGAAAATGAGTGCAAAAGATGCAGTAGTAACATTTAAAGAAACGTTAAATGAGCTTAAGATGCCAATTCTATCTATCGGATTCGTATTAGGATTCGCGTTTATCGCAAACTATTCTGGTCTATCTTCTACATTAGCATTAGCACTTGCAGGAACTGGCGGACTATTCCCGTTCTTCTCACCATTCCTAGGCTGGATCGGTGTATTTTTAACAGGGTCCGATACGTCAGCGAATGCACTGTTCTCGAATTTACAAGCGATTACAGCGCAGCAAGTCGGTGTATCTGAAGTACTTCTCGTTGCAGCAAATACAACGGGCGGTGTAACAGGAAAAATGATTTCTCCGCAATCGATTGCAATTGCTTGTGCGGCAGTTGGACTTGCTGGAAAAGAATCAGATTTATTCCGCTTTACAGTGAAGCATAGTTTATTCTTCGTAATTATTGTTGGTATTATGACGTATGTACAGGCATATTATTTAACGTGGATGATTCCATAAACAACAAAAGAAATAAACTTTGCATTTTTCAGATTATCGTGTATGATGGGAAAGTATTGAAAATTAAATCAGTGATAAACTAGGGGTGCCTAACGTATGCGTAGGCTGAGAGAGAAGCGTGTGAACTTCTTAACCCTTTGGACCTGATCTGGCTCGTACCAGCGTAGGGAAGTTAACGGCTTTACATAATGATGTCTTTATGAGCCAGGTCCTTATTTTTTTATGGACCTGGCTCTTTTTATTTTGGCATACGCTGGCCATATCTTGTCCTTGTCACGTACAGGGGGGCAACAAAGGTTATGAAACAGTCTGTTTCAGCTGAGCAAATTGAATTGAAATCGAGTTTACCAGGAAGTAAGAAAGTGTATGTGGATGGACCACGCGCGGGTATGAAAGTGCCGATGCGCGAGATTGAACAAAGCGAAACGAACGGTATTCCGAATCCGCCAATTCGTGTATATGATACGAGCGGCCCTTATACAGATCCTGCGTATAAAGTGGAACTGGAAAAGGGATTGCAGGCGCCGCGCCACTCTTGGATCTTGGAGCGCGGAGATGTAGAAGCATACGAAGGGCGCGAAGTAAAACCAGAGGATGACGGTGTGAAAGTGGCTTTGAAACATACGCCTGTTTTCCCGCAAATGGATCGTCAGCCGCTTAGAGCAAAGCAAGGTGGAAATGTTACGCAAATGCATTATGCACGTAAGGGTATCATTACGTCTGAGATGGAATATGTTGCGATTCGTGAAGGAGTAGAGCCTGAGTTTGTTCGTAAGGAAATCGCGGAAGGTCGTGCCATTTTACCAGCGAATATTAACCATCCGGAAGCAGAACCGATGATTATCGGCCGTAACTTTCACGTGAAGGTCAATGCAAATATCGGAAACTCTGCTGTATCTTCTTCAATTGCAGAAGAAGTAGAGAAGATGACGTGGGCAACGCGTTGGGGTGCGGATACGATTATGGATTTATCTACAGGTAAAAATATTCATACGACGCGTGAGTGGATTATTCGTAACGCGCCTGTACCAGTTGGAACTGTACCGATCTATCAAGCGCTGGAAAAAGTAAACGGAATTGCAGAAGATTTAACGTGGGAAGTGTATCGTGATACGTTAATTGAGCAAGCGGAGCAAGGCGTTGATTACTTTACAATTCACGCTGGCGTATTACTTCGTTACATTCCGATTACTGCAAAGCGTACGACAGGTATCGTTTCACGCGGTGGTTCAATTATGGCACAGTGGTGTTTATTCCATCATAAAGAAAACTTCTTATACACTCATTTTGAAGAGATATGTGAAATTATGAAGCAGTATGACGTTTCGTTCTCTCTTGGAGATGGATTACGTCCAGGTTCGATTGCAGATGCAAATGACGAAGCACAGTTTTCTGAGCTTGAAACACTTGGTGAATTAACGAAGATTGCTTGGAAACATGATGTGCAAGTGATGATTGAAGGACCTGGGCATGTACCGATGCATTTAATTAAAGAGAATATGGAGAAAGAGCTTGATATTTGTCAGGGCGCGCCGTTCTATACACTTGGGCCGTTAACGACAGATATTGCACCAGGTTATGACCATATTACATCGGCAATTGGAGCGGCGATGATTGGCTGGTTTGGAACGGCGATGCTTTGTTATGTAACGCCGAAAGAACATTTAGGTTTGCCGAATAAAGATGATGTTCGCACGGGGGTTATTACGTACAAAATTGCTGCACATGCAGCTGATCTTGCGAAAGGGCACAAAACGGCTCATCAGCGTGATGATGCACTTTCAAAAGCTCGCTTTGAATTCCGTTGGCGCGATCAATTTAATTTATCTTTAGATCCTGAACGTGCGATGGAATATCACGATGAAACATTGCCAGCAGAAGGCGCGAAAACGGCTCATTTCTGTTCAATGTGTGGACCGAAGTTTTGTAGTATGAGAATTTCACATGATATTCGTGAATATGCGAAAGACAATGATTTAGAAACGACAGAAGCAATTGAAAAAGGGATGAAAGAGAAAGCGAAAGAATTTAAAGACACTGGTAGTCATTTATACCAATAATACGTTACACCTCTTTACTTGATTGATCACACTGTAGTACCTAACTTAAATATAGAAGAAGCCCCCTTTGCTAAGACGGTAGCAAAGGGGGCTTCTATTTTCTATAAGGCGAAGAATAATTGTACCCAGTAGTATAAGAGGAATAATGTGACGGCTGTTGTGAGTGGGATTACGATGAGAGATACGCTTAAATAATCTTTCCATTTCACTTTAATTTTGTTTTGTCTTAGGATATACATCCAAATGAGGGAAGCTAGCGTACCGATTGGTAATAATAGTGAACCGATGTCACTACCAATAATGTTTGCCAGGTAGATAGTTTTTAATGTGACTGGGTCTAGTCCCATTTCTGTTAATGTGATTGTACCAATCATAAGTGCAGGGTGATTATTGAAGATGTTAGAGAGGATAGATACAAGTCCGCCCATTGCAAAGCTAGCATAGAGTAGATGCTGACTTACAACTGGCTCAAGCCAATTTACAAGTGCTGTTGTTAATCCTGCGTTGTGAAGTCCGTAAATAATGACATACATAGAGAAAGCGAAAATTAAAATGTGCCACGGTGTCTTTTTCAAAATATCGACTGGGTTTGTTCGTAAGTAGTACCATCTCCAGATGAGAAGAACGAGTGAACCGAGTACAGCAACAATTTCGATTGGAATCGATAAGAAGGATGCAACGAATAGAAGACAGCGCATAAGAAAGACGAAACCTAATACTTTTAACATGAATTTTGTACGTTTTTGTTTCGTATTAACAGATTTTGTTCCTTTAAGTGGATGGAAGTTTTTTGTGAAGAATATTTCTTCGATATCATATGAAGAAACAGGTAATCTTTCTGGTAGTTTTTTCTTTAAAACTGTGTACATAAGCCATGACATAAACAATAGTCCTAATGTTGCAGGTACAAACATCATAGCAGTATGCATGTAAAGAGTCATATTAACGATATTTAATGCGATTAAGTTTACGATATTACTTACACCAATTGGTGCACTAGATGCAGTAGCGATTAAAGCACCACTTAATAAATAAGGAATTTGTTGATGTGGTTTTAATTGAAGGTTTTTTAGAAGAAGAATTAAAATTGGAGTTGTAATTAAAATACTACCGTCGTTATTAAATAAAAGAGTCATAAGAAAACATAATAATTGAATATACCAGTATAGACGGCGACCAGAGCCTTTTGCTAAATTTGCAAGTTTCGCTGCGGACCAGTGGAAGAAGCCGAAGCTTTCTAATATAACCGCCATAACGATGGTCGCTAATATTGTTATAGAGGCACCGCCAATTTTACTAATAATATCTATGACGTCTGGTCTTGATACAAGTCCAGTAATCAAGATAATGCCAGCGCCAATTGCTGCCGGCCAAGCCTCATTTAAGCCACGGGGTCGCCAAAAGATAACAATCATCGTTAAGAAGAATACAATAATAGTAATCCATATTTCAATGCTCATATTTTACCTACCTTTCTAATTTTCCTTAAACCAATGTAGCTTGTCTCAAGGTCTGTATTGGTAGTATATTCAGCAAAAAATAAGAAGAACTAGGCATATAATGGAATGAAGTGAATATGTGTTTTTCAAGCGAAAGGACAAGTGTCACGAATAGTGAAATAACTATTATGAGAGGAGTCTATAAATTAGCGTGGCAGTAAGATAGTAAATGAAATTTATATGGGCGATTATGGAGATATATTGGTGCAACTTAAAATATATCAACGATTTTTAAAATATATCGACTTATCGACAAAATATGACAAAAGGAGCCCATCCAAAATGCCTTTTGGAACAGACTCCCCCGAATATATTATTTTTCCTTCAAAAAAGTTCGATCCTTCAAGAATAAATTCCAGAAGAAAATAAATCCTGGTAGTAAAATTGCGATTCCAATTGCGTATAGGATAAGCAATGCATAGAATGTTTCTGTCGTTGTAAAACTTGTAAATACAGTTACATCAGGATAAATGATATAAGGTAAATGCGCGACACCGTAAGCGTAACTTGCAAATGCATATTGAGCGACGACCGCTAAAACGGCAATGCGAGGGTATCCTAGTGTGCCATACTTCTTGTTTGTCCACCAAAGAGAAGAGTACCCGATAACGAATAAAACGATAGAAACTGTAAACCATGGGAATTGCTTTATGAGTCCTTGCATAAGCCAGTGTGTTTCCGGGTCCATTACAACGAGGGCGATAATCGCCGTAACAAGTGTTGCAGGACCAAGTATGATGGCGTTTCTTCTGTAAATTCTATACGAATCTTCTGAACCTTGCTCTCTCGCAAAATCAGCAAGAAAGAGAGAGGAGAGAAATAGTTCCGAAGTTAGCCCAAAGAGCATATAGCAGTAGATAACCGGGCTAGAAAGAAGTTTTCCATACAGGAGTACTTCTTTTCCTTCAGAGATTGTAATATAAGCCCCCTCTGTAACGGGTAAAACAGTAATTAATAAGGCTGGAATTAAGAGCCCAGTAATACCTGAAATCACCCGAAGGAGGAATTGATACTTTGGCAGAGAGTAAGCAAATACCATGAATGTACTGCGAATTGCAATGAGTATTAAAATTAACATAACTGGCACGAACATCACTGTTGCAAGGGTGAAAGCAGCTTTCGGAAAGAAACCGAGAAAAGCGACAACGACAAAAACGAGAAATGTATTTGTTACTTCCCAAGTTGGTGATAAGTATCGATTGGCAAGTTTGGCAGCGAGCGTTGGATGTTTTGCGTATACCATGCCCCAAAAACCTGCTCCAAAATCGATGGACCCTAATATACTGTATACGAAAATAAGAGCCCATAAGATGATGATTGCAATACTTTCCTCATGCACGAGAATCGCCTCCTTCGTGATGTAAATCATTTGTAAGCGGATGTTTCTTAAAGAATGTCCGTAGTACAAAAACTGTTAAAATGCCGAGTCCAATATATAAAATGATGAATAGAATAAATAAAGGACCGACAAAATCAGCGCGTGTAGAAGCGTCGACTGTCCGTTGCATACCATAAATGGTCCATGGTTGACGACCACTACAGCTGAAAATCCACCCGAATTCAATACCGAGCATCATAATTGGTCCACATGCTGCAGCTCCCCAAAGAAGCCACTTCGGTAATTCTGCACCTTTTTTTCGGTAAACAAAGTACCAATATAAGAGGGCGATTGCTGCAACTGCAAAAGTAAAGGCAGCGGTGCCGACCATTAAGTTGAATAGTGTATGTGTGTAAAATGGTGGCCATGTTTCTTGTGGGAATTCCTTTAGTCCTTTTACGACGGTGCTAGGGTCGAGTCCCACTAGTAGGCTAAGCATGTTCGGAATTTCTAGTGCATAGTTTAGTTCAAGTGTGTTAGGGTCTACAACTCCGCCAATTGATAACGGTGCATGTGATGTCGTTTCAAATAAAGCTTCAGCAGATGCAAGCTTTTCAGGAGAATGCTTATGTAAGGCAATCGCCGATTCGTGTCCCGAAAGCCACATCGTAGCACCTGTAATAAATGTCACGACGAGTCCTAACAGTAGTCCCTTTTTATGATAAGCAATTTCGCGTTTACTTAAATTTTTCTTTAATAATTTAAATCCAGCGATAGAGGCAATGACGGCAGCTCCAGTTGCATAGGCAGTAATAACAACATGAAATGCGCTTGTACCAAAACTCGGATTAAAGAAGGCTTTCCATGGATCAACGTTAAAAACTGATCCATCTGGTCCCATTGAAAAGCCCGCGGGTGTATTCATCCATGTATTTGCTGATGTAATAAGCACGGCGGATGCCGTGGCACCAATCATGACGAAGAATAGCGAGATTAATCTCATGAATGGAGGTAGTTTGTCAGCTGCATATACATAAATAGACATGAACAACGCCTCTAAAAAGAAGGCGAAAATCTCAATTTGAAAGGGAACAGAAATAACCTGCCCAACAATTTTGGCAAAACCAGGCCAAAGAAGTGAAATTTGCACACCAACAATTGTACCAGTTGGAATTGCTACACCGAGAAGGATGGCAAAAGCCTTCGTCCATCTTTTCGCCATAATGGCGTAATCGGAATCTTTCTTCCAGTGATAGAGTATTTCACTTATAAAAATCATTAATGAAAGTCCGACACCAAGTGTTGCAAAGATAATGTGAAATGCTAATGAAGAACCAAAAAATGCTCTTGCTAATGTTACCGTATCCATATGTAAACTCCTCTTCTTTTTGCCATTATTTTCTGATTGAATTGGAAGATTTATTCAGAAAAACTACCAAAAATATATATGTATTTAAAAAGTGGATATGGTAATATAATGTTTGAATATTTTAAATAGAAAGAAGTTAATGTTTAATAATATTTTGTTTGTTTTTTAGTAAGGAATATTTTATAATCTTTTATGCGAACATAAGTTCTGTTTTCGGAATGAAGAAGTTTATTTGAAATGGAGAGGATGTTTTATGTATCCTGAAGTCATTAAAAAGATGGCATTTTCAAAAGAGCATAGAGATTTATTATTGAAGCTGTATAATAAAGAGATTACGCGTCGTGAATATGATCGACTTGTGGCATCGCTATATAGACCTTCTAAAGAGGCTTGTGAGGGATAGAGGCAAGGGAGACAATCTAATAGATTGTCTTTTTTAATTTTACGTATGTTCTGGTAAAATTAAGGCTAGCCTTATTAGGGAGGTGAAAAGATTGCGGAAACGTTTATATATAGGGATTGGAGTTATTCTCTTAATCGCTTTAGGTGGCATTGTATTTTGGTCAGCTTTGCAAGGAAACCGTACGGAACATTTTATTTTAAGACATATGGTAAATGAAAATGGGACGCTTGCTACATATCGTTTAGGGGATACAAAGGCAGGTACGGGTGAAGCGAAGGGCCGTGAAGCTTTATCAGAATCGGCAGGACTGTGGCTACAATATACATTGGATAAAGACGATCAAGCGTTATTCGATGAACAAGTTAAGGTTATTCAAAATAACTTTGTACATAAGGACCAAATTGTTTTATGGAAAATCTCTGAAAAGGGAGAAATGCAGTCAGCTACAAATGCACTTATAGATGATCTTCGTATTATAGAACAATTATATCGCGCTTATGAAATGTACAAGGAAGAGCGTTATAAAAACTTGGCAGATCAATTGAGTGACGCTGTAATTCGTTATAATAAGAAAGATAATTATTACGTTGATTATTATGATGCAGATGCAGGGAAACAAAATAATTTTGCAACAACATCATACTTAAATCCGCACGCATTCTCGTATATGAAAAAGTACGGGAAAGTTTCTGATCAGCAATATCAGGACGTGGTTCAATTTTTAGCGGATTACCCAAGGCATGGCTGGGCATTCCCGAAAGAGTATAAAGAAGATGGTACTTTTACGTACGATAAAGAAGTGAATCTTATTGACCAATCATACGTTGCATATCATCGTAGTTTAGGTGGTCTTTCATCAGATGCTTACATGGAATTTATAAAGAAAAAATTCCAGGAGGATGGAAAGCTATACGGTCGTTACAATTTAGAAACGGGAAAACAAACTGTGAATTATGAATCGCCAGCTGCATACGGACTAACGATCTTGTACGTACTACAAACAGGTGATACAAAGTTTGCAAAGGAATTATATGATCATATGGCCACATTCCGAAATGAAAATATATTTAGTAGATATTACGGTGGATACGTAACAGGCGAAAATAATAATACGCACATTTTCGATAATGTATTGCCGCTTTTAGCGGAAATGGAATTGGAGAAGAGTAAGAAATAGAAGGTGCCATTCTCTGGAGATGGCACCTTTTATTTTTTACTAAGTCGATATAATTTTACGTTCTAATATTGGAGAAGTAGTCAATTACGAATTCACGAAATTGCTGAGCAGTTTTCGATAAATAGCGTTTCTTCGACCAACTTAAGCCGATGGTTCGCTCGCAATTTGGTTCAATAATACGTAACTTATTTAATGCTAAAGTAGAGTTTTTTAATAAAGTTAAACTTGGGACAAACGCGATGCCGAGACCTTGCTTAATAAGGTCACTAATCACGGTTGGTTCATCTACTTCAAAAGCGATATGTGGAGTGAAGCCAGCTTCTTTACAAAATTCATCCGTTAAGTGCCGAAATCCGTAACCAGTGTTCATACTAATAAATGGTTCGTCTTTTACTTCATGCAGATGGATACTTTCGCGGCCTGATAAACGATGACCTGAAGGGACGACTAAGAAAATTTCTTCTGTAATAAGTGGTTCCCAAAGTATATCCTCTCCTTCAATTGGTACAGAGGATATACAAAAGTCGATTTCTATATTATCTAGTTGTCGTTTCATAGAAGGAGTAGATGCGAGAAATTGCTGGAATCGAACGTTAGGATGTTCTAGTAAAAAAGAGCCGAGTAGTTCTGGTAATATTCTCGGGATAGAAACTGCCAGTGTAATAGAGCGTTGTTGTAATTCAGCTAAATCTTTAATTTCTCTTTCGCCTTCACTTAATTCATGAAAAACGCGCTCTACTCGTTTTAAAAATACTTTTCCAAAAGAGTTTAACGTAATCTGTCGACCTTGGCGATCAAATAAAGGGACGCCTAAGTCCTTTTCTAATCTAGCAATTGTTTTGCTGAGCGAAGGTTGTGCGATATGCAATTCTTCAGCGGCTTTTGTCATATGTTCTAATCGTGCGACTGCCTGAAAGTATTTTAATTGGAGCAGTTCCATTTTGAACCTCTTTTCTATAGACCAGAAGGAATGAATTAATAATTAAAGATGTATTATACAGTATGGAAAGTGACGTGTATAGTAAATCTGTTAAACCATTCGAAGGGTGTTAAATTAGAAGAGGAGTATGTTTCATGAAAGGAATTCAACTTATATTTAAAGATTGGAAAGCGATGTGGCACCATAAACATGGACGTATCGCTTTAATTTTTTTATTAATCGTTCCGTTAATTTATTCAGGATTCTTTTTAGCTGGATATTGGGATCCGTACGGACGATTAGATAAATTACCTGTTGCGGTTGTGAATCTAGATAAGGGTGCTGCGATGGATGAAAAAACAATTCATGCAGGAGACGATTTTGTTAAAAATTTAAAAGAGAATAAGGAACTGGCTTTTCATTTCGTATCAGAAAAAAATGCTGATGAAGGGCTAAAAGAAGATAAGTATTATATGGTCGTTACGATTCCAGAGAATTTCTCCCGAAAGGTAAGTACACTTATGGATGAGAAACCAGAGCCAGCGCAGCTTCAGTACAAAGTAAATCCGGGTAAAAACTTTGTAGCAGCTCAAATTGGAACGACAGCTGTTGAAAATATGAAAACAAAAATTTCAAATAGTATTACGAAATCTTATACAGAAGGTGTCTTTTCAAAGTTTCAAGATTTGGCACAAGGATTGAGTGATGCAAGTAATGGTGCTGAGAAGCTGCATGAAGGAACGACAGATGCAAAAAATGGGACGAATCAGCTTGCAGATGGTATTCATCGTTTAAGTGACGGGGCATCAAAAGTGAAAGAGGGAAGTGAAAAACTTGCTTCTAGCCAATCTGCCTTAAGTGGCGGTGCAAATGAGCTGAGTGAAGGGGCAACCTCACTTCATAGTGGTATGGAGTTATTAGCTCAAGGTGAAAAAACTTTACAATCAGGGGTTAGTGAATTAAGTGTTGGTACAAATGAATGGGTGAACGGAAGTGAGAAACTTGCTGAAGGGCAAGTGAAAGCGGACAATGCAGCTAATAGTGTAAAACAACAATTAGAAGAGTACGTGAAAAGTCATCCGGAAGTGCAGCAAGACCCTGCTTTTCAAAAGATCATTGCTACTTCTAACGGATTAGCTAAAGCAACAAACGCTTTAAATGGTGGCCAACAACAATTGACACAAGGTGCGAAGAAGCTTGCTGACGGTCAGAATAAGATTGAAGAAGGTATGAATACATTCGGAGTTAAGTTAAGCGAAGCTACTGCTGGAACGAAAAAGATAGCAGATGGTGCTGCGAATGTAGCTGGCGGATTTACGAAATGGGGAAATGGATTTACATCATTACAAGAAGGTGTAAATCACCTTGTGAGTGGCGGAACAGAGCTGAATCATGGTGCTGATAAGTTAACGAACGGACTTGTTAAACTTGACGATGGTGCGAAAGAACTTTCTACGAAATTGGGAGAGGGCGCAGAGAAGATAGCGGATGTTCGTAATGATGATGCACGCAATACGATGTTCTCAGAGCCAGTTCAATTAGTGAAGTCGACAGTTTCTGATGTGCCTAACTACGGTTCAGGCATTGCACCATACTTTTTATCACTGGCATTTTATGTTGGCGGAATTATGGCATCGAACATTTTACCGCTTGGTCGTAGACAAAATATGAAAGTAAGCGGAACGGTACACTTTATTAATAAACTAGGATTGGTATATTTAATTGGACTTATTCAAGCGTTACTAGTGGATGTGGCTGTGCTAGGAGTTATGAAATTAGAAGTTGCAAGTGTGCCACTCTTTGTTTTATCAAGTATCGTTATTTCCTTTACGTTCATGACATTTATTCTTATGCTAGTAACGGTATTTGGTCTTGTTGGAAAGTTCTTAGCAGTAACGCTTCTCGTCCTGCAATTAGCAACGAGCGGGGGGACTTTCCCAGGAGAATTAAATATAGCTCTTCTTAGCAAAATTGGACAGTTTCTCCCAATGTCCCATTC
This sequence comes from Bacillus wiedmannii, assembly GCF_001583695.1. Lineage (GTDB taxonomy): Bacteria > Bacillota > Bacilli > Bacillales > Bacillaceae_G > Bacillus_A > Bacillus_A wiedmannii. The sequence goes on along the minus strand of NZ_LOBC01000104.1, from coordinate 76,191 downwards.
TCTTAGAGGATTACAAGATGTTATCTCTTTAGGAGATTGGTCGCAATTACAAATGCAAATTTTAATATTGTTATGTTACCTCGTTGTTGCCGGCGGAATTGCTTGGATCACGAGTCATATACAACATAGGGAAACGAGGGCAGAACAAGTTTCTTAAATTGAAAGAAGCTATCCGATTTTTTCGGATAGCTTCTTTTTTATTTTCGCTCCATTACCGCAAAGTAATTGTTTTCATGATCAGCAAAGTTAAATGCTCTACCAGTAGGTAAATCTACAACTTGTCCAACTGTAACACCTTTCTCAGAAAGATCTTTATACAGTTGATCTAAGTTATTAGCGAAGAACATAAGTGAAGGAGTACCTAAGTTTAATTCAGGTTGCATCTTCGCAATTAACGCTTTATCGTGAAGGACGATGCTTGTTCCTGCTTCTTTTGCTGGCGCAATTTCAATCCAGCGAAACCCTTGTCCGTTATTTTCTTCCGCAATAATTTGGAATCCTACTGTCTCAGTCCAAAATTGTACTGCTTCATCTTGATTACTTACATATAACATAATTTGTCCAATTTGATTAATCATAGGTGTATCCTACTTTCTTTTCTTGTATGGAATTCTATTATATCAAAGATACGGTTTGCATACTTTTTTGTGATGTTTCCGAATTACGATCTTCGCCCATTTTATATTTGTTGTAGGAGAAGGTCCTGTAATCCACGTATGAAGTGGTAGTGTACTGCAAATGACCATTGCTGAAATTGAGATTGTGGCCGTTATTGTAAATAATAATAGGCTATATAATATTGTGTTTTCCTGCAGTGTGAATAAAGAGAGAAATTTTGTACATAGTTGCAAGAAGAAAAAATGAGCTAAATAAGCACCATACGTGTAACTCCCAATAAATCGTAAAGCTTTATATAAGAAACCTCGTCGTTGTACGATTGTAATAGACAGCACGTAAAGTATAATAATTTCGCATACGATATATAAAAACATAGACGGTTTTAAATAAGTCGAAACGGTTAAATGAATAGAGTTTGCTCCGTAAAAACTAAATAACTCATAATTGATGAATAGAAATAAGACGAAAAATAACATTGTTATAAGCGGGATATGTTTCATGACAAATGTACGCCACGCTTTTAGTGCGACAGCAGCGATTCCTCCCATGACGAAATAGAATGAGTAGAAGAAGAAGGAACGATCTGTATAATGTAAAATGGTTGAGCTAGTCAATTTCTCTCCATTAAAAATGTAGTGGGAAGAATACCACATTAAGAGGAAATATAGACAAGCAAAGATGGTCATATATTTATATATGTCTTTTTTATTTTCTGTTCGTTTTTGAAACCAATAAAATAGTGTGCATAGCAAAGGGAACAATAAGTGAATTTGGAACATCATAATAACGTACCAAAGATGGGGCGCGGCTGTTCCGAGTAATAAACTTTTGATTCCGCTTTGTAGTGTAATCATATCGTTTGTTGTTAATAAGTAAAGAATAGACCAGAAGAAATAAGGAATGAGTAAATGTGCGGCTTTTTCATAAATATATTCTGTGTATACTAATTGCTTTGTATAGTGACGAATTAAATGAAATCCAACGATAAATATGAATGCAGGTGCCGAAAATTTTGCAAGGTTGAATAGCATGCCCATAATGAGGGCTTGCTCAAGTAAAACATTTCCTTGATTCATTGTATATAATAAGGAACTTTGCAAAACGACAGCAAGGAATGCAATGCTTTGCAAAACTTTAAATTCTGGTGCGCTTTGAGTCATTATGTCCATCTCCTTTTCCATACATGATTATAGTACGGAAAATGGATAATGAATGTGGAATGTTTGTGAAGATTTTAACAAATTTGTGGCGGGAGGAGATATCAACGATTTTTTCAATATATCGACTTATCAACAAATAACGACAGAAAGAGGATGCTCCAAAATGAGCATCCTCTTTCTATTTATTAAGCAAATTTGTTTTTGATCCAGTTCTTACCTTCTACAAGGCGAGCTGTCATTACGGTACAAGCGTTATCTCCTGTTACGTTTAACACTGTTGCAGGAGGATCAATGATTGTACTAATTGCTGCGATAATTGGCAATGCTTCTGGCGGGAAGCCGTATAGAGAAACGATTAACATTTCACCAATCATACCACCACCTGGAATAGCGCCCATTACTGTTCCTACTAATAGAGAAACAACAAGTGCAATTGCTAATGTTTTCGGTCCTTCGAATTCCATGTTGAAAATACCGAATAAGAAAGCAATTTTTAATACGCCACCTAAAACAGATCCGTCTTTATGAAGTGTAGATCCAAGAAGGACAACTGTTTCACGAACGTCAGAAGAGATCCCCATTTTCTTCGTTGCTTCCAAGTTCGCTGGAATACTAGCAGCACTACTACAAGTTGCTAGTGATGTAACTGTAGGAGATACCATGTTCTTCCAAAATATTTGTACGCCTTGTTTGCGACCCGCAAGGTATGCATAGAACGTGAAGAATACAAAGAAGTAAATTAGAGATGCTGGATAGTATACCATTGCTGCTCGGAAGTAAGTTCCAAGAAGTTGTGGTCCGAATTCACCAACTAATGCCGCGAAGTAAGCAGCAAGTCCGATTGGAGCGTAGTACATAATGAAAGATACAACTTTCATTGAAATTTCTGCACCAGCTTGTAAGAATGTAGCGAATGGCTTTCCTTTTTCACCAACTGCTGAAGTTGCAACCCCCATTAAAATAGAGAAGAAAATAAGAGCTAACATATTTTCACGAGATAGTAACTTTGAGAAGTCAGATACTGTTATAATACCAACAATTTGATCAGCAACACTAACAGCTTTGTCAGCCTTGTCAGGTTGTGTTAGTTCTAATACAACACCTTGTGCTGGCGGGAATACTTTCACGACAATAATCATAAAAATAGCAGCTAAAATACTTGTAAATAAGAAAGTCCCAGCCATACTAGACATAATTTTACCGAAACGTTTTAATCCATCCATATTAGCAATAGATGATGCGATGCTAAAGAACACTAAAGGTACAACAATCGTAAACATTAAGTTTAAGAAAATGTCACCAAGCGGCTTTAAAGCAACTGCATCGGCACCCATGAAATAACCAATGAAACCACCAATTAGGATAGAAGATAATAAAATAAGTGGAAAGCGATATGCCTTCATAAATATATCCTCCTATCAATTAAAAAAATCATACTGAATTATTATAGCGAGTTAGAGTCCTCTTTACTAGGAGAATAATGATAGATGGAATAGCGTGAAAACCGAGAAATTTTTGTTTTTAAGCTCGGCATACAGCAGGAAATATAGACATATATATTTGTAACCTAGTGGTGGCAAAGGATGCACTGTAACTTAGGTTTGGAAAAGGGGGAGGGGAGAGAGATGAATATTTTACTTTGCTGTGCAGCGGGAATGTCTTCCAGTTTGATTGTTACAAAAATGGAGAAAGCAGCAGAGGCAAAAGGGATAGAGGTAAAGATTTGGGCTGTATCAGGTTCTGAAGTAAATAGTCACATAGATGAAGCTGATGTACTTTTGCTTGGACCACAAGTACGTTATTTATTACCGAAAATGAAAGAATTATGTAAGGAGAAGGGAATACCTGTTGATGTCATTCAATCTGTCCATTACGGACTTTGTAATGGAGAGGCTATCTTACAAGCAGCTTTGTCCATGAAACAATGAGGAGAGTGGGATAGATGATACAGTTTTTAGAGAAATATGTAATGCCAGTAGCGGGGAAGGTTGCAGAACAGAGGCATTTGCAAGCAATTCGTGATGGGATTATTTTGACGATGCCGTTCTTAATTATTGGATCATTTTTTCTTATTATTAGTGCTTTACCAATACCAGGATACAATGATTTTATGGCAGGTTTGTTTGGGGAGAATTGGCAGAGGGCTTTGGGGTATCCAGTTAGTGCAACTTTTAATATAATGGCTTTAATAGCTGTTTTTGGAATCGCTTACAGGCTGGGGGAGTATTATAAAGTGGATGCTTTAGCATCTGGGGCATTGTCGCTTGTGACGTTTTTACTTGCGACACCATTTCAAGTCGCATATATTATACCAAGTACAAAAGAGAGTGTACTTGTAGAAGGTGCTATCCCAGCAGCATTAATGGGAAGCCAAGGGTTGTTTGTAGCAATGATTATTGCACTTATATCTACTGAACTTTATCGGTTTATTGTACAAAAAAAGATAATTATAAAGATGCCAGAGACAGTTCCACCAGCTGTGACGCGTTCATTTGCGGCACTTGTTCCAGGATTTATTGTTGTAACGGTTATTTGGATTTTACGCTTAATTATAGAAAATACTTCTTTTGGCAGTATCCATAATATTGTAGGGCAAATTTTACAGGAACCACTTAGTGTACTTGGTGCTAGTCTTTGGGGCGCAATAATAGCAGTTATTCTCGTTCATGTTCTTTGGTCGTGTGGAATTCATGGTGCTACTATTGTTGGTGGTGTAATGAGCCCCGTTTGGTTGTCGTTAATGGATCAAAATCGAGTTGCTTTTCAAGCAGGGAAAGATGTACCAAATACGATTACCGCACAGTTTTTTGATTTATGGATTTATATGGGCGGTTCCGGTGCAACACTTGCTTTAGTTGTAGGAATGTTACTATTTGCGCGAAGTCAGCAATTAAAAAGTTTAGGGAGATTGTCAATTGCTCCTGGCATATTTAATATTAATGAGATGGTGACTTTCGGTATGCCAATTGTCATGAATCCACTTTTACTTATTCCATTTATAGTAGTTCCGGTTGTATTAACGATTGTTTCTTACTTTGCGATGGAATGGGGGCTAGTTGCCCGTCCGAGCGGAGCTGCTGTACCTTGGACGACACCGATTCTGTTTAGTGGATATTTGGGATCAGGCGGAAAAATTTCAGGTGTTATTTTGCAACTCGTTAACTTTGCACTAGCATTCTTCATTTATTTACCGTTCTTAAAAATATGGGATAAACAAAAGTTAGCGGAAGAAAAGGGGGAGTAAAGAACTAAAATGGATACGATAGAAACGAAGGCTTTTCACTTAATTTTGCATGGGGGAAATGCGAGAAGTTGTTCAATGGAAGCAATTGATTGCGCAAAGCGTGGAGAATTTACAGAAGCAGAAGCGAAATTACAAGAAGCGTTAGAGGAATTAAAAGAGGCGCACCGTGTACAAACGGAGCTCATACAGAAAGAAGCGGGTGGTGAAAAGACCGAAGTTACCCTTCTGATGGTGCACGCGCAAGATCATTTAATGAATGCAATTACGGTGAAGGAATTAGCGAGTGAATTTGTAGAATTATATAGGAAGATGTCAGTATCGGAATGAACCTTGCGTATGCAAGGTTTTTTTATGTATGTGTCTGTACCATCAGTGGAGTGTTCGTTCCACTGATGGTATTTACAATCCTCCTTTTTACAAATGAGTAAGAGTGATATTTAATCGGTAGTAACAATTTCTCCTATACCACGAATTAGTTTTTTTATATGCATCTCATTTGGTTTTAATATACTTACGATATAATCAATCGCTATTTGCGGTTCAACGGTCGTACCACACGTATAACAGTCAATGGCTGCAAAGTTTTTTTCTGGATAAGTGTGAATAGAAAGGTGGCTTTCTGATAGTAAAACTAAAATAGTAACACCGTGCGGTTCGAATTCTTTTGCACTTACGTTTAAAACATGTGCACCTGAGCGATCCGCAGCGGTAACTAGATGATATTCTAAAAAGTGAACATCATCTAATAGGGAAAAATCCACTCCCCATAAATCTACTATTATATGCTTACCGAAAGTAGAGTATTCCATAAGGTAGCACTCCTCACTATAATATCGTTAAAACTCCATTTCTTTTTTATAACACTGATGTAGGATAAGGTTTGATTCTGAATTTAAAAGGGCAAGGTTACGCTGTTCGAGATGTTCTTCTTTAAATTGAAATAAGGGAGAAAGGAGAGAAGGTAATGTTTGAGGAGTTGGTACAACGTATAATTGCTCAATTTGATCGAGTACATAGTCAGAATTAGCTGCAATATGAAATCCCCAGTCAGTTCCGAAAGAAGGTACGATTGTATGATAACTTTTCACAGTTAATCCAGCATGTTCAATTGTGTTACCAATGCTCCAGTATACTAGAGGTGCATCAGCAGGTGAATTAGATTGACAGACGAACGCGCCACCTTCTGTTAAAAACGTAGCGATACGAGCGAAAAGTTCACTTGTATATAAAGTACTTAACAACTCTGTCGCGGGGTCTGGAAAATCAATAATAATTACATCGTATAAAGAGGAAGGAGAATTCAAAAATTCTTTTGCATCGCATACGTGTGCATTCACACGATTATCAAAAAATGCGCTTTTGTTCAAAGAAACTAATTCAGGAACGTCACGAGCCATATCAATCATCGATCCATCTAAGTCAACAAGGTCTACATGTAGTACAGTTTCATATTTCAAAACTTCTCGTAAGGCAAGGCCATCGCCACCACCTAATATGAGAACACGTTTTGGATCAATTACTTTTGACATAATCGGATGCACAAGGGCTTCATGATAAATTTGTTCGTCAACGGAACTGAATTGTAGTTGTTTGTCTAAATATAAACGGACGTCGCTTACTTGTAACAAAGTAATATTTTGATAATTACTTTGTTCTGCAAATAAACTTGTATGCTCGCCATTTTCTATCTGTTGTAGAGAAATTGCATCCCATACATCTAAGTTGTGTGAACTTGTTTCTATTATAGGTTCCAATTGTTCCTGTTTGTCTTGTTTGTCCTGTTTGTCTTGTTTGTCCTGTTTGTCTTGTTTGTCTTGTTTGTCTTGTTTGTCCTGTTTGTCCTGTTTGTCTTGTTTGTCTTGTTTGTCCTGTTTGTCTTGTTTGTCTTGTTTGTCCTGTTTGTCCTGTTTGTCCTGTTTGTCCTGTTTGTCCTGTTTGTCTTGTTTGTCCTGTTTGTCTTGTTTGTCTTGTTTGTCTCGTTTGTCTTGTTTGTCCTGTTTGTCCTGTTTGTCTTGTTTGTCTTGTTTGTCTTGTTTGTCTTGTTTGTCTCGTTTGTCTTGTTTGTCTTGCTTGTCCTGTTTATCGTGTTTGTCCTGTCTATCCTGTTTGTCCTGCTTAATCTCTATTTCCTCTTGTTCTAGTTCAAATTTGTCAGAGTCTAATTCAGAACGCTTTTCTTTTTTATAGCTTGTTATTCTATAAATCTTTATTTTGTTCTGTTTTCTATGTTTTGGCATAGGAATCCCCTTTCGAATTGTGTTATTTTATTCTATTCTATGTAATTTAGTAGAGTTTGATTGGACAATAGATAGAAGAGTGTGTTCAAGAGAGGTTTATTTTTTACTAGATTTTCACTTTGAAAAAATTTTTTTAGTGTTTTTTGTTTTGAATACAACTAGACAACTAAACACTAATCTATTTTCATACAGTTATGTGTTAAAAGCGTGTTGTTTTATAACACACTGTGTGTTTTTCAGGTGACACACTAATTGAAAGCGTTAACACACAAAGAAAACAGTCGAAAAAGTGCTGATTTTAGTGGTTTTAAAAAGTTGGCACGCTAATTGCATTAATAAATAGCGTAAAGAAAAATAAATAAACATAAATTTTTTATACTACACAAGGGGGATTTTCAAATGAATATTTTATTATGTTGCTCAGCAGGGATGTCTACAAGTTTACTAGTTACAAAAATGGAAGCGGCTGCAAAAGCTCGCGGTCTAGAAGGAAAGATTTGGGCTGTATCTGGGGATGCAGTAAAAACAAATATCGATCAAGCAGATGTATTATTACTAGGACCACAAGTTCGTTACATGCTTTCTTCAATGAAAACGCTTGCTGATGAGAGAAACGTTGGAATCGACGTTATCAATCCAATGCACTACGGCATGATGAATGGGGAAGCAGTTTTAGATCACGCATTAACACTTAAAAAATAATTAGGGGGGAAGCGAAATGCAAAAGTTTATTGCATTCATGGAGAAATATATTGTTCCTGTCGCTGGTAAAATCGGATCGCAACGTCACTTAGCTGCGATCCGTGACGGATTTATTGCAGTTATGCCACTTATTTTAGTTGGTGCACTGGCATCACTAATTAATGGTTTTCCGTCTGACGCTTTCCAAGATTTCATGAAAGGTTTGTTTGGTGAAACGTGGAAACAAGTCGGCGGTGGAATGTGGACTGGTTCTTTCGCGATTCTAGCACTAATCATAGCATTTACAACAAGTTATAACTTAGCAAAATCTTACGGCGTTGATGGTTTGTCAGCAGGTATTATTTCATTTGGTGCGTTAATTATTCTTACGCCAACAACACCGAAAGAAGGCGGATTGAACTTAGCTTGGACAGGTGCACAAGGGTTATTTGTAGCAATTATCGTGGCACTCCTTGTTACTGAAGTATTCCGTTTCTTTGTACAAAGAAACATTACTTTTAAAATGCCTGATGGAGTACCACCAGCAGTTTTAAGATCTTTCGCAGCTATAGTTCCAGCATTTGTTATCTTAACAGTAGTTGCAGGTATTCAATTAGCAGTGAAATTAGCTGGTACAAGTGTTCATGAATTTATCTTTAATACGATTCAATCACCACTACAAAGTTTAGCAGGGACATTACCAAGTGCAATTGTCATTGTACTCCTTGTTCATCTTCTTTGGTTCTTCGGTTTACATGGGCCAAATATCGTTGGTGGTATTATTGAGCCATTATACTTACCGGCATTAGAGAAAAATATGAAGTTATTCCAAGGTGGTACATCTGCATTTGATGTTCCAAACATTATTACAAAACCATTCTTTGATACTTTCGTATATCTTGGTGGTTCTGGTGCAACATTAGCGTTCTTAGTGGTCGTATTAATTGTAGCAAAAAGTGCACAATTACGCGGTGTATCTCGCTTATCAATTGGACCAGGTGCATTCAATATTAACGAACCAGTAATCTTTGGTACACCAATTATTTTAAATCCAATTTTATTCTTACCGTTTATCATAACACCAATTGTATTAGTAATTACTTCTTATACAGCTATATCTATTGGTTGGGTACCAAAAACAGTTGTGATGATTCCATGGGCAACACCACCAATTATTAGTGGTTATCTTGTAACAGGTGGACATCTTTCAGGTGCAATTCTACAGTTATTCAACTTTGTAATTGCGATGGTAATCTACTATCCATTCGTTGTATTATCTGACCGTTCTGTTGTTCGTACTGAAAAAGCAGCAGCACAAGGAAATAACAACTCTGTACCTATGTAACATAGTGATTGTTCTCACAGATAACATTATCTGTGAGAACAATCACCTTTATATCATGTTCAGAAAGATGAGACCCATCTACAAGAACACCAAACTATCATTAATAAAATAATAATTTAATAGAAATGTTCAAACTGAAGGGGTATTCAAATCGGTTGAACCATAATAGAGAGGGCGGTAATTATGATGACTACAGCAGAACAAATTCCATTCCAATTAATTTTAAATAGTGGTAATGCACGAAGCTTTGCGATGGAGGCACTTCAATTTGCCAAACAGGGGAAAATGGCAGAGGCTGATGAAGCGATGGTAAAGGCGAAAGAAGCGATTAATGAAGCGCATCATTTCCAAACAGAGCTCATACAATCAGAAGCAAGAGGAGAAAAAACAGAGATTAGTGTTCTTTTAATTCATGCACAGGATCATTTAATGAATGCGATTACAGTAAAAGAATTAGCAGCAGAATTTATTGATCTTTATAAAAAGTTAGAAGCGAAAGGGGAATAAAGCATGACTGGAATTAAAATTGCTACAATCGGCGGTGGATCTAGTTATACACCAGAGTTAATTGAAGGGTTTATTAAACGTTATGATGAGCTTCCTGTTCGTGAAATTTGGTTAGTAGATATTGAGGCAGGAAAAGAAAAGTTAGAAATTGTTGGTAACTTAGCGAAACGTATGGTGAAAAAATCTGGTTTACCAATCGAGGTACATTTAACACTTGATCGTCGTGAAGCATTAAAAGATGCTGACTTCGTAACAACGCAGCTTCGCGTAGGTTTATTAGAAGCTCGTGCAAAAGATGAAGCAATCCCATTAAAATATGATGTAATCGGTCAGGAAACGAATGGTCCTGGTGGTTTATTCAAAGCATTGAGAACGATTCCTGTTATTTTAGATATTTGTAAGGATATGGAGGAGCTTTGTCCGAATGCATGGTTAATTAACTTTGCAAACCCAGCTGGTATGGTAACAGAAGCAGTCCTTCGCTATACAAATATCCAAAGAGTAGTCGGTCTATGTAACGTTCCAATCGGAATCCGTATGGGTCTTGCGAGATTACTTGAAGTAGATGCAAGTCGTGTACACGTTGACTTCGCAGGTTTAAACCATATGGTATACGGACTAGATGTATATTTAGATGGCGTAAGTGTAATGGATCGTGTGTTAGAGCTTGTAACAGATCCAGAGAAGCAAATTACGATGGAAAATATTGCAGCGCTTAACTGGGAGCCAGACTTTATTCGCGGTCTTCGTGCAATTCCATGTCCATACCATCGTTATTACTACAAAACACGTGAAATGCTAGAAGAAGAGAAAGAAGCTTCGGTTGAAAAAGGTACACGTGCAGAAGTAGTGAAACAGTTAGAAGACGATTTATTCGAGTTATATAAAGACCCGAACTTAGATATTAAACCACCACAATTAGAAAAACGTGGCGGCGCTTATTATAGTGACGCAGCATGTAGCTTAATTACTTCTATTTACAATAATAAAGGTGATATCCAACCTGTTAATACACGAAATAACGGAACAATTGCAAGCTTACCACATGATTCTGCTGTTGAAGTGAACTGTATTATTACGAAAGAAGGTCCAAAACCAATTGCGGTCGGAGATCTTCCCGTACCAGTTCGCGGTTTAGTACAACAAATTAAATCATTTGAGCGCACAACAATTGAAGCTGCTGTTACAGGAGATTATCATAAAGCGCTGCTTGCTATGACAATTAATCCACTTGTACCATCAGATAAAGTTGCAAAACAAATTTTAGATGAAATGTTGGAAGCACATAAAGCATATCTTCCGCAGTTCTTCAAAAAGGTAGAGAAATAAAGCGGCGCTATTTAGCCCGCTTTTTTTATTCTATTAGGAGGTATTACGATGATTAAGTTAATTGTAAATGCAGATGATTTCGGTCTTACTGAGGGTACAAATTATGGCATTATTGATGGACATATAAATGGACTTGTAAATTCAACGACGATGATGATGAATATGCCAGGAACAGAGCATGCGGTACGCTTAGCGAAAGAGTATAAAACGTTAGGGGTAGGAGTACATCTCGTATTAACGGCAGGGAAACCGCTTCTTGGAGACGTACCATCACTTGTAAATAGCGATGGGTTGTTTCATAAACAAAGCATCGTATGGGAAGGGAAGCTAAGTCCCGAAGAAGTTGAGAGAGAATGGACTGCTCAAATTGAGAAATTCTTATCTTACGGATTAACACCGACCCATTTAGATAGTCATCATCACGTACATGGATTGCCAATTTTGCACGATGTTCTTGAGAGATTAGCTGCTACATATAATGTTCCAATTCGTCGTTGTGAGGAAGAGCGAGCAGTACGCCCATTTTCTGACGTGTTTTACAGTGATTTTTACGCAGATGGTGTGACGGAAGATTACTTCGTGAAGTTAAAAGGAAGAGTACAAGGTGAACAAACGGTAGAAATTATGGTTCATCCAGCTTATATTGATCCAGAGCTTGTGAAGCGTTCTTCTTACGTAATGGATCGTGTGAAAGAATTACGTATTTTAACAGAGAGCGAGTTGCCTGAAGGAATAGAGCTTGTGAAGTTTTAATAGAAAAACGACGGCTATAGAATGCCGTCGTTTTTTATTTACAAAATGGATAAAATATATCCGCCAAAGGCTCCAAGTATAACGATAACCCAAGGTGGTGTTTTCCAAAAAGCGAGCAAGCAAAATAGAAGAGATGCAAAAACAAAATCTACAGCGTTCATAATTGTGCTTGTCCAAATAGGGTCATAAAAAGCTGCTAGTAAAATACCGACAACGGCTGCATTGACTCCAAGTAGTGCACCTTGTATGTAAGAGATTTTTCTCACACTGTCCCAAAATGGTAAAACACCAATAACGAGCAAGAAAGCAGGAAGAAAGATCGCAATTGTTGCGAGTATTGCCCCAAGCGTCCCGTTTAACACAACTCCTATATAAGAAGCGAATGTAAATAGTGGACCTGGTACGGCTTGTGTTAATCCGTATCCAGCTAGGAACTGTTCTTTCGTCATCATTCCGCTTTGTACGAACTCACCTTCAAGAAGGGGTAGCACGACGTGTCCGCCTCCAAATACAAGTGCGCCAGAGCGATAGAAACTATCAAATAAAGCGATGTAATATGAGAACGGTCTTAATATTGGTAGCAACAGTAATAGTCCGAAGAATAAGGTGAGACAAGAAACTGCTATCGTTTTTGAAATAGGTACTTTTATATTTTGAGATTGGCTAATTGGTTGGTTGCGATATAAAAACCAGCCGATAAAGCCAGATATTATAATGAGAATGACTTGTGTCCAGCTGTTTGGCCATAGTAAGGCGATTGCGGCAGTTACGATAGCAATCGTCGCACGATTTCGGTCTGGCGTTAATTTTTGTGCCATTCCCCATATGGCATGAGCGACAATGGCGACTGCTACAAGTTTTAGTCCATGAATCCAGCCAGCACTTCCAAGATCGAACTGATTAAGGAATGAGGCGAAGAAAACTAAAACAAGCACAGACGGTAAAGTGAATCCAATCCATGAAATAATAGCTCCTAATAGTCCGCCCCTTAATAATCCAACCCCCATACCGACTTGACTGCTAGCAGGACCAGGAAGGAATTGACATAGTGCTACTAAGTCTCCATAGCTTCGTTCATCCATCCATTTTCTTTTTTGCACGTATTCATGGTGGAAATAGCCGAGATGGGCGACAGGACCACCAAATGAAGTAAGTCCTAATTTAAATGAGACGAGAAAAATCTCTAATAATGTGTGGAAAGTGTATTTGTTATTTTCCAAAATGACCTCCTAGAATGTTTTTCTAAGTGCATTATACAAGAGATAGTAAAGCGAAAGGAACGATTCTAATGTAAAGATTGTGTGAATCTTTTCTTCGGAATTAAAGCTTGAAAAAGTCATAAATGATTATGTATAAACCATAAAGTAGTAGAAGTAGTGCTGGGAAATTTATATGAGGAGAATGCCCGTATGACAACACGTTTCTTTGCGAGGTTAACAGGGAAGAGGGAAATACCTCCTGTAAATACAGAAGCTTATGGTGTAACAGAGTTTATATTTAGTGATGATTTAAAGAAATTACAATATCGGATCATATTGAAAAACATCGAAAAAGTTACATCATGCCAAATTCATTTAGGAAAAGCGGATCAAATCGGTCCAGTGGTTTTAAATTTGTTTGGTCCAATAAAGCAAGGTATTAGTGTAAATGAAGGAGTCGTGACCGGTGTAGTCAATGTGGAAGATTTTGAAGGGCCTTTACAAGGGAGAGCGTTTGATAGCTTACTTCAAGAAATCATTCAGGCAAATGTATATGTAAATGTTTATACGAAGTCGAATAAGAAGGGCGAAATCAGGGGGGGAATCAGAAAAGTAAAGAAGTAGAAAAAAGGCTGTCCATTTTGGAACAGCCTTTTTTTCTATAAGGTGCAAATTTTAGCGGTTATTATCGGTAAATCGATATATTGTGAAAATCGCTAATATAATTCGCGTTACGGTCGATATATTTAAAACACTGCTTCGATTAATTTTTTACAGGCTGGTTTTTAATGAAGAAGTCCATGATATAAAACACTTCATCATCAGGGATTTGTATTTCAAACGTATTTTCAATTGGTTGTAATGCTTTTTTCACTTTCATATACATCCAGTACTCATCTTGTCTTCGTTTCTCTTTATCTGGATGAGGGAGGAGGCTTTCTCCTTTTTGAAGACGGTCAACCATACAGCTCATATGCAGAATCACACCCATTAAGCTGTCAGGAGTTAGCTGTAAGGAAATTAATTCTTGAATTGTATTTAATGCGTAACGAATTGTTTTAATAAGTAATGCTCCGTCGTTCCGCTGCATTTGTTGTTCCAGAATATCAGCCATTTTTGCATATGTTTCTTCATACGTAATTAATTCTTGAATTGGCTGAATTGCTGTGTAGTTTACAATGTCTTGGAAATGATACGTTAAGCATGGCACCTGCACATCGAAATTCGTAACGATACAAATGATATTCCGCTCTTTTTTTATGTTCTCAATCATTTTCGTTAAATCTTTTTCATGGACGATACTAATCGGAATAATTTCAATTAAGTCTTTGTCAAATCGCAAATAGTTCTCTAACATTTTTTGAATAGCTAAAGCACTGCCTTCCCCAGTTAAACAAGCTGTTAAAATAACAGACTTCATTGGTGATAGTGGCTTTTTCTTTTCTTCTTGTACGTTTAAGTAAAACGGTGTTAAGTTCTTCACTGTCTCATACAATGCATCTAACGAGTAGCCAAGTTGAGCTTTTCGAGCTGCTTCTAGTGCATGTGGAGTGCTTGTCATGGAAAGAACACGTACCGGAATTTTGAACTCAGTTTCTAATATATCACCAATATAAGCGAGTGAGCCCATATCGACGAGTAAGAGAAGTCCATTTACATTTTGGAGTGTTTTCATATACACTTTCACACGCTCTAAGAAATCTTTCGGCGATTCATGTAACGGCATATCGATACCGGTTACTTCCTCAATGCCGAGCAGTTCGTTTGCGACGTTTGCCATTTCTGTTGCGATGCCGTTGCCGTGCGCTAATATTAATACTTTTACTTCTGTTTGTGAGGCAGGAATTGGATCAACAACGAAGAACATTGTTAAAAAGCCTGCTTCATCAATAGGCATTGTTATTTGTAATTCGTCCTCCAGTAGTTGAATGCATTGCATAGCTACGGAAAAAGCGTCTTTATATTTCGTACGAATTTGATTTAATTGTGGGTGATGAATTTGTTTCCCAGCTTGCAAACGTTGTAGAGTTGTCTGTACATGTAAGCTTAAAGCGAGAAATACTTTTTCATCAAACGTCTTAGATAAATGCTTTTCAGCAAGTTCCGCAATTCTTTCACATACGGAAACGATATTACGATCCACAATTTTAAAAACATTTTCATGACTTGTTTTTTTAGAAATTTGGTTAAAATATTGTACGAAAAAGCTTTGAATATCATTTTCTATTAGTAATTCTAATTCGTCTTCTTCAATACCGCGAGCTTGAAGTTCTTCGTATTTATAATCAATATAATCGTAAATAGAAGACCGTTTTTCATTCTCAATTTTATGATTACTCCAACCTTCATCACCTGTAAATATAAATGTTTCATTTGGTATTTGGTATAGATGACGGCTCTTTCTTTCAATGAATAACCCTTCTTTCATATACCAAGGTAAATCTGTACTTGAAACATAGACAGAGTCACGTTTCTTTGTCACAAGGTCAGAATAGGCTTTCGCACAGGCAATTTGTACATCCGTTTTTAATTGCCCGATGTTATTGGGGCAATTGTAAAAGACGAAAGCGCGCATTGCATTCGGGCTAACGTGAATTTCTTTTCGCAGACGGATTGCTTCATTTGTGAAAAATAGTTGCAGTAAAGCAAATCGTTCTTTATGTGTACGCTCACGAAGTGGTGGCAGCGTAACAGTCATTGGTATACGTCTTGTAAATGTTTTTAATAAAAATGAATTTGGTTCTTCTGTTGTTGCAGTAATGATTAATACTTGTGCTTTACGCTCGTTTTCTGTTTCTCCAAGGCGGCGGTATACCCCGCGGTCAATAAAGGTGAAAAGCATTTCTTGTCCCTCTGGAGGAAGGCGATGTACTTCATCTAAGAAAAGGATCCCTTCATGTGCTTTTTCAATTAACCCTTTTTGATCACTTGCCCCTGTATAAGCTCCTTTTTTAATTCCAAATAACTGTCCCAGTAGTAGCTGTGGATTATTTGCGTAATCGGCACAGTTAAAGACGATAAATGGTGCATTTTTAGGAAGCTGTTCAACTTCAATTGCATATTCGTGCATTAAAGAAGCGAACATAGATTTTCCGACCCCTGTTTCTCCTAGCAGTAAAGTATGCATACCGTTTGGAGGATAGAGAATAGAAGCTTTCGCTTTTTCGATTGCGATTTTAAGGCTTGTATTTTCAATTGCAAATGTATCTAATGAAGTCATTTCCTTTGAATGCGTTTCCAACGAAGCGTTCGTTTCTATATAAAAACGAACAGGACGCGTATTTGTTTTTAATAAACGTTTATCTTTTACAAGTTTGTTTAAGTCGCTACTTACATTGGCACGATCTAGTTGCAACAGGGTAGCTAGTTCTGATGCGGTTACACCTTCTATATAATTGCCTTCTTGTATTGCGTTAAAAATGAGATCTATTCGTTTCATTTCTATTCACCTCGAAACTTCATCACTATTTAAAATTTTACACAAAAATGGGAAGGGTGGGAAGAGAAAAATAAAACAGCTTTAGCAAATAGGCACTAAAGCTGTTACAATCTTGTGTCTTTCCAAAAGTTCACTTCGAGGTGAGAAGATGGATTATAGGGAAGAAGTTTGTATCCTTGTGACTGTAAGTAATCAATTACTTTAGGCAGTATTTGTACGGTTACACTCGAATCATGCATTAAAATCACTTCGACTTGTTCATCGCTCTGATTACGTACTCTTTCTAGTATGGCAGAAGGATTGTCATAGCTTTTCCAGTCATATGTATCGATTGTCCAATCCCACATTTTATACTGGGCGGATACAAGTGCATCACGGTAATTCTTTTTTAAGTAAGGCATACTACCATACGGGACGCGAACGAGATGTGTATTTAATTTTGTAACTTGCTGAACAATGTTTTGTGTTTGTTCCATTTCTGTAATTAAAGCGGATGGATCACCAGTGTAAAGGCGTTTTACATCGTGTGACATACTGTGAAGTCCGATATAATGCCCCTCTTGAATTAATCGTTGCATTGTTTTTTTATAATGTGGTACTTTTCCACCAATAACAAAGAAAGTTGCTTTTCCGTTCTTTTCCTTTAAGATGTTTAAAATTTGCGTAGTATATTTGTTTGGTCCGTCATCAAATGTTAAGTACGCGATTTTTTTTGTAGGAGAGGTAGTTTCAGTATTTGGATGATGTTCAGCAGGGGTCATTGTAGTTGCTCCTGCATGAGATGACGCGTACATAGTAATTGTTAAAAATAAAATAACGTATTGAAATACTCGCTTGATCATAACATTCACCCTCAGTTTGACAATCAAGATGTAAAAAAGAAAATATAATCCTTTTCTTATTATGTATATCTTTCTCCAATAGTGGAGCTCTCAAACAATCTATATTTTGGAAATATAAAATGATGAATAAAAAATAGCATCCTCTTTCTTATAAGAGGATGCTATTTGAATATTTCATAATTGTAAAGGCTATACTACAATTAGTCTTCTCTTTTTTTAACCTTTTTATAGAAGGAAATAATTGGTTTGTAACGGTCGTGTACAAGACCGATTACTTCAGCGACTATTTCAGTAAAGAAAATTAAAGCAAACAGAAGAATCATTGATATCCATAGCGTCGCTTTAGTGAAAAAAATAGCATTTACACTAAAAAAAATACCAAATGCATAAATGATGAGCACCGTCGTACGATGAGAGAATCCCATTGCTAGGAGACGGTGATGTAAATGAGATTTATCTGGTGCTGAAATTGGTTTTTTATTTACAATACGACGAATAATCGCAAAAGTTGTATCAAATATAGGTACACCTAAAATGATAATTGGAACAAGGAAACTAAATAGCGTTACACTTTTGTATAATCCCAATAAAGATAGGATGGAAATACAATAACCTAAAAATAGGGCGCCGGTATCTCCCATGAAAATCTTTGCTGGATGGAAATTATAGAATAAAAATCCAAGCGTACTTGCAAGTGCGATAAGTGCTAATGGCAAGATAATAACTGCACCAGTACCCATAGGGCTGGTGAGGGCCATGTAAGCCAATGTTGCTAGAACGATTGATGAAATTCCAGCGGATAATCCATCTAAACCATCAATTAAGTTGATGGCATTTGTAATGCCTACAATCCAAAAAACTGTAATTGGATATGCGAGCCATCCAAGTTCAGTATCCCCGATAATTGGTATATATAGTACCTGTACTAATAATCCACTTTTTACAATTAATATAGCAACTAATAGCTGGCCACCAAATTTTACTTTTGCTGATAATTCATATATATCATCTAAAATCCCAATGATGATGATGATGATAGCGCCTAAGCTTATTGATAACATTCTTTGTTCGTATAACCCACCAACAACAAAACCTACAGCTACACCGATAAAAATTGCTAATCCGCCAAGACGGGGCATGATTTTTTGGTGTACTTTACGCGCGTTTGGTTTATCTGTTGCTCCTATCTTAAATGCTAATTTAATAACGAAAGGAGTAACGCCGAGTACAGTGATAAAGGATGCCAAAATGGCATAAATCACCTGTGAGTCCATTAATACCCCACCTTTTATATTTAAACGTAATTTTTAGATGTTTTTTCTGAAAATTTCGATGATTATTTACAGGCTCATAACATATGGTATCACAAAAAGATTAGAATTCAATCTTTTTTTCTTTGTGTGGTAAATGGAAGCGGATAGAATATATGACAATTGTATACAGAATGTTGAATCATTTGAGAAGGTTAATCGTATTGGGCTTTGGAATATGACATTTTCTCTTTTTCTTCGATAGTGAATACTTTTATTTCAGTATTATAAGTGTTACACGTAGAAATGAGTAAGTTTCGTGTTAAAATGTGGGAATTTATCCGCATGAACGGGCAGTAAGGTTCGCACTTCAAAATTCAGTTGGAGAAAAGAAGTTAGGTGGGGATCTTAATTCCTGTAAAAGCCTGATTGGTTTAACTAATAATTAGTCGATGATGGATGACCCTTACTGAATAAAGTTTCATTTTATATTCTTACATGTAATTTTACAAAAACTTAAAAAAGAATGGAAAAAGTAATTCATATAATAAAGAAGTAAAAGAGTTTTCTCATTTTTAATGTGAGAGGGGGAAGCACAGGGAGAATTCTATGTATTCGTATATTTTCTATTGTATATTCCTGTGCGAAAAGGAAATGAAAATTACGATAATAGGTACCGGATACGTTGGATTAATTACAGGAGTAGGACTGGCAATGTTAGGCCATTCAGTCACATGTTTTGATATAAATGATGAGAAAATTAAACGGATAAAGCAAGGAGATCTGCCTATTTATGAAGCGGGTTTATATGAATTAATAAATGATGCATGTGAGAATGATTGTTTAACTTTTACAACAAGTAGAGTAAAAGCATTTTACGATGCAGAATTTATATTTATTGCAGTTGGAACGCCGTCTTTATTAGATGGGACAGCGGATTTAACATATATTCGAAGTGCTTGTGACGATATTGGAACATATGCGACGAATGACATTATTGTCGTTACGAAAAGTACGGTTCCTGTAGGTACAAATGATGTTATGAGGGGATGGATTGAGGAGAAATTACAAAATAGATATGAATTACATATCGTATCGAATCCGGAATTTTTACGGGAAGGTTCAGGGATTTACGATTTTTTTCAGGGAGATCGCATTGTAATTGGAGCAGATAATGAGGAAGCGGCACGAAAAGTGGAGAATTTGTATAGTGAATTACGCTTAAAAACGTATGTTACAAATATAAAAAGTGCAGAGATGATTAAATATGCATCGAATGCTTTTTTAGCGACAAAAATTAGTTTTATCAATGAAATTTCAAATATATGTGAGAAGGTAGGAGCCAATGTATTAGACGTTGCACAAGGGATGGGAATGGATAAGAGAATTGGGGCGTCTTTTTTAAATGCGGGCATTGGTTATGGGGGTTCGTGTTTTCCGAAAGATACGAAAGCCCTTGTGCAAATTGCAGGGAATGTTTCTCATGATTTTCGTTTGTTGAAAGCGGTTATTGAAGTGAATAATAAACAACAGTTGTTACTGGTTGAAAAAGCAAAGAAAATAATAGATATGAATAAAAAGCAGATTGCAGTTCTTGGCGCAGCGTTTAAACCGAATACTGACGATATAAGAGAAGCGCCGTCCCTTGTTATAATAGAAGAATTAATTAATATGGATGCAGATGTGATTCTATATGACCCGCAGGCTATTCAAAATGTAAAAGGTGTGTTTGGAGAGACTATACGCTACACCGGATGCATAGATGAAGCGATTAGAGAAGCTGATGCTGTTTTTATTTTAACAGAATGGGAATCAATACGAACTTATCCGTTAGAGAAGTATGTAAAGCTTATGAAGGAGCCCATTCTATTTGATGGGAGAAATTGCTATACTAATGAGGATGCCAAGAAGCAGGGATTAGATTATTACTCGATCGGGCGAAAAAGCATCCGTAATAGTAATACTTTTTTTATTAGTTAAAAAATGCGTGTATCTAGGTATGGTGATATATGTAAGGTGGGAAATTGTAACTAGTGAAAGAAAAGAGGTAATAAAATGACTGAACGTTTAAAAGTAATGACAATTTTCGGGACACGTCCAGAAGCAATTAAAATGGCACCTCTTGTGTTAGAGTTGCAAAAACATCCAGAAAAAATTGAGTCGATTGTGACTGTAACAGCGCAACATCGTCAAATGTTAGACCAAGTATTAAGTATCTTTGGAATTACGCCAGATTTCGATTTGAATATTATGAAAGACCGCCAAACTTTAATTGATATTACAACGCGTGGTTTAGAAGGTTTGGATAAAGTAATGAAAGAAGCAAAGCCGGATATTGTACTTGTACATGGTGATACAACGACAACATTTATTGCAAGTTTAGCTGCTTTCTACAATCAAATTCCAGTAGGGCATGTTGAAGCAGGACTTCGTACATGGGATAAATATTCTCCATACCCAGAAGAGATGAATCGCCAATTAACAGGCGTCATGGCAGATCTTCATTTCTCACCTACAACAAAATCAGCAACGAACTTACAGAAAGAAAATAAAGATGAGTCACGCATTTTCATAACAGGAAATACAGCGATTGACGCACTAAAAACGACTGTAAAAGAAACATATAGTCATCCTGTACTAGAGAAACTTGGAAACGATCGTCTTGTACTTATGACAGCTCACCGCCGTGAAAACTTAGGAGAGCCAATGCGTAATATGTTCCGTGCAATTAAACGTCTTGTTGATAAGCATGAAGACGTACAAGTTGTGTATCCGGTTCATATGAACCCAGTTGTTCGTGAAACAGCGAATGATATTTTAGGCGATCATAGCCGCATTCATTTAATTGAGCCGCTAGATGTAATTGATTTCCACAATGTTGCAGCTCGTTCATACTTAATGTTAACTGATTCTGGTGGTGTACAAGAAGAAGCGCCGTCACTTGGTGTACCGGTTCTTGTTCTTCGTGATACAACAGAGCGCCCAGAAGGTATTGAAGCAGGTACATTGAAATTAGCAGGAACAGACGAAGAGACAATCTTTGGTCTTGCTGATGAGTTATTATCAGATAAAGAAGCTCATGATAAGATGTCAAAAGCATCTAATCCTTACGGTGATGGCCGTGCATCAGAGCGCATTGTTGAAGCGATTTTACAACACTTTAATAAGTAAATAAAAAAGAGCCAAATCATATGCGATTTGGCTCTTTTTGTTATTGCTGATTTCTCATAATCCACTCTGCATGAGCATTTGTGGATGGAGGGGGCTCAGTTGGTGTTTTGTTCTGATTTTGGTTCTGATTCGTTTCTTTCTTCGCTTTTTCGTTAGAATTAGCATTTGAAGAAGGATTTGATTCAGTTTTTGTCGTTGAATTGTCTTGCGTGTTTGCTGTTTCTCCTAATTCTTTTTTAATTTCGTTACGTACTGTCTCTACACCGATTGGATCTGGAAGGAAGTAATAAATACCACCTATTTTTTTGTCTTCTCCTTCAAGCTTGAACGTTTGTATTGTAGAAGGATCAAACCCAGATAGTTTATTGTAAAGTGCAAGTCCTTCAGAAATAGGAATGTCAGTTTTTATATATTTTCCAACGACTGCTGTTAAATCTTTAATTTTAAATACGGTAGAGGCTGAATTTAGTTTTTGAGCAACAGCGGCTAGTAATTGTCTTTGTCTAGCGGCCCGACCATAATCGCCGTTTGGATCCTGCTTTCGCATACGTACGTATGCGAGTGCTTCTTCCCCATTTAAGTCTTGTTGTCCTTGCTTAAATTCGATTTTTTTGTAGTAATCCACGTCTGAACGCTCCCAAAAATCGAATGGGACATCAACAGTAACACCGCCAACAGCATCAACAATTCCTTTAAAGCCTTGGAAATCAATTTTAATATAATGGTCTACAGGAACTTTTAGAAAACCTTCGATAGTTTTGATTGCCATTTCTTCTCCGCCGTAAGCGTGCGCAGCGTTAATTTTGTCCTCTTTGTTCTTACCAACAATTGGAACGCGACTATCACGAGGGATACTCATAAGCGAAATCTTTTTAGTTTTAGGATTGACGGTCGCAAACATTAATGAATCTGTACGACCGTTTTGACCGTCCGTTGCATAATCTTCTATACCCATAATGAGGAGTGTAAAAGGCTCCTTTGTAATTTCTACATCTTCGGTTCTCAAGTCCGATTTTTGACGAGTAAAACCACTATACATCCCCATGAGAGAAGAGTAGGAATTTAATATATAAAGTCCTACACCACCAAATAAAAATACGAAAATAAGGAAGTAGAAAAACTTTCTTCTTCGTTTCTTTTTTATTCTGCTATTTTGGAGATGATAATAACGTTCTTCCATATATAATCTCCTTAGTTCATTTGTAGGAAAGTAATTTACTACATTAATCTTTAAAGGTGAGGATGTAGTTATTCTTAGATAACATCTTGTTCTAAGTACAACATATCTCCTTCTGTAATTGTACATTTCCCATTTGTTAACTCAATCATCCAATCTGTGAATGCTTGTTTTCCGTCTTCTTCTACATACGTATCAAATGTGACATTTTCGAGATAATGTATATCTTTAATGGCATATTTCGAATTACGTAATTCATTTTCAATTTTGCCAAGTAATGTGTAATCAATTTCGGTCTGCATAACACGCATTAGTTTTCGCTGAACAACACCGACATGATTAATGCCTTCGCTTGTACATTTTCCATATGCGCGAATTAATCCACCTGCGCCAAGTTTGATGCCACCAAAATAGCGTGTAACGACAACGACGGTATCTTTTAAACCGCGTTTTTTTAGTACCTCTAACATAGGTACGCCAGCTGTGCCGCTAGGTTCTCCATCATCATTTGCTTTTTGGATTTGATCTTGTTCGCCAATCAAATACGCAGAACAATTATGTGTGGCATTCCAATTTTGTTTTTTTATTTTTTGTATAAATTCTTGAGCTTCTGCTTCGGTTGTAGCTCTGCTAACGTAACAAATAAATCTTGATTTTTGAATGACAATTTCGTGCTCACCGTAGTCTTTGATTGTTAAATATTGTAATAACACTCGTATACGCCCCTATCTACCAAAATGACTAGTACTTTACATTTTAAAAGCGAGCGTTTTTATATTCAAACATTTTTTATAAATAAGTTGAAATTTTTGGTGAGTATTTCACCTTTTTGTTGTAATTTGTCGAGATGGTAAGTGTTATTTCAAATTGGCATTTTCATGTATGGATGCACCATTTTTAGTTTTCGTGTAAACTTAGGGAATAAAAACTTTTTTATAAGGCAGGTACGCAAATGAAAACAGCTATTGTTACTGATAGTACAGCATATATACCGAAGCATATTCGTGATGAACTCAATATATATATGATTCCATTAAACGTTGTGTTTGGAACGGAATCTTATCAAGAAGAAGCTGAAATTTCAGTAGATGATTTCTATGTAAAAGTACGTGAGCAAGAAGAACTTCCGAAAACTTCTCAGCCAGCAATCGGAAAGTTTGTTGAGTTATTTGAAGAACTATCTAAGGATTATGATGCGGTTATTAGCATTCATCTTTCAAGTGGGATTAGTGGTACATATCAAACGGCAACGACAGCCGGGCAAATGGTAGAGGGTATTGATGTATATACGTACGACTCTGAAATTAGTTGTGAAGTACAAGGATTCTATGTACGTGAAGGGGCAAAATTAGCAAGCGAAGGAAAAGATCCGAAAGAGATTGTTGCCCGTTTTGATGAAATGAAGAAAACGATGGACGCTTATTTTGTAGTGGATGATTTACATCATTTACAACGTGGAGGACGATTAAATAGTGCACAAGCTTTCATTGGTAGTTTATTACAAGTAAAGCCCGTTTTATATTTTAGAGATAAAATCATTATTCCATTTGAAAAGATTCGTACACGTAAAAAAGCGTTAAAACGAATTGTTGAAATTTTTGATGAGCAAGCAAGTCAAGGTGTACCTATGGAAGCAGTTATCATTCATGCACAACGTGAAGAGGAAGCGAATGAATGGAAGGCAGAATTAGAAGCAAAATATCCTCATGTTACAATCCGCACAGGTTATTTCGGTGCTGTAATTGGTACGCATTTAGGTGAAGGTGCACTAGGACTTGGATGGTATACGAAGTAATAAGATATAAAAAGCTCTCTTTTTGAAGAGGGTTTTTTTACGGATATTTTACGTGTAGTTGACAAGTTAATATTTGGAAATGGTAAAATGTACGTAAAATAAAATAATGAGGAAAGTTTTATAACTTACTTTTTACAAGAAACTATATTATAATAGAAGAGAGGTGAAACATATGGAGCATAATTCTTGTTTATGTCCAAAGTTTGAGTCAGCTTTTACTTTGCTTAGTAAAAAATGGACTGGCTTAATTATTAAATCTTTGCTTGAAGAGTCAAAACGTTTTAGAGAAATCGCAGATATTATACCGAATATGAGCGATCGTATGTTATCAGAGCGTTTAAAGGAATTGGAAAGTGAAGGCATTGTAGTTCGTAATGTTTATCCAGAAGTACCAGTTCGAATCGAGTACGGCTTAACTGAAAAAGGGAAAGCATTAGAAAGTGTTATGGATGAAGTCCAAAATTGGGCTGAGAAATGGATGAAATAACGTTTTGATTTCATTCGTATTAGTGTATGTAACAAAACGTAAGGGAAACCTTGCGTTTTTTCTTTGCTTATAAAAAGCTTTTAAAATTCTACACATATATACAAAAATATGCATATTTTGCGATAGAGTTACATATAATATTACATTTGTTTTACAATAGCGTAACATTAGCAAAAAAAATCCCGAAATATGGTATAAATTTTATAGGTTATATACGGAAAAAAGACAAAAGAAAGCGGTGTAAAAAATAAAATGAAAAAGCTAAAAATGGCATCTTGCGCATTAGTTGCAGGGTTAATGTTTTCAGGACTAACACCAAATGTATTTGCAGAAGATAAAATTTCTGACGTGAAATCACAAATTAATACACAAAATGACACTTTACATAAACAACAACAAGAACGTGATGTATTACAAAAGCAAATGAATGACTTAAACAAAACAATTCAAGGTTTGGATAAATCTGTTCAAGAGAATGCTTCAAAACTTGATGAAACAACGAAAAAAGTTGCGGATACTGAGCAATTAATCGAAAATAAAAATAAAGATATTGCAGAACTACAAACGAAAATTGCAAAACGTGAAGAGTTATTAAGAAAGCGTTTAGTTGCACTTCAAGAGCAACCAAACACGAACGTTGTAACAGAAGTTCTTGTAAACTCTAAAAACGTTGCAGATTTAGTTGATCGTTTAACTTCTGTTTCTAAAATTCTTGAGTCTGACGAAGATATCATGAAAACACAACAAGAAGATCAAGCGAACGTGAAAAAAGATGTTGAAACGGTAAAAACAAAGCAAAAAGAATTAAAAGAAGCACAAGCTCAAATTGAAACTGCTAAGAAAGAACTTGACGCTGAAAAAGCGAAAAAAGCAACAGCAGTAAACGATTTAAGTGGTAAAATGGATACAGTTGTAACTTCAATGACAAGTACGGAAAGTCAATTGAAAGATCTTGAAAAACAAGCATTACAATTACAACGTATTGCTGAACAAGAAGCACAAGAAAAAGCTGCACAAGAAGCTGCTGCTCAAAAACAAGCAGAACAAGCTGCTAAAGATGCGCAAGCGCCTACAGCACAAGCACCTGCAGCACAAACTGAACCAGCAAACAATGGTGGACAAGCTCAAAAAGAGGAACCTAAAAAAGAGGAACCTAAAAAAGAAGAGCCTAAAAAAGAAGAACCTAAGCAAGAAACGAAAAAACCAGAGCAAAACCCAGCTCCAGCTCCAACTCCGGATACTGGTGTAATTGCTAAAGCACGAAACTACTTAGGCTTACCATATGTTTGGGGAAGTGCATCTCCATCAAACGGTGGTTTTGACTGTAGTGGATTCATTTCTTACATCTATGGTGTAGGTCGTCAAGACGTTGCAGGTTACTGGAACTCAGTTTCTAAAGTAAGTAGCCCACAACCTGGAGATTTAGTATTCTTCCAAGGTACTTATAAACCAGGTCCATCTCACATCGGTATTTACGTTGGTAATGGCCAAATGATTCATGCTGGTGATAAAGGGATTGCTTACGCTAGCTTAAGCAGTAGTTACAACCAAAAACATTTCTTAGGTTACGGAAGATTATAGGATTATAATTTAATAAAAAAACGTGTATAAAGTCGATAGCTTACTATTTTATAAGTAGGTTATCGGCTTTTTTGAGTTTTTACGAGATTATGAGAAAGGTTTATAGTAGTGCTGGAGGTGGTTGCTGATGTTAGCAGGGAAACAGTTACTATTAGAGGAACTCTCTTCAGATTTACGGGATACATTACAAGATTTGAAAAAGAAGAGGGAGGTCGTATGTGTACAAGGTGTAAAAAAGAAAGCTTCTAAATATATGTGTCAGCGCTGCGGAAATATAGAGCAGCGACTATTTGCGTCATTTTTATGTAAAAGGTGCAGTAAAGTATGTACGTATTGCCGGAAGTGTATAACGATGGGGAGGGTAAGTGAATGTGCTGTACTCGTTCGTGGGATCGCTGAAAGAAAAGGAGAAAAAGGTTTAAATCCGTTACAGTGGAACGGGACCTTGTCTACTGGTCAGGAGTTGGCGGCGCAAGGTGTTATAGAAGCTATTAAGAAGAAAGACTCTTTTTTTATTTGGGCTGTCTGCGGGGCTGGAAAGACAGAAATGTTATTTTACGGTATGGAAGAGGCATTGCGAAAAGGAGAAAGGGTTTGTATCGCAACACCAAGAACAGATGTTGTACTAGAATTAGCACCGAGATTACAAGAAGTGTTTCCACATATAAATGTAGCTGCTTTATACGGAGGGAGTGTAGACCGGGAAAAAGATGCAGCGTTAGTCGTGGCAACTACGCATCAATTGTTACGTTACTATCGAGCGTTTCATGTCATGGTTGTAGATGAGATAGATGCCTTCCCGTATTATGCGGATCAAATGTTACAGTATGCAGTGCAACAAGCGATGAAAGAGAAAGCGGCGCGTATTTATTTAACGGCAACTCCCGATGAAAAGTGGAAACATAATTTCAGAAGTGGTAAACAAAAAGGTATCATTGTCTCTGGACGATACCATCGTCATCCGTTACCAGTTCCTTTATTTTGCTGGTGCGGAAATTGGAAGAAAAGTCTCCACCATAAAAGAATTCCTCGAGTGTTACTACAATGGTTAAAAATGTACGTAAGCAAAAAGTATCCCATTTTTTTATTTGTTCCTCATGTGCGATATATAGAAGAATTGAGCCTGATATTGAAAACGTTGGATCCTAGAATCGATGGTGTACATGCAGAAGATCCGATGAGAAAAGAAAAAGTAGCAGCTTTCAGAAAGGGAGAAATTCCGTTATTAGTTACAACGACAATTTTAGAGAGAGGAGTAACTGTGAAGAATTTACAAGTTGCGGTGTTAGGGGCGGAAGAAGAAATCTTTTCAGAAAGTGCGCTCGTACAAATTGCCGGCCGAGCAGGTCGTAGTTTTGAAGAACCTTATGGCGAGGTCGTTTATTTTCATTGTGGTAAGACAGAGGCGATGGTACGCGCGAAAAGGCATATTCAAAGTATGAACAAAAAGGCGAAAGAACAAGGATTAATCGATTAATGCATTGTCTACTTTGCGATGAGTATATGTTGGAAACAGTTAGTTGGTACACCTTCTTTGTAAAGTCTCACAAAAAATATATATGTGATAGGTGTGAGCGGAAACTTTCCTATATTATAGGAGAGATTTGCATGGAGTGTGGGCGACCTTTAGAGGACTTGACTTCCGAATATAAAGAAAATGATATTTGTGTGGATTGCATAAGGTGGATAAAAGAGGAGAAGTATCGTCCTTTTAAAAATCGTTCTTTGCACGTGTACGATGATGAGATGAAAGAAATATTAGCACAGTTTAAGTTTCGGGGAGATGCGGAGTTAGTTCATATTTTTTATCGATCCTTTCGAGAGCTATTTCAAAAGCATTTTACGAGCGTTTCAAGTGTTATTGCTGTTCCGCTTAGTAGGGAACGGGAATATGAACGTGGTTTTAATCAGGCAGAGTTATTAGCAGCTTGTTTACCTGTCAAAATTTCTTATCCCTCATTAAGAAGAAGGGAAACAGAAAAGCAAAGTAAGAAGACACGTAAAGAAAGGCTTTCGGGAAGTAATCCTTTTTATTTTCAGGGAGAAGAGATGTTTCATGATCAACATATTTTACTCGTTGATGATGTATATACGACAGGAATTACAGTTAGACAAATTGGAAGTCTTTTATACGATAGAGGAGCAAGGGAAGTTTCTAGTTTGACGCTTTGTAGAAGTTGATCTGTAACTGTCGAAAGGGATAATAAAAAGACGATAAGTCTTCTTTGACTTCGTAAGTTGTCATTCGTTATAGTCAAAGTATGGGGCGAATGCCCTGATTTTTAGAGTGAAGGGAATGGAATGAACATGCAAGGAAGAGTGAAATGGTTCAATGCAGAAAAGGGATTTGGGTTTATTGAGCGTGAAGATGGTGATGATGTGTTTGTTCATTTTTCTGCTATTCAACAAGATGGATATAAGTCATTAGAAGAAGGGCAACAAGTTGAGTTTGACATTGTAGATGGAGCACGTGGGCCACAAGCAGCTAATGTTGTAAAACTGTAGGAATATTGTTTTTGGGTAGAGAAAGCTGCGTTTGTGGCAACGTTATATATATAGTAGAACCTCTTGTTTTTTGCAAGAGGTTTTTGTTATGAATCAAGTTGTCAAAAAGTTGTTTCTTTTCTGTAACGAATTGTCCACAGTTATATTCGTTATTCACGATGTTAATAGGATAAAATAAAGATAGAAACGATGCATCTTTTCATTTCAACAAAAAACGATAAAAAAATCGCAATTCCACTAATTTTTTTAAAAAAGTTAGAAGGAGTTTTTAAGCCAATGTCGAAATTATAGTACATAGGCTTGAAAGGAGGAATTCATCTATGAAATTCAACATTCGTGGTGAAAATATTGAAGTAACTCCAGCATTAAAGGAATATGTAGAGAAAAAACTAAGTAAGTTAGAGCGTTATTTTGATACATTCCCAGAGATTAAAGTTAATTTAAAAGTATACTCTGACAAGCAACGTGTCGAGGTAACAATTCCATTTACTGATTTATTACTTCGTGCAGAAGAAACTAATAGCGATATGTACGCTGCTATCGATTTAGTAGTTGATAAACTTGAGCGACAAATTCGTAAACATAAAACAAAGGTAAATCGTAAGTTACGTGAGAAAGGTTCTGTGAAAACGAACTTTATCCTTCCAGAAGCAGTAGCTGTTCTGGATGCGGTAGAAGAGGATGAATTAGAACTTGTACGTACAAAACGATTTGATTTAAAACCGATGGACGTTGAAGAAGCGATCCTACAAATGGATATGCTAGGGCATAATTTCTTCGTCTTCACAAATGCTGATACAAATGAAACTAATGTTGTATATGGCCGTAAAGATGGGAAATATGGTTTAATCGAAACTAAATAATAATTCAAAAGCGCAGCCGAAATGGCTGCGCTTTTTTTGCTGAAAATAGATTTTTTTAAAAAGTTTTCTTAATTTAGAACGAGACATTCGGCCGATTGTTGTCATAGTTATAAGACAAGTGTTACAATTATCATTAGGTATATACATTTTAGTTTTTTTAATTAGGAGAAAAATTGGCATAACATACATTTGATTTTTATAACGACTGATTGTAATAGAAAAAGAAAAAACAATCGGAAGTTTTATTTTAATAAAAAAGAGGAGCGTATTTCCTATGATCGGTATTTTAAAAAAGGTATTTGATGTAAATCAACGCCAAATTAAACGTATGCAGAAGACAGTTGAGCAAATTGATGCATTAGAATCATCTATTAAGCCACTAACAGATGAGCAATTAAAAGGAAAGACGCTTGAATTTAAAGAACGTCTAACAAAAGGTGAGACAGTAGATGATCTACTTCCAGAAGCTTTTGCAGTTGTTCGCGAAGCTGCGACTCGTGTTCTTGGAATGCGTCCGTACGGCGTGCAGTTAATGGGTGGTATTGCCTTACATGAAGGAAATATCTCTGAGATGAAAACGGGTGAAGGTAAAACGTTAACATCTACATTACCTGTATATTTAAATGCTTTAACAGGAAAAGGTGTTCACGTTGTTACGGTCAATGAATACTTAGCACAACGTGATGCGAGCGAAATGGGACAACTTCATGAGTTCCTTGGCTTAACAGTAGGAATTAACTTAAACAGTATGTCACGCGAAGAGAAACAAGAGGCTTATGCTGCTGATATTACGTATAGCACAAATAATGAGCTTGGATTCGATTACTTACGTGACAACATGGTTTTATATAGGGAACAGTGCGTTCAGCGTCCACTTCATTTTGCTATTATCGATGAAGTCGATTCTATTTTAGTCGATGAAGCACGTACGCCGCTTATTATTTCGGGACAAGCTCAAAAATCAACAGAGCTATACATGTTTGCAAATGCATTCGTTCGTACATTAGAAAATGAAAAAGAGTATTCATTTGATGTGAAAACGAAAAATGTAATGTTAACTGAAGATGGTATTACGAAAGCAGAGAAAGCTTTCCATATTGAAAACTTATTCGATTTAAAACATGTCGCACTTCTTCACCATATTAATCAGGCGCTCCGTGCACACGTTGTCATGCACCTTGATACAGATTATGTTGTACAAGAAGGCGAAATCGTAATTGTAGACCAATTCACTGGTCGTCTTATGAAAGGTCGTCGTTATAGCGAAGGTTTGCACCAAGCTATTGAAGCAAAAGAAGGCGTAGAAATTCAAAATGAAAGTATGACACTCGCAACAATTACGTTCCAGAACTATTTCCGTATGTATGAAAAGTTATCTGGTATGACTGGTACAGCGAAAACGGAAGAAGAAGAATTCCGTAGTATTTACAATATGAATGTTATCGTAATTCCAACGAACAAAGATATTATTCGTGATGACCGTGCTGATTTAATCTTCAAATCAATGGAAGGCAAATTCAATGCAGTTGTTGAGGATATTGTAAATCGTCATAAACAAGGGCAACCTATTCTTGTCGGTACAGTTGCAATTGAAACGTCAGAGCTTATTTCAAAAATGTTAACACGTAAAGGTGTACGCCATAACATTTTAAATGCGAAAAACCATGCGCGAGAAGCAGATATCATTGCAGAAGCTGGTATGAAAGGTGCTGTAACAATTGCGACGAATATGGCTGGTCGTGGTACGGATATTAAGCTTGGAGACGATATTAAAAACGTTGGTCTAGCAGTTATCGGTACAGAGCGTCACGAAAGCCGTCGTATTGATAATCAGTTACGTGGTCGTGCTGGTCGTCAAGGGGACCCTGGTGTAACGCAGTTCTACTTGTCTATGGAAGATGAACTAATGCGCCGCTTCGGTTCTGACAATATGAAAGCGATGATGGATCGTCTTGGTATGGATGATTCACAGCCGATTGAAAGTAAAATGGTTTCTCGTGCGGTAGAATCTGCACAAAAACGTGTAGAAGGAAATAACTATGATGCACGTAAGCAGTTACTGCAGTACGATGATGTACTTCGTCAGCAACGTGAAGTTATTTACAAACAGCGTCAAGAAGTAATGGATTCTGAGAACTTACGCAGTATTATTGAAGGTATGATGAAATCTACAGTAGAACGTGCTGTTGCGCTTCATACACAAGAGGAAATTGAAGAAGATTGGAACATTAAAGGTCTTGTTGACTACTTAAATACAAACCTTCTGCAAGAAGGTGATATAAAAGAAGAAGAGTTACGTCGTCTTGCTCCAGAGGAAATGAGCGAGCCAATTATCACGAAATTAATAGAGCGTTACAACGACAAAGAAAAGCTTCTGCCAGAAGAGCAAATGCGTGAGTTTGAAAAAGTTGTTGTATTCCGTGTAGTAGATACGAAATGGACAGAGCATATTGATGCGATGGATCACCTTCGTGAAGGTATTCATTTACGTGCTTACGGTCAAATTGATCCACTTCGTGAGTATCAAATGGAAGGATTCGCAATGTTCGAGTCAATGATTGCTTCTATTGAAGAGGAAATCTCTCGTTACATTATGAAAGCTGAAATTGAACAAAACTTAGAGCGTCAAGAAGTTGTTCAAGGTGAAGCTGTTCATCCATCTAGTGATGGCGAAGAGGCGAAGAAAAAACCAGTTGTAAAAGGTGACCAAGTAGGCCGCAACGATTTATGTAAATGTGGTAGCGGTAAAAAATATAAAAACTGCTGTGGTATCGGGAAGTAATACAGGGCGATAGCCCAGATTGCTTTGCAAAATTTTACATCAAAAATGTATAATTAAGAAAGTTTAAACTCTCTCCGTCATAAGTGGAGAGAGTTTCCCTTGTTCTCATAAGACAGTAACAGCAATTACATAGAGGTGAAGGAAATGGAATTAGTAGAAATTAGACAAGAATTAGAGAAAATGGCTAAGAGATTAGCGGCTTTTAGGGGGTCTCTTTGACCTTCCTACTAAGGAGAA
Source organism: Bacillus wiedmannii (assembly GCF_001583695.1). Lineage (GTDB taxonomy): Bacteria > Bacillota > Bacilli > Bacillales > Bacillaceae_G > Bacillus_A > Bacillus_A wiedmannii. The sequence continues at coordinate 42,989 of NZ_LOBC01000104.1, read as the reverse complement.
ACAAATTGCAGAGTTAGAAGAGACAATGATGGGTGCAGGATTTTGGGATGACCAACAAGGTGCACAAGCTGTAATTAACGAAGCTAATGCACTGAAAGAGATGGTTGGAAAGTTCCGTCAGTTAGATGAGACATTCGAAAATTTAGAAATCACGCATGAGCTTTTAAAAGAAGAGTATGATGAAGATTTACATGTGGAACTTGAATCTGAAGTGAAAGGCTTAATTCAAGAAATGAATGAGTATGAGCTTCAGTTACTACTAAGCGATCCTTATGATAAAAATAACGCTATTTTAGAATTACACCCAGGTGCTGGTGGAACAGAGTCACAAGACTGGGGTTCTATGTTATTACGTATGTACACACGTTGGGCTGAAAAACGTGGGTTTAAAGTAGAAACGGTTGACTACTTACCAGGTGATGAAGCTGGTATTAAGAGTGTTACTTTATTAATTAAAGGTCATAACGCTTACGGTTATTTAAAAGCAGAGAAAGGTGTACATCGTCTTGTACGTATTTCGCCATTCGATTCTTCAGGCCGTCGTCATACATCGTTCGTATCTTGTGAAGTTGTACCTGAGTTCAATGATGAAGTTGAAATCGAAATACGTTCAGAAGACTTAAAAGTTGATACGTACCGTGCAAGTGGTGCAGGTGGACAGCATATTAATACGACAGACTCAGCAGTTCGTATTACACATACACCAACAAACACAGTTGTAACATGTCAGTCAGAGCGTTCACAAATTAAAAACCGTGAGCACGCGATGAAAATGTTAAAAGCGAAATTATACCAAAAGAAATTAGAAGAGCAACAAGCGGAGTTAGATGAAATTCGCGGTGAACAAAAAGAAATCGGATGGGGTAGCCAAATTCGTTCTTACGTATTCCACCCGTATTCTCTTGTGAAAGACCACCGTACAAATACAGAGGTTGGTAACGTACAAGCGGTTATGGATGGAGAAATTGATCCATTTATTGATGCTTACTTACGTTCTCGCATCTAATAAGCGAAAAAAAGCCAACAAAGTTGTCGGCGTATGCTGAGGATAATCGAGGATATAAAGAATTTGATTTTATTTCTATAGATGAAGTAAAGAGGAAGAGAAGTTGGAAACGACAACTTCTCTTTTTGATGAGATTATATGTAGCATACAATGTTGTATATTGTATTGTAAAAAGTAGAGAATAGTAAAACAGAGTGGTAATAGAGTAAGACTTGAACAGAACTTTTGTGATTTTCTGTTCAACAAGAATTCTTTATAGAAGTTTTTATGTTGTTCACATAATTGAAACAACTTATGAAAGCTTTATATTATCAGGGTTTTTGCTGTATTTTTGAAAAATATGAAATATACCTTAGTTTTTCTATATAAAGATAATGCTTATAATGAAAATGAGTGTGTTAGGAATGAAAAGAATATCAACAATGGGGAGCGATAGAAGTGAAAAAGAAATTGTTGGCTATTGCGTTAGGAACATCAGTCGTTTTTGCTTTAGGAGCATGTGGAAATAAAGAAGAGAGTAAGCCTTCGAAACAATCTGCAAGCACAGATAGCGCAGAGCAAATTTACCAAAAAAGTTGTATAGGCTGTCACGCGAAAGATTTATCGGGAGCAACTGGACCGGATTTACGAAAAGTGGGACAGAAATATGATGCAGCAGAGATTGAAAAGATTATTGAAAAAGGTCGCGGTTCCATGTCACCAGGAATCATTCAAGGTGAGGATGCGAAAAAAGTAGCTGAGTGGTTAGCTGAACATAAATAAAAAAGGTAAACTGGACGGGTTGGTTATATAATCTTATCCCAAAATGATTTTGGGTAAGAACTATGACGACTCGTTTCCTTTTTTCGGGGTGTAACATAACTGTAACAAAAATGTATCCGAACTGGAAACCGTTTGATGTTACAATGGGGTTTGTAGAATTTTGCTGAAATATATTACATAGTAGTATTGCTTATAAAAAGATTGTAAGTAGACTACCTTCAACAAGAGTGGTTAAGCGAGAATAAAAGGTTATCTTTTATTTTCAGATGTACAGAAAAGTATTTCGAAAAAAATCATTAAGTATTGGGTGATAAATAATGATAAAAATGACGAATGTTTATAAGGAGTACCCGAATGGTATGAAAGCCATTGCTGGTCTCACAGTTAACATTAAACAAGGTGAGTTTGTATACGTAGTTGGACCGAGTGGAGCCGGGAAATCTACATTTATTAAAATGATGTATCGTGAAGAGAAGCCATCTACAGGATCAATTAATGTAAATGGACTTGTTATTGAAACATTAGCAGAAAGAGATGTTCCATATTTCCGTCGTCAATTAGGCGTAATTTTCCAAGATTTTAAATTACTACCTAAGTTAACGGTATATGAGAATGTTGCGTTTGCCTTAGAAGTAATTGAAGAAGAAAAAGAAGCCATTCGTGAGCGTGTAACAGAAGTTTTAGGTCTTGTAGGTCTTGAGGATCGTGCAGACGCACTACCAAGTGAACTTTCGGGCGGAGAGCAGCAACGTGTTGCGATTGCGAGAGCAATTGTTAATAGACCAAAGGTTGTAATTGCCGATGAGCCAACAGGTAACTTAGATATTGAAACAGCTCTTGATATTATGAAGATTTTTACGCGTATTAACGAGCGTGGTACAACGATTGTTATGGCGACACATAACTCAGATATCGTAAATACAATTCGTCATCGTGTAATCGCGATTGAAGGCGGAAAAATTGTTCGAGATGAGATTGAGGGAGGATACGGATATGAAGGCTAAGACCCTTAGTCGACATTTGCGAGAAGGTGTAAAGAATCTATCACGTAACGGATGGATGACATTTGCTTCTGTTAGTGCAGTAACAGTTACATTATTACTTGTAGGTGTCTTTTTAACAGCGATTATGAATATGAACCATTTTGCGACGAAAGTAGAGCAAGATGTAGAAATTCGTGTACACATTGATCCAGCAGCAAAAGAAGCTGATCAAAAGAAATTAGAAGATGATATGAGTAAGATTGCGAAAGTAGAATCTATTAAATATTCTTCTAAAGAAGAAGAGCTAAAACGCTTAATTAAAAGCTTAGGTGATAGCGGAAAAACGTTTGAGTTATTTGAACAAGATAACCCACTTAAAAACGTATTCATTGTAAAAGCAAAAGAACCAACAGATACAGCGACAATCGCGAAAAAGATTGAGAAAATGCAGTTTGTAAGTAATGTTCAATACGGTAAAGGCCAAGTTGAAAAATTATTTGATACTGTAAAAACAGGACGTAATATCGGGATTGCTTTAATTGCAGGTCTTTTATTCACAGCAATGTTCTTAATCTCTAATACAATTAAAATTACAATTTATGCTCGTAGTACAGAAATCGAAATTATGAAACTGGTAGGTGCGACAAACTGGTTTATTCGTTGGCCGTTCTTATTAGAGGGATTATTCCTAGGAGTATTAGGATCAATTATTCCAATTGGCTTAATTCTAGTTACGTATAATTCACTACAAAGTGTGTTTAACGAAAAACTTGGCGGAACAATTTTCGAACTTCTACCATACAGTCCTTTCGTATTCCAATTAGCTGGTTTACTAGTGTTAATCGGGGCTTTAATCGGTATGTGGGGAAGTGTAATGTCAATTCGTCGCTTCTTAAAAGTATAAAAAGTTGCAAACATAATTCGTACAAGCTTATCATATAGTAGAAATAGGTAAAGGCATCACACACTGTGTGATGCCTTTTGCTACACCACCTGTGTGTTTTGGAAAGGGGAATTCCGCATTGAAACGTAGAGTTGCAATTATTGGAATGGTTGTTGCATTTTTAATTGGTGCTGGCGGAATGTTTGCAGGTATGTCTTTATTTGGGGTTAACCCAGCAGAAGTAACGCAAACAATTTCGAGTGGAAACGCTAGCACCTCACAAGGGAATTTGGCAAAAATTAATGAGGCGTATGCACTAATTGATTCACGTTATGTGGAAGACGTGAAGGATGACAAGTTAGTCGAAGGTGCAATACAAGGCATGTTGTCTACGCTGAAGGACCCTTATTCCACGTATATGGATAAAGAAACGGCTAAACAGTTTAGTGAATCACTTGATCCTGAGCTAGAGGGGATCGGGGCTGAGGTGAACAAAACGGACGGTAAGCTTATTATCGTATCTCCAATTAAAGGCTCACCGGCAGAAAAGATTGGAATTAAACCGAATGACCAAATTTTATCTGTAGATGGAAATAGTGTGAAAGATTTATCACGTGAAGAAGCAGTATTAAAGATTCGTGGTAAAAAAGGAACGACTGTCGCGATTGAAATTAAGCGTGCAGGAGTAGCTGATCCGATTGTATTTAAAATTAAGCGTGAAAAAATTCCAATCTTCACAGTGTTTAGTTCTGTGAAACAAGAGAGTGGAAAAGATATCGGTTATATGCAAATCACTTCTTTTGCTGAAAATACGGCGAAAGAATTTAAGGATCAGTTAAAAGAGTTAGAGAAGAAAAATATAAAAGGCTTAGTTATTGATGTGCGTGGTAATCCTGGTGGCTACTTAAATAGTGTAGAAGAGATACTAGGGGAAATTATGACGGATAAAAAGCCGATGCTACAAGTAGAGCAACGAAATGGTGAGAAAAAGAAATTCTCTACGGAACTGAAAGAGAAAAAGCCATATCCAATTTCAGTATTAATTGATAACGGAAGTGCTTCTGCTTCAGAGATTTTAGCGGGTGCGCTAAAAGAGGGAGAAGGATACGATTTAATTGGTGAAAAAACGTTTGGTAAAGGTACTGTTCAGCAAGCCGTTCCATTTAAAGATGGCAGCAACATTAAATTAACGATGTTTAAATGGTTAACACCGGATGGAAACTGGATTCATAAAAAAGGAATCGCGCCAACAGTAGAAGTGAAGCAACCAGATTATTATCATGCGACACCAATTCAAATTGAAAAGACACTTTCATACAATTCAAATGATGTGCAAGTAAAACACGCGCAAGAAATGCTTAAGAGTTTAGGATATGTACCAGGACGTGAAGATGGATACTTTAGTAAAGAGACAGAATCAGCGCTGAAAGCATTCCAAAATGCGAATGAGATGGAAGCGACAGGACAGCTGGATAAAAAGACAGCTGAGGCGATTCAAACTAAAATTATTGAAAAAATCCGTTCTGGAGAAAACGATCTACAATTACAGTCAGCATTAAAGTTAATAGTGAAATAAAAAGAAATACAGGTAGTTTGCTGCCTGTATTTTTTTGTGTTAAACAAACGTTTGTCCAGTTATGATAATATAAAAAGAAAGAATGATATAAATGGTGGTGAATGGGTTCGTGGAGGCATGGATTTTTGAAATAATGCGGGCAGTTGGACGTTTTTTCTTACACCCTGCTGTCTATGTATTTTTAATAAGTAGTATCTTCGTTGGATACTTACGTATGTTACGAGAACGAAAGGATTTTTCCTTTAAAGTTTATGATGTTTGGTTTGAACTGCGAACATCTCTATTTGCGGGAGTTGGATACGGATTAATCGTATCTATTCTTACAATTGGACTTGGCCTTGTTGTTTCCAAAGCGAGCTTATGGGTCATCTTACTTTGGACGTTATTATTTGGATTAACTGCTATGTATCGATATTTATCAGCAGCTTATACATTTAGTATCGCAATTGTATGCGTTCTATTATCTTCTAAGCTACCAGTTTCCTTCTTACAGCTTGGAGAAGGTGAAGAGGGTACGATTGTATCTCTTGCTATTCTACTAGGCGTCATGCTTGTTGTAGAGGGCTTGTTGATTTCTAAAAATGCAGTAGGATATTCTACGCCGAAGATTAGGAAGGGTAAGCGTGGGCTAAAGATTGGTTTACACGAATCAAAGCGTTTATGGGTTGTGCCTATTTTTATTCTTGTACCAGGTGATGCAGTAACGCAGTTTATTTCATGGTGGCCTGTCGTTTCAATCGGTTCAGATACTTATTCTCTATTCCTCGTTCCATTTTTAATTGGATTTATGAGAAAGATTAGAAGTTATGAGCCAACGGAAGCTTTATTATTTACAGGAAGACGTGTGTACGGATTAGCAGGAATTGTACTTGTTTTAGGAATCGCAAGTTATTGGTGGCACGTACTTGCCATTATCGCAATGGGAGTCGCAATGCTTGGACGTTTCACAATTTCCATGCAAGAAAAAATTGCGGATGAGACAAGACCGGCGTACTTCGCTGCACGTAATGATGGGCTTGTTGTATTAGATACAATCCCGAATACAATTGGGGCAGAGCTGCATTTACTGCCTGGAGAAGTAATTACGAAAGTAAATGGAGTCATTCCAGGAAGTGCTGAGGAATTTTATGATGCGCTTCAAACGAAGACGACAGGAGCATTTTGTAAGTTAGAAGTATTAGATACAAATGGAGAGCTTCGCCTTGCTCAAACGGCATTATACGCTGGGGGACATCATGAATTAGGTATTGTATTTGTTCAGCAGGAGCATGAGTGGGATTCGGAAGCTATGTAATAATAAAATGAAAGGAGAGGTTATATAACATTGTAGTTATATAGCCTCTTCTTTTTTGATTTACGGTTTTACTTGAGCGTAATGTTGCACAACAAACTCACGAAACGTTTGTGCAGCAAGTGATAAGTAGTGTTTTTCATTCCATACTAAATGAGGCGTCCATTGGCAAACGGGCTCTTCAATATGGAGAAGCGTTAGCGGGGGTAATTCCTTTTTTGCTGCGATTGGTAAAAAAGCAACGCCAAGTCCAGTGCGTACTAAGCCGCTTATTGCTGCAGGTTCATCTCCTTCACATACAATGTTAGGCGTAAACCCAGCTTGTCTGCAGAAATTGTCTGTAATCTCACGGAACCTATACCCTGGTTTTAGGGAGATAAAAGGATCATTTGCTACTTCACTTAGCTTGATACGATCGCGATCTTTGAGTCGATGTGTACTTGGTACAGCTAGTACGATCTCTTCGGTCATTAATGGAAGACTATAGACTCCTAGTCGATCAATAGGTGAAGGTGTGAGACAAAAGTCGATTTCGCCTTTTTCAAGAAGCTGAATTTTTAATTCTTCTGTAGATGCTTGTGTTATGCGGAAGTTAATGTGTGGATATAGGGCTAGGAAAGGTGCTAGCAATTCAGAGACCCGATTTAAAGTTGTAGTAGCTACTACAACACTTCCTTGTTCTAATCCAGCCATATCTGTAACTTGTCGTTTGCCTACTTCGAGTGCCTCAAGGGCTGTATCCACTTGCTTGAGAAAAGCCTTTCCGAAAGTGTTTAGACGGATTTTTCGTCCGATTCGATCAAATAAGGGAACCCCTAACTCTTCTTCTAATCGAGAGATAGTAACGCTTAAAGCTGGTTGGGAGATATGAAGTTCTTGTGCCGCTTTTGTTATATGTTCCGTCCGAGCGACTGTCTTAAAATACTTGAGCTGCAGCAATTCCATAAATTATGTTCACCTTCTCTTATATACTCGAAGTTATTAATATGATAGTTATTTTATATTTTTGTTTATCAATAATCAATTTTATAATAGGAGTGTGAAAAGAAATACTATAAGAATTTATATATAGATAAAAAATGAGGTGGATGATTTTTGGATATTCAAAAATATTTAGAGCATATTCAATCTGAAAAAAGAGAGGTAAGTTTCTCTTACTTATCTCATCTTCAAAAGCAACATGTACTCAACGTTCACTTTGAGAATCTTGATATTCTTGCAAGAAAACCTCTATCTTTGCGTGAAGAAGATTTATATCAAAAAATTGTTCATGCGAAGAAGGGTGGCGTGTGCTACGAGTTAAACGGAATATTTTATTTTCTGCTAAAAGAATTAGGATTTGATCCCTATCTTATGGCAGGAACTGTATATGTAAGAGAAGGAATTTGGGCTCTTGAAAATGCTCATTTATTCATAATCGCACCAATTGATCATAAAGAGTATTTGGTGGATGTAGGCATGGGCGGTAATTCACCGAGAATTCCTGTTCCGTTGAATGGAGAGGAAGTTGTGGATAGTGATGGTCTTTACCGAGTAAATAAAGACGAGACAACATCATTTTATTATTTGCAAAAAAAGACGGATGATGATTGGGAGATGCTATATCGATTTGAACAGCCGTCTCATAAATGGAACTTGGAAAACATTCATCCAATTTGTGTCTTAACTGAAACAGCTCCAGAATCAATGTTCAATAAGGTGTATTTCCTTTCACGAGTTACAGAAAATGGGCGCATCACCTTGTTAGGAGACACACTGATTATTGTTGATGGAAAAGAAAAAACAAAAGAAAAGCTAGAAAAACATGAGATTAAAGAAACTGTTCGTCGTTATTTTCAAATCCAAGTGTAGTGAGGGGATTTTAGGGTGGGTTAATATGTAATTTTAGATCTACAAGTTAAACCGTTTATTGCACAGTTGGAAGTTACCGGATAAGAACAGAGAAGCGAAAGATTTATCAGGAGTATGATAAGTTTTGAACTATTTAAAGGATGTATTTGTGAAAAAATAAAAGGAACGAAACTTATCAGTAGAGCACTTTGGGTTGAATGCGATCCGTAACATATAGAAATGAAGCCTAATTTCTCATGGATATAAATGAGGAGTTAGGCTTTTTAAATTTATCCAATTTTTTAGTTTCATAGACGGATAACTTGAATAATTATTTGATAATGGTTATCATTTAGGGAGTCTTTTTAATTTTGGAAAATGGAGGTAAGATATGCTACGTAAATTTTTTTCTTACTATAAACCGTATAAAGGTTTATTTATACTCGACTTTTCTTGCGCAGTTGTCGCAGGGTTACTAGAACTTGGCTTCCCGCTTATCGTAAATCAATTTATTGATAAGTTATTGCCCGGACAAAACTGGACGCTTATTTTATGGGCTTGTTTCGGTTTACTTGCAGTGTATATATTAAATGCAGGCTTACAATATGTCGTTACATATTGGGGACATATGCTTGGTGTTAACATTGAAACAGATATGAGGCAGAAATTATTTGATCACATTCAAAAGCTATCATTCAGATTTTTTGACAATAATAAAACAGGTCATTTAATTTCACGTCTTACAAACGACTTAATGGAAATTGGGGAAATTGCTCACCATGGGCCAGAAGATTTATTTATCGCTGTTATGACTTTAGTTGGGGCATTCTCATTTATGATGATGATCAACTGGAAGTTAGCGCTATTAACGTTCTTCGTCATTCCATTCCTATTATGGTTGGCACTTTACTTCAATAAAAAAATGACAGGTACGTTTAGACGTCTATTCTCAGACGTTGCTGATTTCAATGCATGTATTGAGAACAACGTTGGCGGTATCCGTGTTGTACAAGCATTCGGAAATGAAAAGTTTGAGAAAGAGCAATTTGCTGTTAACAACGCTCGTTTCCGTACAACGAAATTAATGGCGTATAAAATTATGGCATTAAATTCATCGATTAGTTATATGCTCATGCGTCTCGTAACACTCTTCGTCTTAATATGCGGTACATGGTTTGTTCTGCAAGGTGAATTAACGTACGGTGGATTTATAGGATTCGTTCTATTAACGAATATTTTCTTCCGCCCAATTGAAAAAATTAATGCGGTAATCGAAAGCTATCCGAAAGGAATCGCTGGTTTTAAGAGGTATGTAGAGCTTCTTGAAACAGAGCCAGATATTGTAGACTCTAAAGATGCGATGGAAGTTAAACATGTACATGGTGATATTCAATATAGCAACGTTACATTCGGATATGAAAACAAAGAACCGATTTTAAATGATATTAGTTTGAAAATACATGCAGGTGAAACAGTTGCGTTCGTAGGACCATCAGGAGCTGGAAAAACGACGTTATGTAGTCTATTACCACGTTTTTATGAACAATCGTCTGGATCGATTCAAATTGATGGTATTGATACGAAAGATATGACGTTATCTTCACTTCGTAAGCAAATTGGAATTGTGCAGCAAGATGTGTTCTTATTCTCAGGAACAATTCGTGAAAATATCGCTTACGGAAACTTAAAGGCGTCAGAAGCTGAAATTTGGCAGGCAGTAAAACGTGCGCAGTTAGAAGACTTAATTTACTCACAACCAGACGGTTTAGATACCGTTATCGGTGAGCGTGGTGTGAAACTTTCTGGTGGACAGAAGCAACGTCTAGCGATTGCTCGTATGTTCTTGAAAAACCCGCCAATTTTAATATTAGATGAAGCGACTTCCGCATTAGATACAGAGACGGAACTTGCGATTCAAAAATCACTTGCTGAACTATCTGTCGGCCGTACAACATTAGTTATCGCTCACAGACTTGCAACGATTAAAAATGCAGATCGTATCGTCGTTGTAAATAAAGATGGTATTGCAGAACAAGGTTCACATGATGAATTAATTGAGCAAGGCGGAGGATACAGCAGGTTATACGAAGCACAGTTCAGTTCATAAATATAATTTCTACTGAATTAGCACATCATATAAGTAGATGGAAATCTCATATGGGAGGCTATGAAGCATGATTGTAACAACAACGTCTACAATTCAAGGAAAAGAAATTATTGAGTATATCGATATCGTCAATGGAGAGGCGATTATGGGCGCGAATATCGTTCGTGACCTTTTCGCCTCTGTCCGTGACGTTGTCGGCGGTCGTGCAGGTGCTTATGAAAGTAAATTAAAAGAAGCACGCGACATCGCAATGGAAGAGATGAAAACTTTCGCAAGACAAAAAAATGCGAATGCAATTGTTGGTATCGACGTGGATTACGAAGTAGTTCGCGAAGGAATGCTAATGGTTGCAGTGAGCGGAACTGCTGTCCGTATTTAAAGTGAAAAGCCGTGCTGATGCACGGCTTTTCACTTTTATTAATGCTATTCTATGTCGAAGTTCCAATATTTCTTGGGAAATGCGGAAGGCCTTGTCGATATATAGGGAAGACATTAGAGCGCTTCTTTACATTTCTGGATTTGAACTAATAATGTTTCGTATTCTTGTTCGAGAGATGGGATATCATCGTGATGATTTGGCATGGAAATTCGGCCGATAATTTCTGTTAATTTTGTTTGTAATCGTAATAATTCTTGTTCAGTTACGTTTACAGAATCCCCGGTGGTTCTTTTTGTGTATTGCTCGTAATTACCGTGGAATATTCTTGGTTTACTCTCATCTACTTGTAGAATATGGTCTGCAACAGAGCGAATAAAGGCACGGTCATGGCTAATGAAAAGTATTGTGCCAGGATATTCTTGTAACATGATTTCTAATTCTTCTTGCGTCGCTAAGTCTAAATAGTTTGTCGGTTCATCGAGCAGAAGCATATTATAGTTTCCTAAAAATACTTTTGCGAGTGCGACCTTCATTCGTTCGCCGCCACTTAAGACATGTACAGGTTTATGAACATCTTCACGGCGGAATAAAAGCCGTGCAAGTATTGTTCTAACGAATGCTTCTGTATAGTTGGTTTCTTCTAGAACGTTCTCTAAAATGGTTTTATCTGTTTTTAAAATTGATAGTGTTTGTTCAAAGTATCCAATTTTACAACTTTTCGAAAGCTGAATGCCACGCTCGTTTGCGAGAAGCATGTTGAACAAAGTTGTTTTGCCGCTTCCGTTTGCACCTAAAATAGCAAGTTTTGCACCAGGGGCAATAGTTCCATTCATATTTTTAAATAGTGTGCGGTCGCCTATTTTCTTTGTTGCTTTATTGAACTGTACTGCCACTTTACTATGAATGGGTGTATGGTATTGCACGTCAAACTGAGTCTGAGAAAGATCCTTTGGCTTTTCTTTCTTTTCTAGTTTTTCGAGACGTGTTTCTAGTGCGTTCGCTGCTTTGCTAACCTGTTCTTGGCCATGAGCCCCGCTTAACTTATAAAGTTTAGATTCAGATGAACTGAAGCGAGTTGGGATTTTTGTCATATTAGAAGCACGTTGCTTTTTTTGTGAAATTGATTGCTCTAAACGATTTTTTTCTTGTATATATTGATCATATTCTGCTTGTTTTTGTGTTCGTTCACGTTCTTTTTGCTTTCGATAGTTGGAATAGTTTCCTTTATACTCTTGAATCGTCCCGTCTTCAATTTCAATAATTTTTGTACATATATTATCTAGAAATTCACGATCATGCGATATTAAAACAAGTGACCCTTTATAAGATAAAAGTGCCTTTTCTAATTGCTCTGTACCAACCATATCTAAGTGGCTTGTTGGTTCATCAGCAAATAAAATTCCTGCATCTTGTTCGAGAGCATGAGCAATCTTTAGCCGCATTCGTTCACCACCGCTCATTGCATCTGTAACGTTTGAAATACTCCATTTTCCTTTTGCGAGAGCAGAAGTGGTTTCCGGTAGTTCCTCGCTAAGTTGAGGAATGATGCTGATAGAACTATGATGAGTTATTATGCCTTTGTCAGCTTCTATTTCTTTACTTAATATTTGTAATAACGTAGATTTACCAGCTCCGTTGACTCCGACAATTCCTATGCGATCCTGTGCTTGAATTTCCAGTGACGGTAACGTAAATAGTGTGCGATCACCAAAGCTCTTTTCAATATTGCGTGCGAATAAAATAGTCATAAAAAAACCTCCCTAGTTTCACTAGAGAGGATAAACGTCGCCCTTGCATGTAAAAAATCGTACATAAATAAACGATTTTTTTACATGATCGTTTCGAAAGAAAGTATCGACAAATGGACAGACTAATCCCCTGCTAGTTTTCATCATTTTTTGTTCACTATTTGTGATGGATGAAATAAATAAGAGAATTAGAACTTCATTGGTCAAAGTACCTTCCTTTCATAATGTTACTTTTATTGTATGCGCATACAAAATGGTTTGTCAAACTTATTTCTATTTACTGTTTTTGAACTTATTATTATACAATTGTACTTTTGCTAGAGCCTCAGCATCATTTTTGATTTCATCCAATCCATTCGCATCCCCAATAACATACCCTTCAAATGATGAACCAACAAAATCAAAGATATATTGAAACTGAGCAATAAGCGGTAATGCTTTCAGCTTTGGATTGTCTCCGCCAACGATGACAACGTACATTTTTTTACCTTTCATTTTTTCTTTGAAATGAAGGGATGTATCGCGTAAGCTTTGTGACCAGCGATCGACGAAGTTTTTCATATGACCGCTCATTCCATACCAGTATAGCGGTGTAGCAAAGATAATTGTGTCGTGCTCTAACATACGCTCGATTAACTGCTCGTAGTCATCATTTACAGGTTGGAATCCTTCTGCATCATGACGTTGGTCTGTAATAGGATGGACTGTATGGTCTTGCAAGTAAATTTGTTCTGTTTCAATTCCATCGATCATCGTATGTGTTAAAGCTTCTGTATTGCCATTTTGTCTTGAACTGCCATGTATAACAAACATGTAATCATTCCTTTTCTTTTGCTTGTTTTAGGAGTGAAACGTGTTTTTGCAAATTCGTTTGAATGCTGGAAAGTAATGAGATTTGCTTCGTTACTTCATTGAGTTTATCTTCATAAAGCGTAAGGATACTGCTGCAAGGATTTTCGTACAGGTGTGGTTCAATTTCAAGGCAACGCAGCATCCTTGCCGTCTCTTCTAAATTTAAGCCAATTTGTAAGTACATTTGAATAAGTTCTACTTTTTTGATGGCATTTTCATCAAAATCACGGTAGCCATTTGTGAGGCGTTTAGAAGGGAGTAATCCCTTTTCCTCATAATGTCTTAGTGATCTTTCGCTAACGCCAGTTTCTTTTGATAACTCTCCAATTCGCAACGTGTTTCACTCCTTTTAAACGTATTGTAAACCTTCACACTAATGTGAAGGTCAACTCTGTTTTTTCGCAAAAGAATCTACATGATTTAAAAACACTTGAATAGCTTTAGACTGAATAAAGTATTTGCCACGCACGATGGAGAAGGGACGGATGAGTTGTTCATTTGGAACTTCGACGTGGAATAGCTCTTTTGCCAGTAGCTCTTTCCGTACAGTCCAATCAGAAAGGATAGCGATGCCAAGCCCAGCACTAACTGCTTCCTTCACGCTTTGAATACTACTGAATGTAAAGAATCGTTTCATTTTTAAATGGTGTTGATGAATAAAGCGATCACTATAAGCACGTGTTCCAGAACCACTTTCTCTTAATACCCATACTTGATCTTGGAGTGTGTTTTCATTTATTTCATTTGTGTGGAGCAGTGGATGATTTGGCGGAACGACGAGCTTCATTTCATCTTGCATAAATGTTTCAACGTCAACATCGGCATATACGACTTGCCCTTCCACTAAGCCGATATCAATTTGATTAGAGCGAAGGCTTTGCAAAACGTCTTCTGTATTTGAGATAAAGGTATGAACTTCAACGTGTGGATTTTCATTCGCATAGTTAGCCAGTATTTTTGGAAGTAAGTATTCGCCAATTGTAAAACTAGCACCGATGCGAAGAGTTCCTGTTACAACGTTATGTAATTCGTTAATTTCTTGTTTAGCATCTTCGTAAAGAGAGAGCATTTGCTTTGCGTGTATATATAAAATGTTTCCAGCCTCTGTCACTTGAACGTGCTTAGGAGAGCGCTGAATAAGTGTAGTGCCAAATTCGTTTTCTAAGTTGCGTATGTGCATACTTACGCCAGGCTGTGAAAGGTTTAATAATTCTGCTGCACGGGAGAAGTGTTTCTGTTCAACGACAGTAACAAATATTTTTAAAATGTCTACGTTCATGTAATGGGCTCCTTTCTTTTTCTATCATCTTATCATAAGTATTTCTGATGATAGAGATTCAATATTGATATTAAACTTATTATAGAAACTCTCTTATAATGTAAGTAGAAAGAACATGCATGTTCCAATACGATTATTGGAGTGGTATAAAGTGGAACAAACACTTGTTATACAAAAGAAGAAGGGCTTTGGATTTTCACAAGGAATTGGGATTACATTATTAATCGCAATTGCTGCGAAATATTTAGCAGAGCTTCCATTTTTAAATATTATGGGACAATTAGTGATTGCTATTCTAATTGGGATGGTTTGGCGTGCGGCAATTGGAGTTCCTCATGATGCGATTGCCGGAACGAACTTTGCGAGTAAGAAGTTGCTGCGCTTTGGGATTATCTTACTTGGAATGCGGTTAAATCTTGTTGATATTGCGAAGGCAGGGCCGAAAGTATTGGTCATCGCTGCCGTTGTTATTACATTTACGATTTTCGTTGTATATGGGCTAACGAAAGTATTTAAGGTAGAAAAGAAACTCGGAATTTTAACAGCGTGCGGAACAGCAATTTGCGGCGCGGCTGCGGTCGTGGCAATTGCACCGCAAGTGAAAGCGAAGGATGAAGAAACGGCAGTTGGGGCAGCAATTATTGCAATTTTAGGTACAATATTTACACTTATTTATACGCTATTATACCCAGTGCTTGGCTTCTCACCGTACGGTTACGGTGTATTCTCAGGTGCGACGCTGCACGAAATCGCTCATGTCATCGCAGCTGCGGCGCCAGGAGGAAGTACGGCTGTAGACATCGCAGTTATCGTGAAATTAACGCGCGTTGCAATGCTTGTGCCAGTAGCGATTTTAATTGGATTATGGTTTGGTAAGAGTGAAGGCAGCGAGGAAAAAAAATCGTGGCGTGACCTTCCAATTCCGTGGTTCATCTTCGGATTTTTAGCGATGAGTGCAGTGCATTCGCTCGGGGTTATACCAGAAGTTGTTGCCGGATACATTGTTGTCATTGCTTACATGCTTATTGCAATGGCGATGGCGGGTCTTGGTTTAAATGTAGAGTTTAAAACGTTCCGTAAGTTAGGAAGTAAGGCATTCGTGGCGGGGCTGATCGGCTCGGTTTTTCTTTCTATTCTTGGATACGTTCTTGTATATGTATTAGGATTTATGTAGTAGGACGAAGAAGCTGTTCCAAAAGATATTTTGGGACAGCTTTTTTTATATTTATAGTGCTACGGGTGTCGATATATTAAAAAAATAGCTGATATAAATTGAATTACGCTTGTACTTTGTTAGAGAAGGTGATCAGTGAAACGTTTTTCTGAAATTTGTAGAGATATCTTTACTTATAACTGGAAAATATTTATAATTAAAGTAAAGATATCTTTACTTTCGAAGGTGGAGCCTATGGGTGTGAAAAATAAAATAAAAGAGTTAAGAAAGCAACATCATATAACGCAAGTTGAAATGGCAAAGGCGATGCAGGTGACGCGGCAGACGATTGTGGCGATTGAAAACCATCATTATAACCCGAGTCTAGAGTTATCCCTAAAAATCGCCAAATATTTTGGGGTGAAGGTGGAGGAAATATTTACGCTAGAGTAAGGGGAGAAAAAATGGAAGATACTAAAAAGTTATTTATCGGTGCGACTTTTGGATTGTTTGTGGGAGACATTGTAGTTCATATTATGAATCCGGCTATACCAATTTTACCGCTCGTAGTGAGTAACGTTTTAGCAATTGTATTTTTGATAGTGTATTCGTATTACAAAAAGCGTAAGTACAAAAAAGAAGAACTTCCAGATATAGATGAGCGAGTAAATGAAAACATAAAAAAGTATGTAAATGTCTCATTTGTATTCGCGTTTCTATTGCTTATTGTTTATATTGTTGCGAGCAAAGCAATAGGTAGAGCTGTTATACCAGTGCAAGAAATATTTATGATATGTAGTTCCTTATTTGCGGGTAATCTCATCATAGGAGTCATGATAGGAAAACGGGCATAGAGATAGGAGGAATGAAAAATGCAAGATGAGTTTGAGAGATTTCAGTCGGATAAAGCGTTTAAATATGTAGGGGTATTTTTTACGATTAGTTTAGCGATATGGAGTTTATATAATTTAATTGTTGATGGAAATGCTGGTATGCCGTTTGTTTTATTTGTACTAGGGCAGTGGGTGTATTTTCTTGTGAACTATTGGCCGAAGTGGAAATATAGAAATCAAAAAGAGGTCGATCATGTATGAGTAAGCGAGATGTTATACGGTTCATAGGAAGTTTGTTTTTAGCGGGTCTTGTTTTAAATGTGAGTTTAATGATTTTAAGCATTTCGTGGGGAACTATTTTTATATCGAATGTAGCACTAGTCATTTTATATAGTATTGCTGAATATAGAGAACAGAAGCGTTTGAAAGAAGAGGGAGTACCGTCGATTGATGAGCGAGTTGTGAACAAGATGAAGTCATATTTTACGATTAGTATTACAAGCTTCGTGTTCTTGTTCATTATGTATCTTTGTGTAAATAAGTATGTAGATAGGCAAGCAGTACATGTAAATGAGTTATTATATATTGCTATTTTTGGTTTATTAATAAGTATGGCATCGACGAGTGTGTTAGCAACAAGGAATAGATAGAAAAAGGGGAACTGGGATGGGATTACCGGTGTTATGTGTCGCTACGGCTATTTTTGCTTTGTTTTGGGGAATGCAGAACTTCTCTCGTTATCCAGTGCCAAGTATTTGTATTATGCTCGGTACTGTAGGTTTATCATATTATTTATTAGTTTCAGCTCATTATCATAAAACAGCAACGAGTGTTGTTGTTGTTGGAGCACTTATTTTATTTTGTGGGCGCGCTATACAAAAGGGATTATTTCCGTAAAAGCTGTTTATACAAAGAGTATAAATAGCTTTTTGTATTTTTTTTACAAAAGTCTTGAAAGTTACGTAACGTCATCTTTTATAATGAAGGGGAAGAGGTGATAGTAGTGATTTCAATACAACAATTGACGAAAGAGACAGGGATAACAGTACGTACATTACGTTATTATGATCAAATAGATTTATTAAAGCCGAGCGGGAAAACGGAGGGTGGACATCGGTTATATAGTGAAATTGATGTCATTCGACTACAACAAATTTTGTTTTTAAAGGAAATGGGATTTTCATTAAAAGAGGCTGCGAATATGTTAGTAAAAGGTGAGGTTAACTTAAAGGATTCTCTTGAAAAACAACTTCGATTTGTACAGGAAGAACAAAAGAAATTTAATCGAATGGAGCGTGTTTTACAAGCTGTTGTTTATTCGGTAGATGTGGAGGGAGAACTTGATTGGAAAGTTATGTTTGAACTTATTCAGCTTTCGAAACAGTCGTCTCGTATACGTGAAATATTTCAAAATGAAGTATTTTCAAAGGAAGAACAAAAATTGCTTCATAACTTGCCGAATATGAGTGAAGAAGATCCGAATGTTTTAGAATGGGTAGATTTATTAAAGCAATTACGTACTTTTATGAAAGACGGTAAAGAAGCCGCGAGTGATGAGGTACAAGGGGCAACGAAGAGCTTAATGCAGAAGTGTTTAGAAATGGCCAATGGTGACGAAGCGTTTTTAGATAAGTTATGGGAAGTTAGAAAATCGAAGGAAGATTCACAGAAAATGAGCATGTATCCAATTGAAGAAGAACTTTTATTATATATGGATGAAGCTTTTCGTATATATGATGAAAAGGAGAGGGATAAATGAGTATACTTGCAGAATATCGTTGGTACTTTTTAATTGGGGCAGAGATTGTATTTTGGTTATCGGCTATCGGTTTCTTTTTACTTCGTTACGGATTCCGTTTGAAAAAGGCAAGTTTTATTATGGGGATTGTACTCCTCGTAAATGAAGTGTTTATTTTAACTTTAGGGGTAGTGGACTATTATCAAACAGGGAAGTTCTCTAATTTTCAAATCATTACTGTAATTATCTTATTGTATGCAGTTTTCTATGGGAAAAAGGATTTGAAGAAGCTTGATATATTTGCGCAAAAGCTAGTTGCGAAATGGCGGAATGAACCGGCGCCTATTATTGAAGAACAGGTAGAATTAACAGGTATGGCCTATGCGAAGCAGGAAATAAAAAATTGGATATTGCATCTTGTTTTATTCGTTGTTGTGCATATTTTCTTTTTCTTTCTGTACGGTTTTGTCCCGTTTGAACAATGGGGTAATTGGTTAGAAACAGGGATTGTTTTAAATAAAGCAGCGAGTCGTGTTAGCCAAGTTTGGGCGATTATATTTTTAGTGGATACAGTTATTTCATTTTCATATGTTCTTTTCCCGAAGAAGGAGAAAGGAAAAGAGAAGCTACTTTCGTAGAGGAAAGTAGCTTTTTCTAGTATACCAATAGTTTGTATAGGAGAGGATGACAATAGGAAAAACAGGTTTTATATGCTTATTTCTCTTTAGTTTAGTAGCATGCTCACAATCTAACATTACAATTGATAAGAAGAATGATGTTGTTGTAAAGGGAACAGAAATTTCTAATCTAGATAAATTTGAAAAGTTCGTTTTGAATGTGGAACAAGGGGAAGTTGATAAAATAAGAATTGTACATTATACACATGAAGGTGATCCGGTTTTTCAAACGTTAGAGTATAGTGGGACAGATATAATTCATATATTAGATAATAGGCAAGATCGATTTGCTGGTAATCATACAGATATAGATGAAGATAACTGTAAAAGGATTGTTAAAGAGCAGCGTGAATTACAAACGGCTTATAGGTTAATAGACTGTGTGAATGAAAATGGGCGCAATGGATATGATTTATTATATGTACCTAAAAAATAGAGTTAGTAGAGGAAGGAAGTTTTGGCTCCTTCCTTTTTCTATGTATATATTGTCGAAAGTTTTACCGAATATCTGTTCGTTTTCTTGGTTTTTTTATGAGCATTCGTGGTAAAATGGGAATACAGATTTTTTACGAGGAGGTCGGTTTTGTTTGGAACATCAATTTGAAATTATTTCAGCGTATTCCCCGCAAGGTGATCAGCCGGTAGCTATAGAGAAGCTTGTAGAGGGAATTAATAGTGGAAAGAAAAAGCAAGTGTTGCTTGGAGCGACAGGAACGGGTAAGACATTTACGATTTCAAATGTCATTAAAGAGGTGCAGAAGCCAACACTTGTCATGGCTCATAATAAAACGTTAGCAGGACAGTTATATAGTGAGCTGAAAGATTTTTTTCCGAATAATGCAGTTGAATATTTTGTTAGTTATTACGATTATTATCAGCCAGAAGCGTATGTGCCGCAAACAGATACGTTTATTGAAAAAGATGCGCAGATTAATGATGAAATCGATAAATTGCGTCACTCAGCAACATCTGCACTATTTGAACGGGATGATGTGATTATTGTTGCGAGTGTTTCGTGTATATACGGTTTAGGTTCTCCAGAAGAATACCGCGAGTTAGTTGTTTCACTTAGAGTTGGTATGGAAAAGGACCGCAATCAATTGCTTCGTGAACTTGTTGATGTACAGTATGGACGTAATGACATTGATTTCAAGCGTGGTACATTCCGTGTGCGCGGAGATGTAGTTGAAATCTTCCCAGCATCACTTGATGAGCATTGTATTCGAATTGAATTTTTCGGCGATGAAATCGATCGTATTCGCGAAGTAAATGCGTTAACAGGTGAAGTATTAGCAGAACGTGATCATGTAGCAATCTTCCCAGCATCTCACTTCGTTACACGTGAGGAAAAAATGAAGGTCGCTATTGAAAATATCGAAAAAGAATTAGAAGAGCGTTTAAAGGAATTAAATGATAATGGCAAGTTGTTAGAAGCGCAGCGTATAGAGCAACGTACACGTTATGATTTAGAAATGATGCGTGAGATGGGCTTTTGTTCAGGGATTGAAAATTATTCCCGTCATTTGACACTTCGTCCAGCGGGGGCAACGCCATATACGTTATTAGACTATTTCCCGGAAGATTTCTTAATCGTTATGGATGAGTCGCACGTATCAGTACCGCAAGTAAGAGCGATGTATAACGGGGACCAAGCACGTAAACAAGTGCTTGTAGATCATGGATTCCGTCTGCCATCAGCTTTAGATAATAGACCGCTTACGTTTGATGAGTTTGAAGGGAAAACGAATCAAGTTATTTACGTTTCAGCAACGCCAGGACCGTACGAGTTAGAGCAGGCACCGGAAGTAATAGAACAAATTATTCGTCCAACAGGGCTTTTAGATCCACCAATTGATATACGACCAATTGAAGGGCAAATTGATGATTTATTAGGAGAAATTCAAGATCGCATTGCAAAAAATGAACGTGTATTAATTACAACTTTAACGAAGAAGATGTCAGAGGATTTAACAGACTACTTAAAAGATGTAGGAATTAAAGTGAACTATCTTCACTCTGAAATTAAAACGTTAGAACGTATTGAAATTATCCGTGATCTTCGCCTTGGTAAGTTTGACGTACTTGTCGGTATTAACTTATTACGAGAAGGATTAGATATTCCAGAAGTATCACTTGTAGCTATTTTAGATGCTGATAAGGAAGGGTTCTTGCGTTCAGAGCGTTCATTAATTCAAACAATCGGTCGTGCAGCACGTAATGAAAACGGCCGCGTTATTATGTATGCAGATCGTATAACAAGATCAATGGGAATTGCAATTGAAGAAACGCAGCGTCGTCGTACTATACAAGAAGCTTACAATAAAGAGCATGGTATTACGCCGAAAACGATTCAAAAAGGTGTGCGTGATGTTATCCGTGCAACGACAGCTGCTGAAGAGCCGGAAATGTATGAAGCGGCACCAGCTAAGAAGATGACGAAAAAAGAGCGTGAAAAGACAATTGCGAAGATGGAAGCAGAGATGAAAGAAGCAGCAAAAGCGTTAGATTTCGAGCGTGCAGCTGAATTAAGAGATTTACTATTAGAATTAAAAGCGGAAGGGTGAACAGAGTGAGCATAAGCAAGGATTTTATTGTCGTAAAAGGTGCTAGAGCACATAACTTAAAAAATATTGATGTAACCATTCCGAGAAATCAGCTTGTTGTTGTGACGGGATTGTCTGGTTCAGGGAAATCATCATTAGCGTTTGATACGATTTATGCAGAAGGGCAGCGCAGATACGTAGAATCGTTATCTGCGTATGCGCGTCAGTTTTTAGGACAAATGGATAAGCCGGATGTAGATACGATTGAAGGATTGTCACCAGCGATTTCAATCGATCAAAAAACAACGAGTCGTAATCCACGTTCAACAGTTGGAACGGTCACGGAGATTTATGATTATTTACGTTTATTATTTGCGCGAATTGGTACGCCAATTTGTCCGAATCATGGTATTGAAATTACGTCACAAACAGTAGAACAGATGGTAGACCGTGTACTTGAATATCCTGAACGTACGAAATTACAAGTGTTAGCTCCTATCGTTTCTGGGCGTAAAGGTGCACATGTGAAAGTGCTTGAAGATATTAAGAAGCAAGGGTATGTTCGTGTACGTGTTGATGGTGAAATGTTAGATGTATCTGAAGATATTGCGCTAGATAAAAATAAGAAGCATTCCATTGAAGTTGTAATTGACCGTATTGTTGTAAAAGAAGGGATTGCAAGCCGTCTTGCGGATTCTCTTGAAAGTGCATTAAAGCTTGGCGGGGGCCGAGTGTTAATTGATGTAATGGGAGAAGAGGAACTTCTATTTAGTGAACATCATGCTTGTCCGCATTGTGGTTTTTCAATCGGAGAATTAGAGCCGCGCATGTTCTCATTCAATAGTCCATTCGGGGCGTGTCCTTCTTGTGATGGACTTGGTTCAAAGTTAGAGGTGGATTTAGAACTTGTCATTCCGAATTGGGATTTATCATTAAATGAACATGCGATTGCGCCTTGGGAGCCGACAAGCTCACAATATTACCCACAGCTTTTACAATCTGTATGTAATCATTACGGCGTTGATATGGATATGCCTGTGAAAGATATACCGAAAGATTTATTTGATAAAGTGTTGTACGGAAGCGGTGAAGAGAAAGTTTATTTCCGCTATGTAAATGAATTTGGTCAAGTAAAGGAAAATGAGATTTTATTTGAAGGTGTTATTCCAAATATCGAACGTCGTTATCGTGAAACGAGTTCTGATTATGTCCGTGAGCAAATGGAAAAGTATATGGCAGAGCAAGCTTGTCCGAAGTGTAAAGGTGGACGCTTAAAGCCTGAGAGTTTAGCTGTTTTCGTTGGTGATAAAACGATTGCTGATGTAACGAAGTATTCTGTTCAAGAAGTACAGGAATTCTTCTCGAATGTGGAGCTAACGGAGAAACAACGAACAATTGCTCATTTAATTTTAAGAGAAATCCAGGAGCGCGTTGGATTCTTAGTGAACGTCGGTTTAGATTATTTAACGTTAAGTCGTGCTGCAGGAACTTTATCAGGTGGTGAGGCGCAGCGTATTCGTTTAGCGACACAAATCGGTTCTCGTCTTACTGGCGTACTTTACATTCTTGATGAGCCTTCAATCGGTTTGCATCAGCGCGATAACGATCGTCTTATTCGCACATTGCAAGAAATGCGCGATTTAGGAAATACGTTAATTGTCGTTGAGCATGATGAAGACACGATGATGGCTGCTGATTATTTACTTGATATCGGACCTGGTGCAGGTATTCACGGTGGCCAAGTTGTATCAGCGGGTACACCAGCTGAAGTGATGCAAGATGAGAATTCGCTAACAGGGAAGTATTTAAGCGGTAAAGAGTTTATTCCGGTTCCACTTGAAAGACGTAAGGGTGACGGACGTAAAGTGGAAATTGTCGGTGCAAAAGAGAATAACTTAAAGAATGCAAAGATGTCATTCCCGCTTGGTACGTTTGTAGCGATAACGGGTGTATCTGGTTCCGGTAAAAGTACGATGATTAATGAAGTACTATATAAATCATTAGCGCAAAAGTTATATAAAGCGAAAGCGAAGCCAGGTACTCATAAAGAAATTAAAGGTCTTGAGCATTTAGATAAAGTAATCGATATTGATCAATCGCCAATCGGGCGTACACCACGTTCTAATCCAGCGACGTATACAGGTGTATTCGATGATATTCGTGATGTGTTTGCACAAACGAATGAAGCGAAAGTGCGTGGATATCAAAAAGGACGTTTCAGCTTTAATGTAAAAGGTGGACGTTGTGAAGCGTGCCGTGGTGATGGAATTATTAAAATCGAAATGCACTTCTTACCAGACGTATACGTTCCGTGTGAAGTTTGTCATGGTAAACGTTATAACCGCGAAACGTTAGAAGTGAAGTATAAAGATAAGAACATTTCTGAAGTGTTAGGGATGACAATTGAAGATGGAGTAGAGTTCTTCGCTAATATCCCAAAAATTAAGCGTAAACTTCAAACGCTTGTAGATGTAGGGCTTGGTTATATGAAATTAGGGCAGCCAGCTACGACGTTATCTGGAGGAGAAGCACAGCGCGTGAAGTTAGCTTCTGAATTACACCGTCGTTCTACTGGGCGTACGTTATATATTTTAGATGAGCCAACGACTGGCTTGCATGCACATGATATCGCGCGTCTTCTAGAAGTTCTGCAACGTCTTGTTGAAAGTGGCGAGACAGTTCTTGTTATTGAACATAATTTAGATGTAATTAAAACAGCTGATTATATCGTTGATCTTGGACCAGAGGGCGGAGACAAAGGTGGGCAAATCGTTGCCTCAGGAACGCCAGAGCAAGTAGTAAAAGAAGAGCGTTCGTATACAGGTAAGTATTTAAAAGAGATTTTAAATCGCGATAAAGCAAGAATGAAAGAGAAAATAAAAGAAGTAGAATTATCACAATAAGTGTATTCATAAAAACCGAGTGGGAATGACACTCGGTTTTTATTTTATCCCGCTATTTGTGGGCAACCCGATTGGTTTAACTAATAATCAGTGGGGATGAACAAAATCCCCACTGATTAAAAATTCGCTTTATAGGGGGGAGAAGATGGAGTTTATAGATGTTTTAAGAAAGAAAAACATGAAGGTAAGAGAGTTTCAAAGTTGGGGTGTATATTTTCGCAAGCGCTGGGAGGATCATTTTGCAAATCATTTAAGTGATGAGGAAAAAGAAGATATTTTCCTGTATGGAGATAAGTATGCATGTGGGTATCTTTGGCACATATTTAGTTATGAGAAAAAGAAGTGTTTAGAGGGTGAAGAAGCGGAGAACGCGTTTCATAATGAAGTGAAAAAGAATTGTTACATATTCTATCAACATTGTGAGGAAGTCATACTAATAACGGATGCGAGTTTATTACATATGGATGATATATTACGGGAGACGGATGATGCATATAAAGGTGATATCTATATTGTAGACAAAGATTTCACTTGGACCTTTGTGAAAACTCATGAACATAGATGGTGTGGCCCTTATTTTGCGGGGGAAATGTTAGTAGGTATACAAGCATGAAGAGTAGAATAAATTGATATAAGTGTTCGTATGATACTTGCGTTTATTATCTATTAGCGTATGATGAAATATATATGTCAAAAGGATGTGTAAGAAAATGAGATGGATTGTATCACTTCTTGTAAATAGCGTTGTGTTAATCGCTGTATCGGGACTTTTAAAAGGGATTGCACCAGACGCGTTTTACGTAGCAAATATACAGACTGCAATTATTGCGAGTATTATTTTGGCTGTTTTAAATGTGTTCGTAAAACCGTTTTTAATTTTAATTACGCTACCGATTACTCTTGTAACTTTCGGGTTCTTCTTAATTGTTATTAATGCGATTACGTTAAAAATAGCAGATTCATTATTAGGAGATGCATTTAATATATCAGGGTTTGGTGTAGCAATCGTTGCGGCAATTTGTATTTCAATTTTTAATATGATTATTGAAAAGGCAATTGTGGAGCCGCTATATGAAAAAAAGAGAAAATGACAAAAAGAAAAACATTTCATGATGTATATGAAATGTTTTTTTCTATTTATTAGAAACCGTATTTCTTGTTTCCAGAAAAAAATGGTACAATATCCGGTAGAATGGAATTTTACATCAAATGAGACTGAACCCGCAGCGGAGTGGAGGTTTATACATATGCCGAAAGTAAGGACAAAAGATTTAATTGAACAATTTCAATTGGAGTTAATAAGTGGTGAAGAAGGAATTCATCGTCCGATTGATACAAGTGATTTATCACGACCTGGAATTGAAATGGCAGGATTTTTCACATATTATCCAGCTGATCGCGTGCAGCTTCTTGGAAAGACGGAGCTTACGTTCTTTGACACATTAACGTCAGAGCAAAAGCAAGAGAGAATGAAAGCGCTTTGTACTGAGGAGACGCCATGTATCATTATAACTCGTAATCAAGATGTACCAGATGAGTTATTACAAGCATCACGTGAATCAGGCATGCCTTTATTACGTTCTGCTCAAACGACAACAAGATTATCAAGTCGTTTAACAAATTATTTAGAAGGTAAGTTAGCACCAACAACAGCTGTACATGGTGTGTTAGTAGATATTTACGGTGTTGGTGTTTTAATTACAGGTCAAAGTGGTGTCGGTAAAAGTGAGACAGCTCTTGAGCTTGTAAAACGTGGTCACCGTCTTGTTGCGGATGATAGTGTAGAAATTCGCCAAGAAGATGAAGACACATTAGTAGGAAGCTCACCAGATTTAATTGAGCATTTATTAGAAATTCGTGGTCTAGGTATCATTAACGTTATGACGTTATTCGGTGCAGGGGCAGTGCGAAATTATAAGCGTATTACACTTGTTATTAATCTTGAAATTTGGGATCAAAAGAAAAATTACGATCGCTTAGGTCTTGATGAAGAGAAGATGAAGATTATTGATACAGAGCTTACGAAGATTACACTTCCAGTTCGTCCTGGTCGAAACTTGGCTGTTATTATTGAAGTAGCAGCGATGAACTTCCGTTTAAAACGTATGGGAGTCAATGCAGCACAACAGTTCTCTGAACGATTAATGAGTGCGATTGAGTTAGGAAATCAGGAGTAAACTTTGGAGAGGGGGGTCATACATATGCTGTTAGGTTCTGTACCACAGCTTGACCGTGTAGCGATTCAACTTGGGCCGTTTCCTGTATATTGGTACGGGATTATTATCGGTACAGGCGTGCTATTAGGTCTTTGGCTAGCAACTCGCGAGGGAGAAAGACTAGGTATTCCAAAAGATACATTTGTTGACCTTGTATTAATTGCAGTACCGATCGCTATTCTATTTGCGAGAATGTACTATGTTATTTTTGAATGGGAATATTACGCGCAAAACCCGAGTCAAATTATTAATATTCGTCAAGGTGGCTTGGCGATTCATGGTGGTTTAATCGGGGCTGTTATTACAGGGATTCTTTTTGCGAAACGACGCGGGGTTTCATTCTGGAAGTTGGCTGATATTGCTGCGCCAAGTATTTTACTAGGACAAGCAATTGGTCGATGGGGAAACTTTATGAACCAAGAGGCGCATGGTGATGAAGTAACGAGACAGTTTTTAGAAGGACTTCATTTACCGGATTTCATTATTAATCAAATGTATATTGAGGGTGTTTACTATCACCCGACGTTTTTATATGAATCATTATGGAATTTTGCAGGTGTCATTTTATTACTTGCATTACGAAAAGTGAATTTACGACGCGGGGAATTATTCTTCACATATTTAATTTGGTATTCAATAGGGCGCTTCTTCGTAGAAGGCTTACGTACAGATAGTTTAATGTTAGGACCACTTCGTATCGCACAAGTAATGTCAATTGGACTTGTTGTTATTTCTATTATTTTCATTATCGTGAGACGAAAAATGGGGCAAGCTGATAAAAGATATTCGGAAAATTAGAGAAAAGTAGCATCTTATTATAAGGTGCTGCTTCTTTCATATTCAGGAAAGAGAAGGGACTAAGACAATGAGAATAAATACAGTGTTATTTGATTTAGATGGAACTTTAATTAATACAAACGAACTTATTATTTCTTCTTTTTTACATACGTTACATACATATTATCCAAATCAATATAAGCGTGAAGATGTATTGCCATTTATCGGCCCTTCTTTACATGATACTTTCAGCAAGATTAATGAAAACAAGGTTGAAGAGATGATTACATGTTATCGTCAATTTAACCATGATCATCACGATGAATTAGTAGAAGAATATGAAACTGTATATGAAACAGTTCAAGAGTTGAAGAAGCAAGGCTATAAAGTTGGTATTGTTACAACGAAAGCGAGACAAACAGTTGAGATGGGATTAAGGTTATCAAAGCTTGATGAATTTTTTGATGTTGTCGTGACAATTGATGATGTAGAGCATGTGAAACCACATCCAGAACCACTTCAAAAAGCGCTTGAGTTATTAGATGCGAAACCGGAAGAAGCATTGATGGTTGGGGATAACCATCATGATATTGTTGGTGGACAAAATGCGGGTACGAAAACAGCTGCTGTCTCATGGACGTTGAAAGGTAGAGCGTATTTAGAGGCTTACAAGCCGGACTTTATGCTAGATAAAATGAGTGATTTGCTACCGATTTTGTCTAATATGAACCGTTTATAAAGGTCCAAGTAAGTTAGTAGGGGTGTATTTCCCTACTAACTTACAGTTTCACTTTTTAGTAGAGGAGCGAGTTAAGTGCGACGGACAACGCGCTATCCTGTTTCGGGAGAAAATTCATTATGGAATGTGTATAAAACAGTGTCTTTTTGGAAGGTAATGAAAAACTTTATTATTATCCAAATTGCGCGTTATACACCATTTTTATCCGTCAAGAATTGGTTGTACCGTACATTTTTACGGATGAAAGTCGGAAAGAAAACATCAATTGCGCTTATGGTAGTGCCGGATATTATGTTCCCAGAAAAGATAACTGTGGGAGAGAATTCAATTATCGGCTATAATACAACGCTTTTAGCACATGAATATTTAATTCGCGAATATCGACTTGGAGAGATCTTCATAGGAAATGAAGTGATGATTGGAGCAAATACAACTATATTACCAGGTGTGGAAATTGGGGATGGTGCGATTATTTCAGCTGGCACACTTGTTCATAGAGATGTACCAAGCGGCGCTTTCGTGGGTGGAAATCCAATGCGTGTTATTTATACGAAAGAAGAAATGGATGCTAGAGAAGGTTGATGCTAAAAATGTAACATTTCTCTTCTTTTTTAATGAATAAAAAGGAAATAATTGAGTATAATATACTGTTTTGTTTTTTACGGAATCGTTTATACTTATAGATAGAAGAATGTGTGAACGAAGAAAACAAAAAACTGGAGGATATATGGGGAAAAATCAAGGAATATATAAGGAGAACGGACAAGTTATCTCTTTTAATCAATTAGCGGACTTCTTTTATAAAAAAGGGATGAGAGCTTACAAAGGGCAAAAATTGCAAGATGCAATTAAATATTTTCGAAGAGCGGCACAAAGTGAGAAGGAGCCGTTTATTTTATGCCAATTAGCAACAGTATTATCTGAGGCTGGTGAATATCAAGAGTCGAATCAAATCTTCTTTAAGCTTGTTAGATCTAATCCAGAACTTGAACAATGCTATTATTTTATTGCAAATAATTATGCATATATGGGGCTATTTCAGCAGGCGAAAAAGTATGCGGATCGCTATTTAGAAGTTGCAGAAGAGAAGGAATTTGTAGAAGATACATTAGAATTACTTGAAATTATGGAAGAAGAAGCGATGGGTGAGGAAGAGATTGAGGATGAAGATGATCTAATTGTTATGCAAGAAGAAGCGAATCGTTATATTCGTAACGGACAATTGGAAGAAGCAATTGCTACATTGGAAATTGTTACAAAAGATTATCCGGAATTTTGGTCGGGTCATAATAATTTAGCCATTGCACATTTTCAATCTGGTAATGTAGATAAAGCTCTGAAGTTAACGGAAATGATTTTAGAGAAAAATCCTGGTAATATACATGCGCTTTGTAATACGCTTATTTTCCTATATTCAATTGGAGAGCATAAACAAGTAGAAGCGTTAGCGGAGCAGTTAGTTTCAGTATATCCGATTTCGTTCGAGCATCGTTTGAAACTTGGAACGACACTTGCAACAATTGGTCATTTTGAGCCTGCATATAAATGGTTCAAAGTATTAAAGCGTCAAGGATATGAGGGAGACGTTAGTTTTTATTATTGGTTTGCATATTCTGCTTATATGGTGAAAGATCAGCAAGTAGCTGAAAAAATGTGGCAGCATGTTGTAGAATTGCACCCTGATAAAAAGGGAAAAGAACCGTGGAATGCGCTGAATTTAGCAGATGAAGGACAAAACGTATTATTTGAAGAATTACGAAAATCATTTCAACAAAGTGCGACGCTAGAGGAACAAATGCTAGCTTTATATTTAATGAATGAATTGTCAACGCCAGAGAAGGTGGGATTCTTCTTTGATGTAACGCAGGCGAAGAACGGTGTTCCAATCGTATCGCAACTTGCAAAGTATTTCTTTTTACTTAATAGCCATAAGAGCATTCCAGCTGATTTACAGCAATTTGAACAGTGCGCGCAAATTGCGGATGCTTTATATAATTATACGAAAAAAGATGATGAATTAATCGAAGAGTGTTTACAATTTTGGTTTTGTACGTTCATACGTTTATATACATCTGGGGCAGTTTTTACAAATGTATACGGCTGGTCAGCTGCGGTTGAATATATTGTACGCAGCGAACAAGGAAATAAGATGACACAGTCGGAGCTTGGGGATGTATATAATGTATCTGTAGCGACTGTTCGAAAGTATGTGCAGGCTGTTAAACGTACGCACACATAGGGTAAGCAAATCATTGGGAAAAAAATGATGCTAACAGTATAATGAGGGTAACTTAATTGTGTAGGAATGAATAGGAGTGAATAGTGTGTCAGAAGAAAAAATTTATGATGTCATTATTATTGGTGCAGGACCAGCTGGTATGACAGCTGCAGTATATACATCTCGTGCGAATTTAAGCACATTAATGCTTGAGCGTGGTATCCCAGGTGGCCAAATGGCAAATACAGAAGATGTAGAGAACTATCCAGGTTATGAGTCTATTTTAGGACCAGACTTATCAAATAAAATGTTCGAGCATGCGAAGAAATTTGGTGCTGAATATGCATACGGTGATGTGAAAGCAGTCATTGATGGTAAAGAATACAAAACAATTATTGCTGGTAAAAAAGAATATAAAGCACGTGCAATTATCGTTGCAAGCGGTGCAGAGTATAAAAAAATTGGTGTGCCAGGCGAAGCAGAACTTGGCGGCCGTGGTGTATCATATTGTGCAGTATGTGATGGGGCTTTCTTTAAAGGGAAAGAACTTGTAGTTATTGGTGGTGGAGATTCTGCTGTTGAAGAGGGTGTATTCTTAACACGCTTCGCATCAAAGGTAACAATCGTTCACCGTCGTGACACTCTTCGTGCACAGAAAATTTTACAAGATCGTGCTTTCCAAAACGAGAAAGTTGATTTCATTTGGAATCACACTATAAAAGAAATTAACGATGCAAATGGTAAAGTGGGAAGCGTAACACTTGTAGACGTAAACAGTGGAGAAGAGAAAGAAGTCAAAACTGATGGAGTGTTCATATATATCGGTATGTTACCACTATCAAAACCATTTGTTGAACTAGGTATTACAAATGAAAATGGTTACCTTGAAACAAATGAGCGTATGGAAACGAAAGTTCCTGGTATTTTCGCAGCTGGAGATGTTCGTGAAAAAATGCTACGTCAAATTGTAACGGCAACAGGTGATGGTAGTATCGCAGCACAAAGTGCACAACATTACGTAGAAGAATTATTAGAAGAACTAAAAACTGTATCAGAAAAATAAGGGATAATATGCCTTTTGAGAAGAAAGCTACCGATAGGAGCTTTCTTCTTTTTTTATGAAAATGTCAAAGTTTTGTCAAAAAATATTAGGATTATAAGCTTTCTTATTGATATACTGGACTTTACGGAAAAAATCACTATAAGAAATGAGGAATTTATTCAGTATGGAATGGCGTAATATATACCGTGGATTTTGTATGGGTGTTAGTGATTTAATTCCTGGTGTGAGCGGCGGTACAATCGCTGTTGTGTTAGGGATTTATGAACAATTACTTGCAGCAATTAGTGGATTCTTTAGTCGTGAATGGAAAAAACATTTAGGATTTTTAATTCCCCTTGCAGCTGGTGTGGCAGCAGCGTTTTTAACGTTAAGTCACGTTATTAAATATTTACTTGCGAATCATTATGAACCGACTCAATTTTTCTTCCTCGGTTTAATTATTAGTATATTACCGATGTTAATGAGAGAAGCTGATGCAAAGTCGTCGTTTAAAGGTAAGCACATTGTTTTATTAATAGTTGCAGCAATTCTTGTTGCAATCACAGCTTTCTTTAAACCAGATAAGGCAGCAGATCCAATTACGACGTTAACAATTTTAAATGCAATTGGTTTATTTTTCGCGGGCTGGATGGCTAGTATGGCTATGTTGCTTCCTGGAATTAGCGGATCATTTATTTTATTAATTATTGGTGTGTATCCGACAGCAATTAATGCTTTAACTACACTGAACTTACCTTTAATCGTAGTTATCGGTGCTGGTGTTATGGCGGGGTTTGTTGTAAGTAGTAAAGGAATTAGTTTCTTGTTAGATCGTTATAAAAGTATGACATTTGCGGCAATTATTGGACTTGTTATCGGCTCGATTGTAATTGTGTTCCCTGGTATTCCAACTGGAGGATTTTCAATTATAAGTTCAATTATTACCTTTATTTTAGGATTTGCGATTGTTACTTATTTCGGTAAGAAATAAGGACTTTAATCCCCTTGGCGATAAAAATCGTTAAGGG
This sequence comes from Bacillus wiedmannii, assembly GCF_001583695.1. GTDB lineage: Bacteria > Bacillota > Bacilli > Bacillales > Bacillaceae_G > Bacillus_A > Bacillus_A wiedmannii. Next base: position 10,426 of record NZ_LOBC01000104.1, on the reverse strand, counting down.
GATTTTTCATGCTATTCATTGAAAGTGTAGGCATTTACATTGCTTGTTCTAAAAAGCTTTTTTAAAATTGTTGAGTAGCATGTGCTTAGCGAAAGAGGACTGGCTCCTTCGTTGTAGCAAACTGTTTTTGATAGTATAATGAAATGAGTATGCAGTGAGAAATTTACTGCAAGTAGCTGAGGTGAAGAAACATGCAAAGAGTGACAAACTGTGTGTTAATTAGAGATAATGAAGTACTCTTACTCCAAAAACCTCGCCGAAATTGGTGGGTTGCACCAGGCGGGAAAATGGAGCGTGGTGAGACAGTAAGAGATTCCGTTGTTCGCGAGTATCGTGAAGAAACAGGTATTTATTTAAAGAACCCAGCGTTAAAAGGGGTCTTCACCTTTGTCATCCAAGAAGGTGATAAAGTTGTTTCTGAATGGATGATGTTCTCCTTTTTAGCGACAGATTTTGCAGGAGAAAACAAACTAGAGAGCGAAGAAGGCATCATTGGTTGGCATACATTTGACAAAATTGATGATTTAGCAATGGCACCAGGAGATTATCACATTATTGATTATTTAATTAAAGGAAATGGCATAATCTACGGTACATTTGTATATACCCCAGATTTTGAGTTGCTTTCATATCGATTAGATCCGAGTTAAACCGTCAAGGAGAGGATACGATGACAGAGAATAATGATATAAAAATGGTAATTATTACAGGAATGTCTGGAGCTGGAAAGACAGTAGCTTTACAAAGTTTTGAAGATTTAGGATATTTCTGTGTAGATAATTTACCACCGATGTTATTGCCGAAGTTTATTGAACTTATGGCGGATTCAAAAGGGAAAATGAATAAAGTAGCACTTGGCGTTGATTTACGTGGCCGAGAGTTTTTCGAACATTTATGGGGAGCACTTGATGATTTATCAGAACGTACATGGATTATTCCTCATATTTTATTCTTAGATGCGAAAGATGGCACGCTTGTAACTCGTTATAAAGAAACGAGACGTTCGCATCCACTTGCACCAACTGGTTTGCCGTTAAAGGGAATCGAGATGGAGCGTGGCTTATTAACTGATATGAAGGCACGAGCGAATATTGTGCTGGATACATCGGATTTAAAACCGAAAGAATTACGTGAAAAAATTGTTCATCTGTTTTCAACTGAAACTGAGCAAGCATTTCGTGTAAATGTTATGTCATTTGGATTTAAGTACGGTATTCCAATTGATGCAGATTTAGTATTTGATGTTCGTTTTTTACCAAATCCATATTACATTCCACATATGAAGCCATTAACAGGACTAGATGAAGAAGTTTCATCGTATGTGCTGAAATTTAATGAGACACATAAGTTTTTAGAAAAATTGACGGATCTTATTACTTTCATGCTGCCTCATTATAAAAGAGAAGGCAAGAGTCAACTTGTAATTGCAATTGGATGTACAGGTGGACAGCATCGTTCTGTTACGCTTACAGAATACCTTGGGAAACATTTGAAACCAGAGTATAGCGTTCATGTATCTCATCGTGATGTGGAGAAGAGAAAGGGCCATTAAGGGATGAAAAAAGAGAGAAAACCTAAAATTGTTATCATGGGAGGCGGTACTGGACTCTCTGTTTTATTAAGAGGATTAAAACAATATCCGGTTGATATTACAGCAGTTGTTACAATCGCTGATGATGGTGGCAGTTCAGGTAGATTACGTGATGAGCTCGAAATTCCACCCCCAGGTGACATTCGTAACGTACTTGTTGCGTTATCAGATGTAGAGCCGCTGGTGGAAGCTTTATTTCAGCATCGTTTCACAACGGGAGACGGGCTGAAAGGTCATGCGTTAGGAAATTTATTATTAGCGGGTATGACCTCGATTACAGGAGACTTCTTCCATGCGATTACGGAAACGAGTAAAGTGTTAAATGTCAGAGGACGTGTGTTACCGGCAGCGAACCAAAGTGCGGTACTTCATGCGGAACTAGAAGATGGAGAAATTGTAACAGGTGAATCAAAGATTCCTTATTCTGGGAAGAAGATTAACCGCGTCTTTTTAACTCCAGAAGATGTAGAGCCGTTACATGAAACGTTGGCTGAGATTAAACGAGCTGATTTACTTGTTTTTGGTCCAGGAAGTTTGTATACGAGTATATTACCGAATTTAGTTGTTAACAAAATCGGGGACGCTGTTCTTGCTGCAAAAGCGAAGAAGGTATATGTGTGTAATGTTATGACGCAAGCTGGTGAAACGATGGGATATACTGCGTTTGACCATGTGCAGGCGTTACATGATCATTTAGGTAAACCATTTATCGATACTGCAATTGTAAATAACCGTGATATTCCTTGTGAATTACGTCAGTTATATGAGGAAGAAATGTCGGCACCAGTTGTAGTAGATGAAGAACGTTTTACAGAGAGCAATATTGATGTCATTCAAGATCAATTAGCGAAGTATGATGATCGTGTTGTAAGGCACGATACATTAAAACTAGCTTCTATTTTATATTCACTGTTGTAGATGTGCGTTGCCTCGTTTGAGGTAACGCTCATCATTTCATATAGGACAAGATTTTTGTTCCAAAGTAATCGTATAAGGAGGTGTTGACTGTGTCATTTGCATCAGAAACAAAGAAAGAGCTAACGAATCTTGAGGTGAAGGAATGCTGTGAGAAAGCAGAATTATCAGCGTTACTTCGAATGAACGGATCGCTTTCTTTTTCAAACCGTCGTCTATCTATCGATATTCAAACGGAGAATGCGGCAATCGCAAGAAGGATTTATACGCTTTTGAAAAAAGGATATGACGTGACGGTAGAATTACTTGTTCGTAAAAAAATGCGATTGAAGAAAAATAATGTATATATTGTGCGGCTTGTTGAGAAGTCTCGCGAAATATTAGCTGATCTTCATATTGTTCGAGACGACTTTTCGTTAATTCGAAATATATCCCAGGAATTAATCGAGAAGAAATGTTGTAAACGATCGTATTTACGAGGTGCATTTTTAGCAGGTGGTTCAGTAAATAACCCAGAAACATCATCTTATCATTTAGAGGTCTTTTCGTTATATAAGGAACATAATGATGCTATATGTGAATTGATGAACGGATTTGATTTAAATAGTAAGACGTTGGAAAGAAGAAAAGGGTACATTACGTATTTGAAAGAAGCAGAAAAGATTACGGAGTTTTTAAATATTATAGGCGCTCATAATGCACTTTTAAGATTTGAAGACATTCGAATCGTTCGCGATATGCGTAATTCAGTAAATCGTTTAGTGAACTGCGAAACAGCCAATTTAAATAAAACAATTGGTGCAGCGCTAAGGCAGATTGAAAATATCCGTTATATTGATGAGACAGTTGGTCTTGATATATTACCAGATAAACTGCGAGAAATTGCACAATTACGAAGAGATTATCAAGATGTAACATTGAAAGAGTTAGGCGAGATGGTATCCGGGGGGAAAATTAGTAAATCGGGTATTAATCATCGTTTGCGTAAAATCGATGAGATTGCAGAGAAATTACGCGCGGGGGAAGCGGTAGCAAAAAAATAAGAGGTTAAAGGGGAAATGGAGCTGTGTTTCAAAAACGAGTTAAGGTTTCATTAAAAAACGGTTTACAAGCACGTCCGGCTGCGTTGTTTGTACAAGAGGCCAATCGCTTTCATGCGGATATCTTCATCGAGAAAGATGGAAAGACAGTGAATGCAAAGAGCATAATGGGGATTATGAGCTTAGCAATTGGAACTGGTAGCATGATAACAATTACAACAGAAGGTTCAGATGCAGAAGAAGCTTTAGAAGCATTAGCTGCATATATACAATAAGAAGCTATCGCGCATGTGCGATAGCTTTTTGTTTTGTTGTTTGTAGTTTGTTGTTGGGGGGGTATGTAGGCGGTGCATGCTTGTCGAGGATTGTCGGTAAGTCGATAAGTTGTGTCGAATCGTCGATATATTAAAATAATCGCCGATATAATTGGAGTTACGGTCGATATATTTGAAAAATCGCTGATATATTTAGAAGGATACTAGCTGGGGTATGCACGTGCGGAGGTTTAATCATAAAAAAAGCGCCCTGTAAGAGGGCGCTTCCGCTTTTAGTTATATCCAGCTCCATCGCCCTGCGATTCTGAACGAGCTGCTTCCGCTTTTAAGTATTAACGATTTGTAAAGATCTTATCGATTAAGCCGTATTCTAGAGCTCTTTCAGCTGTCATGAAGTTGTCGCGGTCTGTGTCGCGTTGTAGTACTTCAAGTGGTTGACCTGTGCGGTCAGCAAGAATTTGGTTTAGTTTTTCACGTAAGAATAGGATACGTTTTGCAGCGATTTCGATTTCAGTCGCTTGGCCTTGTGCTCCGCCAAGTGGTTGGTGAATCATTACTTCACTGTTTGGAAGTGCATAACGTTTTCCTTTTTCACCTGCTGCAAGTAAGAATGCACCCATAGATGCAGCCATACCGATACAGATTGTTGATACTTGTGGTTTAATAAATTGCATTGTATCGTAAATTGCCATACCTGCTGTGATAGAACCACCAGGGCTATTGATGTAGATGTGAATATCTTTTTCTGGATCTTGAGATTCCAAGAATAAAAGCTGGGAAACGATTGAGTTAGCTACGTTGTCATCAATTGCACTACCAAGCATAATGATGCGGTCTTTTAATAGTCGAGAGTAAATATCGTAAGCGCGTTCTCCACGATTTGTTTGTTCAATTACTGTAGGAATTAAATTCATCTGTTATTTCCTCCTTCTAAAGCTTTCTTAGTCTTATAATACAATTATGGTCAATAAAGGTCAAACGAAACCACTTTAAATCAAAAAAATATGTAGTTGTACCATGAATTATTCGCTATGTTTTTGAAATTCCCTGCTTATGTATCTTCAACATCATAACCGAATTACATAAATTTAAACGTCATGAAATCTGTAGTAAAAAGAAAAGAACGCCTTTTTACTGAAGCGTTCTTGTGATATCTATTCTTTTAAAAGATAGGTTACTTTATTTAAAATCTTTTCGATGTGTTTCGCGTTTTTACTATACATTTCGCTTGCTGATTTCGACTTTGTTTCTAGGGAAAATAGTTCAAGATCAGCATGACATTTTTTTAAAGATGCTAATAATAAAGGCTTGTTTTGAGGAGAAGGCATTTGTAGTTTGTCATTATAAATGTCGATAGTAAGTTGTCCGTATGAATCCACTTGACCGAGAAAGACATTTTCAATAACAACACCGAGCTTTTCTAGTTCAGAATGTAACCAAGCACGGTTATGTCCACTAGAGGATAGAGGCTCATCTAAGACATTGCCATCCATAATAACAGTTTGCGGTTCTTTTTCATTTGGTACTTTTAACCCGATGTCTTTTGCTGTAAGTGGCTGAGAATCTTTCTTTAATAATACATTTAATTCTCCGCTCGGTTCTAAGACAGCAAATTCGACTTCAGCTATACTGAATGCACCATTTCCTCTAAGAAGTTCAAGTAACTCATCACTTGTGTATTTTTCTTTCTTTAAATTATCCTCAAGTACTTTGCCATCTTTTATTAACACTGTAGATTTTCCTTCAAAAAAATCTCTAGCAGTTTTGTTTTTCAAGGAAAGAATTCCAACGAAAAAAGGTACCGAGGCGAAAATAAGTATCGCAAAGACGCCGTGGAAAAATTTTGAATCGAGCCCTGTAGATACTTGGGCAGCGATGTCACCGATTGTCATTCCGGCTATGTATTCAAAAAAGGAGAGCTGAGAGATTTGTCTTTTCCCTAACCATTTCGTAATAGCGAATAAAATAATTAATATGAATACAGAGCGAAGAATGACAAGTGTCCATTCCGGCAGGTGAGACATAGTCATTTCCTCCAGTCTACTTAAAACCCTTTATATTGAGGTTCTTCACGTTCTAATAATGAAACTCTATTCTGTAAATCAGCGATGATGCTGTCCATTTCTAACATACATTCATGAAATACACGTTTTGATTCCGCGTCCTGTGAATGTAGTGAAAGGGAGCTTAAACTTGCTTGAGCGCCCCTTACACTAGCAAGGCAGGTTTTAACGCTAGCGATAACTGTCATACAAACACCTCTTATCCTTTCGGTTTGAATAGTAATGCACCAATGAATCCGAATATGATAGCAGCAGAAATACCAGCGCTTGTTACTTTAAACATTCCGGTAATGACGCCAACGATGCCGTGTTTTGCAGCTTCTTCCATTGCGCCGTGAACGAGGGCATTACCGAAACTTGTAATAGGTACAGTTGCCCCGGCTCCAGCAAAGTCGATTAATGGTTCATACAGGTTGAATCCGTCCAGTATAGCACCGGCAACAACGAGTGTTGCCATTGTATGAGCGGGTGTTAGCTTGCCGACATCAAACATAAGTTGGCCAATTACACATATGAGTCCGCCAATGACGAAAGCCCAGAAAAAAATCATTGCGTTGCACCTCCAAATTCAATCGAAACGGCGTGAGCGATACACGGAATCGTTTCTTCTTGTTGGAATGTAAGTGGAGATAGTAAAGCGCCTGTCGCAACGACAAGTATTTTTTTGAATTCTCCCCTTTTCATTCGGTTTAATAAATGACCGTACACGACTGTTGCGGAACATCCTGGTCCACTAGCACCAGCTATGACAGGTTGCCCCTCTCTATAGATGAGTAGCCCGCAATCTTGAAACTGTTCGCTTGTCACTTTTGTTCCGTGTTTATGTAGTAAGTCATAAGCAATTTCGCGTCCGACATGTCCTAGGTCGCCTGTTACGATTAAATCGTAGTAAGAGGCATCAATTTGGCGTTCGCGTAAGTGGGCTTCAATTGTATCGACGGCGGCTGGAGCCATCGCACCGCCCATATTAAATGGATCCGTTAATCCCATATCAACCACTCGTCCGATTGTTGCAGATGTTACCCTAGGGCCATGTCCAGTGTCACTTAAAATAGCCGCGCCTGCCCCGGTTACTGTCCACTGTGCAGTAGGGGGTTTTTGACCGCCGTATTCAGTTGGATAGCGGAATTGTTTTTCAACCGCAGTGTTATGGCTGGATGCCCCAGTTAATAAATATTTTGCGCCTTTTGCATTTACGATACTTGCCCCAAGTGCTAAACCTTCCATAGAAGTAGAACAAGCACCGAATAATCCGAGGTAAGGAGTGCCAAGTGTACGGCAAGCAAAGCTTGTAGGGGTAATTTGATTAATTAAATCTCCTGCAAGTACGAATTGGATATCATCTTTACGAAGCTCTGCTTTTTCAGTAGCGCGGCTACAAGCTTCTTCGAACAAAATTTTATGTGCTTTTTCATAGGAATCTTGGCCGAGCCATAAATCTTCATGAAGGATATCGAAGTCTTCTGGAATTTTCCCTTTTGCTTCAAACGGCCCACCAACGACTCCTGTCGAAATAATAACTGGTTTGTTTTCAAATACCCACGTTCGGTGTCCTTGTAACATTTATAGCCCTCCCCATTGAACGAGAATCGTTTTAATAAGTGCGATGACGAAAGCCGAAAATACACCAAACAAAATAACGGATCCAGCTAATTTAAACATGTTACCGCCAACACCAAGGACGAATCCTTCTGTACGGTGTTCGATACATGCGGCAATAACAGAGTTACCAAATCCAGTGACGGGTACAGCTGTGCCTGCCCCGGCAAACTGTCCAAGACGATCGTAGACGCCAAATCCCGTCAGTAGCATGGAGATAAAAATAAGAGTTGCAACGGTAGGGTTCCCGGCAGAGCGTTCAGTGAAATCAAAATAAGTAATATAAAAGGTGGAAATCAGTTGGCCTATTAGACAAATTAATCCTCCGACGAGAAAAGCTTTTATACAATTTTTAAAAACGGGGCGCTTCGGTTCGCGCTGTTGTTCGAATTTTTTATATTCTTGTTGTACAGGTGTTAAGTTTTTATCTTTACTAGACATTTGAATCCTTCCTTCTCTATTAGAAAGCTTAAATATTAGATCCCATTTCTGATTGAATGAGTTTCAATTGTTTTTTGATGCCATCTTTACTTACTTTCTTTTTCTTAATTTTGTTTTCAAGTTCTTCTATGAGCATAAAGATCTTTTTGTCTGTACTTACACGAATATTGAAAGTAGGGTTTTCATCACTTAGTTTCTTTTTTAATTTACTTCGTAAAGGTTTTAAACCAAATCTTTCGTGATGTTCAGGCTTGACGGCTATGTAAAGATCTAAATTTGTATTAACTGCGGTAGCTTCTATAATTCCTTCCATAGCAAGAGCTTTTTTCTTAGCGTCTTGCGATATAGATTGATTAAAGGATTCTGTACTCATTTTTGTTAATTTAGGGCCCTTGTCTTCTTCCGTTCGTTTAGCTTCTTCTTTCTTTACCTTTTTATCTAACGGGCTATTATCACATCCGGTAAGTGAACCGAATAGGAGCATAAATAACGCGGTTATGATTCCGAGTTTTCGCATTATAATCATTCCATTTCTATTGCAATATGTAATGTGATAGAAAAAGGATGACTGCATATCATCCTTTTTCTATTTCACAGCATGACGAATCCGTTATTGCTGTGAGTATTGTGGTTCTTCCTGTTGGACTTCTTCAACGCGTGGGTTTAAAGAATCGATAATCGTTTGTGTTTGCTCTGCAGCTGTTTGGAAAAGCTGCTTTGCTTGTTGGTTATCCGTATCAAGAGCGAATCCCTCTAAGCTAGCTTGTGCACTTTTTAATCCAGAAACAGTTTGCTTTAACTTTGTAATTACAGTCATTGAATGAAGCCCCCTTTGGAATATCAATTCAAAGATTATAATTTGTGAGTTGGGGTGAATTTATGATTGGAAAATTTAGGTGAAGAAATGTGTTTCTATACTTTAGGCTAAGGTGCATAAAGGATGAAAGGGGATATTTTTATTGATTTAGATGGATTTTATTGCTATTATTATGAGAAGAAAATGATGTGTTTTTTATAATCATGCGCCCATAGCTCAGTCGGATAGAGCGGTGGTTTCCGGTACCACGTCTGCCGGGGGTTCGAATCCCTCTGGGTGCGTTATTTATCGTTAAAGTCTTGCTATATCTACATTCTTTTAAGAAATACTTTGGATAACCGTCATACATTTAGCGTTACTATGACACGTTCTATTCCAAAACGGAAAGAATTACGGTATTAAGTAAGCAGCACTCAACAGCGTGAAGAACGTGTTGAAAATTAATAGTAAATCTAGGGAAACCCCTTGTATGTGATTAGAAATAATCGTGTACAGGGGGTTTTTTCGTTATGAAAAGAATTAAAAGGCGTGCTATTGGAAAACGTCGCGATGTTGATACGGATATTGTCCTATATAAGCCATCTATTACTGTTAATAGGGCTTTAGAACGTGTAATGGACATTTATGTAGCCGAAGGGTACAGAGAACGTACTATAAGCGATTATAGAATGTTTTGGACGGAGTTTATTAAGATAATTGACCGGCAGTTAATTACAGATGTTACGAAAGAGGATATAAGGAAGTACGTGAATCAACTGCTAAAAGAAAGAAAGTTATCGCCTGTGACAGTTAATATTCGCTTATCTGCTATTAGGGCAATTTTTAATCGTTTGGAAAAAGAAACGGTTATTGAAAATAATCCTGTGTTGGGTGTTAGAAAGTTAAAGGTAGATGAACAAAAAATTTATACTTTGACCGACAATCAAATAAAACGCCTATTCGCGATGATTGATAAGACTTCTTATGCGGGCTATAGAGATTATGTAGCTATGCTGGTAATGCTTAAATGTGGCTTGCGTATCAACGAAGTCAATACATTAGACATCAATGACGTTGACTTTGATAATGGCGTTATTTTATTGCCTGGTAGAAAAAACAAGAACCGAAAAAGTAGGGTAATTCCAATGTCTAAAAAGGTTCAAAATGAGTTGGCCCAACTAGTAACAGAAACAAGAGAGTATTTTGAAGGGTTGGGAACTGCTGTATTCGTTAATTCGTTTGGTGAACCTTTAAAATACGACCATATACGTAAAAGAATGAATTACTATGGGAAGCAAGCTGGTTTGAATAAAGAATGTAGATGTTCACCACATAGTTTACGCCATACTTTTGCTGTTAATTTTTTAAAGAATGGTGGGGATATAAGGACGTTAAGTCTTATTTTGGGTCATAGTGATTTATCGACTACACAGGTGTATTTAAGTTATTCAGATACTCACGTAGTTGAACAATATATGAAGGCTAGTGATAACGATAATTTAGAGGTTTAGAACAAAGAAAAAGTCCCCGACGGCAATCGGAGACTCAAAACAATTCAAATAGTAGTTCATTGTTATTAATCTCTTTAACAATGTCAATCGCTTTATTTAAATGTTCTTCTGCTTGTTCAAAATGTTTCCCACCTTCATTGTAGTCTGCAAGAATTGTGCTGTGAATAGCTTTGAAGAAGTGATAATAATAAGTTA
>NZ_LOBC01000103.1 GCF_001583695.1 Bacillus wiedmannii | reverse complement strand
CAATTTGTATGGGCCTATAGCTCAGCTGGTTAGAGCGCACGCCTGATAAGCGTGAGGTCGATGGTTCGAGTCCATTTAGGCCCACCATACAACTTTTGGGGCCTTAGCTCAGCTGGGAGAGCGCCTGCCTTGCACGCAGGAGGTCAGCGGTTCGATCCCGCTAGGCTCCACCAAAAAGCTATTTTAAATAGCAAATGGTATGTTCTTTGAAAACTAGATAACAGTGTAGCTCATATTTTTTTAATTTTAGTTTGGTTAAGTTAGAAAGGGCGCA
>NZ_LOBC01000102.1 GCF_001583695.1 Bacillus wiedmannii | reverse complement strand
CTTATATCAATAGTAATCTAGTTGAGATTATCTAGTAAAAAGGTTAATGCTTGAACTTGCATTTGTAACTAGCCAACCTGCACCAATAACTCCAGCATCATTTCCAAGAGTTGCCCGTAATATTTTCGTATTCGAAGATGATGCTGGAAATGCAAACTTTTGATAATAATTTATTACTGGCTTAATTAATGTTTCACCTGCATTGGAAACTCCACCGCCAATGATAATGGCTTCAGGATTTATAACGGTACTCAAGGTTCCTAGTGCATAACCT
>NZ_LOBC01000101.1 GCF_001583695.1 Bacillus wiedmannii | reverse complement strand
GTAATGAAATGTACAAAATCCCAGAGGCGGATGTAGAATTATTAAAGATTATGGCCCATCCAGTTAGGTTACAAATTGTGAAGGAGCTAGAACACCGCAAAATTTGTAATGTAACACAATTAACAGAGCTATTAGATGTCCCTCAATCAACTGTATCTCAGCACTTATCTAAGATGCGTGGCAAGATTCTCCGCTCGGAAAGAAGAGGGTTAGAGATGTACTATCATATTGCAAATTCCAAAGCATGTCAGATTGTTAGTGTACTAGGTTTATAA
>NZ_LOBC01000100.1 GCF_001583695.1 Bacillus wiedmannii | reverse complement strand
CAATATTATTCCGCAGTAGCTCAGCGGTAGAGCTATCGGCTGTTAACCGATCGGTCGTAGGTTCGATTCCTACCTGCGGAGCCATTGGAGAGCTGTCCGAGTTGGCCGAAGGAGCACGATTGGAAATCGTGTATACGTCACAAGCGTATCAAGGGTTCGAATCCCTTGCTCTCCGCCATAGGATTTATAATATTGGCCCGTTGGTCAAGTGGTTAAGACACCGCCCTTTCACGGCGGTAACACGGGTTCGAATCCCGTACGGGTCACCACTTTGGAG
>NZ_LOBC01000099.1 GCF_001583695.1 Bacillus wiedmannii | reverse complement strand
TTCAATTACCATTTATAGAAAGATTAGAATATATTGCAATTTCAGGCTATGCACTCGTTATTATTTCAAGTTTTATCCTCCCTTTATGGGCGTCAATGAGAGCAACTCACGAAATATTCCGTGTAAAACAAAGAGGTGTTTTAATCGCTTTTATCTTTATCACGCTCATCGTTTCGCAACTTTTAACAAATAGACACGATATTAATAACTTTATTAGTAATGCAGCAAAGGTTAGTTTTTGGCTCATTTATGTATACATCCCAATCCTATTTATCAT
>NZ_LOBC01000098.1 GCF_001583695.1 Bacillus wiedmannii | reverse complement strand
TACGTACTCACAACTGGCGTTCCACACGCTAAACCTTCAAACACACGACGCGAAAACATTGTCGGTGATTGTTTTACAGTATTGACGTTAATCATTACTTTGTATCCTTTGTAAGCTTTATCAATCTCATAATATTTTAAGCTTCCTTTAATATAAGGATCAAATCTTTCTGGGAAGCGGTGATTTGGCATCAAACCTTTTTTATTCTTCTCATAGTTACGATCAAAGATTTCTAAACCATATTTTGCAGCTTTGTCTAATACACGATCCATATCAATAGAG
>NZ_LOBC01000097.1 GCF_001583695.1 Bacillus wiedmannii | reverse complement strand
AATAAATATCCAGCGTATACGAGAGCGAAATTAAGTGGTTTAAATAGAGCTGCATATGCGTGGCTAAGCAATTATGAGAGAGCGTGGTTAGAGGAACATTCACCACTTAAGGTTTTGGGGAAGCATTCAAAAAAAAAGAGTGTAGAAAGCTACAATAGAGAAGATTTAATATTAATCGAAGAAGCAAAAAAAATAGTTGATAACTGGGATGAATATGAAAAAAACAGAGGTAAGTTAATTAGAAAAACGTATGCAGCTGTTACGAAAATATTAGGTGTATACC
>NZ_LOBC01000096.1 GCF_001583695.1 Bacillus wiedmannii | reverse complement strand
GAATGATAAAGATAATAAGAAATCAGGAATTACGCCGAAGAATTCCATGAAAAATACTGGTGCAGCTTTAAGTTATGCAACTAATAGAGGTGTGCCGGGGATGATGAATGATGCAGGTAATATGGTTGTAGCTACTATGAGTAATGCTGTTGATAAAGGAAAAGAAAAGGCATCAGGTGTTACAAAAGGACTTTCGGGTAATGTGCAAGATACTATTAATGATTTTAAAGAAGGCCAAGCAGAAGGAAAACAAAAAGCTCAAGAAAATAATGACCGTCAATTGTTAAATAAATTAGGTAAAGAC
>NZ_LOBC01000095.1 GCF_001583695.1 Bacillus wiedmannii | reverse complement strand
TCTTTATCCTCTAGATTCATTTGAGAACGTTTAGGAGTATCATCTCTCGTTTGTTTTGAAGACGCTGTTTCTCTTGCACCACTAAACATATTCTTCATGCCTTCACCAGCTCGTTTAGCCAGCGATAACCCACCAACCGTTGCCAAGAAACCATTCATACCTTCTTTTAAACCAACATCTACACCAAAATATTTTAAAATTGTATTTGATCCTTTAATCAGAGCAATTGTTAAACAAACTAAAACAACTACATACAATACAGGGTTTAAATCTTTATTTGCCACAAAATTAACTGATATTGTGAAAAATCTTAATG
>NZ_LOBC01000094.1 GCF_001583695.1 Bacillus wiedmannii | reverse complement strand
GCCTCAGGGTATTCAAGGTAACACGGGCGCTACTGGACCTCAGGGTGCTCAAGGTAACACAGGCGCTACTGGACCTCAAGGTGCTCAAGGTAACACAGGTGCTACCGGGCCTCAGGGTATTCAAGGACCTCAAGGTAACACAGGCGCTACCGGACCTCAGGGTGCTCAAGGTAACACAGGCGCTACTGGACCTCAAGGTGCTCAAGGTAACACAGGTGCTACTGGTGCTACCGGTGCCACTGGACCTCAAGGTGTTCAAGGTAACACAGGTGCTACCGGTGCCACTGGACCTCAAGGTAACACGGGTGCTACTGGTG
>NZ_LOBC01000093.1 GCF_001583695.1 Bacillus wiedmannii | reverse complement strand
ATGTTAAGTCCATCGGTTAGCACTTTATATCTAAAGTTTAATAATGAATAGTATAATAATAAATTTTTATCTTCTTTTATATTGGAAAGCTTATCTTCAACTTCTTGTTTTAAGTTTGTTGCTTGAATATTTTGATGTTGTAGTATAGCTTGATACCAGTCATTAAATAACTTTGAAATCTGTTCATTCCCCTTCACTGGAACATGCATATAATCCCTTCCTTTTCTGAATAGTCTTACATTAAATAATAACAAGAATAGAATATAATGGAAATTAAATTTCGGTATTTCTCAACATTTGTTTGACAATTTTATTTTAAAAGAAGAAATTCATTAATTCATTGTGTTTAGTAGATTCAAACACTTGATACAGTGGGGTAATTTAACATGGTATAATTTTCTTATAAAATACTGTATAAAGAAGGAAGGGCAATTCATGAGTTTAAATATGTATTTGGGAGAAGTACAAAGTCAAACTCAAAGCATGAATGCTGTATGTAACGCTACCATTCAAGGTATGGAACAAGTCATTCAGTCGATTGACACCTTTGCAATTGATACTGTTCTACAAGGACAAACTTATAGCAGTGCAAAATCATTTTTTGTACAAACCTTTCGTCCTTTAGCACACGGAATCATTTATCTGTGTGAAGAGTTAATTCGTCAGAATGATGCTTTTCCAAGTCAATTTCAATCACAAGTCGCTTCCACAGATGTAATCGAACAAGAAATATTAGAACAAATTCGAGAAATTGACCGAATGAAAGTAAGTATGGAAGCCATCAGTCAAGCTATGCCAATCCCAGGTATGGACGCTATGGCGAATCTTTTTACTGTCATGAGGAAAAAACTGCAAGAAAAATTAGAACATCTATATGAATTTAATTCTACTTCTAGTAGTAATTATGATACGGCACTCCAACTAGCTGTTAGCATTGCGACAGGTTTGGCGGAAGTTCAAAGTGGAAAAGGTTTTAGTCCTGCAAGTGGTACATTTAGTACGCAAGGGTTGAATATGGAGTGGACAACTTCTATTCAAGCTATTGGAGAAGAGAGGGCAAGCCAAGCTAGCAATCTTCTAAATGACAATTTATCAGATGATAATATCAAAGAAGAGGAAATGTATGATGATACCTCCCCTGAAAAATCTATGCTTAGAAAAGTTTGGGACGGTATATACGTTGGTTCTGGGCAAGTTATCGGAGAGATTGTAGAAGGATTCAATTCACTAGACGATACAGTAACAAAAGAAAATATCAAGTATGCTATAGGTCACCCTCTAGAGACGGCATATACTATGTGTAATACTTTTTCGGATTCATTTATGAATGATGTTTGGCATGGTGATTTAGAAAGTGGTACAAAGTGGGGAACAAGTATTTTTATGGAATTTGGGTTAGGATGGATTGGGGATAAAGGGATAAGCACAGTAGGGAAAGTAACTACACTCGGTGAAGGTGTAAATCTAGCAAAGTTTTCTACAGGAATCTCTTCTGTTGCGAATAAATTACCATTGACAGAACGCTTTGCATTCGCAGGTGCTAGTGGCTTTGGAAGTGCACAGAGAAAAGCTTCTGAAATGTTACAAGAAGCCCGTGATACATTTATGTTTTCCAAAACTGGTGGAAGAAGTAGGGTCAAAGATGTTCAAGAAGTAATAAAGGATTATGCAGATAAAGTTCTTGATAGGGTAGATGTCAAAAATGATTATCCCGATTCGTATACAGCATCTCAAAAATTACGTGCAGAACTTAAAGAAGCAGGAATTGAACCACCGCCATATCCTAATGCGGCACATCACATAGGACCTTGGAATGATAAAAGGGCGGCACAGGTACAAGAACTATTAGAAGAGTTTGGAATACATCATGATTCTGCTGCTAATGGGGTATTTTTACCATATAAAGTGAACGATTATGTAACTACTGAAGCATTACATATAGGTAATCATAGTCCAGAGTATATAAGAGAAGTATACAGAGTATTAAGCGAAGTTAAACGCTTTGGGGGTAATCAAGCAGATGCAGTTGCAGCTTTGCAGAATATAAGAGAAAGGTTATTGGACGGTAGTTTAAAACTAAATCAACCTAAATAATCTTAATTGTTTTACTAATTGAATTATAAAGGAGTAAAAGGTATGAAAATTTGGCAATTAAAAAGCTTATTTGATAACTATAAATCTTTTCAACTATTAAATTTGAAAGAAGACCGTAAAAAATATTTCGATGAAAAAATTGATTTGGCAATAAAGCTATCTGATTCATGGGGAGAAATTCTTGTTGAATGTGTAGAAGGAGATAACCATAGTGATTGTCCTATGTTCTGGGGGGAACTTGGCACGCCAATGGTTAGTAGAAAAGCAAAAGAGGTATTAGAACCTCTAATTTGTAATAATGTTGAGTTCCTTCCGCTAACCCATGATGTTACAGGTGAAGTTTATTACCTAATAAACGTTCTAAATACAATTGATGCAATTGACTACAATAAAGCAGTTTTTGAAAAACTAAGTACAGGATTAATAATAGGTTTCGAAAAATACGCATTTTTACCTAATATAGTTGAGGGGCAGATAATATTTAAAACCTATTTAAATCAAAGATTACACTCCTCTACTGTTTTAGTGTCTGACGAATTTAGAAATGTAGTTTTAGAGAGTGATTTAGAAGGTTTTGAATTTGTAGAGGTATGGGATTCAGAGGAAAATATGTAAAAGAAATTCCTAAAATAACTGATAGAAGTTGAAGCAATGGTTTACATTAACTAGACACTTACAAGATGGAGATAGTGCAGAAATAATTTGGTCTATACCCAATATAATACCCATCCTAAAGGAGAATAAATACACTTAGAAAGAGGTTTTTATATGTGGGAAAATATGATTTTGGAAATTGGAGATATACTGAAAAGTGTTAATTATAGGCTGAATACACCCGCAACGGATACTGAAGTTCAGAGATTAAGAGAACAGGCAAAGGAGAAATTTAATGTTGATTTAACGAGTGAATACGAAGAGTTTCTTAAAACTGTAAATGGTTTAGACTTTGATGGACTGGTACTTTACGGAGTTGACTCTTATTTGTTAGATACAGAAAGGGACGAATCAATTTGCGGGCTTATAGAAACCAATGAGATTTGGTATGAAAATGAATTTCAAAAAGAGTATCTTTTCCTTGGAGATTCAAATATAGCATGGTTCTGTAAAAACTTATCTGATGGTACTTATTTAGAACTTGATAAACCATCAGGTACGGTAATGAACACATATAATGATTTTAATACAATGCTTGAGGAAGCGTTAAAAATAACCCTTCTTTAATAGGGGATAGTAAAAATTATGTTTAATTTTTTGAAAGAATATGTTGTAGCAGCCAGAAGTGTCCGTTCTAAACAAAAACCTATTTTCTATCCTTTACCAAAAGAAGAGATAGCAGAAGCAGAAGATTTGTTGAAAATGCAATTCCCAAAAGAATTAAAACGTTTCTATGAGGAAATTGGCTATGGATTTTTAAAGACTAATAAGACTCTTATTAACAGGTTCATGGACCCATTTTCTGTTGCAGATTTTCGTTTAAGACAAGATATTTATGAATATAATCCTAATTTCGACGATGTCGATGATGAAGAATCACTAGTATTTTTTGAAGTATCAGAGATTAGCTTTTGAACAATTAAATTTAAGCAGGAAAATGAATTAGGTCAATGTCCTATATATTATGGTTCAACGAAAGTAGAGGATTCTTTAGAAGAGTTTTTAATAAAAATGGAAGAAAATCCTGATTATTATATTTAATAGATATCAATTCTATTTTTTTAGAGTAGTGCATTATTGGTTCATCATTTTAAGAATTGTTTTCTAGCTTATGTGATTGCGAAGACAAATAATAATTAATTATGAGTAACAAAAGTAAGACTTATGTGAATTACGCATAAGTCTTTTTAATATTATCCCACAGTTAAGAAGAAGTTTTTATTGTTTTTATAGTAATTAATATGTACTATATGAAGTGTAAGGCACCATTAGTATGAGTGTTAAATGATAGAACAAGGGAAGAGGCTAACATTGGCATTATTCAAACGCACTAACTTAGATAAAACAGAACTATTGTTACTATATATTATGAAAGAATTAGAAGCGGATAAAGCACCCGTGAAGTTATCGTATAACCAGTTGCAGGATTATTTACGTGCTAATCGTAATACAACATCAAAGGCAATAAAAGGACTGAAAGAACAGGGGATACTGTCTGTTACAGTTGGACAGGGGAAAGCCTCTAATACTTACCAACTTACATTAGAAACAGGTGTATAGAGATAATAATGATTATATAAAAGAAAAGTAGAAAAACTTATTGAAAATCTAGTCTGCTAGAATTATACTGTAAAGTATATAGTAGTCGTGTGAACAGGCTAACTGTAACACCCTACAATTAACTGTAGAATTACTTAATATGACTGTAAAAAAATGATAATAACTAATGATATAACGGAAAAAACCGACTCAAAATCGTGTTCCTTCGGGAGTGTCGGTTCGACCCCGACCATCGGTATCATGAACGGCGTAATAAAAATCTCTATACTAATTGTATAGAGATTTTTTGTGTTTTCATTACACGAAAAAATAAGCACAAAAAGTGTGCGGTGAGTAAACTGCGAAACAATAAGAGGATAAAAATAAACATTCATTTTTATTCTCTTAATTACATTATCCTATAAAATATCAGCAGAATATTGTATATACAATATTCTCTTTAAGCACTCTAAAGAGAACTTCTCCACCCCGGTGACATGAAGTTAAATCCGATAGCACCAGTAGATATTAGTACATTATCAACGGTTAAGTTTGTAATTTCTAAAAACCTCTTTTCAAACTCTTCTTTGTTGTACTTGTACATAGTTGAGTGGCACGCCCACATGTGCGTTGAAGTACTCAACCAATCTCCTAATTCCTTTAATTCAGGAAACGACTCAAATTGAATTGGTTCATCTAATTTCATGAATCTCACTTGATAGATAGTTGGGTTTAACTTCTCTCCTATTCCTTTCAGACCATGTGCTTTTTTCTCATGTGAATGTGTCATAATTCTCCCTCCATCTTTCTTCAAATTTTTTCCTGTTTTTATTATATAACAATAGAAAGTAGTTATAGGAATATTATGGAAATATGTATCGGCGATATAAAAAGACTCTAACATTTCTGTTAGAGTCTTTTTTGTTAAATTATACTATGTGCTTCTAAAATTCGTAATAAATGTAGAAATTCATGTATAATATAACTTGTCGAAAGAACAAAATGATAGTAATTTATATTATGTCTGTAATATGAATCAAAAATGAACTTTTTATATTTCTTTTAAAAATGTGTTGAATACACATTATATTTCATATTAATATTTTTATGTAGATTTAAAACGGGAAAGAGAGTGGAAAGTATGGGTCGTAAATGGAATAATATTAAAGAAAAAAAAGCATCAAAAGATGCAAATACAAGCCGTATATACGCGAAATTTGGACGTGAGATTTATGTGGCAGCAAAACAAGGCGAGCCAGATCCAGAATCAAACCAAGCGCTTAGAGTTGTATTAGAACGTGCGAAAACATACAACGTACCAAGAACAATTATTGATCGTGCAGTTGAAAAGGCAAAAGGCGGTTCAGAAGAAAATTATGACGAGCTTCGTTATGAAGGATTCGGACCAAACGGATCTATGGTAATTGTAGATACACTTACAAATAACGTAAACCGTACTGCAGCAGATGTACGAGCTGCATTTAGCAAAAACAGTGGTAACATGGGTGTAAACGGTTCTGTAGCTTACATGTTTGATGCGACAGCTGTTATCGGTCTTGAAGGTAAAACATCAGATGAAGTTCTTGAAATTTTAATGGAAGCAGATGTTGATGCACGTGACATTCTAGAAGAAGAAGATTCTGTTATCGTGTATGCTGAACCTGATCAATTCCATTCCGTACAATCTGCACTTAAAGATGCTGGTGTTGAAGAATTCACAGTTGCAGAATTAACAATGCTTGCACAAAGTGATGTAGAACTTCCTGAAGATGCTCAAGTACAATTTGAAAAAATGGTTGATGCATTAGAAGATCTAGAAGATGTGCAACAAGTTTACCACAACGTAGACTTAGGAGAATAATACGATAGAAGCCCCTATTCATTTAACGGATAGGGGCTTTTTTTCATGAAGTTAATTAAGAGGATGAATTAGTAAAGGTATTTTGTTTTAGACAGGGAATATGCTTATAGGGATATATGAAATAATCATTATTTCTAGGAGGTTTAATATGGAACATAAAACACCAAAGCATATCGTTGCTGTAGCAGGTTATTTAACAAATGAAAAAGACGAAGTGTTATTAGCTAAAGTACATTGGCGATCGGATACGTGGGAGTTGCCAGGAGGACAGGTGGAAGAAGGAGAAGCGCTCGATCAAGCTGTTTGTAGGGAAATAAAAGAGGAAACAGGATTAACGGTGAAGCCTATCGGTATTACAGGAGTTTATTATAATGCTTCCATGCACATTCTAGGTGTTGTTTTTAAAGTGGCATACGTGAGCGGTGAAATACAAATTCAGCCTGAAGAAATACAAGAGGCTAAATTTGTTGCTTTAAATGAAGAGAATATAGATGAGTATATAACGCGTCCTCATATGAAATCCAGAACGCTTGATGCGATGAGAGCAACACATTGTATTCCGTACGAAACGTGGGAAGTGCAGCCATATAATTTAATAGGTAGATTGTAAAGAAAAGAGTAGCCGGTTTGAGATACAATCAAATCACTACTCTTTTTTGTATACTGTTTAAGAAAAAGGTCAAAATAATAATAGTGCTAGTATTGATTTCGGGAACGTTTGTTCTGTATAATGTATGATATATTGTATACATTTAGATTACTAGATACTTACAAATATATATTTTGTAGATGATATAATGAAAATAGGATGTTTTAATAGGGAAGTATAGGCTTAAGGTATACTCTGTTATTGGTTTAGCACAATCTATATTCAATATTTCAGATGAATAGTAGATAAAAAAGGACTGTGATACAATACTTTTTTATCCAACTATTTGCCGGGCAGCCCGATTGGTGAGGGCTGATTAAAGTTTCACTTTATACCTTACAATGATGTAAGGTACGTGTAAGAGAAATCGATGGGATATTTTTTTACAACAAGGTATTCTTAAAGTAAGAGTTATACGCTGTGTGGAAAAGAGGTGTTTAAGATGAAAGAACGAGTATTATCTAGGGTGAACTATCATCAAAAAGTTGCATTAAATCCAATGACTAAATTCTTTTATAAAGCCATTATTTTATTATTATTGTTAAGTTTTACGTTATTATTCATTGGAAATGTAATGATCGAGCAAAGTGATATTAGTAAATTACATGTACCGGCTAAGTTAGAGGTGCCAGAATCATTAACACATGCATTTATTGCGACAGAAGATAAAAGGTTTTATCATCATAACGGTTTAGATTATATAGCGATTGTCAGAGCGTCTGTTGAGAATATAAAAGCTGGTGGTGTTGTGCAAGGCGGAAGCACAATTACACAACAGTTATCCAAAAATGCTTTTTTAACGAATGAACGTACATTTTCTCGTAAGTGGAAAGAAATTTTTTATACGAAAAAAATTGAACGTACATTTACAAAGGATGAAATTTTAAAATTGTATGTAAGTAATATTTATTACGGAGAAGGAGCATGGGGAATTGAAAAAGCAGCAAACCTTTACTTCGGTAAAAAGGTGAGCCAATTAACGTTGGCTGAAAGTGCAATGATGGCTGCTGTAGTAAAGGCACCCGCTTATTACTCACCTGCACAAAATTATGATAAGGCCGTAGAGAGACGAAATGTCGTTTTGAGATTAATGGAGAAAGAAGGCTATATCAATCATAATGAGTATGTGCAAGCAGTTAGTGAGAAGTTAGTAATTCGTCATGATATAAAAACAGAGCAGTCGATGTTAAATAGTGCTCGTGAAAAAGCAGTAAGCTAAAGGAAGTTCCTACATAGGAGCTTCCTTTTTTGAATAAATTGTGACAAATTGTGACACAATATCGTCACAATTATTGTGTTTTTGTAATTTATGTGAGCGTGTTCATTGCGTGACATATATAAGTGTTGATATTATGTGTATTGTGTACAATGCTGTATACAGAATATGAATTTAAAGAGGAATGTATATGAAATCAAATAAACTCATGGCTCTTGGTGTAGTTTTTTCTATCGCAGTATTGATTGTAATCGGAACAATTGCGTATAGCATCATAAATGACAAAAAAGATAAAGGGAATGAGATGTTTGCTTATTCCACACAACAATCTTTAGGGAAAGATGATGCCCCAGTTAAGGTAGTTGAATTTGGAGACTTCAAATGTCCTGCTTGTCGTACTTGGGATGTAACAGTATTACCACGATTAAAAGAAGAGTATATCGATAAAGGTAAAGTGCAGTTATACTTTATTAACTTCCCATTTATCGGAAAAGACTCTGATTTAGGTGCAGCAGCTGGTGAAGCAATTTATAAACAAGATCAAGATTCATTCTGGATTTTCTATGATGAGATTTATCAAAGTCAAAAGAAAGACACGGAAGAATGGATTACAGAAGAATTACTTCTTAACATTGTGAAAGAAAAGCTTCCGAAAGTTGATGTAGAACAATTTAAGAAGGATTTACACAGTAAAGAAATGAAAGAAAAAGTACGTAAAGATTCAGATCGTGCTCAAAAATTAAAAGTTCAAGGTGCTCCTTCAGTATATATCAACGGAAATCTTGCAAACCCTGATTTCGATAGTATGAAGAAGGCGATTGATAAAGAATTGAAAAAGTGATGAGCTACTCATCACTTTTTCGACTTTTTTCGATAAAATTCTTGCTTCCGTTTTTTTTACATGCTATACTACTTTACATAAGTTATTCTAATATCTTATATTTATTTCATATTTGCGGGTGTAGTTTAGTGGTAAAACAAGAGCCTTCCAAGCTCTGGTCGAGAGTTCGATTCTCTTCACCCGCTCCAAATTTTATTAAATGTTTTTCTATAAATTGTGATCAACGCAGTGTTTCGTTTCTAAGATAAACGAGGCATTGCGTTTTTTAATGTTTGAAAAACATAATTGTATGCGAAAATAGAAGTAAAAAATAGTATTCCAAAAGTGAATTACTAACCAATATAGTCGTTACATATGGGATGGATTCATCTGAGGAGGCGATTAGGAATGGATTTTGAACAATTAAAGCAAGATGTCATTGCGTATAGTAAAACAATTGGTATAGATAAAATAGGCTTTGCTAGTGCTTCACCATTTGAGGAATTAAAACAGCGCTTAATCCAGCAGCAACAATTAAATTATCAATCTGGATTTGAAGAGCCTGATATAGAAAAGAGAACGAACCCACAGCTTCTACTACCTGGTGCAAAATCAATTATTGCGATTGCATTAGCGTATCCTTCAAAATTAAAAAATGCACCATTAAGTAAGCGTGGAGAACGCCGCGGGATTTTTTGTCGTGCCTCTTGGGGACAAGATTATCATCTTGTTTTACGAGATCGTTTGCAAAAATTAGAAGCATATTTAATTGAAAAACTTCCCGATATAGAAGTTAAGTCAATGGTTGATACGGGTGAATTAAGTGATCGAGCTGTTTCGGAGCGTGCCGGTATTGGGTGGAGCGGTAAGAATTGCGCTATTATTACACCTGAATTTGGTTCGTATGTATATTTAGGAGAAATGATTACAAACGTTCCATTCCCACCAGATCAGCCGATAGAAGATCAATGTGGAAGCTGCACGAAATGTATTGATATTTGTCCTACAGGTGCTTTAATACAAGGAGGACAGTTAGACTCCAAGAAATGTATTGCATTTTTAACACAGACGAAAGGATTCCTACCGGAAGAATATCGTGACAAAATAGGAAACCGTATATATGGATGTGATACATGTCAGACTGTTTGTCCGAAAAATAAAGGAATGGATTTTCATAATCACCCTGAGATGGAACCAGATCCTGAGTTAGTTAAGCCGTTATTAACGCCACTTTTAACAATTAGTAATCGTGATTTTAAAGAGAAATATGGGATTATGTCTGGTTCATGGAGAGGTAAAAAGCCGTTGCAACGAAATGCGATTTTGGCACTTGCGCATTTTAAAGAAGCATCAGCAATTCCTGATTTAATAGGTGTTATGAAAGATGATCCAAGACCGGTACTTCGCGGAACGGCAGCATGGGCACTTGGGAAAATTGGTGGAGATGGCGTGGGCGAAGCCATTGAAAAAGCGATGCAATGTGAGAAAGACGAAGAGGTTATTCATGAAATGAATCGCGGACTTGAATTGTTAGCGCAGAAAAAAGAGTAGATAATATCTCCCTTTTTCATATTGTAATATGGGAGGGAGACGAAATGGTTGTAAAAGTAAATATTGAAAAGCAAGTACAACAATTTTTAGGGTATATAACGGAGAAACGAACAAATGTGGATGGTATTGCTGAAGATTTATTACAAATAGCACAGAGAAAGAAACAATTGTTTCAAAAACGTAGTGCACATATAGTGAAAGCAACTGCGGACGTTTCTTTCATGAGACAATTAAATAATAGCAATCATCAAGAAATTGATTATCAAATACATTTTAAATATTTAATTAAGCATAAAGAATTATTTTATATCGAAGAGGAACAACTAAAACGAAGAGTTTGTTTAAATAATAGCCGGGTAATAGGTGATTATGCTATTGAAGTGCCAGAAGCAGTTGGAATGAGTGAGACGTTAGAAAGGGAAGTTACAAAAGAGAAGTACGGTTCTTATCAGTACAACCGTTTAGAGGCAGTTAAATATGCAGAGCGTTGGTGGGATGATCGAAACCCTGTATATCGTAATTTCCCTGATAATTGTACGAATTTTATTTCTCAATGTCTTCATACTGGAGAAGTACCAATGAATGGATATCCTAATATTCGCAAAGGATGGTGGCAAAGGGAGAATCAGTGGAGTTGGAGCTGGGCTGTCGCACACTCTTTTTATTGGTATTTGTCAGGTGCTACAACAGGGCTTCGAGCTGAAGCGGTAGAAAGGCCAGAGGACCTTATTCTTGGTGATGTCATCGCTTATGATTTCGAGGATGATGGTAGGTGGAATCATACGACGATTGTAGTAGCAAAAGACGCAGATGGTATGCCGCTTGTAAATGCACATTCAGCGAATAGCCGTCGGCGTTATTGGAACTATGAAGATTCTAGTAAATATACACCACAAATGAAATATAAATTCTTTCATATTATTAATGGGTAGAGATTTTTCGCTCAAGTGGTATAATACGTAGTAGACAAAAAACAGAGGTGAATATCGCGTGGGAGTACATGTTGTTTTATATCAACCAGAAATTCCAGCAAATACAGGGAATATTGCTCGTACTTGTGCAGCAACTGGAACAGAATTACATTTGATTAGACCGCTTGGATTTTCAACGGATGATAAAATGTTAAAGCGTGCAGGATTAGATTATTGGCAGCACGTGAAAGTTACGTATTATGATTCAATTGAAGAATTTTATGAGAAAAATAAAGACGGTGAATTCTTCTATTTAACAAAGTATGGCGAGAAAGCTCATACAGCATTTGATTATAGCAAACGTGAGAAGGATTACTATTTTGTATTTGGAAGAGAAACAAACGGCTTACCAGCTAATGTAATCGAAGAAAATTTCGATCATTGTTTACGTATTCCAATGACTGATAAAGTGCGCTCATTAAATTTATCTAATACAGCAGCTATTTTAATTTATGAAGCATTCCGTCAACAAAATT
Source organism: Bacillus wiedmannii (assembly GCF_001583695.1). Lineage (GTDB taxonomy): Bacteria > Bacillota > Bacilli > Bacillales > Bacillaceae_G > Bacillus_A > Bacillus_A wiedmannii. The sequence continues at coordinate 202,349 of NZ_LOBC01000093.1, read as the reverse complement.
ATCCGGGATTAGATTTAGAAATTGTTTATTAAAAGTCGCCATATGGCGACTTTTTTTCTAAAAATAAAAATAATATGTAATCATACATTTAAAAAAGGGTACATATTCATATAGAATGGGATATATGAATAAAAATAGATTAGACGGGTTGAGATAAATATGAAGGAACAATATAATAATCAAAATACCTTTTTAAGTATGATAGATATGGATTTAATAAGAAGAGGACTATTACATGTTATTCAAGATTTAGTATTTATTGTGAAAGTTATGGATGAGGAAACCTTTAAATATATTTATGTAAATAAGATAGGTATGGATTATGCGAAGCTAGGCGAAGAATGTTATGGAAAAACGTTTGCGGAAGTATTATCAGAAGATACGGCGGAAATATTGCGAGTGCAATATGCAAAAGTAGCGAGCGAAGCGAAAGCACATACCTTTTGTGATGTAGTTAGTTTACCAAAGGGTGAGTTACATTATGAATCTTCACTTAATCCTGTATTCGACGAAGAAGGAGTATGTCAGTTTATTATTTGTATTACGAGGGATATCACAGCTCAGATTGAGGAAAAGGCAGAGATAGAGGAAAAACAAATGTTGTTTAAGTCGTTATTAGAATATAATAATGACTCCATTATATCTATAGATTCTATAGGTAGAATTACATATGCAAATCCAGCAATGTATGAAATATTTGGATATCGATATGAAGAATTACATAATAAATTTATTTTTGAATTTATTAATAAGGAATATGAAAAAGATTTTCAAATCATATTTAAAGGAGCCCTGCAAGGAAGGGCAAAACAAATTGTTTCAAAGAAATATGTTCATAAAGAAGGGTACGAGCTCTATATTTCTTTGAGAACTATTCCGATTATTGTGAACGCCGAAATTGTTGGGGTATATATTGTTACGAGGGATGTTACAAGACAAGTATTGAATGAAATGCGAACAGAATATTTAGCTTATTATGACCAATTAACAGGATTAATGAATAGAATTTCATGTGCAAATAAGTTAAATGTTTTTTTAAATGATAATACAGAGTTTGCGCTTGTTTTTATAGATTTAGATGAATTTCACCTTATTAATGATACTTTTGGTCATAAAGAAGGAGATAAAGTATTACAAAAAGTTACAGAATGTTTAAGCAGTTTTCAAATAGACGGTATGCACTTATTTAGAGAACACGATGATCAATTTGTTATGTTAATAGAAAATATAACGAAAGAACGTGTAGAGATAGTTACAAAAAGAATATTAAAAAAGATTAGTGAACATTTTGTAATCGAAGAAGAGGACGTCTATTTAAGTGCGTCAATCGGAATTGTAATGGCTCCAACAGATGGAGAGGATGAAAAAATATTATTCCAAAGAGTTGATGCTGCTTTGGAAAAAGCAAAAGAAAAAGGAAAAGGGCATTATCAGTTTTATTACAGTGGATTAGATTGTGAGCGTGAACAAAGATTTATAATAGAAAACCAATTGCATCGTGCTATAGAAAAAAATGAATTCTGCTTGTATTATCAGCCACAAATGAATATTGAAACGAAAAAAATAGCGAGTATGGAAGCTTTAATAAGGTGGGAGAATAAAGAATTAGGATTTGTCTATCCCAATCAATTTATTCCGCTAGCAGAAAGAACAGGATTTATTATTAAGCTTGATGAATGGGTAGTAAATGAAGTGTGTCGGCAAATACGTGAATGGTTAAATAAAGGATATGAAGTTGTCCCGATTGCAGTTAATATTTCAGCCAGGCACTTTCGCTCGATTACATTAATAGAGATGATTACACGGGCGTTACATAAGTACAATGTACCAGCTCATCTATTAGCGATAGAGGTTACAGAAGGGGCCCTTATGCATAAAGACATATCGAAAAGGGTATTGCTACAATTAAAAGAACAAAATTTAAAGATTCATTTAGATGATTTTGGGACGGGATATTCATCTTTAAGTTATTTAAAAACGTATCCAATTGATACGTTGAAAATCGATCGTTCTTTTATGGAAGGTATACATGTGGATGAACGTGATACGAATATTACAGCTGCAATTATTCATTTAGCTCATACTTTGGAATTGAATGTAATTGCAGAAGGTGTAGAAAAAGCGGAACAAATACAATTTTTGAAGGAAAAGAATGTGAAGTTTGTGCAAGGTTATTATTATAGCCGACCTTTATCAAAATATGATGTGGAAAATGTGTATTATAAATGATTGATAAAAAAAGTGATGTGCTAAGAAGCACATCACTTTTTATGTGTACCGGGTTTATCATTGTAACCAGATGTGAAAATAGCTGTAAGAAATGTGAGTGATACACCTAAAATTAATAATAATTTCATACTAATATCCCTCCTATTTTTCAGTTTACGAATCTTAAATATGAATCAAAATGTATGTAAGGTTCTTGGAAGAAAAGAATTTATTTAAAATGAATAGAGGTGTAAAAACTTTAATACCTATATTATACAGAATTTTCTTTGAATTTTGGAGAGAATTTTATAGCAATACTGTATATTTCATTTTGATTTAAAGAATGTTTAAGGACATCCTAGCATACCTTTTATAATAATCCGATTGAACAAGGAGATGGGGGAGGAGCTATAATGGATATTCTAAAAAAGATTGAACAGCATCGAGCAGCAGAAGAACGGTTACAATGGGAAGGTACGTTTGCGGAGTATTTAGAGCTTGTGAAGGAAAGACCATGGGTGGCTCAAACAGCACACTCTCGCATTTACAATATGATAAAAGATGCTGGAATCGAAGAAGTAGATGGTAGAAGAAAGTATAACTTCTTTAGTAATCAGCTATTTGGATTAGAGGATGCTTTAGAACGTCTTGTGGAGGAATATTTTCATCCATCTGCAAAACGATTAGATGTTAGAAAACGTATTTTATTATTAATGGGTCCTGTTAGTGGAGGGAAATCAACATTAGTTACGATGTTGAAACGAGGATTAGAAACATATTCACGAACAGATCGAGGAGCAATTTTTGCAATTAAAGGCTGCCCAATGCATGAAGATCCACTTCATTTAATTCCGCATCATTTACGGGATGATTTCTTTGGTGAGTATGGAGTTAGAATTGAAGGGAATTTATCGCCACTAAACGTAATGCGTCTAGAGCAAGAATATGGTTCAAGAATTGAGGATGTAGTTGTAGAGCGTATTTTCTTCTCGGAAGATCGCCGTACAGGGATTGGTACATTTAGCCCGTCTGATCCTAAATCACAAGATATCGCCGATTTAACAGGTAGTCTGGACTTTTCAACAATCGCAGAATATGGTTCAGAATCAGATCCACGAGCGTATCGCTTCGATGGAGAATTGAATAAGGCAAACCGTGGGATGATGGAATTCCAAGAGATGCTAAAATGCGACGAGAAGTTTTTATGGCATTTATTATCGCTTACGCAAGAAGGGAATTTCAAAGCGGGAAGATTTGCGCTTATTTCAGCAGATGAATTAATTGTAGCGCATACGAATGAAACGGAGTATCGTTCCTTCATAGCAAACAAGAAAAATGAAGCGTTGCATTCAAGAATTATTGTAATGCCAGTTCCATACAATTTACGAGTGAGTGAAGAAGAACATATTTATGAAAAAATGATTCGTGAAAGTGATGTATCCAATGTGCATATTGCACCGCACACACTTCGCGTTGCAGCAATGTTTACGATTTTAACTCGTTTAAAAGATCCGAAGCGTCCAGATATTGATTTAATTAAAAAGATGCGTTTATATGATGGAGAAACGGTAGAAGGTTATAATGTGATTGATGTAGAGGAGCTGCAACGTGAATATCAAGATGAAGGTATGAGAGGTATTGACCCTCGTTATGTTATTAACCGAATTTCCTCTACAATTATTCGAAAAGAGGTACCATCTATTAACGCATTAGATGTACTTAGATCGCTCAAAGACGGGTTGGATCAGCATCCGTCAATTAGTAATGAAGATCGAGAGCGTTATATGAATTTCATCTCATTAGCGAGAAAAGAATATGATGAAATTGCGAAGAAAGAAGTACAAAAAGCATTCGTGTATTCATATGAAGAATCAGCGAAGACACTTATGGATAATTATTTAGATAACGTTGAAGCATATTGCAATAAATCGAAATTACGTGATCCATTAACAGGTGAAGAAATGAGTCCAGATGAAAAGCTAATGCGCTCAATTGAGGAGCAAATTGGAATTTCAGAAAATGCTAAGAAAGCATTCCGTGAAGAAATTTTAATTCGCATTTCTGCTTATGCGCGTAAAGGAAAACGCTTTGATTATAATTCACATGAGCGTCTTCGCGAAGCGATTCAGAAAAAACTATTTGCTGATTTAAAAGATATAGTGAAAATTACAACATCAACGAAAACGCCAGACGAAAATCAGCTTAAGAAAATCAATGATGTTGTTGCACGCTTAATTGATGAGCACGGCTATAATTCTTCATCTGCGAATGAATTATTACGCTATGTAGGTAGTCTGCTAAACCGATAGTTTGATAACAAAACGCTGTCTCTTGTATTTTGCGGGACAGCGTTTTATTATCCATTTATATGTGTAAAGTGTCATACCTTGTCCAAATGTAATAAATTAAGATGCAATTTCATGAATTTATTGTCAATTATTTTTACAATATGCATATGATAGAGTAACCAACCATTCATACGAAAAAAGCCAACACAATACAATATGTTGCAAAGTGTAAATGTGTGCAACTATGCATTGTGTTTCTTTCTTATCAACGGCTGAATATTTCTTTCTAGTATGTGAGTGGCAAAATTTTGTTTAGGATGCTCGGAGTATTATATGAAAAACGTTATATATGTTTATGGGATGAATTTCGATGGGCAGTTATCTTTCATTCTAGCTTGCACAGTATAAAACAAAATTTCTAGCTTACTGTTCATAGGGGAAGACAATTACAGTAAGGAGGGAAAGAAATGGGTGAAGAAAACCAACCAAATTATACGATTTCACAGGAAAACTGGTCCCTCCATCGCAAAGGATATGACGACCAACAACGCCATCAAGAAAAAGTACAAGAGGCAATTAAGAATAATTTACCCGATCTTGTAACAGAAGAAAGCATAGTTATGTCTAATGGTAAGGATGTTGTAAAAATACCGATTCGTTCTTTAGATGAATATAAGATTAGGTACAATTATGATAAAAACAAACACGTTGGGCAAGGAAATGGTGACAGCAAAGTTGGTGATGTCGTTGCGAGAGATGGATCAGGTGGTCAAAAGCAAAAAGGACCAGGAAAAGGGCAAGGAGCAGGGGATGCGGCTGGAGAAGATTATTATGAAGCTGAAGTCTCTATTCTAGAATTAGAGCAAGCGTTTTTCAAAGAATTAGAGCTGCCTAATTTAAAGAGAAAAGAAATAGATGAAAACCGGATTGAACATGTTGAATTTAATGACATTAGAAAGACTGGGTTATGGGGAAATATCGATAAGAAACGAACGATGATATCCGCATATAAACGAAATGCGATGCGTGGTAAAGCATCTTTTCATCCGATTCACCAAGAAGATTTAAAGTTCCGTACTTGGAATGAAGTATTAAAGCCAGATTCAAAAGCTGTTGTATTAGCGATGATGGATACGAGTGGATCGATGGGAATATGGGAGAAATATATGGCACGTAGCTTCTTTTTCTGGATGACGCGATTTCTACGAACGAAGTATGAAACAGTAGATATTGAGTTTATTGCCCATCATACGGAGGCAAAAGTAGTTCCAGAGGAAGAGTTTTTCTCAAAAGGAGAAAGTGGCGGAACGATATGTTCTTCTGTATATAAAAAAGCACTCGAGCTAATTGATAATAAATACTCACCAGACCGCTATAATATTTATCCATTCCATTTTTCAGACGGTGATAATTTAACATCAGATAATGCTAGATGTGTAAAGCTTGTCGAAGAGTTAATGAAGAAGTGTAATATGTTTGGATATGGGGAAGTGAACCAGTACAACCGCCATAGTACCCTCATGTCAGCCTATAAAAATATTAAAGATGAGAATTTTAGATATTATATTTTAAAGCAAAAAGCAGACGTATTCCATGCGATGAAGAGCTTTTTTAAAGAAGAATCCGGAGAAAAAATGGCATAACCCCCTTAAAAAGGGGGTATTTTTTTGTTAACTTTTTATTTTTTTAGTTGACAATGATAATGAAAATCATTATCATTTATTCGAGATATGATTACATTTAGATTTATATATTTTGGAGGAGATGTAAAGTTGAAAAAAAATAAAAGAAAACATATAAATGCGATGATTATCGCTGCGGCGTTATCACTTCCATTTGCTACGTATTCAACGCCTGCTTTAGCGGCAGTAGCAATTGAGGCGAATAAAACGGGCCAAGGTTTAGAAGATGGTACATATGACGCTGTTATTAAAGCGTATAAAGATAAAACAAATGAAGAGTCTATGGCGGCTGTTTATATAAAAAATCCGAAATTAACAATTGAGAATGGAAAGAAAATTATTACGGCAACGTTAAGTGATAGTGATTTCTTCAAATACTTGAAAACAGAAGATATTCATACTCCTGGTGTGTTTCATGATGTAAAAGTAATATCAGAAGATAAAAAGAAAAATGGAACGAAAGTGATTCAATTTGAAGTTGGAGAATTAGGGAAAAGATACAATATGCAGATGCACATTTATATTCCGACAATGGCTTATGATAATAAGTATCAAGTGCAGTTTGAAGTAAATACATTAAATTTAGAAAACAATGTTCCAAAAGAACAAAAGGAAAATAAAGAAGAACAAAAGGAAGAAACAAAAAAATATAGTAGTGGATACAAAATTACAACAATACATTAATAGAAATACTTTAGGTCGAAAAGATATAAATGCACCAATAACGAAAGCCGATGCACTACAAATTAAAAACTTAGACATATATGGTGGGAAGGGCATCAATAATCTATCCGGTTTAGAGCATATGGTAAATTTAGAAAAGTTTACATTAAATGAGTCTGCAGTAAGTGACATATCACCAATTGCTAACTTGAATAATTTGAAGTCTTTAGATCTTTTTTCTAATCGAATTGAAAACATTGAGCCAATTACTGGGCTGACTAAAATTCAAACTCTTTCTTTAAGAGATAATAAAATTACTGATTTGACGCCATTAGGTGAATTGAAAAAAGTTAGAGTATTAGATTTAGTCGGTAATAAGATTGAAGATATTAAGCCGCTATTTACAATGGCGTCTCTCGGTAAATTGTATTTAGCTAATAATAATATTAGTGATTTAACAGGAATGGAACAGTTAAATAAAGTAAAGGAATTATGGATTGGAAATAATAATATTACTAATCTTGAATCTATTAGTAGAATGGAGAGCCTTACTAACCTTGCAGTGAGTGATGCAGAAATTACAGATATTACACCGCTAGCTAAAATGAAAAAATTACAATCACTTGATTTAGAAGAAAATTATATTTCGGATGTTTCATCACTTAGTGGGCTAACTAATTTATACGAACTTAATTTAAGTGCAAATGAAATTTCTGATGTAAGACCTATTCAAGAGTTTGGAAAGCGTTTTGTCGTTAAAGTTCACAGACAAAAAATCTTTTTGAATGAAGGCGTAGTAAATGAAGATAGTAAAATTCCTATATACGATTTAAATGGCGAATCTCTTCAAAGTATTAAATGGATTAGCGAGGGGGGAACACAAAATAATGGTTTTGTAAAATGGGACAGCCCTGGAGAAAAATCATATGAGTTTAATTTAGAAACAGGTTCTTCAGAGAATAAATTACGTTTTAATGGAACTGTTATTCAAAAAATAGTTAAAAATCAAGAGGGGACGAATGTTGTTCAAGATAAGGAACTACAACGATATATTAATAAAAATAATTTGAATAGAACTGATTTAGAAGCCCCTATTACGAAAGAAGATTTATTAAAGATTAAAACATTTAAGATAACTAATGGGCAGGGTAACGGTATAAAAGATATTTCTGGCATAGAGTATATGTCGGATTTAGAAAGTCTAGAGTTAGAAAACTTAGAGCTGAAAAATATAGCATTTATCTCGGATTTGAGAAGTTTGAAATCTGTAAGTTTAGCACATAATCAAATCGAAAATATTGAACCATTTTCTAAACTAGAGAAGTTGGAGAAGTTAAATATAAGCAATAATAATGTGAAAAATATTGAACCATTATTTAAAGTTAATTCATTGAAAAAATTAACAGCCTCAAATAATAAAATTAATAATGATACTATACAAGGAATACAACAATTAAAAAATCTATCCGTATTAATATTGAACAGTAATGAAATTAGTAGTGTAGAAGCAATTAGTGAAATAAGTATGTTGAATGAACTGGAATTAATAGGAAATCAAGTGGTGGATATTGAACCATTAAGTAAATTGAAAAATTTACAATGGTTAAATTTATCAGATAATCGAATTAAGGATATATCAATCTTTGCTTCGATGTTAGATTTAATTAGTTTAAAACTTCCTGGAAATGAGATTCAGGATATAAGACCAATTATACAACTGTCTCAATGGTCAACAATTGATATTAGAAGGCAAAAAATTTTTTTAGATGACGCACAAGTAAATCAAAAAGTGAAAATCCCTGTATATGATGTGGAGGGGGAACGGCTTGAGAATATTACATTAAAAAGTGAGAGTGGCACATTTAATGAGGACGAGGGTACAATCGTATGGAGTACTCCAGGAGAAAAGAAATACGATTTTGTTTTTGATGGAACGGAGTATTACGGGCTTGGTATATGGTTTAGTGGTGAAGTTATACAGAATATAGTAGAGAAACCGGAAGCGAAAGAAGAAGTAAAAGAGCCAACAAAAGAAGTTGAAGGGCCGAAAGAAGAAGTAAAAGAACCAGCAAAAGAAGTTGAAGGGCCGAAAGAAGAAGTAAAAGAGCCGGCAAAAGAAGTTGAAGGCCCGAAAGAAGAAGTAAAAGAACCAACAACAGGAGTTGAAGGATCGAAAGAAGAAGTAAAAGAACCAGCAAAAGAAGTTGAAGGGCCGAAAGAAGAAGTAAAAGAGCCAGCAAAAGAAGTTGAAGGGCCGAAAGAAGAAGTAAAAGAGCCGGTAAAAGAAGTTGAAGAAACAAAAGAAGAAGTGAAAGAACCGGTAAAAGAAGTGAAAGAGGAAGTAAAAGAGCCAACGAAAGAAGTTGAAGAAGCGAAAGAGGAAGTAAAAGAGCCAACGAAAAAAGTTGAAGAAGCGAAAGAGGAAGTAAAAGAGCCAACGAAAAAAGTTGAAGAAGTAAAAGAATCAGCAACAGGATTGGATCAAGAGCCAAAAGGGAATAATCAAGTTGTTGAAAAAGAGGGAAGAAAAGCAGATACTTTAAATAAACAACATGCTAATAAGTTTGAGGAAGATAAGAAATCTTTACCATCAACAGGCGGTGAAGCTAGCACATCGACTTTACTTTCTGGAATAACACTTGTTCTTTCCGCACTAAGTATGTTCGTATTTAGAAAGAGATTATTTAAGAAATAAATAACGTTTAATCTTATTATTATATATAATTAATTTTTACTTTTTTGAGAAGACATTATCATGGCAGTTTCATTAGAAACATGCATATGATGATGTCTTTTTTTATGAGAGAAGGATATTACTGGGGATTGTCTAGGTGTATTAGAAATGGAAGAAAGCAGATTATTGTCGGGAGATAAAGGGTGATTTGTTCACGATATGTACAAATTATAGGAAGAAATAATATGAAATATTGCATTTTATATTGTTGTATCCAGATTTTATGTTAAATTCTTGAATGGAATATTTAAATAGGGGGCAATGATATGAACAAGAAATCAAAGATTAATAAAGTGATGCTTAGTATTAGTACAATGGCGCTATCGTTAGGAGCAATTCAAACGAATGTATCAGCAGAAGAAAAGGTGCCATACAATGTATTGCATTCGAAACCAGTTGGAATAGAAAAACCAGTAGATGAAGTTGGGCAAATTTCGAAAGCAGAGGAAACATTATCGTTTCAAGAACGTTTAAAAGTAGGAGACTTTTCACAGCGACCAGCATCTATTATGAAGAGCTCAGAAGTAAAGCAAATTAAAGAAAGCTATTCAATGGCTGATTTAAACAAAATGAATAATCAAGAATTGGTTGAAACGCTAGGAAGTATTAAATGGAATCAAATTACAGACTTATTCCAGTTCAATGAAGATGCAAAGGCTTTTTATAAAGACAAAGGGAAAATGCAAGCGGTTATAGATGAATTAGCTCACCGAGGTAGTACGTTTACGAAAGATGATTCAAAAGGAATTCAAACGTTTACGGAAGTGTTACGTTCAGCTTTTTATCTCGCATTTTACAATAATGAATTAAGCGATTTAAATGAGAGAAGCTTCCAGGATAAATGTTTACCTGCTTTAAAAGCAATTGCAACCAATCCAAACTTTAAGCTTGGTACATATGAGCAAGATGCAGTTGTATCTGCATACGGTAAATTAATTAGTAATGCTTCAAGTGATGTAGAAACGGTTCAATACGCATCGAATATTTTAAAACAATACAATGATAATCTTCATACGTATGTAGACGATCGTATGAAAGGACAAGCTGTATACGATATGATGCAAGGTATTGATTATGATATGCAATCTTATTTATTTGAAACTCGTAAAGAAGCAAAAGATACAATGTGGTACGGGAAAATAGATGGATTTATTAATGAAATAAATCGTATTGCTCTTTTAAATGAAGTAACACCAGAAAATAAGTGGCTCGTTAATAATGGAATTTATTTTGCTAGTCGTTTAGGGAAGTTTCATAGTAATCCAAATAAAGGTTTAGAGGTTGTTACACAAGCAATGCATATGTATCCGCGTTTAAGTGAGCCGTATTTTGTTGCAGTAGAACAAATTACAACAAATTATAATGGGAAAGATTATAGCGGGAATACAATAGATTTAGAGAAAATACGTAAAGAAGGACAAGAACAGTACTTACCAAAAACGTACACATTCGACGATGGATCTATCGTATTTAAAACAGGAGATAAAGTATCAGAAGAAAAAATTAAGAGACTATACTGGGCTGCAAAGGAAGTAAAAGCACAGTATCATCGTGTAATTGGGAATGACAAAGCATTAGAGCCAGGTAATGCAGACGACGTATTAACGATAGTAATCTATAATACTCCAGACGAATATCAGTTAAACAGACAACTGTATGGATATGAAACAAACAACGGTGGCATTTATATAGAAGAAACAGGTACATTCTTTACATATGAGCGTACGCCAGAACAAAGTATTTATAGCTTAGAAGAGTTATTCCGTCATGAGTTTACTCATTATCTTCAAGGTAGATTTGAAGTGCCAGGTTTATTTGGAAGAGGAGATATGTATCAAAATGAAAGATTAACTTGGTTCCAAGAAGGAAATGCAGAATTTTTCGCAGGATCTACTCGTACAAATAATGTAGTACCGAGAAAGAGCATCATTAGTGGATTATCATCTGATCCTGCAAGCCGTTATACAGCAGAGCGCACATTATTTGCTAAATATGGTTCTTGGGATTTCTATAATTACTCGTTCGCATTGCAATCTTATTTATATACACATCAATTTGAAACATTTGATAAAATTCAAGATTTAATTCGTGCAAATGACGTGAAAAATTATGATGCCTATCGTGAGAATTTAAGTAAAGATTCTAAACTAAATAAAGAGTATCAAGAGTATATGCAACAGCTAATTGATAATCAAGATAAATATAATGTACCGGAAGTAGCAGATGATTATTTAGCTGAACATGCACCAAAATCGTTAACAGCAGTAGAGAAAGAAATTAGTGATACGTTGCCAATGAAAGAGGCAAAAATGACAAAACATAGCTCCCAATTCTTTAATACATTTACATTAGAAGGCACATTTACAGGTAGTGTAACAAAAGGTGAATCCGAAGATTGGAACGAAATGAGTAAACGAGTAAATGAGGCACTAGAACAACTGGCGCAAAAAGAATGGAGTGGCTACAAAACTGTTACAGCATACTTCGTCAATTATCGTGTCAATAGTTCAAATGAATTTGAATATGATGTAGTCTTCCACGGTATCGCAAAAGATGATGGAGAAAATAAAGCTCCAACGGTTAATATAAATGGACCTTATAATGGGCTTGTAAAAGAAGGAATTCAATTTAAAAGTGATGGCTCAAATGATGAAGATGGAAAAATTGTTTCTTATTTATGGGAATTTGGAGATGGCAGCACAAGTGCAGAAGTTAATCCAATACATGCATATGAAAGAGAAGGAATTTATAAAGTAGCGTTAAGAGTAAAAGATGATAAAGGTAAAGAGAGCAGAAACGAAACCACTGTTACGATTAAAGATGGAAGTTTAACAGAATCAGAACCAAATAATCGTCCAGAGGAAGCAAATCGTATCGGGCTAAACAGTACTATAAAAGGTAGTCTTATTGGCGGGGACCACACTGATGTTTATACATTTAATGTAGCATCAACGAAAGATATCGACATTTCTGTTTTAAATGAGTACGGAATTGGGATGACATGGGTACTTCACCATGAATCAGATATGCAAAATTATGCAGCTTACGGTCAAGCTAATGGAAATCATATAGAGGCAAAATTTAATGCAAAACCAGGTAAGTATTATTTGTATGTATATAAATATGATAATGGCGATGGAACGTACTCATTATCAGTAAAATAAGTGCTTTTCCAATGTATGTTTAACTTTACTTTTTGTGGAAAATAGTATATTATATAGATATATAATATATCGGTTATTTACTAGGAGGAGCCTGTCACAATAGGTTTCTCCTGTTCTTTTTTAGGGGCCTGTCATACAGGCTTTTCTTTAAAGAGAAAATAACTGAAAATTAAGAACTATAATCTTTGAAAGAGGTGGGGCATACACATAACAAAAAAGGGATTGTTTAAGAGAGGGGGATAAGAAATGGATTTGTTTGGTTATCCACTTGAAACAATTTATTTATACGGATTTATTATTGCTACTATACTCACTGTTATTTATATCTTTTTTGGAGATATATTTGAATCCATATTTAGTTTTGGAGGCGGATCTGTATCCGTTGTTACTTTATTACTTAGTTTTTTCGCCATGTTATGTGGACTTAGTTATATAGGAGAATATTTATTCTCCTTTAATAGCATTCTTATTTTCGGGTCTGCATTTGCTATATCCTTTATTGGTGTTTTCATAATGAAAATATTAATTTTAAAGCCGATTGCAGAAGCAGAACAAAACACTGTGCAGCGTATGGATGAATTTATTGGTTGTAAGGGAGAGGTCATTACGACTATTCCTACAGAAGGGTTTGGTGAAGTATTAATTTCCTCCCAATTTGGAAACAATGCAATCCTAGCTAAAACAGTTGGAAAGAAAGATATTTCACAAGGAACTGAAGTTATTATCGAGGGAGTCCAAGATGGTGTTCTGCTTGTACAGAACATTGCTTATTCTTTAAAGAAACCAAAATTATAAGGGGGAATTTACATGACGATTCCATTAATTATCGGTGGAGTATTACTCGCAATTTTAATTCTACTCATTTTAGTATTCATTACAAAGTATCGAACAGTTGGACCAGATGAAGCATTAATTGTTACTGGAAACTGGCTTGGTGGCGGGAAAAATGTAGTTACCACTGATGATGGAAAGAAGATTAAGATTATTCGTGGCGGCGGTACTTTCGTAGTTCCGATTATGCAAAGAGCAGAGCCTTTAAGTCTATTAAACTACAAATTAGAAGTGGGAACACGTGATACGTATACGAAACAAGGTGTTCCGATTACAGTAAATGGTGTTTCTATTATTAAAGTAGGGTCTACCATTGAAGAAGTTTCTACAGCAGCTGAACAATATTTAGGAAAAGAAACAGAAGAGTTGAAAATAGAAGCAAAAGAAGTTTTAGAAGGGCATCTACGTGCTATTTTATCTTCTATGACAGTAGAAGATGCCTATAGTAATAGAGAGCAATTTGCTCAGAAGGTACATGAAGTAGCTTCTACAGATTTAAAGAAGATGGGACTTCGCATCGTTTCCTTTACAATTAAAGAAATTATGGATAAGAACGGTTACTTAGATGCACTTGGTCAGCCACAAATTGCGATGGTTAAGCGTGATGCAACAGTTGCAAATGCAGAGCGTGAAAAAGAGGCGCGAATTGAAAAAGCTCGTGCTGAGAAAGAAGCGAAAGAAGCTGAGTATCAACGTGATGCACAAATCGCTGAAGCTGAAAAACATAAAGAGTTAAAAGTACAATCTTATAAGAGAGACCAAGAACAAGCTCGCGCAGATGCAGATCTTTCCTATGAATTACAACAAGCAAAAGCGCAACAAGGTGTTACAGAAGAGCAAATGCGCGTTAAAATCATTGAGCGTGAAAAGCAAATTGAATTAGAAGAAAAAGAGATTGCGCGTCGTGAAAAGCAATATGATGCAGAAGTAAAGAAAAAGGCAGATGCAGATCGCTATGCTGTTGAACAATCAGCAGAAGCGGAAAAAGTAAAACAAATGAAAAAAGCAGATGCAGATCAATATAAAATTGAAGCGGAAGCAAGAGCACGTGCAGAAGAAGTTCGTGTAGAAGGTTTAGCGAAGGCGGAAATCGAAAAAGCGCAAGGTCAAGCAAAAGCAGAAGTACAAAAAGCACAAGGTACAGCGGAAGCAGATGTTATCAGATTAAAAGGTTTAGCAGAAGCGGAAGCGAAACAAAAAATTGCAGAGGCATTTGAGTTATATGGCCAAGCGGCGATTATGGATATGGTTCTTAACATGCTTCCAAGTTATGCGAAGGAAGTTGCAAGCCCACTTAGCAACATTGATAAAATTACAGTTGTCGATACAGGTGGCGGTGGTAAAAATAGCGGTGCCGGAAAAGTTGCAGGTTATGCGACTGATTTAATGGCAACGATGCAAGAAACATTAAAAGCTTCTTCTGGCATTGATTTAAAAGAGTTATTAGAAGGATTTGCTGGAAAAGGAGCAGTACAACAATTATCAAACGATAAACCTGTTGTATCTGTAGTAGAAGATGCGAAAAAAGAAGTAGAAAAAGATAAAGAATAGTAAAGCGGGAGGAACCTCTAGTAAGTGAGATACTAGAGGTTCTTCTGTGAATTATAATATTTCGAATAATATACATTTTTATATATTGTTTTAATTATTTAATTTATATAGAATGAAAAAGGTATGTATCAACTCTTCAATAGAGAAAGAGATAGAGAGTCGCATTGATACATTTAAATCGTATGATTTATATAAAGAAATTAAATGTAAAACAATTACATTTAAAACGGTATGGAGGGGTAGAAATATGTTTCAAGGGAAATTAAGGAGTAGTAGTTTAAAAGCAAAGTTACTTGTGTCATTTGTTATCATTTTGATTCTTCCAAGTATTGTAATTGGTTGGACTTCTTATCAGCAAGCGAAGACAAACTTTAATGAGACGATTTCACAATCGGCGAAAGACAATATAAAAATTTTGGATAATGTAATTAATAAAGAATTGGATAGTAAAAAAGTAGATGCAGTTTATTTTACGAAACTATTTACACAATCAAGTTACCAAACGGATCAAATACAAAATATCCAAAATAAACTAGAAGAATATAATAAGTTACATCCAGAACTGGAAGCCATCTATACTGGATCCAGCAATGGGCAGTTTATTCAATCACCGTCTATTCAAATGCCAGAAGGATATAATCCTACAGAAAGAGATTGGTATAAAGAGGCAGTGAAAAAAAGTGGAGAAGTAATTATTACAGCTCCATATAAATCAAAAACGACAGGAAATATTGTTATTACAATAGCAAAACAAAATGAGGATAAGAGCGGTGTTCTTGGTATTGATTTAATTATTAATGATATCGTAAACACTTCAAAGATGGTTAATATCGGTAAAAGTGGATATGTAGCAATTTTTGATCAAGATAAAAATGTGGTAGCGCATCCAACGATGAAGCCAGGTGATAAGGTAGAAGAGAAACTTGAAAAAGAGTTGTACAAACAAGAAACAGGTGATTTTAATTTCAGATTAGATGGTGAAGATCGTCATATCACTTTTAAAACAAATAAGATAACTGGATGGAAAATAGCAGGAATTATGCCTGCAAAAGAAATTATTGAAGCTGCTGAACCTATTTTCTATAAAACGATAACTGTTATTGGTATTTCATTAATAATTGGCGGGATTTTAATTTACTTCATAATTGCTTCTATTATTAATCCGTTAAAACAACTTGTTATATCGTCGAAAAAGATTAGTGAAGGCGATTTAACAGAATCCATTACAGTTCATTCTAAAGATGAAATTGGACAGCTAGGAGAAAGCTTTAACGAGATGGCAGCATCATTACAGAATGTCATTTCCAATATAAATACTTCAGCAGGTCATGTAGCGGCATCTTCAGAAGAATTAACAGCTAGTATGAAGCAGACGAGTGAAGCAACTGAACAAATTACACAAGCGATAGAGCGAGTGTCGAGTGGAGCGGAAATACAAACGAAAGAAGTCGAAGAAGGCGCAACATTATTAGAAGAAGTTACAGAAGGAATTCAACGTGTGGCAGACAGTTCTTCATTAGTATCCACAGCATCTATGTATACGAAGAAAAAGGCTGAAGATGGTGGGAAGTTAGTTGAACAGACGGTGAATCAAATGCAATTAATCCATGAGTCTGTTTCACAATCAGATAAAGTTATTGTTTTGCTAGATGATAAGTCGAAACAAATTGGAGCAATCCTTGAGGTAATTCAACATATTGCAGAGCAGACAAATTTATTAGCATTAAATGCTGCAATTGAGGCTGCGAGAGCTGGAGAACAAGGAAGAGGATTTGCCATTGTAGCAGATGAAGTGCGAAAGTTAGCAGAACAATCAGGACAGTCTTCTACGGAAATTGGAAAACTAGTAAAAGAGATACAATTTGACATAAAAGAAACAGTAAGCTCTATGAAGCAAGTTGGGACAGAAGTACAATCAGGACTTGTAGTTGCAAATGAAACGAAGCAAAGCTTCGCTGAAATATTGAAGTCTACAGATGATACAGTTGTACAAATTGATAGTATGGTAGAAGTAGCGGAACAAATGACAGTAGATGCAAAACAAGTTAGTGCATCTATTAATGAAATTGCAGCTACAATTGAAGAAAATGCAGCAAGCGTTCAAAATATTGCTGGTTCTTCAGAAGAACAATTAGCTTCGGTAGATGAAATCAATGCAGCAGCAGTTCATTTATCGCAAATGGCAGAAGAATTACAAGAGATGATTGGGAAATTTAAAGTGTAATAAAAAAATGTTAAGAAACGAGGTAGTAATTGTACTTCGTTTCTTTTTTTGTGAAGATAAAAATAAAGAAATATAGAGTAACCGTGTTATGATTAGTTGTAATTACAAAAGACTGTAAATTCATTAAATTCTATCTTTAATTATGTTAGGGGAATGGTTTTGAAATTTAAAAAGTTAAAACTACAACCGAGAATTACAATAACAATTAGTACACTTATTCTAGTCGTACTTCTATTAACAAGTTATTTATTTTATTACATATTGTCTGAAACGGTAGAAGAGCAAATTGGGAAACGGGCTTTGCATGTTGCGAAAACAGTTGCTGCTATACCTGAAATAACGGAAGCTTTTCAAAAAGAAAACCCAGCTTCTATCATTCAGCCAATTGCAGAAAAAATTCGAATTGATACAGATGCTGATTTTATTGTAGTTGGAAACAAAGAGGGGATTCGATATGCACATCCTAAGCGAGATAAAATAGGAGAAGCAATGGTTGGTGGAGATAATAAAGGAGTTCTATTAGAAGGAAAATCTTATATTTCGAAAGCAACTGGATCATTAGGTCCTTCATTACGCGGCAAAGTTCCAATCCGTAATCAGGAAAATGAAATTATAGGCGTGGTGTCTGTTGGATTTTCAATAGATGATATTCATGGAGCGGTAGAAGTATATGGAAAGCGTGTATTTTGGATTACAGTAATAGGTCTTTTAATCGGGATAATTGGTTCTATATATTTAGCCGGAAGTATAAAAAGAATGATGTTTGGGATGGAGCCAGAAGAAATTTCATCTTTATATGAAGAGCATAGTACAGTGATTCAATCTGTACGTGAAGGGATTATTGTCATTGATCACAATGGCATGATTAGTTTAGTCAATCAAGCGGCTTATGATATTCTTTCGTTAGATGAACAGCGTAATATTATTGGAGAATTTATTTTAAATGTAATTCCTAATTCAACGATACTAGATGTACTTCAAACTGGTGAAGAACAGTTTGATCGTCAATTAAATATAAAAGGGCAGGCTGTTATTGCGAACCGTCTACCTATTAAAGTGAAAAATAAAGTAACTGGCGTTGTATCGAGCTTACGTTTGAAATCTGAAATGGATCAGTTAACAGCAGAGTTATCTCAGACGAAGCAATATACAGAGGCCTTACGAGCGCAAACGCACGAATATAACAATTTGTTGTATACGCTTTCGGGGCTTATCCAGTTAGAATCATATGAAGATGCTTTAGAGCTTATTCATAAGGAAACAGCGGTATATCAAGATTTTGTTCAATTTATTATGAAGCGAATTCAAAATCCATGGTTAGGTGGAATTTTAATTGGATTCTATAATAGAGCGCGAGAGTTAAAGATTGATTTTATGCTAGATCGAGAAAGTAGCTTAGATAAATTAAGCCCGCATATTGAGAGTAATTACGTCGTTTCTATTTTAGGAAATTTAATTACGAATGCATTTGAAGCAATTGAAAGAAATGAAGAGAATGATAAGAAGGTAAGGATGTTTGTAACTGATATTGGAGAAGAGATAGTAATTGAAGTGGAAGATTCAGGACAAGGGATTCATGATGAAGTCATTACTAGCATATTTTATAAAGGCTTCTCTACGAAAGAAGGCGGGAAACGAGGATATGGATTAGCAAAAGTGAAAGAGTTAGTAGAAGATTTAAATGGAAGTATTGCAATCGAAAAAGGGGATTTAGGTGGTGCATTATTTATTATTGCATTACCAAAAGAGAGAGGCGAATTGTAATGGGTGAGGAGATTGAAGTATTGATTGTAGAAGATGATATTCGAATTGCGGACATTCATCGTCGTTTTACTGAAAAGATTGAGGGATTTAAAGTAATTGGAACAGCAACGACTGGAGAACAAGCGAAAGAATGGCTAGAGCTTGTGAAGCCACAGCTCGTTTTATTAGACGTGTACTTACCTGATATGCAAGGAACGGAACTTGTCACATATATTAGGCATAATTTGCATGATACAGATATTATTATGATTACAGCTGCATCGGAAACAGATGTAGTGAGGCACGCTCTACGAGGCGGGGTAACAGATTATATCGTAAAGCCACTTATGTTTGATCGATTTAGGGCGAGTTTGGAAAGTTACCAAAAAAAGATTGTGCAGTTAAAGAAAACTAATCAATTATCTATAGAGCAAATTGAACATTTATGGTCTCAAAGAGGCGTAAAGGGAAATGAAATAGAATATGCCCCGAAAGGGATAGATCCTTTAACTTTAGCAAAAATAAAAAAGCATATGTTAACAGTTGAGGAAGAAGGTATTACGGCAGAAGTGTTAAGCTCAATGGTTGGGGTAAGCCGATCAACAGCGAGGCGCTATTTAGAGTATTTAATATCTGGAAAGAAAGTTCATGCGGAGCTTATATATGGGAGTGTAGGGAGACCAGAAAGAAGGTATTTTCTTGTTTCTTCATAACAAAAAAACAGTAGAGAATTACATTTCTTCTACTGTTTTTTTACGTCTTATATTGGAATAATTCCGATTACAATTCCCGTAATTAACATCACCATTGTCGTTCCAACAGCCCAAAGTAACGTAAAGCGTTGATGTTCACCAAAATCAACTTTGGCCATTCCGACTAATAAATAAGTGGAAGCGACAAGAGGACTTAATAAGTGAACAGGTTGCCCGAGTAATGAAGCGCGTCCCATTTCAGCTGCACTAATTCCGTAAGCAGCGGCAGCTTTCGTTAAAATAGGTAATACTCCGAAGTAAAATGCATCATTGGACATGAAAAATGTGAACGGCATACTAAGAAGAGCTGTAATAATCGGTAGTTGTGGTCCAAGAGCGTCTGGTATAAGAGTAACTACACTTTGAGCCATTGCATCTACCATTTTTGTTCCTGATAAAATACCAGTGAAAATTCCAGCGGCAAATACGAGAGAAACAACGGCTAATACGTTTCCTGCGTGAGAAGCAATACGTTCTTTCTGTTGTTCTAAGTTCGGATAGTTAAGCATAACAGCAATAGCGAAAGCGATTGTAAATAAAACAGGTAACGGCATAACTTCTAGTATGAGACAGACAAGTAAGGTAACAGTTAATAAAAAGTTAATCCATAGAAGTTTAGGACGTTTATGAACGGCAGCTTCTACTGTTGCAGCTTGCTCATCCATCGTTTGCATTTGTTTTAAATATTGTACATCCATAATTCCTAATCGTTTTCTTTCCTTTGTTCCAAGATAGTAAGCAACGAAAACGACCCAAATTGCACCAGCGATCATTCCTGGTATAAGTGGTGTAAAGAGCTCCGATGCGTCTAGTCCAAGAGCACTCATAACCCGAGCTGTCGGTCCGCCCCACGGTGTAAGATTTGTCACTCCTGCTCCTAACATAACAACCCCAGCTAGTATAAGTGGATTCATTCCAAGGCGTTTATATAATGGGTACATTGCGGAAACCGTAATCATATACGTTGTTGTTCCATCCCCATCTAATGAAACGATAATAGTAAGAATCGCTGTACCAACAACAATTTTTAAAGGATCTCCTTTTACAAATTTCAAAATCCTACTAATGACAGGATCGAATAAACCGCTATCAATCATAATTCCAAAATACAAAATAGCAAACATAAGCATAATACCAGTAGGTGCTAGTTTTTGAATTCCTTCTAACATCATAGGTCCCATATTTGCATAAAAACCGCCAATTAATGCGAAAGTAATTGGAATTAATATTAATGCTACTAGTGCTGACATGCGTTTCGTCATAATTAAAAACATAAAGACAAATACCATCGCAAATCCAAGTAGTGCTAACATGTAATCTCCCCTTCAAAAATGATTGCGTTTTCAAAAAAAGTAATGAAAATTCAGAAAAAGTGTTTTTTATTTATCATAAAAGCATTCATTCAAATGGTAAATAATTTGAAAAATAACATCATTAGAAGCATAATTTTTATTTTGGTCATTTTGTTCACGGTAGTTAATTTGAATTTTTAAAAAGTAAGCTGCTCTCCGTAAGAATGGTAGAATAAGATGAAAATATTGAAGTGTGAAATAGGGAGTAGATTTTATATGAAAACGAGAATGGAAGAGATTTATAGTTCTTATGAAGGAAAAGTAGAAGAGATTTTTGTTAATGAATCTTCTTACGTATATGAGTGGGAAAATTTAATGATGATCCGAAAAAATAACGGTGAGCTTGAAAAAGTTGCGGTCGGTATTAGTGGAAATATAAGATTAGTAAATGTAGTTGCTGGGCAGCAAATTAATACAGATACATTATTAGTTAAGTTAGAAGACGATTTATTAATTACAGGTTGTGAATGATGAGAGATGTGTAGAAATGGCTACACATCTTTTTTGGTCTTTATATTACAAAAAGTACATTATTTTTTCACAAATCTCACACAACTTTTTGATATGCTCCTTGTGGAAGATACGGTTAGGGAGGAAGTAAAATGAGAACAAAGTATGTGACACTTGCTATATGCTTATTCTTTGTCTTTACAATAGTAGGCTGTGGTAAGAAACAAGCAGAGGCTGTAGCAATTGATGAGAAACATGATAAGTGTGATATTTGCCAAATTGGGGTAATGGATAATCAATTTGCAACAGAAGTCATTTTAGAAAATGGAAAAGCGTTAAAGTTTGATGATATCGGTTGTATGTATAAATGGATGGAGATTAATCCAGGTGAAAAGACGAAAGAAAAATTTGTTCGAGATTATGATTCGAAAGAGTGGATTTCGTTAGAAGATGCGACTTACGTATATGATAAAACAATAACGACACCGATGGCTTACAATATCATTTCATTTGAAAATAAAAAGGATGCAGAGAGTTTTGTGTCTAACTATAAAGGGAAAGTTCTTTCATATAAAGAGCTAGCAGAGCATAAATGGGAAATGAATAAAGAGATGATGGGGAACCCGAAAAAGGGAAATCACGGTGGTCATCATTAATACTAAAAAAGACAACTACATAAGTTGTCTTTTTTTAGTATTACTCAGGTGCAAATATAGAAAAGGTGTAAAAATTTTAGAAGAACGGTTACAATGGAATATAGTAACCTAAAGCAATCATTTACCCCGTATTAACGGGCAGTAAAACTCCCACCTTAAAATTAGGCAGGAGCAAAGAAGTTAGGTGGGAGATCAACAGCCCGTAAATGCCCGATTGGTTCAACTAATAATCAGTGAGGTGAACCCTCCCACTGATTAAAGTTTCACTTTATGTACTTTTTAGAAATGTATACAAATGCGGTAAAATCGTGCTAAACTAATTGCTTCATAATGTTAATGATGAGGCCATCAGGCACATCATTCCAATAGGTTGAGAAACATAGTATAGGTTTTAAGATAATCCGATTAAAGAAGGAATATAAAGGGCTTATGGATAAATGTACTCAAGAAGAGTTATTGTATGTGATGGAGGAATGGTTAAGAAAACATTATCTTTCATAGGAGCTGTAGTTGTGAGAAAACAAAAAATTTTATTATGTATGTTATTAGGACTTTTAATGACGGTAGTGGCTTGCGATAAGCAAGAGGAGCCAGAATCGAAACCGGTTCATGTGAAAAACGAAAAGAAAAAAGAAAAGCATAAAGAACAGGAAGAACCTAAAGAAGAAAAAAGTATAAATTTAATGGACAAACAGTTGCTACTTTCTGCGACTCTTGGAGACACGGAAACAGCTATGAAGCTGATTCAAGATGGAGCCAATATAAACGTAGAAGGTGACAACGGAGAAACTCCTATCCTTGCAGCAACGTATCAAAATCATGTAGAGACAGTTAAAGCGTTAATTGGTGCAGGTGCTAATATTGAAAGGAAAGATGAGAAACAAAGTAATCCATTTCTTTATGCAAGTAGAGAAGGGTATACAGACATTGTAAAGCTACTAATTAATGCAGGGGTTAATACGAAAGAAACTACTAAATCAGGTGGAACAGCACTCATTTCTGCATCTGAACGTGGCCATGTAGAGGTCGTAAAAGAGTTATTAGAGCATACAGATATTGATGTGAACTATAGAAATGATCGTGGTGGAACAGCTGTAGTAGAAACAATCGTATTAGGAAATGGTAGTGAAAATCATAAGAAAGTAATTCAAATGCTTATTGACCACGGGGCAGATGTAAATATGGCCAATAAGGAAAATATTACGCCACTGCAATATGCTGAAAAAAGAGGTTTTAAAGATATTGCAAATATGTTGAGGTTAGCTGGAGCGAATGAAGTCGTACAGCCACAACCGGTGGAATAACAAGATAAAGAAATAAAAAGTACGAAATAATCTCATTTAGATAGACAGAATGAAGAAGTCATTTAGTATGATGGATTCAGTAATGTGTATTTGAATGGGATTTTTTTGTTGAAAATGAACAAATAGTTTTTATATGCTGCAGAATGAATATGAGATAAAGGCAGGGTTCTAATGGAAATACAAAGAGTCTATAACGAAGCTTAAAACGATGTCTGCAAGGAAAAAAGCGTTAGATGAAACTTTAAAAGCAAATTAGTATTTCAGCTCGTACGAGTCAAAAATAAGAAAAAGCCGTATCCGAAAAAGGATACGGCTTTTTCAAGGAGATAAGGGATCAAAAAAATGAAGAAGTCTTATCTCTTTTATATGAGTAAAGGGTCTAGAATGAATCTTGTCCTTTTCATTATTTGTTTAACTCCATTGCAACTTGTTTGCCATTTACGAAAACCTCTGCCACCGCTACTACAACTTCCATCACTTTTTTCATGTCTCATCTCTCCTTGTTTTTTGTTTCATTTCTTACTTTTAGTATAAGGAAATATAGCACTTGCAACTATCGAATTGGATGACAAGAGACTTACATTGTTGTAAGGACAATCGTTTTATTTGTAATAAATGTGATTTTGAATGTGGATTCAGAAATTTCTGTTGTTTTGAACTATAATTAGAAAGAGAGTGGCTTAGAAAGAAGGGAATAATATGAAAAGAATTCTTGTTATTAGTGATATTCATGGAGAAATAGAAAAGTTCGAACGGTTATTGGAAGAAGCTCAATATGATGTAAGACAGGATCAATTAATTTTACTGGGAGATTATGTAGATCGTGGTCCAAATGCGCGTGCTGTAATTGAAAAGGTAAAAGCGTTAAAAGAAGAGGGAGCCCTCGTTCTAAAGGGTAATCATGAAGATATGATGATTAAAGCGTTAACGACTGATGAAGAACGTTCATGGAACCATTGGGTAAAAAGGAATGGTGGAGATAAGACTTTATACAGCTATGGCTTTGTAGAAGAAGATATTGTGGTTAATGAAGAAGCCTTCCAAAAACCAATTTTACAATCGCATATTTTAGAGGAACATGTAAAATTTATTCAAGAATTAGATCATTACATTGAAACAGAAGAGTATATATTTGTACATGCCGGTGTTGAGCCATTGAAGCGAGTTTCGGAATGTGAACCATATACGTTAATGTGGATACGTAATGAGTTTCATAGTGGGTATAGTGGTGAAAAGGTTGTTGTATTTGGTCATACGGAAACAAAAACGTTTCATGGTAGTGAGAATTGTGGCGTGTATTTTGGGAGTAATCGTATTATAGGGATTGATGGCGGTGCTGTATATGGTGGCCAGTTAAATTGTTTAGAATTGCCGAGTAAAAAGGTGTACGTAGTAAAAAGTTGAAAGAGATAAGGGAGTCTTATTTCTTTCAATTTTTTATTAAGAAAAATTTAAGAAAGAATTTTTATAATAAATCTTTCAAATTTTATATTGAGAAAAACGTTAAAATATAATTATAAATAGGATTGAACGATATGGTGGAAGGTGAGAATATGCGCTTACTCGTAGTAGAAGATAATGCTTCTTTATTAGAGTCTATTGTCCAAATATTACGCGATGAATTTGAAGTAGATACAGCATTGAATGGAGAAGATGGATTATTTCTAGCGTTACAAAATATATATGATGCCATTTTGCTTGATGTGATGATGCCAGAAATGGACGGTTTTGAAGTGATTCAAAAAATACGTGATGAAAAAATTGAAACACCAGTCCTATTTTTGACAGCGAGAGACTCTCTAGAAGATCGAGTGAAAGGCTTAGATTTTGGTGGAGATGACTATATTGTTAAGCCGTTTCAGGCTCCAGAATTAAAAGCAAGAATTCGTGCGTTGTTACGAAGAAGTGGTAGTTTAACAACAAAGCAGACTATTCGTTATAAAGGGATTGAACTGTTCGGAAAAGATAAAGACGTTCAAGTAGATGGACAAAGTATGAAGTTAACATTAAAACAATATGAGCTTCTAGAGTACCTTGTTCAAAATAGCGGAAAGATTTTAATGCGTGAACAAATTTTTGATCGTGTTTGGGGATTTGATTCAGATACGACAGTAGCAATTGTAGAAGTATATGTACATCATTTACGTAAAAAATTAGAGCCATTCGGTTATCAGAAAGATATTCAAACTGTTCGAGGTATTGGATATATATTAAAAGAACAATGAAAAAGGGAAGCATGTTTCAGAAAACACGTATTCGATTGACTATATTGAATTCATTAGTATTTATTATCTTGATAGGTGTATTAGGCAGTATCATTTATTCATACACATATAATCGTATTTATAATGAAGTAGATAAATCGATAGGAAAATCCGTTCAGCATAGAAAGAATTCAGATGATAAAAAACTACCTAAAAAAATCAGGGGATATCCTCCGATTGGGGATCCAAGGATAATGGAGTTAACTTGGCTTGGAAACACAGTGGAGATAGGTATTGAAAACGGCAAACGCCGTTTTATCTTTGAAGATAATTTGGAAAAGTTTTCTCCAAAGAAATTAGGAACTTTGCAAGATATAGAAGTGCAAGGGCAATATTTTAGAACGTTTGCATTTCAACAAGATACAAAAATAGTTCAAATTGTACGAGATATAACAGCTGAAAAAGAAATGTTAAATACTTTATTTTTAATTCTTGTTATTGGTTGTAGTGTAGGAAGTTTATGTGCAATAGGCATCGGCTTTTTCTTAGCCGGCAGGGCACTCATACCCATTCAAAATTCGTGGGAAAAACAGCAGCAGTTCGTTTCGGATGCATCGCATGAATTAAGGACACCACTTGCGGTTATTCAATCAAAAACGGATGTGTTATTCCAGTCACCATCTGCGACAATAGAAGAAAAAGCGATGGATATTTCTACGATTTCAAAGGAGTGTCGACGATTATCTAAGCTTGTAACTAATTTATTATTGTTAGCACGCTCGGATTCTAATCAAATTGAGATGGATAAGAAAACATTTGAAATGGATAAATTGTTAGAAGAAATAGTAGATCCATATAAGGAAATTGCTTCCTATCAAGAAAAAGAGATGATATTGAAAGTAGAACATGACATATCATTTATGGGTGATAGAGAGAGAATTCATCAAATGATGGTCATATTGTTAGATAATGCGATGAAGTATACAAATGGGGGCGGGCATATTCAAATCGATTGTACGCAAACGAGCAATTCAATTCGTATACGGGTGAAAGATGACGGGATAGGGGTTAAAGATGAGGACATCCCAAAATTATTTGATCGTTTTTATCAAGGTGATAAAGCGAGAAGTGCGTCAGAAGGAGCGGGATTAGGCCTTTCAATCGCAAATTGGATTGTAGAAAAGCATTATGGGAAAATATTAGTAGAGAGCAAATGGGGAGAGGGTGCTTGTTTTGAAGTAAATTTCCCTAAAAACCAAAGAATATAAGTGAGAAGACGATCTTGTTTTTGCAAGGTCGTCTTTTTTTAAGGGAAAGTTAAGAAACTATTTATAACATGTATGATATACAGAAAGTTCGCCCTATGAAGAAGTGATTATAAAAAGGTATTTGAGCAGATTATATCGATCATAATGTTATTTCGATTATGTATAGGGAATGATGGAAAAGAAAGTGTAAGAGGGAGGAATTAATTTTGAAAAAGAAAATGATGACGGTATTCACTATTGGAGTAATGAGCTTAAGCATATTAGGGGGGGCCTCTCCTTCTGAAACATCAAAAGGAAAGACAAATTACACGCAGCGCAGTAAAGAACAATTAAATAATGGGAAGATACATGCGGTGCATACAGAAGAAAAGGCGGAGAATCTAGGTATTGAAACGGAAGGGAAAGAACAAATTACGCTAGAAAAAGAAATTCATGAGACGGAAGTAGGAAGAGAAGCTGAACAGTTAGGAATTTCGATTGAAGGAAAAGACGTTGGAACCCTTTCAGAAGAAATCTATGAAACAAAAGTGAAGCAAGAAGCGTTAAAGCTAGGCATATCTATAGAGAATACAACGATTGTAAATTTAATTAATCAAATTAATACGATTAAAATTAATGATGAAGCGGATAAATTAGGCATTTCGACAAATGGAAAAGAAATAGAAGACATTGAGGAAGAAATCTATGGAACGAAAGTAAGAGAGGAAGCAGGGAAGTTAGGTATTTCCCAAAAAGGAAAAGAGATAGAAACGTTAGTGCAAGAAGTGTACGAACAAAAAGTGCAGGAAGAAGCAAAAAAATATCATATTGATTTGTATGGTAAAGATATATATCAAGTATTAAGCGAAATTAATGAACAAAAAGTGTTACAAATGGCAGATGAGCTTAATATGGATAAAACGAATATGAACGTTCAAGAATTAGCAGAAAAAATTAAAAAAAATCAGCCTGAAAAAGGAAAAGAACTAAATTTTGTACCGGTGATTCGCACGGATGCTGACGCGTTTTATTCTTATTTAACGAACTAAAAAGGGCGTGAGAGTGATAAGGAGATGGAAGTGGTATATATGTATGGCTTTACTAGCTATAGCAGTATGGAATGTATATACAAATGGCATTACAAAGTATGTGGAGAAGTTAACATTCTTCAATATACAAAGCGGAAAAGAAGCAGATTTTAGTAATAATGATGAAAAGGTCATCTTATCGAATGTACCTTTAATTCAGCAATTACCAGAGCTAGATAGAGGCTGTGAAGTGACTAGCTTAGCGATGATGTTACAATATGCAGGCATTACAGTGGATAAGATGAAATTAGCAAATGAAATAAAGAAAGTTGATTTTATGAAAGATGGTGTACGTGGGAATCCGAATGAAGGATTTGTAGGGAATATTTATACCTTTTCTGAATCTGGATATGGTGTATATCACGGACCACTTTTTCAATTAGCGAAAAAGTATTTACCTAATAAAGCTGTGGACTTAACAGGGAAGAGTATAGAAGAACTTTATAAGAGTGTAAAATCAGGACAACCGGTAGTTATGATTACGAATGCAACATTTGCGCCATTAGATGAAGATGAATTTACTACATGGGAAACAAATAGCGGAGATGTTTCTATTACGTATAATGAACATTGTGTAGTACTGATTGGATACGATGAAGAATTTGTATATATTCGGGATCCTCTCGAGGATAGCCTAGATGTAAAAGTGCCGAGAGGAACATTTGAAAAGGCATGGATGCAAATGGGGAGTCAGGCGATTAGTTATGTGAAAAGCTCTAAATGAATTAGTAAGGAAATAGATGTAAGGAACTGTAAGAGGAGTTTTTGTGGGTGTTTTTTGTTAAGAAATAAGAGAACTTCAGCTTATTATATAAGCTGAAGTTCTCTTATTTTTTATGATTAAATATTTAGAAGTAGTGAATATGTAAAAATGCATAATTGACAAAAAAATTACATGTTATCATTATATATTGTTTTATATATGTTAATTGTATAAAATTACACAAGTATTCACATTACATAAAGGAGGCTTATTATGCAAAAAATATTTAACTGGGTTAAATGTATGAGTATCAAGAAAAAATTAATCATTTCATTTTTTCTTATTTTAACTATACCAGGACTTATTATCGGTGGTGTTTCATATCAAACTGCCAAAATAAATTTTGAACAACAAATTACAGGTAAAGCAAAGGAAAATATTTCTGTTTTAAATACTGTTATTTCTCAAAATATAGAAGAGAAATTTGTTGATGCGGCGTACTTTGCAGACGTCTTAACAGAGGATACATATCCAAACGGACAAGAAGAAATAGTAAGAACGAAGTTAGCTCAATATATAAAACTCCATCCAGAAGTAGAAGGTATTTATATTGGAACACAGACGGGAAAGTTTATAAGAGAACCATTTATCCAAATGGCTGATGGGTATAATCCAACAGATAGATCTTGGTATAAAGAAGCACATGAAAATAAAGGGAAAGTAATTGTTACTGCACCATATCAATCAGCATCTACTAAAAATATGGTAGTGACAATTGCTAAAGAAGTAAAAGATGGTAAAGGTGTTATAGGAATTAACTTAAATTTAGATAACATCTTAAAAATTTCCAAAATGATTAACATTGGTGAAAAAGGTTATGCAGTTATTCTAGATCAAAATAAGCAAATTGTTAGTCATCCCTCTAGAAAACCAGGTACAAAAGTTACTGATCCGTGGATTAAACCAATTTATGAAGAAAAACAAGGAAATGTGTCTTATACAGAACAAGGTGATAAAAAGAATTTAATCTTTGCAACAAATGAGAAAACAGGATGGAAAGTAGTCGGGGTTATGTTCGACGAAGAAATTACCCAAGCTGCGAATCCAGTGTTTTATAAGACTTTGATTGTCATTGCTATAGCTATTGTATTTGGTAGTGTATTAATTTATTTCATTACAAAGTCTATTACAAGACCATTAAGAAAAATAGCTGACTCGGCACATAAAATTAGTAAGGGAGATTTGACAGAGAAAATTACAATCCATTCCAAGGATGATATAGGGAAATTAGGGAATTCATTTAATGAAATGTCTGCCTCTTTACAAGATGTGATTACTCAAATTAGTTTTTCAGCAGAACATGTCGCTGCATCGGCTGAAGAGTTAACAGCGAGCGTACAGCAAGCAAATGATGCGACAGATCAAATTACAATTGCAATGGAACAAGTATCAGGTGGGGCTGAGTCACAAAGTCAAGGTGTTGAAGAAGGTGCGGCTACATTACAACAGGTAAATACAGCAATTCAAGATGTAACTGGAAGCGCGGAATCAATTTCTATCTCCTCATTACATGCGAGAGAAAGAGCTGAAGAAGGGGAAGAATTGGTTGAACAAACAGCAAAACAAATGCAGTCTATTTCTAGATCGGTATCCGAGTCAGATGCCATTATTAAACTTCTTGATGAGAAATCAAAGCAGGTAGGAGCTATTTCTGAAGCGATTCAAAACATCGCTACTCAAACGAACTTATTAGCTTTAAATGCGGCTATTGAAGCGGCAAGAGCAGGTGAACAGGGCCGAGGGTTTGCTATTGTAGCTGATGAGGTTAGAAAATTAGCGGAGCAATCAGGAGAATCATCTGGAGAGATTGCAAATTTAATTGCAGAAATTAAGGCGGATATTGAACATACTGTTAAGGCGATGGATAATGTGAATGGAGAAGTTCAACAAGGCCTTGATGTTGTAACAAAAACGAAAGCAAGTTTTACGGAAATTTTAATTTCTACTACACATATTGTTTCTCAAGTTAATCAAATGGTAGAAACAACGAAGAGAATTGCTGGAGATGCAAATGAAGTGACAAATGCTATTGATGAAATTGCAGCGGCTGCAGAAGAAAATACAGCTAGTATGCAAAGTGTTGCTGCTTCAACAGAAGAACAAGTGAATTCAATGGAAGAAATTAGTTCAGCTTCGCAAAACTTAGCTGGGATGGCCGAAGAACTACAAGTGATGACTAGTAAATTTAAAGTATAATAACAGCAGATAAGTAAGGTGATATTATTTTCACCTTACTTATTTTTCTATTCAGCAATTAGGGGAGTCATTAACGGGATGAAAAAAAGAAGAAGACTATGGAATTTATGGAAAACGATTACATTGTTAGTTTGTACAGTTGTAATTTTTTCTTTACTTGTGACAGATATATTAATTAGTCATAATGTAGAACGGACGACGGAGGATAGCCAAGCAGAGAAAGCAAAAACAATTGCACACATTGTGGCGAATGATTCAATTGTAATCGATGGTTTGATTGGAAAGGCAGATACTTCTGCAATCCAAACGTATACAAATAGAATATTAAAAAACACAGGTGTTCAATTTATTGTAGTTATGGACATGAATGGAATAAGAAAATCACATCCAAATCCTCAAAAAATAGGCCATCATTTTATTGGGGGAGATGAAGGGCCTGCATTGAAAGGAAAGGAACATGTATCGCTGGCAGAAGGAACTTTAGGTATTTCAATGCGAGTGTTTGTACCTGTATTTTCTGAAACAGGTGAACAACTTGGAGCGGTGGCCGTTGGTATTTCAGCAGATAATGTAAAAGAGAGAGTTAAGGAAAGTAGACATATCATTTACATTGGTGTCGGAGTTGGAGTACTAGTCGGAATTATAGGAGCAATATTGCTAGCTAGACATATAAAGAAAAGTTTATTTGGTCTTGAACCTCACAGGATAGCGAAAATTCTTGAAGAAAGAAATACGATGCTACAATCTGTAAAGGAAGGTATTATTGCTGTAGATAAAGAAGCCAATGTAACTTTAATAAATAATGAGGCAAAACGATTGTTTAAGAAAAGTGGACTTGAAGAAGATTTTATCGGTAAAGATGTTGAGTTGTATATGCCTAATTCACGTATAAAAGAAGTATTACAAACGGGAGAGATACAATTAAACGAAGAACAAAATATTTATGGAATTACGATTGTGACGAATCGTGTCCCTTTATATGTAAAAGGAGAAATAGTTGGTGCAATTGCAACATTTCGTGATAAAACAGAGATTAGAAAATTAGCAGAAGAATTAACTGGTATTAGGCTATATGCAGAAGCATTACGGGCACAATCGCATGAATTTATGAATAAAATGCATGTCGTATTAGGGCTTACACACATGAAGCAGTATGAAGAATTACAGAAGTATATAAGCGGTATGGTATCAGAGCATCAATATGAAATTGGTGGGGTTATGAAAAGAATAAAAAGTCCAGTATTTGCTGGCTTTTTACTTGGAAAGCTTAGCTATGCTAGAGAGAAAAATATAAAATTAATCATAAGTGAAGATTCTTACATGCCGGAAATGGATGATGAAAGTATTACTCATGAACTGATTACGATTGTCGGAAATTTAATTGATAATGCATTAGAGGCAGTGACGAATTGTGAAAAGAAGCAAGTTGAAGTTGAGATACAATATGGGGATACATTAACCATTACAGTACAAGATACGGGAAAAGGTATACAAGAAGAAATAGGGGTATTATTTACGAAAGGTTATTCCACAAAGGGAGATAACCGCGGTTATGGTTTGTATCTTGTAAAAGAAAGTATACAGCGAATAAATGGGGAAATTCATATGCATTCATTAGTAGGAAAGGGAACAACGATAACAATTGAAATACCTAAAGGTAGGGATGAGAGGCAAATATGATTAAAGTTTTAATTGTAGAAGATGACCCGATGGTAGCGATGTTAAATACGCATTATTTAGAGCAAGTAGGAGGGTTTGAACTTGTTCAAGCAGTTAACTCCGTTAAAGAAGCGATAGAAGTATTAGAGGAATCACGAGTAGATTTAGTATTACTTGATATTTTTATGCCTGAAGAAACTGGATTTGAGCTTTTAATGTATATTCGCAACCAAGAAAAAGAAATCGATATTATGATGATTTCAGCTGTACATGATATGGGGAGTATTAAAAAAGCATTACAATATGGTGTAGTAGATTATTTAATTAAACCATTTACATTTGAACGATTTAAAAAGGCGTTAACTATATATCGAGAAAAACTTACTTTCATGAAAGAACAACAAAAAATTAGTCAATCGGAATTAGATTCGTTAATTTTGCCAAAAGAAAAAAGAGAGCCTACTGTCACTAAAGAGCTTCCGAAAGGATTAACGAAGCAAACGATGCAATTAATTTGGCAGAAGATCGAGTCGCTGAATGGACGAGCGTTTACAACAGATGAAATGGCGCAATTAGTTGGAGTTTCAAGAGTTTCTATTCGAAAGTATGTAATGTTTTTGACTGAAATTGGAGTATTAGAAAACGAAATGGTGTATCAACACGTAGGAAGACCAGTGAGTAAATTAAGATGTATTGACAAAAATAAAATAGAGTTTTACGTATAAGCGACTTATTATAAGTCGCTTATACTTTTTTTAATTACAAAATCAATTACAAAACTTACAAAAACTATTTTTACTATTGAAAGCGTTTTAATATTGTTATTAAGAAAACAAGGGGGTGCCATATGGGAATTCAAAAGAATGTGGAAGCGGTATCATTTTCTGAAGGAAATGAAGTACAAAGAGAATCTTTAGCTTCTAAAATTATGAATGTAAAAATCGGTGTTATACCTTTACCGTTATATGTAGTATTGGCTGCTATTATTTATGGGGCATCTGTATATAATAAATTGCCAGCAGATATGATTGGTGGATTTGCAGTTATTATGATCATGGGTATTTTCTTAGGCGACATTGGAATGAGAATTCCAATTTTAAAAAATATCGGCGGTCCGGCAATACTTTCGTTATTTATTCCATCATTACTTGTATTTTTTAACTGGATGAATCCAGCTTCAATGGAAGCTGCGACTATGTTAATGAAAAAATCGAACTTTTTATATTTATATATTTCTTGTTTAGTAGTCGGAAGTATTTTAGGAATGAATCGTAAAGTATTAGTACAAGGTTTCGTTCGTATGTTTATACCTTTAGTAGTAGGGACGTTAGCTTCTGTAGCAGTAGGATTATTGGTCGGTTCACTATTTGGGTTTGAAATGAAGCAAACATTTTTCTTTATCATCGTACCAATTGTGAGTGGTGGTATTGGGGAAGGGATTTTACCATTGTCGCTAGCTTATAGTGATATTTTAAATGAATCATCAGCAACGTTTGTATCACAGCTTATTCCAGCGGCTATTATTGGAAATATGTTCGCAATCGTGAGTGCAGGGTATATGAAGCGTTTAGGTGAGAAGAAACCGGAACTTAGTGGTAACGGTGTATTAGTGAAAACAGACAATCAAGCCGAGTTATTAAAAGAACAAAATACAGAGAAGCCAATTGACTTCTCATTAATGGGAGCAGGTTTATTAATTGCGTGTACGTTCTTCATCTTCGGAGGATTTGCTTCTAAGTTCATCGGTATTCCTGGGGCAATCATTATGATTTTCTCAGCAGCACTTGTGAAATACTTTAAATTAATGCCAGCAAAAATGGAGCAAGGAGCATTCCATTTATATAAATTTATTTCAAAGAATTTAACTTGGCCGTTAATGGTTGGATTAGGATTGCTATATATTCCGCTAAAAGACGTAGCAGCAGTTCTTTCAGTAGGATATGTTGTTGTGTGCGCATCAGTTGTTCTTACAATGGTAGCATCAGGTTTTCTTGTAGGGAAAGTGATGAAAATGTATCCAGTTGAATCAGCAATTGTAACTGGATGTCATAGTGGTTTAGGTGGAACTGGAGATGTTGCTATTTTATCAGCTTCAAATCGTATGGAATTAATGCCGTTTGCGCAAATTTCAACACGTTTAGGCGGGGCAGCAATGGTTGTAACAGCGACAATTTTATTAAAAATGTTTTCATGATCAAACAAGCTAGCTATATTCATATAGCTAGCTTGTCAAATTAAGGGGAGAATATAAGTATGTTAGAAAATCAAATTAATGAAAGATCATTGTTATTGCATAAAGAATTAGTAGGGAAAATTGAAATTACAAGTAAAGTAGAAGTGAATTCAGCGGATGATTTAAGCCTGACATATACACCAGGTGTAGCGGAGTCTTGCAAAGCAATTGCAGCAGATGAAGAAACAGTGTATGACTATACAGCACGTGGTAATATGGTGGCAGTTGTCTCAGATGGAACAGCAGTACTTGGTTTAGGGAACATTGGACCGAAAGCAGCTATGCCTGTTATGGAAGGAAAGAGTATTTTATTTAAGAAATTTGCGAATGTAGATGCTTTCCCATTATGTTTAGGTACGACTGATGTGGATGAAATCGTTACCCTTGTGAAAAATTTAGAGCCTACGTTTGCAGGAATTAACTTAGAAGACATTGCGGCACCACGCTGTTTTGAAATTGAAAAGCGATTAAAAGCAGAAACGAATATTCCTGTATTCCATGATGATCAACATGGAACAGCTATTGTCGTCTTAGCAGCTGTTATTAATGCATTAAAAGTTGTTAGCAAACAAATGGATAATGTGAAAATTGTTATTAACGGTGCGGGTTCGGCAGGAATTGCAATTGGAAAATTATTATTAAAAGCTGGTGCAAAGCGCATTACGTTAGTTAGCTTAGAAGGTATTGTTTGTGAAGGTGAATCATGGATGAACGAAGCACAAATTGAAGTTTCCAAAAAGACAAATCGAGAATATGTGCGTGGAACGTTAAAAGAAGCGATTCATCAAGCTGATATTTTTATTGGCGTATCTGCTCCTAACGTATTAACGAAAGAACTTGTACAAACGATGAATGAGAAAGCAATTGTGTTTGCTATGGCGAATCCAATTCCAGAAATCTTCCCAGAGGATGCATTAAAGGCTGGGGCAGCTGTAGTAGGAACCGGGCGCTCAGATTATGCGAATCAAGTAAATAATGTATTGGCGTTCCCAGGGATATTCCGTGGTGCGTTAGATGTGCGCGCGACTGATATTACAGAAGAGATGAAATTAGCGGCAGCATATGGGATCGCTAACATCATTACGGACGAAGAACGTAATGCGAATTATGTAATCCCGAATCCGTTAGATAAAAGAGTTGTTCCAAGTGTTGCGGAAGCTGTAGCGAAAGCAGCCATTGATTCAGGTGTGGCGCAAATTATGAAAATACCAAGTTATTAATAGCTAAAAGCAGTGCCTAAAAAGGCACTGCTTTTTTGAGATAAGAAATCAAAATAATGAAGAAGTGTAAAATTATTTATTTGTGTTTCTTCACTATTTATTTAATTCCATTGCAACTTGTTTACCATTTACTAAAACCTCAGTTACTGCTACAATCACTTCTATCATTTTTTTCATCTCTCATCTCTCCTCGTGTCATTTCTTATTTTAAGTATAAGAGAAGAGAGATACTTCAACTATCGAAGTACATGACGTAGAAATTACATTGTTGTAAGAAAGTGTTTTAGTTTTGTCACTTTACTCAGCAGTAATTACAAACTGATCATAATATTTTTCATTCACATATATATTTAATACCCATAATCCAGGTGAAGGTAGTGACATAGTGAGAGGAAGTTCGTTTGTAGTGGAATCAATTGTATTTGAAGTAGTCCAAGTTGGTTTGGAAGTTTCTTGTTGAAAGAGTACTGGTGTTGGAGTTACTGATCCTTGTTTTAGTGCAATAATAGATAGTTTTCCAGTTGGCATTTCAGGATCTAAAAAGTACCACATTATTTCATTTTTTTCATTTACGATAATAGGGCTATCAGCCATTGCAATTTTTTCTTCGATGCCTTTTAAAGGTATTTTTTCTTGTATGAAGGAGGGTGTTTCTTCCCAATTTACATCTTTTAAAACGCTAAGATGAAAGAAGGAAGGTGCATTAACTTGAGTGGATGACGTGGCGATGGCTTCTTTTTTAGGTGCTTCTGAATCAGGTTGCGCTTGTGTGCATCCAGCGATGAGAAAAGAGAAAAGTAGCATAGTTCCAATTTTTTTCATGGTGTCACACTCCTAATTTTTATTGTTAGTGTAATTGTATTTGCTAGAAAGCGGGACAATTCCTTTAAAACGTCAAAAGAGGTCGTAAGTTTTGTACGACCTCTTTTGACATTTTTTATATTTGTTCAGTTGAAAAGGTAGGTTCATTCTCTTTTTGCGGCATCGTTAAGAAAATAACAGAAAGAACGATACATACGCCGCCTAATAATTGATAGGCTCCAAAGGATTCATTCAGCCAAGCGATTGAAACGATGGCAGCTACAAGTGGTTCAATGCTAGATAAAATGCTTGTTTCTGTTGCTGCTAAATATTTCAGACTACCGATATAAAGGAGGAAAGAAAGAGTGCCACTTATGATGATAAGGATAAGCATAGAAAAAGTTTTTTGTGTAAAAGTTTGTGAAAGCTGATTCCATTCAAACGAGCGATTACAAATAAGCAGGGCAATGCCACCGATTAACATCCCCCAGCCAATTACTACAGTTGTTCCGCATTCTTTAATAAGAGAAGCTGGATGAAGGGTATAAAATGCAAAGCCAATTGCTGTTAATAGGCCGAAAATAATGGCTTCTTTCGATAAAACAATATTTTCAATTGAACCGTTTGTAATAATAAAGTACGTTCCTGTTAGGGCAGTTATAATTGCAAGTAGTTGCATAGAAGCAGGGAATTTTCTTTGTCCAAATGCGACATAAATGGTAATAAGAACAGGGCCAAGAAATTGAAATAATGTCGCTGTAACCGCGTTACTAATATGAACTGTTTCAATAAAGGCGTATTGCGCACCGAGCATGCCGAGAATAGAGAAAATAATAAGTTGTATAGAATGTCTAGGATGTTTCCAAATTTGAAATATGTTTTGTTTCTTTATAAGCAAGAAAGATAAAATAAATATTCCCGCAAGCAACAAGCGAATTGTTAAAAAATCAATTGATGATACGTTAGTATGTTGAAATAGCCACTGAATCATCGGGCCAGATAATCCCCATAAGGTAGCTCCTGTAATAATCATAATGAGTCCAATCCGTCTATTGTTGTTCATAATCATGCATCCCCTCTCGAGTATTTGATTTTTTATGTGTGACATGATACAAGGAATTATATATAACTTCTGGTACTGTAAAAAGTATCAGATTTTAGTTTTATTAAGGGGTCAGATATTATGTTAGAATTAACGCCTAATTTAAATACGAAAAGTAAAATAGCATTGTATGTGCAATTGTATGAGTATATAAAAAAAGAGATTAAAGATGGAACGATTCCGGCTTTTACAAAATTACCTGCTAAAAGAAAGCTGGCGAGCTATTTACAAGTGAGTAAGAATACAGTAGAAGCGGCTTACGAGCAATTACTTGCAGAAGGTTATATTGAATCGGCATCGAGAAAAGGTTATTTCGTATGTAAAATTGAACAAATGATTTATGTAGAAAGAAGCGAAGCGAAAGTAGAAGAAGTATCGTTTCGGGAGGAGAACTATAAATTTGATTTCACCCAAACAGGGGTTGATACGGATACTTTTCCGTTCACTACGTACCGCAAGCTTATAAATGATGTATGGCAGCCACATAATAATGAGTTACTTTTTCTTGGACACCCTCAAGGGGAATTGAGCTTAAGGGAGGAAATTGCGAACTATTTGTATGAATCTAGAGGTGTGCGTTGTTCAGCTAGCCAGATCGTATTAGGGGCGGGTACACAAATATTAGTAAAGCTACTGTTTCAATTGTTAAAGGGAAGCAATTATGCAGTTGAAAACCCAGGTTATCACAGGAAAATGGTTGTTTTTGAACAGGGAGAAAAGAAGGTTCAAATGTTGTCTTTAGATAGAGACGGAATTTGTATAGCAGAGTTAGAAAATAGCGATGCAAATGTTGTATTTGTAACTCCTTCTCATCAGTTCCCATATGGAATGATTATGCCTATTACGAGAAGGACGCAGCTTTTACAATGGGCAAAGAAAGAAGAAGACAGGTATATTATTGAAGATGATTACGATAGTGAATTCCGTTATTCAGGAAAGCCAATTCCGGCACTACAAGGATTAGATACAGATGGGAAAGTTATTTATATGGGGACGCTATCAAAAGCTTTGTTGCCCTCATTACGGATGAGTTATATCGTATTACCGAAGAATTTAATTAAAAAGTATCAAAAGGAATATTTATTTTATACGCAAAGTGTTTCAAGAATGGACCAAGAAGTGATAAGAAGGTTTTTAAATGAAGGCTATTGGGAAAAACATATTCATAAAATGCGTGTCGTTTACCGAAAAAAGAGGGATCGACTTGTTTTTGAAATAGAGAAGTATTTCTCTAATCGTGTTGAAGTGATCGGAGAAGATTCTGGATTACACATTTTATTACAAGTGCATAATGGAATGCGAGAAGAAGAGTTAATTAAAGAAGCTGCAAAATATAGTATTAAAATATATCCTGTTTCTACGTACTATAAAGACGGTACTGCGCCTGAAAATGTAGTTTTACTTGGGTTTGCAATTTTATCAGAAGACGAAATTGCGAAAGCGATTCAATTATTACATAAGGCATGGTATACAAGAAAGTAAAAAACATCCTCCAGGCATGAGGATGTTTTTTATTATTTATTTTCATCTAAGAATAAGACCATATGCTCTTCGTCCCAATACTGTCCGTTATATTTCAGTGAACGTTCTTGTACACCGAATGTTTTAAAACCTAATGATTCATAAAGTTTCTTCGCACCATCGTTGCCAACAACAACATCAAGCATAACTTGTTCCACCTCTAAAGATTTAGCAAGTTCAAGACATTCTTTAATAAGTGCTTTTCCTGCTCCAAGTCCGCGTGCTTTTGGAGAAACATATACAGAACCGATTTTAGCTTTATGTTCTTGTTTTACATATGGTTTCGTTTCCAGTGTTGCAACCCCGATTAATTGTCCATCTTTAAATGCACCTAGCGTATAGTTTTCATCTTGTGCTAATTTTTGTGCTTTATATTCAATCGCACACTCTTTATTAATAATATCTTCATAAGAAGAGCTGAAAGCTTCAGGGTTTTGCTTTAACCCTTCTACACGAAGTTCTAAGTAAATTTCCGCTTCGTCTTTTGTTAATACATGGATATCCAATTGTATCACCCTCCAAATCTTTGCAAATGTACCTTTATTTTATATTGAAATAAGAATAATTTCAAAAGCTTAGCTTATATGAGCTGATTTTATGAACAAAATAACACCAGTAGTGTTTACTACTACTGGTGTTTTCACACGCATCTTATTCAAAAGGTAGCTCGATTCTAAAGTTTGTTCCTACTCCTAATTGGCTTGTTACTAGAATGGAACCGTTATGCAATTCTACAATTTCTTTTGCAACAGCTAGCCCAATACCTTTTCCTCCAGTAGCTCTCGTTCTCGATTTATCAACACGATAAAAACGATCAAAAATATGCGGGATATCTTCTTCAGGAATACCTTCTCCCTCATCGTCTACATTTATTGTAAAATAATCTGTTTCCGTGAGTACACGTATCGTAATAGATGTGTTTTCTGGCGAATGTTGATAAGCATTGTGTAATAAATTTAACATAACTTGTTCCATACGTCTTTCGTCTATGCAAACTTCTAAATCATCTTTGCAATATACATGGAGTTGCATTTGTTTGTTAGTTAATGTTGTTTTTGTTTTTTCAACCATTCGTTCTAAAAATGGTTGAAGAATCACTTTTTGTTTTTTTATAACAAACTGATGTTGTTCTAATTGCACCAGCATAAATAAATCTTGGACGAGATCGGTTACACTATCTGTTTCATCCTCAATGATTTGTAAGTATTCTTCACGCTCTTCTTTCGTTAAAGAGTCTCTCTTTGCTACCTTCGCATAACCTTTCATATAGGTTAATGGAGTTAATAGTTCATGGGCAACACTAGCGAGAAATTCATTGCGTTCTTTTTTCATATAAGTCAGTTCACTAGATAAATCTTCAATCGTTTTTGCTAAACTTCCAAGTTCATCATTCCGTTTAATACCTAATTGAATTGGTGTATTTAATTTTGACATTTTTTCTGTTGCCCTCTTCATTTTTATAAGCGGTTCTGTAATAACACGAGAAAAAACAAAGACAGAAATAGTCGTTAAAATAATTGTCAAAACACTAATGATAAGAAATTGATTCATGAGTTTAAGTAACATATTTTCTAAGAAAGATGTCTTTAATAACATATACAACTTACCTTGAAATCCTTGAAGTTCCAGCGGGCTTACTGTTGAGATGAATTTTGATTTTTTCCAGTTTTTTTCATTGATTAATCCACCTTCTGGGATAGTCTCTGTTTTACAAGTAAGTTGTTTTTGCATTTCTTTTGTTACAGGTTCTGAGGTAGAAATAATTTTGCCGTTATTGTCCGTTATAATGATAGCTATATCAGAGTTAGCAATTAATTCTGATTCAACTAAGTGTTCAGCCGCAGTGTTGATATCAAACTCGGGGTACATAGCACGTTTAGGCCGTTTACTGTGTTCAGCGCTTTCCATGAGTTTCTTTTCTTTAGAATATACATCCCACTTCGCGCGTTTTTTAATAATTTTACTATAGCGATTTCCTTTCTCTAAAAGAGCAAGTGTTTCTTCCTCAATGCGCATTGTTGAAATGCTTTTGTAAAAAGATACAAAAGCAATTGTTTCAATACATAAAGCTAATATTAAAAAGTATGTCCCAACTTTAAGTGAAAGTTTACTCATTTTCTCACCATACCTTATTTCATATAAAGGGTCAGTGGTATACTATTGTCCACTGACCGAAGTAATTATTCACTTTTCCATTTATATCCGACTTTATAGACAGTTTCTAAGTAATCTTCAACAGGAAATCCTTTTTTGCGTAATTTATCGCGGATATTACGAATATGTGAATCGATTGTTCTATATTCAATGTCTGTTTCATAACCCCAAATTTTTTCGATTAAATCATCTCGGCTATAAGCACGGTTTGTGTTTTGTAAAAATAATCCAAGTAACGAAAACTCGATAGGTGTCAGGGAGATTTTTTCATTATAAACTGTGACAGTATGTTTCGTTTTATCCCACTCGATACCATTGAAGCTAACAAATCCATCTTTCTTTGTACGACGTAATATAGCTTCGATTCTTGCGACTAATACATGCTCATCAAATGGTTTTGTAATATAGTCATCTGCGCCCATAGTGAGACCTTTCACCATATCGTAACTTTGATTGCGGGCTGTTAGCATAATAATTGGAACGTTGGAAATTTGACGGATTTGATAGCAAGTATCCCATCCATCCATATTCGGCATCATAACATCTAACAAAATAATATCGAAGTCTTTTTGTTCTATTAACTTTAGTGCTTCAAGGCCAGAGGTAGCTTTCATACAAAAATAGCCACGAGGACTTAAGAACAAATCTAATAATCGTAACATGCGTTCTTCATCGTCTACTAATAAAATTTTAACCATAATATTGTGCACCCCAAACTGTTCATTCTACTTGTATAGTTTACATGAAAATAATAAAAAACTCTTT
Organism: Bacillus wiedmannii; assembly: GCF_001583695.1. Taxonomy (GTDB): domain Bacteria; phylum Bacillota; class Bacilli; order Bacillales; family Bacillaceae_G; genus Bacillus_A; species Bacillus_A wiedmannii. Next base: position 159,794 of record NZ_LOBC01000093.1, on the reverse strand, counting down.
TTATGTGATTGAGTGGAAGAGTTATTTTTCGCTCAGAGTAATTGACATAAAAAATGCACTAGTTTTGCACAACTATTTCTTATAATAGAAAACGTAGCGACACAAAATACCCTATGTTGCGACATAACGTCATGTCATTTTATTTATAAAATGACAATTCCATTCTATTGTGTATGTGAGATAGAGAGGGTTTTCGTATTCACCTCGCATCGGATAAGAAAAATTTCCTATCTCACACTTTTTTTAAAAGGAGATCATACACATGAATCCAAAAGAAGAAATTTCAAAAAAAGAAAAGCAAGATCGTAATACGGTTGTCATGTGCATTGCCGTATCTATGGTTATTATTATAAGTTGTGTAAATAAAATTTTGGGGATTTTATAATATAAAAAAGCTTATTGCTTCTTAAGAAGCAATAAGCTTTTTTCGTTATTAGGGGAATAGTTCTATATAATAAACCAAGGTAAAATGGCTAACCCAGAAGTTACAATTGCTGTAGTAAATATTAAAAGCATAGCTCGTTTGTTTTGTTTCATGTCACATTCTCCTCTATCTATCAATTGAATGCTATACGTTCATTTCATAATTGGTGCCTCACTTTATACTTTTAGTATAATGAATGGAAAGGTTTGGTACGATCGATAAAGGTGACATGAAGATTACATTGTTGTAATGAAAAAAGCACCTTTTTTAATCAAAAGGTGCTTTTGGAAAACTATATTGAAGTATTAATCATTTAAGAACAGAACCATATGTTCCTCGTCCCAATATTGACCGTTATGTTTTAAAGAACGTTCTTGTACGCCGTAAGTTTGGAAGCCTAATGACTCATATAATTTTTTTGCAGCATCGTTACCAACTACAACATCGAGCATAAGTTGTTCTACATGTAGTTTATCGGCATTTTCAATAATTGCTTTAATTAGAGCTCGTCCTGCTCCAAGGCCACGCGCTTTTGGGGAAACAAAAACGGAACCGATTTTTGCTTTATGTTCTTGTTTAATGAAAGGCTTTGTTTCTAAAGTAGAAATGCCGATTAAATCGTTATCTTTGAAGACCCCTAGAGTATACTTATCCGGATTGCTTAATCGTTTTGCCATAGCAGCTACAGGATCCTCATGTTTAAGAACATCTTCATAAGAAGAGCTAAAAGCTTCCGGGTTCTTCGTTAAACCTTCCATACAAACTTTTAAATATATTTCTGCGTCCTCTGTCGTTAATAAGCGAATTTCCATAGTTATAACCTCCTTGGTCGATTTCAAATAAAATAAATCCATTACTTCTATAAGATTGTGTATGCGTTTTGTTAGCAGTCTCTTTTAATTTGTAAAAGAATGAAAAGATATATGCTACAATGTTTTGTTTTTAATATGTAATGAAATTATATATTAACTTTATTAACTATTCAAGTCTTTAATATATTACATTTTTATAACTAAAATAACTCCTCAACCGAGGAGTTATTTTAGTTATTCGATTGATAACCATCAATTCGATGTGGATGTGTGTAAATATTGCAAGATTCGTTTCTAATAAATCCTACGACTGTAATGCCTAAATCATGAGCGAGTTGTAATGCTAATTTTGTTGGAGCGGATTTAGATAGAACCATTTCACATCCGATTTTTGAAACTTTGAGTAAAATTTCGGATGAAATACGCCCACTAAATGCAATGATTTTTCCTTTAACAGATATATCGTTGCGCAAACAATGGCCATATATTTTATCTAATGCATTATGTCTTCCGATATCCATTCTTGATAGGAGGATATTATTTCGATCACATAGCGCGGTATTGTGAACCCCGCCGGTTTGGCGAAAGGTAGTGGAAGATTGTTGTAAAGTATTCATTAAGTAAAAGCATTCTTCAGGAGTAATTTTTACATGTATATCATGTAAATCTTTTGCTTTTGCTGCATCGTTAACGAAAATGAAACCTTGTCTACCTTTTCCGCAGCAAGAAGTGATGTATCGTTTATTATATAAAGTTTGATAGAGTGGATTTACTTTTGATGATGTTACATGGACAATTCCGTTATCTTTTTGCACCCATAGTTCTTCAACATCTTTATAGGAAGCAATAATTCCTTCAGAAATTAAAAAACCAATTACCATATCTTCAATATAATTTGGTGTGCATACAACTGTTACATATTCTTCACCATTTAATTTAATAGTAATAGGAGATTCTGTAACAATCTCATCCAGTTGTTTTGAAAATGTACCAGATTGATAGCGTACAATTGTATAAGTCTCTTGCGTAGGCCCCATATTAAATTCCCCTTTTATATGTATTTCTCTCCCATATTTATCATAAAACAATGGGGAAATAAAAACACCTATTAGCAAGGAAATCACAGATTATTTTGGTTATTATTGTATATGTACGATATAATAGAACCGTAGAATAGTGATATTTTCAAGCTTTCGTAGTTATACCTTATAACATCTAGAATCGACTTCATAAGAAAAGTATTCGGGCAGAGCGTTTCAAAAATATGTACAGTAATGCGATTTTGAAAACGGATTCATAATTGTGTTGTACAGTTGGTTGTAAGGAGAGGGGAAACTATGGCAGAACAGACAGTCCGTGTAACCGTGGATGGTAAAGAATTTTCCACATCGGGTGAAAAGACGATACTACAATTATTTAACGAGAGTAATTTGGAACATCCTCAAATTTGTCATGTACCAGAAGTAGATCCAATTCAAACTTGTGATACGTGTATTGTAGAAGTAAATGGGAAGTTATTACGTGCTTGTTCAACGAAATTAGAGAACGGTATGCATATCGAAAGACAGTCCCAGCGTGCAAAAGAGGCACAGACTGAGGCAATGGATCGAATATTAGAGAATCATTTATTGTATTGTACCGTTTGTGATAACAATAATGGTAACTGTAAAGTCCATAACACGGTACATATGATGGGAATCGAAGAACAGAAATATCCGTATGAGCCGAAAGTAAGTGCTTGTGAAGTGGATATGTCACATCCGTTTTATCGGTATGATCCAAATCAATGCATTGCTTGTGGACAGTGTGTAGAAGTATGTCAAAACTTACAGGTTAATGAAACTATATCGATAGACTGGAACTTAGATCGTCCACGTGTTATATGGGATCATGGTGTAAGCATAAATGACTCATCTTGTGTGAGTTGTGGGCAATGTGTAACAGTATGTCCATGTAATGCGTTAATGGAAAAATCAATGTTAGGTGAAGCTGGATTCATGACAGGATTAAAGCCAGATGTGTTAGATCCGATGATTGATTTTGTAAAGGATGTAGAGCCTGGATATAGTAGTATTTTGGCAGTTTCAGAAGTAGAGGCTGCGATGCGTAAGACGAAAGTTAATAAAACAAAAACAGTTTGTACATTTTGTGGTGTCGGTTGTTCATTCGAAGTATGGACGAAAGATCGTCAAATTTTGAAAGTACAACCTGTTTCAGATGCACCTGTTAATGGTATTTCCACATGTGTAAAAGGTAAATTTGGATGGGACTTTGTAAATAGTGAAGATCGAATTACGAAGCCATTAATTCGCCAAGGAGATATGTTTGTTGAAGCTTCATGGGAAGAAGCATTAGAAGTTGTTGCTTCTAACATGCAGCATATTAAATCTGAATATGGCAGCGATGCATTTGGATTCATTTCTTCATCGAAAGTAACGAATGAAGAAAATTACCTTATGCAAAAACTAGCTCGACAAATATATGGAACGAATAATGTAGACAACTGTTCTCGTTACTGTCAGTCGCCAGCGACAGATGGTTTATTTAAAACTGTCGGTATGGGCGGGGATGCTGGAACAGTGAAAGATATAGCTGAAGCAGGACTTGTCATTATCGTTGGTGCGAATCCAACAGAAGGACATCCTGTACTTGCGACGCGTGTAAAACGTGCTCATAAATTACACGAGCAAAAACTAATTGTAGCAGACCTCCGTAAACATGAAATGGCAGAGCGTGCGGATTTATTTATTCATCCGAGCCAAGGAACGGATTACGTATGGCTTGCTGGTATTACGAAATATATTATTGATCAAGATTGGCACGATAAAAAGTTTTTAGCTGAAAACGTAAAGAATTTTGATGAATATAGCAAAATGCTAGAGAAATATACGCTGGACTATACAGAGAAAATTACAGGGATTTCGAAAGAAAATCTGAAAGAAATGGCTCGTATGGTATATGAAGCAGATGGTACTTGTATACTTTGGGGAATGGGTGTAACTCAAAATACAGGAGGAAGTACGACATCAGCAGCAATTTCAAATTTACTACTTGTTACGGGTAACTACCGTCGTCCTGGTGCAGGTGCATATCCATTAAGAGGACATAATAACGTACAAGGTGCTTGTGATATGGCAACATTACCAAACTGGCTTCCAGGTTATCAAGCAGTATCAGATGATACGCTTCGTGCTAAGTTTGAAAAAGCATATGGTACAACTATTCCGAAAGCGCCAGGATTAAATAATATTGCAATGTTACTTGCAGCGGAAGAAGGAAAACTACGCGGTATGTATGTCATGGGTGAGGAAATGGCTTTAGTCGATTCAAATGCGAACCATGTGCAACATATTTTAGCGAATTTAGATTTTCTTGTCGTTCAAGATATGTTCTTATCAAAAACAGCTCGTTTTGCTGATGTTATTTTACCGGCAGCACCAAGCTTAGAAAAAGAAGGAACGTTTACGAATACAGAGCGCCGTATTCAAAGATTATATGAAGTATTGAAACCGCTTGGTGATTCCAAACCAGATTGGTGGATTTTGCAAAAAGTTGCTCGTGCACTGGGTGGGGATTGGAATTACGAAAGTCCAAGTGAAATTATGGACGAAATCGCATCACTTGCACCGTTATACTCTCAAGCGACGTATGACCGTCTAGAAGGATGGAATAGTTTATGTTGGGGTAGTCATGATGGTAGCGATACACCGCTATTATATGTAGACGGATTTAACTTCCCAGATAAACTTGCTCGTTTATCATTAGATGAATGGGTACCACCGGTTGTAGCACCAGATGAGTATGATTTACTTTTAAATAATGGACGCATGCTCGAGCATTTCCATGAAGGGAATATGACGAATAAGTCGGCTGGTATTTTATCTAAAGTATCTGAAGTATTCGTTGAAATTTCACCGGAACTTGCTATAGAGCGCAATGTGAAAGATGGTGGTCTTGTGGAATTAGCATCACCATTTGGGAAAATTAAAGTACAAGCGCTTATTACAGATCGTGTAACGGGGAAAGAGCTATATTTACCGATGCATGCAACAGTAAATGAAGAAGCGATTAATATTTTAACTGGGACGGCAACAGACATTTATACGTGTACACCGGCGTATAAACAAACGATGGTGAAAATGCGTGTGTTACGTGAAAAAGGAGACCGCCCGTTACCATCTTCGAACCCGCGAGATAAAAAGCGTAATCCGCAAAATGGTGTTGAAATCGAGCAAAAGTGGCAAAGAAAACAATACGTATCACTTGTGGACTAGGGGGCGGAGATAGTGGCGAAAGAAATTACGTTAATTAAAAAGAAAGTTGTAACAGAGGAAGAACAGAAGCAGCAATTAGCAGATGAACTTCTAAATGAGCTATCTAATAATCGTGAAGCAGTAGAAGAAACAATGCAGCTTTTAGCACAGTTGCAAAAGGCTGGTATATTAGATGCGGCGATTAGTTTACTTGCTGCGAAGGAAGATGTTTCAAAGATCGCTGTGGAGCAATTAAATCGTGAACCAGTTAAAAATGCACTTAACAATATGATGGGAGCGGGGGAAGCACTATCCTCAGTTGACCCAGAAGTAACGAAGCAAATCACATCGAGTTTAGTCACTGGATTACAATTTGCAACAGATGAATTAAATAGTGGCAAAAAAACAAAAGTGATGGATTTCTTTAAAGTGTTAAAAGATCCAGATATCAATAGAGCCATTACATTCGGTTTTAGCTTCTTGAAAGCATTTGGACAAGGGTTAGAGAAAAAATAGAGTAGATGAAAAAAGTGATGGGGAGTAACCATCACTTTTTTCATTGTATGTATAAGAGTGTTCATGTTAAGCGGAATATATTATTATTAAAAAGATGGATTAGAAATGGAAATGTGGAATCCATCTCAAATATCGTTTTAGAATGTGGAGGAATATATGCAACACCGTAAAAGACTATCTATACCAGGAGTAATTGGACATTCCTTTCAAACAGTTAGATTTGCTTTTTGGAATGTATTAACCTTTCAACTTGCTTATAAATTATTAGCAGCGATTGTATTTGTCCCGCTATTTGGGATCATTTTTAATAAGTTATTGTATTTTGGTGGTTATGCAAATGCGACGAATGATGAATTATTAGCGTTTTTAAAGACGCCATACGGCATAATGGCAATCGTAATTTTATCATTGTTAGCACTGTTTCTTATCTTTACGGAATTTGCGGTGCTTATTATTATTTCGTACTTTGCTCATAAAAGGCAAAAGGTGAGATTACGTCCGATTTTGTATAAAACAGTAACGTATTTACCTTCCCTTTTTACATATTGCTTACCAGGATTTGTTTTGTACGCAGTTGTGTTATTACCACTATTAAGTACGGGGTATAAATCTGCATTGATTCCTGAGATTCAAATTCCTAATTTTATTACAGGTGAACTATTTAAGACAACAATGGGTCAAGTTGGATATTATACTTTCTTTGCTGTAGTTGCCTATTTAAATCTTCGTTGGATCTTTGTTTTACCTATTATTGTTTTAGAGGAAAAGCCGTTCCGCACCGCAGCACGAAAAAGTGCAAACTTAGTAAAAGAAAGCTTTTTTAAAGTATTATTCTTTTTAGTAGGTTTTTTCATATCTGTAGGAATTGTCTTTCTTTTATTTATAGGAATTTATTTACTTTGTCTGTGGGGAGTATATGAATTTACAAACCCAGCAGGGACATTTGCATTATTAGCGGAATCAACAATGTCTGTGTTTTTAACGAGTACATTGTATTTATTTAGCTTTATCGTGACACCATTTTATATTATGGCGATTACGCGATTGTACTTACAAAAGGTTCCAGTTGAAGATGTTTTATTAGAAGAAGGATTAGATTATTCGAAAACGAAAGCAGATAAATGTTTCTTCCAAAAACATCGTTGGAAATTTATTGGCGTATATATTGTAGGAATTATTACTGCGGGAATGGTTGTTGCCTTCATTGTGACCTTTATTACAAACACATATAAAGAACCAATTATTATGGCTCATCGTGGTTATATTTCAAAAGGTGTAGAGAATACGAAAGAAGCTGTGCAGGGGGCTATTGATGCGAAAGCAGACTATGCTGAAATTGATGTACTGCAAACGAAAGACGGTGAACTAGCAGTTATACATGATTTGAAGCTAAAACGTCTTGCTAATGCTAATGTTCATGTGTCAGATTTAACGATGGACGAGTTAAGACAGCTTACTCTTAGTCAAGATGGGTTTTCAGGACAAATAAGTACACTTGATGAGATTATTAAGCTGTCAAAGGACAAAATCAAACTTAATATTGAAGTGAAGCTTCATGGTGGTGAAAAAGATTTCGTAAACAAAGTATTAAAAGTGATTAAAGATAATGAATTTGAGAAGCAATGTGTCATTCAAACGTTACACTATCCGCTTATTAAAGAGTTTAAACGTGCAAATCCCAATATAAAAGTAGGATATATACTGTATGCAAGTAGAGCTAACTTAAAGAATGTGAAAGCTGATTTTTATGTAGCAGAAGAATACATGTTAAATAAGAAATTAGTAAAAGAAGCAAGAAAGTTAAACAAGCCGATTTACGTATGGACGGTAAATGATATGGAAAGTTTAAAGGGATATTATAAATTAAACGTAGATGGTATCATTACCGATTATCCTGAAGATGCACGTGAAACAATTAAGATGTTAAAAGAGCAAGAAGCGGAAGAAAGTGATTTGTTTGATAAAATTACTGAAACAACAGATGATTTATTTTCCAAGTTATTTATAAGTTACCCAGCTGCTGGCTAAATGCCTGCAGCTGTTTTTTTAGGAAAAGAATATATCTCTAAAGTATTGTGTACAGTAATAAGTGTATATGTATACGTCGATACTTAGGTTTCTTACATTGTTACATTATTGTCGAATAATAAATGATTGCTTCTTATTTTTAGGGCGTATAATAAAAATAGAGTGATAGATAATGAAATGGCACGAAGATGCTAATAGAATCAATGTTCCATATATTTACACTATTCTAAATATATAAACTTTAAAAAAATGGTATGTTAGCGTTTTCATAACTTTTAAGTTATGCTAGAATAAGGACATAAGTTATTAATTATTACAAAAAGAAAAAAGAATCTCTTTTTTCTGTTAATTATAAGGGGGCATTTCATTATGCGTATTGGGGTACCAGCAGAAATTAAAAACAACGAAAACCGTGTGGCAATGACACCAGCAGGTGTTGTACATTTAATTCGTAACAATCACGAAGTATTCATTCAAAAGGGTGCAGGTTTAGGATCTGGTTTCACAGATGCTCAGTATGTTGAAGCGGGAGCAAAAATTGTTGATACAGCTGAAGAAGCTTGGAATATGGAAATGGTTATGAAAGTTAAGGAACCAGTTGAAAGCGAATACAAACACTTCAGCGAAGGTTTAATCTTATTCACATACTTACACTTAGCTCCAGAACCAGAATTAACAAAAGCATTAATCGAAAAGAAAGTTGTTTCTATTGCATATGAAACAGTACAATTAGAAAACCGTTCTCTACCATTACTTGCACCTATGAGTGAAGTAGCTGGTCGTATGGCTGCACAAATTGGTGCACAATTCCTTGAGAAAAACAAAGGCGGTAAAGGTATTTTACTTGCAGGTGTTCCAGGGGTTAAACGTGGTAAAGTAACAATCATCGGTGGTGGACAAGCTGGTACAAATGCTGCTAAAATTGCAGTTGGACTAGGTGCGGATGTAACAATCATCGACTTAAGTGCAGAACGTCTTCGTCAATTAGATGACATTTTCGGAAACCAAGTAAAAACTTTAATGTCTAATCCTTACAATATTGCAGAAGCTGTAAAAGAGTCTGATCTTGTAATCGGTGCAGTATTAATCCCAGGTGCAAAAGCGCCAAAACTTGTAACAGAAGAAATGATTCAATCAATGGAACCAGGTTCTGTTGTTGTAGATATCGCGATTGACCAAGGTGGTATTTTCGAAACAACTGACCGTATTACAACTCATGATAACCCAACTTACGAAAAACACGGCGTTGTTCATTATGCAGTTGCAAACATGCCAGGTGCGGTTCCACGTACATCAACTCTTGCATTAACAAACGTAACAGTACCATATGCAGTACAAATTGCTAACAAAGGCTACAAAGAAGCTTGCCTAGGAAACGCTGCATTACTAAAAGGTATTAACACATTAGACGGCTATGTAACATTCGAAGCAGTTGCAGAAGCTCACGGTGTAGAGTACAAAGGTGCTAAAGAATTATTAGAAGCAGAAACAGTATCTTGCTAATAGCAGCATTATACAAAATAAAATCGAACAATATATAAACCAACATGATAAGAGCTAAGAGTGAAGATCTCTTAGCTCTTCTTGGCAAAAGGGGGCATACATCGTGGCCAACCTATTTAAAAAGAAATCCGTTACGCAATTGTTAGGGGAAAGTAAAAGTAAAACTTTAACGAAAACGCTAGGGGCATTTGACCTAACAATGCTAGGGATTGGTGCGATAATTGGTACAGGAGTTCTAGTATTAACTGGATTAGTAGCAGCAAGAGATGCTGGTCCAGCAGTTATTTTCTCATTCATGATTGCAGCAATTGTTTGTGGATTTGCAGCTTTATGTTACGCAGAAGTTGCATCTACACTTCCTGTGTCAGGTAGTGTGTACACATATTCATATGCAACAATTGGTGAGTTTGTTGCCCATTTAATGGGATGGACATTGTTATCCGTATATGTCGTAACGACTGCCGCAGTAGCCGGAGGATGGACGGGTTATTTCCATAATTTAGTGAGCGGATTAGGACTTGAAATTCCTAAAGCCTTGTTAACGATTCCATCGCAAGGTGGTATGGTAAACTTACCAGCAGTTATCGTTACGTTAGTGATAACTTGGTTATTATCACGAGGTACAAAAGAAAGTAAGCGTGTGAATAACATAATGGTATTAATTAAAATTGGTATTGTTGTTTTATTCATTGCAGTTGGTGTATTCTACGTGAAACCAGAAAACTGGATACCATTTGCACCGTACGGTTTAAGTGGAGTGTTCGCAGGGGGAGCAGCAGTATTCTTTGCTTTCTTAGGATTTGATGCATTAGCAACTTCTGCTGAAGAAGTAAAAAATCCGCAACGTGATCTACCGATTGGTATTATTGCTTCGTTAGTTATTTGTACAATCATTTATGTTGTAGTTTGTCTCGTTATGACAGGTATGGTTTCTTATAAAGAATTAGATGTACCAGAAGCTATGGCATATGTGTTAGAAGTTGTAGGACAAGACAAAGTAGCAGGTATAATCGCAATTGGAGCTGTAATTGGTATTATGGCTGTAATTTTCGCTTACATTTATGCAACAACTCGTGTATTCTTCGCAATGAGCCGTGACGGTTTATTGCCAAAATCTTTCGCGAAAATTAACAAGAAGACTGAAGCGCCAACATTTTCAGTTTGGTTAACAGGAATTGGTAGTGCTTTAATTGCTGGATTTATCGATTTAAAAGAATTGTCGAATTTAGCGAATATTGGAGCGTTATTAACATTCGCCATGGTTGGTGTAACTGTTATCATTCTTCGTAAAACGCATCCGAAATTACAACGTGGATTTATGGTACCACTTGTACCGATCTTACCGATTATTTCAGTTGCATGTTGTCTATTCTTAATGGTAAATTTACCATTAAAAACATGGATATACTTCGGTGTTTGGTTAGCAATCGGAGTAGTTGTATACTTTGTTTATTCGAAAAAACATAGTCATTTAAAAGACGATGGAAGTTCGCAGGATAATTTAGAACAAGCTAATTAAAAGGGATATAAGTATAGTAAGCCTTGTGCGTCTAGGGAGCGCGCAAGGCTTTTTTCTTTTGGGCAAAATGTACATCCTTTTTTGTATGAGAATGTAATGGATGCGGAAAATATGTGTATGCCTTATTAAAATGTGAACAAAATGTTCGGAAAAATGTATGAGATTTCATTGACACATATGAATGGACGCTCATATAATAAGAGTATAAGATATATGAATAATTGTTCATATGTTCAAATGAAGAGGTGAGCTATAATGGCTGTAAATAAAGTAGAAACACCACAAGAGACATGTTCTCAAACGATAATTCATGAAGAAGTTGTTGATCAAGTAAAACAAACAATTCCAACTGATGAAAGTTTAAGTAAAGTAGCAGAATTATTTAAAGTATTAGGTGATCGTACACGGACGAGAATATTACATGCATTATTTGAAGCTGAAATGTGTGTTTGTGATTTAGCTTATTTATTAGGAATGACACAATCATCTATTTCGCATCAGCTTCGTGTGTTAAAGCAAGCGAAACTTGTAAAGAATCGTAAAGAAGGAAAGGTCGTTTATTATTCGTTAGCTGACCAGCACGTAATTCATATCTTCGAGCAAGCGTTTGAACACGTAAACGAGGAAGAATAAAAAGAACGCGAGGAGGGAGAACGATGGCTGAAGCATTAGTGAAAAAGAAACTGGTGTTAGAAGGTTTAGATTGTGCGAACTGTGCAATGAAAATTGAAAAAGGCGTTGGGAATATAGAAGGAGTAAATTCTTGCTCTGTAAATTTCGCGACAAAAACAATGGTTTTAGAAACAGCACAAAATACAGAAAGCGAAGTTGTTACAGAAGCAAAACAACTCGTTACAAAATTAGAACCGCACATTAAAGTGCAAGAAGAAAACAACACAAAAGTAGCAAAAGAAGTGTTTATATTAGAAGGTTTAGATTGCGCGAACTGTGCGATGAAGATTGAAAATAAAGTGAAGGAAATGCCGTCTATTTCAGCAGCAACTGTTGATTTCGTATCAAAGAAATTAAGAGTTGAAGTAGCGAATAAAAGAGAATTAGAAGCGACTGTAGCAAATATAACAAATATCGTTCAAAAGTTAGAACCAGATGTGAAAGTTGTTCGTGAAGAAAAAGGTGGGCATGACCACGGACATAGTCACGACCATGGTGAAGCAAATGTGAAAAAGATGGTAGGACGATTAGTGGTCGGCGGAATTTTGACAGCAATTGCTGCATTAGCGGGCTTACCACAAATGATAACAATTCCGTTATTCGTCCTTGCGTATTTATTAATAGGCGGAGATATCGTTTGGAGAGCGGTAAGAAACATAACTCGCGGCCAAGTGTTCGATGAGAACTTCTTAATGGCAATTGCAACACTAGGGGCTTTTGCGATTCAACAATATTCAGAAGCTGTTGCGGTAATGCTATTCTATCAAGTAGGGGAACTATTCCAAAGTATTGCGGTCAATCGCTCCCGAAAGTCAATTACTTCATTAATGGATATCCGTCCTGATTATGCGAATGTGAAGGTTGGAAATGAAACGAAACAAGTATCACCAGAAGATGTACAAATCGGCGATTATATTATCGTGAAGCCTGGTGAGAAAGTACCATTAGACGGAAAAGTAGTTGAAGGAACATCAATGGTAGATACTTCAGCATTGACCGGTGAATCTGTACCACGTGAAGTCGAAGTTGGAAATGATGTATTAAGTGGTTTTGTGAACCAAAATGGTGTATTAACAATTGAAGTGACAAAAGAATTTGGTGAATCAACTGTATCAAAAATTTTAGATTTAGTTCAAAATGCAAGCAGTAAAAAAGCGCCAACAGAAAACTTTATTACGAAGTTCGCGCGTTACTACACTCCAGTTGTAGTTATTACAGCAGCGATCATGGCGTTTATTCCACCACTTATTTTAGAAGGAGCTACATTCTCAGAATGGATTTATAGAGCTTTAGTGTTCTTAGTAATCTCTTGTCCATGTGCGTTAGTTGTATCAATTCCTCTTGGATTCTTTGGAGGAATTGGTGGTGCATCTAAAAGTGGTGTGTTAATAAAAGGAAGTAACTATTTAGAAGCTTTAAATGATGTGAAATATATTGTTTTTGATAAAACAGGAACATTAACAAAAGGTGTCTTCAAAGTTACAAAAATGGAACCAAGCGAAGGTATTACAAATGAAGAATTATTAGAGTATGCAACATTTGCTGAAGTGTATTCTAATCATCCAATTGCACAATCTATTCGAAAGGCATACGGAAAATCAATTGATGAAAAAATAATCGATGAGTATAGCGAAATTTCTGGTCACGGTACAGTCGTAAAAGTACAAGGAAAAGAAATTTTTGCAGGTAATGCTAAATTAATGAAAAAAGAAAACATTACATTTAAGCAACCAGAAACGGTAGGTACATTAGTTCACGTTGCTGTAGATGGGGAATATGCAGGTTATATCGTTATCTCTGATGAGGTAAAAGAAGATTCAAAACAAGCAATTCAAAAATTAAAAGAACTAGGTATTAAGAAGACAGTCATGTTAACGGGTGATGCAAAATCCGTTGGTGAAGCTGTTGGTAAAGAATTAGGTTTAGATGAAGTTCACGCAGAACTATTACCGCAACAAAAAGTCGAAGAGATTGAAAAAATTGATGCGGCGAAGAACGGAAAAGAAAAAGTTGCTTTCGTTGGTGATGGTATTAATGACACACCGGTATTAGCAAGAGCAGATGTTGGTATTGCGATGGGTGGTTTAGGATCAGATGCAGCGATTGAGGCGGCAGACATCGTTATTATGACTGATGAGCCTTCAAAAATTGCAACAGCCTTAAATATTGCAAAACGCACACGACGCATTGTATGGCAGAATATCATCTTTGCATTAGGGGTAAAAGGATTAGTTTTATTACTTGGTGCTTTTGGTATTGCAACAATGTGGGAAGCTGTCTTCTCAGATGTTGGTGTGACACTACTTGCAGTGTTAAATGCAATGCGTGTACTACGAGTGAAAGATTTATAAAAAAGAGGACGCAACCTGCGTCCTCTTTTTTAGGTTATTTTGTTGAAATTGACTCAATAAAATAATAACAAATATTATTTTATAAATAAATAACGAAATATTAAAATTTACAAATAAAAAATATTTGTCGTACTATTTTAATATATTTTCCACAAAGATACATATCGTATTGAAAAAACAGAGAAGGAAAAGCTTCTCTGTTTTATTTTTGTATATTTTTTTCAACTTGTTCTCGAACAGTTTGAATGTAATTCATTTTATGATCCCAACATTCTTGACTTAAATCGACAGGGTACTCTTCGGGATTTAAAGTTCGCATATATTCTTCCCAAAATAGTGCGAGACTCTGTTCGTTATATTTTTGAATATCTAATATATCTGGTAATTCATATGTTCTTTCGCCGTTAATGAAAATGTCTTTATGCAGTTCGCGTGCTTCAAAGTTTGTTACAAATTTACTTATATACGTGTGAACAGGATGAAACATTTTTAAACGTTCTTCTTTTCCTGGCTCTTCAGAATCTAATGCAATATAATCGCCTTCTGCATGATCGTTAACTCGATTGATAATGCGATAAATTCGTTTCAGTCCTGGAGTGGTAATTTTTTCAGGGTTAGATGAAATTTTAATTGTATCATTTAACTTTCCATCAGTATCTTCAATCGCAACTAGTTTATAGACAGCCCCTAACGCTGGTTGTTCAAAGGACGTAATTAATTTTGTTCCAACGCCCCATACATCAATTTTTGCGCCTTGAGATTTCAAGTGCATAATTGTGTATTCATCTAAATCGCTAGAAGCAATAATTTTTGTATTTGTAAACCCAGCTTCATCTAGTAGTTTTCTTGCCTTTTTAGATAAATAAGCCATATCACCACTATCAAGGCGAATTCCATAAAAATCGATACGATCCCCAAACTCTTTCGCGACGCGAATCGCATTTGGAACACCTGATTTTAAAGTGTCGTATGTATCAACGAGAAAGACACATTTTTTATGAGTTTCAGCGTATTTTTTAAACGCGACATATTCATCGCGATATGCTTGAACGAAAGAGTGAGCGTGTGTGCCTGCTACAGGTATTCCGAAGCGCTTCCCAGCCCGTACGTTACTCGTAGATGAGAAACCACCAATAAAGGCAGCGCGTGTGCCCCAAAGAGCAGCATCAAACTCGTGGGCACGTCTTGTGCCGAATTCTAAAAGTTCATCGTTATTTGCAGCATGCTTCATACGAGCAGCTTTTGTTGCAATTAATGTTTGGTAATTCACAATGTTTAACAGGGCAGTTTCAATAATTTGTGCTTCGCCGAGCGGTGCATCAACACGTAATAAAGGCTCGTTATTAAATACAACTTCACCTTCTTGCATACTTCGAACGGTCCCAGTGAATTTCATATTTTGTAAATACTGAAGGAATTCTTCTTCAAATTGTAATTCTGCTAAATAAGCGATATCGCTTTCGGTAAAGCTGAAGTTTTCTATGTACTCTACAATCTTTTCAAGGCCAGCAAAAACAGCATAACCGTTCTCGAATGGAAGCTTTCGAAAGTATAAATCAAACACCGAGCGGCGATTATGAATACCATCTTTCCAATATGTATAAGCCATATTAATTTGATATAAATCTGTATGTAAGGCATAGCTATCGTCTTTATAATAAGTCATCGCGAAAACACCTCCATAATTTGGTTATAGTATACCAATTTTTAATCGTTCGTAGCAAAGAATGGATATGGAAGTAGAGTCAAGAGGGAAAAAAATGAAATATTGCATATTTTTTAGAAAATTAACATTTATCAATTTATATTTCTCAAGATTTTATGTATTATTAGAGTAATGGGGGTAATGAGAATGGAGGAGGACAATGCAACAAACATTAGAAAAAATAGGCAAACAAGTCTTTTATAAACGGCTACAGCAAAAAATGACACAAGAAGAATTATGTCAGGGCATTTGTTCTGTCTCATACTTAAGTAAAATCGAAAATGGAAAGATCGAGGCATCAGAAGAAATTCTACAATTGCTCTGCACAAGGTTAGAAATTGCCGTGACGGATTTGAGAGATGTAGAAGAAGATGTGAAGGGGAAGCTAGATGAATGGTTGAATGCACTAATCCGTTTGGATAAGGCACAGATTGAACGCATACGTAACGAACTGGAAGAGGATATGCAAAGTGTTCAAGATTTTGAAATCATAAATTATTATAAATTACTTAATATACGCTATTTACTGATGAAAAGAGAATTGCCGGCAATCGCAGAAGAATTAGAGAAGCTTAAGAAGGCATATAAGAAATTTTCACCTTTTCAGAAGTTATTATATACGTATAGTAAGGGATTATTATGCTGTTTACAATATAAGTGGAAAAAAGGATTAGAGGATTTACTTGAGACAGAGATCATGGCTAAAGAACTTGGATATCATGAGACAGGAATTTATTATAATATTGCACTTACTTATAGTCATTTGGAAATTCAGCATCTTACTTTACATTTTGCGAATATCGCATTAGAGGCATTTAGGAGTGAGTATAAATTTCGAAATGTGATAAATTGTCAAATTCTCATTGCATTGAGTTATGCAGAACAAGGGCAATATGAAGAAGCTTTAACAATGTATGAGAATATATTGAGGGAAGCGGAGGCTTTTGCAGATAAAGATGTTCTTATGTCTATTACTCTAAGTAATATGGGGAATATATATTACAAAAAGAAAAAATATCAGCAAGCAAAAGAGCACTATTTAGAGAGTTTACAACTTCAAAAACAAGTAGATTTAAATTATATAGATACAGTATATGAAATGGCACTATCTTGTATTAAATTAGAGCAGTTTGAAGAAGCGAAAGAATGGATTAATAAAGGCGTTACTGCTGCTAAACGTGAAGAGCGTTTTAATACAAAATTGTATTTGATCCTTATGCTTCAATATAAGTATTTTGGAGAAGCGAAAGAATATAAAGAATTTTTAGAATTAGAAGCGATACCTTTTTATAAATCAGCAGGAAATAAAATTGAATTAAAGAAAGTATATATAGAACTTGCAGAATATTTTGCTCAATCATTAAAATTTGAACAAAGTAATCAATATTATAAATTAGTTATTGAAATGTTAGAAAATCATAAGGAGGATGGAAAATGAAAAAAGTAATAGCTGGAATTTTAACATTGGCAGTAGTGCTTACAATTGTTGGTGGAGTACAATATACGAATAAACCAGATACTTATGCATTAGATGCTAATGCATCGCAAGAAGTAAATTTATAATATTGAGAAACCCCTTTCCAATTGGAAAGGGGTTTTTTCAATATTTGTTCCTCAAAATTCTACAAAACTTGAGAAAATAATTATTTGAATTTTTAGTATATTAATAGTGGAAACATAGTGCTACGATAAAACTACTCTTTTTCAAAAAATAATTTATTAGGGGGAAGATTCATGAAAAAGAAAAGTTTAGCGTTAGTGTTAGCGGCAGGAATGGCAGTTACAACGTTTGGAGGGACAGGCTCTGTATTTGCGGATTCTAAAAATGTGCTCTCTACGAAGAAGTACAATGAAACGGTGCAATCACCTGAGTTTATTTCTGGTGATTTAACTGGAGCGACTGGTAAGAAAGCAGAATCTGTTGTGTTTGATTACTTAAACGCGGCAAAAGGTGATTACAAACTAGGGGAAAAGAGTGCGCAAGATTCTTTCAAAGTGAAACAAGTGAAAAAAGATGCTGTAACTGATGCAACAGTAGTACGTATGCAACAAGTATATGAAGGAGTACCTGTATGGGGATCTACTCAAGTAGCTCACGTAAGTAAAGATGGTTCTTTAAAAGTATTGTCTGGAACAGTTGCGCCTGATTTAGACAAAAAGGAAAAGTTGAAGAATAAAAATAAGATCGAAGGCGCAAAAGCAATTGAAATCGCGCAGCAAGATTTAGGTGTAAAACCGAAATATGAGGTAGAACCAAAAGCGGACTTATATGTATATCAAAATGGTGAAGAAACAACATATGCATACGTTGTGAATCTAAACTTCTTAGATCCAAGCCCAGGAAACTACTACTATTTCATTGAAGCAGAAAGCGGTAAAGTATTAAATAAATATAATAAACTTGATCATGTAGCAAATGAAGATAAGTCACCGGTTAAGCAAGAAGCTCCTAAACAAGAAGCAAAGGCGGTTGTAAAGCCTGTAACAGGAACGAATAAAGTAGGAACTGGTAAAGGTGTATTAGGAGATACAAAGTCGCTTAATACAACGTTATCTGGATCGTCTTACTACTTACAAGATAATACGCGCGGAGCAACGATTTTCACATATGATGCGAAAAACCGCTCAACATTACCAGGAACATTATGGGCAGATGCGGATAATGTTTTCAATGCAGCTTATGATGCAGCGGCAGTAGATGCTCATTATTATGCGGGTAGAACATATGATTATTATAAAGCTACATTTAATAGAAACTCTATTAATGATGCAGGAGCTCCGTTAAAATCGACAGTTCATTACGGAAGTAAGTATAATAATGCGTTCTGGAATGGCTCACAAATGGTATACGGAGATGGTGATGGTGTAACGTTTACTTCATTATCTGGTGGAATTGATGTAATTGGTCACGAATTAACGCATGCTGTTACGGAAAACAGCTCAGATTTAATTTATCAAAATGAATCAGGAGCGCTAAATGAAGCAATTTCTGATATTTTTGGTACTTTAGTAGAATTCTATGATAACCGAAACCCAGATTGGGAGATTGGTGAAGATATTTATACGCCTGGTAAAGCAGGAGATGCGCTTCGTTCTATGAGTGATCCAGCGAAATATGGTGACCCAGACCATTATTCTAAGCGTTACACTGGTTCAAGTGATAACGGTGGAGTTCATACGAACAGTGGTATCATTAACAAACAAGCTTATTTATTAGCAAATGGCGGTACACATTCTGGTGTAACTGTAACTGGTATTGGTAAAGATAAGTTAGGTGCAATTTATTACCGCGCAAACACACAATATTTCACGCAATCTACTACATTTAGCCAAGCTCGTGCTGGTGCAGTACAAGCTGCAGCTGATTTATATGGTGCGACTTCTGCGGAAGTAGCAGCAGTGAAGCAATCATTTAGTGCTGTTGGTGTAAACTAAGGGTTTAAGAGAGTATTATTAATAAAATACTTCAAAAATAAAGAAGGAGCCTATGCTCCTTCTTTATTTTTTTCTCCATTTTTTCCACAAATAAAACAATCCAATAGCGCCCGCAATTGTTACAATCCACTTCGCTTCATTCGTTCCATTCATGACATGATAGGCAGAATATACTTCGATTAACAAAGCCGGTATTTTACCTATTGTGCTGGCAATACTGAAAGAGAGTAATGACATTTTGCCTAGAGCGGCAAATAAAGTAACGATACTAGATGGGATGAAGGGTATGAATCGAAACGATAGAACGAGTAGAAAGGCCTCTCTACCTTCTACATAAAGTAGGCGTTCTACCTTTGGATACTTATTTACTTTGTTGTGAGTGAATTTCTGAAGGCCTATACGATAAATATAAAACGAGATAATAGCCCCTAATGCCTCACCAGTGATCGAAATAATAGTTCCATTCGTTACACCAAATAGCTGTATGTTAATAGCGGTCAAAAAAATACTAGGGATAAAACCTAAAAGACTGATGATGACGTTAATTAAGATACTAAGTGGAATTGCGATTGAATAATAGTCTGTTAAGAAGTTTTGAATTGTTTCAGCCATTGTTTAAAATCCTTTATCTTTTTTTGCATTACACCATATTTCTATTGTGTAGGCAAGTGCAAATTTACATAATGTAGGAAACTGTTGATAAAATACCGTGTGTATACCTTATATGGGTATTGGGTATATAAAATAAGGGGTATATTATTCTAGTTTGGAAAATACCGAACAAATCCTTTATTTAAAAGGTTTGTTCGGTGTTTTTAAGTGGTGATTAAAGTCGGGAAATAATTAAAAAAACATAGGGGTATATTTCAGAGAGGGTCCAAAATAGTAGTTTAATGAAATTAGGGTGGTAATATGGCAAAATTGATGAGGAATTTTAAAAATGTATATGTTTTTTCGTTGTGAAATTGACTTTTAGTGAAGTTACGATAATAATCATGGAAGAGGTGATATGATGAAACGAATAAGTAGTCTTTTCTTGAGTAGTTTATTGGCATTAATGCTGATCTTAAGTGGATGTGCAGGAAAAGAACAAAAAACAGAGAAACAAACAGGGAATCAATCGACATCAGTAGAAAAAATTAGTGATAATATTTTAGATGAAATGGAAGGGCCACCTAAAAATGGTCATACAATTGAAAGACATGTAGGAAAATCAGAAGAGGATTTGAAGAATCGCTTGAAGACAGATAAAGTATCAGCGGCAAGTACATACTATGATAAGGAAACAGCGACGAAAGCTGTAAAAGATAGTTTGAAGCAGCATGATAAGGAAATTCAAGATTGGTTAAAAAATTCTAAAGAGGCTCGTCTCGTATTAAATACAACTCATTCATTCCCAGTTGGAAAAACGGTAATAAAGAAAAATATGAATGTAAAAGACAAGTTAGTAAAAACTGTTACTGTTTTGGCGAGAGATAAGTCAGGAGATTTAGGATATAAGATCATTACTTCTTATCCATCTGATAAATAAGAAGGGGGAGTAAATATGTATACGACATTACAATATTTTCTCAAATCGTATTGTACGTTAAGTATCCATGAGGATGAAATAGTAGGCGTGATGGAAGAGTTTATAGAGCAAGAAGATGAAGAAATTGTTTTGAAATTACGCGATGAATTATTATATATGAAGAAAAAGAACGCTTGGGAAGAGGCGTGCGTATTAGCTGCGAAGCAAGGAAATCGCATGTGGTCTTTAGAAGAAACGAAAGACCATCTTGAAGCTTTTTTACTATTATTGCAAAAGAAAAAGGCGTGAGTAGATCACGCCTTTTTTGTTTTTTAAATTTATTCGTTTGATAGTGTCTTATTGTTTTGGAGCGCTTTTATATACGCTTTTTGAAATTTGTCCATTAGATAGTACTTCACCGTTTTGTGTTACTTTTTTATATGTAACTGCTGTTATTTTATCATTAGTCCTGCTAATTACTTGAGAAGACACTTCAACATTTTTACCAGTATTTGTTCCGAAAATACGAGTAGTAATACTGCCTCCATTTGAAAATGCTTGAATATAAATATGATTGCCTGTATTGTTTTTAAATTTTAAATCCGGACCATAATCTGCCACTGCTGCATCTTGCCCAAGTGGTAAATAATTTACGGGCATAGAATGATTGCTTCGAGAAACAATTCCTAAATCTGCCCTTAAAGCTGCGCTATATAATGTGCTACTAACTTGGCAAACGCCTCCGCCTGCACTTTGTATAACCTTACCTTGTGAATATACGGCTGCGGATTTATAACCATGTGCAGCATCTGTTACACCAACGCGGCCATTAAAACTAAACGTTTCATCAGGTGCGACAATCACTCCACTTAAAGTATTAGCTGACTTATTTACGTTATAGGATTGATTTCCATTACGGCCAGCCATAGGAGTTGAATATTCAGCAATTACTTCTTTAATCCCCATTTTCTGTATATCTTCTGTAGAACGCTCAGGTTTTAATAGTGTAACTGGTAATGTAACGTCCGATGAGCCAGAAGTGATGGCCTGTTTCGTTAAATCAGTTAACTTTCCTTTATCAATTTTTTCTCCATTTTGACTTTGGCTAATATTTACTGTAGAGCCTTCAACACTTAATTCGGCATTAACAGGATTTTTTAATGTGTCATTATATTTATCCTTCATAAAGCTTTCATAAGCAGTTGTATTTAATTGAGCTGTTAATTTATAGTCACGTTTTAATTCACCGTTTTCGGCCTGCTTCCGCATTTGGTAACGATTTATTGCATTTCCTTCTTGTTCTTTAAAGATTTTGTCGATAATATCTTTTTCTTTATAATTTATACCTAAATCTTTCCATGTGTAAGTTTGTTTATCATTTTGGAATATGTAGGTAAGAGATTTTTGATCTAATTCAGTTACCTTTTGATTAATAATTTTTTGAATATCTTTTTTATTTTTTCCATCGAGAGAAATACCTTCAAATGTAGTATTTGGTAATGCAGTAGTATTTAATTGATTATTTAGTTTGGATACATATTGATATCCACCAACACCGCCTACACAAAGTAATATGCCTCCAGTAATTGCAGAACCAATCAGTATTTTACTTAGCTTCATTTATTTCCCCCCAGAAATTTTTGTATAAATATATGTATTACATTTTTTGTATAAAAATGATGAAAATAACATTATGTACGTACTAGTATACTATTATTTCCACTATGTGTGTAATGTTTTTATAAAAAACGTTACACTGTTGTAACAATTGTCTCTTTTTGTCACAATATGTACGAGAAATATGTTGAAAATTATAATAAAAAGGCTGTCTAGAAAGATCTAGCAGCCTTTTTATTATAATTTTTTATGTTCATTTTTATTCGTAACACCGAGATGTTCTTGTAGTGTTGTCGAAATATTATTGACGCTTTTTTCATTTGGAACGTAATAATAAATACCACCTATATATTTATCAGTACCTTCTACTTGCATTTTGTCCATTTTTAGATTGGAATCCATTGAATTTTTGGCAATTGTCATCATATCATCAAAAGTTAAATTTGTTTTTAAGTCTTTATCGACAGCGTCTAGTAGACCACCGATTTTATTAATGGAATTAAGAGATAGTGCTTTTTCAGCAATAGCTTCTAAAACAAGCTGTTGTCGTTGGCCGCGCATGTAATCACTATCGATATGACGAGTTCTAGCTAGTGCTAATGCCTCTTCTCCATTTAAATGTTGGCGTCCTTTTTTGAGGTGAATTGCATCTGCTTCGTCTTTACTATTTTGTTCTGTAAACTCAACTGGAACATCGACAGTAATACCACCAAGAGAATCGACAATTTTGATAAATGATTTAAAGTTAAATTTTACATAGTAATCAACTGGAACATCTAAAAATTTCTCCACGGTATCAATTGTGCTGTCCACACCACCGAATACGTGCGCATGTGTAATTTTATCGTATTTATCACGTGATTTAATGTAGACACGTGAGTCACGTGGAATACTCACAAGTTTAACAGATTTATCGTTTTTATTAATTGTTGCAAGTAATAGCGCATCCGTACGAGTTGCTTTTCCGTAATTCTTGTCCCTAATATCACTTTCATCAACACCCATAATAAGTACAGAAATGTTGTCAGTCATAGGTTTCACGGCTTTTTCACGTTTGCTGGATTTATCCCCGCGGCCCAGTTCAGAGTAGGCATTACTTAACACAGATTTCGCTTTACTGTATATATGGAAGGAATAGCCTCCTGCTCCAAGTGCTATAATCAGTAATGGAATAAGAAGGAACCAGAGTAGGCGTTTTTTCTTTGAGCGTCCTTTTTTGGATCGGGTGTCTTTGTTCATATCATCGGATTTCATCATTTTTCTCCTTTAAAACTATCAAAGTGTATACATCTAGAAGCGCATTCAAACACATAAAAAATATTGTACGCTAAATAAAAGCGATTGTACATGTATAAAAAATAGATGTCTTGATTATTTATCCTGCATTAACGGGCAGTAAAACTCCCACCTCAAAATCCAGCGAATGCAAGGAAGTTAGGTGGGAGTTAACTGCCCGTAAAAGCCCGATTGGTTCAACTAATACTCAGAGGGGGATAGCCCCCTCTGAGTAAAGTTTCACTTTATAAGACATCTATTCGTTATTGTATACAAAAGATAGGGATAAGAAAATGATAAAATTTTACCTAATTACAACATAATGCTTACGATAATTGCAGATAAAATGCTAACGAGAGTAGCTCCATATAGTAATTTAAGGCCAAATCTGGCAACGACGTTTCCTTGTTCTTCGTTTAATCCTTTTACCGCACCTGAAATAATACCGATAGAAGAGAAGTTGGCAAAAGAGACGAGGAAAACAGAAATAATACCAACTGTACGAGGAGAAAGGCTATTAGAAATTTTATTAAGGTCCATCATTGCTACAAACTCATTCGTTACAAGCTTCGTTGCCATAATGCTACCAGCTGTGACAATTTCAGAACTAGGTACACCGATAAGGAATGCAACAGGCGCAAATACGTAGCCGATTAATTGCTGGAAAGTAATGCCGAATATAATGAGGAATAGGTCATTAATGCAACTAATTAATGCGACGAATCCGATAAGCATAGCGCCGACAACGATGGCTACGCGAAAGCCATCTAGAATGTATTCTCCAAGCATTTCAAAAAAGCTTTGCTTTTCGCCTTTAATTTCTAAAATATCTTCTTCATCTTTCACGTCGTAAGGGTTAATGATGAGTACGATAATAAAACCACTAAATAAATTGAGAACGAGTGCGGTTACTACATATTTAGGTTCAATCATCGTCATATAGGCACCTACGATGGACATAGATACGGTTGACATGGCAGATGCACAAAGTGTATAAAGACGGTGTTTTGGAATTTGAGCTAATTGTTTTTTAACCGTGATAAAAACTTCTGATTGGCCTACAATGGCAGATGCGATAGCGTTATAAGATTCTAATTTCCCAAGACCATTTATTTTACTAAGGAAGTAACCGATCCAATGAATAAAGAATGGTAATATTTTAAAATGCTGTAATATACCAATTAAAACAGAAATGAAGACAATTGGTAATAAGACAGTAAGGAAAAATGACATTTCACCTTTATTGGCAAGACCGCCAAATACGAAGTTTATACCATCAGCAGCATACTCGAGTAGTTTTGTAAACAGACTGGAAATGACCCGAATAAGTATGAGACCGATTTCTGTATTTAATAATAAATAGGTTAAAATCAACTGTATAATAAGCATGATGAAAATTGGTTTAAATTTAATATGTTTCTTATTGTTGCTAGCAATATAAGCAAGGAAGAAAACAACGATAAGTCCCACGAAAAAAGTAATAAATTTCATAGTAAGCCCCCTAAAAGAGATATTCTGCTATATATGTTTTTCATTTCAAGGGAGAATATGCATCTTTGGTAAAGAAAGGAATAGAGAAGTCATGAATATAAGTAGAGTGCATCACGTTGCAATTATTTGTTCGAATTATGAAGTGTCAAAAGATTTTTATACTCGGATATTGGGGTTTAAAGCGATAAATGAAGTATATAGAAAGGAACGAGATTCTTATAAGTTAGATTTATGTGTAGGGGAAGAGTATCAAATTGAATTATTTTCATTTCCAAATCCACCTGAGCGCCCAAGTTTCCCAGAAGCGGCTGGACTTAGACATTTAGCATTTGCTGTTACAAATATAGGAGAGGCTGTAAACCATTTAAAACAATGCGGTGTGGAGACTGAAGCGATACGTATGGATGAAATAACCGGAAAAAAATTCGTCTTTTTTCAAGACCCTGACGGCCTACCTTTAGAATTGTATGAGGTTTGAAATTGGTGAATTTTATATAGGGTTGCTTTTGCGTAAATGAAGAAACTAAAGTGAAACTTCTTTTTAAAAGGAGGTGTAACTTTAGCTAAGAAAGCTAAAGGGTATATGTGGATATTATAAAATTATTGATGGTAGCCATCCTTATTGCATTAACAGGTTTTTTTGTAGCTGTTGAGTTTGCAATTATTAAGGTGCGTAGCAGTCGTATTGATCAACTCGTTAGTGAAAAACGACGAGGAGCATTGGCAGCTAAAAAAGTAACTTCGAATTTAGATGAGTATTTATCAGCGTGTCAGTTAGGTATTACAATTACTGCTTTAGGGCTTGGGTGGTTAGGAGAGCCAACTATAAAACATTTACTCGAGCCGTTGTTTTTAAAACTACATTTATCTCCTGCAATTGCAAGTACAGTTTCATTTATTATTGCCTTTGCAGTGATTACATTTTTACATGTTGTCATTGGTGAACTTGCTCCGAAGACGCTCGCTATACAAAGGGCAGAGCAAGTTAGCTTATTATTATCGAAGCCAATTATTTACTTTTATCGAGTAATGTATCCGTTTATTTGGGCTTTAAATGGTTCTGCAAGGCTTGTGACAGGGTTATTCGGATTACATCCGGCTTCTGAACATGAAGTTGCTCATTCGGAGGAAGAATTACGATTAATCTTATCCGAGAGTTATGAGAGCGGAGAGATTAATCAAAGGGAATTTAAATATGTAAATAATATTTTTGAATTCGATAATAGAGTCGCAAAGGAAATTATGGTACCTCGTACGGAAGTTGTAGGTTTATATGAGGACGAACCATTTGAAACACATATTAAAATAATCGCACAAGAGAAGTACACGAGATATCCCGTATTTGGTGAAGATAAAGATGAAATCATTGGGATGGTTAATGTAAAGGATTTATTTATTCGTTATATGGACGGTAATCGAGATGAGGAGTGCTCAATTACGCCATATACAAGGCCAGTTATTGAAGTGCTAGAAAATATTCCTATACATGATTTGTTATTACAAATGCAAAGAAAACGAATTCCATTAGCTGTATTATATGATGAATATGGCGGTACAGCGGGTATTGTTACACTAGAGGATATTTTAGAAGAAATTGTTGGAGAAATCCGAGATGAATACGATGAAGATGAACACCCGCCTATAGAGCATATAAGTGAAGGGTGTAAGATCGTAGAGGGAAAGGTGCTTATTAGTGAAGTAAATGATTTATTTGGTATACACTTGATCGCTGATGATGTAGATACAATTGGTGGCTGGATTATGGTACAAAAGCAAATCGTTGCTGAAGGAGATATTATTGAAAAACACGGCTTTTCTTTTAAAGTCCTTGAAAAGGATATGCATCAAATTAAACGAGTGGAAATAAAGAAGGTAGAAGAATGATTTTCTATAAATTTTTATAAAAAGTATATATAGAAAAATAAATGTTTGCGCTTTCAAAAAAGGTGCTATATAGTGAAGGTGGATACTGAAAAATTCTTCTGAATGATACTCGTATTTTTAGAGGGCGAATTTTTTAGATAGGGATTTAGAATGAAAAGTATAGGTGATGAAAATGATAGCAACGAAGGATATACGGATAGAAAAAGATTTTTTAGGTGAAAAGGAAGTACCGAGTGTAGCTTATTATGGGGTACAAACATTACGTGCTGTAGAAAACTTCCCGATTACAGGATATCGCATTCATCCGTCACTCATTACGGCAATGGCAATTGTGAAAAAAGCGGCGGCTCTTGCAAATATGGATACTGGTTACTTAGCGAAAGACATTGGACATGAAATTGCAGAAGCAGCGCAAGAAATTGTTGATGGAAAATACCACGATCAATTTATCGTGGATCCAATCCAAGGCGGTGCTGGAACTTCTATTAATATGAATACAAATGAAGTAATCGCTAATCGAGCGTTAGAACGTATGGGATATGAAAAAGGCGAGTATGCAAAAATTAGCCCAAACACTCATGTAAACATGGCTCAATCAACAAATGATGCGTTTCCGACGGGAATTCATATTGCAACTCTTATGATGTTAGAAGAACTTCTTATTACAATGGAAGAACTTCATTCTGCTTTCCGTGCAAAAGCAAAAGAGTTCGATCACGTCATTAAAATGGGACGTACACATTTACAAGATGCTGTTCCGATTCGTCTTGGACAAGAATTTGAAGCGTATAGCCGAGTGCTTGCGCGTGATATAAAAAGAATTAAACAGTCTCGCCAACATTTATATGAAGTGAACATGGGGGCGACAGCTGTTGGTACGGGATTAAATGCAAACCCTACCTACATTGAACAAGTGGTTAAACACTTGCGAACATTTAGCGGATTCCCACTTGTTGGTGCAGAGCATTTAGTTGATGCAACGCAAAACACAGATGCATACACAGAAGTATCTGCGGCATTAAAAGTATGTATGATGAACATGTCTAAAATTGCAAACGATCTTCGCATTATGGCATCTGGTCCACGTGTTGGATTGGCGGAAATTCAATTACCAGCTCGTCAACCAGGTTCATCTATTATGCCAGGTAAAGTAAATCCTGTTATGGCAGAAGTAATTAATCAAGTTGCTTTCCAAGTAATTGGTAATGATCATACAATTTGTTTAGCATCAGAAGCAGGACAATTAGAGTTAAATGTAATGGAGCCTGTACTCGTATTTAATTTAATTCAATCTATAAGTATTATGAATAACGGATTCCGTGTATTCCGTGAATATTGTATTGAAGGAATTACAGCAAATGAAGAATTGCTGAAGCAATATGTTGAGAAAAGTGTTGGAATTATTACGGCAGTTAACCCTCATATTGGTTACGAAGCAGCATCTCGTATTGCGCGTGAAGCAATTGAAACAGGGAAATCTGTTAGGGAGTTATGTTTAGAACATGGTGTACTGACAGAAGAAGAATTGGATATTATTTTGGATCCATTCGAAATGACGCATCCTGAAATTGCTGGTGCTTCTTTATTAAAGAATAAGAAGATGTAATGTGAAAAAACACCGATCCATTTGGATCGGTGTTTTATTTTTAAAAGATATTAAATACAGCGTTTAATTGAAGTAAGCTAATGATAGCTAAGAAGATTAAACTGTATTTCATTGCTGTTTTAAATAGGACAGATTCTTTACCAACTAGTCCAACTGCGGCACAAGCAACTGCTACAGATTGTGGTGAAACCATTTTTGCCATTGTACCACCTACTACGTTTAATGCAACAAGAGTAGAAGGAACGATGTTTAATTGATCTGCAGTTACTGCTTGAAGCGGTGCAAATAATGAACCACTTGATACTACTGAACCTGTAATGAATACGCCAATCCATCCTAAGATCGGAGAAAGAACAGGGAATGCATTACCAGTAGAAGAGAATGCAAGTCCAAGTGTAGATGACATACCAGAGTAGTTCTCTACGTAAGCTAAAGCGATAACGCTACAGATTGTATATACTGGAGCTTTTAGTTCTTGTATTGTTTCAACCATTAATTCTTTAACCATTTTACCTTTTACACGGTATACGATAAGTGAAACGATAATTGCTAATACGATTGCAGTAGTTGTAGATGAGAATACATCAAATTTGAAAACAGCTGCGAAAGGTGTATCAGCTTTTGTAATAGGTGTAGTTTTCATAACAGCGTTATGAAGACCAGGGAATTGAATGTTAAATACTAAGTTTGCTAGTGCGCCATCCGGAGCAAATAAAGCTTTAATTGGTTTTAAATTAAAGATTGTTACGAATGCAGTTAAGAATACGAATGGAGACCAAGCATATAAAATTTGATTAAATGTATGAGATACTTTTTCTTCTTGTTTTTCTTCTTGAGTAGAAGATTTTGGCTGCCAAACACGTAAGAAT
The DNA here is from genome assembly GCF_001583695.1 of Bacillus wiedmannii. Classification (GTDB taxonomy): domain Bacteria; phylum Bacillota; class Bacilli; order Bacillales; family Bacillaceae_G; genus Bacillus_A; species Bacillus_A wiedmannii. The sequence continues at coordinate 130,324 of NZ_LOBC01000093.1, read as the reverse complement.
AATGCAAGAGAGATCATACTTACAACGGCTGCGAAAATATTAGTAAGTTCTGCACCTAAGAAGTAAGTTACAAGGAACTGAGTAACCGCGAAAGAAACACCACTTACAAGAATACCTTGCCAAGTCTCTTTAATACCTTTAATTCCATCAACCATTGATACAAGTAAGAAAGGTAAAACAATACTAATGAATGGTAAAATAAGAACAGTTTGACGACCGATAGTTAATGCGTCTAACTCAGTTAATTGTGCTGGTACTGTGACTGGGATACCCATAGCACCCATAGCACCACCAGCGATGTTAGCTACTAAACAAATACCTGCTGCTTTTAATGGATTAAAGCCCATACCTACAAGTAATGCAGCTGTAATAGCAACTGGAACCCCTAAACCAGCTGCGCCTTCTAAGAAAGCACCGAAAGAATAAGCGATTAATAATACTTGTAAACGTTGATCATTTGTAATGCTTGAAATACTATCACGAATGATGTTGAATTGCTCTGTTTTAACAGTTAATTTGTAAAGGAAAATTGCTGCGATAACGATAGTACAAATTGGATAAAATCCAGATAAAACACCGAATCCGGCAGATGCTATAGCTACGGTTGCTGGCATTTTATAAACGAATATAGCAAGAATAATAGCGACAATCACACTGTAAAGACCAGCCATGTAACTTTTCATTTTTAGTCCCATTAAACAAATGATGAAGCAGAAAATTGGAAGTGCTGCGATTAGTGCAGATAACCAAATATTGTTTAATGGGTCATAAATTTGTGTCCAAGTACTCATAATAATGACAACTCCTATCTATTTTATGTGAAGAAATTCACATTATTTGTGAAACAATTCACAATCAACTTACATGCTTAGTATATTCTCCTTCAACACTATTGTCAACGTAAAAAAGTATAATTATTCCATAATAGTATTAAAAGAAATGCTTTGTTCATAAAGTAGACAAAAAACAAACTCAAATCTATTTGAGTTTGTTTTTTGAAGTTATTTCTATATTGTTTTCTTTGTTCGTATATCATTAATCTTATATGTTAGATGACGTCTTTGCATTAAGTATATATGATGTTGAAATTTGATAGGGGTCACATGCTGGTCTGAGTTGATCTAGTAAGAAAGAGAAGGCAAATGCATTTAATAGGAAGTTTTGAATAACAGTCTGAGCAAGTACAATACGAATTAAAACAACAATAAGTCAATTTTTAATATTACATTATCTTTTTTACTGAAAATTCCTTTTAGCATAACAAAGAGGTTAAATATAACCCAAATACGTTACGATAGGTTATCAATTATAGACGGTATTTTACAATATCATTACTGTACGTTGCAGTGAGGTGAAAATATAACAAAAAGCTTGATAAAACAACGTTTGTAAGCAAAGTATTCATAGCCCTTACTTTTGCTTTTTCATTATATCATATAGTATAATATTCAAAATCAGTAAGGAATTTTTCCTGAATTTTTTGCTGATAAAGGTGGAAAAAATTTTCAGCTTTATAGGTTGATAAAGTTATGTCGTAACAGGAAATATAAGAACAGATATATAAATAAATAAAAAGAAAATAAAAACGAAAATGAGGGGAACTTTATGAGCCAAAATCAATTCGAATGTCGTATTTCAGAAGAAGATGTACAAATGTTAAGAGCGTTAGCGCATCCGTTGCGTCTACGTCTAGTAATGGAACTAATGCAACGTGGCACTTGTAATGTAACACAATTACAGGAAGTGTTAGAAATTCCACAATCAACGGTTTCGCAACATTTAACGAAATTAAAACAAAATAAAGTAGTACGCTTTGAAAGACGAGGACTAGAAGTGTATTATCAAATTCATAATGATAAAGTAAGTGAAGTTGTAAAAACATTATTTTCTTGAAATTTGAATATTATGGAAAAAGACGTGTGGAATATACGTCTTTTTTTATTTGTCAGAAAGGTAATACGAGAGTAAATATTAGCATGTAAGGAAGAAAAGGCTACCAATTAACATGCTACTGTATGGAATATATTCTAAAGGGAAAAGAAAAGATAGAAAGGAGTGTAGTAAGTAAAAGGAGGAATAGTAGTATGGATGTAAAACGTGTGAAACAAATCTTATCTTCTTCAAGTAGCATTGACGTTACATATGAGGGCGTACCAGTATGGATTGAGAGCTGTGACGAGCAGAGTGGAGTTGCTCAAGTGTATGATGTATCTAATCCTGGAGAAAGCGTTCACGTGAACGTGACGGCTTTAGAGGAGAAGTAATAGAAAAGACGCTTCTAAATGTTTAGAAGCGTCTTTTTTGTGTTATTCCATCATACTTGCAACTTTTTTAGAGCAGAGAAGAAGTACAACTCCTAGGACGATAACGATAATACCGATACTTGCAAATACTTCAAGATAACCTAATGATTGTGTAAAGGAAGCAAGCTTACCAGCTAACCAGTTAGCCATACCTGAACCAGCTAACCATACACCCATTAGTAATGATGCTAATTTAACAGGTGCAATTGCACTTACCATTGATAGACCGATTGGTGATAAGAATAGTTCGCCAATTGTATGGAACATATAAGTGATAACGATGAATAATAAGTTTGCTTTAACAGTTATATCAGCTTCAGTACTTCCAGTTTTTAGAACCGCTAATGTTAAAACAAGGTAACCTATACCTAGTAAAATCATACCAAATGCCATTTTTGTTGGTACTTTTAAATCGCCACGTTTTGATTTAGAAAGTTTTAACCATAGCATAGATACGAATGGTGCAAGTAGTACGATGAATGCTGGATTAACGGATTGGAACCAAGATGTTGGAACTTCCCATCCGAAAATTGTACGATCAACAAATTTATCTGTATAAAGTGTTAAAGAACTACCAGCTTGTTCAAAGCCTGCCCAGAAGAATACAACGAAACAAGTTAAAATTACAATTGCCCAAGTGCGATTTTTTTCTTGTTTTGTTAAAGGTTTCTTTTCGATTGCAGGTTGATTTTTTGTTTTTTTACCAACAACTGTTGTTCCTGCTGTACCAAGGTAGCGAGGAGCTAATAAGTTGAAAACAATTTGTCCAATAATCATACCGATACAAGCTGCTAAGAATCCATATTTATATCCCATAACCATAACGCCATCAACGCTTGTTTTAAAGAAATCTTCTGCTAAAAATCCACAAATAAGTGGAGCGAAGAAAGCACCTACGTTAATACCCATATAGAAGATAGTAAATGCACTGTCACGACGTGAATCATTTTCGTCATACAATTCACCTAACAGTGTAGAAATATTTGGTTTGAAGAATCCATTACCAATAACTAATAGTACTAATCCAAGGAATAGTCCTGTTTTTGTATTCATGGAGAATAGTACAAAGTTACCAATCGCCATAATAATTCCGCCGAGAGTAATGGCATGACGTCTTGTAATATAATGATCAGTTAGCCATCCGCCTATAATTGGCATGAAATATACTGCTGCTGTAAAAGTACCATATAATTGCACTGCGACTGCCTTATCAAATCCTAATCCGCCACTAACGGCAGCAGTTGTTAAATAAAGAACTAAAAGGCCACGCATTCCATAATAACTAAATCTTTCCCACATTTCTGTTAAGAACAACAAATATAATCCTGGTGGATGTTTTTTTGGTGATTGTTGTTCTCCAGCTTTTTCTAATTTTAAAGCTGCATCCATTTTTGTTTCCCCCTAATCCTGTATAACGGATATTTATGTAATTATTTTAATTCACAAAATATTTAGAAGTCAATAGAATTATATGGAAATAGAAAGAAAATTTCTAGAAAAGTTCTATTTTTCTTCAACCGTTACTGTATTTTGCCCTGAAAACGAGATGATAAGCGTTTTCAAATGTAATAATTGAATTCTAAAAGAAAATAAAATAATGATTAATCAGAAAATTTAGATTAAAACATTTATTCTGATATAGAGAAAATATATTCTATTTACTTTTATAATATAACATATTGGGAATAAAAATACAAAATGAAATAATGTGACACTTCAGTGAAATGAAAAAACCAGCTCCATAGAAGGGAGCTGGTTAGAGGTGTATTATTTAACAAAGCGTTTTTCAATGTCATCTAGTAGTAGGTTAGCAGCCATTACACCACCAGCTGTATTCCAAATAACGTCGTCAACTTTGTATGCTTTTTCATTCTTTACTGCATTTAAGTTTTTAAATAGAGGATCATTGATATATTCTTTTTCTAATTCAGAGCCTTTTTTCTCGTTGCCTTTATCGAATGTGAAGTAGAATAATACATCACCATCCATTGCAGAAATACGCTCTTTAGATACATTGCGTTCTGCGAAATCATCTTTGTTTTGATCTCCAGGACGTTTAAATCCAAGTTCTTTTAAAATAACACCAGAGAATGTATCGCCATGATAAATACGAACATCACCAGGCATGAAGCGAACCATAGAGATTTCTTGATTTACTTTATCACCTAGTTTGGCTTTTAAATCTTTCATACTTTTATTGTAATCAGCTAAAACCTTTTGACCTTCTTTTTCTTTATTTAATGCTTTCGCATAAAATTTGAAGTTGTCTTTCCATTCACCACGTAGCGTCTCAGAGAACACAGTAGGTGCAATCGCTGTTAGTTGCTCATACACTTTTTCGTGACGCATTTTGTTACCGATAATTAAGTCTGGTTTTAAAGAAGCGATTGTTTCCACATTCACTTGTCCTTCATCACCAACAACTTTTACATCTTTCATTTTATCTTTAATATGTGGATACCATGGATCACCAGTCCAAGATTTTACAGCCCCAACTGGTTTCACACCTAGTTCAAGTAAAGCTTCAGTTCCTTCATTTGTTAAAATAACTACACGTTTTGGATTCGCAGGAACTTCTGTTTTACCCATTGCATGTTCAACCGTAATCATTTCTTTTTTCGTATCTTCTTTTGTTTCTTCTTTCGTATTTGATTTTCCACAAGCACTTAAAAGTAGTGAAAAGGCTAGTAAAAATACAAATACTGTAAACGATTTCTTTTGCACGAATTTCATTATGTACCCCCTACATACTGAGAAGTTTTTTCAATAGCAAGCATGATATTAAGCTTTTATCTTTTGATTGTCAATACATATCAATGAAAATAGTTCTCATTATCGTTGACAATGAGAATTAAGTTGAAATACACTTACAACGTATCATTATACATTGAAGGGGAAACGCTGCATGTTATTAAAAACAAATCAAGCAAAATGGATTGGGTTATTTGTTGGAATCATTGCAGTAATTACTTGTATTTGGGGAAGTATTATTTTCGGATATACAAATACGAGTTGGAAATTAGCGTTAGATGCTTTTTTTCATTTTAATGGTTCCAATGAACATATTATTATTCAAAATGTGCGTCTACCAAGGGCATTAATTGCAGCTAGTGTTGGTGCTAGTTTAGCCATTGCAGGTTGTCTTATGCAAACTTTAACGAAGAATCCACTTGCTTCTCCAGATTTTATTGGATTAAATTCAGGTGCTGCTTTCTTCATAGTTGTAGCAATTGTTATTTTTTCCGTAACATCATTATCAGCTTTCACGTGGATTGCCTTTTTAGGGGCAGCAGTTGCAGCTGTACTTGTATTTGCTTCTAGTTCTTTAGGAAAAGAGGGGACGACGCCTCTTAAGTTAACTTTAGCAGGGGTGGCAATTAGTGCATTATTTTCATCATTAACACAAGGATTACTTGTTTTAAATGAAAAGGCGCTTGAAGAAGTATTATTTTGGCTTGCCGGATCTGTGCAAGGGAGAAAGTTAGAAATTTTACAATCTGTATTCCCGTATTTATTAATAGGCTGGATTGCATCTCTTATGATGGCGGGGAAAGTAAATACGTTAATGATGGGGGAAGATGTTGCGAAAGGACTTGGACAACGAACAATTTTAATGAAATCATTCGTGTTACTTATTATTGTACTGTTGTCTGGTGGTTCAGTTGCGGTTGCTGGTCCCATTGGGTTTATAGGAATTGTTACTCCGCACTTTGCTAGATTTCTTGTTGGAGTCGACCACAGATGGAGAGTGCCGTATAGCGGATTATTAGGGGCAATATTATTAATCTTGGCTGATATAGCAGCAAGATATGTCATTATGCCACAAGAAGTACCAGTAGGGGTTATGACAGCATTTATCGGGGCTCCATTCTTTATTTATATTGCACGTAAGAGAGGGCTTAGCAAATGAAGAAGTATATCCCGTTTCGAATAGGAAAAGACGGATTCTCATTTTTAATGTATAAACGAGCTTGTATCGTCTTAGTAAGTTTATTAGTTGTTTTAATAGGATTGTTTTTTGCGAGTGCAGGCATGGGGGATATGAAGATCGCTCCTTATGACGTATGGCAAGCGATTATCGGAAATGGCGACGCAATGTCAAATATGGTTGTAAATAAGTTTCGTATGCCACGTATTTTAATTGCCATTCTTGTAGGAATTGCGCTTGCTATAGCAGGCTGTATTTTACAAGGGCTCGTTCGAAATCCACTTGCTTCTCCAGATATCATCGGAATTACAGGTGGTGCAAGTGTCGCAGTTGTACTCTTTTTAGCTATATTTAGTGATAAAAACAATGCGCTAACCGTAAGCATTCATTATATGCCGCTCGCAGCCTTTGCTGGGGCAACGATTGTAGCGCTTTTTGTATATTTATTTGCATGGAGAAATGACGGATTATCACCGATTAGTCTCGTTTTAATTGGTGTTGGTTTTTGGGCGTTAACGAAAGCGGCAACGACTTTGTTTATGTTGTTAGCGCCTATTTATCAAGCGAGTCAAGCGAATGTATGGATTACAGGTACTGTTTACGGTTCTTCATGGCAAAATGTTATGGTACTTGCGCCGTGGGTTCTCATCTTAACGGTAATATCATTTATAGCTGCTAGGCATTTAAATGCGCAAGAGCTAGGGGATGATATTGCGGTAGGACTTGGTGTTCCTTTAACGAAGTCACGCGTATTCATGTTATTACTTAGTACAGCTTTAATTGGCGGAGCAGTTGCCTTTGCCGGAGGAATTGGATTTGTCGGTTTAATGGCACCTCATATTTCACGAAGACTAGTTGGTTCTTTATACGGTGCATTACTCCCAGTTGCGGCTATTGTTGGTGCAATTTTAGTACTTGCTGCAGATTTAATCGGGCGTACAGTTTTTACCCCACTTGAAATTCCAGCAGGGGTATTTACATCAGCAATTGGTGCACCTTATTTTATTTATTTACTTTATAAAAGTCGGAATTCATAAAGGGAGATGAATATGCAAAAAGCATTGGAGACGAAACGTTTGACGCTGTCTTATGGTGAAGCAATTATTATTGATGAGTTGAATTTAGAAATTCCAAAAGGCGAAATTACAATCTTTATCGGTTCTAACGGTTGTGGAAAATCAACTTTATTACGTTCACTAGCTAGATTATTAAAGCCAACAACTGGTGACATTTTGCTAGATAATCAAGCCATTCAAAGTATGCAAACGAAGCAAATTGCTCGTCAAATGGCAATTTTGCCGCAAGGACCGCAAGCGCCAGAAGGACTTACAGTATTGCAGCTTGTAAAGCAAGGGCGTTATCCATATCAAACATGGCTGAAGCAATGGTCAGAAAAAGATGAAGAAATGGTACAAAAAGCACTTGCAGCAACAGGTATGACAGAATTTGCTGAGCGTGATGTGCATGCTCTTTCAGGTGGACAACGTCAACGTGCTTGGATTGCAATGACGCTTGCACAAGATACAGATATTATTTTACTGGATGAGCCTACTACATATTTAGATATGACTCACCAAATTGAAGTGCTAGATTTATTATTCGAATTAAATGAAACAGAACAAAGAACAATTGTTATGGTATTACACGATTTAAACTTAGCATGCCGTTATGCAGATAATATTGTAGCCATTCAAGATAAGCAAATATATGCACAAGGTAAGCCGGAAGAAGTAGTAGATGAGAAGCTAGTACGTGATGTATTCCGAATGGAATGTCAAATCAGTACGGATCCGTTATTTGGAACGCCACTTTGTATCCCGCATGGAAAAGGAAGACGTGTACGTAAAGAGGTTGCTCAGGCAATGAGTTAATGAAAAAAGACGATGAGAATTCATCGTCTTTTTTATTTTTCGCAAGAGAATAAGAGGAAGAGGGGAATTCGTAAACGTCGTTCATATTCTTCTTCGCTCTGAAAATAAGTTTGATTTGGTGTAGCTTCTTTTAAGTTTGTAATCGTAAATCCAGCTTGTTGTAACAATGTAAAATACTCTTCCGTTGTACGATGGTATTTAATAACTTCTTGCTCAATCCAAGGCTCAACGCGTTTTCCCATTTTAAAATAATCATCGACGATCCAGCTTGTTCTTTTCCCGCGCGTTTGTAAGCTTTCAAATGAAGAGGTAATAATAGGATGTTGAACGCTAAAAGTAAAGGTTCCATTTGTTTTTAAAGTTTCGTACACATTACGAAAAATGATAGGAAGATGTTCAATATAATGTAAGGCGAGTCTAGATGTTACTAAATCAAAAGTAGCAGGAGGGTATGTGTAGTCTTTAAGGTTTAAAAAATGGACGGAGCCATTTTTATTTTCTAGCTGTTTTTTAGCTTTTTCATACATAAGTTCGGAGCCTTCAATACCAGTGTAAGAGTGGCAGCCTTTTTCTAATAACTCCTCACCGAATTTAGCGTCTCCGCAGCCTAAATCAAGGATTTGTTTTCCTTTCACATCATCAATGAGTTGAAAGAAGGCTGGTTTTTCAAGTGACTCATTTGGGCTATTTTCTCGGTATCTTCGTTTCATATATTGTTTAAAAAATGCTTCGTTATTATATACATCAGATTCAGTAAATGCCATGATTGAAGCCCCCTTAAATATTTTTTTTATTCTATCAAATATGAAAAGTAAATGATAGATTTCTTGTAATGAATCATATATAATCTAGAATTGTAAGCGGTTACTTTAAACTATTTTTCTATAATAAATTCTGAAAACGTGTTAAGCTAGTAGAGGGATTATTAGAACTATTAAGACAATAATTCGCTTACATGAACGATGGGAGGCTTCACAATGTCTAGTAAAACACTTGCAAAATTTTTAGAAGAAAATTTAGAGGATTTAAAATCAAAGGGGCTTTATAACGTAATTGATCCGCTTGAGAGTTCAAATGGACCGATCATTACAATTGGCGGAAAAGAATATATTAACTTATCTTCAAACAACTATCTTGGATTAGCAACAGATAGCCGTTTGCAAGAAGCAGCAATTGGTGCTATTCATAAGTACGGTGTTGGAGCAGGAGCTGTTCGTACAATTAACGGTACTTTAGATTTGCATATTAAATTAGAAGAAACAATTGCAAAGTTTAAACATACAGAAGCAGCAATTGCTTATCAATCAGGATTTAACTGTAATATGGCAGCGATTTCAGCCGTTATGGATAAAAATGATGCGATTCTTTCAGACGAATTAAACCATGCTTCTATTATCGATGGTAGTCGTCTATCAAAAGCAAAAATTATCGTTTATAAACATTCTGATATGGAAGATTTACGCCAAAAAGCAATCGCGGCGAAAGAATCAGGTCTTTACAATAAATTAATGGTAATTACAGACGGTGTCTTTTCAATGGATGGAGATGTTGCAAAACTACCAGAAATTGTTGAGATTGCAGAAGAATTAGATTTAATGACATACGTAGATGATGCACACGGTTCAGGTGTACTTGGAAAAGGTGCAGGAACTGTAAAGCACTTCGGTCTGTCTGATAAAGTTGATTTCCAAATTGGTACATTATCAAAAGCAATTGGGGTAATTGGTGGATATGTAGCAGGGAAACAAAACTTAATTGACTGGTTAAAAGTTCGTTCACGTCCATTCTTATTCTCTACAGCATTGACACCAGCAGATGCAGCAGCTTGCATGAGATCAATTGAAATCTTAATGGAAAGCACAGAGTTGCACGATCGTCTATGGGAAAATGGTCGCTATTTAAAACAAGGGTTAAAAGAACTTGGCTTTAACATCGGAGAAAGTGAAACGCCAATTACCCCTTGTATTATTGGGGACGAAGTATTAACACAAGAATTTAGTAGACGTCTAAATGAAGAAGGCGTATACGCAAAATCTATCGTGTTCCCAACTGTAGCTAAAGGAACAGGACGCGTTCGTAATATGCCTACAGCAGCTCATACGAAAGAAATGTTAGATGAAGCAATTCGTAAGTATGAAAAAGTAGGGAAAGAAATGGGCATCATTTAAGTAACGACATCTTTTGAATAGCTTGCAAATGAGGAGTGGGGAAAATGAAAAAAATTCTAGTAACCGGTTCTTTAGGGCAGATTGGTTCTGAACTAGTAATGAAACTTCGTGATGTATACGGCGCATCAAATGTTATTGCAACAGATATTCGTGAAACAGATAGTGAAGTAGTAACGTCTGGTCCATTTGAAACGTTAGATGTAACAGATGGACAAAAACTACATGATATCGCAAAGCGTAATGAAGTAGATACAATTATTCATTTAGCAGCTTTACTTTCAGCAACAGCAGAAAAAAATCCGTTATTTGCTTGGAATTTAAATATGGGCGGACTTGTAAATGCATTAGAAGCAGCTCGTGAATTAAACTGTAAGTTTTTCACGCCAAGTTCTATCGGTGCATTCGGTCCATCAACGCCGAAAGATAATACGCCACAAGATACAATTCAGCGTCCTACTACGATGTATGGGGTAAACAAAGTAGCAGGAGAATTACTATGTGATTATTATCATCAAAAGTTTGGCGTTGATACGCGCGGTGTACGTTTCCCAGGTTTAATTTCTTACGTAGCTCCTCCAGGAGGCGGAACAACTGACTATGCAGTTGAAATTTATTATGAGGCGATTAAAAAAGGCGCATACACCTCATACATTGCAGAAGGAACATACATGGATATGATGTATATGCCAGATGCTTTACAAGCGATCATTTCATTAATGGAAGCTGATCCAAGTAAACTTGTGCATAGAAACGCGTTCAATATTACAGCAATGAGCTTTGAGCCAGAGCAAATCGCAGCATCAATTCGTAAACACATTCCGACGTTTACAATGGATTACGCTGTAGATCCTGCTCGTCAAACAATCGCTGATAGCTGGCCAAACTCTATTGATGCAACAGCAGCAATGAAAGAGTGGGGCTTTAAAGCAGAATACGATTTAGACAAAATGACAACGGACATGTTGGCTAAGTTAAAAAAAAAGCTCACAGCTGAGTTAGTGATGAATTAATAGAAAGGGTCGATTCTTAGGAATCGACCTTTTTTATTCGTATTTTAGGAATATGCAAAAAAATACAAATATGATAGAATGAGTTAATTTGTGTGTAAAGGGGAGACAGAGAATAGAGAAATGGGAGTTAGCAAAGGGAATTTACAATACGTCGCGTTTAACGGGAACATTTAAGCTTCGATCAGGACAAGTATCAAATCAATACTTTGATAAGTACTTATTTGAATCTAATCCAGTACTGTTATTAGAAATTGCTAAACAATTGAAAGAGCTCATTCCTCCTGAGACAGAAGTACTCGCAGGTTTAGAGATGGGCGGAATTCCAGTAGCAACAGCATTATCTTTACAAACAGGTCTACCAGTTGTATTTGAAAGGAAAGAAGCGAAGAAGTATGGCACATGTAAGTTGGCAGAGGGTGTTGATATTACTGGGAAGAATGTTTGTATTATTGAAGATGTTATTACGACAGGTGGTCAAATATTATTAAGTACGAAAGATTTAAGAGAACTAGGTGCGAAAGTCCATCATGTTCTAGGCGTGATTGAACGAACGAAAGAGGGAAAAGTAAACTTATTAAAAGATGGCTTACAGCTACATTCTTTATTTACAATGGATGAGTTAATTGAAGGAGAAAAGGAACATGCAAAGAGTTGACGTCGTATACGCACTAATACATGATGAAGAAACAGATAAAATATTAATGGTACATAATGTAGAACAAAACGTTTGGTCATTGCCAGGCGGGGCTGTTGAAAAGGGTGAAACGTTAGAGGAAGCTCTAGTAAGGGAAGTAAAAGAAGAGACAGGTTTAACGGTTCTGGCAAGTGGACTTGTTGCGATCAATGAAAAATTCTTTGAAGAATCAGGGAATCATGCGATACTTTTTACATTCCGAGCAAATGTAGTAAAAGGTGAACTGATTGCGGGAGATGAAGAAGAAATTTCTGCAATAGAGTGGGTGAATCGAACGATCGCAAATGAACGATTCCCATTCTACGATGGCGGATTCGAGGCATTATTAGAAGTAGCCATTCCATATAAGTTTCAATCAGAAACAAAGTGATTGAAAGAAAAAACAGGAGCGAAAACGCTCCTGTTTTTCTATTCAATCGTCTTCAGTAGTAACTTTTTCAATAGTGGTTTAATCTTCAGACGTAAATCTTCAGCATGATTTGCAACTAAGAAGTGATGGTTATAAATGTTCTTCATTAATTGATAAGTGGCTTCTTTCGCTTCGCCTTCTTCGATGAAGATTCCGATTACTTCCATACCACTTTTACGAGCAAGTTTGACAGCTTCATGCGTATCTAAAATACCGTCTTGTTGATAGTCTAGCGCAGAAGGCTCACCGTCTGTAAAGACAAGTAAGAATTTATGTTTTTCTGGTCTTTTTGCAAGTTTTTCAGAAACGATACGAATAATATATCCGTCGCGGTTATCTTCTTCTTCGCGAAGCTGCATAATTTCTGGACCGACGTTTGGTAACGTTGAGTTTTTATACGTTACAACTTCATGGATAACGTTCGGCTTATCTTCAGGATTAGCACTAGAAGCATCTTCCCAAAATCCGCTAATAGCGTGCGGGATTTTTAAAGATTTCAACGCTTCATGGAATAGGACCACACTCTTTTTCGTTTCTTCCATCTTGTTATACATAGAACCAGAGCAGTCCACTAGTAATTGGAATGCAACGTCAAGTTCTTGTGATTCTTGTCCTTTTTTATAAAACATGCGCGGCTGCTTTTCAGTATAAATACGAAGGAATTTCTTACGAAGTCTTCCGTAATATTTATCACTATTTGCATTCGTTTTATTTTCAATCGTTTTTTCGATAATTTTCTTTAATTCTTTTACATCTTTATTAACGACTGATTTGATAGCTTGGTAATCCTTTTTTTCATCAGGATTTGATTTGCGAGCTTCTTTAAATGTATGAGAAGCACCAACGTTATACTTACCGTATGCACCCTCGTTTTGGCTAGAAGCGTGTGAAGCTCTTGCTTCTTCTGTATCAGCGCCATCAAAGTTGGATTGTGTACTCTTTTGAGAAGTACCTTGTACAGAACCAAGTGCTTGGTCGCCATCTTCTGATTCACGAGCAGTATCGCCCATCATGTTTGTTTTTGTTCCGCTTTCTAATTCAAAGCGTAAAAAGTTCTCGTTTTCGTTATTTTTATTTTCACGATGCCATGTGGAGAAACTTTCATCCATTTTGTTCTTATTTTCATCGTCATCTATGAGCTGCGTATCATCATTTGCTAAATCTTCGACGCGACAGTTCTTTTCGTCTGCAATGACAGATAAATAAAGCGGAGCATGTCCGAAATAATTATTAAGCATATCACTTTCAAGAAGTCCTTCTAAACGATAGCGAATTTTTTCAACGATATACATAATGTCTTCTGTATTACGAGCTTGGAATGTTTCATGCAAAATTGCTTCAATTTGCTCGAAATATTCATTATTAAACATTTCATATTTATCGCTCGTTATTGAAAGATAGCAGAGACAAAATAGACGATCACCGTGATAGTTACGAACACGATTGATTTCATTTTGTGAACCAAAGTAATTGCGATACATTTCTTTTCTTCTTTTAAAAACATGCTTTGTGCCAGGGCGTAAGTTTTTTACGATTTCCTCAACACGTAAATCTTCTAATAGAACAAATAATTGTGTTAAAAACTTTTTTAAGGGTGATTCTTGTAATTCAATCGCATAAGAACGAATTAAAGTCATGTCCGAGTAATGTTTATTACCAAGTGCTTTTAAAAACACTTCGCTTTTTAATCCGATTACTGTATCCTCTTCTTTTCGATCATCCCAAAAGTGACTAATGACAACCTTTTTTTCAATTTCGTCGTAGTATGCTTTATAGCCATACTCAAGGTAGGCATCGTCTTCTTTTAGAAGAGCATACATTAAGTTTTCCATTTGTAGAAACAGCGACGCATCAATTTTTTTGTCACTAAAAATTTGTCTCATGAATTATCCCTCAAAGAAATAACTTTCTGCTAATTCACGGACAGTCATTTGTTCTGTTTCATCGTTTAATTTTGCGATAATACTACGTTCAATTGCACGCATAACAGGAATATATACACCTAAATCACATGCGTCGATAATGCCACGAATACTTGCTGCTTCTTCACTTACACGTCCATCACGAGCTAATGGCATAAGGTCGCTTGCAAATGCAACGAACTTTTCAATTGTTGCAACATCATTTAATTTTGATTCAGATAGTAATAGTTCTTTTAATGTGTCACCTTGAATGTATGGAACTTCAATAATAACGAAACGGTTTTTTAATGCTTCGTTTAGTTCACTTGTTCCAACGTAACCTTCATTAATTGCTGCAATTACACGATACTCGTCATCGCCATATACAACCTCTTGTGTAAATGGATTTGTAATCATTTTGCGGTAATCTAATGCACCGTGAAGAAGTGGTAACGTTTCAGGTTTTGCCATATTGATTTCATCAATATATAGGAAATGACCGTTCTTCATTGCTTTCATAAGAGGGCCGTTAACGAATGTAACTTCAGATGCGCCATCTTTCGTTTGTAGTGTGTTGTATCCTAAAATACCTTCTACATCTAGGTCAACAGAACAGTTAATGCTATGCATTGGTTTTTGGAATAAAGAAGAAAGAGTTTCAGCTAGTACTGTTTTACCACTACCAGTCGGCCCTTTTAATAGAATGTTTTTGCCAAGAAGAAGCGCTGTAATAGCATCTTCAATAATGCTGTTATCAGATGCTTTATATATTTTCTTTCCAATTAAATGTGCATTTTCACCAGCTTCTTGTTTATTTTTTTCGTGAATGGTTGAGAGCTGTTGTTTTAAATCAGCATGTATATGAAATTGTTCTAACATGTATTTCCCACCTAACATTATTTTCATAAAGTAATACATCTTATGATAACTTGTTTTAATATGGTATGCAAAGAAAAGGAGAGAGGAGAAATGGAAAAGAAAAAGCAATCAATATTACATTGATTGCTTACAGTAAAGGAGAAATGAGTCGCATGAAAGACTCTAATATTCGTTTTTTGATACTTCTTTTTTGGAATGCGTTCCATTTAATTTCAGTGGAATGCTTAAAGTCGTCTTCAAAATCATGTTTAATATCATGAACGGTTTCTGATTCATATAGTACGCTAATAAGTTCATAATTTAACTCAAAGCTGCGTACGTCCATATTTGCCGTTCCAATTGTCGCGATCTTATCATCAACGAGTACAATTTTTGCATGCATAAAACCATCTTTATAACTATAAATGGAAGCACCAGCTTTTAAAAGCGGAGTGAAGTAGGACTGAGATGCTTGATCACTAATAATACTATCACTTTTACCAGGATATAAAATGCGTACATCTATGCCAGATATTGCACTTAAACGTAATAATGTTAAAGTTTCTTGATCTGGAATAAAGTAAGGTGTAGCGATCCAAATCGATTTTTTTGCAGATCCCATAACAGCTAATAATGTATTGCGAATGCTTTTATCATCTGAGCTAGGCCCGCTGGCTACAATTTGCACAGCACCTTCTGCACTTGAAATTTCTTTACCTGGGAAGTATTGTCTATTCATAAATTGATCCCAAGAATAAGTATTCAATCCACTAGAGGCATAGAGCCAATCTTCTAGAAAAATTGCTTGTAATTTATATAACGCTTTTCCTTCTATTTTTAAATGACTATCACGCCAAACGGGAAATTTTTTTGAACGGCCAAGATATTCATCACCGACGTTGAGTCCACCAGTAAAACCGATTTCTCCATCTACAATAACGATTTTTCGATGGTTACGATAATTGACAGTTTCAAGTAACCAAGCTGAAAAAATAGGGTCAAATTCTACAATTTCAATACCAGCTTCTTTCATAGGTTTTAAAAAGCGTCTTCTTAACGTATTACTTCCGAGTCCATCATAAAGAAAGCGTACAATAACACCAGATTTTGCTTTTTTTATTAAAGCATCTCGAACTTTCGTACCAATCTCATCAGATTTATAAATATAGTATTGAATATGTATGTGATGTTTTGCTTGCTCGATAGCTTGCAAAATTTCTGAGAATGTTTGATCTCCATTTGTTAAAAGTTTTGTCGTCGTTCTATCTGCGGCAGGCCCGCCTCCAAATTTTTGTACGACTTCTGTTAAATGTACAGAACGTTCATGTAAGGGGACTGTGAGTGCTAATTCTAGTCGTCTTCCTTCTAATATTTCACGGAATAATTTTCTTTGTTCTTCTGAACGATGGAGATGTTTTTTCCTTCTCCAACGGCTACGACCGAAAATAGAGTATAAAAGCACCCCTATAACGGGAAGAAGTGCTAATACTAAAAACCACGCTAAGGTGCTTTGAGGAGACCTATTTTCGATGAAAATAACGAATGAAATTCCTATGATTGTGATGGACCAGAGAGCGCCGACAAATGTATATAACGAAATAAATGATGTATTTAATAGGAAAAGAACGATAGATATAATTACAAATATTGATAGTAATTGAACGATAGGCTTCTTCATTTCTATAAAATTCCTCTAATCTTTCTTAAGTATAGACTTCTTATATAAAAAGGTATAATCCGACATTCTTATTATAAAGTGTTTTGTTTTTTTTACAAAATATAGACATTTTCCCCATGCTTTCCGCATTTGTCCTACATACATTATACTGTGACGTTATTATCCAGCTATTTGCTGGTTAATAAACAGTGTAGGAGGGACAAAACCCTTGCCCTTTATATAGGAAAGGGGATAACCATATCATGGATTTGTAGCAGGTGCATGATGAAGACCAGGATATAGTTATCTTTATTACGCGGATTCTTCTTAATTATATAGGTTACTAACAAGGTCCGTACTATCCATACAATACCTATTAAGATGAGAAAATGGAAAAGGAGAGGGGAAACATGAATTATATAGAAAATAACGGATTGTATTATCGTAATCATCATCCTCATGGAGGGCACAACCATAACGGCGGACATCACCATCATGGAGGGCACAATCACTATGATCATCACCACCCTCACGGAGGCGGATGGGGCTGGGGTGGCGGCTCATGGGGCGGCGGATTTTTCCCAGGAAGTTTTGCTGGAGGCGTGTTAGGTGGACTTACAGCTGGCGCATTAACGGGTGCAGCAAGTGGAGGCTACTATCCAGCACCGTACCCAGTAACTTATCCAGCGCCATACCCAGCACCATATCCAACTCCATATCCGGGGTATCAGCAAATACCATATCCGTATTAAACTAAAAAAGAGGCTTTCCTCTTTTTTTAGTTTAATAAAGTATTTATAAAATATTTCCAAAATAAAGGTGAAAATATGTTAATATTTTGTTATTGTAATTCAAAAACATATATACTAATTTTAACTTTTATATTATTATCCGTGAATAGTTGTATAGTGTGCTCGAAATTCTATTTCGCTAGTAAAGTAAAGAGGTTAGATATGAGCGGGATTAATAGGGAATAGGCATTGTATAGAGCTAGCTATAAAGGAATGTAAGAGAATGAATTATAATAAAGTAAGCTAATTATAGCGATAAGAAACTACTGTTTATAATTGAAATGGTATTATATTGCTTTTTATTACAAATAATATTATGTTATTTTAATCGGCATATTTCAAAATGTGATGAATGCAAATAGCTATTATTAAGAAATGAAATATCTCTATTTCTATGAAGAGAAACAAGTTGTGTTTTAGTCAGATAGGAAGCAAGGAGAGATGCGCATGCTAGAACAAAGAGGTCATGCATTATATGACTCTTCATTGCGAGATTTAAAGTTAGCATTAGATGAGTCTTCAATTGTTGCGATTACAGACCGAAATGGTCTTATTACATATGTAAATGATAAGTTTTGTAAAATCTCCAAATATACACGAGAAGAGTTAATAGGAAAAGATCATCGTATTTTAAATTCAGGATATCACCCGAAAACATTTTTTCAAATTCTATGGAAGCGTATTTTGAACGGAAAAGTATGGAGAGGTGAGATTCGAAATCAAGCAAAAGATGGGACGTATTATTGGGTTAAAACAACAATTGTTCCGTTTTTAAATGAAAAAGGAGAGCCGTATCAATTTATCGCGATCCGAAATGATATTAGTAGTAGGAAAGAAGCAGAACAGAGGTTGCGGTTAAGTGAAAGTCGTTATAGGGAGCTTGCGTATCATGATGCTTTAACGAGTTTACCGAACCGATTGCAGCTAATAACGACTGTAAACGAGATGATTGCAGGAAAAAAAGAATTTGGTATGATTTACTTTGATTTGGATCGTTTTAAATTAGTAAACGATACGCTAGGTCATATGATAGGGGATTTACTTTTAAGCGAAGTTGCTTCACGGTTGCATTATGTGCTAGGAGAGAAAGACGTTCTGGCTAGGCTGGGTGGCGACGAATTTGTGCTGTTAACAAAAAATCATAAACAAGATGAAATGAGGCAGTTAGCGACATCTGTGTTGTCGTGTTTTCAGGCACCATTTATGCTTGAAGGTCATGAAGTATACATTTCAGCTAGTCTAGGACTGTGTTCATATCCGCAAGACGGACAAGATGTAGAAACTCTATTGAAAAATTCGGATTTAGCCATGTATAGTGCGAAAGAACAAGGCAGAAATGCCGCGTGTTTCTTTACAGATGAGTTACGTGCGAAAATAAATCGTAGAATGAAAATTGAATTCGCTTTGCAAAAGGCAATTCGTGATGAAGAATTAGATGTGGTACTGCAGCCTATTATTGATTTGAAAACGAAGAAATATACCGGTATTGAGGCTTTAGCACGTTGTTCGACAGAAGAAGGGCCTATTTCACCAGGCGAATTTATTCCAGTAGCTGAAGAATCTGGACTTATTATAAAATTAGGAGACTGGGTATTAGAAAAGTCATGTCGCTTGTTTAAAACATTGCCAGATTACGAAGAAGGACTAAAGTTATCTGTTAATTTATCCATACAACAATTAATGCAAAAGCGTTTTATTTTATCTGTACGTAGCATTTTAAGGAGAACTGGCTTTCCACCGAATCGTTTAATTTTGGAAGTAACGGAAAGTATCGCTGTTCGCCATTTTGATTATATTATTGCTACATTACAAGAATTAAGAAATATGGGTATTTTAATTGCTTTAGATGACTTCGGAACGGGCTATTCTTCCTTATATTATTTAAAACAATTACCACTGGATATAGTAAAAATTGATCGTAATTTTATTCGTGAATTTCATTATGATCATGCACAGCCAGAGCGAACGATTGTAAAATCTGTTATTGAAATTGCCCATAGCTTAAATTTAGCGGTAGTTGCTGAAGGGGTAGAAACAGTAGAGCAAGAAAGTTTATTACAATCTATGGGCTGTGATTACGTCCAAGGATTTTATTATGCGAAACCTTTATCTGTAGGAGAGTTAAAAGAAAAGTTAATTACAGATTTTTAATAAAAAAGAGAAGCTGGTAGCTTCTCTTTTTTTAATTCGTTTTTTGTGAGTTTTTCATTAGTACTGGATAAAGAATAAGACCTAATACGAACAATCCAATTCCTAAGAAGAACGTTTTTAAATCAGCAGTTCCGGTTTTGATAACCCAAATAGAGTATACAAATGCTAATGTAGTAATGATCCCATCCTTTATTCGAGAGCCAGGCATTATATCATACGTTTCTCCTGTAATAACCAATTTGAATTGGTACAGCGTAGAAACAAGGTATGGAATTAAATAAGCTAATGTTGCTACAACGATAGCGAAATTATACGCTTCTGACACGGTACCAGAAATCGTTGAGAATAAGAAAATTTGCGTCATCACATTTGTAATAAATAATGATTTTGAAGGACTACCTTTTTTATTTGTTTTCGCAAAAAACTTAGGGAAAAGTCCATTCTTTGCTGCTTGGTAAGGTACTTCTGAACTAACAACGATCCAGCCAACTGTAGATCCAAATAAAGATACAAGTGCAAGTAAAGCCATTATATAGGCGCCTTTATTGCCAATTGCTAAATTTAATGCGTCTACTAATGGTTTTTGAGATTCTTTTAAAGCATCTTGCGAGAGAGCTCCCATTGTAAGTAAAGTAATTGACATGTAAATAAGAAGAGCGATAATCAACCCGAAAATGGTAGCTTTTTTTACATCGCGCTGAGATTTTGCGCGGTTAGAAAGCATTACAGCAGATTCAATACCGATAAATGCCCAAAGTGTTGCGATAGCAGCTGAATTGATTTGTCCACCTAACGAAATTGATTGTCCTGCTTCATTCATAAATGTTTGACCGTCTCCGAAATTAGAGGCATTGAAAATGAATAATGTGATTACAATAAACATTGTAAATCCAATAATTTTTGCAATGGTAGCAAGAAGATTCATATTTCCAGCTCGGTCAATATTTTGAGAAAGAATATATTGAATTCCCCATAACATAAGGCTACATACGAGGAAAGTTAGTCCTTTTCCGAGTTCTAGTGAAAATCCGTTCGTTGAAAAAAGAATTTGCTTACTTTGTAACACTGGAAAGAATGTTGATAAATATCCAGCAAAGGAAATAATAACAGATGCGGTTGCAGCCCAGTTCGCAGCCCAATAGCCCCATGCCATACTATATCCTGCAACTTTACCCGCTTTTTTTGAAGGGAACATCGCTTGAGCATAACTTTGTGGTCCAGCTTTTAATTCTGGTTTTCGGATTGCTAAATTTCCAAATACGAGTGCAATCATAAATACGCCAAGGCCTGTAATACTCCATGCGAGTGTAGAACCCATTGGACCTGATACGTGTGCTAAATTTGCTGGGAGCATAAATACGCCACCGCCAACCATATTTCCGATTACAAAAGCTGTTAAAATCCATAATCCCCATTTTTTCGTTTCCATTTTTGTTAACTCCTTTGTAGTAAGTTTTGCTTAAACATCATTTTTTACTAGCTTTTTGGCAATAAAAAAAGAGCCATGTAGATAAAAAATACCTACATGGCTCTTCGCCTAACGTAGGTACAACGGGAATAACCCTTGTACCTACGCGTAATTTTTCCGCTAGGTTTCAAGGGTTACGTATGATGATGATGTTTTTGTGCAAATGTAACTACAATTGTTGTATAAGTAAGCATAGTTCTTTGCTCCCTTTCTCCTCTGATTTTGAAGTTAGTATACTACATGTTTTTTTGAATGAAAAGAAAAATATAAAAATTTTTATAAAAATACGTTTTAGAGATTAAATATTTTCCTGTATTTTTCCTATACTGGAAAATAAGTGAGAGATTGGCAGAAGAGTGTAGCATGGTATAATACATATAGAATTAGAAGGTGACAAGGGGCTATTGTAGATGATGAGTAAGTATGAACAAATTTATACAGAAATCAGTAAGTCTATTGATAATAAGCAATTAAAAGAGGGATGCAAAATCCCATCCGAAACTGAATTAATGAAGCAGTATGAAGCAAGCCGCGGTACGGTAAGAAAAGCTGTAGATTTATTACAAGAGCGTGGATATGTTCAAAAAATACATGGAAAAGGTGTTTTTGTTTTAAAGCGAAAAAACATTGAATTCAACTTTGGTGGTATTGTAAGTTTCCAAGAAGAAAATGAACGTTTAGGACGCCATTGTATTACAGAAGTCGTGGAAATGGAGAAAGTAAAAGCGACAAAAGAAGTTGCGAAGCTATTAAATGTGAAAGAGAAAACAGAAATAGATCATATTAAACGAGTACGAAATATTGATGGAGAAAAAGTAATTTTGGATATTAATCATTTTGTATCGGAATATATTCCTGGATTAACGAGTAAAATTGCAGCGGAATCCATTTATAAATACATTGAGAAAGAATTAGGTCTTCATATTAGTTACTCACAGAGGGTAATTGAAGTGCAGCCATGTACAGAGGACGATAGAGAGTATTTAGATTTAAATGGAACAGACTATGTTGTCGTTGTGAAAAACTTTACGCATTTTTATGATGGAAGTCAGTTCGAATATACAGAATCACGCCATCGTTTAGATATTTTTCATTTTTCGGATGTGGCGCGGAGAAAATAAGGAGATGGAACGAAATAACGTTTCATCTCTTTTTTTATAAAAAAATCACAAACTCGTATATACGAGTGTTGACTAACTTATATATACGAGTTAATATGTAATTGTAAACGGTATCAAAAAAAGAAAAGAGGGACGGGAATATGGGGAAAGACTATCGTCAAACAGCAGAGGAAGTGTTGCAGTATATTGGTGGGAAAGACAATATTGAACAAGCTGCGCACTGTGTAACGAGGCTCCGTATCGCTTTAAAAGATGAAAGTAAAATAGATAACGATAAATTGCAGTCTGTTTCATTAGTGAAGGGAGCGTTTCATAACGCTGGAGTATTTCAAATTGTAATTGGTCCAGGAGATGTTGATCGAGTATATGCAGAATTGATAACGCTTGCAGGTATGAAGGAAGCGACAGTAGCTGACGTGAAAGACTCTGGAAACCAAAAGTTAAACCCAGTTCAAAAGTTTGTAAAAGTATTTTCAGATGTATTTATGCCGATATTACCAGCGATCGTAACAGCTGGTTTACTAATGGGAATTAACAATCTATTAGGAGCGAAGGACTTATTTTTTGAAGGTAAAAATTTATTAGATGTATATCCAAACTTAAGTGGGCTTTGGGATTTAATTAATATGATGGCGAATACAGCATTCGTATTCTTACCAGCACTTGTCGGTTGGTCAGCAACGAAGCGTTTTGGTGGTAGTCCGATATTAGGGATTGTTATGGGATTAATGCTTGTGCATCCAGCCTTATTAAACGCGTGGGATTATGGTAAAGCAGCAACTGGTTTAGATGGACAAAAGATTGAGTACTTCGATATTTTAGGATTATTTCAAATTGAAAAGGTAGGGTATCAAGGTCAAATCTTGCCGGTCTTAGTAGCAGCATTCGTACTAAGTAAAGTAGAAATCTTCTTAAAGAAACATGTACCAAATGCAATTCAATTATTAGTTGTACCAATTACAACGATTGTCGTAACAGGTGTGTTAGCATTAGGAATTATTGGTCCAGTTACACGTCATATTGGAGATTTATTAACAGTTGGATTAGTAGGTGTATATGAAACAGTACCAGTAGTTGGAGCAGTATTGTTTGGAGCATTATATGCACCGCTTGTAATTACAGGTATGCATCATATGTTTATTGCTATCGACTTACAATTAATTGCACAGCACGGTGGTACATTCATTTGGCCAATGATTGCTCTTTCTAACATTGCGCAAGGTAGTGCGGCACTTGCGATGTTCTGGATTTCTAAAAATCAAAATGATAAAAGCATGGCATCTACATCAGCAATTTCAGCATATTTCGGTATTACAGAGCCAGCTATGTTTGGTGTAAACTTACGAAATAAATTCCCATTCTATGCAGCAATTATAGGATCGGCTATTGCAGCTATATTTATTACGTTAAATGGTGTATTAGCACCTGCTATCGGAATTGGCGGATTACCAGCATTTATTTCTATCATTCCGAAATCGATTCCAATATTTATTGTAGGAATGATTATCGCAGTTGTAATCCCGTTTACGTTAACATGGTTATTTGCAAAACGAGTAAAACAGAAGTAGGAGGAAGTTAAACATGAAGGATTGGCATAAAAGTGTAGTTTATCAAATTTATCCGAAGAGCTTTAATAGCTATTACAATAAAGAAACTGGTGATATAAAAGGGGTTACAGAAAAACTAGATTATTTAAAAGAACTCGGAGTAGATTATATTTGGTTAACACCGATATACCAATCACCACAAAATGATAATGGATACGATGTAAGTGATTACTACAGTATTGATCCATCTTACGGAACGATGGAAGAGTTTGAAGAGCTTTTAGAAGAAGCAAGGGCACGTAATATTGAAATTATGCTGGATATCGTGGTAAATCATAGTTCGACGGAGCATAAGTGGTTTAAGGAAGCGAAGGAAGATAAAAATAGTCCATATCGTAATTACTATATTTGGCGTGATGAAAAAAATAATTGGCAATCTAAGTTTGGCGGGTCTGCTTGGAAATATGATGAGAAGACAGAGCAATATTTTTTACATCTATTTGATGAGACGCAAGCGGATTTAAATTGGGAAAATGAAAAACTTCGTGAAGAAGTATATGATATGATGCGTTTTTGGCTTGATAAAGGGGTAACTGGATTCCGATTAGATGTTATTAATTTAATTTCAAAAGATCAACAGTTCTTAAATGATGATGGAAGTACGGCGACAAGCGATGGGCGTAAATATTATACAGATGGCCCGCGCGTTCATGAATATTTACAAGAGATGAACCGAAATGTTTTTGAAGGGAAAGATGTAATTACAGTTGGAGAAATGTCATCTACGACAATTGATAATTGTATTAAATATTCAAACCCTGAGCGTAATGAATTAAGTATGACGTTTAGTTTCCATCATTTAAAAGTAGATTATCCGAATGGAGATAAGTGGACGCAAGCGGATTTTGATTTCATTAAATTAAAAGAGATTATGTCTAATTGGCAAATTGAAATGCAAAAGGGCGGAGGATGGAATGCGTTATTCTGGTGTAATCATGACCAACCTCGCATAGTATCACGCTTCGGTGATGATAGAAAGTACCGAAATGAATCTGCGAAAATGTTAGCGACAGCTATGCATATGTTGCAAGGAACACCTTACATTTATCAAGGCGAAGAAATCGGTATGACGAATCCTAAATTCGAGTCCATCGAGCAATATCGCGATGTGGAATCGTTAAATATACACGATATAAAGCTAGAAGAAGGATTATCAAAAGAAGAGATTATCGGGATTTTAAAACAAAAATCTCGTGACAACTCTCGTACTCCGATGCAGTGGAATGAAGAGATGAACAGTGGTTTTACAACAAGTACACCTTGGATTTCAGTGGCTGAAAACTTTACAGAAATAAACGTAGAGAAGGCATTAGAAGATAAAGAGTCTGTATTTTATCATTATAAAAAGTTAATAGAACTTAGAAAAACGTATGATGTAATTACAGAAGGAGAATATGCTATTTTAGATGAAAATCATCTTAAGGTTTGGGCATATACACGTACTATAAATGACGAGGTATTACTTGTTATCAATAACTTCTATGGAGAAGAAATAACGTATTCTGTACCAGTCCATACTCAAGTAGATGGAATGAAGCAAGAAGTGTTATTGTCAAACTATAAAGATTCAAGCAACGATATTACAAAGCTTGACTTAAGACCATATGAATCAATTGTATATCGATATACGAAATAAAAAGGTTGTATGCCCATGGGGCATACAACCTTTTATTTTAAGACACCACTATACAAAATGTTTACTTCTACTTCAGGTTTGAATTTTACTTTTGCATAATCTTTATTCCAATTTTTTTTCTTCCATAACTCAGGGTGATATGCGATAAGGTGTCTGCCGATACCGAAAGCATCACAATTTGCTTTTTGTAACCTGTTCGTTATTTGTTTTGCTTCTTTTGTAAGTTGTTTAGATAATTTTTCGTTTAATTTTTTCCTTTCTTCCATTTTGTAAATATTATCTCTTGGAGCCTCAAGGGCTATAACTTTTAGTTGAAGCTTAATGTGAGCATATACATTTCCTTTTTTATCTGTTGTTATTTTTAAGTCTCGCTTTAACTTTCGATTACTAACTTCCATTGTTAAATAATTAGATGTCTTCTCTGATTCATCGCTAGTAAGTTTTTGGGTTATACGGGCACTTGTTCCCATTTTTTCGGTTAATAATACGAATAAAACAGATTGTTTCAAAGGTAAATGCCCAGTTAATTTATCATTGTTAAATAAAGCTAACCCGTTTGTAATTACTTCTTTTCCTTTTATTTTTATAGAAGGGAGGGTAAAGTCTTTACCGGGATCTAACATTTTTGTAGCAGCTGTTTCTAAAGTTTCTTTTGGAAATACACTCATATCTTCTAAGCTTTTCACTTTTTTCTTTAGAAAATCTCCAATTAGTAAATTTCCTACCTTCTTTTTTTCTAGTATCTCGGATGTTTCACCATCTACTGCAATAAGTTTTACTAAAGCAGTTGGGTTTGTTGGGTCCCGAAAGCTGACATCTAAATAGGGGAGTATACCTTTTTTTAGAATTTTGGTTCCTAGTAATTGAACACCATATTTAAAATAGCGAATATTCCCAGTCACATTTTTTTTTAGGGCATCGCTTGTATCCCTTATGTTATGCCCGTTTGCTGAATGTATTTCATTCTCGAATGAAGATTGCTCTCCGCTTGAACTTTTTACGAGTTCAAGCGTTTGCTGAAGTTTATTTTCTTCCGTAATATCATATCCAATGCTATAAGCTAATCTCGCTTCTCTTAGTGGTTCTTGATCCCAACAGCCAGAAAGGAATGCACTAGTACATAATATAAAAAGTAATTTAACTCTTTTTTGGAACATACTGTTCTCCTTTCTTATTTCTTATTACTGAATAAAGTAGAAATAAAAGAGGGAGGACAACGATGAAAATATACGTGAACTTATCAGTAAAAGTTGCAATTACTTTTAATTCTTCAGGTGTATCTATAAATAGGGCTACACTAAAAGCAATAATACCAACGATTGGAACAGCCTTTTTATGATTAGCCAGATTGAAGATATGTCCAATTCCTATAGAAGCAGCACAGTAATAACTAGCAATAGAAGCGACAACAGTTATCATCCATATTGGGATGAATAGTAAATCGGTTCGGTCTATAATCCCAATATGCAGAGAACGCAATAAGTAAGCAACTGGCTCTGGAATAAGTTCAACTTGTTTTGGACTAAATACAATAAAGCAAATCCAAACAGTAAAAGTATAAAAAAGAGTTACAAATCCATTAGCGATAGAAATTGCTTTCAGTTTTGCCACAGAACTCCCGTTTACTTTTGGGAAAGCGATAAGAATAATCTCAAAACCATACATAGCTGTAATGGTTTCTTTTGATGCTTGAATAATATTCCACCATCCGGCTTCTGTAATTGGAAAAATGTAAGAAAAATCAGCTCGTGTAAGCCCTAGGGCAATTAAAAGAGCCATTGGTAAAATGAGAATAGAAGCCATGACGTAAAACCGTACGATGACTTTGAACGTATTATAAGCTATGTAACAACAAGCTATTGTAAATAGCATGAGGGTGGCATACCAAGGAGTTGCTTGTAATATCCAAACTTTAATGACATTACAAGCATTTAACATAACCGTCATACCGATAAGGGTAAAATAAAAAACATAAGCAAAACCTAATAGTTTTCCAAACTTATTCCCAAATAGCATACAAACACTTTCATACATATCTGCATCAGGAAATCGTTTTAAGAAAAGCCACATAAGTAAAATAATAAGTTGAATTGCAAGACCAGCGATGAGAGCAGAAATCCATCCGCCACCTTTCGCTATTGGGTGAAGACGGTTTGGTAGAGAAAGTATACCAACTCCGATTTGGCATTGAATAACGAAAAAGGTAAATTGAACAAGTGAAATTTTACTTTGCGTGTTTGTCACCGTTCTCATCCTCTCTCGTTACATGTTGTCGTTGCATTTTTTTCGGTTTTGAATCATGTGGTCGTTCCCAAAACGACCAAATTGGTAGTCGTACAAAAGAATCTTTCATATCTTTTATCCGCAGCGGAGCAACTGGAGAAAGATATGGAGTATGAAATGAATGTAACTGGCATAAATGAACGAAAGTTATAATGAGACCGAATGAGATGCCTACATATCCAAATATGGCAGCAAGGAGCATTAATGGAAAACGAAGAATCCGAACTGCTGAACTCATATCGTTTGATGGAACAAGAAAAGATGAGATTGCAGTTAAAGCTACAACGATAATCATTGTATAAGAAACGAGACCGGCTTTTACAATTGCATCACCAATTACTAAACCACCTACAATACCGATTGTTTGTCCAACGCGGCTTGGTAGACGAATACCAGCTTCTCGTAACAATTCAAAGATTAATTCCATTAAGAGAGCTTCAAAAATAGGAGGAAGTGGCACTTTTTCTAATGAAGCTTTAATCGTATAAACAAGTTCGAGCGGCAACACATCAGGATGAAAAGCAACTGTTGCGATATATATAGCGGGCAAGAGAAAGGCAATCAAGAAACTGACTAAGCGAATCATTCGGATGAAAGAACCGACAATCCAGCGGTTATTATAATCATCTGGTGATTGATAGAAAGTAAATAACGTAACTGGAACGATAAGTGCAGTTGGATCTCCATCAGATAAAATAGCAACTCGTCCTTCCATTAAATTTGCTGCGACTCTATCTGGACGCTCTGTATTTAATTGTTGCGGAAAGGGTGAGAAAGACGTATCCTCTATAAATTCTTGTATGTATCCTGGAGGCATAAGGGCATCTGTCTTGATCATTTCTAACCTTCTTTTTACTTCTGCAACTAAATCGTCATTAGCTATATTTTGCATATAAGTAATTGCCACTTTCGTGTGCATTTCTTCCCCGAGTGTGAAATATTTAACGACGACATTTGGACTTTTTATGAGTTTACGAATAGAAGCTAAATTGGTTGCTAAATCTTCTACAAAACCAGTATGCGGTCCACGTACAATGCCTTCATTATCAGGTTCTGTTATATCTCTCTTTAAAGATAGAGCTGTTTCGAAAATACAAAAGCTGTCGACGTGTTCATGAAAATATAAGGATTTACCTTGTAATAAAAGCTGCACACCATAATTTAAATTTGTTTCTTTTTTCATATTTAATGTGGAAAAAGCTTTATCTAAAGACAAATCCGACCTAGTTAATAAAGGCTCAAGAGCTAATTGGTGGATTAAATTTGGGTCGGCTAAAGATTCGATATATAAGATTGTTCCTTTTCCGTTTTGAAAAGGGAGATCTAATTTTTTTATATCATCAGAATGAGAAAGTTTATTTTCAATGTAATTAATGTTCTCCGGAAGTGATGGAAACATATGCTTTTGGTTCTTATTCTCTTGTTGTTCTTTGTGCTCTGTCATAATTTCCACCTCTTTTAGAATAAAATTACTTCTGTTAATTTTTGCTTTTTGTGAGAAAATTATGCTTGGATTATTTAGAAAAGTAGGGGAATGGAAAGAACGTATATATTTGCGATATTAATATATATCTTTTGTACTATAAGGGGGTAAACCTAGCGGTATGCATAATTACATCATTCGATGAATAGGAAATTTAAGAAAAGCGATTTATAATACTAGTATTGTGTCTTGCCTTTTTAGGTACAGTACACAGCCGGTGATTGGCTAGTGGAGGTTCTTCCATTTTGCCAGTGCCGGTTTTTTATTGGATAATAGAGAAAATGAAGTTTTATAAAGAAAGAAGGGGTTGTTTTGAAGGAGGTAAATTCTATCTTTATGAGAGAAAAGATTGCTAGTACTTATCTTTATTTTATTTCTTTTCTTGGTTTGGTTACTATAACTATATCTTTACTTGAAATTAAAATCCCTTCTCATCCAACAATACTAATATTGTTGTTACTATTTATGGGGATTGCAGAGTATTTTCCTGTACGATTTTGGAGAGGAACTAGCTCGCTTACCTTTCCGATCATTTACGCTATGAGTTGGCAGTTTGGAATTCATATAACTATTATTGCTATTGTACTCGTAACGCTAATTATTCACCTGCATCGTCGTTCACCGATACAAAGGATGTTATTTAATAGTACTCAGCATGCACTTAGTTTAATCTTGGCCGAATGGTTTTCAAACAAATGTATGTCCATATTAATTAATAAGATAGTTATGTCAGCTCTGTATGAAAATTTAATATCTTTGTTATTATTTTGCGTGTTTTTTTGTTTTTTAAACAACCGCTTTTACGATTTATTAATGATACTCCTTCCGCAGCCATACTCAATCTATCAGTGGTATAAAAAAACTGTAACGGTATTTCTTTGCGAAACTTTTGGTTTCTCTTATGCGGCACTGATGCACGTATTAATTAGTACATATAGTGTGGAAGTAAACGAGATTACAGTACTGTTTTTCTTTTTTCCACTTGTAGCAACTTCCGTTATTAGTTCTTTTTCGGTACGGATAAGGATGGAGAAGGAACGATTATATGAGTTATTTCTTATTACGACCGAAATTAGTCGAGGATTAACCGGAGGAAACTTGAAACATATTAAACAAGCACTGAAAGGGTTTTTTGGCATACAAGCATATGTAATATGGACAAAAGATGATGGGAACTGGAATATTCTATTAAAAGATGGGAAAGTGCGCTCGGATATATCTGATGATTCAGAAAAGTTTAGGGCATTTGAGGAACTTTCTAAAAATCTTGTATTTAATGATTGGAAAATTGGTACGGCTCCTGGAGATGAAATATTTGATAGTGTTATACGCTCACTTGTATATTTTCCTCTTATAGTAAATGGTGAATTAGTCGGAATGTTTGTTGCAGGGAAAAGTAGAAATGCGGGTTTCTTTCCGGAAGATGTACAGTCGTTAGCTACATTTTCTAACCAATTAGCTAACGTTGTTAAAACAAGGATATTGATTTCTGAACAGAAAAAAAGAATGATCTTAGAAGAAAGAAATAGAATCGCACGAGAAATTCACGATGGTATTGCACAAACATTAGCTGGGGTGATATTCCAGCTAGAATCTGCGCAGAAAAAATACCGTGATAAACCAATAGATATGCAGCAAGTAGTAGAGAAAAGTATAAAAGATTTAAGAGGGAGCCTAGGAGAAGTTCGCTATTCTATTTATGCTTTAAAACCATATCCGACACAACAATTAGGGCTTAAGCAGGCGATAGCAAGTAAAATAAAATCTTTAAAACAAGAATATGAACTAGATATTACATATCATGAAAGAGGTCATGCACGTGCGCTTAGTTTTTCAAAAGAAAGAGTTATTTTTGATACATTACAAGAGAGTTTGCAAAACATCGTAAAACATGCACAAGCAGAAAAGACTGATGTTTTACTCAGCTATCAAAGTGAGCACGTACTTTTAAGGGTCAAGGATAATGGTGTTGGTTTTTCACTATTTGAGTCTATGGTTAAAACGAAGAATGAGCCACATTATGGTATATTACATATGAATGAACAAGCTGAACAATTAGGGGCTACTTTACAGATTGATAGTTCTGTAGGGCAAGGGACAGAAATTACACTGTTAATTCCAGATTCACAAACAAGGGGTGCGTAAAATGATTAAAATATTAGTAGTAGATGATCATGCTTTTTTACGGGACGCAATTCGGAGCATACTAGAGGATGAATCTGATATGAAAGTGGTTGGAGAAGCTAGCTCTGGGGATGGAGTATTGGGAAAAGTAGAAGAATGCCGACCAGATTGTATTTTGATGGATATTAATCTTCCAGGGAAAAATGGGATTGAAGCTACAGAGTTAGTGAAAAAAAAATATCCAAGTTGCAGAGTACTTGTGTTTACAATGTATGAACATGATGAGTATTTAATGGATGCACTCCAGGCCGGTGCTGATGGTTATTTATTGAAGGATTCCTCATCAGAGCAGGTAGTAGCAGCAATTCGAATGTTATATCGAGGCGATTCAGTTATTCATCCGCGTATGACTAAAAAATTAATTACATATCATCAGCAAAAGATGAAAGTAGAATCAAATGAAAATGAACTGACGGAACGGGAAAAGGAAATTCTATTTGAACTAGTAAAAGGACTTAGTAATAAAGAAATTGCTGAAGTTCTATATATTAGTGATAAAACAGTTAAAATTCACATCAATAAAATTTTTAAAAAACTAAATGTGAAAAGTCGATCGCAAGCAGTGATTTATGCAGTTCGAAATCAATTGGTTCCGTTGGATTAAATAAGAAATCTATCAAAGAACTATCGTGTTGCTTTATTCTGTATTACAAAGAATAAATGACAAGATAGTTCTTTTGTACTATGTAGGCATAGAATCCTTAGAGAAAAGATACTCCTTTTGATTAATTTTCGGAATAATCAAAATGTGAAATAATAAAAATAGAATTATATTTTAATCCTATTAATAATTCATTGTGTGAAAATCTTTTGTTGGAAATAAATGATGGGGGGCTCCTATAGAAAGAGTAAAGTGAGTGATTAGCTATATAAGGTATGGGGATGGTAGTAGTGTTGGAAATCTTTCATGATACAAAAGATTAAGATTGATAGATTTTCCAACGCTAAGTAGGAATGTAAGAATCAATTTGTTTCAAAAAATAATATGAATAATGGGGAGATGCAATATGAAACGAGGGAAATTTGGAAAGATTCTTATTGGAACGTTAACAGTTGGAATGTTATTGTCTCAAGGAATTCCATATAACGTATTAGCGGAAGAGGTAAATACGTCTACTTTAACTGGAATTGATGATGCAAATGCTATCTTAAAAGGTCTTACCAAGGAACAACGTAATGCCTTAAAAACGTTAGATACTAAACCAGGTTTTGTTATTTCGCCAGGTATCAATACAGCAAGTCCTAATAATGTGAATGTCATTATAGAATTTAAGCAAGCACCTAGCAAAATTGAGGTATTAAAACAAGCGGCTAAAGGGAAAAAAGTAGCTCTTTCAAATGCGGAACAAAAGGTAGAGGCATCACATAAAGGATTTAAAGCAGAGCTTGAACAGCTTCAAAAGAATAAAGAGAAAGGGACAAATGTAAAATCTGCAAAAATAACAAGAGAATATAAGAATGCTTTTAATGGTGTAGCGATTTCTTTACCAGCGAATATGATTGAGGACTTAGTTCGTACCGGTATCGTTAAGCGCGTATGGGAAGATCATGAGGTTAAAATTGATTTGCCGAAAGAAACAGCTAAGACTGCTGTTGAACCGAAAATGGCAGATAGTGTACCGCAAATTGGTGTGGACAAGCTGCATGATGAAAAAATAACAGGTAAAGGAATTAAGGTAGGTGTACTGGACACTGGTATTGATTACAACCACCCGGATTTGAAAGATGCATATAAAGGATATCGTGCAAAACAAGGTGAGGATCCAAGCAAAATAGATCCGAACTCAATAAAAGGATGGGACTTTGTTAATAATGATGCTGATCCAATGGAGACAACGTATAAGGATTGGCAAAATTCTGGGGGATATCCTGAGATTTATGAGGGAAGTGCATATTATACATCCCATGGTACGCATGTAGCTGGGACAATTGCTGCAGACAAACAGAATAGTGTGGATTATGCAGTGAAGGGTGTTGCTCCAGATGTAGACTTATACTCATATCGCGTATTAGGTCCATATGGAAGTGGACAAACAAGCGGTATTCTTGCTGCGATTGATAAAGCAGTGAAAGACGATATGGATGTTATCAATTTATCACTAGGAGCGTCTATTAATGATCCTTTATATCCTACTTCTGTCGCAGTGAATAATGCGATGTTAGCAGGTGTTGTTACAGTAGTAGCAGCTGGTAATAGTGGTCCGGAAGAAGGTACCATTGGATCACCTAGTGCAGCAGCACTTCCCATTACAGTTGGAGCCAGTGATGCTGCAATGACTATTCCAACGTTTTCCGCCGATGCAGGTGATGTACATGTAGATAAGATGATGCTACTTGGAAAAAGCTTTACTGATAAGATTGAAGATTTGAAAGGACAATCCTTATCGGTTGTATATGCGGGGCTTGGGAAATTAGGTGATTTTACAGGGAAAGATGTAAAAGGGAAGTTAGTTCTTATCCAACGAGGTGAGATTACATTTGATGAAAAAATTAAAAATGCTAAGGATGCAGGCGCAAAGGCAGTAATTGTATATAACAATGTAGATGGGGAAATTACAAGTTATCTTGGGGAAAGTACTTCATCTATTCCATCGTTCCGCTTAACAAAAGTAGATGGTGAGAAATTACAAGCAAAAGCTGTACAAGGAGATGTGTCGTTAGCGTTTGGAGAACTTAGTAATATAAAAACAGAGGGAGATCACTTAGCTGATTTCAGCTCCCGTGGTCCTGCAACTAAAACAGATGATATTAAGCCAGATATTATAGCACCAGGTGTGTCTATCTTCTCAACTGTTCCTGAATATATTAATGATCCAAAGGATGGAGAAAATTATCCGTTAGCGTATGGACGTATGTCAGGTACATCTATGGCAACTCCTCATACTGCAGGGGTTGCGGCACTGATTTTACAAGAACATCCAAATTATAGTCCATTTGAAGTAAAAGAGGCACTTATGAATACCGCAGTTGATTTAAAAGAAGAGCGTTCTGTATTTGAGGTGGGATCAGGAAGAATTGATGCATATCGTGCAGTTCATGCAGATACATCTATTGAGGTTATCGATAAAACATCAAACGTTGTAGATGATGAAGAAGTAGAAATTGAAGAAAAAACAGGTTCTATTGCATTTGGGTATAAAAATCAACTTGAAAGTGGGCCTATTAAAGATAGTCGAAAAGTCTTAATTAAGAACAGCAGTAAAACAGATGGGAAAGAGTTTAAATTAGAAGTAGAATTTTCACCTACAAGTGTAGGTGTGCAAGATGCAGCGAAGAATGGTGTGAAGCTAAACGTATCAGATTCTATTAAAGTAGCTCCTGGTACATCAGAGGAAATTAGCCCTGAAATTATCATTCCAGAAAACGCTGAATTTGGTAGATATGAAGGCTATATTCATATTACAAATAAAAACAATGAAAAAGAAGTATATCAAGTACCATTTGCAGTTAAATTCACAGAAAAAGGGATTGCGTCTGTAGATTTATTGAGAGATGCAATGGCAACAGATACATCTAAATTCCATCCATTTATGGAAAGACCAAGTTCGCCGTTGGCATTTAAATTAAATAGTCCTCTTGAAACTATTGATGCAGTTGTGAAGGACCGAAAGACAGGGAAGGCATTAGGAGTCGTTGGTACACTTAATGCAAGTAGTCTAACACCGAATGTTGAATATATGATGTTTTCTGGTATGGGAGGGTATGTATTTCCATTCACAGGAGATCCAGCTCACCCAATTGGGGATAAGCCTGTTATGTTGCCTGATGGAGATTACGAATTGGACTTCGTTGGATATGATAAAGAAGGAAAATCGTATACAAAAGGCGATAGCATTATCATTGATAATGTAATACCTGAAATGAAATTTAAGGATGTACAACCTGGTATACACGAAGTCAATGATTCCATGTTTAAAGAAGAAGACGGCCAACGTGCATTATGGGTGCATGGTAATATTTATGATTCTACAGTAGATGCATTAAAGGCAAAAGGCTTGCAGTATGATCAAAAAGCGAATCAAATTGTATATTATCAAAACTCAGCCTTTCCATCAGGTTGGTTGAATACAATTCAAGCAAATGGTGATTTTAAATTTGGAGTACTTCCAGAGGAAATAAATGAGCCACTTAATTTAAGGTTATTTGGATATGATCTTGCAACTGCATCAAATATGGCAAATGGATTTAAAGATTATGTCTTTGTTAAAGAGGGAACGGAATACGCTGTCCCAAGCTATGACAAGGATAAAATTAAACTAGGAGAAAAAATTACGTTAACTTTAAATCTTAATAATGTGAAAAAACTTATGTCAGGTACATTTGAGATTCCTTATAGTAAACAGTTGTTTAAATTTACAGATGTGAAACCAAATCCAGCACTTGCAGAATATGTAAAACAACATGGACTGGACCTTAAATTAGAAGATCCGAAGGTAAGTGAAGAAGGAGCTTGGGAAAACAAAGTGAAAGTTGGCGCGTCATTGGAAGGAAAAGAATTTAAAGGATTAGATGGTGATACACCATTTTTAGATGTTACATTCGAGATGACGAGTGATGAATATTTTAATGATTTAACTGCATTTGCAGCAGAT
Organism: Bacillus wiedmannii; assembly: GCF_001583695.1. Lineage (GTDB taxonomy): Bacteria > Bacillota > Bacilli > Bacillales > Bacillaceae_G > Bacillus_A > Bacillus_A wiedmannii. The sequence continues at coordinate 94,209 of NZ_LOBC01000093.1, read as the reverse complement.
AAGTTCACTTATACAAAAGCTGGTGCATCAGAAGGCACTGAGATTCCTGTGTTTAAAGATAAATCTTTTGCTATTGTCTCGAAACATTCAACGGTTACAGGTTATATTGGTCCGGAAGCTTTCTTAAATGAAGAGGGGTATTTAGGTAAGAAAGACTATACAAAGCTAGGAGCAAAAGTGTATGCAGTTGGTAAGGATGGAAAGAAATATACAGGAACGATTGATGATAACGGACAATTTGAAATTCGTAGTGTCCCTGTAAGCGATAAAGAATATGATATTTTCGTAGAAATGCCAGGTCATTTAAATAGTAAATTAACAACAAAAATAGGGAAAATGCAGGATGGAGAATTAGTGGGACAAAACTTTAGAGCTGACATGGATGATAACCTTGCAGGTGATGTAAACGGCGATAAAATGGTGGATATTCAAGATGCTAGAATAGCAGCTCTGTCATATGGAAAAGGAAAAGTATCTGTAAAAGATGGAGATATAAATCAAGATGGTGTTGTAGATGAAACGGATATTCGTTTTATTGAGAAAAACTTCTTGAAAAAGGGTCCAGATGCTAAAGAAAATCAAAAACCGAAAGAAAATGTAGGGCCAGTGACGTTAGATAAAATCTTACGCTCTATTGGTTTAGAACCTAAAAAATAAGTGGGCAAACTTCTAGGGTAAATAAAGCAATCAGACAATGAATAGTAAATGAAATGAGATTGGCTAAAAAATAACCGGTAATGATTTACAGGAACATTACCGGTTATTTTAAAAGTAATAGTTGTTTGGGTACATGAAGCAACTAGTTTAAAGTTAGTTCGCTTTTGATATGGGACAAGGTAGTTGGTTAATTAGTATTGTTTGTGGGATGGAAATAAGGTTTGGAGTTTGAACTTTAAAAATAGGGGGACTTGTGAAATGGGTATTAAGAAAAAACTTGGTATGGGTGTTGTAACTGCAGGGCTTGGTTTATCTTTAATTGGCGGGGGGACATATGCGTATTTTAGTGATAAGGAAGTATCACAAAACACGTTTGCAGCGGGTACTTTAGATTTGAGTGTTAATCCTGAAGTTGTTATTAATGTCGACAATATTAAACCAGGTGATGAAATGGAACGCGGTTTTCAATTAATTAACAAAGGAACCTTAGCAATAGGAGATGTGAAACTCCTGACAGATTACAGTGTAATCGATGCGAAAGGAGATAATGGAAATGCTGATTTTGGTGATCATATCCGAGTTGATTTCTTGTGGAATTTGGATAAAAATGAAGTTCCAATTTGGTCTACTACATTATCTGAATTAAAGGTAGCTACGCAAAATGGAAGTATTCCTGATCTTGTACAAAAAGGTGTTGTAGACCGAGAAGGAAATGGACTTGCTCCTGGTGATGATGATACTTTCTATGTAATGTTCACATTTGTAGATAATGATGCAGAGCAAAATGTATTTCAAGGAGATTCATTAAAATTAAATTGGACTTTCAATTCAATGCAGACCAAAGGTGAAGAGAGATAAAGATAAATGTTATATATAAGAATAAATTGATGAATAATTGAGAAATAAAATTTTTAATAGTGTAAGGGTTGATTTAGTGAATCAACCTTTTTTGTGTTTTGAGAGAAAATTATGCTTGGATTATTTGAAAAAAATAAGCTTGAAAGTTACGTTACGTCATCTTTTATACTTAAGGAAACACGGAGTAGAGGGATGGTGTATATAATTTTGAAAAGTATGTGGGGATGGAAAGAAATTTTATATTTATTTGTGTTTGTATTTATTATTGTTCCAGTAACTGTTGAATCTCTTTTTTATGACTATGCTTTAAAAGTAATAGGGAACGCATTATATGCTGGAGTATTAATGGGATTTATAATGGCAGTGATATTTACTACTGTAGTTTATCTTTTTTGTATAAAAAGATATAAATTGTCGTGGAAAGACATTGGAATTCGGAAGCTTTCATGGAGAGATTTCCTATGGACAGTTGTAGCGCTAATTTTTTTAATTATAGTTAGTATTGCTGTATTAATGATAATGGAGAAAATGGGTATTTCTTTTGAAAATAGTAAAACGGAAACAGTTCAAAATGATAAATCAATATACGCGTTCTGTATCGCGGTAATTGGAGCAGCAGTTATATCACCAATCTATGAAGAAGTTTTATATCGAGGTGTTTTTTATACGTTTTTTCGTGATAAATATGGCATATGGGGCGGGGTGCTTATAAGTTCCATAATATTTACCGTTGTTCATATTCCAACATATAACACATTACCAGTGAATTTTTTAAGTGGAGTAGTATTTGCGTGGTTATATGAGAAAACAAATTCTATTTTATCAGCTATGATTGCCCACGCATTATTCAATTTTATAGCAGTACTTCTCACATTTATGTCGAATTAAGAAGATATATAGGAGGGATACAGATGGAAATAGCAGTAGAACGAGTTTTTACGAAAGAAATTTTAGCAAGAGCAGCAAAGGCATTTCATGTAACAGTGGAAAAAAAGCCACTTGGAGATTTTGAAAATTATATTTTTAAGGCAACGGGTGATAGTGGTGAAGATTACGTATTACGTTTAACACACTCTTCTCATCGTTCTAAAAAAGAAGTCGAAGCTGAACTAGATTTTTTACGATATGTTGCGGAGAATGGGGCGAAGGTAGCAGGACCTCTTTACTCAACTTCTCAAAATCTTGTAGAAGAAATTGGAGCGGAAGATAACACTTTCTTTTTTGTATCTTTATTTACATATGCAAAAGGTGAGCAAGTAAAAGGAGAAGAATCGCCTTATTGGGGGGAGATTTACTTTGAAGCATGGGGTAAAGCGATTGGCCAACTGCATCGCCTAACAATGAACTATCCTAAAACAGACTATCGTGATACGTGGGAAGAAGATGAAAGTGGAATTGTTAATGAATTAGAAGATGATCAAGTGAAAAAGATTGCAGCGGTATTAATGGATGAAATAAAGGCTCTTCCAATTGAAAGAGAAACGTTCGGCCTTATGCACGGTGATATCCATCCCGGTAATTTTCATTATGATGGTAAAGAGCTAACAATCTTTGATTTTGATGATGCGGCTTATAATTACTTCATTCATGATTTGGCAATGGTTCTTTATTACTCTGTTCTTTTTACACCTTGGACAGTGGAGGAGAAGACGACATTCGCTCGTAAACAGTTACAAGTGTTAAGAAAAGGGTACGAATATGAACATAAGCTTGCGGATAGTTGGTATGAATCATTACCATTATTTTTACGTTTACGCGATATAGGTTTGTACGGGACGCTCCAGAAGAAGTTTAAAGGGAAAGATATGCCAGATCATTTCAGAGAATTAGCTGAACAACTTCATGAAAGAATTATAAAAAAAGAAGCGATTGTGAATATATAATACATTCAGTTCAAAACAAAGTATATAAAACAATATATACTTTGTTTTTTTATACAAAAATATGTTTGTTTTATTAAAATAATATTGTTATAGATTCGGTATACACTTATAATTTTATATATATTCAGAATATTCTTTATAAAGAAGGAGGGGGAATATTGGAAGCTATCGTAAATTGGATAAATAATATTGTTTGGAGTCCAGCACTTGTTTATTTATGTTTAGGAGTAGGGTTATATTTTTCCATTCGAACGAGGTTTTTACAAGTAAGGCATGTAGGAGAAATGGTGAAGCTGACATTTCAAGGAGAAAAATCAGAGGCTGGTGTTTCTTCATTCCAAGCGTTAGCACTTTCGTTATCAGGGCGCGTTGGGACAGGGAATATAGCTGGGGTAGCAACAGCGGTTGCATTCGGTGGACCAGGAGCTGTATTTTGGATGTGGGCAGTGGCCTTTTTAGGAGCAGGATCAGCTTATGTAGAATCTACATTAGCACAAATATATAAGACGAAACATCAAGGGCAGTTTCGTGGTGGACCTGCTTATTACATTGAAAAAGGTTTAGGTGTGAAATGGTATGCATTAGTATTCGTTGCAGCGACAATTCTTGCAACGGGGCTTTTACTGCCAGGTGTGCAAGCAAATAGTATTGCTGTAAGTTTAGAAACAGCTTTTGGAATTAACACTACCGTATCAGGGGCTTTATTAGTTGTTGTATTAGCTATTATCATCTTCGGTGGGGTAAAGCGAATCGTTAACGTTGCACAAGTTGTCGTACCGTTTATGGCAGTTGGTTATATTTTAGTAGCTTGCGTTATTGTTGCTATGAATATTGAAAAGTTGCCAGAAGCATTTATGCTAATTATAAGGAGTGCTTTTGCATTAGAAGCGGCTTTCGGTGGTATTATCGGTTTAGCAATTTCTTGGGGAGTAAAACGTGGTATTTATTCCAATGAAGCAGGGCAAGGAACTGGACCACATGCAGCAGCTGCTGCGGAAGTATCACATCCAGCTAAACAAGGTTTAGTGCAAGCATTTTCCGTTTACATTGATACATTATTTGTTTGTTCAGCAACAGCATTTATGATGATTATTACAGGCATGTATAACGTATTTGATGCAAGCGGAAAAAGCTTTATCGTAAATAAATTAAATGGTGCTCAGCCAGGACCGGGATATACACAGGCAGCGGTAGAATCTGTTTTTCCTGGATTTGGAAACGGTTTCGTTGCAATCTCGTTACTATTCTTTGCATTTACAACAATTATGGCGTATTACTACATTGCAGAAACGAATATCGCGTACTTAAATCGTGATAAAGACCGTCCTTGGCTGTCTATGATACTAAAGTTTGTATTTTTAGGAGCTGTATTCTACGGCTGTATAAAAACAGCAGCAACAGCTTGGGCTTTAGGTGACATCGGTGTAGGAATTATGGCATGGGTAAATATCATTGCGATTTTATTATTACAAAAACCTGCATTAGTCGCATTAAAGGATTATGAAAAGCAGAAAAAAGAAGGAAAAGATCCGGTATTCGATCCAGGGCCATTGGGAATTAAAAATGCTGATTTCTGGGAGCATGAATACGGCAAAGATAAGAAAGAAGAAGTATCTTAATGGAATAGAAATGAAAAAGCAAAGGGAAAATCCCTTTGCTTTTTTTTATGGGCAAAATGAGGCAGGTAGTTATTTTTTTGCCTATTTTTGAATATAAAAAGAATGTACATGCTTTGTTAAGGGAAGGGGGAGTATGTTGATAGAATTTCGTAATGTAAATAAATATTATGGCAACTTTCAAGTTTTAAAAGATATTAATGTGCAAGTGAAAAAAGGTGAAGTGGTAGTAGTTGTTGGGCCTTCCGGATCAGGAAAAAGCACGTTGCTTCGGTGTATAAATCAATTAGAGACAATTACAGATGGAGAGTTAATTGTACAAGATACGGATGTACACAATGCCAAAACGGATATGAATGAATTACGCCGAAATATCGGGATGGTTTTTCAACATTTTTATTTATATCCACATAAAACGGTTCTTCAAAATATTACACTAGCGCCTATTAAAGTAAATAAAGTTTCAAAAGAAGAAGCGGAGAAAACCGCAATGTTTTATTTAGAGAAAGTAGGGATTCCAGAGAAGGCTAGTGTATATCCGCATCAATTATCCGGCGGACAACAGCAAAGGGTAGCGATTGCTAGGGGGCTCGCAATGCAGCCTGAAATTATGTTATTTGATGAGCCTACGTCTGCTCTTGATCCAGAGATGATCGGGGAAGTACTTGATGTTATGAAAACGCTAGCTAAAGAAGGGATGACGATGGTTGTTGTCACGCATGAGATGGGATTTGCGCGAGAAGTAGCAGATCGGATTTTATTTATGGATGATGGCAAGATTATTGAGGATACAACACCGGAGCAATTTTTTGCGAGTCCTGAACAAGAAAGAGCACGTTTATTTTTAAGCCGAGTATTAAATCATTAGAGGAGGAATTTCATGCTTAAAATGAAAAAGTTATTTACCTTAATCGTATTTTCATGTTTATTCGTACTTATCGTTGCTGGATGTGGCAGTAAAAAAGATGAAGCGAAAGAAACGAATACGAAGCAAGGCGGGACCATAGAGCAAATTAAGAAGCGAGGGAAACTAGTAGTTGGGGTGAAGAATGATACGAACTTATTTGGTTTGAAAAACCCTTCAACAGGGCAGGTAGAAGGATTTGATGTTGATGTTGCAAAGGCGCTTGCGAAAAAAATTCTCGGAGATGAAAAGAAACTAGAATTAAAAGAAGTAACGTCTAAAACGCGTATTCCACTACTGAAAAACGGTGACATTGATGCAATTATCGCAACAATGACAATTACGGAAGAACGTAAAAAAGAGGTAGATTTTTCAGATGTATATTTTAAAGCAGGGCAATCGTTACTCGTGAAAAAAGGGAGCGATATTAAAAGTATTGATGATGTGAAAAAGGGTGTGAAAGTGTTAGCGGTAAAAGGTTCAACGTCTACAAATAATATTCGCCAAAAATCACCGGAAGCGACTGTATTAGAGTTTGAAAATTACAGTGAGGCATTTACGGCGTTAAAAGCAGGGAAAGGTGATGTTTTAACGACAGATAATGCAATTCTTTACGGAATGGCAAAACAAGATTCGAATTATGAAGTTGTAGGGAAAATTTTTACGGATGAGCCGTACGGGATTGCGGTGCAAAAAGGTGCGGATGATTTAACGAAAGAGATTAATAGCTTGCTAAAAGATATGAAGGCTAGTGGGGAGTACGACAAACTGTATGAAAAATGGATTGGCCAAAAACAAGAGAAGTAAAGTGATATTTTAATTAATGGAGCCTTATTCCCATTGATAAATAGTAAGAGGATGAGAGATGCTCATCCTCTTCTTGTAAAGAAAGAGGGGAGAATATGTGCCTGATTTTTCTATATTAACGAATAACATTGACATGTATTTAGAAGGATTTAAATATACAGTAATGTCTAGTGTACTTGCATTAATAGGAAGTTTTATTTTAGGCGTAATTTTGGCTGTAATGCGTATTGCACCGATTCGTATTTTAAATTGGTTGGGAGCTGCTCTTGTAGAATTTGTAAGAAATATTCCACTCGTATTAATTGCATTTATATTCTATTTTGCTTTACCTGTAATAGGAATTACGTTAAATGGTTTTGTAGCTGGAACATTTACGCTTACGGTATATACTGCAGCGTTTATTGCTGAAGTCATTCGCGCTGGTATTTTATCCGTTGCGAAAGGTCAAATGGAAGCAGCGCGTTCTTCAGGGTTGACTTATACGCAAGCGATGTACCATGTCGTTTTACCCCAAGCGATGAAAATCGTAATCCCTCCTCTAGGAAATCAATTTCTCAATTTAGTAAAAAACTCTTCCATACTCGGAATTATTGCTGGTACGGATTTAATGTATCAAGGAGATTTAATTTCAACGAAAACATTTGTTACGTTCGACGTGTATATATTTGTTGGGATGTTTTATTTAATATTAACGATTCCGCTCAGTATGCTAGTGCGTTATTTAGAAAAACGCTTAGCAAAGGAGGCGGTGTAAATGGATTTTAAGGGAGCCATAACAGGTGATCATATTCTATTTTTATTAAAAGGATTGCTTATAACGTTAGAGGTAGCGCTCGTCGCGATTGTACTTAGTTTTATTATTGGTAGTGTAATAGGGATATTGCGCTACATGAAAATACCTGTCGTCTCACAAATATTAGGGATTATCGTTGAAGTGATTCGAAACTTACCACTACTTTTAATTATATTTTTCACGTATTTTGCACTTCCAGAAGCAGGCTTGAAATTAGAAATTATAACGGCCGTAATTGTTGCTTTAACAATATTTGAAGCAGCGATGATATCTGAAATTGTTCGAAGTGGTTTATTATCTATTGAAAAAGGACAGATTGAGGCCGCAAGATCTTCAGGATTAACGTATGTTCAAGCGTTGTGGCATATTATTTTACCACAAGCATTAAGAAGAATGGTCCCGCCGCTTGTCAGTCAGTTTATTTCATTGCTGAAAGATACATCATTAGCAGTTGTTATATCACTGCCAGAGCTTATGCATAATGCCCAAATTATTAGCGGACAGAATGTAAATTATACGATTCCAACGTTTATAGTAGTAGCTTGTATGTACTTTATCGTAAATTATAGTTTATCAATTTTATCGAGAAGATTAGAACTTCGTTGACTCTTACAATATATGTAAGGGTTTTTCCTTGTTTCTCCTTATTTTCCTCTAAATAGAATCTAAATCTTGCAATAATTAGATTTTTTATATTATTTTATCAGAAAAGTTTTAATTTTATATAGAAATTGTAATCGCTTTCGTGTATATTTTTATTATCAGAAAATTTTAACAAGATATAGGGGTATCGGTAGGGGGAGGATTTAGATGCAGCAACCAACGAATGAGAAATTACATCGTACGATGAAGAGTAGACATTTATTTATGATCGCACTAGGTGGTGTAATCGGGACTGGTTTTTTCTTAGGTTCAGGTTACACCATTAATCAGGCTGGACCAGGGGGAGCCATCCTTTCATATTTAGTGGGCGGATTCATTATGTATTTAACAATGCTTTGTCTTGGAGAGTTAACGGTAGCAATGCCAGTTTCAGGATCTTTCCAAAAGTATGCGACGAAGTTTATTGGACCAGGAACGGGCTTTATGATCGGCTGGCTATATTGGCTTGGCTGGGCAGTGACAGTAGGTTTAGAGTTAACGTCAATCGGTTTAATGATGAAAAGATGGTTTCCGAATGTTGATGTTTGGGTATGGTGTCTCGTATTCGGCGTTATTTTATATGCTTCAAACGCTATCTCAGCGAAGAGTTATGCTGAATTAGAGTTTTGGTTCTCTAGTATTAAAGTAGTTACAATTCTTGCGTTTGTTGTTCTTGGTGGTAGTGCATTATTAGGGTTTTTACCATACGATGGAAAAGAAGCAGCACCTCTTTTCTCTAACTTTGTAAGCGATGGCGGGTTATTCCCGAATGGACTAGCTGCCGTATTACTTACAATGATTACAGTTAACTTCTCGTTCCAAGGAACAGAGTTAATCGGGATTGCAGCGGGAGAAAGTGAAAATCCAGAAAAAACAATTCCACGTGCGATCCGTAATACAGTATGGCGCATTATGTTATTCTTCATTTTAACAATGACGATTTTAGTAGGATTAATTTCTTGGAAAGAAGCAGGGGTAATTGAAAGTCCATTTGTAGTTGTATTTGATAAAATCGGTATTCCATACGCAGCTGATATTATGAACTTCGTTATTATTACAGCGTTACTATCTGTAGCGAATTCAGGCTTATATGCGGCAACTCGTATATTATGGTCACTTGCAAATGAAGGAATGGCACCAACATCTTTCCAGAAAGTAAATAAGCGTGGTATTCCAATTACAGCGTTAGTCGTAACGATTGCGGTAGCTGGATTATCTCTATTCACAAGTTTCCTTGCAGAAGATACAGTATACATGTACTTATTATCGATAGCTGGTTTATCGGCTGTTTCAAGTTGGATCATTATTGCTTTATCGCAACTTCGCTTTAGAAGTCAGTATATAAAAGGCGGAGGAAAGTTAGAGGACTTAAAGTATAGAACACCACTATACCCGATTGTTCCAATTTTAGCTTTAATTACAAATAGCATCGTTGTTATTAGTTTAGCGTTTATTCCTGAACAAAGAATGGCGTTATACTGTGGTATTCCATTTATCATTTTCTGCTATATATATTATTATATGAGTAAGAAACGGAAGAAACCGATGAAAGTGGAGATGGAAAAAACAAATGAAACTAACAATCAAACACGATGATATAGAAGCAGATTTATCGTATGGTCAATTAGCGATTGGAAAAGAAAACGGGTATTCACCGTTACAATTACTCATTTCTTCTATCGCAGGATGTAGTGCAATTGTCTTCCGAACAATTTTAGAAAAGAAACGTATTACATACGATACGTTTACAATTGAGACTGAAATTGGTAGAAGTGAAGCTGTATCAAAACCAGTTGAAAGTGTTCATTTGCACTATAAAATCAAAGCACAAAACATTACAGAAGAGCAGTTGGACAAGGCGCTGCAACTTGCAGTGAAAAATTGTACGATTGTTCAATCTGTAAAAGATAGTATAAAGGTTACGGAAACAATTGAACTAATAAAATGAAACATAAAAACGTGAGAATACGGCTCTCACGTTTTTATGTTTTTAATAAAGGGGGAAATATGATGGAATGTTTAGGGTGTAAATTAGCCAACGAAGAAGAAATTATATATAAAATATATGAAGATGACTATGTAACATGTTTTTTAGATCATGAACCTTTCTATCCAGGACATACTTTAATTGTGCCAAAGCAACATGTTGTAGAAGTAGACGAATTAGATGATGTTGTAGCAAAATCCATTATGGATGCTTCTAAGCTGATTACAAAATCGATTAAGGCATTATATAAACCTGACGGAATTACAATTTGCCAAAATGGTGGAATCTTTAACGAGTTAACACATTACCATATGCATGTCATACCAAGATATAAAGAGCGCTCGTTTGCCGAGTTTTATACGGTACAGCTAGGAGAAAAGAAGAATTATAACTTGGAAGAGACAAAGAATTTGTTAAAAGAAGCGATAGAGCAAATGCTGCTTACTGAAAAGGCGTAAGAGAGTTGTTTTTAACGGGGCAGTCAGGAAAATTACAATAAACAAAAAGCTCAATTTCTCAGTTACAATAGAGAAATTGGGCTTTTATTTATTCTATTATTAAATTTTATCTATAAAAAGATTTTGCAGTGTCACAAAGTATAGCGGTCATTCGTTATATAGAGTGAGAGGAGGAATTATATGAAAGTTACAAACAACGATTATGAAAAGATGGAAGAGCTATATGAGTTGTACGAACAAAAAATTTATTATGTGGCTTATTCTATTTTAAATAATATTCAGCAGGCTGAAGATGCGGTTCAAGAGACGTTTATTACTCTTTATAAGAACTTGGAAAAGCTCCATAGCTTGAGCACTGAAGAGCTTAAACGCTACATTTTGAGGGTCGCGAAAAACAAGGCGATTGATAGTTATCGGAAAAATAAACGACATGAAACATTCTTAGAAGAATATGAAAGAGAATCAACAGAAGCAGTAGATGAAAATATTGAAGATTGGGAAAAACGTAAAATGTCTGAGGTTCAAATTGATACATTGCTAAAAGAGTTAAATGAATCGAACAGACAGGTGTTTAAGTACAAAGTCTTCTATAACTTAACGTATCAAGAAATTTCAAGTGTCATGGGGATAACGGAGGCCAATGTCCGTAAGCAGTTTGAACGCGCTCGAAAACGAGTTCAAAATATGATAGGAGGTATACAACATGACGAATTCAAAGAACTCCAAAGAAATATATGAACTTGCAGAAAAAATTGCTTTAGATGATTTTGATAAACTCGAAGAACAGCATGAATTTTCACATACATATATGCACAAAAAGAAATTGTTGATGGAGGAAATGAAGTTGAAAGATGGACAACCGCAGAAAAAGCGTAAAAAACATCGTATGTTAATCGCTGCTGCTTGCTTATTGATTGGCATGCCGACAACCGTTTTTGGGGCAGTGAAAGTCTATAATATGATTGTCCAAAAACAAAATTACGAAGTAAATGTTTCAGTAACAAACAATGACTCGAAAAAGAGTGACAAGTGGTATAAGTTGAAGATTGGTAAATTGCCAGAAAATATGGAAGCAATTGATGACAGTGCTATGAAATATTCCTTTAAAGATAACTATGCAATGGGGGGATTTTCATTTGCTCTTTGGAGAGTAGGAGGGAATTCAGATTTTCCAACTCTGTATTCGAAAAGTTATGAAGAAAAAGAGATAAATGGTAAGAAGGCAGTAATTGTCCATAGAGAAACTGGTAATAAAGATTTAATGTTTAATAGAGTGATTTTTCTCTATTTTGAGGAAGAGGGAATTATGTTACAAAGTTATATTGGAAACGATATAAACGAAGAACAAATGATAGATGTGCTAGGGAGCATTTCACTTGAGCCCACGTCAAAAGAAAAGTCATCATATATAAGCGATTATGATAAAAAGTATTTTAGCCAAGAAGGTAAAACAACTAAGGTAATTCCTTTGAAAAAAGATAGCAAACGACTATTTCATATAGGGCAAAAGGTTCCAGTAACGATATCTATGGATAACAGCCAAATTGAATATGTGATAGAAAAAGTTGAAGTTTTTGATTCGATTAAAGATTTTAAACAAGAGAACTTTAATGAAATGGGCTTAGGAATACTAAGCAGGAATCAGGCTTTGGATCAAGCTGGTCAATTGATACCATATAGAAGGGATAAATATAAAATTGGAAATGGTAAAGATTCAATTGATCAATTAGTAGAGTCAAAATTAGTTCATCCTAAATTTGTTTATCTAACAACAACAGTGAAAAATATAGATAAGCAGGCGACAGAAGAAATTTATATGCATCCATCTATAAAACTGCTTAAATCTGAAGGTAATGCATGGAACTACGCTAAAGAAGATGGAATTGCTGAGAAAAATATTATGACGGGCGAAGTTGATTATTTAGAACCTCACGGAGACGGGAAAAGCTTTTACAATATTGGCAGTATCCGACCAGGACAAACGGTGAAGGTTAATTTAGGTTATTTTGTAGATGAGGATAAACTAGATTCAATCTTTTTGGATGCTTTCAAATACAGAGGGACTGGTGATACTGAAAATATGAATGCGAAACATCGTTGGTGGTTTGATATTCGTCAATAGTAAAAACAATAGGAAAAACTGAACCAAAAAGCTGCTTATGTTTAGCAGCTTTTTTCGTCTCCATACATATGTAAAACTTCTTTCGCACGTATACGTAAACCATCTATTAATTCTTTCGGTTCTAACACTTGTGCATCTTTTCCAAGTCTATAAAATAAAGGTGTAATAAAATTGATTTCTCCTTTATCAATTGGTGAATGTATATATCCTGTTCCGTCTGCGTTTACTACCACGAATTCTTCAAGGTAAGGAACGCTTTTACATTGGCGCACGCCTTCTGCTGTTAATGAGACATGTAACTGGGTAGGAATGTGCACTACGTTAGAGCTAGAGTCAAACCATTCTTCTAAATTCATGAACGTACTTTCATTTTCTTCCATCGATAATATGGAGAGAATACGATCGACGCGATACAGTAATATTTTTTTTCTACTAAAGTCGTAGGATGGTAAGTACCATAGCCCGTCATGAGCATATACACCGATAGGATGAACATGTTTTGTTTTTATCCCCGATTTAGATTCGTATTGAAAGTGTAAATTTTTATTTTCAATAGCCGCGGTTAACACTTCGTTTAAAAGTGGTGTCTCAATTGTTCTCTTCGGATTCCAAAAGGCGATATAAGAATGTATTTTATCAACTTTCGCTTTCGCATCATGTTGTAGGGAGCTATACAGTTTATGTGTAACGGAATTGATCTCTGTGTTAAAAGGTAAGTCTCGATAGTAACTTAAAGATTGAAAAGCAAAAAAGATGGAGACTGCTTCTTCTTCCGTAAATAAGATAGGTGGAATGATTCTATTCGTTAATACTTTATAGCCTCCGTTACGACCTTGTTCTGCGTAAATGGGTAATCCCATATCACTTAAATCTAAAATGTATCTATGGACAGTACGAACGGAGATATTAAATTCATCAGCTATTTCTTGAGCTGTAAATGTCTTTTTGGCAGAAGCAAATATAAGAATATCTAATAAGCGTTTAGCTTTTGACAAATGTATCACCTTTTTCTTTTTAACATGACATAAAGTGTCATGTTTTATTGTTAGTATATTGTTTACATCATATGTTATCAAGATGAGATATAAGGAGGAAAAAATATGTCACGTGAAATAGTTTTATTTATTGCGGCGAGCTTAGATGGATATATTGCGAAAGAAAATGATGATTTAGAGTGGTTAATGGAAACGGAAGGAGAGGGAGATAACGGTTATACAGAAATGTACGAAACGATTGATACAATAATTATGGGAAAGAAAACATACGATTATGTAGTAGAGCATACGGAAACATTCCCGTACTTAGATAAAGCATGTTATGTTTTTTCTCGTTCAGAAAAAGGTTCAGACGGAAACGTGGAGTTTGTAAATGAAGATGTAGTGGAGTTTACAAAAAGGTTAAAAGCACAAGAAGGATCTAAAATATGGATGGTCGGTGGAGGAGAGCTACTGAGAGAATTCTTTAAGAATAATCTAATTGATGAATATATCGTTACGATTACACCGCATATATTAGGTTCTGGAGTTCCGTTGTTTCAAGACAAGAACCCGGAAATTAATTTAACTTTAACGGATACGAAACGTTTTGGGCAATTTGTAAATTTATATTATGAGGTAAAGTGAATAACCTACCAATGAATAGACCAAATCACATCTGATTTGGTCTATTCTTATTCCTAGTTATATCAATATTTATCTGTCTTTAACATATCAATTAACATAAGGGATAACATATTAATTTCGATAATTCAAAAGGGAAATTGTAATTTTATGTTGAAATGAATATGGAAATTATGAAGAAATATACTTAGATTACTGAGGTGGTTGTCTTGAATAAAGGGAGTGAGGAATTGGATGAAAAGAAACTATTAAAATTAGTTTTAGAAATTCAAGAGCTACAAGATTTTGGAGAAGATTTTGAACATAAACTGACTGTATTTGAAAAGAGTGTTCCTTATCCACGTGCAAAAGAATTATTTTTTGCTGACTACGGTGCAGAATACATTGTAAAAAGAGCTATTAATCATAAAAATATAAAGTTAGGAGAGTTAAATAGAGAAGAGTTAGTTACCTTGGTTCAAAAACTTATGGATACAGAAGGAGAAGAATGGGAGCTGGCAATTTGGTTGGACATGGTTAAATCGTCTGTTATTGACCCTAAAATAAGTGATTATATTTTCTGGAGTGATGAAGAATTAACTGCCAGAGAAATTATAGATAAAGCATTGGCTTATAAACCATTACAAATATAAAGTGTGTTACTTTAAGTAGAATTAAAGATTCTTTTTAGAATAAAGAGTGTGAAATGAATATGTTTAGAAATTTATTTAAGTTTTGTCTTTAATTTGATTTAAGCTAAAGGAGAATTTAGTTCAATAAGAAAATAAAAGACGCCTAGAGTTTTTGAACTCTGGGCGTTTTCATATGCTAATTATGATGTGATTTTGTAAATCAAAACTGAACTTGTTAATTGATGATAGTTGTATTTCTATATAGATGGCAATGAAATGATAAAGCAAGACCCATGATCGACTTCGCTCGTTACAGTAATATTCCCGCCGTGTAGTTCTACAATTTCTTTCACGATAGATAGCCCTAAACCAGTTCCGCCTGTAGCTCGTGATCTTGCTTTATCAACTCGATAAAAACGGTCGAAAATGTGAGGGAGGTCTTCAGGCGGAATACCTTCGCCTTCATCTTCAATTGTAATGGAGATACTTTTATGTTCTTCTGTAACAGAAATGTTTATATGAGAATGTTCTTTTGAATGTCTATAAGCGTTATTTAAAATGTTTATTATAACTTGTTCAAATCGCTGTTCATCTAAGTTTACTAGCAGTGAAGGAGGACAAGAGAAAGAGACTTTAATGTATCTTTCTTTATATATGGTATTTACTTTTTCGGCTATGCGAGTAAGGAAGGTGTGTAAGTGTACTTCCTTTACTTGAATAGAAAAGTTATGTTGTTCCATTTGTGCAAGTGAAAATAAATCTTGAACTAAGTTCGTAATATAATCAGACTCATCTTTTATAATAGATAAATATCGCAAACGTTGCTCAGGAGATGTGGTTTCTTTTAAAGCAATGTCAGCGTAACCTCTTACGTATGTTAACGGTGTTCGTAATTCATGAGCAACACTTGCTAGAAATTCACTTCGCTCTGTTTTCATATAATGTAAATCATTAGCGAGCGTTTGAATGGATGAGGTTAGTTCACCAATTTCATCATTTCGAGTAGTCGTTAATGAAACAGATAAATCGCCTTTACTCATTTTTTCAGTGGCATGTTTCATGTGTAACAATGGTTTTGTTAACAACCGTGATAATAGAAAGATGGTGATGGCTGTTAATAGAAACGTAATGACTCCGGCAATAATGAATTGTCTTGTTAGCCCGTTAACCATTTCCTCAATCGATTCTGTTCCGAGAAACATATATACGTAGCCTTCTGTTTTTCCTGCTACTATAATGGGGCTAACTGTACATATATAATTAGATGTTTTCCAATGATTTTCTATAATTGCTCCGTCATGATCTGTCCGTGTTTGCATTTTTTCAATATGCTTTTTTATAGTAGTATTTATTTCGTTGGATTTAGCCAGTACTTCTTTATTTGCATTTGTAATAACGACAGTGGTTTCGGCTTCGGATTCCATTAGTGCAACATGGGAGATTGTTTGCTTATCAAAATACTTTTCAAGGACATCTCGGTGACTATTTCCGCGCTTTAATAAAGCTGTCATTTCTTCGTTTACTCTATTGTTGACAAGGCTATAATAAAGCAAGACAAATAGAACACTTTCGATTAAAAGTGTAACAATTAAAAAATAAAATCCGAGTTGAATAGATATTCGCTTCATCGTTTTGCTCCTTAATCTACAGTATCAACCCATCGATAGCCGACTCCGTAAACAGTTTTCAAATGGTGATCAATAGGGAAATTTAATTTTCGTAATTTATCACGCAAATTACGAATATGTGAATCGACTGTTCTATCTTCTGTATTTGTATTTAATCCCCAAATTTGTTCAATGAGCTGATCGCGGCTTAACACGTAGTTCACATGACGTAAAAATAACCCGAGTAAGGAAAATTCGATTGGAGTGAGAAGAAGTTCTTCATTATAGACAGAAACGAAATGCTTTGCCTCATCCCATAAAATGCCGTGATATTGGATTTGCGCGTGTTGATTCGTTCGCCTTAAAACAGCTTCAATTCTTGCGAAAAGCTCTTCTTCATGGAAAGGTTTGGTTACATAATCATCCGCTCCAAGTTTTAACCCTTGGATGACATCTACCGTTTGATCACGGGCCGTTACCATAATGATAGGAACGTTACTAAAGGATCGAATTCTTTTGCACGTTTCCCACCCATCCATCTTTGGCATCATAATATCGAGTAAAACAAATTTGAAGTTTCGATTTTCTATATGTGAAATAGCTTCTTCCCCAGATACTGCACATACGCAATTGTATCCGATTGGAGTAAGATAAAGCGTTAATAATTCAAGCATTCTCGGCTCATCATCTACGAGTAGTATATCGACCATAGAGTACCTCCGCATTTGTAGTTATTACTTAAATTGTAAGTCAAAATCATGAAGAAATGGTGCAGATTATCATGCATCTGCATAATTTCTTCAGAATTGCTTGTTATTGTAAAGTTGAAATTCCATTTTAGGTAATCATATTGGCTCGAAAACGATTCAAATGGAGGCGGTATAGTGAAACAGATGACCCGAATTTTGGGGATAACAATAATTGCGGCGGTTGGTCTTGCGGCGTGTGGACAAACGAATACAGATCATAAAAATCATGAATCTACAAAAGAGAAGAAAACAGAGCAAAAGGAAATGAAAATGAATCAGGAGGTAACTGCGCCTAAAGAAATGAACGAAGGTGCATCGAATGATTTATTAACGACAAGCTTAAAAAATGTAACGAGATTAAACACAAACGATCCTCTGCAAATGGCAGTATTAACTTCGCAAACGATATGGCCAGCAACGCATAAAGAGAATCAGCCAGGCGCTATTATTTTAGTACCAGTAAACGAGTGGCAATTAGGTATTGCGAGTGCGGATCTTATTCACCATCCGAATAACGGGCCGATTTTATTTATAGAAAAAGAAAAGGTACCCGAAGTGACGTTAAAAGAAATAAAACGATTAAATCCGCTCGGAACGAAAGATGGAACACAAATTATGGTGATGGGGGATATAGGTGAATCTACCCTTGAGCAATTAAAAGAATATAAAGTAAAGCAAATAAAAGAAACGGATCCAGCTACATTTGCTAAAGAAGTGGATAAAGAATATGCCGATATAACAGGAAGCTACCCGAATAGTGTTATTATCGGTTCGTCTGAAGAAGAAGGACGTTTATATACAACACCAGCTGTAAATTGGATTTCTCACATGCCAGAACCGCTTTTATATACTGAAAAAAATAAAGTGCCAGAAGCGACAATAGAGGCATTAAAGATGAGAAAAGATAAAGCGAATATATATGTATTAGGACCAGAAAAAATTGTTTCAAAAGCAGTAGAAAAAGAGTTAAGTAAATACGGGAAAGTAACGCGTATTAGTGGTGAGACCCCAACAGAAAATTCGGTTGCATTTGCGAGGTTTAAAGATGAAAAGACGAAATTTGGCTGGGGGTTCACAAAACCAGGTCACGGTTTATCATTTGTTTCAAGCAAAACACCAGATTTAGCAGTTGCTGGGGCATCTTTTTCTCATATGGGTAAACACACACCTGTTGTATTATTAGAAGAAGGTAAAGCTTCACAACCAGTGTATGACTTCCTCGCTAGTATTCAACCGAAGTTTAAAGATGATCCAACGCTTGGACCGTATAACCACGGCTTCTTATTAGGAAGTACGAGTGATATTTCATTTGAAACACAAGGTATATTGGATGAGAGGTTAGAGATTGTGCAAGAAAGTGGTCAAGGTCACGGTGGACATTAATAAAATGAGAGAAGACGCTATGAAGGTAGCGTCTTTTCTTTAGGAAACTTTTACATAGCAAAAATATCTCTACTCGTTATATAATATCCTTCGTGCAGTCGGCTTAGATTTTCTTATGGAGAAAATCAAATGATAAAGTGAAACTTTAATCAGTGGGGGGGGTGTTCATCCCCCACTGATTATTAGTTGAACCAATCGGGCTTTTATGGGCAGTTGATCCCCACCCAACTTCTTTGCTTCCGCTGAATTTTGAGGTGGGGGTCTTACTGCCCGTTAATGCGGGATAAAAGAGTAGAGGAGTGGTATTTTGTTTCAAACGATAAAAAATGACTGGTTCTCCAACGTGAAAGGGGATGTGCTATCAGGAATTGTCGTTGCTTTAGCGTTAATTCCTGAAGCGATTGCTTTCTCAGTTATTGCAGGCGTGGATCCGACCGTTGGGTTATACGCAGCCTTTTGTATTGCAGTTACCATTTCATTTGTTGGCGGAAGAACTGGGATGATTTCAGCTGCAACAGGTGCAATGGCATTATTAATGGTGACGCTCGTGAAAGATCACGGTTTGCAGTATTTATTTGCTACAACAATATTAACCGGTATTGTCCAAATTATTTTTGGCGTGTTCAAACTGAGCTCATTTATGAAGTTTGTACCTAAATCTGTTATGAGTGGGTTTTTAAATTCACTTGGAATTTTAGTTTTTACAGCGCAATTGCCACATTTTAAAAATGCAACTTGGCAAATGTATGCACTTGTCGCATTAGGACTTGTAATTATATATGTATTTCCACGTATTACGACGGCTGTACCGTCTACACTTATTTCCATTATTATTGTGACAAGTATTGCACTTATGAGCGGATTACAGTTAAAAACAGTCGGGGATATGGGAAGTTTACCGAAAGAATTACCGTTCTTTAGCATTCCTAATGTACCGTTTACACTTGAGACATTAGGGATTATTTTACCGTACGCAGTTATGCTTGCAATTATCGGTTTACTAGAGTCATTATTAACAGCTTCAGTTTTAGATGATATGACGCATACGGAAAGTAATAAACATAAAGAAGCACGTGGACAAGGTATTGCAAACATTGTCGCTGGTTTCTTCGGAGGAATGGCAGGATGTGCAATGATTGGACAATCTGTTATTAATATTAAATCAGGTGGACGAGGTCGTTTATCGACATTTGTAGCAGGCGGGTTTTTAATCGTATTACTATTCGTTTTAGGTGATTATGTTGTTCATATTCCGATGGCAGCTTTAGTTGCAGTTATGATCATGGTTTCAATTGGAACATTTGATTGGAACTCTGTAACAACGATTCATAAAGTACCAAAAGGAAACGCATTTGTTATGATCGTAACAGTTGTGATTGTCCTAATTACACATAATTTAGCATTAGGTGTAATTATCGGAACAGTAATTAGTGCGGTTTTATTTGCATTTAATATGGCAAAGATTCACGTGAAACATTTATATATTGAAAATAAGAAAATATACGAAATTCATGGTCAACTTTTCTTTGCATCTACAGCAGACTTTATAAAAAATTTTGCATTTGAGGAAGATATAAAAGAAATTGAGTTGAATTTTACTCACGCACACGTATGGGATGATTCAGCGGTAGCAGCAATTGATAAAGTTATCATGAAGTATGAACAAAGTGGCGTGAAAGTAAGTATAACGGGATTAAATGAACGAAGCTCGAAGATTATTTCAAACTTAGCTATTTATAATAAAAGAATTGCTAGTTAGAAGCCTCCTTTTTAGGGGGCTTTATTATATAATACGGGTAGGATAACGAAAAGGGGATTCAGCATATGTACAAACAAATTATATTAGCATGTGACGGTTCTGAACATGCACTTCGAGCAGCGGAACATGCAACATATATTGCGAAATGTAGCGAAGAAACAAATGTTGAAGTTGTGTACGTAGTAGATAATAGAACGGCAAAATCAGATATTATACAAGGTCAAACAGATTTAGAAACAATATCGGCTAGTCGAAAAGATAAATTAAAAGAGATTGAAAGTTTATTAAAGAAAGAGAACATTTCCTACAAAATTACGATATTACATGGCGATCCTGGAGATACGCTCGTTCAATATGTGAATACAGGGGATATAGATCTTGTTATCGCTGGCAGTAGAGGGTTAAATACATTACAAGAAATGGTGCTTGGTAGTGTAAGCCATAAAATAGCAAAACGAGTGAAATGCCCGGTAATGATTATAAAATAATATGAGTGAGAAATTTTGTAGTGTAAGCAAGACCTTGATATAATTCGAGGTCTTTTTTGACGTATAAAGGGAGAGAGCTTGGACATACTAGATATATAAGTTTAAAGGGAAATTATTAACTTACAAATTTGTAAGTTTGTTGTTAGGAAAATCGATGTTATGAAAATTTTCCCATTGGTAAAATAAGAGTATCAAAGGGGAGATAGGGAGGATGGAAGCGATGAAATCATTTCAAAATTTATCATATAGTCAAGGGGTAAGCTTAATTTGTTTAGGAGGATTTGCTGCATCTGTTACGTTAGCTGTTTTAATAAAAATGATTCATCAAATCTTTTAATATTGGAGTAGGGAAGGAATTGATTGTTATTAATAGCAAGAGAAGGGTTATAAATAAGAAAATAGCTCCTAGCATGTACCTCAGTGCTAGGAGCTATTTTCTTATTTCTCTGTTTCTGCTTTATCGCTTGTTACGCTAACGTTACCCCATTTGTATTGATCCTCTGGTGTATATTTATAATCTTTTACGCGATTATTTACACCTTTTAAGTCAAATTTATAATGAAGTGGAATTAATGGTACTTCATCGTGAACTAATTTTTGCCATTTATCGTATACATCTTTACGGTACTTTTCATCGGCTGCTTTTGGAGAAATACCTTCTTTTAATAATTCTGTGTTTTTGTCGCTAGACCAACGTGTGTAATTGAACGCTGCATTTTTAGCCCAAATACCAGAAGGATCTGGATCAGATGCAGTTCCCCAAGCTGCAGAGAAAATATCAACTTTTGGATCATCTTTTTTAATCATATCGTAGAATGAGTTGAATTCATGCAAGCGACCATCAAGAAGCTCTACTTTTAGGCCGATGTCTTTCCAAGATTGAATAAAGAATTTTGCAAGTGGTTCACTTACATCGCTACCACTCATTGATAAGAAATTAGCTTTAAATTCTTTACCATTCGGGTCTTCACGGAATCCATCTCCGTTCGTATCTTTATAGCCAGCTTCATCTAATAATTTTTTAGCTTTCTCTACATCTTTATCATAGGCACCAATTTTATTGTTATGATATTTTGGTAGAGATGGTGGAATTGGTGAGTTAGCCGGATAACGTAGGCCATGATATAATTTTTCACCAATTTCTTTTCGATCAATAGCATAAGCCATTGCTTGACGTACACGAACATCTTTAAATTTCTCCTTATCCATCACTACTTCTTCTTTTTCTTTATCCATATGGCCTAACTTAAAGCCGATATAGCTATAGTATAAATCGGTTTTACCGACTAATTGTGCATTTTTTAATTTACTTACATTTGGATACTGATCTGCACTTACTTCAGCAATGTCAATATCACCATTTTTTAAGGACGCGTTAACAACGGAAGGGTTAACAACTTTTAAAACCATGCTTTTCAGCTTTGGTTTTCCGCCATAATAGTCATCAAAACGTTCAAATTCAACGGATTCTCCAGGAGTAATTTTCTTCACTTTAAAAGGTCCGAAACCAATTGGGTTTTTACGGATTTTATCAGACTCTGCTAATTTATCGATTGGTACATCTCCTAAATATTTCTTATGAAGAGGATATGCCCAAAGTCCAGTTTTCACTGAAGGATTCGGTTCTTTAAACGTAATCGAAATTGTTTTTGGATCCGTTACCTTGATACCTGAAATTTTTTCGGCTTTTCCATTGTGGTAATCTTCCATACCTTCAATCATTTGCATTTGAGTGTCATAGCGAGAACCAGCATATTGTTTGCTACCAATTACTAGATAAGAGTATTCTAAATCCTCAGCAGTAACAGGGTTTCCATCATGCCATTTTACATTATCTTTGATTTTTAGTGTAATTGTCTTTTTATCTTTAGAAATTTCATATGTAGCAGCACCATCATTCGTGTATTCCCAGTTTTCGTCATTTGATAATAAAGATTCATCGAAAATTGTAATGACCTGGTTATCAGGATCTCCTTCATATACAGCGAAGTTCAAAAGTCCTTCAAATGGTGTGTTAGAAACAAGACCATATGTTAATGAACCATCTTTAACTTCCTTTTTATCATTTTTAACAGATGCACTAAATTTATTTGTATCTACTTTTTTTGTGCTGCTCGTTTTTTCACTACCACCACTGCCCCCACATGCTGAAAGTAGTAATGTTGAAACTGCAAGTGTACTTAATACTTTGAAAAACTTTGGCTTATTTGTCATTTCTTCCACCCCTTATCCTTTTCTTTGTCTTGCGTCGGCCGAACGGCGTAGCGCTTGACCAATAAAATTTATACACAGCATCAATGTTAAAATCATGATTGATGCGGGTAACCAAATCCACCATTTTTCTTGTAATACATCTGGATTTCTAGCATAACTAACAAGTGTACCAAGGCTTGGTGTACTTTCTGGTAGACCAAACCCTAAGAAGGTTAGACCAGATTCAATACCGATGTTTCCAGCAAGGTTTAATGTAACACTAACAATGATAATCGAACTTAAGTTAGGTAGTACTTGGAAAAGAATGATCTTCCAGTTTGGTGTACCTAAAGTTTTTGATGCAGAGACATAATCGAGTTCTTTTTCAGTTAATACTTTTGAGCGAATTAATCTTGCCTTTCCTGTCCATAAGAACACGCTCATAATTAAAATGAAAGTGAAGATATTGAATGTAGGAACAAGTGTAATAAATACAATTACAAGCATTAAAAATGGTAAAACCATTACAAAATCGATAATGCGCATAATGATATTATCAATTGCTCCTCCAAAATAACCGGCAATTAATCCAATGGAAAGGCCAATTAAACAAGAAAGAATAGTAATCGCTAATCCAATTGTAAATGAGTTACGCGTACCAATAATAAGTTGGCCGAAAATATCGCGTCCTCCATAATCTGTTCCTAACCAATGTTCAGCAGAGGGAGGAGCATAAATAGCGAATAAATCAACTCGTACAATATCTTCTTGTTTCATAATAAAAGATGTTGCGTAGACTGCTAGTAATAAGATTGCTAGGAAAACAAGTGAAAACATTGCTAATTTATCTTTACGAAGTTCTCGCCACATAATAGAGAAACCAGAAGGGCTTTTTTCGAAATTAATAACTTCAGTTTGTTTTTCAGGGTTTGCTAACATAACGTCATCTCCTTTCTTTAATCAATACGAATACGTGGATCGACGATGCTTAGAATAATATCTGAAAGGAGAGTTCCAAGTAACGTTGCAAATCCAGTAAACATAACGAGTGCAGTTATTACACTAAAATCGCGTTGAGAGATAGATTGTATAAATAGTTGTCCAATTCCCGGATAGCTAAAAATGCTTTCTAAGAAGATAGCACCGCCAACTAATCCTGTAATTTCATAACCTAAGAACGCTGCAATTGGTAAGAATGAATTTCGTAAAATATGTCTAGAATAGATTTTTGATTCTGGAACACCCTTTGCTCTTACTGTACGCACAAAATCTTTATGTTTCGTATCAATAATTTCGCTTCGTAAATATTGAACCGTACCAACTGTCGCAATTAATGCACCAGATAAAGCTGGTAATAGCATGTGATTCAATTTGCTTAAATAGTAAGCAAATGTACCTGTTGCAACTTGAGGATCAACGCTACCGCCGGTTGGGAATATTGCAAACTTAAATCCGAATAGGAAGAGCATAATTAATGCAAATATAAATAGTGGTGTAGCAAAACCTAGATAGTTGTAAAGGGTAATGAGTCGATCAGCCCATGTATCATTCCACCGCCCACTTATAACTCCTAGTGGTATGGCAATTAAATAAGTAAGAATAAGAATAACAAGTGCTAAAGATACTGTATTTCCAAGTCGTTCTCCAATTAAATCGGTTACTTTCATTTTATGTGCATAGGAAATACCAAAGTCACCTTGGGCTGCATTTTTAATCCAGCGAACATATTGTGTTGCAACTGGGTCATTTAATCCAAGCTTTTCACGTTGTTCTTCAATCACTTTTGGATCCGCTTTTGGATTCATTGCTCTGCCGGTTAAGGCATCGCCTGGCATTGCCTTAGCTAATAGAAAGACAAGTACACTTAACACGAATAATTGCGGGATCATCACTAAAAATCTCCGTAATATAAACTTCCACATGTTTTATCACTCCCTTATGGTAATGCCACCCGGTGCGTTGGCGAGATTGCTTTTAAGTCATAAGCACGACCGTTTTCATTGAAATAATTTTCGTATGATTTCTCGTATTCAGAGCTTACTTGTTGACGGAGCTTACGCTGTCTCTCTCTGTTTTCAGGACGAATATCAGGAATTGCTGATATTAGGCGCTTTGTATAAATATGTTGCGGATTACTATAAATTTCTGCACTAGTTGCTTCTTCGACAATGCGTCCGCGATACATAACACCGATACGATCACACATATGACGAATTACACCTAAATCATGACTAATGAATAAGTATGTTAGTCCGAGCTCAGCTTGTAAATCTTGCAAGAAGTTTAATACTTGTGCTTGTACAGAGACGTCAAGCGCAGATACTGGCTCATCAGCAATAATAAGCTTCGGTTTTAATGTAAGAGCGCGTGCAATACCAATCCGCTGCCTTTGCCCGCCGGAAAATTCATGTGGATATTTATAAATTGACTCTGGATTTAG
Source organism: Bacillus wiedmannii (assembly GCF_001583695.1). GTDB lineage: Bacteria > Bacillota > Bacilli > Bacillales > Bacillaceae_G > Bacillus_A > Bacillus_A wiedmannii. Next base: position 68,633 of record NZ_LOBC01000093.1, on the reverse strand, counting down.
ACCAACTTTATCAAGATATTCTTGAACCGCTCTACGTTCTTCATCAGGTGAGAGCTTCTCAAAATTTCGAAGAGGCTCAGCAATAATGTCGAGAACACGTTTCTTCGGATTTAATGATGAATAAGGATCTTGGAAAATCATTTGAATATCTTTTCGTTGTTCACGTAGCTCAGAGCGACTTAATTTTGTTAAATCTCTATTATTAAAATGAATGCTACCCTCTGTTGCTTTCGTTAAATGCATAATTGCTTTACCCGTTGTTGATTTGCCACTTCCTGATTCACCAACGATCCCGTATGTTTCACCCGGCTGTAATTCAAAACTTACACCATCGACAGCACGCACGTAATCTAATGTGCGGCCGAAGAAACCACCTTTAATTGGAAAATGTACTTTTAAATCTTCTACTTTAAGCAGTGCCATGAGCTACGTCATCTCCTTTCTTATCTTGGAAGTTGAAATGCTTGTAGCAAGTACAACGTACCCAATGGTCTGGTTTTACTTCATGTAAAATTGGATTTTCCTCGTGTTGATCAGGTCTAATCCATGGAATTCGAGCTTGGAAGCGACAACCTGTGCGAGGAAGCTTCGCTAACGAAGGAACGACCCCTTGAATTACATGCAATTTTTCTTTTTCACCATACGCAGATGGAATGGAGTTTAATAGAGAACGAGTATATGGGTGAAGAGGGTTGTTAAAAATCTCTTCAACTTTTCCTGTCTCTACAACTTGTCCGGCGTACATAACGACGATACGATCGGCTGTTTCTGCGACAACACTTAAATCATGAGTAATTAAAATGATGCCCATTTTCGTTTGTTCTTGAATAGATTTTAGTAAGTCTAAAATTTGTGCTTGGATGGTTACGTCAAGAGCCGTTGTTGGCTCATCCGCAATAATGAGTGCTGGGTTACAAGCAATTGCAATTGCGATAACAATTCTTTGTCGCATTCCGCCAGATAATTCGTGTGGGTATTGTTTATATGTAAGTTCTGGTTTTGGAATACCAACTTGATGAAGTAGTTCTAAGGTGCGTTCTTTTTTTTCAACTTTTGAAAGGCTTGTGTGGTAGTCTAAGTTTTCTTCGATTTGCTTTCCAACTGTCATAAGAGGATCGAGTGCTGTAAGAGGTTCTTGGAAAATCATACCGATGTTTGATCCGCGTACTTTATTCATTTCTGCGGCTGACATAGTTAGTAGATCCTTATCTCTATAGTTAAGCTGCCCTTGTAATTTTGTATTTGCTTCATTATGCAGTCGCATAATAGAAAGGGCAAGTGCACTTTTTCCGCAACCTGATTCACCAACTATCGCGACAATTTCATTTTCATGGACAGTTAACGAAACATCATCAACTGCGGCATGATAGTGATCTTGTATGCGAAAGGAAGTCTGTAAGTTTTCAATGCGAAGAAGTGGATTCTTCATGGCTATCCCTCCATCTTTTCTGAAAAGACTAAATATTTTGTATGTTGTTGTTATTTTAATATAAATTGACAATGTTTGACAAGCATAAGTTGAGAAAATATTCAAAAATCTTTTTATACAGAGATTGAATGCTGTTATATAAGGGATTGAAGTTAGTTGAAAACGCTAACATATATGTGAGAGGGAAATAAATCTTTTGTAAGAAAAAAGTATTATATGTAGAAAAAAGAGAGGTGTTCTGGAAAGAACAGTCTCTCTTTTTTTGATAAGAATAATATTAGTACTTAAGCTTGTTTTTGTTTTGCAGATCCTGTCTTTAAAGTAAGAGCAAGGAAGAACATTGCAAGTACACAAGATACAAGTAATAAGATGAATCCGCCATCCCATCCGAATGCATCAACGATAAAGCCCATAGCTGCGCTAGCAAAAGTAGCTCCACCTAGGTAACCGAAGAACCCAGTTAAACCAGCTGCAGTTCCAGCAGCTTTTTTTGGTGCTAAGTCTAGTGCGTGTAGGCCGATTAACATAACAGGTCCGTAAATTAAAAATCCAATCGCGACAAGTGCGATACTATCAACCATTGGATTACCAGGAGGATTTAGCCAGTAAACAAGAACGGCGATAAATACACCAACCATAAATAAAATACCAGCAGGTGCGCGGCGCCCTTTAAATAGTTTATCACTCATCCATCCGCAAAGAAGTGTACCTGGAATACCAGCCCATTCATATAGAGCGTAAGCTGTACGAGAGCTACTATGAGTGAAACTTTTTTCCTCTACTAAATAAGTAGGAGCCCAGTCTACAACGCCGTAACGTACGAAATAAACGAAAACGTTCGCGATAGCGATGTACCATAAAAATTTATTGTTTAGTACGTATTTAAATAAAATTTCTTTTACTGAAAGTTCGCGTTCTCGATCTTTTACTTTTTCATCTGATGGATATTCTCCAGTATGTTCTTCGATAGAAGGTAATCCACAAGATTGAGGTGTATCTCTCATCGTAATTAATACATAAATACCAACTAAAATTGAAAGAATACCTGGGAAGTAAAAAATACTCTTCCAGTCATTTGCGAAGAAGTATAAGCCTAATGTCACAAGAGAAGGCATAAGCGCGCCACCGACATTATGAGCAACGTTCCAAATAGACATTTTTGTACCACGTTCACTAATAGAGAACCAGTGAACCATCGTACGACCACAAGGAGGCCATCCCATACCTTGTACCCATCCATTTAAAAACTGAAGGACAAACATAAGTATAATGCTCGTTGTAATGAAAGAAAATGAGCCGAAAATAATATTAATGATACCTGATAAAAATAGCCCAGCTGCTAAAAAGTAGCGAGGATTACAACGGTCGGATACGATACCCATAAGAAATTTACTTAATCCGTAAGCGATAGATACTGCTGAAAGGATAACCCCAAGTTCCCCTTTACTAAAGCCTTGTTCGATTAAGTATGGCATCGCTAGTGAAAAGTTTTTTCGAACAAAGTAGTAACCTGCGTAGCCGATGAAGATACCTAAGAATACTTGTAAACGTAATTTACGGTATTCGCTATCAACGCGATCAGCTGGTAAGCGTTCCGCGTGGGGCGCAGGCTTAAATAATTGTGTGAAAAACATAAAATGAAAATCCTCCCCTAATGAATTCGAAATGTTGTAAGTCAGAGAGAATATAAAAAGGCCATGAAATATAAAAAAGTTTCCTTTTTTATGATTCATAGCCGTATACTCCGATTCTCCGTGACTGTCAATATTAACTTCGTCGAAAATTATACAACTTTGTGACAGAAATGTAAACGTTTTTATAAATAAAAAGTGTTGACGGATTTTGTTTGTGGGATTAATATTTAAATACGTTAAATATTTTATTGCTTAAATAAGAGGTGGATAACATGCCAAATGATATGACGCATATCGATAAAATTCAAGCTCTTGCCTTTTCGATTGGAAAGAAAATGCAGACGGAGTTATTAGAACAAATGCAAGCAACAGGACTTACACCACCGCAGTTTTATATTTTAAAGATTTTAGATCATTACGGTGCTTCAAGAGCGACAAAATTAGCAAAAAAGATGTATGTAAAGCCTAGTGCAATTACAGTGATGATTGATCGCCTAATTGACCAAGAGCTTGTAGAACGCTATCACGACAAAGATGACCGTCGTGTTGTCATCATTGAGTTAACAAAAAAGGGGAGAGCTAGAGTAGAAGAGGCAATGACCGCTCGTAATGAGCATATTGCAAAATATTTCTCACATTTAGAATTACAAGAAAGAGAAGATTTGTTACGCCTCTTTGAGAAATTAGAAACAATTATTTGCGGGACACAAGAGAAAAAAGAGAATAACTAAGAGGAATTGAGGAGATTACATGGAGCAACAAGAAAACATAAATAGAAAGTTGCTGTTAATTGGTTTAATAATCGCGATGCTATTTGCTGCATTAGATGGAACCATTGTTGGTACAGCAATGCCGCGTATCGTCGGTGAACTAGGCGGATTAAGTTTAATGACGTGGTTAACAACAGCTTATATGTTAACATCAACGACAGTTGTACCAATTGCAGGTAAATTAGCGGATTTACTTGGCCGTCGTAACGTATATATTACAGGACTAGTTATCTTTATGGTTGGTTCGGCGTTATGTGGTATGGCAAATGGTATGACAGAATTAATTATTTTCCGTGGTATTCAAGGTCTTGGTGGCGGTATTATGATGCCAATGGCTATGATTATTATCGGAGATATGTTTACGGGAAAAGAACGTGCGAAATGGCAAGGTATTTTTGGTGCGTTATACGGTCTTGCTTCTGTAATTGGACCACAAGTGGGTGGCTGGATTGTAGACGCAGTGAACTGGAGATGGGTATTCTACATTAACTTACCAGTTGGTATTTTAGCAACAATCTTTATTGCAATGGGATTAAAGTCACATAAACAAACAGGACCGATCAAAATTGATATTGCTGGAATCTTTACGATGATTCTCGGTGTTGTAAGTTTATTACTTGCATTAACGTTTGGCGGAAAAGATTATCCATGGGATTCTTGGCAAATTATCGGTTTATTTGCATTAGCTCTAATTGGTATTATTAGCTTTGTTATCGTTGAAACGAAAGCAGAAGAACCGATTTTACCGATGCATTTCTTTAAAAATCGCACGTTTACAATACTGAATGCGATTGGTTTCTTTATGAGTATCGGAATGTTCGGTGCGATTATGTTCGTACCATTCTTCATGCAAGGAATTGTAGGAGTAAGTGCTGCTGAATCAGGAACAATCATGACACCGATGATGATTACAATGATAGTGATGAGTATTATCGGTGGTCAACTTGTATTAAAAGTTGGTGTGAAACCACAAATTATTACAGGGATGCTTATTATGGCTGGTGGTTTCTGGTTATTAACAACGATGGATATGCACACGACTAAACTTACTGCTACTTTCTATATGAGTATTATCGGTTTAGGAATGGGTCTTGTTATGCCGACATTAACATTAGCGTTACAAGAAAGTTTCCCGAAAAAAGATCTTGGAGTCGTAACATCATCAAGTCAGTTCTTCCGTCAAATCGGTGGAACATTTGGTATTACAATTTTAGGGTCAATCATGAATAACACTTCAGGTACAACATTAACAAATAAATTAGTACCTGTATTAGATACGTTCCCGAAAGAAGCGGGTCAAATGGTAACGAAATTTAAAGATATGATTCACACAGATCCACAAGGTTTATATTCGATGCTATTTAGTCCAGAAGCATTAAAACAAATGCCAGAAGCATTCGCTAACAGCATTGTACCAATCTTGAAAAACTCTTTAATAGACTCACTTCATACTGTATTCTTAACAGGATTAGTATTTATCGTAGTAGGCGCTATCTTTACGATTTTCTTACAGAAGATTAAACTGTCAGATCGTAAAAAAGATGCTGAAGAGCCAGCTACAGAGGAAAAAGAACAAACTGTATCATATTCGTAATGAAAAAGCATCGCCTTATGGCGGTGCTTTTTTTGAGTATAACCTTAAAAGCTTTTTCGTGAGAAATGATTGACGTATTTCTAGAAATACGTTATATTATTTTCTGTAAACGGTTACATGAAATGGAGAGGGAAGAGAATGAGTACGATTAAAGACGTTGCAAAATTAGCAGGAGTATCTGTTGCTACCGTTTCCAGAGTGTTAAATAAAAATGGATATGTTCATGAAGATACATTAAAGAAAGTAGAACGAGCGATTGAGATGCTAGATTATAAACCTAGTACAGTAGCGCGTTCATTGTATAATAAAAAATCTCGTTTAATTGGCTTAGTTGTTCCAAATATCGTGAATCCATTCTTTCCAGAAGTTGCACGTGCCGTAGAAGATGTAGCGCATAAGCAAGGATACACAGTTGTCCTTTGTAACTCTGATGAGAGTTTAGAGAAAGAAAAGCAATATATTGATGTACTTAGGCAAAATAATGTGGATGGATTTATTGTAGCAACGAATCCACAAAATAGTGTTAATTACATGAAGTTGTCTGTTCCAGTTGTTGCAATTGACCGTATGTTTAATGAGCGTATCCCTACTGTATATGCAGATAACTATGCAGGGAGTCAGGCAGCGACAAATCTATTAATAGATAAAGGCTGTAAACATATTGCGCATATTCGCGGACCGCGTGACGTAAGCACGGCTAATGAACGTTTTGAAGGTTTTGTAGACGTTATTACGCAAAATAATCTTTCTTATATGATTGCAGAGAGTACATTTGATCCAGCTAATAGTGAGCGTGTAGCAGTGGAATTATTAGAAGAATACCCACATATTGATGGAATTGTTGCTGGAAATGATTTAATCGCAATAGGTATTGTAAAGGCTGCACTCCAAAAGGGGATTTCTATTCCAGATGATTTACAAATTATCGGATTCGATGGAATTTCTTTAACAGAAATGATGTATCCATCTATTACAACTGTTGCACAGCCAATTTATGAAATGGGGAAAATTGCAACAGAGCTGTTATTAGAGCAGATGGAAGGAAACGTATTAGAAGAGAAACACTATCGTTTACCGATTGAAATTATAGAACGAAATACAACAAAGTAAGGAGATGAAACAGATGCCAAATATTGCAGTGGTAGGTAGTATTTCAATGGACTTAGTGGCTGTTTCAAAAAAACGTCCGAAAGCAGGAGAAACAGTAATTGGTGAAGCATTTCATACAATCCCAGGAGGGAAAGGAGCCAACCAGGCAGTTGCTGCAGCTAGATTAGGCGCAAATGTAGCGATGGTTGGAGCGGTTGGAAATGATAATTATGGAACTGTAGTTAAGAACAATTTAGAGAACGAACGCGTTTTTATCGACTATGTGGTACCGGTTACAGATACGGCGACAGGAATTGCTCATATCGTTTTAGCAGAAGAGGATAACAGTATTGTTGTTGTGCAAGGGGCGAATGCTCTTGTAAATGAGTCGGTTGTAGATCGTTCAAAAGATCTTCTTATAAAAGCAGATATGGTTGTTCTTCAACTAGAGATTCCACTTGAAACAGTAAAATACGTATTAGCTATTTGTGAGGAACACAAAATCCCGGTTATGTTAAATCCAGCGCCAGCACAAGTGTTATCAGAAGATATTTTAGAAAAAGCAACTTATATTACACCAAATGAACATGAGTGCCGCATCGTATTAGATGATTTCATATCGCCAATTGAAGATTTACTGGCTAAATATCCAAATAAACTATTGATGACAGAAGGTTCTAACGGTGTTCGTTTCCATAATGGTAAGGAGATTGTACATGTTCCTAGCATTGCTGTTGATGTAGTAGATACGACTGGAGCTGGTGATACATTCAATGGTGCATTAGCAGTTGCGCTTTCTGAAGGAGAAACACTTCAAAAAGCAATTCGTTTTGCGAATATTGCTGGTGGTCTTTCTGTAACGAAACTTGGAGCACAGGGCGGTATGCCAACGAGAGATAGAGTACGTGAAGTGCAGGTGATTGTCGGATGAAAAAGCACGGTGTATTAAACAGTGAGATTGCATCAGTCCTTGCTTCACTTGGACATACAGATACGATTGTAATCGCAGACTGTGGGCTACCAATTCCTGACGGAGTAAAACGAATTGATTTAGCTGTTGAGATTGGAAAACCTAGCTTTTTAGACGTATTGCAAGTGGTATCTGATGATATGGCAATTGAAAAAGTAACGTTAGCAGAAGAAGTCATTAACAATAATGCGGAAGTAAATAAAGAAATCGAGCTGAAATTAATAGAGCCAGCGTTTGAATATGTATCGCATGAACAATTTAAAGAGCACACGAAGAAAGCGAAGGCGATTATTCGTACAGGAGAGGCTACTCCTTATGCCAATGTAATTTTACATGCGGGCGTGATTTTTTAATAAAAGGAAGTGATGGGAATGCGTATTGAAATGAAAAATATTTCAAAGGCGTTCAATGGTAATCCTGTTTTGAAGAATGCACAGTTTATGATTGAAACAGGGGAAGTCCATGCATTGATGGGGGAAAATGGAGCGGGCAAATCAACGCTCATGAAAATTTTAACAGGTGTATACAAAAAAGATGGTGGAACAATCACGATTGATGGACAAGAACGAACTTTTAAAAATGCGAAAGAAGCAGAAGAGTACGGTATTGCATTTATACATCAAGAATTGAACATATTATCGAATTTAACAGTAGCTGAAAATATGTTTCTCGGTAAAGAGTTAATGTATGGGAAGACAGGTATTTTGCGTACGCGTCAAATGAACGCGATTGCGCAGCAGCAACTAGCGGAGTTAGGGTTACATGTAAAAGGCGCTATGTTTGCAGGAGAGTTATCGGTTGGACAACAGCAAATTATCGAAATTGCGAAAGCGTTAATGACAAACGCGAGCGTTATTATTATGGATGAACCTACAGCTGCATTAACAGAACGCGAAATTGAAACGTTGTTTACTGTCATTAATAAATTACGTAAAGAAGGTGTTTCGTTCGTTTATATCTCACACCGAATGGAAGAAATTTTTTCAATATGTGATGCCATTACGATTTTACGTGATGGGGAATACGTAGGAAAGAGACTTATTCCGGAAACATCATTTGATGAAGTAGTGAGTATGATGGTGGGGCGCAGCATTGGTGAACGTTACCCAGAGCGAAATAGTCAAATTGGCGATGTCATTTTTGAGATGCGTAACGGAACGAAAAAAGGGAAGTTTGAAAATGTTTCGTTTCAAGTGAGAAAAGGTGAGATCCTTGGTGTTGCTGGCTTGATGGGAGCTGGCCGTACAGATATTATGAAAGCGATATTTGGATACGAACCTTTAGATTCTGGCCAAATTTTTATAAATGGACAAGAAGTAAAGATTGATAGTCCGATAGATGCGATTAGACAAAGAATAGCTTTCATTACAGAGGATAGAAAATCTGAAGGGTTAGTGTTAGATTTCTCAATTCGAGAAAATTTAGCTTTACCGAATTTAGAAAGTCTTTCAAAGGGAAGTGTCCTTAGTAACGAACTAGAACAACAGTTTACAGCGGATATGATGAAACTTCTTAATGTAAAAGCAGCTAGTGGAGAGCAAACGGTGAAATCTCTTTCTGGTGGAAATCAGCAAAAGGTTGTTATTGCAAAATGGCTAGGTATCCACCCGCAGTTACTCATTTTAGATGAGCCAACAAGGGGTGTAGATGTTGGAGCGAAAAAAGAAATTTACTCTATTATGAATAAGCTTACTGAGCAAGGCGATGCCGTTATTATGGTATCATCTGAGCTTCCAGAAGTTTTAGGAATGAGTGATCGCGTTCTTGTTATTCATGAAGGGAAGGTCGGCGGCATTTTAGAGAAAGGTGAGGCATCACAAGAGTCTATTATGGCACTAGCTACAGGGGGAGAGTAAGGATGGCTAAGAAGGGGAATGTATTACAACAACTCGGTTCTTTAATCGGTTTAGTATTAATTATCGTCGTAATTACAGCTTTAAATCCAGCATTTATTGAGATTCCAAATTTATTTAATATACTGCGTCAAGTATCGATTAATGCGCTTATTGCATTCGGAATGACCTTTGTAATTTTAACAGGGGGTATTGACTTATCGGTAGGTTCTATTTTAGCATTATCAAGTGCACTTGTTGCTGGAATGATGGCAAGTGGTATGGACCCGTTCCTTGCGATGGCAGTTGGATTATTAGCTGGTCTTGTAATGGGAATTGTAAACGGTATCATCATAGCGAAGGGAAAAGTAGCTCCATTTATTGCAACTTTAGCAACAATGACTATTTTTCGCGGGTTGACGCTTGTTTATATGGACGGACGTCCGATCACTGGTCTTGGTGATCATTTAATGTTCCAAATGTTTGGCCGCGGTTATTTTCTCGGTATTCCGGTACCAGCTGTTACAATGATGGTCGCTTTCGCAGTACTGTACTTCATTTTGAAGAAAACGACATTTGGTCGCCGTACATTTGCAATTGGTGGAAATGAAGAAGCAGCAGCATTATCAGGTATTAATGTTACGAGAATTAAAGTAATGATTTATGGTCTTTCCGGAATTTTGGCAGCGCTTGCAGGTATTGTCTTAACATCAAGACTAGATTCTGCACAGCCGACTGCAGGTACTTCTTACGAACTAGATGCAATTGCAGCAGTTGTATTAGGTGGAACAAGTCTTTCTGGGGGAAGAGGTTGGATTGTTGGTACATTCATCGGGGTACTTATTATCGGTGTACTAAATAACGGTTTAAATTTATTAGGTGTATCTTCTTTCTTCCAACAAGTTGTAAAAGGACTTGTAATCTTACTAGCTGTATTAATTGATCGTCGAAAAGAAGCGTAATGGAGGGACAGTTCATGAAGAAATGGTTACTTATACTCGTTGCATGTATTATGGTCATTACTGCTGGTTGTTCAATGGAACCACCAGAATGGGCAAAGGATTCTAGCGATAAAGGTCGAAATAAAACTATTAAAGTTGGATTCTCTGTTTCAACTTTAAATAATCCCTTCTTTGTAACTTTGAAAAAAGGTGCAGAAAAGAAAGCGAAAGATAGTGGCATCGAATTGATTGCTGTTGATGCACAAAATGATGCAGCAAAGCAAACGAACGATGTTGAAGATTTAATTCAAAAAGGTGTCGATGTAGTTGTTATTAATCCAACCGATTCAGATGCTGTTGCTTCAGCAGTAAGTGCGGCAAACGCCGCGAATGTCCCTGTTATTACAGTAGACCGCGTTGCAAATTCAGGTAAAGTTGTTTCTCACATTGCCTCTAATAATATTGAAGGTGGTCAAATGGCTAGTGATTACATTCGTGAATTAGTTGGCGGGGGAGCAAATGTTGCTGAATTAGAAGGAATACCTGGCTCTTCTGCTGCTCGTGAGCGCGGGAAAGGATTCCATAACGTAGCTGATAAATCTTTAAAAGTAGTTGCAAAACAAGCAGCTGATTTTGATAGAGCAAAAGGATTATCTGTTATGGAAAACATTTTGCAAGCAAATGGTGATATTAAAGCCGTGTTTGCGCATAACGATGAAATGGCATTAGGGGCACTTGAAGCATTGAAGTCTGCTGGAAAAACGGATGTAGTCGTTGTTGGGTTTGATGCAACAGAAGATGCTGTAAAAGCGGTTAAAGATGGGCGTATGGCTGCAACAGTTGCTCAAAAACCGGAATTAATCGGGGAGAAGGCGATGCAAACAGCAAAAGAAATCACGCAAGGTAAAAAAGTGGACAAATCTATTCCGATTGAATTAGAGCTTATTAAGAAAAACAAATAAATATAAATTGAAAATTAGGAAGGAAGAATAACAAATGAAATTCTTTATTGATACAGCAAACATTAACGAAATTAAAGAGGCAAATGCATTAGGCGTAGTAGCTGGAGTAACGACAAACCCATCACTTGTAGCAAAAGAAGGCGTAGATTTCCATGAGCGTATTCGTGAAATTTGCAGCTTTATAGAAGGACCTGTAAGCGCAGAAGTAATTAGCTTAGAAGCTGATAAAATGATTGAAGAAGGAAAAGAATTAGCGAAGATTGCTCCAAACGTTGTTGTAAAAGTACCAATGACAACAGAAGGTTTAAAAGCAGTAAAAGCATTCTCTGATTTAGGAATTCGTACAAACGTTACATTAGTATTCTCAGCAGTTCAAGCATTACTTGCAGCTCGTGCTGGTGCAACATATGTATCACCATTCTTAGGTCGCTTAGATGATATCGGTCATAACGGTATGGACTTAATCCGCCAAATCGCAGAAATCTTTGCAATTCACGGCATTGAAACAGAAATCATTGCAGCATCTGTACGTCACAGTGTTCACGTAACAGAAGCAGCATTAAACGGTTCACATATTGCAACAATCCCAGCAAACGTAATTGCTTCATTAGTGAAGCACCCATTAACAGATCAAGGAATTGAGAAGTTCTTAGCTGATTGGGAAAAAACACAAGAGAAATAATAGAAAATCAAGAATCCTAGTTTAATTGACTAGGGTTCTTTTTTTATTTAAAAGAATTTTCATGCAATTTTGCATATTGTCTTTTAAATTTGTTATATAAACTATTTAATATATACAAATCACTCTTTATTTTTCATATTTTGATATAAGAAGATAGAGGGTCTGACCAGAAAACTGGAGGGCATGATTCTATAACAGAAAGTTTAACGTTTATAGAATTATGCCTTTTTGTCCCGCATTAACGGTCAGTAAGATTCCCACCTCAAAATTCAGCTAGAGCAAAGAAGTTAGGTGGGAAATCAACTGCCCGTAAATGCCCGATTGGTGTGGGCTAATAATCAGTGGGGATGGACAAACTCCCCACTGATTAAAGTTTCACTGTATATAGGGAGGGCAGAAAGGAGAGCTTTTGATTTAAATGCACTTATTTATCTGAATTTTAAGTTTTATAAAAGGAGAGAAATAGAATGAGAAGAAAAGCGCCATTTAAAGTGTTATCATCATTAGCAATTGCGGCAATTATCGGATGCACATCTGTAATGAGTGCTCCGCTAGCATACGCAGAAACGCCAGCAAAAGAGAAAGACAATGTATCTACAACACCAATTGATTACAATTTAATTCAAGAAGATCGTTTGGCGGAAGCGCTGAAGGAAAGAGGAACAATAAATCCAGCATCTTCTAAAGAAGAAACGAAAAAAGCTGTAGAAAAGTATATTGAAAAGAAACAAGGCGATCAGGCAAATAAAGAAATTCTTCCAGCGGATACTGCTAAAGAGGCATCTGATTTCGTGAAAAAAGTAAAAGAGAAGAAAATGGAGGAAAAGGAGAAAGTAAAGAAACCTGAAAAAAAGGTGAGTCCTGAGCAAAAACCAGAACCAAATAAAAAGCAATTGAATGGACAAGTCCCAACTTCTAAAGCAAAGCAAGCGCCTTATAAGGGATCTATTCGAACTGATAAAGTATTAGTATTACTCGTTGAATTTAGTGATTATAAACATAATAATATTGATCAAACACCAGGGTATATGTATTCGAATGACTTTAGTAGAGAGCATTATCAAAAAATGTTATTTGGTAATGAACCGTACACGTTATTTGATGGTTCGAAAGTAAAAACATTTAAACAATATTATGAAGAGCAATCTGGCGGTAGTTATACGACAGATGGATATGTAACGGAATGGCTAACTGTTCCAGGAAAAGCGTCTGACTACGGTGCTGATGGTAGTAGTGGTCACGATAATAAAGGGCCAAAAGGGGCACGTGATTTAGTGAAAGAAGCTTTACATGCAGCCGCTGAGAAAGGGTTAGATTTATCTCAATTTGATCAATTTGATAGATATGATACAAATGGTGATGGAAATCAAAATGAACCTGATGGTGTAATTGATCATTTAATGGTAATCCATGCTGGTGTCGGTCAAGAAGCTGGTGGCGGTAAATTAGGCGATGATGCAATTTGGTCACATCGTTCAAAATTAGCAATAGATCCAGTAGCGGTTGAAGGTACAAAATCAAAGGTAGATTACTTTGGTGGAAAAGTAGCGGCGCATGATTATACAATTGAACCAGAAGATGGAGCAGTAGGTGTATTTGCGCATGAATTTGGACATGATCTTGGCTTACCAGATGAATATGATACGAAATATACTGGAACTGGTTCACCTGTCGAAGCGTGGTCATTAATGAGTGGAGGTAGTTGGACAGGGAAAATTGCAGGAACAGAGCCAACTAGTTTCTCACCACAAAATAAAGACTTCTTACAAAAGAATATGGGTGGCAACTGGGCAAAAATTTTAGAAGTAGATTACGATAAAATTAAGCGTGGAGTAGGAGTTCCTACATATATTGATCAAAGTGTTACGAAATCCAATCGTCCAGGCGTTGTACGTGTTAACTTACCAGGTAAAAGTGTTGAAACGATTAAACCGGAGTTTGGAAAGCATGCATATTATAGTACAAGAGGAGATGATATGCATACAACACTAGAGACACCATTCTTTGATTTAACAAAAGGAACAAATGCAAAATTCGATTATAAAGCAAATTATGAGTTAGAAGCAGAGTGCGATTTTGTCGAAGTGCATGCAGTAACAGAAGATGGAACGAAAACATTAATTGATAGACTTGGAGAAAAAGTAGTCCAAGAAGATAAAGATACAACAGATGGAAAATGGATGGATAAATCATATGATTTAAGTCAATTTAAAGGGAAGAAAGTGAAACTGCAATTCGATTATATTACAGATCCGGCTGTAACATATAAAGGTTTCGCGATGGATAATGTAAATGTAACTGTTGATGGACAAGTTGTATTTTCTGATGATACAGAAGGACAGGCTAAAATGAATTTAAATGGTTTTGTTGTTTCTGATGGGACAGAAAAGAAAGCTCATTATTACTACTTAGAGTGGAGAAACTATGCGGGATCAGATAATGGATTAAAAGCAGGAAAAGGTCCAGTGTATAATACAGGTCTTGTCGTTTGGTATGCAGATGATAGCTTCAAAGATAACTGGGTTGGGGTGCATCCAGGTGAAGGATTCATTGGTGTTGTGGATTCGCATCCAGAGGCATTTGTTGGCAATTTAAACGGAAGACCAACTTACGGTAATACAGGTATGCAAATTGCAGATGCTGCATTTTCATTTGATCAAACACCAGCATGGAGTGCAAATTCATTAACACGTGGACAGTTTAACTATTCTGGATTACAAGGTGTTACAACATTTGATGATTCAAAAGTATATAGTAACAAACAAATTGCAGATGCAGGAAGAAAAGTTCCAAACCTTGGACTTAAATTCCAAGTTGTTGGACAAGCGGATGATAAGTCTGCAGGTGCTGTTTGGATTAAGCGTTAATAAAATGGAACTTTAATCAGTCGGAGGTGTTCATCCCCAATGATTATTAGCACACACTTCCTCGTATTCGTCGAATTTCGAGGCGGGATTCTTACTGTCCGCAAATAGCGAGATAAAATAAAAGCACATTCTTCATTCGAAGGATGTGCTTTTTCTTTGTACATTAAGGTATTAATTTATCTATGTGTAGTGTATCAAATTATGTGGGGAAAAGAAGTATTTCCGAGGAAATTGTCGAAAGGATTTCTTTGTTTTTTATGAGAATTGACTCGAAGAACTTTCAGTATATCTGATGGGAATTAATTATTTTAATATGGTAAATGTTCTAATTGGAAAAAAAGTAAATACATATTTTTCAAGGTTTTACTAATTTAAGGTGTCGAAATTTAATTATTTAAAAAAAATAAAATTATATATTGCTTTTAGTTTTTGTTTTAAGTAAAATTCATAGGGAATTAATAAGATAATAGTTTAGTAGTTTAATGTAATATTCTTTCGGAAAAAGAAAAGTAGCACGTAGTAAATTTTTAATTTGTAAGTAAAGGGAGAGTAAAGTAATTGAAAGCATGGAAAAATGTATCGTTTGTTATGAAAAGTAGTATCTTTTTATTATGTTTAACTTGTATGTTTTTTATTGTGCCAAGTACAAATGCGAGTGCAGAAACAGTTAAAATTTATCTAGATCCAGGGCATGGGGGAACAGATACAGGTGCTATTGGAAATGGTTTGAAAGAGAAGGATTTAACATTAGATATTGCTTTGCAAATTCGTAATATTTTAAATTCTGAGTATACAGGTCATGAGATTAGAATGAGCCGTACAAGTGATGTGTATCCTACATTAGCACAAAGAACGAATGATGCTAATCAGTGGGGAGCAAACTTCTTCTTATCTGTGCATATCAATAGTGGTGGAGGAACAGGCTATGAGGATTACAGTTATCCGAATGTAGGTGCTCCTACTACAACGTATCACCAATTGATTCATCAAGAAATTATGAAAACAACTGATTTTGTTGATCGAGGAATGAAAACAAGTAATTTTCATGTGTTAAGAGAGACAAATATGCCTGCAATATTGACTGAAAATGGATTTATTGATCGAGCTGAGGATGCTGCAAAGCTTGCCAATGCGGATTTCAGAGAGCAGCTTGCAAGAGGACATGTAAATGGATTAGTAAAATCATTTAATTTACAAAAGAAAACATTCTTACTTCGTGTAAAGGCACCTGAATTATACTATTATAACCAACCTGATTGGAATGCAAAAGCAGGGACTGTGAAACAGGGAGATGTGTTTACTGTTGTAGAAACATTAACTGTGAATGGTTTGAAAATGTATAAATTAAAATCTGGAAATTATATAACTGCGAATCCAGCATATGTTGAAATTATAAATTAAAAGGCTATACATAGAAAGACAATGATGGAATTAACCCATCATTGTCTTTTTTACTTTGCTTTTTTCTTTACTTTTTATTTTGCTTCTTACATAAATCATTCCAGCGAATGTTAATAAGAATGCAGTTCCGATAACGAAGCTGACGCTAGGGGATGCCCCGATTGCACCAACTGTAAAGGATCCAGCAACAACTCCTAATGAGAAGAAAGCATAAAACAATCCGAATGCTTTTCCGCGCTTATCATCTGTCGTATTTTCAACAAGTAATGCATTTATCGATGGGAAAAGGATAGCGAATCCAATGCCATAAATCATCATAACGATAAAGAGCATACCTTTTGTTGCGAATAATCCAAGTAAAGATAACGCGAATGCCATTACTGCAATACCAATTAGCATGAGTTTTGAACGATTAAATCGATCATAAATACGGTTTGTTGGCAGCAAGAAGAAGAGGATGGCGGTAATGCCGAATACACTTAACATCATGCCTGTTGTAGATGCTTTAAGTGCTAATGCCTCAACTTTCACTGGTAGCATATAAGTGACAATTCCTTGTGAAAACATTAGCGTGAAAGCACCAATATATGCTTGCAATAACGGTTCTGATTTCAATAGTTCAATCATATCCTCTTTGTTCATCATTTGTGTTCTTGAAGTATCTTTTCTTGATACGTTATTTGGTAAGAAGAATAGAGATACGATTGTACCAAGGACCATTAAAATAGAAATGGTAATGAACACCCACTCTATACCAGCAGTTGCTTTCATAATTCCACTGAAAGCCGGTCCTACAATTGCCGCTGTTCCAACAGCAGCACCAGATAGAGCCATTGCCTTACCTTGTCTTGCTGAATTTGTTTGTTTTGATAAAAACGTAAAGGCAGCAGGAATTAAAAATCCGTCACTAAAGCCGTGCATAAAGCGCACAACTAATAGTTGTCCACCACTTTGAACAACGGTGTATAACAAGACTATGAAACTCGTAAGTCCCATGCTTATATAAAGTATTTTTTTTGCACCAAATTTATCGACAGCAGCGCCAGCAATAATATTACCGATCATATTAGCGAATGAGTACATACCGACAACTAGCCCAATAATAAGGGGAGATCCTCCAAGACTTTGAGCGAACGTACTCATAATAGGTAATTGTGAAAATGTATCTAGAAACGCTACGATAACAATAAAGTAAATAAAATATTTCAAGCGATATTCACCTCTCCTATGCTATTATGGCATAATGCTAATTTCAACCGCAATGAAATTAGCATTCACAGATGTGGAAAAAAGTACAAAGTGACAAAATATTGAACGTTATTTGTTAAAATTTAGTGGAAATGAGATTGTTTTTTTGAAATATATGGATAGAAGTATTATAATAGATTTGTAAACTTCACCAGGTTAAGTATATACGTAGAGAGGGATGTATAAAATGAAAGCATTACTTTGGCATAATCAACGCGATGTACGAGTAGAAGAAGTACCAGAACCAACTGTAAGACCAGGAGCAGTTAAGATTAAAGTGAAATGGTGTGGTATCTGCGGAACAGACTTGCATGAATATTTAGCAGGACCTATTTTTATTCCAACAGAAGAGCACCCATTAACACACGTAAAAGCACCGGTTATTTTAGGTCATGAGTTTAGTGGTGAGGTAGTTGAAATCGGTGAAGGCGTTACTTCTCATAAAGTGGGAGATCGCGTCGTTGTAGAACCAATTTATTCTTGTGGTAAATGTGAAGCTTGTAAACATGGACATTACAATGTTTGTGAACAACTTGTTTTCCACGGTCTTGGCGGAGACGGCGGCGGTTTCTCTGAATATACAGTAGTACCAGAAGATATGGTCCACCATATTCCTGATGAAATGACGTATGAACAAGGTGCACTTGTAGAACCAGCAGCGGTAGCAGTTCATGCAGTACGTCAAAGTAAATTAAAAGAAGGGGAAGCTGTAGCAGTATTTGGTTGTGGTCCAATTGGACTTCTTGTCATTCAAGCAGCTAAAGCAGCAGGAGCAACTCCTGTGATTGCAGTAGAACTTTCTAAAGAACGTCAAGAGTTAGCAAAATTAGCAGGTGCGGATTATGTATTAAATCCAGCTACTCAAGATGTACTAGCAGAAATTCGTAACTTAACAAATGGTTTAGGTGTAAATGTGAGCTTTGAAGTAACAGGTGTCGAAGTAGTACTTCGTCAAGCGATTGAAAGTACAAGCTTTGAAGGACAAACTGTAATTGTTAGTGTGTGGGAAAAAGATGCGACAATTACGCCAAACAACCTTGTACTAAAAGAAAAAGAAGTTATCGGTATTCTTGGATACCGTCATATCTTCCCAGCTGTTATTAAATTAATTAGCTCTGGCCAAATTCAAGCAGAGAAATTAATTACGAAAAAAATCACAGTGGATCAAGTTGTTGAAGAAGGATTTGAAGCACTTGTAAAAGATAAAACACAAGTGAAAATTCTTGTTTCACCTAAATAATAGAGAATAGTAAAAAGTAGCTCTTTTCTAGAAATAGAAGAGGGCTACTTTTTTTCTATACAGAAAGGTGATAGACTTTCCTTTAACTACAGGTATTTTGTTTGGAAGGGGAAGTCTAATGCTTTCATTTATGTTGACATTGAAACGAATGCTAAAAGCTTGTTTACGAGCGTGGAAAGATAAAGAATTTCAAGTATTATTCGTATTAACATTTTTAACATTAACATCTGGTACGATTTTTTATAGTACAGTTGAAGGATTACGTCCTCTTGACGCTTTATATTTTAGTGTGGTCACGTTGACGACTGTCGGTGATGGGAATTTTAGTCCGCAAACTGATTTCGGAAAGGTATTTACAATCTTATATATCTTTATTGGGATTGGATTAGTGTTTGGATTTATTCATAAGTTGGCAGTTAATGTACAACTACCAAGTATATTATCGAATAGAAAAAAAGAGTAAAGCATGTGGATGCTTTACTCTTTTTTTACATTAGTTTAGACAATCATTCGTAGTAGCTTAACAATACTTTATTACAATATAAGTGCATTTATTCATTATATTCACTAAGTATAAAGTTATAATGATATGAACATTTGCATATTTTAATTTATTGATAGAAATTTCATGAAAGGTGGGATATTCTAGTCATAGGTTAACCGGACGATATCATAGGATCCTAACAAAAGTTTACAATAATTCAATTATAAAATGGAGGATTTCAGATGAAAAAGAAAGTACTTGCTTTAGCAGCAGCTATTACATTAGTAGCGCCGTTACAAAGTGTTGCATTTGCTCATGAAAACGATGGGGGAAGTAAAATAAAAATAGTTCATCGCTGGTCTGCTGAAGATAAACATAAGGAAGGCGTAAACTCTCATTTATGGATTGTAAACCGCGCCATTGATATTATGTCTCGCAATACAACACTTGTAAAACAAGATCGAGTTGCACAATTAAATGAATGGCGTACGGAATTAGAAAATGGTATTTATGCTGCTGACTATGAAAATCCTTATTATGATAATAGCACATTTGCTTCACATTTCTATGATCCAGACAATGGAAAAACATATATTCCATTTGCAAAGCAGGCAAAAGAAACTGGCGCTAAATATTTTAAATTAGCTGGTGAATCATATAAAAATAAAGATATGAAACAAGCATTCTTCTATTTAGGATTATCTCTTCATTATTTAGGAGATGTAAACCAACCGATGCATGCGGCAAACTTTACAAATCTTTCGTACCCACAAGGATTCCATTCTAAATATGAAAACTTTGTAGATACGATAAAAGATAATTATAAAGTAACGGATGGAAATGGATATTGGAACTGGAAAGGTACAAATCCAGAAGAGTGGATTCACGGAGCGGCAGTAGCAGCGAAACAAGATTACGCTGGCATTGTAAATGATAATACGAAAGATTGGTTCGTAAAAGCAGCTGTATCACAAGAATATGCAGATAAATGGCGCGCTGAAGTTACACCAATGACAGGTAAGCGATTAATGGATGCACAACGTGTTACTGCCGGATACATTCAGCTTTGGTTTGATACGTACGGAGATCGTTAAGTATTAAAAAAAGGTCAAATCTCACAATAGAGTATTTGGCCTTTTTATAACTAATACATGGAGGTATGAAACGTGAAAGGAAAATTGCTAAAAGGTGTACTTAGCTTTGGGATTGGTTTAGGAGTTTTATACGGAGGATCTTCAGCTCAAGCAGAAACGTCTACAAATCAAAATAATACTTTGAAAGTGATGACACATAATGTGTACATGCTATCAACAAATTTATATCCGAACTGGGGACAAAGTGAGCGTGCTGATTTAATTGGGGCGGCAGATTATATAAAGAATCAAGACGTTGTTATATTAAATGAAGTGTTTGATAATAGCGCATCAGATCGTTTGTTAGGGAATTTGAAGAAAGAATATCCAAATCAAACAGCGGTATTAGGTCGTAGTAACGGAAATGAATGGGATAAAACGTTAGGTAGCTATTCATCTTCAACTCCTGAAGATGGGGGCGTTGCAATCGTGAGTAAATGGCCGATTGTTGAAAAGATTCAATATGTATTTGCAAAAGGATGCGGGCCAGATAATTTATCGAATAAAGGATTTGTATACACGAAAATTAAGAAAAATGATCGTTTCGTTCATGTAATCGGGACGCATTTGCAGGCTGAAGATAGTATGTGCGGAAAAACTTCACCTGCATCTGTACGTACAAATCAGTTAAAAGAAATTCAAGACTTTATTAAAAATAAGAATATACCAAATGACGAGTACGTCCTATTTGGTGGTGATATGAACGTGAATAAAATAAATGCAGAGAACAATAGTGACTCAGAGTACGCATCCATGTTCAAAACATTACACGCTTCTATTCCATCTTATACAGGACATACAGCAACTTGGGATGCGACGACAAACAGTATAGCAAAATATAATTTCCCTGATAGCCCTGCCGAGTATTTAGATTATATTATCGCAAGTAAAGACCATGCGAATCCGTCATTTATAGAGAATAAAGTATTACAACCGAAATCTCCACAGTGGACTGTTACATCATGGCTTAAAAAATATACATATAATGATTACTCTGATCATTATCCAGTAGAGGCAACTATTTCTATGAAATAGTCCTAAAAAAGTTTCTTCTTAATAGGAAGAAACTTTTTTATTTTGTAGAGGAAATTTCAACTTTCTTTCCAATATGTATAAGACATATTGAAAAGAGGAGAGAAAAATGTGGATCGAGGAATTTTTAAAGAGGTTCCATTACCGTGTGCATTTTTGGATGAAGTGGCTTTAGATAGAAATATTCAATCGATTATAGAATTAAGTGGGAATAAGAAGATTCGTATAGCGAGTAAATCGTTACGTTCTGTTCCAGTTATGCAAAAGATTTTAGCTACAAATGATCGATTTCAAGGTATTATGTGTTTTTCACCTAGAGAGGCTTTGTTTTTAATTGAACAAGGATTCAATGATTTATTGCTCGGATATCCTGTTTATGATGAAAGAGCTTTACATGAAATAAGTTTACTAACCAAGAAAGGGCTTATTATAACTTGTATGGTGGATTGTGAAGAGCATGTTGTTTATTTAGAAAAAATTGCTGAGAAGTCTAATGGTTGTTTTCGTGTTTGTTTGGATATTGATATGAGTAGTCATTTTTTTCAATTTCATTTTGGGGTCAAAAGATCACCAGTAAAAGATGTGCAAAGTGCTTTGAAAATAGTGAGAAGGGTAAAAGAATCATCATGTTTAATACTAGATGGTGTAATGGGATATGAAGCCCAAATTGCTGGGGTAGGAGACAACATACCAAATCAACGAGTGAAAAGTAAAGTGATTTCGTATTTAAAGAAGAAGTCAGTGTTAGAAGTTAAAGGAAGAAGAGGACATATCGTAAAAGAAATACAAAACCTAGGTATTGAACTAAGGTTTGTAAATGGGGGAGGAACAGGAAGTATAAAAACAACTGGGCAAGATAATTCAGTTTCAGAGATTACAATAGGTTCTGCTTTTTATGCCCCGAAGCTGTTTGATTATTATAAAGAGGTGCAATTTCATCCAGCTGTCGGATTTGCTTTACCAGTTGTGCGTAAACCAGCCCCGTTTATTTACACTTGTTTAGGTGGTGGATATATTGCCTCAGGTGCAATCGGGAAAGATAAAGAACCTGAGATTTGGAGACCAAATGGTGCCAAACTATTAGCTTTAGAAGGCGCTGGCGAAGTGCAAACACCGATTTTTTATAACGGTGAGGAACGAGTAGAGATAGGAGATTCTATCTTGTTTCGCCATAGTAAAGCTGGAGAGTTATGTGAGCGTTTTCCTTTTTTATATCGTGTGAAAGAAGGAGAGATTGTTGGGGAGTATTCAACATATCGGGGGGATGGCCAATGCTTTCTATAAAGGGACAAAAATGGAGAAATTGGACAGGGAATGTAGAAGGAACGCCGCATTATACGATGTATCCAGAAAGTATACAAGATGTAGTAGAAGTTGTAGGGCTTGCTCGAAAAAAAGGGAAGAAAATTCGTGTTGTCGGTTCAGGACACTCGTTTACACCTCTTGTGCAAACGGAAGAAATTTTAGTTTCTTTAGATGAATTGAAAGGTATTTTGGATATAGATGAAGAGAAGATGGTTGCCGAAGTATGGGCAGGAACAAAGCTACATGATTTAGGGAAGTTACTTGCAGAAAAAGGTTATGCGCAAGAAAATTTAGGGGATATTGATTCACAATCAATCGCAGGAGCGATTAGTACAGGGACTCATGGAACGGGTATTACCTTTGGAAGTTTATCAACACAAGTTATAGAGATTACCGCAGTTTTATCTACAGGTGAGAGTATAGTTTGTTCGGAAACTGTGAATGTGGAATATTGGAGAGCCTTTCAGTTGTCGCTTGGGATGCTAGGTATCATTGTAAAGATAAAATTGAAAGTTATCGGGGCGTATTCACTTGTGTATGAAAGTGAAAAACAGTCACTATCTACTGTAATGAACAAATTAGAAGAATATAAGAAGAATCGCCATTTTGAGTTTTTTGTTTTTCCTTATTCAGATGAAGTACAAGTGAAATTTACAAACGAAACAACGGGTAAAAAAGGTGACTTGAAATGGCATAAACTAAAGGTAGAGTTGCTTGAAAATAAGATGTTTTCTTTGCTATCTAAAGGATGTAAATGGTTTCCTTCTATAAGTAAAGGAGTAAGTCGATTATCGGCTAAAGCTGTACCGAATACAAAGATAGTTGGTCCGAGTTATGAAGTATTTGCTACGTCGCGTGCGGTTCCATTTTATGAAATGGAGTATAGCGTTCCTTCAAAGTATATGCGGACCGTTGTAGAAGAAATTTCAAACCTTATTGAAAAGAAAAAGTATAAAGTGCACTTCCCAATTGAATGCCGTTATGTGAAAAGGGATGATATATGGCTCAGTCCAGCGTATGGAAGGGATTCAGCGTATATTGCTGTTCATATGTATAAAGGTATGAAGTATGCGGCTTATTTTGGTGAGGTGGAGAAAATTTTTCTAAAGTATGAGGGACGCCCGCATTGGGGGAAAATGCATACGTTAAAGTACGAAAAATTACAAAGTATATATCCAGAATTGCATTCGTTTCTAAAGGTGAGGAAGTTATTAGATGAAGCAGAAATGTTTTCAAACCCTTACACAGAAAAATTATTTACGATTATGAAAAAAAGCTGACAAAGTATTACTTGTCAGCTTTTTTTAGTATGATCGCATTTCTTGTTTGACTAATACGCTCGTAAAATAGTAATTTATCACGACTAAATACATGTAATAAAACATGAATAATAAATAGACCGTTAATTACAAATTGGAATAATAGTATAACTAGTAATACTAAAGGCTCTGTATGATTTAAGATAGAGCTACTCGAAAGAATATAATTGATTCCGCCTAAAATGAAATAGAATATCCCGTAACGAATGAATAATTCTTTTAGTGTAATATGCTCTGCTTGTCCTTTAATATAAATCCGAAGCAACGCTTTTCCTATTGTTCTTCCATTTGTAAAGTATGGAATGATAATAAAGTAAATTAAGATTGAACATGTAATGAAAAGGAGTTCGTATACATTTGTATAAGATTGGATGTTAGCAATAAATAGTGAATTTCCTTTATTTTTAATGAAAGGTACAACGATAGATAAGAAAATCCAATCAATTTGCATAGCGATGAGACGACGAATAAATCCAACTGGTTTCGTTTCTAAATCAATATGAATATCTAATTCACTTGTTTTCGGAAGGAAGTACGTAAATATTGGTGCAATGATAAAACCAATTACGCCGCCTAGCGTGTTTAAAAACAAATCGTCAATATCAAATAAGCGATAGGCACAATTATAAATACCATATAATCCAGTTACTTGTGTTAACTCAAAGAACAGTGAAAGGCAAAAAGAAATGCACACTGTTTGTAAGAAGCTACGTCGGAAGTAATAACGTAAGTACATACCGAACGGAACGGTTAGTAGAACGTTAAAAGCAACTTGTAAAAACGCAGATTCCTTTAATAAATAGAAGTAGGTAGCTGGCTTCGTTAAAATCGCCGAGGTATGATTACTAATCTCTTGTATGAAATAAAATGGTGATAGTTGCATATGTTGCGTATTAGCCGGTTGTAGGCTACAAGTATCATACGTTTGTGGTAACGGCAAAATCACAAGGAAATAGGCATTTAATAAGTAAAGTAATAATGAATATAAAATAAATGAACGCCATTTATTTAAATAACCGTATTTACGATAATTAAATATTAAAAAAGGGATTAATAGAAACATTGCTAAAATAGGAAATAAAATAAATGCTGTTTTTACTGGAAATAAATATGCAGTCAAAATGAAGCTCCTTTCAATGAAAATTCGTTTATCATTATAACGTTAAAAGAGTCTAAAGACAAAATTAAAATATTTCGAAATAGAAAAAATTACAAATCTCAACGGAATTAAGCTATACTAAATTTAATATAAGGATATTATGATTATCATAAGTTGAGAGAGGGTACAAGATATGCGATATGAGCTTTTTTCTGTAAGTGGGGATCATATTACAACTTTTGAAAGTGCGTGGCGTTTTCAAGAGGGAGAACAGATCTTTGTTCATGATGATCAAACAAAACGAAATTTTATTATTATCCGCCTAACGCATGATGTATTTCAACAAAATAAACATGTTATTCGTTTGTATTGTCAAGAAAAGAAAGTATACGCATAAGAGGGGCAAAGATATAAAAAAGCGAGTCATCCTAGTTTAATAGAATGACTCGCTTTTCGCTTTGTAAGTTTCACTTTATAAGAAAATAAGAGTAAGTACACCTACGATAATGCAATAGAAAGAGAAATATTTTAAATTTCCTTTTGCCATAATGTTCATAAACCATTTTAACGAAATATACGTCATAATAAATGTTGCGATAAATGCAACGACATATGGTACGAATAATGTGTCTAGATTTGGATCTTTTGCAATGTCTGTAATACTTAGTAATAAACCACCTAAGCTAACAGGGATATATAGTAAGAATGAGAAACGAAGGGCTGTTTCTTGCTTCATACCAAGTAGCATCGCTGCTACGATTGTTGCACCTGATCGGCTTATTCCAGGAATTAGTGCGCAAGCTTGTGCTAATCCGACGATGATTGCATCTTTCATAGAAAGGTCGCCATCATTTTTACGCCCACGCAAGTTTCTAATAATCCAAAGGCCGACAGCAGTAATAAGGAGGGAAATCCCAACCATCTTCACACCTTTTAAGTACTGATCGATGTAATCTTTAAATAAAACACCAATAACACCTGCTGGAATGGTCGCAATAACAAGATAAATAATAAAGAAGAAATCTGATTTTGCGTCTTCTGCTCTTGTAAATATATAAGATAGACCATTCTTCGTTAGACGAATTAAATCATTTCTATAAATAAGTAATACAGCTAATAATGAAGCTGAATTAACAAGTAGTTCGAAGCTAAACCCTTCTATTTTTAGTCCTAGCAAATGCTGTGCTAAAACGAGGTGACCGCTTGAAGAAATCGGAATTGGTTCTGTTAGTCCTTGGAACAGACCAAGAATTAAATATTTTAAAATGTAATGAAATTGTTCCATAAAAACCTCCTTGTTTATTAGTCGAAAGAAACAACTTGTTCATTATAACAAAGATACGGATGAATATTGAGAAGAAATAAATATTCGAAATATAATAAAAACCCCTTATAGCGCGCTATAAGGGGTTTTTATTATTAATGAGAAGCCGCTGTTTCTTGAAGACCTTTAGTCAATTGAACATCGACTTTTTCGGCATCATGAATATGGTTCATAATAGTAGTATTTAATTTTTGGAACATTTGTTGTGTATTAGCGAATTCTCGTAATATATCATCATTACAAGATTTTTGGTTTTCGATAGCTTTAATAACATTTGTAGCACCATTTTGTAACGTTTGAATCATAATTAAAATATTTTCAATTCTAGCGTTTGTATCGGCACTCATTTCTACACCTTCATCGACTAAATGTAAATTATCTTTTGTGTTATCGTATGCTTTTTCAATTTCTTCTTGAATTTTTTTCGTTAAGTTGCCGATGTTTTTTGTACTTTCCGCTGTACTTTCCGCTAGCTTTCTTACTTCATTAGCAACGACAGCGAATCCTTTACCGTGCTCTCCAGCGCGCGCAGCTTCAATACTCGCATTTAAAGCAAGTAAATTCGTTTGTGCTGCAATGTTTTGAATGACTTCTACAATTTGCTCGATTTCTTTTGAACGTTCACTTAAATGATTCATACTGTTAGACGTACGCTGAGATTGTTCACCTAATTTGTTAATTACAATAAGTAAACGGTGAACAGATTCTTTTCCTTCATTAGAACAGTCAATAATTTCTTCAATAGATTGAATTAAGCTTTGTTCTTTTTGTAACATTTCGTTATTCAATTCATTGGAATGTGTAGTACGAGTTGAAACATTTTCGAAACATGAGTTTAATTGTTGAACTAAATTTTGAAGTGTATGGTGTTGATTATTTACAAGTTGATGCTCTTGAACGACGTTTTGCACACGGTCGTGAATAGAAGAAATGATCACTTGTTTTTCAGTATCTTTTTGTTTTAATTCTGCTTCTAGTTCTTGTATACGATTTTCTAATTGATCAATTTTATGTAGAAGTGATTTTTTTTGAGTAAACATATATTTATTTCAACCGCCTTTAGAAGTTATATTTTCTCTATATTTGGATTTTAGCATCTTTTATAATTTTTAAATATAGGAATTGTTAAATATTTAAGAATCTATTACATTTTATGCATAATTCCCTTTTTTTCGTCATGAAAAATAAACTGTATTTAATGGTATTGTAAACAAACTGTAAAATAAATCATGTATAACTGTATAAGAAGGGAGTCGGATTATGAACTATTTTAAGCGAATCAGTAGTCTAGTATTAGCAGGAATTATCGGTCTTTCTAGTACAGTCGCTGTAAAAGCAGAGTCAAACGACGAGAAACTTAACAACATGCAACAGCAATTGCAGCAAAACGATGCAGATATGCAAAAGAAAGAGCAAGAGAAGCAAGCTGTTAGTAAAGAAATTCAAGGTATCGAAAACGAACTACATAATTTAAATAATACAATTGCAAAAAATAAAGAGGATCAAGCTGCTATTCAACGTAAAATTGATGAAACACATAAGCAGATTGAGCAAAAAAAGAATGAAATTGTCGTTTTAGAGGATAAAGTCCTTGCTCGTAAGGATATTATGAGAAAACGTATGGTTTCTGTTCAAAACAGTTCAAATACAAGTTTAGTAGTGGAAGTTGTAGTAGAGTCAAAAAACTTTGCAGATTTCTTACAACGTATGAACGCAGTTTCTACTATTCTAGAAGCTGATAAAGAAATTTTACGTCTACAAGAACAAGATCTTCGTCAAATTGAAGAGGATAAGAAAACAATTGATGAAAAAGAAGCATCTTTAGTAGTAGACAAACAAAAATTAGCAAAAGCACAAGCTGAGTTGCAGGATAACTTGAAAAAGCGTCAAGATAACTTACAAACAGTTCAAGCTAAATATAATCAGATTGCAAGCCAACTTAATTTAGCAGCAGAAGAAAAAGCTAAAATTGAGTCAAATATGAAGGCAGTACAAGAAACGATTGCTCGTGAGCAAGAAGCAGCAAGAATTGCAGCAGAAGAGCGTGCGAAAGCAGAAGCGGCTGCAAAGGCTGAGCGAGAAGCTTTAGTGAAAGCACAAGCAGAAATTGCTGAAAAACAAAAGCAAGAGAAAGCTAATAAACCAGCTGAACCTGCTGCTAATAATAATTCGAAGGTAGAACCTGCACAACCTTCGAAGCCAACTGCTGGTGGAAGAGAAATCTATGTACATGCAACAGCTTATACAGCAGATCCAGCTGAAAATGGCTATGCGCCAGGACAACAAGTTTATTCTGCATGGGGAGGCTATAATCTAACTGCAAACCCAGGAATGAAATTAATTGCTGTAGATCCAAGTGTTATTCCATTAGGTTCTACTGTATATGTTGAAGGTTATGGACAAGCAATTGCAGCAGATACTGGTGGCGCGATTAAAGGTCACAAAATCGATGTTTTAATGCCGGATAAAGCTTCGTCTAGTAATTGGGGCAGAAAAAATGTTAAAGTTACAATTTTAAACTAAAACGTAATCCAACTTTACAAAACGTAAAGTTGGATTTTTTTTGTGAAAATAATGTTAAGTTGAGTTTACATTTTGTTAAGGATAGCATACAATGATGGTAAGAGGTGGTAAATTTGACCATTTGCAATAAGGTGAAAGAATTAAGAGCTCGCTTTAATTTTACGCAAAGTGTATTAGCAGAAAAGGTAGGAGTGACGAGACAAACGATCGCTGCAATTGAAAAAGGGGATTACGTTCCTTCATTGTTACTAGCATTGACGATTTGTGATGTATTCGAGTTAAAGATGGAAGATGTGTTTGTTTTAAATAAGGAGGGGAAAGAGGATGAGTAGGATTGTTTTTTCTTATATCGTAAACGTGCTTTATACGGCTTTAGCATGCTGGACATTTGTTGAATTTTATAGTGTTATTACAGAGTTAGCAGATATAATTAAAAATGAGAAATTCCCATTTGAAGTATGGTTTAATGGGGTACCATTCATTTTATTATTTATTGGAGCTATTATGGTTACAATTTTTTATAGAATTCAAAAGAAAAAATACAAGAATTTATCTTTTTGGATGTATCCATTATTGTTTCCACTAGAAGATGAACGCGAAAAAGCGATTACGGATAAAGCTTGTCGAACAACATTTGTATCGTTATGGTTTGTGTTACCTTGTGCAGTTGGATTTTTAACTTTTGCGCCTATTATTAATGAATATCTTCCTGGATACCCATTGTATATTATATTTTCTATTTTCTTTATTCAAATGACAGTATTCCACGTATCACTATACAGAAATAAATTAGCTTAAAAAGAAACCTTCTTGCACGTGCAAGAAGGTTTCTTTTCAGCTTACACTTGTACATATAGCAATATTATCTTATCATTTTATAGAGAGTAAGATTTTGTAAGGGAAAGGAATTGTATATGAATAAGCAAAGAGTTTATAGTATAGTAGCAATCCTTCTATTTGTTGTAGGTGGTGTGTTAATCGGAAAGCCATTTTATGATGGATATCAGGCTGAAAAGAAACAGACTGAAAATGTACAGGCTGTTCAAAAAATGGATTATGAAAAACATGAGACGGCATTTGTAGATGCTTCGAAAATTGATCAACCAGACTTGGCAGAAGTAGCGAGTGCATCATTAGATAAGAAACAAGTAATTGGTCGTATTTCGATCCCGAGTGTTTCATTAGAACTTCCTGTTTTAAAATCTTCTACTGAGAAAAACCTATTATCAGGTGCAGCAACAGTAAAAGAAAATCAAGTAATGGGAAAAGGGAATTATGCATTAGCGGGACATAACATGTCTAAAAAAGGTGTTTTATTTAGTGATGTAGCCTCTTTAAAAAAAGGCGACAAAATTTATTTGTATGATAATGAAAATGAATATGAATATGCGGTTACTGGTGTATCTGAAGTAACTCCTGATAAATGGGAAGTTGTAGAGGATCATGGGAAAGATGAGATAACGCTTATTACATGTGTATCTGTGAAAGATAATTCTAAACGTTACGTTGTTGCTGGTGATTTAGTAGGAATGAAGGCGAAGAAGTAAAAAAGAAGGTCAACTCTTTAAAGAGTTGACCTTCTTTTTTACTAATGTTGAGAAATAATAGAATATTTTAGTTAGTATTTAAGTATTTTTCTATTTATGTATAATAAAGTTAGAATTCAAGATTTTGGGAGGAACAAGAGTGAAACAACAGGTGAAGAAACTTCTTTTAACAACAAGTGTAGCGTTATTGGTAGCTCCAATTTCAGCCTATGCGCATCCAGGGCGTACAGATGCTAATGGGGGACATACGTGTCGGACAAATTGTGAAAAATGGGGATTACAGTACGGGGAATATCATTATCACAATAAGCCAGCTTCTAGTAGTGGTGCAACGAGTCCAACTCCTAGCCCAAATGATAATGGTGCTGTAGAAGCCGAAAGACAAGTAGAAGCGCAGCGCAATGCTGAGGCTGAAAAACAACGTGTAGCGGAAGAACAAAGAAAAGCAGAGGAAGAGAGACAACGTGTAGCGGAGGAACAAAGAAAAGCAGAGGAAGAGAGACAACGTGTAGCTGAAGAGCAAAGAAAAGCAGAAGAGGCACGTAAGCGAGAGGAAGCACAGCGTCAAGCTGATATGGAAAAAGGGCAGCTTGAGGGACAAAAAAGTGGAGAGACTGATTTTAAAGCAGGGAAAAATGATGCGGAATCACATTTAGCTGGAAAATCAGATACATATAAAGAAGCATTCAAAACTGCATATGTTGCATCTTGGTCTTTAGAAGAGCAGAAGAAAACGCATTTTGAAAAAGGAAAAGAGCAAGGTTTAGCACAAGAGACGATGGAAGATAGTCAAATTGCTCCGGAGTTTAAGCCGAACTTTGCAGAAGGTTTCCAAGTAGGGAATAAAGAAAGAACAGAAAACATTGAAAAAGAGCAAGCTGAACTAGGGGAAAAGGCAGGTAAGGAACTAGCCGGAAAGAACCCTGGAAATAGAGAGAAAGATGTGTACGTGAAGGTGTATGAAACAGCTTATGAAAAGGGCTATAAGTCTACAAAAAAAGCAGTAGAAAAGGCTGGCTATAAGTATGCATTTGAAAACTATGATTTGAAAGTTCCTGCTAAGTATGAAAAAAATGAATCGTTAAAGAAATGGTTTATTGAAGGATTTAAATCAAATAAAAAAGCAGCAGAAATTAGAGAAGAAGGATATAAAAAAGGAGACAGTTGGCTTGCATTCTTCTATAAGAATTTTGTGCCAAGTGAATATAAAGAACATAAAGAGCTGTACGAACAAGCGATAGAAAAAGGTAAGAATGCATAAAAAAAGATGAGGGGAATCCCTCATCTTTTTTTAATCCATCCATTTCACTAATCTCTTAGAAATTAATAATAAAACAAAACCTAACACAATTGCTACAGCTCCGATTACTGTAAATACTTCAGCATATCCAAGTGAAGTTGTGAAGCTTGCAAGTTGTCCGCCTAAAATGTTAGCAATTCCTGAGCTTGCTAACCATACTCCCATTAATAAAGAAGCAAGTTTTACTGGGGCAAGTGCACTAACCATTGATAGTCCAACAGGTGATAAGAATAGCTCACCTAACGTATGGAAAAGATACGTAAAGACGATAAATAGTAAGTTGGCTTTTTCTGTAATGTTATGTTCATCACTACCTGTTTTTAATGTAGCGATAACGAGAATGATATAACCGATACCAAGCAAGATCATACCAAGTCCCATTTTAGTTGGGATTTTTAAATCCCCGCGCTTGCGAGTTGCAAGTTTTGCCCATAACGCTGAAATGACTGGAGCAAGTAAAATAATAAATAATGGATTGACCGATTGGAACCAAGATGTTGGAACTTCCCATCCGAACACAGAGCGGTCTACAAATTTGTTTGTATATAATGTTAAAGAGCTACCAGCTTGTTCAAAGCCAGCCCAGAAGAAGACAACGAAGCATGTTAAAATGACGATAACTGCGGTACGTTGTTTTTCTTTTTTTGTTAACGGTGTATCTCCTACTGATGGTTCTCCATCTGTTGTTTGCAAATCACGAGTTGGTTTTTTACCGATATCACCAAGGAAGCGATTTGATAATGTTGTAAATAAAATTTGTCCAATGATCATTCCGATTGAAGCGGCTAAGAAACCGTAACGGAATCCAAAGTGAACAACGCCATCCACTGTTGTTTTGAATAAATTTTCTGATAAAAATCCGCAAACGAGTGGAGCTAAAAATGAACCGACGTTAATACCCATATAGAAAATCGTAAATGCACTATCACGTTTTGGATCGTTCTCTTCGTATAATTCCCCAACCAGTGTAGAGATGTTCGGTTTGAAGAATCCGTTACCGATAATAATAAGCGCTAATCCGAGGTATAGGCCGACTTGGTTTTGCATGGCAAATAGTGTAAGGTTACCGATTGCCATTGTTATACCACCAATTGTGATCGCTTTTCGTCTACCTAGGAACCGGTCTGTTAAGTATCCACCAATCATTGGTGTGAAATAACAGGCTCCAGTGTAAAATCCGTAGATGGAGAGTGCCCACGCAGGACTAAACCCAAGACCACCGCTTACTAAAGCTGTCGTTAAATATAATGTTAATAATCCTCGTAATCCATAGTAACTAAATCTTTCCCACATTTCTGTAAAGAAGAGTAAGTATAAACCTGGAGGATGTTTCTTTTTTCTTTGTTGTTCTCTTTCTAGTTGTATCGTTGATTCCATGTTATTTTCCTCCTGACACAAACAAAAACAAAGTTAATAATTTTGTACATTTAATATTTTACCTTATTAACTATTATAAGTCAATAAAGGTTGATTTTTCAGAAGAAATTGGAAAAGAGGGATAGCTATAGAATGGGTGTTTCTTTTATGTTAGACTATGGACTATGTTTTCTTTGTTAGGAAGCGGATTATTGCACTTTTTTATATGTGAAATTGATTTCATAAAAGATGAAATTAAAGAAGGAGAAACAAATGAAATTGTTACAGAAAAAAGAAATTTTACTGATTAGCCTTATGTTATTCTCGATGTTCTTTGGAGCAGGGAATCTTATATTCCCACCTTTCCTTGGGTATGAAGCAGGAGAACATGTGTGGATTTCATTAATAGGATTTATTATATCAGCAACAGGTCTTCCTATATTGGGTGTTATCGCTATTGCGAAAGCGGGAAGCTTTCAAACGTTAGCGGGTAGGGTTCATTCTTCATTCGCCATTATTTTCCCCTGTATCGTGTATTTATTTATTGGACCAGGTCTTGGTATACCACGTGCAGGAAGTTTAGCTTTTGAAATGGGACCAGGTCAGTTCTTCACAGAATCGGGAAGTGTAGTTTTATTATGTTACACGGTTATTTTCTTTAGTATTGTGTACTGGTTAAGTTTATTACCGTCTAAATTAATGGGGTTGTTCGGAAAAGTTTTAACACCGTTATTATTAGGTATGATTGCCCTTATTTTTATAAAGAGTATGTTTACATCAGTAGGCAGTGTGAAAGAGGCTGCTGGAAACTATGGACAAGCTCCTATGTTCCAAGGCTTTTTAGATGGATATTTAACGATGGATGCGCTAGCCGCTTTAATTTTTGGGATTGTTATTGCAAATGCTCTTCGTGCAAAAGGTGTTGAAGATGATAAAGGTTTAGCGAAATATATGAGTATTGCTGGAATTGGTGCAGGACTATTATTATCTATTATTTATGTCATACTTGGATATGTTGGTTCAATTAGCGGTTCGTTAGGTACATTTGATAATGGGGCGAACGTGTTAGCGCAAGTGATGACTACATTATTTGGACAAGGCGGAGTCGTTTTATTAGGTCTTATTTTTACGATCGCGTGTTTATGTGTGTCAATCGGACTTGTTACGTCTTGTAGTCAATTTTTCGCAAGTGTATTTCCGAAAGTAGCGTATAAAGTTTGGGCATTTATATTGAGTTTTGTTAGTATGATTTTAGCTAATTTAGGATTAACACAAATTTTAAAAGTATCAGTACCGATTCTTGGGTTTATTTATCCAGTTGCATTAACGCTTATTATTTTAGGGTTATTCCATAAGTATATTGGAAAGTATGCATACGTATATGCAGTAACAGTTGGGATTGTAGCGGTATTTAGTGCAATTGATATTTTCAATAAAAATGTGATGATGAATCAGTGGACGCCAATATTGAAATACATTCCGTTTTATACAGAAGGTGTTGGGTGGATTTTTCCAGCTATTATAGGTGTTTGTATAGGCGTTATCGTGAGTAGCGTTCTAAATAAGAATAAATGAGTAAAAAGGTGTTTTCCTATTTTGGAAAATACCTTTCTTTTTTTTGGAAAAATGGTATTGAAAATGAATAGACTAAGAGTATGATAAAGATAATTGGTAATATATAGATTTTGAATGAATGATGGGGGGGGAGCGTATGAAGGAGGATTTAAATAAGAAAATAGAAGCGCTCGAAACGGCAATTGAAACAATTCAAGAAGCGCTTTTTGAATTGAAAGCAAAACAAAAAGAAATAGAAGTAGAAAATGCTCAGCGACATGTTAGTAAAGAAAAGAAAGAATATATTGAAACGGTGATGGAGGAAAAACCAAAAGAAGAAGTAGTTACAATAAAAGAGCCTGTGCAAGAACGTGAGGTAAAACAAGTGGATATATCTGCTTTTAAACCAGAACCATTTAATATTATTAATTTTTGCCAAACTTGGTTACCACGCATATTTGTTGGCATTATGTTACTTGGAGTAATCTGGTTATTTAAAGCAGGGGTAGATGCTGGGTTATTAACACCTGCAATACGAATTGTGTTTGGTATTGTCCTATCAATCGGTTTTTATTATATAGGTGATATTCAAATTAAACGAGAGCGGCAAGCGTTAGGGTTAGTATTAGCGGGAGGCAGTATTACAGGTATAGTTTTAACGACATTTGCGGCACATTATTTATATGGATTTATTCCAGCAAGTGTCGCGTTTGTATGTAATATTGCATGGGTCATTTTAGGTATTTATGTAGCAAAGAGGTATCAATCGGAATATCTTACTATCTTCGTAGCGGTAGGAGCTTTCTTCGTACCCTTCTTATTAAATAGTACGACTCCTAATCCGTATATTTTCTTTGGATATGAGACGATACTGACACTTAGCTTATTATGGTATGCGTTGAAAAATCGTTATCAGTATTTATATATGATTTCTTATGCTGTTGCTGCTATTGTCCTTTTTGTCTTCTTTGCTATTATGTCAATGTTAGTAGAGGATTTGCAAATACAGTTAACAGTTGCTTATGGTTTAATTCACTTACTATTATTTTGGCATATGTTTACGGAGAGAAGTTTTATAGTAGAGCCACGCTTGGCGATATTTAGTGCGAATGCAGTTCTCTTTATATTAGCCATTTCAAAAATACCTGAATTTACAACATGGGGATTAATGATTAGTGCACTCGTGCACGCTACTATGTTCGTGCTTGAATATAGGAAGAATAGACATTCTACATTTACAAATCTTTTATTTGGTTTCGCAATGGGTGCATTTAGTTTAGCGATTTTATATGAGTATAGTCTAGTGAATGCAGCGATTGTATTATTATTACAAGGTTTCCTCGGTATGGTGACTGCTATTAAAGTAAAACAACAGATAAAATTGTATGTTAGTGCGACGGTTTACGCGATTGGAATGATACAAACTATTTTTAGTCCGTTTGATCATTTCATTTCAGCTGGGTTCGTTGCTCATATTATTTTAATAGGTACATTTTATTACTGCATGAAGCAAGCGAAAGATGTGTTAATGAGTTTTGGAAAATATGTTTATTCTATAACGCTCTATTGGTTTATGGTTATCGTATTTATTGTAATTACTAGAGTCGGTGAAGTGCTTTCTACAGATGGAAGTATAATAAGCGTATCGGTATCATTATTATGGATGGTATATGCATTATTTTCCGTTTGGCTTGGACGGAATAAAAATATGAATGAAATATTGTATGCCGGCTTAGTCGTGTTAGTCGTAACGATAGGGAAGCTATTCCTTCTGGACTTACCAGAAGTATCGATGATGATCAGGGCAGTGTTATTCTTAATAGTAGGTAGTATAGGTATCGTTATTTCAAGAATGTTTTTCTCAAAAGAAGAGAAGTAAAAAGAAGGCAATCCATATCCGGATTGCCTTTTTCATTATTTCTTATTAATTATTACAGCTTCATTGTATTTCGCTGTCGTATTTTGGCGTAGACGAAGCGTTGCTTGTCCAGCTGTATTTGAATCGATTTGTACGTTCACAATTTTCTCAGCAGTACCTAAGCTGTTTGTTGTGAAAGAGAATGCACTACTATATCCAAAAGTAGATGGCCAAGTACCATTTGTATTTTGAACCTTTGCTACTTGTGTACCGCCAGTAGTAAATATACCTAAAGAGTAATTATTGTATGTTGTGTTTGGTAATAAGTTATTTACTTGAATTTTTATTTGGAACACTTCATTGTTTGGTAGAGTGCTAGGGTGTGTAACTACGTAGTCGCTTGCTGTTACCGCACCGTTATAACCATATGAACCTGGTTTGAAAGTATTTGTATTAAACCATTGATAACCTGCATTTGGCGCGCTCCAAGGTTCAGGTTGTGGTTCTGTTGATAAGCTTGGTTGTTCGAATGTTTGTAAAGCAGTAGGTAGATCAAGTTGTAAACCATTAACTTGATCTAAACTTGTAAATGTCTCTTTTTTCGATAACCAATTTACGATATTCTCTAGTAAGATAGCATCGTTTTCTTCCTTGTAGCCATCGTAAGTTTTCTTTGTTTGACCAGAGTCTTCACGGACGTATTTTGGCGTAGCATCTTCAACAGGAGAAGAGTCCCCAATAAAAGCAGCTTTTCCAAGACCTACTTTTGAGATAGCGGCATAAGGACCCTCTGCAACACCACCGCTGTTATAAACACCGCTATCAACAGCGTTATTCCATTTTGATGGGTTTTCTGGAAGATACACAAGGCCTTTTGCTAGTTTTGGGTTTGTAATTGCTAGAGTAGAACCAGCATGCATTGCTACAGATGAAACCCCTTCTGTAATTCCGAATGATTGTGCCGGTGATACAATGTTTTTAGCTGAAACATCACCAATAGCATTATAGCGGAAGCGAATACCGAAGTTGTCAGATAGCCAATCAGAGCTTTCTACTCCTTGCATAGCTTGTGAATTTGTTTCCTCGTTAGACATTCCTTTTGCTGGATTATCCCAAGCACCACGTCTATATCCATTAAATACTTCAGAAGAGTCCCAACGATTTTTATTACGATCTGCATTATAATGGTCGGCAATAAAGAAAATACTTCCGCCACTTTTCACATATTGTAACATTGCATCTTGTTCAGATTTCTTGTAAGGAATATTAGCTTCTGGAACGATAAAAACATTGTAGTCTTTTAAATCTTCGTACGTAATAGGTGTTGATTTACGAAGTTCTTTTACATGATATCCATTTTGGGCAATGCCGTTTCCGAAATCAGAAAAGCCACCATCAATAACCCAGTCAGCAGTCCCGGCCGTTTGACCGTGTGTATTATCGAATAATACTTTCTTCCCGCTATTTTGATTTACAACCTTTGCAGCAATTTCAGGAGCTAGGTCTACTGAGCTTTCGGCATAAGTAGACGGAATGAACGAGGCTCCTATACTTAGTGTAATTGCTGTTGCTAAAGAAAATGTAATCCACTTTTTATTCTTCATAGAAGAATCCCCCTAATAATAAATATATGTGCTTTAATAATGTAATTTATTTTTCTGAAAAAATAAAGACGGAAAACGTAAAAAATATTAAAAAATTGTAAAAATACCGTGAATTTTGTTGAGAAATATTTATATAGACAATAAAAAATCCCTTCCAATTAATAAGGAAGGGATAGCTTGTTTAACTAATCTTTGAATTAGGTGTTTCATCAATCTTATGAAATCCTTTCATATAATACACGATAGCTAAGCCAATAAGCCAAATTGGGCCAACGATTAATGCAATTCGTGTATCTTCTGAATACGCCATTATACATAGTACAAGTGCAAGGAAGCCAAGTGAGAAGTAAGAGCTTAATGGATGTAAAGGCATTTTATACGTTAGCTTGTCTTTTTTCTCAGTTGATAATCCTTTACGGAATTTAATTTGAGCGACTAATATAATCCCCCAAGTCCAAATTGCCCCGAAAGTTGAAATACTAGTTAACCATGTAAACACCTTTGCAGGCACAAGGTAGTTTAATATAACACCAACGAGTAAAACGATAGCCGTTGCTATGATTCCTTGACTCGGAATACCGTTTTTATTTAAACGACCGAATCTTTCAGGAGCTTTCTTTTGTTGTGCCAATGTAAATAGCATACGCCCTGTACTAAATAAACCACCGTTACAAGAAGAAAGTGCAGCTGTTAATACGACAAAGTTAATAATACCTGCTGCTTTTGCAATGCCGATTTGTTGGAATGTTAATACGAATGGACTTCCTTTCTCGCCAAGTTCGTTCCATGGATAAATTGCCATCATAACGAATAATGCCCCGACGTAAAAGATTAGGATTCTCCAAAATACGTTATCGATAGCTTTTGCGAGTGTTTTCTTCGGGTTTTGAGCTTCACCAGCTGTAACACCAATTAGTTCAACGCCTAAATAAGCGAATAATACCATTTGTAAGGAGAGTAGTAATCCGGAAAATCCATTTGGGAACCAGCCACCATGTGACCAAAGATTTGAAATACCAGTAGCGAAACCACCATTTCCGAATCCGAATAAAATAATGCCAGCTCCAACTACTATCATACAGATAATTGTGACAATTTTAACGAGAGCAAACCAAAACTCAAGTTCTCCAAATACTTTTACTGATAAGAAGTTGAAAGCGCTCATTAATAATAGAGCGAGTAGTGCCCAAGTCCAGCGCGGGATATCTGGGAACCAGTACTGCATGTAAATGCCAGCCGCCGTAATTTCAGCCATGCAAGTAACAACCCATAGGAACCAGTAGTTCCAACCGGTAATATAGCCAGCTAGTGGTCCAAGGTAATCATAAGCATATTTACTAAAAGAACCGGCAACAGGTTGTTCAATTGCCATTTCTCCGAGTGCTCGCATAATGAAAAAAATAACGAGTCCAGCGATCATATAACCTAGTAGAATAGAAGGGCCAGCTAGCTTAATAGCAGAAGCAGATCCTAAAAATAGTCCAACGCCAATAGCTGAACCGAGTGACATTAAAGTAATGTGTCGTTCTTTTAAACCACGGTTTAAAGTTCCAGATTTGTTTGTGTGCTGCATAAGAAGAATCCCCCTTGTAGAATGAGCTACCTAAATATTTAACTATTTCAAATTATAAAACATTTTTACCTGTTATGCTACAAAAATAATCGTGACGAGCTGTACTACATCTGTACTTGTCAGACTTAAACTTAAAATTCGAACTATTAGTGAATATATTGACTCTTCTTTTTATTGATTGTTAAGATTAAGTATTATATTTTCTCACATACTAGTAAGAAAAGAATGTGTGATAATAATTCAGATGTAGGAAGGGTACATAACCATGTTTCAATTACAAAAATATAACACTTCTGTGAAGCAAGAGCTTTTAGCTGGCATCACAACTTTTTTTACATTTGCGTATATTCTTGTCATCAATCCGAAAATATTATCTGATGCAGGTGTACCATTTGATCAAGCTTTTACGGCAACTATTATTGCGACGGTTGTAGGGACGCTATGTATGGCGTTTTTAGCTAACTATCCAATTGTTATTGCTCCAGCTATGGGAATGAATGCGTATTTTGCTTATTCTGTTGTTCAACAGGCAGAGGGGATTACATATGTCATTGCGTTTTCAGCAGTATTTGTAACAGGTATTATTTTTCTTTTATTATCTTTCACTTCATTTAGGCAAAAGCTAATTGTCGCAATTCCTGACAGTTTAAAACATGCGATTGCAGGTGGAATTGGGTTATTTATTGCTTTTATTGGATTACGTCTATCTGGAATTATCGTTGATCATCCATCTAACTTAGTTACGATTGGTGACTTCCATTCTCCAGCTGTTATTTTAACTCTAATTGGTTTAATATTAGCGGCGGTATTAATGGCATTGCGTGTGAGCGGTGCATTATTTATTAGTATGATTGTGACAGGAGTTATCGCCTTCTTTACAGGGCAACTGAAGTTCACGGATAAAATTGTTGCGATGCCTCATTTACCAGAGGGTATTATCGTTTCAAATCCAATCAACGCCTTTTCAGATGTAATTGAATACGGATTATATGGCGTTGTATTCTCATTTTTACTTGTACTGTTATTTGATACAACAGGTGCATTACTCGGTTTAATTAAACAAGCAGGTTTAATTACAGATAATACAGAGAAACGTTTTGGTAAAGCGTTTATTGCAGATGCAATCGGCGGGACTACAGGCTCTATCTTTGGAACAAGCCCAACAGCAGCGACGATCGAATCGTCAGCTGGTATTGCCGCGGGTGGTAAAACAGGATTAACAGGTATTGTAGTTGTCGGTCTAACGATTATAACGGCATTCTTCAGCCCTGTAATTGCTTCTCTATCAAGTGTAGCCGCTATTACAGCTCCTTCATTAATTATTGTAGGTAGTTTAATGGCACAAAGTCTTCGTGATATTAATTGGAATGAATTTGAAGATGCATTACCAGCATTTTTAATTTTCGTTGGTATTCCGTTAACGTCTAGTATTGCGAATGGAATTGCGATTGGATTTTTAGTGTATCCAGTCTTAAAAATTGTGAAAGGGAAAGGGATGGAAGTACATCCGTTACTATACTTATTTACAATTTTATTTGGATGTCATTTATTCTTATAATATAGATATAGGAGAGGGGGCTTCTTATGAGAGGCTCCTTTTTTGTGTATAATAAAGTGAAACTTAAATCAATTACGTAAATTATAAATTACTTAATGGAATATATATGTTACACTAAGAGTAGAGGAGGAACATGAATGGCTGTAAGTAAAATAAAAGTCGCGCGTGTTCAGTTAGATTTAACACAGCAACAATTAGCAGAAAAAGTAGGCGTTACAAGGCAAACGATTAGTTTAATTGAGAAGGGGAAATACAACCCGTCTTTAGATTTATGTTTAAAAATTTGTTATGCGGTAGATAAAACATTGAATGATTTGTTTTGGGAGGACAAGGAGTGAGGGGATGAAAATCGTGAAAGATGAACGTTTAATGATTGAGGGGCTAAAACATATTA
This sequence comes from Bacillus wiedmannii, assembly GCF_001583695.1. Classification (GTDB taxonomy): domain Bacteria; phylum Bacillota; class Bacilli; order Bacillales; family Bacillaceae_G; genus Bacillus_A; species Bacillus_A wiedmannii. The sequence goes on along the minus strand of NZ_LOBC01000093.1, from coordinate 27,011 downwards.
GATTAGTTTTTATCTTACAAAATATTATCATACTAGGTATTGTTTTTTATCGCTACGTTTTGCAAGGTGCAGGATATGAAAGTGTTTCGGATTTATTAATGGTATTTATGGGCGGGATAATAGTTATAAACTTTTTAAATCTGAAAAATTCAGTGGAAGTGTATGAGCATACAGGGGGAGTATCGCGCAGTTATTTTATGAAGTTATTATTCATTCCAGTAGGTATTGTTATTGGGATTTTAGCTATTTGTATTATTGTAACACCAGATATTTCGATAAAGGAAATTAGTATGACAGGGCTTATTATGTTTGCTTGTTTTTTAGTTCCTAGTTTGTTTATATACATATATATGAAAAAAATAAAAAGTGAAGATTGAAATATAAGAAAAGCTTTCCCATATTGCGGAAAGCTTTTCTTATATCTTTTTATACAGTACTTTATGAAGGCCAATCGGTTCAATTTCAAATATCTCACCATGTTCTTGAAAGCCTAAGCGCTTGTAATAGTCAGCTACAGTAACTCGGCCATTACACCATAAAATATTTGCTTGACGTTCTTGCAAGATTTGTTCCGCCTTCTGAATTAATGAGCTTCCAGCACGGTTATTGCGAAACTCAGGTAATGTTGCCATTCCTCGTAGACGATAATGCATACCTGCTGGTAAGTCAGGGTATATTTCTTTTGAGAAGGAAGCGATACTAATAAGTTCATCGTTTATAAATGCGCCTAAGTGAAAGGTATCTGTTTCATAGTCGGAAGAGTATTTACAATCTGTTAACGTTTGACTCGGGCGTAAAATTTTTTGACGTAATACGTAAGTTTCAGATCCATCAATATTTTTCACAGTAATCATATTAACATCCTTTCCTATAAGGCTTTTTCTGTTAGTTGTATAAAGAAATAGGCAGGTGCGGCGAAAAGTCCGAGTATGCTAGCAGTTCCGAGAAGGAGTGAAAGTAGGAGGCAAGAGTATTTTATTCCATTTGATTTTTTCCATCCGTAACTACAAATTTCAATGCTAACACCGATGAGAATAATGGCAACGAGTACTTCCGCTAATAATAAGAGAGCTAAAGTTACAATAGACATAATGTGATCCATCCTCATAATATATGATAGTAACATTTTACCATATAAAATGGAAAAAAATGCCCCTCAATTATGTGAGGGGCATTTTTCTATTCTAATATGCTTTTTAGTGTATCGATGTGTTCTTTTGAGCCAGTTACAAGTAATGTATCGCCGTGTTGTAGGCTTGTATCACCATGTGGGATTAATGCTTTATTCCCACGATAAATTTGAATGACGAGTACATCGCCTAAAAATGGAAGGCGACGAAGTGCAACGCCGTTATATTTATTACTCCGTAGTTCCACTTCACGGACTGTTTCGTTTGCTGTTGTAATTAAGCGAACGAGACTCGGTTTATCAATTAGTGCACGTAATAGAATACGTGTAGAGTTAATTGTTGAGAATACGGCGATATGTTCTTGCGTTGCTTTTTCTTGTAGAAGTGGATCTTCTACACTTGCAATAACATGTTCAACACCTAGCTCTTTTGCATGTTCTGCTAATAATAAGTTTTGTTCATCATCGCTTGTTGCAACAACAACGCGGTCTGCATGAAACGCTGTTTGTTCAGTTAATGATGCAATTGTGATGTCATCTAATTTCACGATAGGGAAGTCATGCGATTTCGCTTCCTCATCATTTATTTTATTTTGACGCATCATATATAGTGTCACGTCATAATCTTCTCGTTTTAAATCAAGTGATAATGGAAGTGTAATTCTGCTCGCACCAATAATAGAAACTTTTGGTTTTGGTGTTTCTACTTTCGGGAACATCTTTTTAAATAATATAGGTGCGAAAATACAAGTAATAACTGCGCTTAAAATAAGGGAAGCAGATAAACTTGGACTGATGATTCCTAGTTTTTCACCAATTTGTGCAGCTGCAATAACTAAAGAAAGTGTCGATGTTAATAAGATGGCACTTCCCAGTACGATATTACGTGGATACCATTTTCGTAAGACGAGTGATGGTAACAGTTTTGAAATAAAGAGTCCCACAATTAAAATTGGGATCATGAGCATACTAGAAGGTTCTTTGAAAATAGACCAAACCTCTAAATTTACACCAACCATTACGAAGAAAATAGGGATGAAGAAACCGTAGCCGATGGAATCCAGTTTTTCAACCATATCTTCATTTGGTGATAATAACGATACAAGTACACCCGCTAAGAAGGCACCTAAAATATTTTCAGCTCCAACAGATTCAGATAACCCGACTAATATTAAGATGAGTGCAAAAACAGCTCGTGTATCAATTTGTACACTACCAGCTTTTAAGCTATCTAAGTATGGAATGTTTTTAAAGCGTTTTGCAACGAAGTAAATAACAATACCAGCACCGAATAGAAGAAGAAGGAGCCACATGCTTTGGCCGCTTTCGGAATTTAATCCGACGAATACAGCGAGTAAAATCATTGTAACTAAATCTGCAATAACAGCAACTAATAAAATGATTTGTCCGATTGCCGTTTTTCCTAAGTTATTCTCTTTTAATGTTGGTACAACAACACCTAAAGAAATAGTTGAAATAATTAAAGTCATAAACATTGCATTATCTACGAATCCTAGCCATACGAATAGTAATGATAGAGCATAAGATAAGATGAAAATAAATAAGAAGATAATGCTTGCTGCTTGGAATGTGTTTGGTTCGTTTGTCGTATTCTTTTTCCCTTTTTGTTTAAAGATCGAAAAGTCAATTTCTAGACCACTTAAGAACATTAGGAAGATAAATCCTAGTGTTGATAAGACTTGAAGCCACATATCTGGCTCAATGATGTTAAATCCACTTTTACCTACAAAGATTCCTGCGATGATTTCTGCAACAACGACAGGAAGTGCTTTTAATTTAAAGCGTTGTAACAAAAGGGGAACGAAAAACGCGATTGCAACGACAACCATAAGTGATAGAACAGAAGTGTGATGTTCCATTGCGTTCTCTCCCTTCAAATAAATATAGTAACTATTTAGCCATATAATAGGTAGAAAAGCAACGCATATGGATTCGATTTCATAAAGAAAGAGTTTTCTTAACATTTGTCATAATAAGTATATTTTTCATGATTCTGTTGTTAATTCCGTAATGTGGATGTAATAGGGGAGGGGATAAAGTGAAACTTTAATCCGTGGGGGTCTTACTGCTCGTTAATGGGGATAAAAAAAGACTGCTGAGGAATCTCAGCAGTCTTTTCATGTACATTACATTGAGAAGAAGATCCATACAGTTAAACCAACTGTTGCAGTTGCAACGAAGAAACTGTATATCATTGTAAGAATTTGAACTCTTCCTTCTCCTTCTTTTAAGTGCATGAACATGATTAATTGTAACAACGCTTGCGCAACAGCCATTACGATAATAGTTGTTAAGATCGTTGAAAGTGGCAGGCTTGTGTAAAGTGCCACGTATAGCGCTAGGAACGTTAGTGCAAGCGATAAAATAAATCCGAAAACGTGTGACCAAGGGAATCCGCTATGCGCATGCCCGTTTGCTTGGTTGTTATTTTGACCCATTTACGCCACCATCCCGTTCAAGTAAACTAGTGTGTAAATAAAGACCCAAACAAGATCAAGGAAATGCCAGTATAAGCTGATAATGAATACTTTACGAGCTGTAACTGGTGTTAAACCTCGTTTTAAAATTTGGATAATAACACAAGTTGCCCAAATGATACCGCCTGTTACGTGGGCTCCGTGCGTTCCAAGAAGAACGAAGAATGCAGATAGGAAAGCACTTGTTTGAATTGTTGCGCCTTCACCGATGTACATAATGAACTCTTCGATTTCAAAGAATAGGAAACCTGCACCTAAAAGTAATGTAAGGATGAACCATCCAAGCATTGCTTTTTGGTTGTGCTTACGCATTTCGTGAATTACGATACCACATGTGAAACTACTTGTTAAAAGTAGTAATGTTTGAATTAAAAGCGTTTTAAGTTCAAACAGTTGCGCTGGAGTTGGGCCATCTGCCGTACGACCAGCAAGGACTAGATAAGAGGCGAAAAGTGTTGCGAACAGCATAATTTCAGCCCCAAGAAAAATCCAGAATCCTAGGATATTCAATCTGCTTTGTTCGGATTGATATTCCAAAGGTAAGCTTTTATCTAAAGCCGCCATGTCATTTCACCTCTCATGCTATATGTTCTGTTTCTTTAATTTCATCAACACTTACGTAGTAACCATCGTCATAATCGAATGAACGATAGATTAAGCAAGCTAAAATACCAACGCCGCCGATTGCTGCAAGCCAGAACCAGCTAAATACTAATGCGAAACCTGCAAGACCGAAGAATAAAGACGCAATAATAGGCACACCAGAGTTACTTGGCATGTGAATTGGTTTTAAATCTTCTGCTGCTGGTGTAACTGTTTCTCCGCGTTTTTTCATGTACCAGAAAGCATCAGCTTCTTTAATTTCAGGAAGCTTCGCGAAGTTGTAATGTTGTACAGGAGATTGAGTTGCCCATTCAAGTGTACGACCATCCCATGGATCTCCAGTTGTGTCACGTTCACCGTGACGTGCACTCCAAATTACGTTGTAGCAAAGAATTAGGAAACCAATACCCATCATTACCGCACCAACAGATGCAATTTGGTTTAACCATCCCCATCCAAGACTTTCAGAGTAAGTGTACATACGACGAGTCATACCGTCTAAACCTAAGAAGTACATTGGGAAGAAACAGATATTGAATCCGCTCATAAAGATCCAGAATGTCCATTTACCTAGGCGTTCGTTTAACATATGACCAGTCATTTTTGGATACCAGAATGTGAATCCAGCAAGCATAGCGAATACTGTACCTGCGATTAATACGTAGTGGAAGTGAGCAATTAGGAAGTAGCTGTTATGGTACTGATAATCAGCTGCTGCCATACCAAGCATAACCCCTGTAACCCCACCGACTACGAAGTTTGGAATAAATGCCAATGACCAAAGCATTGGAACTGTAAAACGAATACGTCCTTTATACAGTGTAAACAACCAGTTAAAGATCTTAACCCCGGTTGGAATCGAAATCGCCATTGTCGAAATCGAGAAGAATGAGTTAACCGCTGGACCTGCACCCATCGTGAAGAAGTGATGAAGCCATACGACGAAACTTAGTAAAGAAATTGCAACCATTGAGTATACCATCGCACTGTAACCGAATAGACGTTTACGTGAGAATGTACTAATGATTTCAGAGAAAATACCGAATGCCGGTAAAATAACGATATATACTTCAGGGTGACCCCATACCCAGAATAGGTTGGCCCATAACATTGGCATACCGCCGCTCGCCATCGTAAAGAAGTGAGCATCGAATAGACGGTCAAATGTCATTAATGCAAGAGCAACTGTTAATACTGGGAAAGCGAAAATAATGATAACTGTTGTAATTAAGATTGACCAAGTAAACATTGGCATTCTCATTAAAGTCATACCAGGTGTACGCATTTTTAAGATAGTAACAAGGAAGTTAATACCGGTCATTAGCGTACCGAGACCTGAAATCTGTAATGCAATTGCGTAGTAGTTATTTCCTACACCAGAAGTAAACTCTGTACCTGCCATTGGGAAGTAAGAAGTCCACCCAGCGTCTGGAGAACCACCGATTACGAAAGCGATGTTGAATAACATTGCTCCGACAAAGAATAACCAGAAACTTAAAGCATTTAAGAACGGATATGCAACGTCACGGGCACCAATTTGTAATGGTACTACAAGGTTCATTAATCCCATAACGAATGGCATCGCCATGAAAAGAATCATAACTGTACCGTGTGTTGTGAAGATTCCGTTATAATGTTCAGCATTTAAATAAGTTGTTTCTGGGAATGTTAACTGTGCACGGATCATTAAACCGTCCATACCACCACGGAATAACATGATAACCGCAGAAATAATATACATGGCCCCAATTTTTTTATGGTCAACAGTTGTTAACCATTCGTCCCAAAGCCATTTCCATTTTTTATACTTTGTTAGTACGAAAATGATTGCTAATGTCACAAGAACGATAGAAGCGTCTGCACCGTAAATAATCGGGTCACCTGTGACAAAGAATTCATCAAGCTTCACTGTGTTCACTCCAATCTGTTGGAATAATAGCTATTATTTTTTGTTTTTGTAGTAGTTGTAATCACAATATTCAAGTGATTTTGGATCTACATAACTTAAGTGGTGACTAGAGAATGTCATACGACCAACTACACCAGGTTTAACAATTTCGTTGTACTTATCTTCTGTTAGTTTAGGAGCAGTTTGTTGTACTTCTTTAACCCACTTGTCATATTTCTCTTTAGTTTTTGCTTCAACTTCGAACTCCATATGTGTGAATCCTTCACCAGAGAAGTTCGCACTACGGCCTAGGTAAGAACCAGGCTTATCAGCTTGTAAATAAAGATCCATAATCATGCCATCCATAGTGTACTTCATACCACCAAGTTCTGGTACCCAGAAAGCATTCATTGGACCGACAGAAGTCAGTTTGAATTGAATTGGTACACCGGCTGGGATGTTTAAATAGTTAACGGTTTCAATTTTTTCCTCTGGGTAACTGAATAACCATTTCCAGTTTGCAGATGTAACATAAATCTCAACTGGTTTAATATGTTTGGACTCTGCCGGAACCTCTTCCGAAGCATAAGTTGCTTTTACTGTTGGAATCGATAATGCGATAACGATAATAACAGGAACAAGCGTCCAAATAATTTCTAATAATGTGTTACCGTGTTGTTCAGGTGGCTCGTAGTCCATATTCTCTGGTTTTTCACGATAACGAATCAAGATGACTGTAAACAAGATGAATACAATTGCGATAATTAATGACATAAGCAAGAATGACCAAACAATTAAATCATACTGTGCTTTTGCAACAGGTCCTTGCGGATTTAATACTGCGAGTTTCTTATCACAGCCGCCGAGGAACAGAAGTAATGATAACGGAAGAAGCGAAGCCAGCTTCCAAAACGTTTTCTTTAGTTGCACGATTGAAAATCTCCTTTCTCCTTGGATTGAAACTATGCCAATAAAACAATATAAACCTATTAATTTATAGATGGCAATAGTTTTTGTGATATTGTTAAAAAATAGACACAAATGCACACTTTTTAAGGTGAATATCATTTGTAACTTGATAACATTGTAAACTATTTTCCAATGAAAAACGTGATTGTGAAAATTTTAAGATAAATAAAGTTATACCAAGATATCCAATAAATAGAAAAAAGCTATCTTATTATAAGGAAGATAGCTGAATATTTTGTATATTTAGTTTATTTCTTGTTTTATATTTATTTGTTGTTCAAGTGTGACAATTTTTTTATATTTAACTTGATATAAAATGTAACAAATGATCATAAATGGAATACCGCAATAAAGAGCGATTCTCTGATCTGGAATGAAAGCTAAACTAACAAATGTAATGAAATTGAGTGAGAATGCTACGATTGGAACTATTGGATAAAGTGGTGTGCGATATTTTAAATCATTAATGTCCCCGCCGTTTTTTAAGAAGTTTCTACGGAAGAAAAACTGCGAAGCTGCGATTGACATCCAAACTACGACAGCAGCCATAGCTGCAATAGATGTTAAAACTAAAAAGACAGTATCTGCCGCAAATATACTTGTTAATAGAGACAAACTTGCAAAGATCAGACTGAAAATTAATGCGTTTAGTGGCACACCTTTTTTAGTTAACTTCGTAAAAGCTGGACTTGCCATTCCTTGTTTTGCCATCGCCCAAAGCATACGAGAATTTGCATATAGGCCAGAGTTGGCTACGGATAATACCGCTGTAATAATAACAAAGTTCATAATGTCTGCTGCATATGGAACACCAGCCACATCAAATACAAGTACAAATGGACTTTCGACTAGATTAGCTTCTTGCCACGGGAGTAAACCTACAACAACTGATATTGCTAGGACGAAGAAGAAGAGAGTTCGCCAAATGGTATTTTTGATTGCTTTAGGGATTGTTTTTTCGGGATTTTCACTTTCTCCCGAAGCAATTCCGATTAATTCTGTTCCTTGGAAGGAGTAATTTACTGTAATCATCGTAAGAAGAACAGCTAATGCACCATTTGGAAATAATCCGCCATTTTCAGTGAAATTGTGAAGCATTGGAGCTGGTTTTCCGTTAAAGTCTAGTAGACCGAACATAACTGCACCACCGAGTACGATGAAAACAACAATAGTTGCGACTTTTACACTTGCGAACCAAAATTCTGCTTCTGCATATGCTTTTGCTGATAAAGCGTTTACAAGGAAGAGTGCTGCTGCAAATGTAACACACCAAATCCACGAAGAAACGTCTGGAAACCAGCGTTTCATTAAAATACTTACAGTTGTTAACTCTACTCCAACTGTAACCGCCCAATTTAACCAATACATCCAACCGACAACAAACCCAAAACCAGGTGAAATAAATTTGCTTGCATAGCTTTGGAATGAACCTGCTTCTGGCATAGCAACAGATAATTCACCAAGACATAACATCGTTAAATACATAACAAATCCACCGACTAAAAATGCAAGAATAGCACCACCAGGACCAGCGTTATGGACGATTTGACCAGAGCCCATAAATAGGCCGGTTCCGATAACACCACCAAGTGCAATCATAAATAGGTGTCTACTTTTCATTGTTCGTTTTAAATCTGTTTGTTCTACTTGTTGATTCATATGCCCTCACCCCGTTATTTTCTTGTATGTATAGACAGCTTTTCATTCCGAGTTTTTAATCATTAGTGGGGGATGTGACACATACTCGGCTTATTTATTATGAAACGAATGGAGTATGTAAAAATACGAACTATGACTAAATACTCTAAGAATGTTTATTAACAAGGTAATATCTTCACTATGTTAATTATTTTGATTTTAGCAAAAAAATTCAGAAAAGTATATTGTTTTTTCTTTTTATTAAAAATAATTAGAATTTTAAAACGATAAAAGTGTGAACAATAATTCACAGAATCTTTCTAGCAAACTAGTAAGAAGAAAGGTACAATGATAGGAGGTATGTCTGTAAAATAATAATTAATGGAGTTTTGTTTAAAATGAAAAAGTTAAAATATCTTTTTGTTTTTGGAATTATATTTGCTGCCGCGTTTTTTATAGGGAAAGATAAGATTATACAAAAGGCACAAGTGCTACGCTTAGACTTTCTATCTGAAATGAAAGAAGCGGCTATGATTGAAAATGTTCCGTTTATAAATCAGTTACCAGAATTACCTCGTGGATGTGAAGTGACAAGCTTAGCTATGTTGTTACAATATAAAGGTGTACAAGTAGATAAGATGCAACTTGCTAGTGAAATTCATCGTGTTCCATTTGAACAAAATGGTTTGCGTGGAAATCCTTATGAGGGATTCGTTGGAAATATTTATACGAAAGCTGAACCAGGATATGGTGTATACAATAAACCAATCTTTAATTTAGCAGAAAAATATGTTCCTGAAAAAGTAATTAATTTAACAGATAGAGACGTGAAAGATCTATATAAGGTAATTAGTTCTGGTTCTCCAGTATGGGTTATTATTAATACAACGTTTAAGCCGCTAGCTGAAAGTAGTTTTGAAACATGGAATACAAGTTCTGGTGAAGTGAAAATTACATATTTTGAGCATAGTGTAGTAGTGGTTGGATACGATCAAAACTTTGTATATGTAAATGATCCTCTAAAAAATAATCCACGTTTCGCTGTTCCACGAGCAGAGTTTGAGAAGGCGTGGGAGCAAATGGGGAAACAAGCGATTACTATTTTATAATAATGAAAAAGCCATCTTTTTGATGGCTTTTTATTTTTAAGTTATTATAACGGAAAATTCAGAAGATTCTTTTAAAAGTTAACAATTCACGTTATAATAACATTTAACTTGGTGAAGAAGGGGAGAAGAGAAATGGATGTTGCGAAGGAACTGGTTTTATCGAAAAATCAATTAATTGAGTGGAGAAGGCATTTTCATAAATATCCAGAGTTATCTTTTCAAGAAGAAAAAACATCACAGTTTGTATTCGATATACTTCGGAAAATCCCATGTTTAGAAGTATCAAGACCTACTAAATATAGTGTAATGGCAAGGTTGATTGGTAAGCAACCTGGTAAAATAGTTGCGGTTCGAGCTGATATGGATGCTCTTCCTATTCATGAAGAAAATGAGTTTGATTTTATTTCTACATACCCAGGTGTGATGCATGCATGTGGTCATGATGGACATATAGCGATATTACTTGGAGTTGTACATAAGTTAGTAGAAGAAAGAGAAAAGATTAAAGGGGAGATTCGTTTTCTATTCCAACATGCTGAAGAAAACTTTCCTGGTGGTGCAGAGGAAATGGTCGCAGCAGGTGTAATGGAAGGTGTGGATTATATTATTGGTGCTCACCTTTGGGCGTCGTTAGAGGTTGGGAAAGTAGGTGTAATTTATGGTCCTGCAATGGCTGCCCCAGATGTTTTTAAAATTACGATAGAAGGAAAAGGTGGACATGCTGGAATCCCTCATGAAACGGTTGATAGTATTGCAATCGGCACACAAGTTGTTGCACAAATGCAGCAAATTGTATCTCGCCTCACGAATCCGTTGGACTCCCTTGTAGTATCTGTTACGCAATTTCATGCTGGGACAACCCATAATGTGATTCCAGAACAAGCGGAGATTGAAGGGACAGTGCGGAGTTTAAGACATGAGTTGCGAGAAGAAACAGTGAAAAGGATTGAACAGATTGTAAAGCACGTGACAGAAGCTTACGGAGCGAAATATACGTTTTCTTATGAATATGGATATCGTCCAGTAGTAAATGATTATGAAGTTACAGAGATTATTGAGCAAACAGCATTACAGCTTTATGGAAGGGAACGAGTTACTCGTTTACAGCCGACGATGGCTGGAGAAGATTTTTCAGCGTTTTTACAAAAGGCGCCAGGGACATTCTTTTTTATCGGAGCAGGAAATAAAGAGAAAGGAATTATATATCCTCACCATCATCCTCGTTTTACGATTGATGAAGATGCATTACCGATTGGCGTGGAAGTCTTTGTATCATCGATTATGAATTTCATAAGTAAAGGAGAATGAGATGAAGAAAATACACGTATTAGCGCTTATTCCAGTTTTTTGTTTAGTTGTTGGACCCGTATTTGCTAATTCAGTTACTCCTTACATATTAGGGATGCCATTTTTATTATTTTGGGTATTATTATCAGTGCTCATTACGTCTCTTTGTATGGGGATTGTGTACGTATTTGATCCTGCTAATAAGGGGGATGTAAAATGACCGCATTACTTATCATTATTTTATTTTTGTTTCTCGCACTATTTTTAGGAATTCGAGCACAACATGGAAAAGATATGAATTTAGAGCAATGGTCAGTTGGAGGAAGAGGATTTGGCACTATTTTTGTTTTTCTTCTTATGGCAGGTGAAATTTATACGACGTTTACATTTTTAGGTGGAAGTGGATGGGCGTATAGTAAAGGAGCACCTACTTTCTATATTTTAGGTTATGGTGCATTAGCTTATATTTTATCTTACTTTTTATTGCCGCCAATTTGGAAGTATGCGAAAGAGCATAATCTTGTTTCGCAGCCAGATTTTTTTGTGAAGAAATATAGGAGTCAGACACTTGGCATTATCGTTTCTATCATTGGAGTTATTTCGATTATCCCCTACCTCGTTTTACAGTTAAAAGGATTAGGAATTATCGTTTCGGAAGCGTCGTACGGAAGGGTGTCACCAGTTATCGCAGTGTGGATTGGCGCAATTGTTATAACGATATATGTAATGGTTTCAGGTATACACGGCTCTGCTTGGACGGCCGCTTTGAAGGATATTATGATACTGTTTATCGTTATGTTTTTGGGTATATATTTACCGTACCATTATTACGGAGGATTTCAGCCGATGTTTGAAGCTGTAGAAGCAGCAAAACCAGGATTTTTATCTTTACCTGATGAAGGAATGAGCATTTCTTGGTTTGTTTCTACTATTGTATTAACAGCTCTCGGTTTCTATATGTGGCCCCATACATTCGCTTCTGCTTTCTCGGCAAAAAATGAAAAAGTATTTCGTAAAAATGCGGCCATTATGCCACTGTATTCTTTAGTTTTACTTTTCGTGTTCTTTGCAGGGTTTGCAGCTATACTGCAAGTTCCTGGATTAAAGGGAGGGGATGTAGACCTTTCGTTATTCCGTCTGGCTCTTCAAACTTTTGATCCTTGGTTTATTGGTATTATTGGTAGTGCGGGAGTATTAACAGCATTAGTTCCAGGTTCCATGCTTGTTATGGCGGCATCTACGTTGTTAGCGAAAAATATTTACCGAACAATGGTCCCGTCTGCTTCAGATAGACAAGTTGCTAAAGCAGCAAAATTATTTGTGCCTGTAGTAACACTTGTTGCAGTATTGTTTACATTTAAAGGAGGAGAAACAATAGGAGCTCTTCTTTTAATGGGATACAGTATAGTGACACAACTTTTCCCTGCACTTGTATGTAGTTTGTTTCCACGTCAAGTTATTACGAAGCAAGGTGCAATTGCAGGAATGGGGATTGGGTTGTTAGTGGTCGCATATATTACTTTATCTGGTTCAACTATAGCTACGATGTTTCCTGATTTCCCTCAATATATAAAAGATTTAAATGTAGGAATAGTCGCATTGTTAATGAATATGATTGTGATGTTTATCGTTAGTGGATTTACGAAAAATGTGTCTATAAAAGCAGACAATATAATAGTAGAAAAGTAATCCGTGTGCTAGAGCTATCTTTAAAAAGAGATAGCTCTTTTTTTGTATATATTTTCTTCTATTGGCGAAATCTAACTAAAAACTTGTTGAAAAGGAAGTTAGGTGGGGGACTTGTTAGAGTTAAAAGGTAACTTATTTGAAGTTATGAAAGAAATTAGGGATGAGTTAGGTTCGCCTAATGATTTAACAATTAGGGAAGTTGCCCTCGCTGGTAGTTTTACACGCTGTGCTGTTATTTTTTTATGTGGGTTAACAGATAAGGATAATGTTTATAAATATGTAGTTCATACACTTCAATATGAAGAAGTACAAAAAGAAGAGGCTGTTGTTCAAACGTTATTGGATCGTTTTATTTCTATTGCAGAAGTTGGTAAGAAGACGACGTTTCCGGATATTATAAATGCGATTTTAGCAGGAGATACAGTTATATTAATTGATAATATTCAAACCGCTATCGTGATTAATAGTAGAGCTTGGGAAAAAAGAAGTTTAGAACCGCCAGTAACAGAAGACTTAATACGTGGACCGAGGATTGGATTAAATGAAGATATTAATGTGAATAAAATGTTAATCCGACGTGGTTTGCGCGATCCAAAGTTGAGGTTCCAATCTTATATTATGGGGAAGCGATCGCAGAAAGAAGTAACCTTAGTATATATAGAAGATATTATTAACCCTTATATTGTGAAAGAGCTAGATCGGCGTCTTCAATCAATAGAGACAGATGTCGTTTTTGAGACGGGTACGATTGAGCAATTAATTCAAGATAATAATTTGTCACCGTTTCCGCAGTTTTTGAATACAGAAAGGCCTGATAATATTGTGGCCTCGTTAGCGAAAGGAAAGGCAGCTATTTTGGTGGACGGATCACCGTTTGCCCTTATAGCTCCGCTAGTATTTGTTGATATTTTTCAATCTGTAGAGGATCATTACGAGCGCTGGGTGATTGGGACGTTATTGAGGATTTTGCGAATGGTCTCTGGTATTATGGCGGTTTTATTACCAGCGACGTATGTAGCGCTAGTTTCATACCACCAAGGGCTTATTCCATCTAAACTAGCTTATTCTATTGCGGGAGCGAGAGAAGGGGTACCGTTTCCTGCATATATAGAAACGTTAATGATGGCATTAACGATGGAGTTAATACGAGAAGCGGGAATTAGGTTGCCAAAACCGATGGGGCAAACAATTGGGATTGTAGGTGGTCTTGTAATTGGAGAAGCTGCGGTGAACGCAGGGATTGTAAATCCGTTTTTAGTAATTATTATTGCAGTTACTGCAATTGCTACATTTTCACTTCCTGTATATAGCATAACAATTACGTTTCGAATTTTACTTTTTGTCTTTGTATTAGCAGCGACTGCTTTTGGGTTGTACGGAATCATTTTAGCTCTTATTGCACTTGCGATTCATATTACGAATTTAAAGAGTGTTGGGGTGCCATATACAACGCCTATTGCTCCTGCATTTTATAAAGATTGGGAAGAAGAAATGATCCGCTTGCCAAAATCAATGTTGAAAGAAAGACCAGAGTACTTACAAACGAAAGATTCTACAATACGTCCAAAGGAGCGAGAGTAATTGAAACCATTTGAATATGGGGATGAAGAAATTGGATCTCGGGAACTTGGTTTTGCGGTATCGTCAACAATTATCGGTATAGGTGCATTATCTATGCCGCGAGATATTGCTACGCAAACTTTATTTTCGGACGGTTGGATTATTTTGCTTTTGGGTGGATTAGTCTGTGCGGTTTTAGGGTGGTTTGTAACGAGGGTAGCTATTTTATTCCCAAAACAAAACTTTGTTCAATATACGAGTGCACATTTGACGAAGCCTGTTGCATACACAATTAGTAGCATTTTAGTATTAACGTTTGCTGCTTTGACAGCATATGAATCGCGAATGATTGCAATTATTTCACAAACGTATTTGTTTAGTGATACACCAGTGCAACTATTGTCTTTCTTTTTCCTATTAGTTGTTATTTATGGAATAGCAGGATCGAGAGCAGCTTTAGTAAGGCTAAACGTTTTGTTTTTACCTATAGTTTTAATTGCGATAGTGCTGCTTTCTTTATTGAATATAAATTTAATGGAGATAAATAATTTACTACCAGCTTTTCAAACGGACGTCAGTCAATATGCTGTAGGAGTTAAAAACTCTATTTTCACATTTATCGGATTTGAGGTAGCTCTGTTTTATGCTGTGATGTTGAACGATAAGTCAGTGAAAAAGGCACCGATGGCAGTTGCAAAAGCGGTGATGGTAAACGTGTTGTCATACATTTTAATTTATGTAACTTGTATTAGTGTTTTTACTTATATGACAACCCGTGGATTGACGTATCCAACAATTGAATTAGGGAAAGAAATTGAAATTGGAGGAGGGTTTTTAGAAAGATTTGATGCAATTTTTTTCACTACTTGGATTATTACTATTTATAACACGACAGCAATGTATTATGACGTCGCATCTTTATTGTTTTGTGCTATGTTTCCGAAAGTGAAGAAACATATTTTTATTTTCGTAAGTGCCCCGATTATTTTTATGCTGAATATGATACCTAGTAGTTTGAAGGACTTGTCAAATTACGGAACTTATTTAGCTTGGATAGATATGGGCTTTGTCGTGTTAGCACCTTTGTTAGTTTTTATTGTATATAAAATAAAAAGAAGGAATGGTAGAAATGAAACACCTTCTTAAAATCATAATGCTTATAGTTTTAGTTGGATCTATAAGTGGGTGCTCTGAGTTAGAAGAAATAGAAGAAAGAGGATTTGTAGTAGGTGCAGCCTATGATATTGTGAAAAAAAAGAAAGCGAATCCAATTATGAAAGGGACGTATCAGATGGTACTCCCCAGTAAATTGTCGCAACAAGGTGGACAAGGTGGTGGAGATAGCGAAAATTATATTAATGTGAGTGCGAAGGCAGATAGTGTCTTTGAGCAAATACGAATTATTGCCAAAAAAATTAGTCGCTCACTATTCTTTCCGCACATACAAGTGATAATTTTCTCTAAAGATTTATTGTCGAATCCATATGTTTTACAAAATACGTTAGATGTATATATTCGTGATCATGAGATGAGAAGAAATATACGTTTGTTCGTTTCTAAGAAAAATGCAGAAGCTATTTTGAAGCAGAGCGCTAAACCTGAAAATTTACCGGCGCAGTATATTGATATGTTAGCTGAACATCCTCCGAAAAATGCTCAAATGATTGAGGCTGCAAGAATTGGTGAAGTTCAGGAAAAGATGATTTCCAACCGAAGCTTCGTATTACCTATTCTTGAATTAACAAAGCAAGGGGTACAAATGAACGGGGCAGCGTTGTTTCGCGGGAAGGATAATAAGTGTGTAGGTAGTTTGAATGGAGAAGAAACATTTGGTATAAATTATATAATAGGTAAGAAAATTGGAGGATTCTTTACCATTCGTAAAAAAGACCAGCTTATTACATATGAAATTCATAAAATGCGTCGAAAGATTAAAGTATCTACAGAAAATGCTACAAAACCGAAGTTCGATATTCACTTGTTTTTGGAAGGAACATTGGCTGAGTTGCATTTTAGTGATCATAAACAAATTATGAACGAAAAGCGATTAAAGAAAAACATCACGGAGGAAATGGAGAAGCGCATTCAAAAATCGATTAAGCTTGTTCAAAAAAAATATAAGGTAGATGTATTAGAGTTAGGGGAAGTATATAAGCGGCATAATTATAAAGAATGGAAGAAGATAGATAAGAATTGGGATCAAGGTGAAAATTACTTTAGTAATGCTGAGATTACTGTTCATGTTCATCCGACAATTGAGCATTCAGGTTCAGCTTTACCAAAAAGAGTAAAGTAAGGTGATGGAAGGTGTTTACTGGATTAGGAATTAGTTGCACAATATTAATGGCAATTCTTCCGGGGGCCATATACTCCATACATAAAAAAATCACAACGTATGGAGCACAACCTTGGAATACTGATATACAAAAAAAGAAACCTGAATAAATTCAGGTTTCTTTCGTGCAAAGCAAATGAAGGGGGATACCTTCTATGTATGCTTTGCTTTTATACAAGCCCTAACCAATGTACCAATTGTGTAGAGAGGAATGTCACAACAATAGCGATAACGGTAGGGATTGCAAACGATAAGAATGTCCATTTTGCACTTTTTGTTTCTTTATATATGTTAACCAGTGTTGTTCCACATGGGAAATGAAGAAGTGAGAACAACATTGTGTTTAACGCTGTTAACCAAGTCCAACCATTTTCTAAGAATAGATTTTTAATTTGGTTAAAATCATCTATTTCAGTTAAAGCTCCGGTTGATAAGTAAGACATTAATAAAATCGGGATAACAATTTCATTCGCTGGTAGTCCAAGAATGAATGCAGCTAAAATAAATCCATCAAGTCCTAACATTTTAGCGAACGGATCTAGGAAGTTTACAAAATACATAAGTAAGCTCGTGTCACCGATGAAAATATTAGCAAGTAACCAAGTTAATGCAGCCGCAGGGGCAGCTACAACGATAGCTCGTTTTAAAACATAAATTGATTTATCGAGTGTTGCACGTACAATTGTATTCCAAACTTTTGGCTTACGGTACGGTGGTAACTCAAGAGTGTAGTGAGTTGGCACGCCTTTTAAAGCTGTTTTTGATAGTACCCAAGAAACAGTTAATGTCATAATAACACCAATTACAACCATTCCAACTACGACACCTGCAGTAACTAATGTTTGCATACTACCTGTATAACCAGCAGCCATAAATAATGAAGCCATTAAAATTAACATAGGCCAGCGACCGTTACAAGGAACGAAGTTGTTTGTTAAAATTGCAAGCATTCGTTCACGTGGTGATTCAATAATACGTGTTGACATAATAGCGGCTGCATTACAACCAAACCCCATTGCCATTGTTAAAGATTGTTTGCCGTGTGCACCGGAGCGTTTGAATAAGCGGTCCATATTAAAAGCGACACGTGGTAAGTATCCGTAGTTTTCTAATAGTGCGAACATAGGGAAAAAGATTGCCATAGGTGGTAACATAACGCTAATAACAGCACCGATACCGCGGAATAAACCAAGTATTAAAATGCCATGTAACCATTCGGGTGCATGTGCTGCCTGGAACCAAGATGTTAAATACCCTTCGGCCCATCCGAAGAACTCAGCAATCATATCAGAGGGTACGTTAGCGCCTGCAATTGTAAGATAAAAAATAATAGATAAAATACCGAGCATAATTGGGAATCCCCAGATGGGAGATGTGAAAATTTTATCTAGTTTTTCAGAACGATACAATTTATCAGTATTTGTATATTGAACAGACTCTTTACATATGCTTGCAGATGTTCGATAAATATCTCCGACAATATCATCTCGTATATCGTCTTTTGATAGTGCTTGTGCATGTTGAATAATATAGTCCAATGGAAGAGCTTTACTGGCTGAGTGAGATTCCATTTATTACGACCTCCCTTACAAGTGGTTCATTATGGTGTTTTTGAAGTGTAGTTAAGAAATTTTTATCTCCATCTAATATACGTAACGCAATCCAACGTGCTGGATACGCATCACCGAACACTTTATAAATTTGCGGTTCTAATTCCTGAATCATGCTTTCGATTTTTTCGCTGTAAGAAATTTTAATTGGTGTTGGAATTAGTTTTTTATTTGCTACTTTAGCGATCACATTTAGCAAATGTCCAATGCCTAATCGGTTACGAGCAGAAATCTTAACTACAGGTACACCGAGTGATTTGGCTAATTTTTTTTCATCAATAACGATGCCTTTTTTCTCAGCTTCATCAATTAAGTTAATACAAATGACTACGTTACTCGTCATTTCCATCACTTGGAGTGCTAAATTTAAATTTCTCTCCATAGCAGTTGCGTCTATAACAACTACAGTTACTTCTGGTTTTTCAAATATAATATAATCCCTCGCTACTTCTTCGTCCGCAGAATTTGAATATAGTGAGTAAGTTCCAGGTAAATCAATTAATGTATATTTACTTCCGTTATGTTCATATTCCCCTTCAGCTTTTAAAACAGTTTTTCCCGTCCAGTTTCCAGTATGCTGTTTTAAGCCTGTTAAAGTATTAAATAATGTACTTTTCCCGGTATTCGGGTTGCCAGCTAAAGCAATGCGATGTTTGCTCATCTGAAATCATCTCCTATTAATACCCCGAAAATAAGGGAACTTTCTTCCTTGCGTAGTGCAATAGTGGTGTTGCTTACTTGATAAGCGACAGGATCTCCAAGTGGACTGCGTTGTAATACTTTAATCGTTGCCCCAGGGATAAATCCTAAATCTAATAAACGTCGTTTCATAGTTCCTTCTAATTGTATCATCTCAATTTGTACAAACTCTCCTGTCTTAAATTCGGAAAGTGGTTTTGTATTAGCCGATACCATAAAAGTTACCTCATCTCTATATTGTTAGTTTAAGTTTAAAAAGTTTCCTTAGGTAAACTTTTTGTTAGTAATATAGTAGACTACATTGGATGATGCTGTCAATTGGTACTTTAAAAATATTCATTTATTTTTAGAATTGTTCCAATTTATTTAGTTGTACTAAAAAATATTACTGAAATTTTATTTAATGTAAATGAAGTAAGAGTGTAAAAGTTAAAAAATACAAAGGATTTGTAAATGTATTTTTAACTAAAAGGGGAAAAGAGCGAAAAACATTTACATTGAGTTTACATTGTTAAGAATAAATTTACATTACAGCTTAATTAGTGTGGATTTTGTTGGGTTCTTTAACTATAAATCTTGGGATTCCTAGCTTTTAAGGGTTATTATCGTTATTTACTTAAAATTAAAGATTGCTTAACACTCACATAATATTGCTGTCCTACAATGAATTTGTGTTCGAAAGAAAATGAATTCGAAAAGTGATAATCCAAATGGGGGTACAAGACATGGTTATGAAAAAAGGTATTAAATTTTCTTTAGCGGCTTTAGTGGTAGCAGGAGCGTTGGTTGGATGTGGGAAAGCGGAAGATACAGCTAGTAAAGAAAGTGCTAAAGGAAGCGATAATACAAAACAAGAATTATCAGGCACGATTGCAGCAGCTGGTTCTACGGCTCTTCTACCTCTTGCGGAGGAAGCTGGAAAGAAATTCATGGAAAAAAATTCGAAAGTTTCTATTCAAGTTCAAGGTGGCGGTAGTGGAACTGGGATTAACCAAGTAGCATCGGGTGCAGTACAAATTGGTAATTCAGATGTTCCGTCTGGAGATAAAATAAAAGATGCTGAAAAAGCGAAAGAATTAGTAGATAACAAGGTAGCGGGTATTGCATTCGCACTTGTCGTAAATAAAGATGTAAAAGTTGATAACTTAACAGTAAAACAAGTACAAGATATCTTCACTGGAAAAGTAACAAACTGGAAAGAGGTAGGGGGGAAAGATGAAAAAATCAACGTAATTAACCGTCCGGCTTCATCTGGTACACGTGCTACGTTTGAAAAGACAGTTATGAAAGAAGCGAAAATTAATGATGGAACTGGTACAACACAAGATTCTAACGGTGCAGTAGAGCAAGCGATTAACTCTACTCCAGGTTCAGTAAGTTATTTAGCGATGTCTTACATGGTTGGCGATAAAAAAGGTGCGCTACAAACAGTGAAAATTGATGGTGCTGAACCAAAAGTTGAAAACATTTCGTCGGGTAAATATCCATTCTGGTCTTACGAGTACATGGTAACAAAAGGTGAGGCAAAAGAAGCAACGAAAGCTTACATTGACTATGTAAAAGGTAAGGATTTTGAAAAGCAAGTAGAAGATATGGGTTACATTCCTATGTCTAAATTAAATAAATAAGAAAGTTTTATGGGGCTGGCTGCAAGGCCAGTCCTGTTCATTTCAATCTATGAAGTGGGGTCTGACCTGTGATGAAGGGGAAAAAACAAATTAATTACGTAAAAAGTGAATATATAGGAAGATCGCTTGTTACGTTTTGTGGTATTTTTATTGTTTTAATTACATTAGCTATTATTGCGTTTATTTGCGGTAAAGGTATTCAATCTTTTACACAAAGCGGTATCTCATTTACTGAGATGTTAACATCGACAAAATGGAATCCAAATGCTGACGAAGGAACCTTTGGGGCTTTGATTTTCATTGTAGGTTCAACAGTGGTTTCGTTAGGTGCGGTTATTATTAGTGCGCCAATTGCTATAGCTCTTGCTATATTCATGAATTTAATTTCGCCGAAGTTTGGGAATAAAGTATTGAAGCCTGTTTTAGAATTATTAGTTGGTATTCCTTCGGTTGTATACGGATTATTAGGGGTTACGATTTTAGTGCCGCTATTACGTGATTCGTTCGGGGGAGTGGGCTTTAGTTTAATTGCAGGTATCGTTGTATTAAGTATTATGATTTTGCCTACTATTGCTAGTATCGCTTCTGATGCAATACGCTCTGTTCCATTTGATTATTTAGAAGCTTCTTATGGTCTAGGATCAACGAAATGGCAAGCGATTAGCCGAGTGATTGTTCCTGCTGCGAAAAAAGGGATTTTAACAGGTGTTGTTTTAGGTTTAGCACGTGCTTTTGGTGAAGCGTTAGCGGTTCAAATGGTAATTGGAAACACAATTAAATTACCAGAAGGAATATATAGTCCGACAGCAACGTTAACTGGTATTTTGACAATGGACATGACAAATACATTAAACGGAACTGCTTGGAACAATGCGCTATGGAGTTTAGCGATGATTTTACTTGTTATTTCATTCCTGTTTATTTTAGTAATTCGAGCGATTGGGCAAAGAGGTGAGCGATAATAATGAACGCAAGAACGGTAAATAAAGTTTGGACAGGTATCTTTTATGCAGTTGCAGCTTTAGTTGTAGCTCTTCTAGTATTCTTAGTGTTTGAAATTCTGCAAAAGGGATGGGGATTTTGGGATCCTAATTTCTTGTTTGGAGAACCAAGTAATACAAGAGCTGGTGGTGGGATTGGTCCGCAGTTATTCAATTCCTTCTACATGCTTGTTATAACGCTTGTTATATCTATTCCTCTTGGATTAGGTGCTGGGATATATTTAGCAGAGTATGCAAAACAAGGACGTTTCTTAAACTTTGTTCGTTTATGTATCGAGACAATGGCGTCTTTACCATCTATTGTTGTTGGTCTATTCGGTTTGCTAGTGTTCGTTACTATGACAGGTTGGGGATATACAGTAATGGGTGGTGCCCTTGCTTTAACGATTTTAAACTTACCAGGTTTAACACGTGTTTGTGAAAATGCGATTTCAGAAGTGCCTCATAATGTAAAAGAGGCGAGTCTTGGATTAGGTGCAACGAAATGGCAAACAATCGCTCGTATTATTATTCCGTCGTCATTACCGCAAATTATTACTGGTATTATTTTAGCGGCGGGTCGTATATTTGGTGAAGCGGCAGCGTTAATTTATACAGCGGGTTTAACATCCCCGATTTTAAATTCAGCAGCGGACTTCTCAAGTCCTGCGCATCCTTTAAATCCATTTAGACCAGCTGAAACGTTAGCGGTTCACATTTGGAAGTTAAATTCTGAAGGAGTTATTCCGGATGCAAAGTTGATTGCGACAAAATCTGCAGCTGTATTAATTATTATGGTATTACTATTCAACGTTATTTCACGCTTGGTAGCATCTATCTTGCACAAACGTTTTACAGGAACGAAAAGAAAAAGTAAAACGACGAAGAAAGTAAAAGCGGCATAAATTATAAAGAGGAACTCTCTACTTATAAGTAGGGAGTTCTTTTTGTATTTTAATATAGAAGGAATGGATGTAATGATTGTTGAATTTGTAATTGATTATATAGATGAATAGGTACGGATGAGAGGGGAAGTTAATTTGTTTTTTCTGCAAATGTCAGGTTTTCCTGGATCGGGAAAATCGACAGTTTCTAAGCATATAGCGAAGTTAACAGGTGCTGTAATTGTAAATCATGATGTTTTGAAATCGGCATTGTTACAATCATTAGAAATGAAAGGGATTGAATCGACGATTGTTGGAGGAGTATCATACGATGTTGAATGGGCATTACTTAATTCTTATTTAGGACAAGGGCATAGTGTTATATTGGATAGTCCATGTTTATATGAAGATATGGTTGAAAAAGGAATTAAGCTTTCTAATAAACATGGTGTGAAATATAAATATATTGAGTGTTATCTGAATGATATGGAAGAGATTAATAATAGGTTACAAACACGTAAGCGTATGGTCAGTCAAATTGAAAAGGTAGAGTCGGAAGTAGCTTTTAAAAAGTGGTTAGATGGTAGTAAAAGACCTTTAAATAGTGAATATCTTATTGTGGATTCTAGTAAACCTCTAGAGCAATATGCGGAAAAAATGATGGATTATATGTGTAGGTAGAGAAAAAAGCGTTATCTTCATTCGTGAAGATAACGCTTTTTCTTTAAATATCAGGTGTTTCTGTAGAAGTGCTTATTTTTCTGCGAGAGCGTCTTTTTCTTCCGATTTTATCTAATAGTTCATACATAACTGGAACAACTACTAATGTAAGAACTGTTGAAACTGCTAAACCACCGATGACAACGACTGCCAAACTTTTTGATACCATACTTCCTGCTTGGGATTGGCCGAATAGGAGTGGTAGCATAGCGACGATTGTCGTTATAGCTGTCATAATAATTGGACGTAATCTAGTGGATCCTGCTTCTAGTAAGGCATCTCTTGTTTCCATTCCATGTTCCCGATTTTGTTGCACTCTTTCTATTAATACAATAGCGTTTGTAACGACAATCCCGATTAACATTAATGCGCCGATCAAGGAATTTACATCAACGGGTGTTCCTGAAATGCTTAATCCTAAAATACCGCCAACAGCAGCTAATGGCAGGGAGAACAAAATTGCAAAAGGAGCCCGCGCCTGTCCGAAGGTGATAACCATAATTAAATATACAATCCCGATTGCAATCCCCATAATTTTGAATAAATCTTTGAAGTTCTCTTGCATAGATTCAGTTGCACCTGCAATAGTTACTTTTGCGCCGCTAGGTAAGTCTAAGTTAGCTATCGTTTCGTTTACTTCTGCGCTTACTTTACTTAAATCTTCATTTGAGGCCTCGGCAGTAATTTGAATCGTTTCTTTTCCGTCTTTATGGAAGACTTCTGTTTGAAGTTGCTTTTCTGAAATAGTTGCAATGTCTTTTAAAGGAATTGGTCCATTGATAGGTGATAGTATGTTTGTGTTTAAAATGTCTTCTTGTTTAGTAATGTTTTCTTTTTTGTGTTCTATTATAATAGTTGTTTTTTCATTATTAATTGAAACTTCACCAATAGGTGATTTCTTCATAAGGAATGCTACTTGTTGTGCTGCTAATTCTGGTGTTAAGCCTAGTTGTTCGGCCTTTGTTTGATCAACATGGATTTGCCATTCTTTCTTAGAGTCTTCTAAATTTGTTTTTACTTTAGAGAGAGCAGCCATATCTTTTAGTTTTGTTTCGGCGATAGTAGCAGCCTCTTTTAAAATCGTTTCGTTAGTTGCTGTTACGTTAAATTGCAAATTGTTGCCACCACCAGAGCTTGAATAACTTGTTTTTATATAATCTAGTTCAGCAGGCTCAAAAGCTTTATGTTCTTTCTTTAACTCTTTAATATATTGATCAATATCAGAGCCTTTCTTGAAGACTACAAATATACTGGCAAGATTATTTTTTGTCGTTTGTCCCCATTGTGCATCTTCTGCGCTAGATCCCATTCGTAAAATAACATCTGTTACATCCGAATTAGAAAGTAATTTCTTTTCGAAATCGAAGGCTTTTTGTTTTTGCGTTTCAGGAGCGTAATCAGCTGGGAAAGTCATATTAATAGATAACATTGTGTCGTCTTCAGATTTTATGTTCGCTTTCGGTAGTAATACATAGGCTGCAATTGATCCTGCGAATAATAAAAAGGCGGTAAGTAGAATAATGAATTTATGCGAAAGAGCCCACTTTAATGTAGCGACATATCGTGGTGAAGAACTTGGCTTTTTGTGTTTTGTTTTTTTGAGTAGTAAAAACGCCATAAGTGGAACAACTGTTAGTGCAACGATTAAGGATGATAGTATAGAATATACAACTGCTAATACCATAGGTAACATTAATTTTCCGATTACTCCTGATACGAGGCCGATAGGTAAGAAAACAGCGACTGTTGTTAAAGTAGAAGAAGTAATTGCGACGGCGACCTCTTTCGTTGCATCGAGAATAATATCTTTAGAGAAAGATTCTTTTTGTAAACGACGGAAAATATTCTCGATGACAACGATACTATCATCAACGAGACGTCCAACTGCAACTGCTAAACCACCAAGCGTTAAGGTGTTAAGTGTGATGTTAGATTGGTGTAGTAAAAAGAGTGTTAATAAAATAGATAATGGAATACTGACAACGGCGATGAGTGTCGTTCGGAAGTTACGCAAAAAGATTAAGATAATTAGAGTTGCAGCAATTGCTCCAAGAATTACTTCTTTGCCCATACTAGTAACAGCATTTTCAACTTGCTCATGAGTTGAGGCTAAAAGTTTAATAGAAAACTGATCTTTATATTGTTTACTTATATCTTTGATTTTCTTATCAATTTCCTTTCCGATTGCAACTGCATTTTTACTTGGCTCTTTCATGATGATTAATCCGGTTCCTTCTTCTCCGTTTATATGCGAGATTGTATCGTAGTGTTGTTTAAGTTCAATTTGAGCAACATCTTGTAATTTTACTTGAGGTGCAACGGTTATGTTTTTCATATCATCTACATTTTTTATATCCCCAATGACACGAAGATTATATTCTTCTTTATTAACGGTAATTGCTCCAGCTGGAGTGGAAGTTTCCTTTCCTTGTAAAACCTTTAATATTTGTTCTGTTGTTACGTTTTTATCTTTTAATTGGTTTGGGTCTAGTATGATAGATAATTCAGAGGTTGATTTTCCGAAAAACATAACGTTGGCAACACCATCAATGCTTTCGAGTTGTGGTACGATTTCTTTTTCAATTTGTTTTTCATCTGCTTTTGAAAATCCGTTTTGCTTCTGGATAGCAATTTGAGCGAGTGGAATCATAGAAGTATTTAGTTGGCTAACTACGGGTTTCGTTGCATCTTTAGGTAATTTAATTGTATTAATGGTTTTTTCGACTTCACGTGCTGCGTCTTTCATATCTGCTTTGGATGTATATGTAATGTCGATACGTGATAATCCTTCGTGTGTGGAGGAAGTGATGCCATCAATATGTTCTAAATTACGAAATTGTTTTTCGAGGGGATCAGTTACTTCCTTGGTCATCGTTTCAGCATCAAGCCCTTGAGATAATGTCGTGACAGTTATTGCGGGATTATCGATGCTTGGCAAAAACTCCATCGGCAATTTAGAACCAGAATAAACGCCGAGCATGGAAATGAGAAAAACCATGATAATAATAGCGGCTCGGTTTTTTAATGAAAACTTTGTTAACCTATCCATAAGATAATTCCTCCATTAGTATTTATAGTTTTGTGGGCACTTTCTTACTATATAACAAAAAATGGATATTTTTCATTAATTAAATGTAAAAAAATTCTAACAATAATCTTAAGTTAATGTTTTTGTTGGAATTTCGTTATTTATTCTGCTATTCGCCGAGCGATAAGACTATTACCTAATCGAGCTGTCTGTTAAACAACCGATTCGTTCAATTAATAGTTTGTGTGGAGGAACAAAACTAAAAGTCGGCATGTTTGCTTTATGTAGGAAGTGGTGAATCTATTTTTTAGTTTGGATTGATTTGTTTTTATATTGTTAGTCTATAGAGAAGCAAATGATCAGGACGTTAATATAGAAGAGAATGAAAATCTAGGAAGGGGTTATGAAATACATTTTGGTTAACTAGAGTGTATTGGTATACAATTTAAATAGCTGTTTTCCGTAGATGGGATGAGGCGTCTCTATATAGAAGAAAGTAGGATGGATATTTTTTTGTTTTTTTTTTTAAAAAACACTTGTTATTTAAAAATCATGATGGTATATTAATAAACGTCGCTGATGCGGAAACGCAGAAAACGACAAAAAAGAAATTTTAAAACGTAGTTGACATCAAAAAACGAAGATGTTAATATGATGAAGTCGCTTTTGGAGTGGCAGACAAGTTCTTTGAAAACTGAACGAAACAAACAACGTGAAACGTCAATTTTTATTTTTAGATGCTAGACAAACTAACTTT
>NZ_LOBC01000092.1 GCF_001583695.1 Bacillus wiedmannii | reverse complement strand
CTACCGACAGTAGCCCTCCTTTTCTTTGCCCCCCACTTCGCACTTCGGACTGGCTAGCCCGGCAAGGCTATCACAGGAGGTCTCATTAGAAAGGGTAAAATGCACTCCGCTACGCTACGCCCTTTCCAACGAGCCTCCAACCTGTGATTCCTATGCCAGTGCCCCAGCCCATGCGTACGAAGACTTAGGGGCAAAGGTCGGGCATTCGTTCTCCCTATATGTTACGTATATCGGTAACATATATTGAAACCTCTAACCATAAAAAAAGAGTCCTAGATCCAGGACTCTTTTTTTCGTGCCTACTACGGTAAGGCTAC
>NZ_LOBC01000091.1 GCF_001583695.1 Bacillus wiedmannii | reverse complement strand
GACAGTGATAACCGTTTGAGTCCATTTGACCATTTTTCTTCCTTTTGGCATATTAGCATTGTTCACGATTTGTGGCCCCCTATTAGTGTGTTTCTGTATCTAGCTGTGGCGCCATGCGTGTAGGAAATCCCCCGCAAAATACTGTTCTTCCCAAACCTTGTGCGTATTTCATCCATTACTTTTGTTAGTTTTACTTCTTTTTCTCGTTGCGTGACATTATCGAAAAGAGAAATTTGTTCCTCCCCTTCTTGAATTAGATTCGTTAAAGAGATGCTTATGCTGCGGATAGGTTCTCCAGTATATTGTTCATGTAAAAAG
>NZ_LOBC01000090.1 GCF_001583695.1 Bacillus wiedmannii | reverse complement strand
AAGTGGCCACAATTGTGATGTGGATTATGCGAAAACAAGTTTTAAGGAATTGAGAATGCTTTATGGAAAAAATGATGGGGTGCAAGCACATACAATTATTCAATCATTTAGACCAGGGGAAGTTACTCCGGAGCAAGCAAATGAATTAGGGCTAGAATTAGCTAGAGCGGTTGCGAAAGACCATCAGGTGGCTGTTTATACGCATACAGATAAGAAACATATTCATAATCATATTGTGATTAATTCAGTAAATATTGAAACTGGAAATAAGTATCAAAGTAATGCAGAACAAAGACATTTTGTTAAAAGTGAGAATGATAGAAT
>NZ_LOBC01000089.1 GCF_001583695.1 Bacillus wiedmannii | reverse complement strand
TTCCTTTTACTACTTCTTTTCCTTGTTCGTTGTAGATTGTAAATTCTGCATTTGGCAGTTTCGTATTCCCATCTGCTACATCTACTTTCGTTATTTCTAACTCACCTTCTACCTTCTTATCTTGAACGATATGTTTAATAATTTCTCCGTTCTCTTTTATTTCAAATGCGAACGTCTCTTCATTTATTACATATCCATTCGGCGCTATTGTTTCTTTATACTTGTACTTTCCGTATGGTAATTTGAATTTCGCTATACCTTGCTCATTTGTTTTTCCTTTTACTACTTCTTTTCCTTGTTCGTTGTAGATTGTAAATTCTGCATTTGG
>NZ_LOBC01000088.1 GCF_001583695.1 Bacillus wiedmannii | reverse complement strand
CAGATAAGCCTCCTCCCCGCCTGACACCACACTTTGACCATAGCACCTCGCGCCTAACTCGATATACAGCCCACCATCAAGCCTCTTTTCACATAAAAAATGACCTATAGTTAGATGGTTAGTGACCAAAACTGATATGGATAAAAGGAGCTGGCTTTGAAAAAGATTTTTGTTTCAGTGTTCGCAGCGGCAGTTGCGCTTTCAGCCCTCACCGGCTGCACGCGCACAAGCTATGCCATACACACCAATGACGGTCGCACTATTGTCAGCGACGGCAAACCTAAAGAATCAGACTCAGGCCTGCTTGGCTATACAGACGCGAATGGTGTCAAA
>NZ_LOBC01000087.1 GCF_001583695.1 Bacillus wiedmannii | reverse complement strand
ATATAGTAGGGCGGACTAATAAGAATCTTGCAAAACTATATAGACGTAAGCTCGTGGCATTACTTCCAGATAGGTGATTATATGGAAAATGGATTTGTTAATTTTTATGACCATGTTAAAGGGTATGGCTTTATAAGGCGTGAGCGTGGACGTGATGTTTTCTTTCGGTATGATGATTTTTTGTTTTTAGGGCATGATGTCGATATATGTAAAGGTATTTTAGTTAGGTTTAAATTAGAAAAAACAGATAAAGGGTTTAAAGCTGTAGCGATTCAAAAGGTATAACATCGTGGATGTGTCAGCTTGTTTTTATGATATGAGAACTTGAGATCCTTTCTAT
>NZ_LOBC01000086.1 GCF_001583695.1 Bacillus wiedmannii | reverse complement strand
ATTTTAAAGATAGCCCCTTCAAGAGTAGAGTTGTCAACGTCGTCGACTTTAGTTAATTCAACAGCGCCCTTCGTTAAGCTATTCGTAGCAGTAACAGAAGCTTTAGTCGTTTGACTTTTTTCAACAGTAAACTTGATAGGATTTTGATTTAAGTCGTAATGGTTAGGAGCCTTCGTTTCAATAAATTGATAGTCTCCCGGACGTAAATCAGAAACAGAGATTTTGCCGTCTTTATCAGTAGTTAAATCAGAACGAACGTTGTGCCCGTTCATATCGACGATTTTAAAGATAGCCCCTTCAAGAGTAGAGTTGTCAACGTCGTCGACTTTAGTTAATTCAACAGCGCCCTTCGTTAAGC
>NZ_LOBC01000085.1 GCF_001583695.1 Bacillus wiedmannii | reverse complement strand
TATTCGTACAGCGTCAGGCTCTGGCTTTTTATGAATCCTGCCATGTTGAGTACGGTTTGCTGCTGCTTGTTCATCTTTCTGTTTTCTCCGTTCTTTCTGTCATCTGCGTTGTGTGATTATATCGCGTACCACTTTTCGACTGTTTTACCGTCGGTATTCTGCTGTCTGACTCTTTGACGGGCATTTCTGTCAGACAACACTGTCACTGCCAAAAAACTGCCGTGCCTTTGTCGGTAATTCGAGCTTGCTGACAGGACAGGATGTGCAATTGTTATACCGCGCATACATGCACGCTATTACAATTACCCTGGTCAGGGCTTTGCCCCGACACCCATGTCAGATACGGAGCCATGTTTTAT
>NZ_LOBC01000084.1 GCF_001583695.1 Bacillus wiedmannii | reverse complement strand
GTAGTGAACGAAGACCTTGCTTGGACAGATGGCAATGACAAAAAGAAATTTGCTAAATACGATGGTAAAATCCTTGTCAGCAAAAAGGAAAACAAGGACTTTGAATACAAAAGCCAATTTGATAAATTTAAAGCCCTTAGAGAACGTGAAAACTTAAAATAAAGCGAGTAGATAACTACTCGCCTTTCTTTATTTCAAGAGCATATTTGCCCTCATTTGAATCTTGGTCAACACTTGTAAAAACACCAATATCTTTTATTGGAATAAGAGTTCCAGAACCTAAATGAGGTCTCTTTCTATCCCTCATAAAAAGCATTAATTCTCCCTCTTGGTCTAGTTTCTCCAACTTCTCAACCAATTGTTTCACCTTCATCAGCGTTCCATCTGTCTC
>NZ_LOBC01000083.1 GCF_001583695.1 Bacillus wiedmannii | reverse complement strand
GGACCATTTGGTTGCGGGGACAGGATTTGAACCTGCGACCTTCGGGTTATGAGCCCGACGAGCTACCGTGCTGCTCCACCCCGCGATGATAAAATATTTAATTTAGAAAAAATGGAGGAGGTAGAGGGATTCGAACCCCCGCGCGACTCTCGCCGCCTGTCGGTTTTCAAGACCGATCCCTTCAGCC
The DNA here is from genome assembly GCF_001583695.1 of Bacillus wiedmannii. GTDB lineage: Bacteria > Bacillota > Bacilli > Bacillales > Bacillaceae_G > Bacillus_A > Bacillus_A wiedmannii. The sequence continues at coordinate 212 of NZ_LOBC01000083.1, read as the reverse complement.
GAACTTGGGTATACCTCCGAGATATAAAGCTTTAGTGGTGGACCTTGTAGGACTCGAACCTACGACCGGACGGTTATGAGCCGTCTGCTCTAACCAGCTGAGCTAAAGGTCCTTTATGGTAGCGGCGGAGGGGATCGAACCCCCGACCTCACGGGTATGAACCGTACGCTCTAGCCAGCTGAGCTACACCGCCATAAAAGATATTAAAATAA
>NZ_LOBC01000082.1 GCF_001583695.1 Bacillus wiedmannii | reverse complement strand
GAAAGTAGAAGAACAGAAGAAAGTAGAAGAACAGAAGAAAGTAGAAGAACAGAAGAAAGTAGAAGAACAGAAGAAAGTAGAAGAACAGAAGAAGGTAGAAGAACAGAAGAAAGTAGAAGAGCAGAAGAAGGTAGAAGAACAGAAGAAAGTAGAAGAGCAGAAGAAGGTAGAAGAGCAGAAACAAGTAGAGACAGCTAAAAAACTTGAGCAAGGAACTCATGAAAAGGCTACTACCACGGATCATAATGAGAAATCGTCAGAATAAACTGACGACCGGTATAAAAAATGATGTATATGAGTGTGAGGGAGTATTTGCCCCCGCACTTATTGTATTTCTTAAAATATAAACGTAAGAATTCAGAAAAAACGAAATAATATTGAGAAATAAAAATAATTGAAAATACTAATAAATATTTGTTGTATTTATAGAGTGATGTTCGTTATAATGAACTTAAGGTTTTTAAAAGAGAACGAACATTAGCTAAGCTAATATAGTTTTCTTTATATCTCTTATTGAAAAATAAGAGACAAAAATATAAAAAACAGCTAGGGGGAATTGATTGTGAGTCTGAAAAAGAAATTAGGTATGGGAGTTGCATCAGCAGCATTGGGGTTATCTTTAATTGGTGGAGGAACATTCGCTTACTTTAGCGATAAAGAAGTATCAAACAATACATTTGCAGCTGGGACGTTAGATCTTACATTAGACCCTAAAACGCTTGTAGATATTAAAGATTTAAAACCAGGGGACTCTATTAAGAAAGAGTTCTTATTAAAGAATAGCGGTTCATTAACAATTAAAGATGTTAAACTAGCGACAAAGTATACTGTAAAAGATGCAAAAGGTGATAATGCTGGTGAAGACTTTGGTAAGCACGTTAAAGTAAAATTCCTTTGGAACTGGGATAAACAAAGTGAGCCTGTATATGAAACAACTTTAGCTGATTTACAAAATGCTGATCCAGATCTTTTAGCGAAGGATATCTTTGCTCCTGAGTGGGGAGAAAAGGGTGGATTAGAAGCAGGCACAGAGGATTATCTGTGGGTACAATTTGAATTTGTAGATAATGGGAAAGAACAAAATATCTTCCAAGGTGATTCATTGAACTTAGAATGGACATTCAATGCTAACCAAGAAGCTGGAGAAGAAAAATAATAAAAAAGCGGGTATCCCCCGCTTTTTTTTATAAAGAAAAAAGAAGTGCCAATTGTAAGCACTTCTTTCTATTTATTATTTTTGATCTTGCTTCCATTTTGTAAATTCAAGAAATTCACGAAATTGTTCTTTGGAGACGCCGGAGCTCATCGCATCTTTAACGAGTTGTGTCCATTCGGAGTCTAAATGATTTTCCTTTGTTGTTTCATCATGAAGTAGAGTGTCAACTGGAATTTGTAGAACTGCTGCGATCTTTTCAAGAAACTGAATGGAAGGGTTTTTTTGTAAATTTCGTTCTATAGAACTAATGTAAGATTTAGCAACACCAGCTTTTTCGGCAAGCTCAGTTAATGAAATACCTTTTTGTAAGCGAAGGCGTTTTATACGTTCTCCAATCATATTTGCGCACCTTTCTATCAATATGTAGTCGTCTTATGATGTCATTATTATAACATAAACTTCGTTAAAAAGAACAAGCCTATTGAGCCTGGCTGGATGGCTTCATACGTTGGAAAAAATGTTCGATATCTTGCAGGGCGATACCAGCGTCTAGAGCTTCAAGTATTAAATCAATCCATTCTTGGTCCAGTGCGTCAGTCTTATCTTTGTACAAATGTAATTCCTCCCTAATTATCGGTCATAACTGCTGCTACAGAATAGATGATAAGCAATCGCATTTTGTGTTTTATATAGTGAATTATCAAATATTTTGTAGATAAAACAAAGATAAAATCCCCATTAAATTCCCTCTATGGCGATTATAAAGTTTCTGACAAATATTTTCAATATTTTCAGAAAACATTGTTGAATTGTGATATATTCGTATGCTAACTATGGAATTTTTACAAATATGTTAAAAAAATTACATAATATAACTAAATATTGAAAAAATATTGAATTTTTAATAAAATTCAATTTGTAATACATATTTTTTATTAGGGGAGGAAATAAGGGATGAACAAGAAACCGTTCAAAGTTTTGTCATCAATCGCTTTGACAGCTGTGTTAGGTCTTTCATTCGGAGCGGGTGGCCAGTCTGCATATGCTGAAACACCTGTGAATAAGACAGCTACGAGCCCAGTCGATGATCATTTAATTCCAGAAGAACGTTTAGCAAATGCGCTAAAAAACCGTGGGGTAATTGATTCGAAGGCTTCAGAGACAGAAACAAAGAAAGCCGTCGAAAAATACGTAGAGAACAAAAAGGGTGAAAATCCTGGGAAAGAAGTATCAAATGGGGACCCACTTACGAAAGAAGCATCTGACTTTTTAAAGAAAGTGAAAGATGCGAAAGCTGATACGAAAGAAAAGTTAGACAAACCAGCAACAGGAACACCTGCAGCGACAGGCCCAGTTAAGGGTGGTCTAAATGGTAAAGTACCAACTTCTCCAGCAAAGGGAAAAGAATATAACGGTGAAGTTCGTAAAGATAAAGTACTCGTTTTACTTGTAGAGTACGCTGACTTTAAACATAACAATATTGATAAAGAACCTGGTTATATGTATACTGACGATTTTAACAAAGAACATTATGAAAAAATGTTATTCGGTAATGAGCCATTCGCATTAGAGGATGGCAGCAAAATCGAAACGTTTAAACAATATTACGAAGAGCAATCTGGCGGTAGTTATACAGTAGACGGAACAGTTACAAAATGGTTAACAGTTCCTGGTAAAGCTGCTGATTACGGTGCAGATGGTGCGACAGGTCATGATAATAAAGGGCCAAAAGGACCACGTGATTTAGTAAAAGATGCATTAAAAGCAGCTGTAGATAGCGGTATTGATTTATCAGAGTTTGACCAATTCGATCAATATGATGTAAATGGCGATGGAAATCAAAAACAACCGGACGGTTTAATCGATCACTTAATGATTATCCATGCGGGTGTTGGACAAGAAGCAGGTGGCGGTAAATTAGGTGACGATGCAATTTGGTCACATCGCTGGACTGTTGGACCAAAACCATTCCCAATCGAAGGCACACAAGCGAAAGTTCCATATTGGGGCGGAAAGATCGCAGCATTCGACTACACAATTGAACCAGAAGATGGCGCAGTTGGTGTATTCGCACATGAATATGGTCATGATTTAGGTCTTCCAGATGAGTATGATACAGACTATACTGGTGACGGTGAACCAATTCAAGCTTGGTCTGTTATGAGTGGCGGAAGCTGGGCTGGTAACATTGCAGGAACAACGCCAACGAGTTTCTCACCACAAAATAAAGAGTTTTTCCAAAAAACAATCGGTGGTAACTGGGCAAATATCGTAGAAGTAGATTACGAGAAATTAAATAAAGGTATCGGTCTAGCAACATATTTAGACCAAAGTGTTACGAAATCTAACCGCCCAGGTATGATTCGTGTTAACTTGCCAGATAAAGATATAAAAACAATTGCTCCAGCATTTGGTAAGCAGTATTACTACAGCACAAAAGGTGACAATCTTCACACAAAAATGGAGACGCCACTGTTCGATTTAACAAATGCAACGACTGCGAAATTTGATTTCAAGTCATTGTATGAAATTGAAGCAGAGTATGATTTTCTTGAAGTACATGCTGTAACAGAAGATGGTCAACAAACATTAATCGAAAAACTTGGTGAGAAAGCAAATAGTGGAAATGCACATTCAACAAATGGAAAATGGATTGATAAATCATACGATTTAAGCCAATTCAAAGGTAAGAAAGTAAAATTAACATTTGAGTACATTACAGACGGTGGTTTAGCATTAAACGGTTTCCTACTTGATAATGCATCACTAAATGTAGACGGTAAAGTAGTATTCTCTGATGATGCAGAAGGTACACCGCAGTTCAAATTAGATGGATTCGCCGTATCTAATGGAACAGAGAAGAAAAAACATAACTATTATGTAGAGTGGAGAAACTATGCTGGTTCGGATAACGCATTGAAATATGCTCGCGGTCCAGAATACAACACAGGTATGGTTGTATGGTATGCAGACTCAGCTTATACAGATAACTGGGTTGGTTTACATCCAGGACATGGTTTCCTTGGCGTAGTTGATTCTCATCCAGAAGCAATTGTTGGAACTTTAAATGGTAAACCAACAGTAGCAAGTAGTACACGATTCCAAATCGCTGATGCAGCGTTCTCATTCGATAAAACGCCAGCTTGGAAAGTTGTATCTCCAACGCGCGGAACGTATACGTATAATGGCTTAGCAGGCGTACCGAAGTTTGATGATTCGAAAACGTATATTAATAAACAGATTCCAGATGCAGGACGTATTTTACCGAATCTTGGCCTGAAGTTTGAAGTAGTAGGACAAGCTGATGATAATTCTGCAGGTGCTGTTCGTTTATATCGTTAATACAGTAAAACTACCGAAAGATTTTCTTTCGGTAGTTTTTTTGTGAGCAATGAATTTTATATACAAGAAAAAATTATATATAATGTAACTTTACGAATAGAAATTTATTATATATGAAGTCTATATAAATAATGAAAGAATTGGATAAAAATAGTGGGAGAAGGTGAATGAATGAGTGTTTCTTCTATTGTAAATAAACAAAAGGCATATTTTTATAATGGCCATACGAGAAGCATAGAAGTGAGAAAGAATAATTTGAAGAAGCTTTATAAAGGCATTCAGCGCTTTGAAGAAGAAATATTTCAGGCATTGAAATTAGATTTAAATAAGTCAGTTCATGAGTCGTTTACAACGGAAGTTGGATATGTATTAAAAGAAATTTCTTTTCAATTGAAGCATATTTCATCGTGGAGTAAACCGAAGCGAGTTCGAACAGCACTCACTCATTTTGGATCAAAGGGGAAAGTCGTACCTGAACCGTACGGTGTGACACTTATTATTGCGCCGTGGAACTATCCATTTCAATTAGCAATCGCACCTCTTGTAGGAGCGTTGGCGGCTGGAAATACAATCGTTTTAAAGCCGTCAGAGCTAACGCCGAACGTTTCCAAAGTGCTTACGAGAATGTTAGAGGGATTATTCCAAGAAGAGCTTGTAGCGGTAGTAGAAGGCGGTGTAGAAGAGAGTACGGAATTGTTAAAGGAACCGTTTGATTATATGTTCTTTACAGGTAGTGTCGGTGTTGGAAAAGTTGTGATGGAAGCAGCTGCGAAACGGTTGACACCACTCGCGTTAGAACTTGGCGGAAAAAGCCCATGTATTGTACATAAAGATGCAAAAATAGATGTAACAGCAAGAAGAATTGTGTGGGGGAAATTTTTAAATGCAGGGCAGACGTGTGTAGCACCTGATTATATGTATGTGCATGCTTCGGTGAGAGAACAGTTAATCGAGGCATTACGACACGAGATTGCGGAGCAGTATGGAGAAGATCCACTAAACAATGACAATTATGTACGAATTGTGACTGAACGTCATTTTGAACGTTTATGTTCATTTTTGAAAGATGGTAAAACGGTAATCGGCGGGAACTATAAAAAAGAAACTTTACATATAGAACCAACAGTGTTAACGAATGTTACATGGCAAAGTACTGTTATGGAAGATGAAATTTTTGGTCCGATTTTACCAATTATAGAATACGACAACATAGAAGAGGTAATTGGCACAATTCAGCAACATCCGAAGCCGTTAGCGTTATATGTATTTTCTGAAGATAAAGAAGTACAAAAGAAAGTGACAAGTAATATTTCATATGGTGGAGGCTGTATTAATGATGTTGTCTATCATCTTGCAACGCCATATTTACCTTTTGGTGGTGTTGGAAGTAGTGGATTAGGTAGTTATCATGGGGAAGAAAGTTTTCGGACTTTTTCACATTATAAAAGCATTTTAGCCCAATCTACGGCATTCGATATGAAAATTCGTTACTCTTCTACAAAAAGTGCTTTAAAATTCATACGAAAGTTGTTAAAATGATGATGGTGTTTATCAGTAGGCGTAGCCGTATGATAATAGCCCCTTCGTAATGGAAGGGGTTTTTCTGTTCGACATATGTATCATGCAAAAATGAATCAAACATACTACATAAAGAATAGAAGAGAACGCTAAACAACCATTTTTGTTTGGATCGAAACAAAAAATAGTCTATAGAACATAAATATTTATTCATGAATATAAAAATTAAAATTTAAGGTAGATAGGACGGGAAAATGAAAAAGATTATTAAAGTTGAAGCAGTAGAAAAACATTTTGGAAATCAAGTGATTATCCCACCTCTTTCTTTAGACATTAAAGAAGGGGAATTTTTAACGATTTTAGGGCCGAGTGGTTGCGGGAAAACAACGTTACTTCGCATGATCGCAGGCTTTGAAACACCAACTAAAGGGAATCTTTTATTAGATGATGAAAAGATTAACGATTTGCCACCATATAAGCGTCATATGAACTTAGTGTTCCAACATTATGCGCTATTCCCACATATGAATGTGGAGAAAAATATTTGTTTCGGTATGAAAATGCAGAAAGTACCGGCAGCAGAGCAGAAAGAGCGTGCTGAAGAGGCAATGCGTTTAACGCAGTTACTTGAGTTCCGTAATCGTAAACCTGCAAAGCTTTCTGGTGGACAGCAGCAGCGTGTAGCAATTGCGAGAGCGATTGTAAATAACCCGCGTGTATTATTACTAGATGAGCCACTTGGGGCGTTAGACTTTAAGTTAAGAAAAGATTTGCAACGTGAATTGAAAAACTTACAACGTAATTTAGGAATTACATTCATATACGTAACGCACGATCAAGAAGAAGCGATGAGCATGAGTGATCGTATTGTCGTTATGAATAAAGGACATATTGAGCAAATTGGAACGCCGAAAGAAATTTACAATAAGCCGAAAACAATGTTCGTTGCGACATTTATCGGTGAAAATAATATTGTGAAAAATGGGGAAGGCTATGTAGCAATTCGCCCTGAAAACGTAAAAGTACGTTCGGTTGAAGAGCCGATTTTAAAAGAATACCATCTTGGACATATTGAAGACGTTGAGTTTGTTGGAAATATGGAAAAGCTGTATGTACGTGACGAGAAAACATCAGAATTACTAATGGCATATCAAACTGCTGAAGAAGCAGCGCAGTGGAGCATTGGAGATAATGTATACGTAGGCTGGGAGCAAGAGGACGAGGTGACCTTAAATTGAAAAAAGGGAAATTACTCGCACTACCTACAGTTGCGTGGCTGTTAATCTTCTTCCTAATTCCCCTTCTGTTTGTATTGGCATTTGCCTTTATGCAACGCGGAGCATACGGAACAGTGGAAATGCAATTTACGTTAGAGAATATAGCTCGTGTGTTTGATCCACTATACATGGGAACGTTATGGGAAACTGTTAAGATTGCAGTTATTACAACAGTAATCTGTTTAGTAATTGGTTATCCATTTGCTTATACAATTACAATTGTTGATCGTAAATACCGTTCCATTCTTTTATTATTGGCAACGATCCCGTTTTGGATTAACTTCCTTGTTCGTTCATACGCATGGATTGTTATTTTACGTTCACAAGGTCTTGTAAACACATTGCTGTTGAAACTAGGTATTATTAGTGAACCTTTAAATTTACTATATAATACACCTTCTGTAATACTCGGAATGGTCTATTCTTTATTACCATTTATGATTTTACCGGTGTATGCAGCGATTGAGCAGCTTGATAAACGTAAGCTAGAAGCAGCTTATGATTTAGGAGCGACACCAGCAAAGGCATTTTGGAATGTAACAGTACCAATGACAATGTCAGGAATTGCTACTGGTTCTATTTTAGTGTTTGTTTCTTCTATCGGAATGTTTGTTGTATCAGACGTTATGGGTGGATCGAAAGTAGCATTAATCGGAAACGTAATTCAAAATCAATTCTTAGGAGCGCGTGACTGGCCGTTTGGATCTGCGTTATCTATGATTGTTGTTCTATTCTCTGTTCTGTTAATTTACTTATATTATCGTGCAACGAAAGTATATAAATATGATGGGAACGGAGGGGAATAAGCAAAGATGAAGAAGTTTTTAGTTTCTTATTCTTGGTTAATTTTATTGTTCTTGTATTTTCCAATGATGGTTTTAATGGTATATTCCTTCAATGATTCTCGCATTAATGCGGAATGGGAAGGTTTTACATTCCATTGGTATACAGATTTATTTCAAAAGCAAGATGTTATTGATGCGTTTGTAAATAGTATGACGATTGCGATCGTAACGACGATTGTAACGACAGTTCTTGGTGTGATTTTCGCCATTGCATTACATCGTTATAAATATCGTTATGAAGGGGCTATTAACGGTCTTGTGTATTTACCAATATTAATTCCTGATATTTTAATGGGGCTATCTTTACTTATCTTATTTAGTCAATTAGGTATGGAGCTTGGCAAGACAACAATTATTATTGCGCACATTACATTTAGTATTTCATTTGTTGTCGTTATTTTAGCAGCACGTCTTTCTGGTATGGGGCGTGATTTAGAAGAGGCTGCGAATGATTTAGGAGCAACGCCGTGGCAAACGTTTCGTTATGTAACGTTCCCAGCAATTGCACCAGGAGTTATTTCAGCCGCATTATTAACATTCACATTATCAATTGATGATTTTGTAATTAGTTTCTTCGTATCAGGACCAGGATCAACAACATTGCCATTATACATTTACAGTATGGTTAAGCGCGGAGTATCACCAGAAATTAATGCACTTTCTACAATTTTAATTGTGGCTATCGTAGGATTAATGGTTCTATCTGAAATCTTCCGTAACAAAGGTGCAGATGGTGAAGAAAACTCTGGAGGACACCTTCCTTTATAATACGAACGATATAGAAAGTACGAGGGGGTAATAAATCGATGAAATTAATGAAAAGATTAGCCGGCGCAGCAATTAGCTTTAGCCTTGTTGCTGGTGTACTTGCTGGTTGTGGTGAAAAGAAAGAAGAGTTAAATATTTATAGCTGGGCTGATAATTTTGATGAGCAAGTGCTAAGAGATTTTGAAAAGAAATATAACGTGAAAGTTAACTATGATAAGTACGCAAGTAACGAAGAAATGCTTGCGAAATTACAAGCTGGTGGCGCGAAGTATGATTTAATTCAGCCATCTGATTACATGGTTAAAACAATGGCAAAAATGGATTTATTAGCGCCGTTAGATAAAAAGAATATCCCAAATATCGAAAATATGATTTCTAATTTCAAAACACCTGCGTTTGACCCAGAGAATAAATATTCTTTAGTATATACTTGGGGCGTAACAGGAATTGCATACAATAAAAAGTATGTGAAAGAAGCACCTACAAGCTGGGCTGATTTATGGAATGAGAAATATAAAGGGCATGTAACTTTATTAAATGATTCTCGTGAAGTGTTAGGAATGGGTCTTAAGAAGCATGGATTCTCAAACAGCACGAAAGACGATGCACAGTTAAAGACAGCTGCGAATGATTTACAGAAGCTACTTCCAAACTTATTAGCATTTGATACAGATAATATTAAACAAAAATTCATTACAGAAGATGCTTGGATCGGAACAGTTTGGTCTGGAGATGCAGCATTTATCGCAAAAGATAATAAAGATGTAGAGTATGTTGTACCAAAAGAAGGCGGCACAATTTGGGCTGATACGTTAGCGATTCCAAAAGGTGCGAAAAACAAAGAGCTTGCAGAGAAGTTTATGAACTACTTATTAGATGAGAAAGTAAGTGTGAAAAACTACGAGTCAATTGGATACAGTAATCCAAATGAAAAAGCTCATCCTCTTCATAGTAAAGAATATCGTGAAAACCACATGATCTTCTTAACGAAAGAAGAATTAGATCGTACAGAATGGCTTGTTGATGTAGACGATAAGTTAAAAGACTATGATCGTTACTGGACAGAGTTAAAAACAAAAGGTAAATAAGTAAGGAAATGCGGTTTCTAAAATAGAAATCGCATTTTTTCATACTAGGAGGAAATCGCTTGAAAAAGAAGTTGCATCAATATGAGGTAGTATGTATCGTTTTATTACTTGCTGTATTTGGCATTGTTGCTTGGCGCGTACATGCGGGTGGCGTTACGGTGATGGATACATATGTCCGAGCATTAGTAAAAGGATTACAAACAGAAGGTTCGCTTACATTTTTCTCACACTATACAAAATTAGGTTCTGCTATCGGGATCGTAACTACGCTGGCTATAAGTTTACTTGTTTTTTGGAGAAAACGTTATTATGCTGCGATGATCGTGTATCCAATGGGCATTTTAATAACACATCTTGTTAATAAAGGGATAAAAGAAATTGTGAAAAGGGAGCGCCCATCGTTAAATGAAACGTTGGATGCGCTTGGGTATAGCTTCCCTAGTGGACATGCAATGTTATCTATTATGACATTCGGGTTTCTTACTTATATTATTGCGGCAAATTTGAAGAGTGTAACTGGAAAATATGTTATAACGATTTTGATGGGAATTGTAATTGTATCGATTGGATTAAGTAGAGTTATTTTAAATGTACATTATCCAACTGATATTTTAGCTGGTTATTGCGTAGGTGGTATTTTGTTAATTATGGCGATTTACTGCCATCGTTTACTTACCAAGAGATTGGGACTTAATAAAGAGAGATAAAAAACGTCTGGAAAAACTATCATTATAGTGTTTCCAGACGTTTTTTGTTTGTACGAAGATGTGATACAGTATAAATGACAATTGAATTATTTAAAGTAGGTGAAAATGTGTGAAAACAAATGTACATAAAGTAGATAAGTGGGGGAAATTAGGAGCTTTTTTGTATCAGTTTCGTTATACAGTAATTGTAGCGTTACTATTGGTTGCGATTGCACTCGGTATTTTCGCTCCAAAGCTGCCGGGAGTATTGGGCGGTGATGGTTTCCAAACGGAAGGGGACTATCAAAAAACGAAAGAAATTTTAGATAAAGATTTTAAGAGGTCTCAAGACACACTTCTACTCGTTTTTGAAAAAAATAAGGGTGCTTCACATGAGGAATTTCAAAAGCAAGTAGAGGGAATTGTAAAGAATGTAAAAGAGAAAGAGACATATGAATCTTTCCATCACCCAGTGCAAAATAAAGAAATGTTACAAGATGATATCGGCTATGCGACAATTTTATTTTCCGGGAAAACAAATAAAGAACGAATGGAAAAGACATTGCAATTTGCTGATAAAATCGAAAAGGAAAGTAATGCAGCATTAAAAGTAACGCCTACAGGGTTTCCAAAAATTAATCAAGAGATTAATGAAAGAACGCAAAATGATTTAAAAGTAGCAGAGATGATTGGATTACCAATTGCATTTCTCGTATTACTATTTTCATTTGGTAGCCTTTTGGCATCTATTTTACCAATTGTAAATGGGGCACTTAGTGTTATTAGTACGATGGGCATATTATACTTTATAGGTAGCGATAAGGAACTATCTATCTTTGTGTTAAATGTTGCACCGATGATTGGACTTGCGCTATCTATTGATTTTGCGCTATTATTTGTAAATCGCTTTCGAGAGGAAGTTGCAAAGCGAACGGTAAAAGAAGCGATAGCAATTACATATCAAACAGCAGGGCGCGCTATCGTATTTTCAGGATTATGTGTATTTGTTGGATTATCCGGCTTGTTTTTCTTTAAGATCGATTATATTCAGTCTGTCGCAATTAGCGGAATGATTGTTGTGATTATGAGTATTTTATTCTCACTCACACTTCTTCCAGCGCTATTATCATTAATTGGGAAACGAATATTAAAAAAGAATCAAGTAGCACATACGCCGGCAAAGGCGTGGCGTAAATTTGCGCAATTTGTAATGAAACATCCAATCGCAATGATTATTATTGTTACAACGTTTATTGTTATTTGCTTATTACCGTTACGTACAGCTAATTTGCAGTTCCCTGACGTAGAAGCTCTACCTAAACAAAGTGATACAAGAATTGCATATGAGAAGTACGAAGAGGCATTTAATAATACTGCAAAAAAACATGCTGATGTTACGTTAGTGGTAGAGACGAAAAAAGATATGAAAGAAAAAGAAAGTTTACAAAAGATAGAAGAAGTCGTTCAAAAGTTAAAAGATGATAAGAAAGTATATGAAGTTAGAAGCTTATACGACGGGTTAACTCGTATGAAAGCAGATCAAGTTGCTGGAATGTTAGAGTCGCCAGAAGCGGCGAAACTAGCTCCTATATTTGAAGCGTATACGAAAGGAAATAAGACGACGATAGAAATCTTTTTGAAAACAAAACCACGTACTGAAACTGCTAAACAGTGGGTTCGTGATTTTAAACAAAATTATAAAGAAACAGATGTAACGTATTATTTAGGCGGGATGACGACGTTCCAACAAGAGTTAGAAGATGAAATTAAAGATAAAGTTGCAATTGGTATGTCTGTTATATTTGGATCAACCTTTGTTATATTATTATTTGCATTCCGGTCTATACTCATTCCGATTAAGGCGATTATTATGAATATACTTAGTTTAAGTGCAACAATAGGAATTGTTGTTTGGTTATTTGAAGGTGGGCATTTTGGTTTAGAAGCGAGTCCTGTTCTATTTGTCTTACCAATCTTCATTTTCGGTCTCGTATTTGGGCTTAGCATGGATTATGAAGTCTTTCTTATTTCACGTATTCATGAACTGTATGAAGAAACAGGAGATAACGATCAAGCGACGTTAGAAGGACTTGTGTCAACAAGTAGAATCATTACATCAGCTGCATTAATTATGATTGTTGTAACTGGTGCGTTTGCCTTTACTGATATTTTACCAGTACGGCAAATGGGGCTTGGTGTTGCATTAGCAATATTCCTTGATGCAACAATTATTCGTCTTATGCTTGTACCAAGTTTAATGAAACTGTTTGGAGATTGGAACTGGTGGTTACCATTTCGAAAGAAAAGAGAAAAATCATCGTAAAAAATACTCATCTTATAGATGAGTATTTTTTTATGAATAGCAAGGCCTACATTTTGCAAATAGTATGTGATAAGAACATTACATATAAGTAGGTGAAGGCAATGTTTCGTTATTTTAAGTTTAAGCTAAATGATACAGTACAGTTTGCAGAAAACGATGGGCATATGTATCGCATTGTCGGTTATCGATTAGAAAAAGGATTTTATCCAAAAGATGAATGGACTCATATCATTTATGAATTACTTAGAGATTTTGATGGGTATACGATGGATGCGGAAGAGGAGGAACTTGTAAAGGTCATTCAAGTAGAGGATGAGTATTACAAAATACAAGAAGTATCGGGCTATCGTTATCCAGTAAAAATGAAGCAAAAACAACAAGTGATGAAAGTAGAAAAAATTGATGACTTATTAGATACGTATAATGATTATAAAAGATTGGCGGATTTCTTTAAAGATTTATCGTATGAGCAAAAAGCGGAAGAAGTATTGCAGGAAATGAAACGGCGTAGAGCTTGAGGAGGACAGTCTACTATAAGACTGTCCTCTATTTTTGACGGTGCATCAAATTGTATTTTCCGTTACAATGAGAGAATCAATAGAAATAAGGTGATACAGTATGGAAACGAAGAAGAAGGGCGAATGGTGTGAAATTACTGTTCCAGCGAAATGGAATGGCATAAGTATTGATTCGTTATTAAAAATAGAATGGGAAATACCGAAAAAGTTGTTACATCAGCTTCGTATGGAAAAAGGTATTACCGTTAACGGAGAACAGAGAAGATGGAATGAGCTTTTAAAAGAAGGCGATAAGTTACAAGTACATATGTTTATGGAAGAAGAATACGATGTAGAGCCTGAATATGGTGAATTAGATATAGTATATGAAGACGATCACGTACTCATCGTAAATAAGCCTGAGAAGATGGATACGCATCCTGCGGAAAAAGGTGGAACGGGAACACTTGCAAACCTTGTTGCCTTTCATTTTCAAATGCAAGGTTTAGAGACGAAGGTTCGTCATATTCATCGGTTAGATAAAGATACGACAGGTGGTGTCGTGTTTGCTAAGCATAGAATTGCTGGTGCAATTATGGATCGTTTATTAATGGAACGAAAAATTAAAAGAACATATGCGGCGCTTGTGGAAGGGAAAGTAAAAGGTAAGCAAGGAACAATTGACGCAGCTATTGGAAGAGATCGCCATCATGCGACAAGACGACGTGTTTCTCCAAAGGGAGATCAAGCCATCACATTTTATAAAGTAGAGAAGTATTTTAAAAACCAAAATGTTACGTTCGTAACGTTACAATTAGAAACGGGTAGAACCCATCAAATTCGTGTTCATATGAGCTATAATGGTAATCCATTAGTTGGGGATGTATTATATGGTGGACAAACGCAATATATGTCTGGGCAAGCATTACATGCGATGAAGATAAACTTCTTACATCCCATTACGAAAGAAGAGATCGAAGTGGATGTACCATTCCCTGCAAAATTAAATCATACAATGAAAGAATTTCAAAGAATGAATGCGTAAAGTGTAAGTTTAAATTTGAGAAAAGTAGATTCTTGCAGGAATTTCTCTAAAAGAAGCGAAGCCGTTAAGAGAAAAGAGAGGTGAGAATTGCTTGGTCAAATATAAATATATACTAGGAATATTTTTCGTTTGTCTTTTAGTTACTCTATGCCTCTATCCATATTTACCAAATGAGATGGCTGTACATTGGGATGAAAATGGTGGGCCGAACGATTTTATGAGCAAACAAGTTGTTATAGCATTTATTCCTTTTTTTCTTATTTTTTTACATGGATTGATGTATATTATTTCACATAATATATATAAGTTTAATGAAGGCGAGCATGTCATTATAAGTGGATTTCTAAAGACGATTACTTTATTTATGTTGTTTATCCATATGCTCATTCTCTTTATTAATTTTGGAAGTATGATATCCTTTCAAACAGGACTAACAATTGGGATTAGTATGTTTCTTTTTATGCTTAGTAAGTTGTTTAAACAAGTTCAGAGTACGGAAAAAGACCCAATCAAATTACAAAAGATCCGTTTAGTGAGTAGGCGGATTTTTCAAATAATGGCATGTAGTATATTATTTTCATTATTTTTGAACTTGAAGTGGGGGTTTTATGTATTACTTAGTGTAATAAGTAGTGGTTCTATTTTGTTCATGTTTTACATTTTATACTCATACATAATAGAAAGTTATGAAACATAAAAAAGAGTCTTCTCATAATGAGAAGACTCTTTTAATCTATTTACTTCGTAATAAATTGTTGTGTCCAGTAGTTGCCGCTTTCTACATAGCCAACACCGATGTGAGTGAAGCCGTTATTTAAGATGTTTGCACGGTGTCCAGCACTGTTCATCCAAGCTTGTACTACTTCTTCAGGTGTACGTTGGCCTTGAGCGATGTTTTCACCGGCAGATGTATAAGAAATACCAAATTTCTTCATCATGTCAAACGGAGACCCGTATGTAGGGCTGTTATGATCAAAGTAGTTATTCTTCTGCATATCTTCAGATTTAACACGTGCTACTTTGCTTAATTCAGTATCGATTTTTAGTGCTGGTAAGCCTTGTTTTGCACGTTCAGCGTTTGTTAATTCAACAACACGTTGTTCGAATTCGCTTAAAGATTTTGCTTCTTCAGCAGGCTTTTGCTCAGCAGGTTTTTGTTCAGCAGGTTTTTGAGTATTGTTGTTTTCAGCAGGTTTTTGAGCTTCTGGTTTTTGAACTTCTTCAGCAGGCTTTTGCTCAACAGGCTTTTGAGTTTCTGGCTTAGCTGTTGGTTGCTCAGTTACAACATTTTCAGTTGGTTGTTGACCAGGAATGAAGCAGTTTGGTTGGAAATTTCCTTGTTGCCATTGTGCTAATGACTCAACGCCCATAGATTGTAAGAATGCTTGTAATTCTTGTTGGCTCATTTGCTTCATCATCACTTTTGAATGCTGAATATTTTGAACCTTTGCGTTAGATGGTTGTACTGTTGCAGCTTGTGCATCTAAAGATGATACTCCTAAAGTAAGAGCTGTTGCAGCAGCTACAGATAATAAAACACGTTTTTTCATGATGTGTGTCCCCCTATATAAAGTTTTAATTTGTTTTCACACGATTTGTTTTGACAGCCTGTCTGACTGACAAATTCATCGTAGCATACAATTTGTGAGAAAAAAGATGGAAAAAAATTCATAGACTTTAAAATTACCTAATTTATCCTAATTGAAGAAAAGGGGAAAAATAAGAGAAACATAGAGTATAAAAGGAATTTTCAGCATTTTTATACTTCGTTTTAAGAGGGGGTTTTTGGATAAATGTACCTATATTGAAAATGAAGAATCCTATTGTATCAATGATTTGAGCGTTTTTTTGAGGAATATAATGGATTGATTTTTACAAAACTGTAATGTTTCTGTTGTTCTTTTTTATAATAAAGTAACATATTCTTAATCTTGTAGCGGACAAAAAAGCGGCTATCTCTTTACATAGACGAAGGAGATAGCCGTTTTCCTATTATTACGTATGTTACGAGTTATTACGAGTTGGTTTCAATTGCTTCTAATAATAAATCTACAATGTGAATTCCTCTCATTTTATGAGAAATTCCTTCTCGTTCAATGCCTAATTTCATTTGTAGTAGACAACCTGGATTTGCAGTAACAATAGTTGCTGCTTCTGTTTCATGTACACGGTCCATTTTATAATCTAGAAATTCCATGGATAGTTCTGAATGAACAATATTGTAAATACCAGCAGAACCACAGCAGCGATCCGCATCTTTCATTTCACGATATGTTGCGCCTTGAATTGCTTCTAGTAACATACGAGGTTCTGAAGATGTTCGCATAACATTGCGTAAATGACAAGAGTCTTGATACGTAATAATTTGCGATGGAAGTCGTAAGTCATTTCGTTTATGGAAATCTAGTTCTACTAGAATAGCAGTAATATCTTTAATTTTAGAAACAAACTGCTTTGCGCGTTCAGCCCACTGTGGATCATCTTTTAAAAGATAATCGTAGTCTACGAGGTAAGCTCCGCAACCACCTGCATTCGTAATAATATAGTCGATATTTAAATCCTCGAATGCTTTTATATTTCGTTTTGCTAATTCTTTCGCTCCGCTCTTTTCACCAGCATGCCCATGTAATGCACCGCAGCAACTTTGTGTTTTCGGAATAACGATATCACAACCAGCTAACTGAAGAAGTTTCATCGTTGCGTTATTTGTTTCTAAAAACATCGTATCCATTAAACAGCCTGTGAAGAATGCAACTTGTTTCTTTTTTGTACTCTCAGCAGGTAAAAATGCAGGACGATCTTTCATTGCTTTCATTTTAGGGACTTTTGGTAAAACGAGATCCATTGTTGCAAGTGTTTCAGGGAATAACTTCATAATACCCATTTTATGTGTTAGCGTTTGTAAACCAGAACGTTGGTAAAATCCGATTAACCCTGTTAATGTTCTCATTCGATTTTGATGGGGGAAGAGCCCTTCAAAAACGACTTTACGAACGGCTCTCACTGGCACCGAGAACTTCTTGTTTTGATTTATAATATCACGAGCTTCTTCTAATAGATGTCCGTAATTTACACCTGATGGACAAACAGGTTCACAAGCACGGCAGCCGAGGCAAACATTCAATGTATTTTCAACATCTTCATCTGGTTCAATTAA
Organism: Bacillus wiedmannii; assembly: GCF_001583695.1. Taxonomy (GTDB): domain Bacteria; phylum Bacillota; class Bacilli; order Bacillales; family Bacillaceae_G; genus Bacillus_A; species Bacillus_A wiedmannii. The sequence continues at coordinate 197,021 of NZ_LOBC01000082.1, read as the reverse complement.
ACCGTCAACGACCGCTTTCATTAATGCAATACGTCCTCGTGGTGAATGTGATTCTTTATATCCAGATTGAATGTAAGTAGGACAAGTAGGTAAACAGAAACCGCATCGCATACAGTTTAGTAGTTCATCTTCACTTAATCTTTCTTTAAATTCTTTTTGAATGTTTTCTTTATTTAATGTTGTCATCGCTCAACCACCACTCTTTTGCGAGTGTCTTTCGCGAACATCTTGCCAGGGTTCATAATGTTATTTGGATCGAAGGCTTGTTTAATTCCTTGCATGGCAGCAATACCTTCTTTACCTAATTTCATTTCTAAATAAGGAGCTTTCATCGCACCAACACCATGTTCACCAGTAATTGTGCCACCAAGTTCAATTGCTTTCGCAAATATTTCAGCAAAAGCTTGTTCAGCTCGGTGCATTTCTTCTTCATTACGAGCATCTGTCATACAAGTTGGGTGTAGGTTGCCGTCGCCAGCATGCCCAAACGTACAAATAGGAATATTATATTTTTTTGCAATCGCATTAATAGCTTCAACCATCGGAGCTATTTGTGAGCGTGGTACCGTTGCATCTTCTAATATTGTAGTAGGTTTTAATCTTGCAAGTGCTGATAGTGCACTACGGCGAGCTGTCCGAAGTGCATCTGCTTCCGCTTCATCTTTTGCAATGCGAACATCGACTGCATTCATGGAGCGGCAAACGTTAGCCATTTTTTCAATATCTCGATTGACAACTTCAGGTGGACCGTCTTGTTCGATTAATAAAATTGCTTTTACATCAGTTGGTAAACCGATTTGTGCAAACTCTTCTACTACTTCAATTGTCGGCTGGTCTAAAAACTCAAGTGTCGCTGGAATGATTTTATTTGCAATAATAGAAGAAACAGCACGTGCAGCTTCATTAATATCTTCATATAGTGCAAGCATCGTTTTCTTCGTTTCAGGCATAGGAACAAGTTTTAATATTGCTTCTGTTACGACGCCAAGTGTTCCTTCAGAACCGATAAATAAACGAGTTAAATCGTAACCAGCTACATCTTTTGCTAATTTACCGCCAGTACGAATAATATCGCCATTTGGTAAGACAAGTTCAAGACCCATCACATAATCACGTGTTACGCCATATTTTAATCCGCGTAATCCACCTGAGTTTTCATTAATGTTACCGCCGATTGTAGAAATTTTCATCGAGCTTGGATCTGGTGGATAAAATAAACCTTTTTCTTCTACCGCTTTAATAATATCAAGTGTAATTACACCAGCTTGTACAGTAATTGTTAAATTCTCTTCATCAATTTCTAAAATGTTATTCATATGGCGGAAGATAAGGACGATACCGCCTTCAAGTGGACATGTCCCCGCGCAAAGGTTTGTTCCAGAACCACGAACATATACAGGAATTTTGTGAGTGTTACATATTTTTAACACTTCAGCTACTTCATTTGTATTACGAGGAGCAACGACTGCATCAGGCATTGCTTGGAAGTTTGGAGTGGCATCATAACTATACGTTAAACGCCCCATATTGGATGTATCTACATTATCTTCGCCAACAATGGATACGAATGAATGAATAATTTGCTTTTCTAACATTGGAAATCCCCCTCAAACTGTTAACGTATTTGATCATAATAAAAAACGTTGTAACAGTGCTTTCATTATAATGATAAAAAAGTTGGGGGATTCTTTCTATGTATAATCATCTAAAGATTAATCTTTTTTATCATTCTTTTTTGTGTGATTATCTAATAAGAGGAGCGAGAAGTATAAAATGTTTAAGTCTTTGAATTGTTTCGGGTCAAGTCCTGTATGCTCCTCAATCTTTTTAAGTCTGTAATGCAATGTGTTAATGTGTATATGTAATTGTTCAGCTGTTTGTTTATAGGATTGGTTATAATCAATAAATAAGCGTAAAGTGTGCATAAGCTCAGGAGATGATAGTAAGTTTTCGATGGTGCGCCTTAGAAACTGTTCCCGCGTTTCACCAGAAATATCTTGTAAGCACATTTCTAAACGTAAATCTTCATTAAATACAATTTTTTTCGTTTCAAGTGATACGGAAAGAGCTTGTAATGCTTGTTCGTACGATAAGTTCATATTGCTTGGTGTAACGGATTGTCCAATCCCAATATATAAAGGAATAGAAAACAAAGTTTCACAGTCTTGCTTTAATCTTTTTAAAAATTGATACGTTTGCTCTTTGGAGTTTGTGGCTGTAAATAAAATGAATCGATCATTTCCCCAGCGAACAAATAGATGCTCCTTTGTTAATAGATTGCGTACGTGTTGCCAAATCTTACGCTGAAGCATCGTGTCATTTTGATCGATAGAGAACAAAATAAGTTGTTTCTTCTTATATAAATCAATACCAAGTGTTTTTGCGCGATCGAGAAAGCTTGGAGACCAGTCTGTATTTTGAAGCCAATCAAAGACAAATGCTTCATAAGAACGGTGTTCAAGTTCTAGTTGTTCTAAAAAGTAGTTTTCGTGAATGAGTAGTTCGGTCATTTTACGTAATATTTCTCCGTATTGCGAAATGTTTTCAGGTTCGCCTGTAATTCCAATGACACCAATTACTTCGTCATGAAATAGTAAGGGGAGGTTCATACCCGCCTTTACGCCTTGCAAACGTCGTTCATCTGCTTTTGTAATAATGACAGTTTTCTTTTGTTTCGCGCATCGGAGTGCACCTTCATGAAATTGGCCGATTCTTTCTACATCTGTACTTGCGATAATAACGCCTTGTATATTAATGATAATGATATTTTCTTTAATTAATCTGCGTACTTCTCGTACAATTTTATTCGCTAAATCAGGAAAAAGCATAATTTGCACACCTCAAATTCTATTTGTTGTACATTATATATGTAAATGAAGTAAGAAAGGAAAATTTCACACTTTCCACACATTTATTTGTTATTTTACAATTATAACGAAATCATCCGAAGATGGAGGGAATCTTTTGAGAAAGTATGTTTTTCTTCTCTGTTTTTTATTTCTATTAGTAGGGTGTCAAGGAAGTTCATATACACCGATTGCTAAAGATAAAAGTGTTATTATAACAACGAATATAAAAGAAGGTAGTATTAGTTTTGTTGATGAAAAAACTAAAAAGTTAATTACGACATGGGAACTTAATGAACCAATGGCAGGAGTTGCACTACTTCCAAACGGTGAGGACATACTTGTATATGGCAAGCAGTTAGAGTACATGTATGTATATTCACTAGCAGAAGGAAGGCAAGTGGACAAATATAAAACGGGAAAAGGCATTGTAAATGTGATTGTATCCGAGGATACAAAACAATTATTTGCTGCCGATCAAACTGCCCAAAAGGTAAGGTTCTTTACGATAAAAGGGAAAGAGACAGGGAGTGTATCAACAGGAAAAGGACCAATTACGATGGTAGAGCACGATAACCAGTTATCGGTATTAAACTTTTATGATACGAAGCTAACGACCATTGATATAAAGAAAAAAGAAGTGATACAATCCTTTATGATTCCCCCAGCATCAACGGGAGCGACAATTAGCCCAGATGGGAAAGAAATATGGATTGGCGGACATGGTGATGGAAATCAAGTCAATGAAAAAGTATTAGTGTATTCATTGAAGAGCGGAGAAATGGTACGTTCTTTACATGCTCCGTTTATGCCTGTGAATATAACGAAGGATAATAAGTATGTATATGCATTAAGTCACGGTTCGAATACGCTTAGAAAGTTTGATGTTAGCACGTATAAAGAGGTGGCTTCTGTAGAAGTAGGATCGAATCCATTTGCATTTTTGAAGAGCGGAGCAGAAGGATACGTAGCAAGCTATGATAGTGATGAAGTGTGCGTCATGGATATGAAGAGTTTGAAAATAAAACAAACAATTAAAGTCGGAAAAGGGCCGTTTCAACTCATAGAGAGGGAAGGTAAGGACAATGAGTAAATATAGGGTGCTAGTTGTAGATGATGAAAGTGATATGAGGCAGCTTGTTGGAATGTACTTAGATAATTTCGGATACGAGTGGGGAGAAGCTGAAAATGGAAAAGAGGCTCTAAAAAAATTAGAGACTGATCATTATGATTTCGTTGTATTAGATATTATGATGCCAGAGATGGATGGACTTTCAGTTTGTAAAGAAATTAGAAAAACGTCAGATGTACCAATTATATTTTTAACAGCAAAAGGTGAAGAGTGGAATAGGGTGAACGGCTTGCGTATGGGAGCAGATGATTATATTGTAAAGCCTTTTAGTCCTGGAGAACTAATTGCTCGTATGGAAGCTGTGTTAAGACGTTATACAAAGCAAGAGCAACAAGAGGAGATTCAGTTTGGACCGATACTTATTAATGAAAAAAGTAGGAAGATTGAGGCTGATGGTGAGCCGATTTCTCTTACAGTAAAAGAGTTTGATTTACTCTATTTTCTTTGCCAACATACGGGACAAGTATTTAGCCGGGAACAATTGCTGGAAAAGGTATGGGGATATGATTATGCCGGAAGTACAAGAACAGTGGATACGCACGTGAAAACGATGCGTTTGAAGCTTGGAGAAAGTGGAAACTACATTCAAACGGTTTGGGGTGTAGGCTATAAATTTGAGGTGTAACGTATGTTTACGATGGTACAGAAGCTTTGGCTTACAGTAGTATGTGCAGTATGTGTAACAGTTTCCTTTCTTTATTTTGTATCTTTATACTCGTATGAAAAACTATACGTTGATAATTTAAAAGATTCATTAGTAATGGAAGGGAAGCGTCTTGCTGCGCAATATGATAAGCGTGAAGGAATAGCAACTTTTGAAGAGAAAGTAAGAGCATTTGATCAAATATCGAGTTCAGATGTTCTTTTCGTATCTAATCCGCGTGATTTAAGCGCGTGTTTACCTTTTGATGTGCATCATCATTCTCTTATAAGTGAAGGGGACAGGCAAGCATTATTAGATGGAAAAACTGTGACAAAGATAGGGTATGAGGAACATTTTGACCGAAATATTATGGGGGTTGTCATCCCTGTTTTAGAAAATAAAAAGTTAGTTGGCATTGTATATTCTTATATTCCTTTAAAAAGTATAAAAGACTTAATATATGATATGGGCCTTATTTTAGCACCGTTAGCACTTGCTATGACTTTACTGACAATATGGATTGGTAGAAAGATTATTATTGCTATTACGAGACCGCTTTCGCAAATGGAACGAGTTGCCAATCATTTGGCTACGGGAGATTTCTCAGAACGGATTACAATTTCTTCCGAAGATGAAATTGGACGATTAGGAAAAGCATTTAATAAAATGGCAAATTCTTTAGAGACAGAAGACGTAAAGCGTAAGGAATTTTTAGCTAACGTTTCGCATGAACTAAGAACACCGCTTAGTTATATAAAAGGATATAGTGAAGCTATTTTAGATGGTGTAGCGAAGGGACCACAGCAGGAAAAAGTAACACAGCTCATTCATAAAGAAGCGGGTCGTATGCAGCGTCTCGTTCATGATTTATTAGATTTAGCACAATTAGAAGGTGAACATTTTCCGTTAAAGAAACAACCTATCGTTTTTTCACAACTGATTGAAGATGTGTTAGATACGTATGAGATTAAGTTTATAGAAAAGAAAATTCGTATTTCAACAAATTTAAATCCAGAAATCATTGTAATGATTGATGAGGATCGCATGCAACAAGTGCTTCATAACGTGTTAGATAATGCGATACGGTATACAAATCAAAACGGGGATATTATGATAACACTCAGGCAGATAGATGATTACTGTGAATTAAACATAAAAGATACAGGAATCGGTATTGAAACAGAGCATTTAGAAAATCTTGGTGAACGTTTTTATCGCGTTGATAAAGCGAGAAGTCGTCAACATGGGGGAACAGGTTTAGGCCTTGCCATTGTCAGACAAATTGTTCATATACATGATGGACAGTGGCGAATTGAAAGTGAAAAAGGGCATGGAACGACGGTTAGTTTTAAATTGAAAATACAAGTTGAAGAAAGCATGTTCTAACGTGAAGGACATGCTTTTCTTCATGAGTGCAAACGAATAGAGGAATAAATATAAATTAATATCAAATAAATATTAAAAATTTGACGATTTTATGAACAAAACATTTGTACTTCTTACCAATTCGTTCTAAAATAGTTATGATGCAAAGTTCTTATAAATCGTTTCAATTGTTGTTTGGAAGATACTGAGGTGATTTAACTGGAGTACAAATCTATTAAACCGAAAAAGATTTACGAAGAAGTATCTGAAGCTATTTTAACAATGATTAAAAATGGTACGTTAAAACCTGGTGACAAACTACTTCCTGTACATCAATTAGCTGAGCAGTTTCAAGTTGGTAGATCTGCTGTTCGTGAAGCGCTAAGTGCGCTAAGAGCAATGGGCTTAATTGAGATGAAACAAGGAGAAGGTACATATGTGAAGAATTTCGATTCTTCTTCATTAACAAAATCATTAAACAATAAATTATTAATGAAGAAAGAAGATATTTTAAACTTATTAGAAGTACGAAAGGTGCTTGAAGTGGGGGCAGTTCGAGCAGCTGCGGCAAAACGTACGGAAGATAATTTGCAAAATATGAAGCATTGGTTAGATGAAATGGCAAAGAGCATTGGAGATGAAAAGGCTGGCGAAAAAGCAGATTTTCAGTTCCATATGGGAATTGCGGAGTCTTCGCATAACAACATTTTGATTGAACTCATGAATCACGTTTCAGAGATGATTGCTGAAACGATTGGTGAATCAAGACGCATTATTTTATATGGTGAACAAACAACATCAGAACGACTTATAGAAGAGCATCAAGTTATATATGATGCAGTGTTAAAGCAAGATGTAGAATTAGCGCAGCAAGCAATGCTAGATCATTTAACAAATGTAGAACATATTGTCACAGGTAAAAACGATATAAATTCGTAATTTAATCTTTTAAAAATCAAATTTTTTGATAAAATAGAGAAAGATTAAGTAAGCGTTTTCTTTAGAAGAGGGAGAGGATAGGCCATGGTTGAGCCTACTTCTTCTTTTCTCAGTCATCTGATGACCATATGTTTGTTGGTGGAGTTGTAAAAAGGGGGAGTAATAATTATGAAAGTTACTTTATTTGTTACTTGTTTAGTCGATATGTTTGAAACAAACGTCGGAAAAGCAACAGTTGAAGTGTTGGAGCGTTTAGGTTGTGAAATTGAATTTCCAGAAGCACAAGTTTGTTGTGGTCAGCCTGCTTATAATAGCGGCCATGTAGAAGCAGCAAAAGAAGCGATGAAACATATGATTGAAACTTTCGAAGATGCAGAATATATCGTTACACCATCTGGTTCTTGTGCGACAATGTTTCATGAGTATCCGCATGTTTTTAAAGATGATCCGAAGTGGGCTAAACGTGCACAAAAGGTTGCTGATAAAACATATGAATTTACACAATTTATTGTAGATGTTTTAAAAGTGACAGATGTTGGTGCAAGCTTACCAGGGATAGCTACTATTCATAAATCTTGTCATATGACACGCCTGCTTGGAGTAAAAGAGGCACCAGGAATTTTATTATCAAACGTAAAAGGATTAACTGTGAGAGAACTGCCAAACGAACAAAATTGTTGTGGGTTTGGGGGAACGTTTTCAGTGAAGATGACTCCAATTTCTGAGCAAATGGTAGATGAAAAGGTAGATAGTGCAATGGAAACAGGTGCTGATTATTTAATCGGTGCAGATTGTGGGTGTTTGTTAAACATTGGCGGACGTATTGAGCGTTTAGGAAAAGAAATAAAAGTAATGCATATTGCTGAGGTACTAAATAGTCGCTCATGAAGGGGGAACATAAGCTATGTCTATGAAAATCAGTGAGAAAAAATTTAATGATCGCGTTGGCGATGGAATTCAAGATTCTTTTATGCGCGGAGCAGTATCTTCTGCGCAAACGCGCTTATATACGAATCGCTTAAAAGCAGCGGAAGAATTAGGAAACTGGGAAGAGTGGCGTGAACTAGGTGAACAAATTCGCCAACATACGTTAGAAAACCTTGATTATTACTTAATGCAGTTAAGTGAAAATGTATCAAAAAGAGGCGGACATGTGTACTTTGCGAAAACGAAAGAGGAAGCAGCAAAGTATATTCAAGACGTTGCAAAAAAGAAACAAGCGAAGAAAGTTGTAAAATCAAAATCAATGGTAACTGAAGAAATTAGTATGAATCATGCCCTTGAAGAGATTGGTTGTGAAGTGTTAGAAAGTGACTTAGGAGAGTATATCTTGCAAGTAGATAACGATCCACCTTCACATATTATTGCGCCCGCACTTCATAAAAACAGAACGCAAATTCGTGATGTATTTAAAGAAAAGCTTGGCTATGAAAATTCTGATGATCCATATGAAATGACAAAGTTTGTTCGTAAACAACTTCGTGAGAAATTTATGGATGCAGAAATTGGTGTGACAGGTTGTAACTTTGCAGTTGCAAATACTGGCTCTCTTTGTTTAGTAACGAACGAAGGTAATGCCGATCTTGTTATGTCGATTCCGAAAACTCAAATTGCAGTAATGGGTATGGAACGTATGGTTCCGACAATGGAAGAATTAGATGTTTTAGTTGGTTTACTATGTCGTAGTGCAGTAGGGCAAAAATTAACAAGTTATGTAACTGTAGCGGGACCAATTCAAGAAGAGGAAGTAGATGGACCAGAAGAATTCCACTTAGTTGTTGTTGATAATGGCCGCTCTCAAATTCTTGGATCTGAATTCCGCTCAGTATTGCAATGTATTCGTTGTGCTGCTTGTGTTAACGTATGTCCTGTATATCGTCACGTTGGTGGACATTCGTATGGTTCTATATACTCAGGACCAATCGGTGCGGTATTAACACCACTTTTAGGTGGATACGATGATTACAAAGAGCTTCCATATGCCTCTAGTTTATGCGGAGCGTGTACAGAAGCTTGTCCAGTAAAAATACCATTGCATGATTTATTATTAAAACATCGTCAAGTAATTGTTGAGCAAGAAGGACGTGCACCACTTGCAGAAAAATTAGCAATGAAAATGTTTAGTATGGGTGCATCTTCAGCAGCTTTATATAAAATGGGATCAAAAATGGCGCCAGCAGCAATGAGTCCATTTACATCGGGCAACCGTGTATCAAAAGGTGTTGGGCCACTTAAAAACTGGACAGATATTCGTGAATTCCCGGCTCCAAGTAAAGAACGATTCCGTGATTGGTATAAAGATCATAAGAAAGGCGGGGACAAATAATGACAGGATTAATTCAAAACCGTGAGTCCTTTCTAGATAATATCGCAAAAGAAATTGGACGTGAGCGGAAAACAGAAGGCGTAAAGCGTCCAGCATGGAAAAGTAATGTGAATGTAGAAACGCTAAAAGATTATTCAAAAGAAGAATTGTTAGAAGTATTTAAAAATCAATGTACAAACATTCATACAACTGTAGTGGAAACGACAAACGACCGTTTACGTGAAGATATTCAAAAAGTAATCGTGGAAAACGGTGGGGGACCTATTATGTTATCGGCAGACGAACGTTTTGATTCTTATGGATTGACTTCTTTATTTAAAGAAGAGCTTCCAAAGCAAAATGTTGAAGTGAATGTATGGGATCCTGAGAAAAAAGAAGAGAATATGCGTATCGCAGAAAGAGCGAATATTGGAATCGCATTTAGTGATTATACTTTAGCTGAATCTGGTACGATTGTTGTACAAAGTCATAAAGGCCAAGGTCGTTCTTTACACTTTTTACCGACTGTATACTTTGCTATTATTCCACGTGAAACACTTGTGCCTCGTATTACACAAGCAGTTCAGGATATGAACACACGTGTAGAAAATGGCGAGGCAGTAGCATCTTGTATTAACTTTATTACAGGACCTAGTAACTCGGCAGATATTGAAATGAATCTTGTTGTCGGAGTACACGGACCATTAAAAGCAGTATATTTCATCGTATAAAAGAGGGGAAAGCAGGCCGGAAAATGGCCTGCTTTTTTAATAGAATAGAAATAATATGAAGTAGAAGTTCTCTCCTTTTTTTGCTATGTTCTTCTGGAAAGGAGAGGAAGGGATGTTCACTTATTTATATGCATTGTTAGTGGGGATGGTGTTTGGTTCTTTTTTTATGTTAATTGCAATGAGAGTGCCGCTAGGTGAGTCTATCATTACCCCGCGTTCACATTGTCATTATTGTAAGTATGTGCTAAAGCCAAAAGAATTGATTCCAATCATTTCTTTTTGTATACAAAGAGGACGTTGTACGAATTGTAAGAGGAAAATTTCAATTTTGTACGTAGTATTTGAACTTGTAACAGGAATGATATTTCTTCTTACTGTATATATGATTGGGGTGGAACGAGAGCTTATCATCATTTTATCGCTTTTTTCGCTACTTCTTATTATTTCAGTTACAGATTACATATATATGTTAATCCCCAATCGTATTTTAGCTTGGTTTGCCTGTTTACTCATTTTAGAATGTGTTTTTGTGCCGTTAGTGACTTGGACAGATAGTATAGTTGGTAGTGGCGTTATATTCATTTTGTTATATTGCATGCAAAAGATATATCCAGAAGGGCTTGGTGGAGGGGATATAAAATTACTTTCGTTACTTGGATTTATAGTGGGACTGAAAGGGATTTTTATGATCTTATTTTTAGCATCTTGCTTTAGTCTTTGTTTCTTTGGAGTTGGTATAGTATTAAAACGTATGAAAATGAGGAGCCAAATTCCGTTCGGTCCTTTTATTAGCCTTGGGGCAATATGTTACATGTTGGTCACGTATACAAAATAGAGAGGGGATAGAACATGAATGTATATATGGATGATCAAAGAAGTTGTCCGTACGGGTATGTGCCCGCCACTACAGTAGAATGTGCCTTGCAAATGGTTCGGGATTATGATGTGAATATTCTTTCCCTTGATTTTAATATGGGATGGGGGGAAAGAAATGGATTAGATTTTGTAGAGGCTTTTTGTAAAGAGGGGTTATATGTAAATGAAATTCACCTTCATACGAATGATGTCATCGGTATGCACAAGATGAAACAGAGAATTAATAAGGGAAAGGAAGAAGGAGAAATTAATCCGCACCTTGTTGTTAAATATGTGGGGAGCTAAAAACTCCAAAGTGAAACTTTGGAGTTTTTAATGTTTCATATGCGCTTGCAACGGAATGATTTCTTCTTGTTGAGCTGCTACTAATTCAGTTTCTTCTTGTTTCACGTCAGGTACTTTCTTTGTTAAGTAATGGTAAACCATACCGACAAATACAGACCCGCCAATAATGTTACCGATTGTAACTGGAATTAAGTTATGAATAGCACCTGCAAAAGAAATTGTCTCCGGATGCGGTGAAACTAAAGATAAAGCAAACAGTGATAAGTTTGCAATGCTATGCTCGTAACCAGATAAGAAGAATGTGAAAACGAGTAGCATCATCATCATAATTTTTGCTGTATCACCTTTCACTTGAGAAGGTAAGAAACACGCAAGACATACAAGCCAGTTACATAAAATTGCTTTAAAGAATAATTGCATTGTAGGTGTATTCATTTTTCCTTCTACTACTTTATTCATGAAATGGCCGTGATCAATTGCTTCGAAAATTCCAGTTGCATAAAATAGTAAGGCAAAAAATAAAGCTCCAGCTAAATTCCCTGCATAACAAGCGACCCAGTTACGAAGTGTATCAGAAATCGTTGTTTCTTTTCTTAAAGTTGCTACAGTGAAGTACATTGTGTTTCCAGTAAACAATTCAGCACCGCCATATATAATAAGTACGAGGGCAATTCCGAAAAACATAGAAGCAGCTAAATAAGTTGCTGGTGAATCTGCAATGTGAAAAAAGTTACCTAATTTAAAACATAGTACAATAATAAAACCGATATAAATACCCGCAAGTGCGGCACGAATGAAATATTGCATCGGGTTTGTATCTAGCATTTGTTTTTTGCTCTTAGCCAGTTTGACAACATAATCTAATCCTTGTTCTAGCATGAGTAATACGCTCCTTTAGTACATCATCTATAAATACTCCTTATATGAATAAAGTACATGGAATTGTTCTCAGTTTCAATAAGTTTGTGCAATGTTTCACAAAAAGGACATACATATATAAAGAAAACGTTTACAAAAGATAGTATAATGGAATTTTTTCTGGACATTGTGGGGGGAAGGGAAAAAGAAAAAGCGCTGTAATTACAGCGCTTTTTCGTCTAAATTCTTTTCTACTTTTACTTCTACTTCTTTCGAGAAGAACCAACCGCCAACTGCGATTCCGACTAATACAATCCAGAATGTAAGCTTCCATAGTGTAGATTCTGGGAATGAATGTGGAATTACATTTAATGCAGGGTGTGCTAATGTATAAACTGCTAGTTTCACACCAACCCAACCTACAATTAAGAATGCTGCAGTTTCAAGTCCTGGTTTACGTTTTAAGATTTGTACGAAAGCAGTTGCTGCAAATCTCATAATGATTAACCCGATAAGTCCACCTACAAAGATAACAACGAATTGCCCAGTATCAAGACTACCAATTGTACCTAATCCTGTTTTTGGTAAAGTCATTGCTAATGCAACTGCAGCTAAAATTGAATCAACTGCGAAGGCGATATCAGCAACCTCAACTTTAAATACAGTCCACCAAAAGTTCTCTTGTTTTTTCTTTGCTTCTTTTTCTTCTGTTTCTTCATCCGTATTCTTTTTAACATACGTTTTAAATAAATGATTACCAGCGATAAACATAAGGTAAATGGCACCGATTGCTTGCACTTGCCATACGTCGACTAAGAACGAGATCATAAATAACGATCCGAAACGGAAAACAAATGCCCCCGCTAATCCGTAAAATAGTGCTTTCTTTCGTTTTTCTTCTGGTAAATGTTTTACCATAATTGCAAGAACGAGAGCGTTATCAGCCGCTAAAATCCCCTCTAGTGCAATTAGGATGAGTAATACCCAACCATACTCCAATAATAATGATACATCCATGTACATTCTCCTCTCATTTCTATAAGTACTAAATAAGTGAAGAATTTCCCCACTATTTAGTTTCCCCATACTCCTGCCTATTAATTTTGGAAGAATTTGTAAATTAATACAAAAAAGACCTCTGCCGTTAATAGGCAAAGGTCTTGCTAGACATATGTAATGAAAATGCCAACAAAGCCGGAAGAACTAAGTTCTACGTAATGACGACTTTGTTTCCAAGAAATATTCTTGGACGCTACTCCCCTTTGGAGATATGCTATTGTACTCTCATTATATGGATAATTTATACGGTTGTCAACCTGTTAAAATATCTTCATTCGGATATTTTATTTTTCGGTTCTTTTTACGTGCAAATGAAAAAGCCAATGTTAAAGGTCCCATTTTCCCAAAAAACATCATAAAGATGATAATAGCTTTTCCGATCATAGTTAAGTGTGGTGTGAAATTCATACTGAGACCGACAGTCCCAAATGCTGAAAATACTTCGAAAGCACTCATCAATAGAGGAACTCGCTCAGTAATACTTAAAATTAAAATAGCAAAAAAGATAAATGAAATGGAAATAATAGTGATGGTTAATGCTTTGACAATGAGAGTATCTTTAATAGATTTTTTAAACACGACAATATCATCTTGTTCTTGTAAAAATTTAAATACCCCAAAAAACATGATTAAAAATGTTGTTAACTTAATTCCACCACCGGTTGAAGCACTACCAGCGCCAATAAACATAAGGAGCATCATTAATAGTAGGGAAGGCTTTGATAATGCAGAAATATCAACTGTATTAAACCCGGCAGTACGAGTTGAAACCGCCTGGAAATAAGCGGCCATTCCTTCTTCAAATGGGGTAAATCCTCTCATAGAAAGGGAATTGTGGAACTCGAATATAAAAATAAAAACAGTCGCAATAATATTGACGATTAGAGTAGAAGAGAGCATAAGTTTTGAGTGTAATGTAAGGTTTTTAAAATTTTTCTTTCTTTTTATATCTACGATTACTGTAAAACCAATTCCACCTAAAATAATGAGGGAGGAAATAACGAGATTGACAAGAATGCTATGAGAATGGGACATTAAATTATCGCTCCACACAGAAAAACCAGCATTGTTAAAAGCAGAGATCGAATGAAAAAAGCTATAATAGATCCCTTTAGCAATCCCGTATTTTGGTACCCATTCAAAAGAAAGAATTAAAGTAGCGATACATTCGACTGTAAAAGAGAATAAAAATAATGCTTTGGCAAGACGAATGACGCCACCAATGTTCGTTTGATTTAACGCTTGTTGTAGTAAAATTCGGTTTTGAAGACCAATTTTTCTGCCGAGCATAATCGCAATTAAAACGGCAAAGCTCATAATGCCAAGTCCGCCCACTTGTATAAGCGTTAAAATGACACATTGGCCAAATAAGGTAAATACTTTTCCTGTGTCTACAACACCAAGCCCTGTAACCGTACAAGCAGAAACGGTTGTAAATAAAGCATCGAGCCATGAAATAGACGTTGTTGTAGCAATTGGTAGCTTTAATAAGCATGTACCGATAATTGATAACATAATAAAAGACAAAGTAAGAACACGGGGAGGACTCATGCTAATATTAATCCGTTTCATGTTACATATCGTTCCTTTCAGTTTGCTCTTACTAGTATGTGAAAAAGCACGATTATGTATGTTAAAAATAGAAAGAGGCAGAGAATATCTGCCTCTAAGCCATATGGTATAGTATTATCCACGTAATTGTTGTTGAGCTAAAGCAACAAGTCGTTTCGTTACTTCACCGCCAACTGAACCGTTAGAACGAGATGCTGTATTAGAACCTAAGCTAACACCGAATTCTTGTGCGATTTCATATTTAAATTGTTCAAGCGCTTGTTCTGCACCTGGAACTAGTAATTTGTTTGTTTTTACCATGTTGATACACATCCTTATAAGTAGTCCAGTTCAGCTAAGTACCTATCTAAACTGGTAACGTTATTTTATGTGGAAACGACGTACTCATACGCGGAAGTAATCGGTGTGATTAGAAGTTATTGGATAGAAAAAAGAGTAGCAAATTTGCTACTCTTTTTTCAGTATTGTCGCTGTACCTTCCACGACAATATCACCGGATTGATTATATATGTTTGTTTGCAACGTAATGATTTTTTTATCGTCTCGTTTTTTAATGACTTCTGCCACAACGCGAAGTGTATCACCAATTTTGACAGGAGCACGGAATGAAACGTTTTGAGATAAATAAATCGTGTTTTTGCCAGGGAGTTTCGTTCCAAGAATCGTCGAAATGAAACTGGAAACGAGCATGCCATGAGCAATACGTTCTTTAAACATTGTCGTTTTTGCAAAAGAATCTAAAATATGAATAGGATTCACATCTCCAGTTAATTTTGCAAAATTAATAACGTCCTCATCCGTAATAGTTTTTGTAAGGGATGCTTGATCACCGACTTGAATCTCATCATAACGAAGCTCCGGAACAGTTTGTGCTTCTTGAAATGGATTCATTTTGGCCTCCTTCTTTTCCATATCGAAAAATGCCAGCCATCTTGATGTAGTAGGAGGAAGAAAGAGTTTTGTTTGTGCTGCAGTTAGCTCCCACATCTTTCTTACTTGATGGAAGTAAATAAATTTTTTGAGTTTTCCTCGAACTGCTTTGCGAGTTCTAGTTGTTTGGACTTGAACTCTCCCAAAAAAACATCTAACTGTTTTTGAACCTCGTCACGTTGTAATTGTTGTTGTTCGATAAATTGTTTTGTTGTTTCTTCAAATTGACCGCTAGTTTGAGTAAGAATAGACAAAGATGTTTTCGTAGGAGAAACAGTAAGTTGGTGCATTTGAGTAGAAAGTTCATTCCATTTTCCTTGCCACTCGTTAATTTGATCATTTAAGGAGTTTCCAGTTAATTGCTTCACGTAATCTGTATATTGGTTATTGAACTGAGCAGTGAATTGTTGTAGTTCTTTTTCTAGTTCATCTACTCCTGATGTTAATTTATGCAAAGCGTCTTGTTGTTGTTTTAAAGTTTCTAAAGTAAGTTGCTCTAATTGTTTCCCAGCTGAAGAGAAGAGGGAAAGAGATTGAGACCAGTTTTTCCAAAATGCATCGACTAATTCGTATGGCTTAGTTTCCATTGTTTGACCTCCAAATGTTTTTTTGCATATTGTGAACGCAGATTACTCTGCTGTACCACCAGGTGAAGATGAAGAATCCTTTTCATCCTTTTCTGGAGAAGTAGAAAATGGAAAGAATGCATTGGTGTATAACGTAAAAAACGTCCGCAACATATTTTGATAATGTTCAAAAGAAGTCGCACATGTTGTTAAATATTGCTCTCCATATTCTGTTAAAGAATAAATTCGTTTCGCTGGCCCGCCTTCGCTTGTATCCCAAGTAGAAGAAATAAGGTTTTCTTTTTCTAATTTGCGTAGTGTTCTATACACATTACCTTGGTCAACAGAAGAAAAGCCGATGTCCATTAGCATTTGAATGAGTTTGTAACCATGAAGACTCCAGTCTTTTAGACAGAGAAGTAAGAAAGGAACTAAGAAGTTTTTTGGCATGGAGTTTGGTTGTTTCGCTTGGTTTTTTTCCAAACTTTCTGGGTGTTCTGGTTCATTATGTAGCATGATTGTGCATCACCTCATGAATCAGTTAGATGGAATTTTTTGCTTATAAGTGCAATTTACACCTATCTGTTTTTAATGTCAACACATTTATTGGAAAATAAAGAAAAATAAAATATAGACTTGAAGTTTTATTCAGAATATTAGAAAATAGTGAATAGGTTGAATTGTTTCAAAAACGAAAAAGGGAGTGTAGGCGAAGTGATTGATCAAAAATTCGATCCATTGCAAGCATGGAAAAATGCTTATGAACAAACCGAAACATTTTGGGGAAAAGCGCTCAATGAAACAATTAAAACAGAAGAATATTCTGCTTGGATGGGCAGCGTTCTAGATTTGAATTTGTTTTATCAAAAAGCATTAAATGATACGACAAAAAATTATTTAGAACAGGTGAATGTGCCGACGAGAGAGGATATCGCTAGAGTAGCTACGCTTGTTATCAATTTAGAAAATAAAGTTGATAACATTGAGGAAATTCTAGAAGAGAAAGTGGATTCATTAGGACAAGCTCCTACATTAAAGCGTGATGTTACGAAAGTAAAACAAGATATTCGCACGCTAGAAACGAAAGTTGATCAAATTTTAGAGTTACTAGAAAAGCAAAATGCAGTACTAGCGAAACTACAAGTACCTGCAAAAGAAGAAGTAAAACCTGCGAATAAGCCGGAAAATAAAAAATGATAATAGCGTTTGTTTATAACGTGTAAAAGGGAAAGGGAGAATCTCTTTTTCATGTATAAACAACGAAACATAATTAATATATGGACTCTATTCATATGAGTACCAAAATGATTCATAACAATCGTTCACAAATTCATTTAAGGGGGAAAAGAAATGGTTCAATTAAATGGCAAAGTAGCAATCGTAACAGGTGGGGCAAAAGGAATTGGAAAAGCAATTACAGTAGCATTAGCACAAGAGGGAGCAAAAGTAGTTATTAACTATAACAGCAGTAAAGAAGCAGCTGAAAACTTAGTAAATGAATTAGGAAAAGAAGGACATGACGTTTATGCAGTTCAAGCGGATGTTTCGAAAGTAGAAGATGCAAACCGACTTGTAGAAGAAGCTGTGAATCATTTTGGTAAAGTTGATATTCTTGTTAATAATGCTGGTATTACAAGAGATCGTACATTCAAAAAATTAAATCGTGAAGATTGGGAGCGCGTAATTGACGTGAACTTGAGCAGTGTATTTAATACAACAAGCGCGGTACTGCCATACATATCGGAAGCAGAAGAAGGAAGAATCATTAGTATTTCTTCTATTATTGGCCAAGCTGGTGGATTTGGACAAACAAACTACTCTGCAGCAAAAGCAGGTATGTTAGGATTTACAAAATCATTAGCATTAGAGCTTGCAAAAACAAATGTAACTGTAAACGCAATTTGCCCAGGATTTATTGATACTGAAATGGTAGCAGAAGTACCAGAAGAAGTACGTCAAAAAATCGTTGCGAAAATCCCGAAAAAACGTTTTGGTCAAGCTGATGAAATTGCAAAAGGTGTAGTATACCTATGCCGTGACGGTGCATATATCACAGGTCAGCAATTAAACATTAACGGTGGATTATACATGTAATGAAGCGAGAAAAAAGTGCATATCCATAGCAGGAATGCACTTCTTTTTTTAGAAATAAATCGACCGAAAAGGAGATAGAAAAATGACTACATTCGTAACGGAATGGGAAAAGCAATTGGAGTTGTACCCAGAAGAATATCGTAAAGCATATCGCCGTGTGAAAAGAGCGAGCGAAGTTTTATTGCGCGAACCAGAACCACAAGTCGGTTTAACACCGAAAGAAGTTATTTGGACGAAGAATAAAACGAAGCTGTATCGTTACATTCCAAAACAAGAAAAAACACAGAGAGTTCCAATCTTATTAATATACGCGCTTATTAATAAACCGTATATTATGGATTTAACTCCAGGAAATAGTTTAGTGGAATATTTAGTAGATCGTGGTTTTGATGTGTATATGCTTGATTGGGGCACATTTGGTTTAGAAGATAGTCATTTGAAATTTGATGATTTCGTGTTTGATTATATTGCAAAAGCAGTGAAGAAAGTAATGAGAACTGCGAAATCGGACGAGATTTCTTTACTTGGTTATTGCATGGGTGGAACGCTAACTTCTATTTATGCAGCACTTCATCCGCACATGCCAATTCGCAACTTAATCTTTATGACAAGTCCTTTTGATTTCTCTGAAACAGGATTATACGGTCCTTTATTAGATGAGAAATACTTCAATTTAGATAAAGCGGTTGATACATTCGGAAATATTCCGCCAGAAATGATTGATTTCGGAAATAAGATGTTAAAACCAATTACAAACTTTGTAGGTCCATATGTCGCTTTACTTGATCGTTCAGAAAATGAGCGCTTCGTCGAAAGCTGGAAATTAGTTCAAAAGTGGGTTGGTGACGGTATTCCATTCCCGGGTGAATCGTATAGACAATGGATTCGTGATTTTTATCAAAATAATAAATTAGTGAAAGGTGAACTCGTTATTCGTGGACAAAAGGTAGACCTTGCAAATATTAAGGCGAATGTCTTGAATATTTCTGCGAAACGTGATCATATCGCCCTGCCATGCCAAGTAGAAGCTTTGCTAGACCATATTTCTAGCACAGATAAACAATATGTATGTTTACCAACGGGACATATGTCGATCGTTTACGGTGGAACAGCGGTAAAACAAACATATCCGACGGTTGGAAATTGGCTTGAGGAGCGTTCTAATTAAAAATAAAAAGTCCAACTAGCGTATGTTAGTTGGATTTTTTTATGGGAAATAACAAAAGATAGAAAGGAGAAATTTATATTTTAGGAGTATAATTATGAAACTTATGACTGGTAAGTTGTTTTGGAATACAGGAGTTTCTATACCTTGTTATCCATCATTAGAAAATGATATGATATGTGATGTGCTTGTAGTCGGAAGCGGAGAAGCAGGTGCTCATATAGCGTATTCGTTAGCGAAAATTGGAATGCGTGTTACGCTCATTGAAAAACGAGCAATCGCATGTGGTAGCACAGCTGCTAATACAGGTTTACTACAATTTCTTCATGATAAATCGCTAACCTCACTTATCCATACATTTGGTGAAAAAAAGGGGGTACGAGCATATAAGCTTTGTTACGAAGCGCTACGAACAATGGAGCAAGTTGTACCGACTCTCGATATTGATCCTCAGTTTATTCCGCGAAGTAGTTTGTATTATGCAAGTAGAAATGAGGATGTATCGTTTTTACAAGAAGAATATAATACGTTACGCCATTATGGATTCCCGGTTGAATATTTTACCGATTCACATATGAAGAAGAAGTATTCATTTATAAAACAAGCAGCGTTATATACGCATGGTGATGCCGAAGTGAATCCGTATTTATTAGCGCATAGCCTTTTGCATAAAGCAAATCAAATGGGAGCTACTATACTTGAGCATACAGAGGCCATACATATAAAAAAACGCCAAAATGATTTAATTTGTTACACGAAAACAGGAAATCAAATTGTAGCAAAGAATATTATTATGGCGACAGGTTATGAAGCACTTTTCGGAAAGAAAGAAAAAAATACAACAGTGGAAACATCATATGCAGTGGTGACAAATAAGGTAGATTCATTTGAAGGCTGGCATGAACGATCATTAATTTGGGAAACAGCACGGCCTTACTTATATTTTCGAACGTATCAAAACCGTATTATTGTAGGCGGATTAGATGAAGCGATGCAAATTCAAACAATTGGTGATACGAAATTATTGCATAAGCGTGATATCCTTATTAACATTGTAAAAGAGATGTTCCCGCAGTATAAGAATATACAGGCAGAGTACTATTGGGCGGCAGCATTTGGCGGTAGTCATGATGGTCTCCCTATTTTAAAAGAAGACAAAAAGATACATAATTTATTTTACGCATTGCCATATGGAGGTAATGGAACTGTGTATGGAATGGTATTTGCCAAATTATTTGAGCAGTTATTTACAAATAAAGAAAGTGAAGATTTTTCTTTATTTAATCGATAGAAAAAAAGGTAGCGAAGTGATGGAATGAGAGATATAAAAAAGTTTTTACAAAAATTACGTCCTGTACAACTCATTGTTTTATTTTATTTATTAGCAGTAGTTGTATCGGTGATATTGCTTAGTTTCCCGTTTGTTACGAAGTCTGGTGTGAAATGGACATTTATCGATGCCCTCTTTACATCTGTTAGTGCGGTAAGTGTTACGGGACTGTCTGTTGTTACGATTTCAGATACATTTACTACGGCAGGAATTATTATGTTAGCCCTTATTTTACAATTAGGCGGCTTAGGAATTATGGCACTTGGTACGTTTGTTTGGATTATAACGGGGAAAAAGATCGGTTTGCAGAGAAGAAGACTCATTATGGCAGACCATAATCAAGGGAATTTATCAGGCCTTGTAGAATTGATGCGTTCTATTTTAATTGTAATTATTTCGATAGAACTTATTGGAGCGATACTATTAGGTACAAGATTTCTACTTTATTTTCCAACTTGGCAAGAAGCTTATTTTCACGGTTTCTTTGCCGCTGTTAGTGCAACCACGAACGGCGGATTTGATTTAACAGGACAATCGCTAATTCCGTATAAGAAAGATTATATTGTGCAAATGATTCATATGTTACTCATTATTTTAGGGGCAATTGGTTTCCCTGTATTAATGGAAGTAAAGCAATTCCTTAGTAAAAAGAGACAGCAACTATTTCGTTTTTCGTTATTTACAAAATTGACGACAACAACATTTTTTGCCCTCGTTATCGTTGGAACCATTATGATTTTTTTACTAGAACGAAATCAATTTTTAGCAGGAAAGTCATGGCATGAAACAGTTTTCTATACATTATTCCAATCTGTGACGACGCGAAGCGGTGGACTGGCTACAATGGATATACGTGAATTGTCACAACCGACGCTTTTATTTATGAGTATATTAATGTTTATAGGGGCATCTCCAAGTTCGGTTGGGGGCGGAATACGTACAACAACATTCGCTGTTAGTATATTATCGTTATACAATTTTGCAAGAGGCGGAAGAACGGTTAGAGTCTTCAAACGTCAGTTACATGAAGAAGACGTGCTAAAAGCATCTGTCGTTATGACAATGGGGATTTTATTATGTGCCACAGCACTCTTTATTTTATCTATTACGGAAAATGTACCGCTTATGAGTTTAATTGTTGAAGTGTGTTCTGCTTTCGGAACGACAGGGCTATCGACAGGTATTACGCCAGATTTAACAACTGTTGGTAAACTTGTACTCATTGTACTTATGTTTATTGGGCGTGTCGGTATTTTAACATTTATACTGGCTAGTGGGGGAAGAGAACAGCCACCTCGCTATAAATACCCGAAAGAGAGAATTATTATTGGATAGTATGAAACCATTCTACCTATGTGAGGTAGAATGGTTTTTTAGTCGTTAATGCCAAATTGCGGATGCATAAAAGCCTCATTCTTATTATCCACTTCTTTTTTTAGCAACTCTTGATTTTCTTCTGAAATCCACCCAATATCATTTGTAGGATGAATCCATTCTTCTCCAGCCATAATGGCAGGGTCTACTTCATCAGTCCAATTGTGAAGTGGACTATTCTCGGAATCATATTTACTGTCTCCGATTACGACGTCATATTGATTTATGAAAGGTTGTTGCATCTTCTTTCCTGTTCCTTTAAAAGATGGGAAATTCATTTGATGCGGGAGCGTTTCATCTAAAATTGGTGACTGAATTTTATCTTTCTTCTTCAAAATAATCGCCCCTTTTCTAATGCTTTCTTCATAGGTAGTATTTCCATCTAGCGGCCTTATGTACTTGTTAACACTTGCCAGTAATAATTATTTAATGTTGTTTTAAACTAGAGTAGAAAGTGAATTCTTGAGAGCAGGTGAATGTATTGGTAAAAAGAAAAGTGAAACAAAATGCGGCAATCAACAATAATAAAACTCCGAAAGAAAGCTTACCAGATGCAGAATTTGCATTAGAGTATGAAGGAGAAAATAGCGCGAAGTATGCAAATCGTAATTCAAAAAAAGGTAAACAAAAATGAGGCGTTTTTTACAAACGCCTCATTTTTTTGTGGGATTATAAAGGTTTTTTTAATTATTTGTAAATTTAGTGTTCATTATTGGCAGAAAAATGCGAAAAAACATAGAAGTAGCAACGTATTACACAAAAACAAACAACAAACAAAAGATTAATGTTGGTTTAATACTGCTTTTACACTAGTTGTTTATATTAGAGTTGTACATAAGATTTATAAAAGGAGAGAGAGACAGTGAAAAAAACAATCTTTAAAGCTGTAGCAACTGGAATGGTATTTTCGTTATTAATGGGGTGTGGTGCAAAGAAAGAAGAGAGTGCTGGGGCAAAAGTAAAGGATGATAAATTATCTGGATCATTAACTGTTTACACAGCGATTGAAGAAGAACTTGTACCAATTTACCTTGATTCTTTTAAACAGAAGTATCCAGATGTGAAACTGAACATTGTTCGTGATTCAACTGGGGTTATTACAGCGAAATTGCTAGCTGAAGGAAAAAATACACAAGCAGATGTTGTATGGGGAACAGCAGCGTCTAGTCTATTAGCTTTAGATAAAAAAGATATGTTAAAAGGATACTCTCCAAAAGGAGCGGATCGTGTTCTTCCGCAATTTAAAGATGATAAGCAACCAGAAAAATGGGTAGGTAATACGGCATTTATGACGGGGATTGCTATAAATAAAGAAGAATTAAAGAAGAAAAATTTACCGATGCCAGAATCATACGAAGACTTAACGAAACCAGAATATAAAGGAACGCTTGTTATGCCACATCCAGCTTCTTCTGGAACAGGATTTTTAACAGTTTCTGCATGGTTACAAATTATGGGTGAAGATAAAGGCTGGGATTACATGAAGAAACTTCATGATAATATAGCAACTTATACTCATTCAGGTTCAAAACCAGCGAAATTAGCAGGCGCAGGTGAATATCCAGTTGGCGTATCAATGGTTTATAGTGCTTTGAAAGAGAAACAAAAAGGTGCACCAGTTGAAGTTGTATTGCCGAAAGAAGGATTAGGTTGGGAAGTAGAAGCGAACGCACTTATTAAAAAAGATAATGCAAAAAATGAAAAATTAGCGCAAGCATTTTTAGATTGGGCAATTACTGATGATGTAATGAAGTTATACTTCGAGAAAAATGGATTTGCGACAATTAAAAATGATTATAAACTTCCAGATGGATTCCCTAAAGATGTGACAGAAAAGTTATACAAAAAGAATGACTTTAAATGGGCAGCAGAAAATCGTGACAAAATTTTAGAAAAATGGGAAAAAGAGTTTGGCCAAAAAGCAGAACCGAAAAAGTAAGTGAGTGGGAGAGAGAAAAAATGAGCGAATATTTATCAATTCAACACATTCAAAAACAGTTTGATGCATTTACAGCGTTAAAAGATATTTCTTTTACTGTGAAAAAAAATGAGTTTGTATGTTTATTAGGCCCAAGTGGTTGTGGGAAAACAACATTGCTTCGAATTTTAGCAGGGCTAGAAGAGGCAACAACAGGTAGTATAGCTGTGGAGGGAAAAGATATTACAGCATTACCTCCTGGAAAGAGGAATTTCGGAATGGTGTTTCAATCATATGCATTATTTCCGAATTTAACAGCACTTGAAAACATTGAATATGGCTTAAAGACAAAAAAATATGGAAAAGCAGAAGTAAAAGAGAAAGCGCTAGAGGTGTTAGAACTTGTAGATTTGCTGAATGTAAAAGATAAATATCCTGCTCAAATGTCTGGTGGACAACAGCAGCGAGTAGCACTTGCACGTGCGCTCGCTCTGTCTCCGGATATTTTGTTACTCGATGAGCCATTATCTGCTTTAGATGCAAAAGTGCGTGAAAAGTTACGTAGAGAAATGCGTGATTTGCAAGAAAAAGTAGGAGTAACAACTATTATGGTTACGCATGATCAAGAAGAGGCATTAACGATGGCCGATAAAATTGTTGTAATGAATCATGCGGAAATTATGCAGATTGGCACACCAGAGGAGATTTATCAAAGACCAGCCAATCCATTTGTGGCAGATTTTATTGGTTCTATTAATTTCTTTTCGAAAAACAATGAAGAACATGCAATTCGTCCTGAGCATGTAACAGTTGTACAAAAGGATGGTATTAAAACGGTTGTGGAAAGTATGGAATTTCGCGGATCTGTATATCGGACGGAAGTGCGGGTCGTAGAAGAAAAAACACATCTTTATAACGAGAAAATTGTAGTGGATATATTGGCATCAGAAGTAGAAGCAACCGCAATTAGAAAAGGAAAGCCGATTCAAATCTCTTTCTCAGAAAATCATATGTTGTCATATGGAAAGAAGGTCATTGTATAGATGGAGATGTTAGAAGATTTTAAGGTAGAAAGTACGAAAAAAAAGATTAAGAGACGTATCGGTAAAGAAGAGTGGATACAAAGACTATTAATTATTGGTATGCTTCTCGCGTTTTTGATCATGCTTGTATTACCTCTATTACAATTGTTTACACAAGCTTTTTATGATAAAGATGGAGCTTTCATTGGTGTTGCGAATTTCAGTAAATATTTCACAACACCAACGCTAGTTCAATCATTACAAAATACGATATGGATTTCGGGTGCGACAACAATTATTGCAGTGACACTTGCTTTCGCTTACGCCTATGCGATCGCTCGTACGAATGTGTTTGGAAAGCGTGTATTCCAATATATTGCGTTGTTACCATTATTCGCACCAACGATGATGCATGGTATCGCACTTACATATTTATTTGGTAATCAAGGGTTAGTAACGAAAGGAATGTTTGGTTTGTTTGAAGGGATACAAATCCCTTTATATGGACCAGTAGGAATTGTAATGGCTGAAGTCATGTATACATTTCCGCAAGCATTTCTTATATTATTAATTGCTTTTCAAGGCTCTGATTATCGTTTATATGAAGCTTCTAATATGTTAGGAGCGAGTAAAACAAAGCAATTTTTCACTGTTACTTTACCTAGTGTAAAGTACGGATTAATTAGTGCGATGTTCGTTGTGTTTACACTTAGTTTCACTGACTTTGGGGCACCAAAAATTGTTGGTGGGCAATATAATGTACTTGCTACTGACGTATATAAGCAAGTAATTGGGCAGCAAAATATGCCGATGGGTGCAACTGTCGGAATGATTTTATTAATCCCAGCTATATTTGCCTTTGCAGTTGATCGCATTACGCAAAGAAAGCAGGCGAATCTCTTATCTTCCAAATCAGTACCTTACAGAATAATAAATAATAAGAAACGAGATGTTATTTCATTCGTATATTGTAGCGTAGTAACGCTTATGATCATTCTATTATTTGTGGCAGTTGGTATTGCTGCAAGTGTGAAAGTATGGCCATATAATATGAGCTTTACATTTGAGCATTTTAATTTTTCCAGTTTAACAGGAGATGGATTGGAAGCATTTAAAAATAGCGTAATTGTTTCAGCAATTACTGCGGTTATTGGAGCGGTTTTAACATTTATGTTCGCTTATGCGATTGAGAAAATAGATCAGCTACAATTTTTCCGAAAAGTAGGTTACTTTTTCTCTATCGTCCCTTTAGCGATACCAGGTTTAGTACTTGGGTTAGGCTACGTCTTCTTCTTTAGTCAACCAACCATACAAATCTTTGGACTTTCCGTAACGAACCCGTTCCATTCTCTATACGGAACAATTGCTGTGCTAGTACTAGTCAATATCATTCATTTTTATTCTGTAACATTTGTTACGGCAACGACAGCTTTAAAGAAATTAGATCGAGAGTTTGAACTTGTTTCACAGTCGATGGGGATACCGTTTTATAAAACATTCTTTCGAGTTACGGTACCGATGTGTTTACCAGCCATTTTAGAAATGGTAATGTACTACTTCGTAAATTCAATGGTAACTGTCTCAGCAGTTGTATTCCTGTATGCAGCTGATTTTAAACTAGCTGCCGTATCAATTGTAAATATGGATGATGCAGGAAATGTAGCACCAGCAGCTGCAATGAGTGTACTTATTGTTGTTACAAATATTGTAGTGAGAGTTGTATATGAATGGGGAACGAAAGCACTTCGTAACCGAACGTCACAATGGCAAAAAAGATAAATAAGAAGGGTGATGGATTAGATGAAAGTAGAAGCAGTTATTTTTGATTGGGCAGGTACAACAGTTGATTACGGATGTTTTGCACCACTGGAAGTATTTATGGAGATTTTCCATAAACGTGGTGTGGCAATTACTGCAGAAGAAGCCCGTAAGCCAATGGGATTATTGAAAATTGATCATGTTAGGGCATTAACAGAGATGCCTCGTATTGCGAGTGAGTGGAATCGTATTTTCGGACAATTACCAACAGAAGCAGACATTCAGGAGATGTATGAAGAATTCGAAAAGATTCTCTTCGCTATTTTACCGCGCTATGCGTCGCCGATTAATGGAGTAAAAGAAGTGATTGCTTCTTTACGTGAAAGAGGAATTAAAATTGGTTCAACGACTGGTTATACGAGAGAAATGATGGATATTGTAGCAAAAGAAGCAGCACTACAAGGGTATAAACCTGATTTTCTTGTAACATCAGATGATGTTACAGCAGGTCGTCCGTATCCGTGGATGTGCTATAAAAATGGGATGGAGCTTGGTGTATATCCAATGAATCATATGATAAAAGTTGGAGACACAGTATCAGATATGAAAGAGGGAAGAAATGCTGGTATGTGGACAGTGGGTGTAATTCTCGGCAGTAGCGAACTCGGCTTAACTGAAGAGGAAGTGGAGAATATGGATCCGGTAGAACTTCGTGAAAAAATAGAAGTAGTTCGCAATCGTTTCGTTGAAAATGGGGCGCACTTTACGATAGAAACGATGCAGGAACTCGAAAACGTAATGGAACATATCGAGAAACAAGAACTTATTATTTCATAAAAGGGGAATAGGATCATGACTGAAAATCACTATTTATTATTAACGCCTGGACCATTAACAACAACCAAAACAGTAAAAGAAGTTATGTTATACGATTGGTGTACGTGGGATGCTGAATATAACAAAATGGTACAAGAGGTAAGAGCTAAGCTTGTATCGTTAGCAACGAAGGAAAAAGAGACATATACAACTGTTCTCATGCAAGGAAGCGGTACGTTTTCAGTTGAAGCAGTGATTGGATCTGTCGTTCCTAAAAATGGAAAGCTGCTCGTATGTACAAATGGTGCGTATGGTAAGCGAATTGTACAAATGGCAGAGATGTTACATATAGATGTGGTGGTCAGTCAAACAGAAGAGTGGGAGCCCACTAATATTGCAGCAGTAGAAAAGATATTGCAACGAGATAAAGAGATTACACATATTGCAGTTGTTCATTGTGAAACAACAACAGGTATTATCAATCCAATTGTAGATGTATGTAAATTAGGGAAGCAATACGGAAAAGTAACACTGGTTGATGCAATGAGTAGTTTTGGTGGTATTGAAATAGATATCGCTGAGTTGCAAATTGACTTTCTAATTAGTAGTGCGAATAAATGTATTCAAGGGGTTCCTGGATTTGGCTTTGTTATTGCGAAGCGCGATGAATTGGTGAAATGTAAAGGGCAGGCACGTTCATTATCATTAGACTTATTTGATCAGTGGGAAACGATGGAACATCAAAATGGGAAATGGCGTTTTACGTCACCTACACATGTTGTACACGCTTTTTATCAAGCACTACTTGAATTAGAAAAAGAGGGCGGAGTAGAAGCACGTTACAATCGATATTATAACAATCAAAAAATATTAGTGAATAGAATGAGAGAAATCGGATTTAAGCCACTAGTAGATGAAAAATACCAATCGCCTATTATTACATCCTTCATTTATCCAGAAGAGGGGTTCGATTTTGGGCAGTTATATAATGAATTAAAGTGTGATGGGTTTGTTATTTATCCAGGTAAAATTTCAAAAGTAGATACATTCCGCATTGGAAATATCGGTGATGTACATGAGGCAGATATCAATCGCTTAGTTGATAGTATCGCTAAAGGAGTTGTTATAGGTTGAAAGTATTTTGCTTAGGTGGAGCAGGTAAAATTTGTCGTGAAGCAATTTTAGATTTAGTGCAATTTTCATCTTTTGAGGCGATTACAGTAGCTGATTTTAATGAAGAAGAGGGCCTGAAAGTAGTAGAATGGCTCAACGATCCTCGTGTTGATTTTGTGAAAGTAGATGTAACGAATCACGAGGATACGGTTGCAAAAATGAAAGGTTATGACATTGTAATGGACGGTACGACAATTAAGTTAAATGGATTGTCTACTCGATGTATTGCAGAAGCAGGTTGTCACGGTGTGAATTTGAATGGATTTGGTGAAGAAAATGAATCTCATTCTATATTTGCTCAAAATGAAAAAACGTGTTTACCTGGTTTTGGTATGACGCCAGGTGTAACGCAAATGATGGCAATGCATGCAGCAAATCAGCTAGATACTGTAGAGTCAGTACGTGTAAGTCATGGCTCGTACCGTCCAATTGCTTTTTCTGCATCAATTACAGAAACAACGACATATGAATATGATCCACATTTACCATCGCGTACAGTATATGAAGATGGTGAGTTTAAGCAAGTACCGCCGTTTGCGCGTCCGAGAGAAATTGAATTACCGGCGCCTTATGGTAAGGAAACGCAGTATATAATACCGCATTCTGAAACGATTACGTTAGCAAAAGCACTAGAAAATAAAGGGGTCAAACTGATAGAGACGAGAGGAACTTGGCCAAAGCAAAATATGCAGCTCGTACGTGTTTTATATGATTATGGTATATTGCGTAATGATCGGGTTGACATAAATGGGAAAGAAATTGGCATTATGGATTGTATTTCGAAGTATTTATTGCAATCGAAAGAAGGGCAAGAAACAGAAATTTACGGTTATGCGCTTCATGTAGAAGTAATAGGTATGAAAAATAATGAGAAACAAAGGCACGTATTATATCATACACACCCGTTATCTGATGGTTCTGTTGTAGGATGGGAAAAATTAAGAGCTTATACGAGAAACGTCGGTATTCCATTTGGGATTGCTACAGAGTTAATCGCAAAAGGGAGTGTAAACAAAGTTGGTGTTGTGACACCTGAGGAAGCTTTTGTAAATCCACAAATTATTTTTGATGAACTAAAAAAGCGTGATATTCATATTCATGAAGAAGTTTTCACTGAAAAAGAAGGTCATAACTTTGTATAAGTAAGGCAGTGTATGAGGTAGAAATCAATGGGGTGAATCTATGTCTGTAGTAGGTGAAGAAAGAAAGCGAACCATTCTTGAGAAGGTAGAGTTTAAAGGGAAAGTAAAAGTTTCAGAGTTAGCGAGAGAGTTTGCTGTATCAACAGAGACGATTCGTCGTTATTTAGAAGAATTGGATCGTGAAAAGAAGTTGAAGAAAGTGTATGGCGGAGCCGTCCAACTTCCGGGAGCTGGAATAGAGGCACCAATGTTAGAACGAGAGATGCTGCATATAGAAGAGAAGAAGAGAATTGGGTATAAAGCAGCAACGTTTGTGGAAGATGGAGATGTGATTGCGATTGATGATGGAAGTACACCACTTCAAATGGTGCCATATCTTGTTCATCGTAAAAATTTAACGATTGTAACAAGTTCATTTCCAGTCGCTACACAATTAATTTCTTCTATTAATAAAAAGATGTTTCACGGTGAAGTTTTATTTATTGGTGGAAAAGTCTCTCCAAAGCATTCACGTGTGTCAGGGTCTATTTCGCAGCAAGTAATCCAGCAATTTCATTTTCATAAAGCATTCGTTTCAATTGATGGATTATTACCTGGTTTTGGGGTTTCTAGTTTTGAATTAGAAAAGGCGAAACTGTCAGAAGCGATGCTGAAATTAGCGGAGAAAACATATATTTTATGTGATCATACAAAAGTAGGGGTAAAAGGAAATTACCGAATAGCAGCATTTTCACGTATTCAACATGTAATTTGTGATAAGAAAATGCCCTATAGTTTTGAAGAGGAAGTTAAAAAGCATAATATTCAATGGACAATTTGTTAAATAAATTGAACTCCCACCTGTTTTTGAGGTGGGAGTTTTACTGTCCGCAAATAGCGGGATAAAAGATTTGTATGTATGCAAAAAGTGGACACATTTTCTCATCTCTTTCATATAATTTACCAATACAAAAAAAGTTGGTCGAAGGAAAGAAGGGAGAAGCATGTCAGAAAGGATATATAATAAACTTGTATTGTATGCAAATATTTTGCAAAAAATTGGTTTTATTAATGAAAAAGAAAAAAGTGAAATTCTTCATACGCTAGGTAAAAAGGCCCTTTGATTAAAGGGTTTTTTTATTTTTTATCTTTGGAAATATAAACTTAATGTAATATTATCATTTATTTGTAGATAATTGATAACATTTATCAATTATAAAAATTATGTATGATAGGGGATATTATTTTGAAAAAGTTATATTAAGGCGCTAGTAGTAGCCACAACATTAGCAATTCCATTTGCTACATACTCTACTCCAGCATTAGCAGCACTAAAAGCTGAAGCAAACCAGTCGGTGGCAGCAGCTAGTGAACGTACATACGATACTGAGATTAAAATATATAAGGATCAACAAGATGAGCCATCTATGGTTTCTCAGTACATAAAAAATCCTAAAGTAGCAATTGAAGATGGGAAAAAAATCGTTACTGTAACAATACAAGATAGCGATTATTTTCAATATCTTAGAATAGAGGATAAAAACCAACCTGGTGTATTTCAAGATGTGAAAGTTTTATCAGAAGATAAGAGGAAAAATGGAACGAAAGTAGTCCAATTTGAAATTGGTGAGTTTGAGAAGAAGCATAATATGCATATACTTATTCCGGCCATCGGATATGATCACAAATATCAAGTTCAATTTGAAATTAAAGATCCAATTGTAGGTGACAAAGAAACAGAGAAACCAGATGATAACTCTAATTCAGGCAATACGGAAACGGATCATCCAGTTGAAAGTCAAAATATGATAACAGATAACAAATTAAGAGAACTTGTTAATAAAAAAGTATTTAATAGAAAAGATTTAAATACACCAATTACGAAAGAGGAGTTATTACAAGTAAAGGACTTGTTTTTAAACACGAATGAGATTCTTGATTATAGTGCATTAAAATATATGCCAAATTTAAAATCTTTAACAGTTGCGAATGCGAAGATAACAGATCCGTCGTTCTTTGCGAATTTAAAACAATTAAATCATTTAGCTTTACGTGGTAATGAATTTTCAGATGTAACACCACTTGTTAAGATGGATAATTTAGCATCTCTTGATTTGAGTAATAATAAAATTACAAACGTTGCACCACTCATTGAAATGAAAAATGTAAAAAGTTTATATCTATCAGGCAACCAAATAGAAGACGTAACAGCATTAGCGAAAATGGAACAACTAGATTACTTGAATTTAGCAAATAATAAAATTACGAATGTTGCTCCATTAAGCGCGTTGAAAAATGTAACATACTTAACTTTAGCAGGTAATCAAATTGAAGATATTAAACCTTTATATTCATTACCTTTAAAAGACTTAGTATTAACTCGTAATAAAGTTAAAGATTTATCGGGTATTGATCAAATGAAGCAATTAAATAAATTATTTATCGGGAAAAATCAAATTGAAGATGTGACACCACTTGCTAAAATGACTCAGCTTACAGAATTAGATTTACCTAATAATGAGTTAAAGGATATTACTCCATTATCAAATCAAGTAAACTTACAAAAACTTGATTTAGAAGCAAATTATATTTCAGACTTATCGCCAGTTAGTAAGTTGAATAAGTTAGTATATTTAAGTTTTGTTGCAAATGAAATCCGCGATGTTAGACCAGTAATAGAACTAAGTAAGAAAGCTTATATTAATGTTCAAAACCAAAAAGTCTTTCTAGAGGATACAGAAGTAAAAGTACCTATATACGAAAAAGACGGTGAGGTATCTACAAAAATCCGTCTGAAGAGTGATGGTGGTACGCATAGTAATGGTGTAGTGAAATGGAGTACACCAGGTGAGAAAGTATATGAATTTGGAGTGAAAGATCCATTTAATGATACAGGTATTTTCTTCACTGGTTCTGTGATTCAAAAGGTTGTAAATGAAAAAGTAGCTGAAGAAGTAATAGAGTTTAAAGATGTACCAAAGGGTCATTGGTCAGAAGGCTATGTGAAAGCTTTAGCGGATAATAATATATCAAAAGGTGATGGAAAAGGAAACTTTTTAGGTGATGATTTCGTAACACGTGAACAATATGCACAGTTTTTATATAACGCAATAAAGAAATAAAAGATGAGAAAATACGTTATTCTTTGATTTAAAAAGAATAACGTATTTTTTATGTACAAAATGAAATAGGTAATAGACAGAAGTATAGATATATGAATGGCCCATTTTAAAGAAGAGCTGTGAAACTATATTGACAAAAAGGCGTTCTCATGTGATAATTCAATTAAATTTTTAGAATAATCAAAAAATACTCCTTTTACATAGAAAGGATTCGAACATTATATAAATATTATGCCGGGGGTGACGAAATGTTATTTTTTCTAAAGAAATGGAATGAATTAAAAGATGTGAAATCTGAATTGGCACTTCGTGATTGGTTTTATGGTACAAAAATTAGTTTATCACTCTGTACGTCAAAAGAGCCGTTAACTTTTTTAATAAACGTTGAGGGAAGAGATAAAGGGTTATTTTCAGAAGAAGACTTTATTGTTGTTAATTGTATGTGTGAGCCAGTATTTGAAAATGAAGAAAAACCAGCTGCAGAATCGTTTATGCATGCGGATATTTATAAAAAAAGTAGTGCAGAATGTATTTTACAAGTGCAGACTGTAGATAGCCATTTAATATCAGAGTTATATGGAGAAGAAGGAGAAGTAACATTCGATAAACGTAGCGTGGAACGTGTTTTTGGAAAAGAAGGTATAACAGAAATGACAATTCCCATTGTAGAAGATGAGAAGAAATTTGCTGATTTATTAGAAAGTAATGTACCGAATTTTATTGAAGGTGGAGGAGTAGTTCTTGTTCATAATTATGGCATGATTGTGTGGGGGAAAACTCCAGAAGAAGCGAAAAAATGGCTAGAGGGTATAGAATATTTAATGAATTACCATGTAAAGTTGTTAATGATAAAAGGTGCAAAGAGCTCTGTTATATAAAATGTTTGTGATGTCGTTACAAGTCAATAAAAAATGAAAGCGTTTTAAAAATAATTTCACTCATAAAATATAGGTCTCCTTATTATATATAGATTACATGTTGACATGTAAGGAGGAACATATTTTGCGAGTTAAATATCATTTTCTGCCAAAACAGCAAGTAACATTTTGCAAAATGAACGATTCAGGTGAAGAGGCTTTGCACATTATGAATGAAACGGGATTTCGAGCAATCCCTGTATTAGCAGAAGATGAAAAGAAATTCATAGGGATTATTTATAAAGTAGATCTTTTAGAAAAGAAGTGTAATAGCGGATTAGAGAAATTAAGTACGGAACATATGCTGGGAGATTCCTCTGCATTTATTTTTGAAAAGGATTCTTTTTTTAGAGCATTTTATGTTATTCGTCGACTTCCATTTTTAGCTGTGCTAAATGACTATAATGAATTTGTCGGTATCTTAACGCATTCCAATATATTTGATGTTATCGAAGATTCATTCGGTATGCGGACGGGTGGTTATATATTAACAATTGCAACACAAGATTGTAAGGGAACGATTAAAGAACTTGGGACATTGTTGAAAGCATTTAATATCGGTGGATTATTTACGCTAGATAACGGTGATCAATATATTCGCCGCGTTATCGTAAATATAGCAGATGAGTTAAATGAAAAAAGATTAAAGCAATTAATTGAAAAAATAGAGAAAAAAGGATTCAGGGTGAGTCATGTAGATTATATTTAAGGTGAAAAGGAAAGGTACCAATTTGCTATATGCAGATTGGTACCTTTTTTAGTGCGAGTAATGAATCTTATTTTGAAACAGGAGGTGGAGATAATACTAAATCAGATAAAAAAATAAAATCTGCATGTTCGCGAATTTTAGGAATAGAAGTTTCTATAACACGTGATGTAATTTCACCTGGAGGTCCAACGTGTCCAATAGCTACCATAATCGGTTTTTCTTGAAGTTTTTTAATAAGTAATTGGGCTTGTTTTGAAATATGTGCCGCTGTATACACATCATCAAAAAATAATTGATTTTCAATAATAGGCACTCCTAATTCTTTCCCGATTTTTGGGACAACACTCTTAGGATTTGTTTTGCTATCTAAATAAAATAAACCGTGTTTTTTACAAGCTGCAAGTATAAGTCGTACAATTCTTTCGTCCGCGGTCACTTTTGATCCCATATGATTGTTCATGCCAATTGCATGCGGTACTTCTTGAATCGCTTGTTCGAGTCGGTTATTTATTTCTTCGTCGCTTAAATCAGTTGTAATTGCTTTTGGTCCAAGCCATTCTTTTTTACCTTTAATAGGTTCCATTGGCATATGTATAATAACTTCGTGTCCCTTCTTATGAGCCGCTATCGCATCTTCCTTTGTGGAAGGGAGAAAAGGCATAACGGCAACAGTCAGTGGAATAGGAAGTGATAACATTTTATCAGTCCCCTTCATATTATTGCCAAAGTCATCAATGACAATAGCGACTTTGTTTGTATGGGCCTTTGCTTG
Organism: Bacillus wiedmannii; assembly: GCF_001583695.1. GTDB lineage: Bacteria > Bacillota > Bacilli > Bacillales > Bacillaceae_G > Bacillus_A > Bacillus_A wiedmannii. Next base: position 161,623 of record NZ_LOBC01000082.1, on the reverse strand, counting down.
AACAGGAAACAAGAAGGATGGTAAGAACATAGTAAATATAAGCAATGCAATCGTATATTTGCGCATATAAATATTTCCTTTCTATTTTATCCCGCTATTTGCGAGCAGTGAGGAAGGACAAAATCCCCAATGATTAAATTTCACTTTATCAATCATCATTATGTTTTGCGTTTTTATAAAAATTAAACAAAAAATGTCGAAGAAAAGTATATGGAAAATAGAGAATCCGCTATTTAATTGGTATTTGTAAAAAAAGAAGATGAAAAAAATGTCTATTATTGCGAATGTATTTACAAAGATAGAATAATTTGTAATAATTCTCAAAGTGAGGGTAAAGATTTGTAAATTACAGGGAGAAAATGTTAAATTTTCTGATTCTTCAAATATGATTAAGTAGTTAAAAGGCCAATGGAGAAGTAAAGTTGAGAGCATGGAAGTATAATAAGGGGGATATGAATGTTTACTGTAAAAAGGAAGTACACATTAGAAAAGCTTTCACGTGATATTCATATGAAACGTGAAGAAATGATTCAATTAGGTTTAACAAGTGGGTTAAATAGTATGGAGACAATTCAAGTGAGTCAAGAATTGGACAAGCTTATTTTACAGTACCAGCGTTATAAAGAAAAACAAACACCAAAATGGTTATCAATTATAAAGGTACCTATTTTTCAAATTGGATATGAAGGGAAATCAAGTAATTTTTGGCGAATGCTTGTGGCTGGTTTTATGAAATAAGTATAATTACCCTTTTGGGATAAGGATAATTATACTAGGTGTAACGGAATTTCGATATGAACTGTCGTTCCTTCGTTTTCTATACTGTCAATAAAAATATGCCCATTGTACATCTCTACAATTCGTTTACATATGACAAGTCCAAGACCGGTTCCAGTATCTTTATTAGTAAAGAACGGATGAAAGAGGTGTTTTTGAATATGTTTTGGAATACCTTTTCCAGTATCTGTAATTTGCAATTGTGCGTGTGTTTCATTGTTTGTTACGGAAATGATCAGTGTGTCACCAGAATTCATGGCTTCAATTGCATTTTTTGTAATGTTTAAAACCACTTGTTTCATATGGTCTTTTGAGCAACGGATATGAACAGAATGGTCTGGCAAATGTAAATGGAATACAATGTTATGTAGATTCGCCTCAGATTGAATAATTAATGCTACCTCATTTAGAATGGTTCTCACATCATATGTTTGTTCAATGATAGCAGTTGGCTTTCCAAGAATAAGAAATTCGCTTACAATTTCATTAATCCGTTCTATTTCTTGTTCGATGACGGAAAAATAAAACTGATCTTGTTCATCTTTATATTTCTCTTTTAATAGAGCGACGAGCCCTTTAATTCCGGTAAGAGGATTACGGATTTCGTGGGCTGTACTAGCTGCAAAAGTTCCAACTAATTCAATTTTTTGTAGTTCATTTTGTTGTCTTTCCAGTTTTGTTTGACGTTTTAACAACATATATTGAGCAAGTAAAAATAAAATAGACATTAAAAATAAAGTAGCTATACACTCTATTGCAACCCACTGATATAAAGTTTTTTGATGGATAGGCAATGGAGAAACAGAGACCTTCCAATTTAATCTTTGGAGTGGGGTAGTAAGCATATTAGAATGCGCATCACTTGTTTCGTTATTATCATCGGTGAGAAAAACTACATCATGTTTATCAGTTACTTCAAAATGATATTGTGGCTTAATGGCATTTAAAGATGCTGAAATGTAGTCAAAGCGTAAACTTGCTAACAATAAGCCTGAGATTTCCTTCTGTTTATTGAAAATGGGAGAAGCAATCATAATAGCTTGATGTCCAAGAACACGATCTGTAATGGCTGATGATACAGTTGTTTTCTTCGTTTGCAATACGTCTTGAATATATTTGCGATCTGAGACATCAACAGGTGGTCGGTCGCCTTCGGATGCGATTGTAATGATGCCTTCTGATGTAGCGTAATATAAACCAGAAAAACGTGTATCGTTTCCATCTGTATCATGTACAATTTGTTTAACTCCATTTATATTTCCAGTCTCGGTTCCTACGACCTTTGAGAGCATTTCTAATGCGGAAATTGCTTCACCAAGGTGATGATCTAAATAGTCTCTATATAAAAAGAGAACCGTGTGAGCAGATAGTTTGTTTTCCTGCTTCATTTTATACGAATGATATGAATAAAATGTAGCACCAATTCCTATCGTTGGTAGGATAACAAGCACCATATATAAAACTATGCTGTGGAATTTGACTTTCAAATTTGGTACTCCTTCTTTTTTATTATCATTATATATAAACTATGTTAAAATTGTCATGTTTTTATTCAAGAATCATTCATAATATATTTGGGGAGAGGAAATGAATGAGTGAATACTCATTCGGAATTTACATGAAGTACTAAGTTGTTTTTTCTTTTTATTACTGAGAATTTAAGTGAAGGGTTGAAAGTTGTATGACATCAAATAATGAACGAGAAGATATTTCTCAATCTTTAAAAGTATTTATTGCATTATCTCGTGTACATCGATCTGTTATGGATACTACAAATAAATCTATACAAAGTAACGGGTTAAATCCAACTGAATTTGCTGTATTAGAACTGTTATATCATAAAGGCGGTCAACCACTTCAGCAAATTGGTGAGCGTATTTTAATAGCTAGTGGCAGCATTACATATGTTGTAGATAAGCTAGAGAAAAAGGGGCTAGTAAAGAGAATTCCGTGCCCGAATGACAGACGTGTTATTTATGCACAACTAACTGAATCTGGAGAGAGCTTTATTGCTTCTATTTTTCCAGGGCATGAGCAAGTTATACATCAGTCTTTTGAAATGTTAACGAAAGAGGAAAAGGATGAATTACTTGCTCTATTAAAAAAGATTGGGAAATATGAAAAATAATAGTATGTTCCAAAAGAGCTTTGGATAAAGAAATCCAAGGCTCTTTTGTTTACATGTAATTATGACAGCATCTGCCGTATTTTGTTGAAGAATAAGAGGAGATTTGTAAGTAAGCATTGAATTATAGTAAGGATGCACATAATGGAGAGGAGGCTCGTTCATGTCATTTAAAGACTATGAATATAAACGGCCAAATATTGAAGAATTAAAAGAAAAGTTTACTGTTGCTTTAGAGAAGTTTGATAATGCAAAAACTGTAGAAGAACAAAAACAAGTCATCAATTCAATTAACGAAATTCGCAACGACTTCGGTACAATGGGGAATCTTTGTTACATTCGTCATTCTGTTGATACGACAGATGCTTTTTATAAGGAAGAGCAAGATTTCTTTGATGAATTCTCTCCAGTTGTACAAGGATATGGTACAAAGTATTATAATGCGTTAATTCATTCTCCATTCCGTGAAGAATTAGAAGCGTATTATGGAAAGCAATTATTTGCTTTAGCGGAGTGTGATTTGAAAACATACTCTGATGAAGTTGTGAAAGATTTACAATTAGAGAATAAATTGTCTTCACAATATACGCAGTTATTAGCATCTGCAAAAATTGACTTTGCAGGAGAAGAAAGAACGTTATCGCAACTGATTCCATTTATGCAAGGGAAAGAAAGAAATGAACGTAAAGTAGCAAGTGAAGCATATTACGGATTTTTAGCTGAGAATGAGGAAGAGTTAGATCGTATTTATGATGAGCTTGTTAAAGTGAGAACGAAAATCGCCAAATCTTTAGGTTTCAAAAACTTTGTTGAACTTGGATATGCAAGAATGTACCGTACAGATTATAATGCGGAAATGGTGGCGAATTATCGTCAGCAAGTACTTGATTATATCGTTCCCGTTACAACGGAATTAAGAAAGCGACAACAAGCACGTATCGGTGTAGAGAAGTTAGCATATTACGACGAAAACTTTGAGTTTGCTACTGGTAATCCAACTCCAAAAGGAGATGCGGATTGGATTGTTAATCATGGGAAAACGATGTATAAAGAGTTATCGACTGAAACGGATGAATTTTTCAATTTCATGCTAGATAATGATTTATTAGATTTAGTTGCGAAAAAAGGAAAAGCTGGTGGCGGATATTGTACATATATTGAGAATTATAAAGCGCCATTTATTTTCTCAAACTTCAACGGAACATCTGGCGACATTGATGTATTAACACATGAAGCTGGTCATGCTTTCCAAGTATATGAAAGTCGAAAGTTTGAAATTCCAGAATACAATTGGCCAACGTATGAAGCATGTGAAATTCATTCTATGAGTATGGAATTCTTTACATGGCCATGGATGAAGTCATTCTTTGAAGAAGATGCAGATAAATATTATTTCTCTCACTTAAGTTCAGCACTTCTGTTTTTACCGTATGGTGTATCTGTTGATGAATACCAACATTATGTATATGAAAATCCAGAAGCATCACCAGAAGAGCGTAAGACAGCATGGCGTAATATAGAGAAAAAGTATTTGCCGCATCGTGATTATGAAGATAATGATTATTTAGAGCGCGGTGGATTCTGGCAACGTCAAGGACATATTTATAGCTCGCCGTTCTACTATATCGACTACACATTAGCACAAATTTGCGCACTGCAATTTTGGAAACGTGCAAGAGATAATAGACAAGAGGCATGGGAAGATTATGTGAATCTGTGTCAACAAGGTGGAAGTAAATCATTCTTGGAATTAGTAGAAGTTGCAAATTTAACATCACCATTTGCTGAAGGTTGTGTGAAAAGTGTCATTACAGAAATTGAAGCGTGGCTACATGCGATTGACGACACAAAATTGTAAAAAACATGCGCTTTTTTTCACATGTTTAACATCGACATAACGAGAAAATGATGAGATAATAAAAGAAAATTCAGAATACTAAAGAGGTGTTTCTAATAAGGAGCACCTCTTTTCACCAACAAAAAGGGGGGAAAGAAGTATGCTTCAATCTAATATGGATGTGAGTTTAGAAAGTTTGGTGAACTCATTACAGTCTACTCGAAGCACGCTATTATCAGAAATTGAAATGTTAAATGATACAGAAGTGAATGTAAAGCCACGCCGTGATAAATGGAGTATTATTCAAATTTTGCATCACTTGCATTTAGTTGAACAATCAGTTACATCTGCCCTTGTATATGCTTTACAAAAAAATGAAAGAAACACGACTCCATTTAAAGACCTCCAACTTACGCTTGATCGCACACATAAACGAGAAGCTCCTCAGCAAATGGAACCAACAGAAACGTTAATGAAAAAACAGCAAGGAATTCAATTGCTAGAACATTCACGACAAGAACTATTACACGCGCTTCATAGTGTTATAGATGAAAAAGATCTATTTGAAAATGGATTAAAGCATCCTATTTTTAATGAGTTGAATTTGTATCAGTGGGTTCAATTTCTTGAATTGCATGAACAAAGACATCTTACGCAGTTAAAAGAGGCGAAACATGCAATTTTACAGCGATAAGTAGGAAGAAGTGGGAGACCACTTCTTTTTTGATACGTGCATAGTTTTCTTTCTTATTTTGGAATACTACATGGAGAAAGAAAAGAAGGAGTTGAAAAGTATGTCCAAGAAAAAGAAAGAAGAAGAGCGCGCTTGGAAAGCACGTAAAGAAAATCAAAAACCACATGGCAAAGTGAAAGCCTTTGCTGAATTAGTTGAAGGAACAGAAAAAACGTGATGATTATTTCATCACGTTTTTTGTATGAGTGGAAAAGTTAATAAGAAGGTTGTACCTGTACCTTTTTCGCTTATAATATCGATTTTTCCGTTCATAGCTTGAACAACACTGAACACGACCATCATTCCAAGACCAGTTCCTTTTTCTTTCGTTGAGTAGAAAGGAGAGCCAAGACGTTTCACTTGTTCGGTATCCATACCGATTCCTGTATCTTTTATATACAACTGAATATGCTTATGATCAGGAACTAATGTGAAATAAAGATCACCGCCTTTTGGCATGGCCTCAATGCAGTTTTTTAAAATATTTAACAAGCATTGATTTAGTTTTTGTTTTTCTCCCGCGATAAAAAAAGAAGTGCTTTGCTTTATATAATGCGTACGCACATTTGCTAAATTAGCAAGCGGTGTAATTAACGATAATGCATGTAGTAGTTCTTCTTCTAACTGTAATCTTTGTTCTTTTTCAATACTTGGTTTTGCAAAGGTTAAATAATCTGTAAGAACGTGGTTTGCTTGTTCGATTCCGTTGATGGCTATGTCGATATATAATTTTCGCTCCTGCTCAGTACATGTATCTGATTGTAAAAGTTGCAAAAATCCTTTCGTTGAAGTTAATGGATTGCGAATTTCATGAGAGATAGACGCTGCCATTTCACCAATTAAATGAAATTTTTCAGCATTCATAAGTTCATTTTGGAGACGAACTTGAGTTTGTAATATGTGTAGTAAATATAAAATAAGGATCGTACCAAGTATCGTACATAACTCATACACAATAATATGTGGTATATAATCAGCCTTGTTTGTAACCTTTGAAAGGAAGAAAGGTATCCAACTAAATCCGTATGTGAGACTGTAGATAATAGCAAGTGCTATTTTTATACGATTAGAAGTTCGGTTGAAAAATTTGTATGTAAATAATAGGACAATAAATAGAAGGATAGAACCGATAACCGATGGGAAAACACCTATTCCTCCTAATAAGAAGCGGTATATATTTAATACAACTAATATAGATCCACCAGCAATAGGACCTCCGGTTAATGTACCGACAATTAATACGATATGACGCATATCAAATTGAAATCCATAATTTGTTTTTGCTGCGAAAGTGATACACAGTATAGTAACGAGGCAACATAATACAATAAATATAGCTGAATTTAATTTAGGAGAACGTTTCCCTTTTTGATTCCAAAATAAATGGTATACGAGCATTGTAACAAGGATGAATAATATATTTAAAAAGAGATAAATAATAAAGGGTTTCAGTGGTGTGCCTCCTCTCTTCTCTTCTCGCATTAAATTCATCATACTATAAAATGAAAGAAATGAAATGGAAAAATAGCGGAAAAATCAGAAATTTTTGCTGGTAGTATACAATATGTTACAATAAGCTTTGTCAATGAAAGAAGGAATTCCGTGCATTGCACGGGAGAGGTTCGCGAACTCCCTCTATAAAAAACTATGGAAACAACAATATCTTTAGGTATTGTTTTGTTTTTTTATTGTGACAGTTCAAGAACGTTCTTTCTTCTTATTCGTAGTAGAGAAGGAGAATGAGTGAAATGAAAAAAGAAAAGGCAGTTGTTGTTTTTAGTGGAGGACAAGATAGTACGACATGTTTATTTTGGGCAATAAAGCAGTTTGCAGAAGTAGAAGCTGTAACGTTTAATTACAATCAACGTCATAAACTAGAAATTGATTGTGCAGCGGAAATTGCGAAAGAGCTAGGAATTAAACATACGGTGCTAGATATGAGTCTATTAAATCAACTTGCTCCAAATGCGTTAACGAGAACGGATATGGAGATTACACATGAAGAAGGTGAATTGCCATCGACGTTTGTAGATGGACGAAATTTACTATTCCTATCATTTGCTGCTGTATTAGCAAAACAAGTTGGAGCACGTCATATTGTAACGGGTGTATGTGAAACTGATTTTAGTGGTTATCCAGATTGCCGTGACGTGTTTGTGAAATCGTTAAACGTTACTTTAAATTTATCCATGGATTATCCGTTCGTAATTCATACACCACTTATGTGGATTGATAAAGCGGAAACATGGAAATTATCAGATGAACTTGGAGCATTCGAGTTTGTTCGAGAAAAAACATTAACATGTTATAACGGAATCATTGGTGATGGTTGCGGTGAATGTCCAGCATGTCAGCTTCGTAAAGCAGGATTAGATACGTACCTACAAGAACGCGAAGGAGCAAATAACTAATGGATAATTTCTTTGGATTTCGCATCGTAGAAAATTTGCAAAAAATGGACAAGGATATTCAGCGTAAACAGCTCAAATATCATAATAAAAGAGTAATGGTCAGCAAGGAATTTACATTTGATGCAGCACACCATTTACACTGTTATGAGGGGAAATGTAAAAACTTACATGGTCACACATATAAAGTTGTATTTGGGATTAGTGGATATGTAAATGAAATAGGTCTTGCGATTGACTTTGGAGATATAAAAGAAATTTGGAAGAATGAAATAGAAATTTATTTAGACCATCGTTATTTAAACGAAACGTTACCAGCAATGAATACGACTGCTGAAAACATGGTCGTTTGGATTTATGAAAAGATGGCAGAAGCATTACTAAAAGATAATCGTGCGAACGAATATAAAGGAGCTCGCGTTGAATTTGTTCGTCTATTTGAGACGCCGACTAGTTATGCGGAAGTAAGACGGGAGTGGATGCTTGATGAGTAAAATCCCTGTCTTAGAAATATTTGGTCCGACTATTCAAGGTGAAGGAATGGTTGTAGGACAAAAGACGATGTTTATTCGTACGGCTGGTTGTGATTATAGCTGTGCTTGGTGTGATTCTGCTTTTACGTGGGATGGATCGGCTAAAGATCAAATTAGACAGATGACAGCAGAGGACGTTTGGAACGAGCTTGTAGAAATTGGTGGCGAAAATTTTTCTCATGTTACGATTTCAGGTGGAAATCCAGCATTGCTGAAAAATATTGAGTTTCTTCTTTCTATATTAAAAGAGAATGGAATGCGAACAGCAATCGAAACGCAAGGGAGTAAATGGCAAGATTGGTTACTTCAAATTGATGAGATAACGATTTCTCCAAAACCACCAAGTTCGGCAATGAATACTGATTTTCAGAAGTTAGATGCTGTTATTCAGAAACTAGCAGGAAAAGATATTAGTTTAAAGGTAGTAGTATTTGACGATTATGACTTTGAGTATGCAGTTAATATGCACGAACGTTATCCAGATGTGCCATTTTTCTTACAAGTAGGAAATGATGATACAAAAACGGTGGATGATACGATGTTGATTAAAAAATTATTAGATAAGTATGAGTGGCTGATCGATAAAGCTGTAAATTGTAAAGAGATGAATAATGCAAAAGTATTGCCGCAGCTTCATGCGTTAGTATGGGGAAATAAACGCGGAGTATAATGAGAAGGGATGTTTAAAATGGCAGGAAGATTAGATGAAGATTTAAAAGATGTAACATTATTAGGAAATCAAAATACAAAATATTTATTTGAATATAGCCCAGAAATTTTAGAGGTATTTGATAATAATCATCCAAACCGTGATTATTTTGTGAAATTCAATTGTCCTGAATTTACAAGCTTATGTCCGAAAACAGGACAACCAGATTTTGCAACAATTTATATTAGCTACATTCCAGAACAAAGAATGGTAGAGAGTAAATCTTTAAAGCTATATTTATTTAGTTTCCGCAATCATGGTGACTTCCACGAAGATTGCATGAACGTTATTATGAATGATTTAATTAAATTAATGGATCCGCGTTACATTGAGGTATGGGGGAAATTCACACCACGTGGAGGGATTTCAATTGATCCTTACTGCAACTACGGTCGCCCAGGCACGAAGTATGAACAAATGGCAGACTACCGCATGATGAACCATGATCTATATCCAGAAACAATTGATAATCGTTAATATATAATAGAAAGAAAGGATCTGTATGATATACAGATCCTTTCTTTCTATTATATTATGCATTTTGATTAATGACAGTATAGTTTTTATGACTTACAACTGTAAGAGGTTCCATATCTAGTTCTCTAAAATTTTCCATAATTGTTATATCTACAATAACGGAGTTTTGATTTACTTTTTGAACACGGCCTTGCATTCCACCTTTAAATTCAATGATATCTCCAGTTTCTGCGATCTGCATAAGCAACTCTCCTTGTTACAGTTTTCCAAAAAAAGAATAATTTTGGTTTTTTTTTTATTTCCTCTTATTTTGAACCATATTGTCTAGTTTGTAAATGTTTCCAAAGTAAAAATTCGAAAAATATTCACATTTTGTAAGAAAATATGCAAGAACCCCAAGTTATTAGAAAAAAAGAACGGTTTAATGCGTGCATCTTTATATAGGGGTATAATGAAAAATATACAATAACCTACTAAAGTGGGGGAAATTAGAGGCGGTAAAATGATGTTTGAATTTGTGGGGAGTGTTATAGCATTAACTTTATTTGTATTTTCTTATATAAATTTAAAAAAGATTCGTCATCATGAAACGACTACATATTTTGATGGGATGGATGGTATACATGCTGGGGTCACACATGAGAGTGGCGGGGATAAGTAAAGGTGTATAACTTTCTTTTTTTGCGTGGTATGATATTTAAAAATAGTACATAATAGAGTTCGTAAGTGATGAATGGAGAGTGGAAAGAATGAAGATTTCTTTTATTCGTCATGGCCGCTTAGATCGTACTATAGAACCAATGACGGTTACATCCTTTCATGAATGGATGAAAGGATATGACTTACATGCTATAACAGAAAAAGCACCTATACCAATGGAAACAATGGAAGCGATTGAAGCAGCAAAGTTGATTGTAACGAGTGATCAAAGGTGTGCTATACAGTCAGCAGCTGAATTAATGAATTCTTTATCTTTTATGCAAAATTCTCTTTTTAGGGAAGCTGAAATTTCGACGAATTTTTATGCTCCAACATGGTTGAAATGTAAACCTAACGTATGGATGTTTATCGGGCGAACATTATGGATACTTGGTTACCATAAAGGTGTTGAGTCTTATAAGGAAGTAAGAGAGAGGGCGAGGCAAGCGGCTTACTTATTACACCGTTATGCTCTCGTACATGGAAGTATTGCTCTTGTAGGTCATAATTACATTAATGCAATGGTTGGTGCGGAGCTGAGAGCGATGGGATGGTCTGGTGCTCCTATTTTACATAGGAAGCCATGGGGATGTACAACCTATACATTCCACGAAGCGATGGATGGAAATATATTAAATACAAAATTAACATAAAAGCACACGATTTATATATAAATCGTGTGCTTTCTTTTTAAGATATAGAAATTTTGATGTTTAATGTTTTTACGAGATGTGCATAAGGTTCGCCTACAAGCATAACGATTTTATCTTTTTTATAACCTAGTTTTTCATATAGTGAATAGGCACGTTTGTTTTCTAAATTAACAAGTAATGCGATTTTTTCATGCTCCTTTTCAGTTGCATGGATTTCAGCAGCTTCAATTAATTGAGAACCGATTCCTTTTCCGCCATATGCACTTGAAACTGATAATGTATCAATGTAATATTCATCAAGTTCAGCTTCTTTTTCTAATGTAATTGATTCATCTTTATGTAATTCTCTTAAGTAATGTACAATTGGTGCATCAAGACTTGTTGCTTCACTACCGTGATAAGCGACAATAACCCCAACTGCAACCCCGTCTTGTACATATACAAAACAGTTTTCATAGCTCAGTCGATTTCTCTCTTTTGAGAACCATGTTTCAAGTCCTAGTAATACTTCTGTCTCAACTGTGCTGCCTGTGATTTTTTCAGCAATTTCGTGCAGAGCGTTATATAATAAAGGTGCAATTGCCTTCGCATCTGTCTTTTTTGCTTTCCGAATCATAGTATCCCTCCTAGTTTTATTTATATAGTGTAACATAGTGGTATAGAACTTTGCATAATTGAATGTCGAAATGTTTGATATAGAGAAGTAGCTATGTTAGTATATGATATTTAGTGGACATATAGTAAAGTGATATCGTTTGCGAAATAATGAAAATGAAATGAAGGTATAGCACCTGGATAATTTTACAGTTGTTGACCTATAGAATATACGATAAAATAAAATATTGCATAGAGGTGAAATACATGGATAAAGAATTAGCAAATGCAATTTTGGATCAGCTGAAAAATGGTGAAATAAAGGAGTATGTTGTTACGAAAGATGTATTTTATACGTTCAGAGAAGTTGTAGTAAGTCGAGAAGATTTTAAACATATTATTGGGAACGCACAGCGCGGCGGACAAGTAATTTATACATATTCAGAAACGCCACGTTCGTAACTAGAAGAATATAGGGAGGAGAATTATGGGCGATTTTAAACAAGGCATATTACCGCATTGGGATTATATGTGGAAAGATAGAGCTGGCAATAGGTTTATGGGGATGGTCATGTATCCAGAGAAACGAAAGTGTTCGGCAAAAATGCTTCAGAAAATAAAAAGAGCATATGAAGAGGCTATAGAAATTAAAGTAACCATACAAGTTCAACATACATATCAGTACGTAGAAGGAATGATTGTGTACTTTGATGAAGAAGCTCCTGTATGTACAATGATTGATAAAGATGAAAATCCACATCATATATTTGTAAAAGATATTTTGCGCATTGAGCACTCAGAATAATCTTTTCATAAATAAGTTGAATTTCCATAATAATAATCTTTTTCTATAATAGTTATCTTTTAGTATGTAACGCGAACCGAAAGTATATGTATAATATTTAATAAAGTAAAACTGATAAATGTAATCGTTTTTTAGAACAGATTATCGTTTCATGTCTGTTCTTTTTTGCGTGATGCTGGAGAAATATATTCCTCCAGCATTTGCCGTTTTATGACAAAATATATTGGTAACTTTTTTAAAAATAAGGTTAAATTCGTTGACAACTTTTTTGAAAAGCACTTTATTGACATGAGTTTTAGAATGTTGTTTCATAGTCATTGTATTGAAAAAAATCGACTGTCTTGTCGAAAAGTAAAATTTAAAAAAAGAAAGAATTTATACATATATCTTGTGTCTTATTTTGAAACGTAATACAATATATAGAGAAAACAAGAAACAACATACAGAGAGTATAGATTGGAGAGGGAGGGTCGGAAATGATAGTTGCATATGATTCTATGACAGGAAACGTGAAGCGTTTCATTCACAAATTAAATATGCCGGCCGTTCAAATTGGTGAAGATCTAGTAATAGATGAAGACTTTGTTTTAATTACGTATACAACAGGTTTTGGCAATGTACCAGAACGTGTTTTAGAATTTTTAGAGCGCAATAATGAAAAATTAAAAGGCGTATCTGCAAGCGGCAATCGTAACTGGGGAGACATGTTCGGTGCAAGTGCTGACAAAATTTCTGCTAAATATGAAGTGCCTATTGTATCAAAATTTGAGTTATCAGGAACAAATAATGATGTAGAATATTTTAAGGAAAGGGTGCGGGAGATTGCGACACATTGAACTGAATAATGAAATCACGCAAATGCAGGACGGTTTTTATCAGCTTCATAAAGATAAAGAGGCATTAGAAGTCTTTATGGAAGAAGCTAGAGAAAATACCGTTCATTTTAATAGCGTGGCAGAGCGAATGGAGTATATGAAAGAATATGATTACTATTACAACGTTCTGGACGAGTATAGCTTGGAGGAAGTAGAAGAGGTATATAACATCGCTTATGGTGAAAACTTCGAGTTCCAATCCTATATGGCGGCATCTAAGTTCTACAAAGATTATGCGTTAAAAACAAATGATCAAAAACAATACTTAGAAAGCTATGAAGATCGTGTAGCAATTGTTTCATTATACTTAGGACGCGGTGATGTTGCGAAGGCAAAACACTTCGCAAGCATGATTGTAAAACAAAACTACCAACCAGCGACACCAACCTTTTTAAATGCGGGACGAAGCAGAAGAGGAGAAATGGTGTCTTGTTTCTTGTTAGAGATGGATGATAGCTTAAATTCAATCGGCTTTAACATTAATACTGCAATGCAATTATCAAAAATCGGCGGTGGAGTAGCTTTAAACTTGTCTAAGCTACGTGCACGCGGTGAGCAAATTAAAGGTATCGATAACGCTGCAAGTGGTGTAGTACCTGTTATGAAATTACTTGAAGATTCGTTTTCATATGCGAATCAACTGGGGCAACGAAAAGGTGCCGGCGCAGTATACTTAAACATTTTCCATTGGGATATTATTGAATTCTTGGATTAATTGGTAGTCCCTCTACGCAGTAATGTGTATGAGAAAACCTTGTGAACCTAACCAATAGGGTGTCGCAGTAGCGGCTAACGGTATCAGTTGAATAAGGGGTAAAAGAAAAAGAACCCGCGAAGAAGCTGACTAAGAGAGCCTACGGTCCATGTACATGGATAGCAGGTAATACCGTGCCAAGCTTGAAAGAAATGTTACTTGGGTGAAGTGGAATCTTATATTCACCGGAGGCGAGATTCCATGAACTGTGGAATTTATTTGATAATTAATAAGGAAAATAGGAAGTTTTATATTGGTAGTTCTAATAATTTTAAAGTACGATTTAAAACTCATAGAAATCAATTGAATGCTAATCGGCATCATAGTAAACATTTACAAGCAGCCTGGAATTTATATGGTGAGAATAAATTTGAGTTTAAAGGGATAATCGAGTTACCAGATGATAAGAACATTCTTCATAAGATAGAGCAAAGTTTACTAAGTCAATATTATGGGAAACAGTATTGCTACAACGGACATCCCATCGCTAGAGGTGGGGCGTTGAGTGGGGAAAAGAACCATATGTATGGGAAAACTCACTCAAAGGAAGTAAAAAAATTTCTTTCTGAAATTAATACTGGTCCTAATAATTATTGGTATGATAAACCTCAACATATGGAGAATATGAGATCTAAGATTACTAAACGATTTCACGGTAGAAAACATACTGATGAAACAAAAGAAAAAATGTCTAGGTCTCGTAAAGGTAAAAAACATACAAAAGAAACATGTATGAAGATAAGTAAAGCTCAAAAAAACCAATATAATTCTGGAAGAGAAAAACAAAAAAGCCAATTGTTATAAATGACATTTACTATGAGTCTTTAGCGGAAGCCGGCCGAGCGTTTAATGTGCCTGCTAATACGATAAAATATAGAGTACTATCCAATAACTTTCCTAATTATCAATACTTTCAAGAAGGTGTAGAGACTATCGAACGCACGTCATTAGACGAAAGCTAGTAGAGTAGGCTGGAAATAGGTACCAGTCGAAGTGCAAGGCAACCAGTTACAGGTTGATGATATAGTCCAACCTTCATAGAAATATGAAGACGAGTTGACCAAAAAAATAAATGCTGATGAGAAGAGCCGTATTCAGTCTCTATCAATCGGAATTATCGTGCCAAGTAAGTTCTTTGAGCTAGCTGAGAAAAACGAACCTTTCCATGTTTTCGCGCCTTATACGGTGTATAAAGAATACGGAAAGCATTTAGATGATATTGATATCGATGAAATGTACGATGAATTAATGAGCAATCCGAAAGTGAAGAAGAAGCCGCTAGATATTAGTGCACGTGATATGCTTATTAAAATCGCTATGATTCAGCTTGAGTCTGGTTACCCATACTTAATGTTTAAATCAAATGCAAATAATCAACATCCATTGAAGGATATTGGAACTGTGAAGATGTCGAACTTATGTACAGAAATCTTCCAGCTTCAAGAAACTTCTGAAATAAATGATTATGGTACAGATGATATTATCCGTCGTGATATTAACTGTAATTTAGGATCGTTAAATATCGTGAATGTAATGGAAAATAAAGAAATTCGTGAAGCCGTTCATGCGGGAATGGAAGCTTTAACAGCTGTTTCTGATATGACGATCATTCCGAATGCACCAACTGTGAAAAAAGCAAATGATGAGCTTCATTCAGTTGGACTTGGCGCAATGAACTTACACGGATATTTATCAAAAAACAAAATCGCATATGAAAGTGCAGAAGCGAAAGAGTTCGCTCGTACATTCTTTATGATGTTAAATTACTACTCTATTGAGAAAAGTATGGAAATCGCTAAAGAAAAAGGCGAAACATTTAAAGACTTCGATAAGTCTGATTATGCGAACGGCACATACTTTGAAAAGTATGAAACGACAGATTACAGCCCAGTAACTGAAAAAGTTCAGCAATTATTTGAAGGAATTCATATTCCAACAAAAGAAGATTGGACAAGTTTAAAAGAGCAAGTGAAGAAGAATGGATTATATAATTCCTACCGTCTTGCTATTGCTCCAACACAATCTATCAGTTACGTTCAAAATGCAACTTCAAGCGTAATGCCAATCGTAAGTCAAATCGAATCAAGAACATATGCGAATGCGACAACATATTATCCAATGCCGTATTTATCAAAAGATACGTTCTGGTACTATAAATCTTCTTACGATATGAATCAGTTTAAATTAATTGATTTAATCGCAGAAATTCAAGAACATATTGACCAAGGAATTAGTACAATTCTTTACGTTAATAGTGATATTTCAACACGTGAATTAGCACGTTACTACATCTATGCACATAAAAAAGGCTTAAAGAGTCTGTATTATACGAGAACACGTAAATTAAGCGTGGAAGAGTGCGTGGCTTGTACCGTTTAATATAAAAAGTGAGACATGATGAGCAGGGTTTTCTGAACCCTGCTCATGCTTAGTTATCAATTTTTCATGTTTATTTAGAGAAGGGGCGATTGAATGCGTGCGGTAAACTGGAACAAAAAAGAAGATGATTTTAGTTTAATGTTTTGGAAGCAAAACATCGCTCAGTTTTGGACAGAAGAAGAAATCGCAGTGTCTTCTGACAAAAATACTTGGGCGCAATTATCAAAAGAAGAGCAAATTGCTTATAAGCGTGTATTAGGTGGTTTAACACTTTTAGATACGAAACAAGGTGGCGAAGGGATGCCACTTGTACTTGTTCATCTTGAAAATTTACAAGCGAAAAGTGTATTAGCTTTCATGGGAGCTATGGAAGAAGTACATGCGAAGAGTTACAGTCATATTTTCACAACGTTAGCTACTGAAGAAGAAATCGATGATATTTTTGAATGGGTAGATAAACATCCATTACTTGAGAAAAAGGCTGGTATTGTTACTAGTTATTATCGTCGTTTATTAAAGCCTGAAGTAACGAAAAAAGAGTTATACATGGCGATGGTAGCAAGTGTATTTTTAGAAAGTTACTTATTCTATAGTGGATTCTTCTACCCACTTTACTTAGCAGGTCAAGGTAAATTGACGGCAAGTGGTGAGATTATTAACCTAATAATTCGTGATGAGTCAATCCACGGCGTATTCGTCGGTATTTTAGCACAACAACTCTTCGCAGAACTTTCTGCAGAAGATCAACAAGAAGTGCAAAAAGAAACACAAGAGTTATTAATGGAACTATATGAAATTGAAATGGCATACACAGAAGAAATTTACACTTCTATCGGTCTTGTAGAGGATGTAAATCGTTTCGTTCGTTACAATGCGAATAAAGGACTTATGAACTTAGGACTTGAGCCGAAGTTTGAAGAAGAAGAAATTAACCCAATCGTTTTAAATGGTTTACGTACAGATACGAAAAACCATGATTTCTTCTCTGTAAAAGGGAATGGTTACGTAAAAGCAACGAACGTTGAAAAGTTATCTGACGATGACTTCGTGTTTAATTTTTAATATACGATCATAAAGAAAAGCTGTCTTATTCATTGATAAGACAGCTTTTCTTTATGGATTTGTTTACATAACACTATTATTTTCATATAACGATTTTCGTTAAAAAAGTTCTATCCATTAGCTGGATAGAACTTTTTTGTAATTAAATGGGTATTTACAATCCTTTTGTATCGGTGTATTATTTAACTAGTACACCGATACAAAAGGAGGGAAGAAATGAAAATAGAGTTTTCTCCAAATACACCAATTTACATTCAGGTAATGGAATACATAAAAAAAGAAATCGTAACAGGACATTTATTGCCTGGTGATAAAATTCCCTCTGTACGTGAATTAGCGAGTGAATTACAAGTAAATCCAAATACGATTCAGCGTACATTTCAAGAGCTAGAACGGGATGGGGTTGTTGTAACGCGTAGAGGAATGGGACGATATGTAACGAATGAAGGGGAGAAAATTATGGAGCTGCGAAAAGAGATGGCGAAAGAATTACTTCATTCTTTTATAGATGGAATGGACAATTTAGGTTTTTCAGAAGAAGAAATTCTTACAATCCTTCGTTCTTCATTACATGAGAAGAGGGAGGAGAGCGAATGACAGAGTTATTAAAAATAGAAAACTTATGGAAGAGATACGGATTAAAAGCAGTGATCCGTGAATTAAACATAGAGATTACGGAAGGGAAAATTATAGGACTCGTTGGAGATAACGGGAGTGGGAAAACGACGTTATTGAAAATGATTGCCGGTCTGCAGCATCCTTCTAAAGGCAGTATTACAATCGCTGGTAAAAAAGTAGGATTAGAAACGAAAGAAATTGTTTCTTTTATGTCGGATAAACCAGTATTTGATGATTGGATGACGGTAAAAGATTCTTTATTCTTCTATCGAGATTTTTATAAAGACTTCGACATTCAAAAAGCGGTAGATACGATTGCGGAATTTAAAATACCGTTAGAAGAAAAAATTACAGCTTTATCAAAAGGTATGGTTGAAAAGCTACAAATTATTTTAACATTTTCGAGGAAAGCAAAGTTATACGTACTAGATGAACCGCTTGGCGGAATTGATCTTGTTTCTAGAGAACACGTATTAGAACTTATTTTACAGTTTTATCGCGAAGATTGTACGATTTTAATTGCAACACATTTAATTGGAGAAGTGGAAAATATTTTTGACGAAGTAATCTTTTTAAAAGATGGTGAAAGTGTACTGCATGAAAATGTAGAAGAATTACGTTTCCAACGAGGAAAAGCTGTTACGGATTTGTTTAAGGAGGTGTTTAGTAGATGAAGGCCAGTTTAATATATATGTACAATGCGAATAAAAAACAAATTTTCATTTCGTTATTGTCATTCATATTTATTGCAGCTGTCGCTTTTGTAAGTATGGGGAATTATATTAAACAAGAATCAGGAGAAGTAAGGCAAATGATTACAATTGCTTTAGTATTCTTAGTTTATTTAATTTTTGCGGTATTAGTATTTCTGCAGGCGATGTCTGCGTTTGGGAAAATGACTGAAAGTAAATTATTTCGGTTAACACCGATATCTGGTAAAAAAATTGTTTTAGCAATATTGTCATATGCAGCAATTAGCTTAATGTGTTTTGAAGTAATAGGTGCTATGTTTTTCTATAGTATCTCGATGAAAGTAATAAAAGGTACAGAACTCCATGAATTGTTATTTACCGAAAGTACACTTACGCTAGATATGGTAAAGCAGTTATTTAGTAGCGTGTTATATGTATTTAATTTATCAAGTATATTGTTAGTCTTACTTTTTACAGTAGCTGGTGTGAAAGTATTTTCTTTGAAAAAGAAAAAAATGGAGTACGTAATTATTTTCTTCCTATTTTTACTAGTAACGAAAGTAATCAATCTGATATATGAAATGCTGGGCCGACTTGCGCCTATACCTACTTTTATTAAAAAATTAGTTTATATAGATGAATCAGCGGATATGAATCTCATACTATATCCAGAAAGACTTATGAATTTATATAGTCTTACTTTTTCAATCGGTATATTTGTTCTACTTGTTTATATAACAGGTCGCATAATCGATAAAAAACTAGAAGTCTAAAGGAGGAATCGACATTGGGAAACGTAGTAGTAAAGTTAGAGAATGTTCGAAAAAAGATTGGTGGAACGGAAATTATCCGCGGTTTATCATTTGAAGTTCGCGAAGGGGAAGTGTACGGGTTTCTTGGACCGAACGGTAGTGGTAAAACGACGACAATTCGTATGATGACAGGTCTTATATCAATGACAGAGGGCGATATTACAATTTGTGGTCATAGTATTCGCACGGAGCGTGAAAAGGCGCTAGAGCAAATTGGAGCGATTGTAGAAAATCCTGAACTATATGATTATATGACTGGAATGCAAAACTTAAAGCATTTTGCGAATATGGCAATTACACCAATTAGTAAAGAGCGCATTGCTGAGATTGTAAAGCTTGTTGAATTAGAGCATGCGATTCATAAAAAGGTGAAAACATATTCACTTGGTATGAAACAACGTTTAGGAATTGCACAGGCATTACTTCATCAGCCAAAAATCTTAATTTTAGATGAGCCGACAAATGGATTAGATCCAGCTGGTATTCGCCAAATTCGTGATTATTTACAACGTTTAGCGAAAGAAGAGAATATTGCTGTAATCGTATCAAGTCACTTATTAAGTGAAATTGAACTCATGTGTGATCGCGTCGTTATTATTAAGCAAGGTGAGTTTGTGCAAGAGTACAACTTACATGAACAAGCGAAACACGATGAGACAGTAGTTGTAGCGTTTGAAGTAGATCAAGTACAGAAAGCAAATGAAATCATTAAAGGTAAGACGCAAGGAAATATAATTGCAGTATCTGTAATGAAAGAAGAAATCCCACAACTTGTAAAAAAACTTGTAAATGACGATGTGCTTGTATACGGAGTTACTGTTCAAAATAAAACGTTAGAGGATGAGTTCTTAGCGATTACAGGGGGAGTGAAAGCGTAATGTTTAAATTAATTCAAAATGAATTTTTAAAGTTACATGCGAAAAAAGGTATGTATATTTTAATTGGTGTCATTGCAGTATTGGAGATTTTGGGAGTTTTAGCGATGCTGAAATGGGGAGACGGAAGTGAATTTAAAGGATCATATTTAGATTTTGCAAGTTCAGAGATTGGTTTAATTACTTTGTTTGCAACAATTTTTGGGATTACGATTGCTTCTCGTATGATTACTGATGAGTTCCAAAAAGGTACAATTAAGCAGTTATTAATCCGTCCAAGAAAACGAATTACAGTTTTATTCTCTAAATATATTACAGTGCTACTTACTATAGTATTTATCATATTTGCTAGCACGTTAATTGCAATGATTATTGGCGGAATTGTAATGGATGGTAGTAAAACAGAATTAACGGTAGGAATCGTAATGAAATCTACTTTATATCAAGTACTTTCACCGTTCTTCTTTGTGACGCTTGCATTTTTCTTAGCAAACGTATTTAGAAAATCTGTATTACCATTAATTATTACGATGTTCCTCTTCTTTTTACAAGGACCAATTAATATGGTATTAATGATGTTTGCAAAAGGTGTAGCGAAATTTGTAGTGTTTTTCCATTTAAATTTAAGTGTGTACGATAGCAATAAATTAGTAAGTGGCGGAATGGAACCAACATTTGCAGAGTTTACATTTACAACTTCATTATTACTTGTAGCTGCATACTTTGTTGTATTGCTAATAGCATCAAGTGCATTATTCCAAAAACGTGACGTATTATAATAAAAGAAATCCCCGCTTGTAAAAACGGGGATTTTTATTACATAACCTCCTCCTAAATGGCAGCTTGAAGAACAGTGATATGGTATTTTAAGAGATATGTTGTTTGAAAGTAATTGAGAAAAATAGGAGGAATTTCGACTATATCCAAATTATAATTTAGTTATCAGACCATTTGTTTTTATTATCTTTGGGGGTGTTCTACATGCATTATGCATTTTCACGCATAAGACTACGCAGTTTTTTGGGATGGATGATTATAGGGTTGTTCCTTACGATGATTCCATTAGATCTAGCAAATGTTTCTGAGAATGCGCTAGAGGTTATTTCACAAATAACTGTATTTTTTGTATTTCCATTATTTTGGTTATACGTAAAAACAAATAAAAATAATGTTGTGTTTAACAGTTTTTTTGATAAGCCAGGACGTTTACCGTGGGGATTAATTGTATTAGCAACGATAATGGGAATGATTTTTTCAGTTGGTATATCTCATATTCAATTTTACATATTAGCACATACGTTACCGAATTTCTTAGTTACCATGTTAGAAGACGTAAATGTTATTAATACGAGTAACATATATATGACGATATTTACTTTCATTTCAGCATGTGTATTAGCACCTATTATGGAAGAGGTTATTTTTAGGGGCTTCTTTTTACAGCGAATGGCTCATAAATGGGGAATTAAAAAAGCTGTAATCATATCTTCACTTATTTTTGGTTTAGGACATTTTGATGTTATTGGTGCATTTATGTTTGGTATTGTAATGTGTCTTTTATACATAAAGACGAAAAATATATGGACGAATATCGCTGTACACGCTCTAAATAATTTGATTGCAACAAGTATGCAATTTGTCGGTGGAGAAGAGAGTAGTGCAATTTCAATTCTTGAATTACAAGCGCAAAGTAATTTATGGATCGGTATCGGTCTGACAGTTGTTGGATTACTTTGGTTAATTCCTTACGTTTGGAAGCAATGGCGTACAGTAAAAGAAGTAGGTGTGCCACCAGTACGCTTTATAAATGAGGAAAAAGTGGTGAGTGCATTACAAGAAAATGAAGTGTATAGTCAAGTGATCGTAACAGATAGACTGATGGCTGTAGAGCTACCAGATGAAGCAGTAAATAAGCTTCGATTAGAAGAAAATGATTATGTAACAGTATCTGTAGAAGAAGATAAAATCGTTATAAAGAAAGCACTTGATAGATAATTAAAAAGTAGCTCCTTAGGAGCTACTTTTTAATTTGTAATAATTTCTACACGAAAATTATTACCGTTCTTTACATATTTAATATCTGTAACAGTGCGGACTGTTTTTAAAATCTCCACTTTTTCACCAATTCGAGGGATAGTGGGAACATTATCCCAAATGCCAAGTAAATCATCTAATTGTGCTGTTTTTTCATAAAACCAGATTTTCAATGTAAAGCCCCTTTCTCGAATTTTATGTATTTTAATACATAATATATTATTTTTATTCTTATTGTAAGGGGTTTTTTTGTATTTTATGAATAAAAATAAATTAATCTTCTGGGAAGATGTGTTCGATATCAGGAGTAAGAGATACTTCTGATAATACGATATGAGAAACTGTCGTTGCATATGAAGAAACATCATTGATAAAGTCTTCAAGTTCAACGAGTGAAGGAACAGAAATTTTTACAATGTAGCATAAGCTTCCTGTTACTCGGTAACAAAAACTTGCAGATGGATAAGACTGAATAAACTGTTGCATACGTGTTGTATCACCATTTTTTAAAGTGATTTCTAAAATACAATCTAAAACAAGTCCTGCTTTTTTATAATCGATATCAATTGTGTATTTTTGAATCACGCCTTCACTTTCAAGTTTGCGAACACGTTCTGCAGTAGACGGAGCAGATAAGTTTACTCGTTTCGCCAATTCACGCATGGAAAGGCGACTATCATTATATAATTCATTTAAAATCTTTCGATCGACACGGTCTAGTTGCATTTGTAAATATACCTCCAGTAAAATAATAATTTTTGTAAGGGAAAAATATAAATTAAGATTCATATGAAATGTAAAGTGAACTTTATTTATTTTACAATAAAAAAGAAGGAAATAGGAGGGGAAATGATGGAGAGAATTTCATTATCAAATGTAGGAGTTACAAAGTTTCAAAAGTTATTAGGGCATAATCCAGATCTATTACATTCATGGAGTATGGTAGAGAATACACTGTATAGTAAAGGAACTCTGTCGGCAGAGCTAAAGGAGCAAGTAAGAAGAACATTAGCGTACGGGAATGAATGTCCGTACTGTATGGCAAAGGGAAGACCTGATGATATGCAAAAGGTAGAAGAAATGAGTGTAGCAGTTACTTTTGCACATACATTTGTCCATGATAAAAAGGCAATAGATGATAATATGTTTCATGCATTGAAACAATATTGGACGGAAAAAGAAATTGTAGAGCTTTGCGCTTATATTTGTTTTATCACTGCGTCGCAACAACTTGGTTTTCTGTTTCAATTACAGCCAAATGAAGGAGAAAATGATGATTAATCAAATAGCACTTATTATAATTGATGTACAAAAGGCGTTTCGGTTACCATATTGGGGCCAGAGAAATAATCTTTTTGCTGAAGAAAACATGAGAATGTTATTAGAAGAATGGAGAAAAAGGAAACGACCAGTTTTTCATATTCAACATGTAAATAAAGAAAATGCTCAGTCGATGTTTTATGAGGGAGCGGAAACGGTAAACTTTAAAGAAGAGGTGCAACCACTACCAGGTGAAGTGGTTATTCAGAAATTCGTTAACAGCGCGTTCATTGGGACAAATTTAGAAGAGCAATTAAGAGAGAACAAATGTAATGCAGTAGTGGTTGTAGGATTAACGACAAATCATTGTGTGGAGACTACGACACGAATGGCAGGAAATTTAGGATTTACAACGTATTTAGTGAGTGATGCAACGGCTACTTTTAACCGTAAAGGTCTAGATGGTAAAGAGTATAATGCAGAGGATATTCACAATATGACACTTGTAAATTTACATGAAGAGTTTGCTACGATTGTGACGACAAAAGAAGCATTAAAATTATTTTAAGAAAATAATTGCGAATTATGTAGAAAAAAATAAGAATATTTCGTATAATTTAAGTACAATCATATTTGAAATAGGGGTGGCATCATATGGAGCAAATTCCGGTAAAGAGAATAGAAGAAGTACTTGTTGTAGCAGGGGACGATAAACAGAAGCAAAAGGAATTTTATGAATTGCTCTTATCTACTGAGTTTTATGTTGCTGGTTCACTAGAAGCAGAGGACGGGGCAACAGAAGGAATACTTCGTTTGCGTCATTTCCAAGGAGAGGGTAGATGGATTGTTCCGTTCTTTACGCAAATGGAATTTGTAAAAGACGTGTTGCCAGAAGGAACGCCCCTTATTACGATACGTGGAAAAGAATTATTTGGTAGCATTGAGAAAGATGCTACAGCAGTATTAAATGTTGGCACTGATATAAGTAAAACATTTATTCCAGAAGAAGTTGCAGATATCGCATCTGGACGAATTTTTAATTATTATAAATAAAAGGAAAAGCGGAATCGCTTTTCCTTTTTAATTTGAATACGGATTGGCTACGCCAGAAGAAATAGAGAGTGTTTTATTATTTGTATTTATTGTCGCTGTAGCTCCAAGAGGAATCCCGATGTTTGGGCTTATATGTCCAATCGATAAACCGAATAGAACAGGTATATGATATGGTGCGAAATATTCATATAGTATTGTTTGCAATGATTGAGATGGTTTAGAAGGAGTGCAGTCGTGACAACTTGTAAAAATAATACCGCTACATTCATTAAACTTGCCAGATAAAAGTAGCTGATTTAACATACGGTCAATGCGATACGGTTCTTCCCCAATGTCTTCAAGCAATAAAAGTTTATTAGCCGTATTTATCTCATAGGGTGAGCCAATTATACTCGTTAATACAGTTAAATTTCCTCCCGCCAATGTGCCTGTAACTGTACATGGAGAGGTAGGTACGATACATTCTGAAGCAGATAAGATGGTTGAATACGGATGGAATAGTTGATTGAAAGAAGATAATGAAAGAGAATCTACACCTTTACCTAGTTCTTCAACCATTGGACCATGAAAAGTAACAAGCTTTGCATAACGTGAAAAGGCCGTATGTAAAGCTGTAATATCGCTATATCCCCAAAAGATTTTTGGATTCTGCTGAATGATTTCATATTGAATGTGAGGGAGGAGACGAGCACTTCCGTAACCACCTCGTGCACAGAAAATGGCCTTTACTTCATTATTTGTAAATGCTTCATGTATATCATCGAGCCGAACTTGATCACTTCCAGCTAAATATCCATATTTCTCATAAACACTCTTCCCGATTACTACAGATAAACCCATTTCTTGTAATAGGGTTACCCCTTTTAATACATTTTCAATTGTTGGTGGGCCGGACGGTGCAATAACCATTACTGTATCACCTTGTTGTAACGCATTTGGATATATCATTGTTTTTAGCCTCCTTCCCTTTCAATATATTCGCTTCCTATGAAGTTCAACCCTTGTAAAAGAAGGGGAAAGTTTGTCAAATAAAGAAGATATAAGGGGAATAGGAGGAGAAATGATGTTTACAAGTCGCGTAATAGATCTATTACAAATTAAGTATCCCATCATTCAAGCAGGTATGGCAGGTGCGATTACGACGCCTGAGCTTGTTGCAGCTGTAAGTAATAGCGGAGGACTAGGAACGCTTGGAGCAGGCTATATGAGCCCTGAGCAAATTCGTGAAGCAATTAATAAAATAAGGGAACGAACTGATAAGCCTTTCGGTGTTAATTTACTGCTAACGAAAGAGATACAGATAGAAGAAGAGAAATTAAACTTGGCAAAGGTATTACTTAGCGGAGTGAATAGAGAATTCGGTATAGAGGAAGAAGAGACGATAAAGCTTCCTAAAAGCTATAAAGAACAATTACAAGTGTTAGTAGAAGAAAACGTACCAGTCGTTAGCTTTGCATTTCAAACGTTAGAAAAAGAAGAAATAGATGACTTAAAAAGAAGAGGAATAAAAGTCATAGGAACAGCTACTCATGTGAGAGAGGCGAGGGTGCTTGCTGAATTAGGAGTAGACATTATTGTTGGTCAAGGTAGTGAGGCAGGAGGGCATAGAGGAACGTTTATTGGGAAAGAACAGGACGCTATGATTGGGACGTTTGCATTAATTCCGCAGTTAGTAGCAGCAGTCCCGCATATCCCAATTGTTGCAGCAGGTGGTGTAATGAACGGACAAGGGCTTGTTGCGGCATTTTCACTGGGGGCAGAAGCTGTTCAAATGGGATCGGCCTTTTTAACGAGTGAAGAAAGTATTACGCATGATGTGTATAAAGAAGCAGTTTTACATAGTACAGATACGAGTACAACTGTGACCCGTGCGTTTTCCGGGAAATATGCGCGGGGTATTCGTAATGAATTTATAGAGAGACATGAAGGGAAAGAAGAAGGGCTTCCGATGTATCCAGTGCAAAATGTATTAACCTCTAAAATACGCCAAGAAGCAGCAAAACAAAATAAAGGAGAATACATGTCGCTTTGGGCAGGGCAAGCGTCATCATTAGCACGAATAGAATCAGCTCAGCATGTAGTGGAGCGAGTTATGAAAGAAGCAGAGAACGTAATCGAACAATTACAAAATATTTATAGAAAAAGACCACTTGAATAATTCAAGTGGTCTTTTCATTAGTTTGCTTTATAAAATTGTTGGATGGCCTCATCGATATAAACCCAGCCTTTCCAACCTAAGTGCATATGATCTTTTAAGAAGTATTTATCATACTCATGATTTGAGAAGTCGGCAATTGGATAGCCAGCTTTCTCAATTTGCTCATGAACTTTCTTGTAGTACAATTCGCGACGTTCTTTCGGGAAGCCAGCGTAATCGTACCAAGGACCTTTTACAGGAACAGAAATGAAGAGTGGTTTTGCACCAGATTGTTTTAATAAATCAAGTACAATTTGTAAATCTTCATATTCTGGCGATTGATCATAAGCATCATTTTTTAAGTAGCCTTCACGTTGCTTTAATTTCTTCTTGATTTTGCTGTTGAAGTAATCATCTTCGATACCATATTCGTTAGAACCTGATTCTACTGCACCAGTTTGATCTGCATGTTTACGAGCCTCGTCCCAATTCATTTGTTTTAATGAAGGGTCAAGTTTTTCTTTATGCGGTTTAATATCAAACATTGCTGTAAATAAATCTTTACGATCTAAAATGTTACGATAAATATAAGCGAAAGGTTTAGCAGCAAGTGCTTTTACTTTATGCTTTGTATCATCATAAACGATACCTTCAAGCGAAATTTTTAGTAAAGTTTCTTTCTTGACGATTTCAAAGTTTAATAAACGTTTTGCAATTTGCTTTTTCATTTCAGGCTTTAAGTCATCATTGAAAAGCAAGTGATAGCCTTGTTGTTTTGAAAAGTTAGGTGCAAAGTGTGTTTCATCAATACCTTGTGGTACAAACCATTGAGGAGAAAGAACGAATACCATTTTTTTATCCTTCAATTGATCCATAGTAGATGCAAAGTTTAACACATGTACAAGGTCTTGTGTTCCTCCGCGTCCAAGTAGGAATGGTGTGAACCCTTCAGGCTTTACTTTGAAATAATTTGATGGATGGAAAGCATCCATACGTGCGAATTCCGATGAACCGTACATCGGAAGGTATTTCGGGTCTGCTAACATCTTTTGCTGTAATATCATACTTTGAATCTTTTCTTCTTTTAAAGAAGTGGCAGCTTGTTCTACTTTTTCATCACTTAAAAGTGGAAGTAGGAAGCGCGTTGGAATAAGTAAGAATACAGCAAAAAGGGCCAATGCTAAAAGCATCGGACCAAATTTTGCTTTGTTCATCGGATTTCTTCCAACTTCTTAATAACCATGTTTGGTGTAGCCCACTCGTCACGGTCAAAATCAGAAATAGAAACTTCAATATCTAAACGCTCTTGGAATTCAACTAATAAAGATACTACAGCGAAAGAATCAAGAATACCTTCTTCAAATAATTGAACATCTAAGTTTTCTTTCACAATATCGTTTTCACATACTTCTTCTAAAATATCTAATACTTGATCTTTAAATTCTGCCATTTTTAAAATCTCCTTTATATCCGAAATATATTATATGTGCAACTTCTTACTAGTATAAGAAGGGTGCATTAAAAGTATCTGTTAAGGTGTCCAGAGAAAATTAGGAAACCGAAACATACAACGTGGAACGTAATTACAATCGCAAGGACATGTGTAAATTTATTGTTTGGCCAAAACTTATGCTTCTTGTTTTTTCGCTCGAAAATATCGAATAAAATAAACAGTGCGGCATGATATAGACCATAAATAACATACTGCGCAACAGCGCTTCCTTGGATGTGCCAAATTCCCATGATGAAGAAGTTTAAAAATGCACCGATATACGAAATTGTGTAGCGGTTTTTAATTAACTTTTTCTTCGTTGCAAAAAAGACGAAACGCATGTAAATAAAATCACGGAACCAGAATGATAAACTCATGTGCCAGCGGTTCCAGAAGTCTTTAATGTTACGACTAAGGAATGGCTTATTAAAGTTTTCAGGAGTTTTAATTCCCATCATGTAACTGATACCAATTACGAACGCACTATAACCTGCAAAGTCAAAGAATAATTGCATGCTAGTAGCGTACATAAAAATCGCATTAGATAAAAGTGTATCTTGATTGGCGAATACTGCCTTTACAAGATATGTTGTTATCAAGTGCGCAATTATAAATTTATACAGAAAACCTTGGAAAATACGGTTAAGCCCTGTATATAGTAACTTTTGATATTCCTCAGCGCTAGGTGGCTTTTGGATATCTTTTTGGAATCTACGGTAACGATCGATAGGTCCACTTGAAATCGCAGGGAAGAATAAAACGAATTCCCAGAAATTAAAGAAGGAAAGTTCTTTAATTAAATTATCACGAACTTCAAAGACCATTTGTACTGCTCTAAATGTTACGTAAGACATACCTGCGAAAACAATAAAATGTAATTCAGGCACAAATGGTGCGATTTTTGCCAAAATAAGTGGCAAAATCGATAAAATAACAGCTATACAAAACATGAATGTACTATTATTTTGTTTTCTTAAAATTAAATAGCCTTTAATTAGGGCATATTGCCAAATAATAAATGCGGCTAACATAATCGCTTGCTTCGGTTTATCCGAGAAGATAATAGCAATCATGACTAATGTTAAAACGGCATTATATTTACGCAACATTTTACCTTTTAATCCAGCTATGATAGTAGGTATTAATAAAATGCCCACTATAGCGAAAAAATAAAATGATCCATATGCGGTCATGCTGTAACCTCACTCAATAATTTTTTGCGATCTACCTTTCCATTTGGTGTCATTGGAATAGAAGATTGATACATGAATTTACGTGGAATCATGTAGTTTGGTAATCGCTCATTGAGTTCTTTTTTAATTGCAGATGTTAGTTTGAATTCTTTTTCAAATGAATGTTCCCCAGGAACAACAACCGCTAATAAATAATCGTATTTCTCACCTTTTTTAATTGGAACGATAACTGCTCCTTCTACGTAAGAACACGCACGAAGGTGATGCTCAATTTCTTCTAATTCCATTCGATAACCATGCAGCTTAATTTGGAAATCAAGACGACCATTATAGAATAGAAGACCATTTTCAACATAGCCAGCATCACCTGTTTTATAGGCGCGCTCACCGTCAATCATAGTAAATGCTTTTTCTGTTAATTCAGGGCTTCCTAAATATCCAACGCTTACGCTTGGACCGACAATTACGATTTCACCTTTTTCACCATCAGGTGCAATCGTACCATCTTCTTTCATAATAAGAAGGCGGCAATCTGATTTACAGTAGCCAACTGGAAGTGATTTGTATTGATCAAGCACTTCTTCTGTAACGTGAATACCTGTTACAGCGACAGTAGCTTCTGTTGGACCGTACGTATTCATAATTGTCGCTTTCGGGAAACGCTCAATTAATTTTCTAGCTACTTCATTTGGTAACACTTCACCGCAGAATAAGAATGTTTTCATGTTCGGTAGCATACTCTCAGAGAAAGATGCTTCCATTAAACACATCTCTGCGAAAGATGGTGTCGAAGTCCATACTTGTATATCCGATTGCTCTAAAGAAGCAAACAAGTCTTTTGGACGTGCAATCATATCTTTATCGATTGCCCAAAGTGTACCACCTGTTACTAATGATGGGTAAATATCCATGACAGATAAATCGAATGAGAAAGGTGCTTGGTTTAAGAATACTTGCCCTGTTTGTAAGTTGAAATCTTCTACAGCCCATTTTGTAAAACTTACAAGGCAGTTATAAGTAATCTGAACCCCTTTCGGATTACCTGTGCTTCCTGATGTGTAAATAATGTAGAAGTTCTCATCACCTTTTACCGCATGTTCAGGATTTGGAGTGTTCCCTTTATGAGTAAAGAAAATATCTTTTAAGTTGTCTTCACTTACAATGCGAACTGGTAAATCAGTTACAGTTACTTCAGTTCCTGATAAAAGTAGTTTCGCACCAGAATTTTCAGCGATACGTTGTACACGATCAGCTGGGATAGATAAATCTACAGGAATATAAGCATGTCCAGCTTTTACACATCCTAAAAAGTTAATAATCATTTCAGGTTGCATATGACCATACACCATAATTGGTGAACGATCATCTGGATACGCAGAAGAAATCCAATGTGCTAACGCATCAGAATCTTCCTTTAATTGTTTGTACGTAATTTTCGCATCTCGCCAAACAAAAGCAGTTTGATCAGGCGTTTCAATAGCCCACTTTTCAATTTGTTCTAATAACTTCATAACGTTCCCACCCTAAAATTCGTTGTAAATAAATGTACTTGTGTTTGTATCATGGAATCCATACAACCAAAGCAATGCAAATAAAATTGCAAGGTAATAAACCGTCTTTGCAACCCATTGTGTGAGTGGTCGAGACCATATCTCTTTTAATCTTTCCATGTCTTTCCCTCTCTTAATGAAATGATAGCTCTTTGTAGGTATCATGTCCTACATTATTGTGAAAAAAACAAAATTCCACATTTTAGGTAAAAATAAGTCAAAAGGCTCTTTTCTGATATTAGCACTAAATACTAAAAAAGAAAATCCCTAACTTAGCAATTATATTACATTCAGCATGAATTTGTAATGGGTTTGACATGTAAATAGGAAGTGGATTGTGTGAATGTATAAAAGTGGTCTGGGAGAATGTATAGAAATGTAATATTTGTTTGAGTTTTTCATAGTTAATGTATGAATTGTTAAAGTTTCATAAGAGGAGGAATTTCTGATGAAGAGGATGTGGAAGGATCTTATTTCAGAAGAAAACATTATTAAATGGAGACAGCATTTTCATAAATATCCGGAATTATCATTTCATGAAAAAGAAACTTCACAATTTATATATGAAACATTATGCTCGTTTTCTTCTTTAGAAGTAACGAGACCGACGGAATATAGTGTACTAGCAATTAAAAGAGGGACGGGACAAGGGAAAGTAGTTGCGATTCGAGCTGATATAGATGCTTTACCAATTCAAGAGGAGACAAGGAAATCTTATACGTCTGTGAATAAAGGAATGATGCATGCATGTGGGCATGATGCTCACGCAGCTATTTTGTTAAGTACAGCAGAGGTGCTATCAAATATAAAGGAAGATTTCGTAGGTGAGATTCGTCTCTTCTTTCAGCACGCAGAAGAGGTATATCCTGGCGGGGGACAAGAAATGGTTGAGGCAGGCGTGATGGATGGTGTTGATTATGTAATAGGTTTACATGTTATGTCTGGATTGGAGAGCGGGAAAATCGGAATTGCATATGGACCGATGATGGCGGCACCAGACGTATTTACAGTTGAAATTCAAGGGAAAGGAGGGCATGCGGCGAGGCCAGAAGAAACGATAGATCCTATTGCTATCGGAGCGCAGATTATTACAAATTTACAACATATCGTATCAAGAAATACAAGTGCTTTCATGCAAAGAGTTGTTTCAGTTACGCAGTTTCATGGGGGAATGGCTGATAATATTATTCCTAATGCAGCAACTTTAATGGGGACTGTGCGTTCTTTTAATCAAGTGTTAAGAATAGAAGCAGAAGAGAAAATTGAGCAAATCGTGAAAGGAATTACAAAGGCACATGGAGGAAAGTATACATATACGTATCGATACGGATATGATCCGGTTATTAATGATGAATATATTACGAAAGTAGTAGAAGAAAGTGCACTACATTTGTTTGGGAATGAGCGCATTGTGAAGCTTGAACCGTCTATGGGAGGAGAAGATTTTTCAGCATATTTAAGAAAGGCACCGGGTTGCTTCATTAAATTGGGGACGGGGAATGAAAAGGTAGATACTTGTTATCCGCATCATCATCCGAAATTTGATGTAGATGAATCAGCTTTAATTTATGGAGTGGAATTATTTTTAGAGACAGCGATAAGACTACTAAAATCATAGAAAAGTATAAAAAAAGGCAACTGCGCTCTATCGCAGTTGCTTTTATTTCTTTCCGTCAGAGAGGGCTGAGAAAGAACTATGCTCATTTATAGTATATGAATAGCTAACGGACAAGCTTGTACATTTTAATCATTTTTTAAAAAATAGTTATTGACATTGATAATCACTGTCAATTAATCTAAGGGTAGTTGAAATTGATAATTATTATCAATAGGATGGATGAGAAATGTTAATGAGAAAAAAATTTCACCTTCTGCGGAGGGGATTAAAAGATAAAAATAAAGATGTTGATCAGCATATGGAATGGCAACGAAATGTAATTCGTTCTGAATATGTAGATGAGAAGAGTACGCTTCCAACAGAAAAAGAGATACAAGGTAAAAGGAGAGATTCAGTTGAGTAAGTTAGTAATGATTTTTGCAAGTATGAGTGGAAATACAGAGGAAATGGCTGATCATATTGCGGGTGCAATTCGTGAAACAGAAAATGAAATTGAAGTTATCGATATTATGGATTCACCAGAAGCTTCTATACTAGAACAGTATGATGGAATTATTTTAGGTGCTTACACTTGGGGAGATGGTGACCTTCCTGATGATTTCTTAGATTTTTATGATGCAATGGATTCTATTGATTTAACCGGGAAAAAAGCGGCAGTATTCGGATCATGTGATTCGGCTTATCCGAAATACGGCGTGGCGGTTGACATTTTAATAGAAAAGCTACAAGAGCGCGGAGCTGCAGTTGTGTTAGAAGGACTAAAAGTAGAATTAACGCCAGAAGATGAAGATGTAGAAAAATGTTTACAGTTTGGAGCTGAATTTGTAAAACACCTTTCTTAATGGCAGAAGGGAGATGAAGAGCAAGTGCATGAGAAAATCGCAATCAAAACGATGACAGATTATCATTTGTATGATTTTATGCGTTGTCCGCATAAATTTTATTTCCGTCATATAAAAAGAAGAGAACCTTCTTCATTTGAATGGCAACAAATCGCACAAATGATTGTGAATCGAATTATTAATGAATATTACACACTACCTGCGGGCCAACAAACGAAAATCGTACTTTTAATATTAATAGAAAAGTATTGGAAAAAGGTAAGGATTAATATGTTTGCTTCAAAGACGGAGTATTATATTGTGTTAGCGAAGTTAACGGATCACTTATTACAGTTTGTTGAAAGAGATGATAGTCAGACACCGCCGTTATTTTTATATGAAAAATTTCAAACATATATGGAAGAGTTAGGTGTCCACATGTCATTGACATTAGAAGTTGGTGAGTGGAGTACTGAGTCGTTTGTAATTAAAAAGTATGTTGTCGATGCGGATGAGGAAATGCTTGCTCTTTGTCAAAAGTTAATGACAGTATTCAGTTATAAAGCTTTCGGAATTCTTCCCGGAAAAATTGAGGTTATTAATTTAATAGAAGGAACTAAGTATGAGTACATTCCGAAACAGGAAGATATTATAACTGGCATGGCTGATTTATCTAGAATGAAAGAAATGTTGCAACAACCTGAGCATTATACAGAGCGTCATTTTCGTTCTGAGTGTATGAGTTGTGCGTTTCGTAGGGAATGCCAAAGGGAAGAAGTAAAGAAAGAAGCGAAGCAGAAGAAAAATATCGTACATTAAAGGATGCAATTTTGCATCCTTTTTTGTTATTGACATGAAAAGCTTTTCATCATTTACCGTATATTTGTAGCAGATTTTAATAAAGGGAGGAATAATCAATGGAAGATGAAACGAAAGTATTTCAATGGTTAAAAGAACAGAATGCTCCTTTTGGAATTCAACTGCAAATTTTACAAGCGTTTCAACTGTATCAAATCATTGTTGAAATGGATAAAAAGTTAATGATGTATGAAGAGAGAGAATATCGGGAGAGAATTTAATGTCATCCCTGTAGTATTACTTTCAGTTGTTCAGTACCTTCTAGGAATTTAAGTTCATTCTTTGTTTCAAAGTTATAAATCATATTATGTAGTAAAGGACTGTATTGATAAAAGGTCGTGATGCGGTGAATGAGTAATGGATCATGGTGTGAACTAAGCCTACTGTATTGTTCATATACTGATGTAGTAAATTCATGTCCGAAATCATAATATAGCCCAGCAAAATCAAAGGCGGGATCTCCAATTTGAGCATCACCAAAATCGATAATACCTGAAATGGTTTTATTTTGGTGATCAAATAAAATGTGATGATGTGTAAAGTCAGCGTGAATAATTGTATTTTGAAAAGTGGATGTATCCATACATGTAAAGAATTTTTCGAATAAAAAATTTAACGCTGATTTCTGGTATGAAGTAAGACTGTTAGTAAGATATTGGGTTAATTTTGTTTGTAGCTCTTTCCAGTAGGTGAGTGTTTTTTCTATAGGGAATTCTAATGCCTTCACACGCTTTAAAGGAATACTATGTAGAGCCGTAAGGAAAGTCGCTAATTGTGTAATAATTACTTCAAGTTCTTTTTTCTCTAGCTTGGTAACTATTTCTTTTTTAAACGGTTCACCATGAATGAGAGTATAGTAACTACAAAGTGGAAAAGTATCAGCATCATTTTTATATAATAGGTGATACTTTGGAACCTCGATTTCTTGTAGCAAATGAGAGAGAATTATGCACAGTTCTTTTTCTAAAGGAATTCGCATTGCATATTCTTGTTTTCGCGGGAAACGAAACAGTAGCTCCTCATTTACTATAACCGCTACATTATCCCATCCTTCTTCATTTTGTTTATATGAATGTATAGAAAGATTAGGCAAAGCTTCTTTTATATACTGTTTGTAAGAGTCCATAATTGTTCCTCATTTCTAAGTTAAGTTATTCCACTTTATGATATCGGAATTTTCTTTCTATGTGTTAAAATATAACTATCATTATGAAGAAGGGCGGGAGTATCACGAAGAAAAGACTATTCATCATTTCTCTATGTATCGCTTTTGGATTGTTTTGGTCATATAAAGAAGAGGTTTTTGCTAGCTTTAAACCGATTGATCAGTACGGATTAAATAATGAATTAAAGAACAAAAGTATAGAAACTTTAACTCATAATGAAATGAAAAAGGTAGGAGAACATTTTGTGACAGAGCAATTATCAGTGTTTGAGCTTAATAATAAAGAAGATGTGAAACGAAAAGGTGAAGAACTATTTGTAAATAGAGGATATGAACAATTAATAGGAAATTATTATCCAAATCGGTTTCGGGATTTAGAGTATAAATTTATAAACGAGGACATACGTGAAGTGACGGATGAAAGTTTTCGTTATCAAACTGCAGCGTACGTTGCGGGTACTGAAAATGGTAAGAGAAGCGAAATGAAATTGAATTATGAAATGAAAATTGTAAAGGTTAATAATATATTTAAGGTGTTAGAACAAAAACAGTATGTACAATAAAGTGAAACATGAATCAGTGCTACAAATAGCGGATAAAAAAATCCCCCAGTTCTTTGAGGGATTCTAAAGGTTTTCATTTTGTTGACCAAGTTCTTTTTGAGCAATATATAAATTTCCTTGCTCGACTTGTTTTTGAGTAAGAACAGAATCACCTGCATACCCTTTTTCTGTTTGCACAGTTCTTTTTGAACGATTGGAATTTTGTTTCTTCATATAATAGACCACCCTCCATCAAAAATAAACGAAAATGATGAGTACGAGTAACACAGCGGCAAAAATGGTAATGCCCATTAAAAACGAGGTGTTTTTATATTTAGCTGTCTTATGTACATCTTGCCGATATCCAGGTGAAATTTCAGGGGCGAATTCTTCATCGAATGATTGCTTTTTTTCTTTTTCGTCCATATGTATCCACCTTTCTTTTTCATTATGTTATACGTTCAAAGAAAAAATATGCATAAAGAAAACCGCCCCTCTATCGTGAGTGGCGGTTTTC
Organism: Bacillus wiedmannii; assembly: GCF_001583695.1. Classification (GTDB taxonomy): domain Bacteria; phylum Bacillota; class Bacilli; order Bacillales; family Bacillaceae_G; genus Bacillus_A; species Bacillus_A wiedmannii. Next base: position 124,966 of record NZ_LOBC01000082.1, on the reverse strand, counting down.
TGTTGTATATTTTCTTTGAACTTGAAAGAGACGGACAAGAAGGAAGGTGGCGCCAAATGCTAGACCGATAATAAGACCGATCCAATATCCTTTTGCTGCCCAGTCAGTGTAAGTTGCTAATATGTAACCGAGAGGGAGACCTATTACCCAATAAGCGATTAATGTCATAATTAAGGAAACATTTACGTCTTTATAACCACGTAGTGCCCCTTGTACAGGAGTTGCAATTGCATCTGAAATTTGAAATAAAATCGCAAATATAAGAAATTCTTTTGCTAAATGGTGAACATTTGCATCTGTCGTATAAATTGAAGCAATTGCATCATCAAAGAAGTAGAGAAGAATTGAATATAATAGGGCAAATGCAAGTGCTAAGCCAATCCCGATAAATCCATATTGTTTTGCGTTATTGTATCGCTTTGCTCCAACTTCAAATCCAACAGCGATGGTCATTGCCATTGCTAAACTTAAAGGAGTCATATATAACAAGGAAGCGAAGTTCATAGCTGCTTGATGAGCTGCGATTGTTGTCGTACTAAAATTACTCATCATAAGTGTCACTGCAGCAAAAATACTCGTTTCAAAAAAGATAGCAAATCCGATAGGGACGCCAAGTTTTAAGAATTCAGTCCAACTTGAAAGAGAAGGACGATATAATTGTTTAAATATATTGAAAGATGCGAAAGGCTCTTTCGTACGAATAATAATAACGGTAATAATTAAAATGCACCAATAGGTTGCTGCAGAAGCAATTGCCGCTCCAACACCACCGAGTTTTGGAAAACCGAAATGACCGAAAATTAATACATAATTTAATACTACGTTAATTGGTAATGATAGTAATGTAATAATCATCGTTGTGCGAGTTTTTCCTAATGCATCAATAAACCCGCGCAAAACAGTGTAAGTAAATAAAGGGATAATTCCAATTGCAATAATACTTAAAAATTGTGCCGCAATACGTTCCACAGGTTCTTCCAGGCGCATGCCGTTTAAAATAGGTGAAACAGCGAAGAAACCGATAAGGATGACCACGAAACTAGCACAAATTGCTAAATATACTGCTTGTATGACAACTTGGGGAACATCCTCTTTTTTCTTTGATCCAACGAGCTGCGCAACAATTGGAGTAGTAGCCATTAAAATTCCTGTTAATCCGGTACTAACGGGAAGCCATATACTTGTTCCGATAGCAACACCAGCTAAATCAATAGGACTTGCGTGCCCTGACATTGTCGTATCGAAAAAACTCATTGCAAATAATGACATTTGCGTTACGAAAATCGGGAAAAATAGTAATACAAATTGCTTTAATTTTTGTGAGAATGAATTAGTTTCCTTCATAAAATCCCCTTTCCGCTAAAAAAACAAACTCTTACTATCATACAATTTAATCAACAAATAGAAAAGAAATACGCGCATACAACATGTACAATCAATAAAAAAAAGATGCACTTTAAAAGGGGATAAGGTATTATGATAAGGTGTGAAAAATTACATATTCGTTATTAAGGAGGCACTACTCGTGGCTGATTGGTTAATTGGAATAATCATGGGTGCTGTTGAAGGGTTAACAGAGTTTTTACCAGTTTCATCAACAGGACATATGATTTTAACAGGTCATTTACTTGGATTTGACGACGAGAGAGCGAAAGTTTTCGAAGTTGTTATTCAATTGGGATCGATTCTAGCAGTTGTTGTTATATTTTGGAAGCGTCTATGGTCTTTAGTAGGTATAGGGAAAGTAACAGATGGACCATCGTTAAATTTATTACATATTATTATCGGGATGATTCCTGCTGGCATACTTGGCGTATTGTTCCATAGTGCGATTAAAGAAGTTTTATTTGGGCCAGGCCCAGTTGTCATCAGTTTAGTGGCTGGTGGTATTTTAATGATTGTTGCTGAGAAGTTTTCGAAACCAAGTACAGCAAGAACATTAGATGAAATCACATATAAGCAAGCATTTACAATTGGGATGTTCCAATGTTTAGCGCTTTGGCCAGGATTTTCTCGTTCTGGTTCTACAATAAGTGGTGGTTTATTAGCTCGCGTGTCACATACAGCGGCGGCTGAATATACATTTATTTTAGCAGTACCAATGATGGTAGCTGCAAGTGGTTTAGATTTAATTAAAAGCTGGGATATATTAAGTGCGGCTGATATCCCGTTATTTGCAACAGGATTTATTACAGCATTCGTTGTTGCGATGCTTGCAATTGTTTCATTCTTAAAATTATTAGGTCGTGTAAAACTAACACCGTTCGCTTACTACCGTTTCATTTTAGCTGCGGTATTCTATTTCTTCATTATGTAATAAAAAAACTGCCGAGTTCGGCAGTTTTTTTATTTTATTACTTTTTCCATCATGCTTTCCATTACATGTTCCCAAAGAGAAGTATCATCCGCTAATGTAGCACGGAAATTAGCGTACATTTCTTTTTGTTTTTCTTCGAATGTTGGATCTTCTTTTTCAGGTAATGTAGCGCGCATTGAAGTTACTAACTCTTGTACTTTTGGAGCGCGTGGTCCCCAAACGGCTTGTTCATTTCCATCTTTATCAATGAAAATAAAAATTGGAATGGCACGTGCTGTTCCATTTGTTAAATATTGATCCATTAATTCTAAGTTTTCATCGCGAATTAATAATCTCATATCAATATTTGCAACTTCAGAAATTCGTTTCATAACAGGTACGCATAAAAGAGCGTCACCACACCAATCAGCTGTTAATACGATAACACGCCAGCCATCATTTTGGCGTTCTTCTAATACAGGAAGTAATTCATTTGGAATTAAAAAGTTATTGTAAATGTGCAGTAGCTCGTATTGATTTACTTTCATTTCATTCACATATGTATCAAAGGACATACCTTTATCAGCCCATTGTTGTAAGTTCATAAGTAACACCTCTTTAGTATGATTTGTTTTCATTGTACCAATTTTTATATAGAAAAGCTTGTATTCTTACTCCTTCTTGTCATTTAATAATTTATTTAATAGGAAAAGGAATAGTACGACACATAATTCAGCAATGTTGGACAGTTGAACACTCTCTATCCAATCGTCGGCAGTATGAATGACGAACCAATCTAGCGTAATTTCAATGATTGCAAAAAGAGTAATAGCCAGCCAATTTGGCATGTTTTTTGTCATTGGATATAGCAATGCCTTGAGGAAACCGAAGATAAAGAATGTAATACTGTCTAAGAAAGTGATTAATAAAAAAAATAGAAGTAAAGCAGTGCGTGATCTATACTCTATACCTGTAATATGAAAGATTCCTACATATACAAAGAATATAAATGCAAAAATTATAATGAGCAACAGAATAACAAAACCAATAATCAAAGTCTTATCTTTTAGATTGAGATTAGAAAATTTGTCTTCTTCACTCACTATTCCATCTCCTTTTTCTGGAAAATTAATTTTATTGTATCATGAAATGTATATTAAAAAACTACGAATTATGGGGAAATAAGGTGACAAAAAGTAAGATTTCATGTAAAATTATTAATAAGGTTTTTATTTAACCAAATGAAATAAAAGGGGCTGTCAAAATTGTCTCAAAATCGAGAGCAATTAATGGAAGAACTATCGACAAATGTTTTTGCTATGTTTCGCACGTTGCGTAATGATATTGGAAAAATATTTGGTGGTTACATACCGTGGAATGAGTTCATCGTCCTTAGAATATTGAACCGTACGAATAAAGAAATGGTATCACGTGTAGCTAATGAGTTAAATGTGTCGAATAGTCATATTACAGCTGTTACAGAAAAATTAATTAATAAAGGCTTTGTAACCCGTTCGCGTTCTACATCAGATCGCAGAGTTGTATATTTAGAGATTACAGAGCAAGGGAAAAATTTGGTTGCAAAAATGGAAGGGGAGAAAAAGAAATATTTACAAGAAAGATTCTCCGCACTTTCAGAAGAAGAAATGAATATAATGATATCTATTTCTAAAAAACTTATTTAAGCCATTACAAACAAGAAAACGCTTGCATTCTGGAGAAGAAGGTCTTCCTTATATGAGGAAGGTCTTCTTTCGTATGTAAAAGATTATAAAAAAGAAAATATGTAACATACTATTAATAAAGGAAGGGGGCAGAAATATGACAAATCGAAATGGTAGTAAAGGGAGCGGAAATCAAGGCTCACCAAAATCAGGGCAATTTCAGCAAGAGTTTAGTGCGGAATTTGAGACTGGTAATGATAACAAAGGAAAAGAATATCGTTCGAAAAAAGGAAGTAAATCAAAAAAGGAGTGAAATAATTCACTCCTTTTTTGATTTAAGATGCTGCGGATTGATCCGTATTATATTTTTCTTCTGATTTTGCGACGATCATTGCGCAAATTGCATCACCGGAAATATTTACAGCTGTTCGTGACATATCTAAAATGCGATCAATACCGATAATTAAGGCAATACCTTCTACGGGTAGATTTACTTGATTTAAAACCATCGTAAGCATTACAAGTCCAACACCTGGTACACCAGCAGTACCGATACTAGCTAGTACAGCAGTTAATACGACGACAGCTAATTGGGACATAGTAAGCTCAACTCCGTATACTTGAGCGATAAATACAGTTGCTACACCTTGCATAATGGCAGTGCCATCCATATTAATCGTTGCACCTAGTGGTTGTACAAAAGAACTTATCGCTTTTGGAACACCCAGTTTTTCTTGTGCTGTTTTCATTGCAAATGGAAGAGATGCATTAGAGCTAGATGTACTAAACCCAATTGCCATTACCGGTCCGAAATGTTTAAAGAAACGGACAATACTTTCTTTTGCTAATACCTTTAATAATCCGCCATACACGAAGACGCCGTGAATAATAAGTACTAGCATAACGACAATCATATACTTGAACATCGCAGCGACGCCTGCAAGACCCATTTTACCAACGGATGAAGCGAGCAATCCAAATGTTCCGATTGGAGCTAATTTCATAACGAGATTAACAAGATACATCATTAATTCGTTGCCCTGTTCAAGTAATGAATGGATACCTTGAACCCGTTTTCCTAAAATAGCTATACCGAGTCCGATTAATACGGCAAAGGCAATAATTTGTAACATGTTTCCATCAGCCATCGCTTTTGCTGGGTTATCTGGTACGATATTTAGCAATGTATCGACGAAAGATGTTTCGGTTTTTGCCCCTTCATATTTAAGCCCTTCGGTTTTAAAGTTACCGCCAGATCCTGGTTGTATAATCAGTGCAAATGTAACTGCAATAGAGATGGCAACGGCTGTAGTTACAAGAAAGAATGAAATTGATTTTAAGCCGATTCTTCCAAGTTGTTTCGGGTCTCCAAGCCCAGCAGAACCAAGCACGATAGAAATGAATACAACAGGAACAACTAGCATTTTAATGAGGCGAATAAACAATTGACCAAGTGGATTGAACACATATTGATTTAATGGTTCAAAAATGGATGGTGCAGCTAAATTTAAAGTGAGTCCGACAACTAAACCGAGAAATAATGCGATTAAGATTGCTTTTGTTTGTTTCAATAAAACCCCCCCCTTTATTTTTGTAAAATTACTTTCTACATTAATTGTACAAAAAAACTACCTATTTTGACAGTATTTTCTGAATATTTTGTATAAAAATATGTATTTAAATATAGATTGCTTTTGCTAAAGTAAGCAAAAAAGTTGGGGGATCTAGTTAGAAAACAAAGTAGACCATCACATAGGATGGTCTAGGGAAGGGGACAATTTATGTCAATTTAATTAGGGATGGAAGTTGTTCAAGACACTGGGGAATGTCTTATAAATTAGGGAGGAACAACTTCGATACATATACTATAAAAGTTGGATGTGACCCTGGTGTGAACATAGAGTGAAAGAGAGAGGGAGTTTTAAATAGAAGATAGAGTAAATAAAAAAATAAGACCATCGCATATGAGATGGTCAAAGGAAGGGGACAATTTATGTCAATTTAATTAGGATGGAAAGCTGTTCAAGACACTGGGGAATGTCTTATAAATTAGGAAGGAACAGCTCCGATACATATACTATAAAAGTTGGATGTGACCTTGATGTGAACATAGAGTGAAAGGTATGAGAATTTGAGAAATGATACATATAAAATGATTGTTGCGAGAGTTGTAGAGTACGAATAAATATAATAGAAAGTTTCTTGTCATAAAATGAAGTGGAGTTCGAGTATAAATAAAAGTTGAAATCTTTAAAAAAAAGGATTATGCTCAACTATATTATAAGAATATAAGGTTTATCCCGCTATGTAAGGTTTCTTATAAGCCTTTAGTTATGAGGGGAAAAGGGAGTTAGTGAATATGGAAGTAACAAAAAGACAAGGGCTGTATAATCGTTTTATACGATTAAATCCACCACAAATATTAGCACTAGGTTTTTTCTGCTTAATTGTGGTTGGCGGTTTGTTATTAAAGTTACCATTTGCAACGAAAGTACATATTAGCTGGGTAGATGCTTTCTTTACGGCAACATCAGCAGCAACTGTAACGGGATTGGGAGTAGTAGATACTGCAAGTACGTTTACGATGTTTGGCGAGATTGTTATTATGTTTTTAATTCAAACGGGTGGTTTAGGTCTTATGACAATTGCCATTTTAATTGTTTGGGTATTAGGTAAAAAAATCGGATTACGCCATCGATTATTAATCGGAGAGGCATTTAATCAGACAAATATAGGTGGTCTTGTAAAATTAGTAAAACGTGTCTTTATATTTTCTATTTGTATTGAGCTTATTGGAGTCATTTTTTTATCGTTTCGCTTTATTCCAGAGTTTGGTTTTGGAAAAGGTGTATATTATAGCATTTTTCACGTTATTGCATCTTATAATAATGCTGGATTTGCTCTATGGCCGGATAATTTAACAAGGTATGTAGGAGATCCTATTATTAATATTGGGATTTGCTCATTAATCGTAATAGGAGGTCTCGGTTTTACAGTATTAATTGATATATGGTATAGTCGTAGCTTTCGAAAATTATCACTTCATTCCAAAATCATGATTGTCGGAACAGTAGCGCTAAATGTTATAGCGATGATTGTGATTTTTGTATTGGAATATAATAATGTGAAGACGTTAGGGAATTTACCTTTAAATGAAAAGTTATGGGCTTCTTTCTTCCAAGGTATTACTCCTCGTACTGCTGGATTTAATACAGTTGACTACGGGGGAATGGAAGAATCATCTATATTATTTACGATGGTTTTAATGTTTATTGGTGCAGGAAGTGTATCAACGGGTGGAGGGATTAAATTAACAACGTTTGTTATTTTAGTTACATCTGTCCTTTCTTTCTTTAGAAAAAAAGAGGAAATCGTTTTATTTCAGCGCACAATTAAAATGTCGACAGTAACGAGAGCGTTAGCGATTGCTGTTGCCAGTCAAATACTCATTTTTGCAGCGGTATTTGTATTAATGCTTACAGAAAACTTCAGCTTTATTCAGTTACTATTTGAAACAATTTCAGCGTTCGGCACAGTAGGGTTAACGATGGGGATTACTGCAAAGTTATCAGCGTTTGGAAAATGTATTATTATGTTTGTTATGTTTTGTGGATTAATCGGACCGTTAACACTTGTCTTTTCTTTAGCGCGACCAGCAAAACAAAAAATTAAATATCCATCGGAAGATGTATTTACAGGATAAGGTATCCCGCATAAGCGAGATACCTTTTTCTTTTTAAAAAAGGGAGAACAATAAACCGATAAGCGCTACTCGGAATAAAATTGCAATGAGTGCTGCAATTCCGCCGACAATCGCAGCGATACCACCAGTTACAGTAGCTCCGCGATTATAAGCGTAGATCCCTAGTAATACAGAAACAAGACCAAATAATGTTGGGAAGGTAAATAGTGATAAGATAGATAAGGCAAGAGCGATAAAGCCAGCCGTTGATCCAGCGGCGGACGATCTTACATCATCTTTATTATCTTTCTCATCGTAATCATAATCAATGCGCTGTGGTGCAACCTCAGCTGCATATTCTTCTTTGTAGTCACTATAATCACTATCTATTCTATCTCTTTTTTTATACTCATCAAATTTCTCAGTCAAAGTCATGACTCCTTTCATAACAAGGTTCAATAGTAGTATGCATCTCTTGTTCTTTTTTATCCCGCTATTTGTGGCCCGCAAACGCCTGATTGCTGAAGGCTAATAATCAGTGGGTGATGAACAAAGCCCTGCTGATTAAAGTTTCACTTTATCCGAGCGAGTACAAGGCGTAATTCCATTTAGAAGAGTGGAATTGTTTTTTTGAAATAGGAAAAGTTAGTATGACTTCCTCTATTTTGGAAAGTATAAAAAAGAATAATGAGGAAAGGGTGCAATACATAATGGAACATCCAATTGAAAATTTAATGAAAACAGCAATGACAAATTTAAAAGAGATGGTAGATGTAAATACGATTGTTGGAAGTCCAGTTTCAACGGCTGATGGAAATGTAGTATTAACAGTATCTCAAGTGGCTTTTGGTTTTGGTGCCGGCGGAAGTGACTTTAAAGGTGATTTTATTTCCGAAAAGCATAATAACGGACAAGGGCAGCATAAAGAGAACAAGCAAAGCCATCCGTTTGGAGGCGGAAGCGGGGCTGGGGTTTCCATTAGCCCAGTTGCTTTTTTAGTAGTTGGTTCTAACGGTGTGCAAGTATTACACCTCAATAGTAGTACACATTTAATTGAGAAGGCTTTAAATACTGTACCAAGCACTGTAGATAAATTTGTAAATGGTCGCCAAAAGTGAACTTGCATTTTTTAGGAATTGTGATATATTAGAAAAAGTGCGCTTTATGATGATCGGAATAATTGAACTGTAAATATATATGATGTGTGGAATAAGGGAGAGGAATTTATGATTAATATCAAAAACTTAGTAGTTGGCTTATGTATGTTAGTAAGCGGTTTTGTTGTATATGTAATAAAAGAAAAAGCTCCATTCTAAAACAGACAAACCGTTACTGTCTGTTTTTAATTTGTAAAAAATGTTGACAAGTTATTGTATTGGTGTTAAAATTTTAATTCGTGTCTCGGTTACAGCTAGTGTAAAGTAAATAAACCTTATAAATATAATACGAAAAGTTTGCGAAAGATCGGGTAGTCTTACCAACAACTTTTGTGAACAAACCCTATAAATTATTATTGTAGGCTTTATATGTATACTAGTGAATCAAGGAGCGGTCAGTGGAACCGTAATGATGAGAGAGAGGTAGGGCTTTCATCCAGTATATGTTACTTTCCCGTTAGGTGAATATAAAAAAGAGGACTCCTTTTCAAAAGGAGTCCTCTTTCTTTTTGTATATTAAATTTAAGTGCGGCTCTCAACTTGCTGACAAATTTCATCTGTTGTTAAACCATGAGCTGTAATTACCGATCCCTTAATTGATGCATCTGCAATACCCATCATATTAGAATCTTGCCCAGTTACAATACAACAATCGCACCCTTGTGCATCATGTTCGGAACCCAGGGTAACAACTTCATGTCCCTGTTGCTGAAGAGCTTGTTGAACATCTGTTAATGAGTTTTCAACACCAATTCTAGCCATAATTCTCACCTCCTACCATCTAGTTGCTAGTATGCTCAAGTCCACTGCATATATTTATGAAAAGACGGTAGGAAGTAAATCTTTGTTTAGTCGTTATATACACCAGTAAGCATTTGACTTACGAATTGATCGTTTAAAGTATCTTGGCTGGAAGAAGTATTTGAGTGAATGTCAATTGAAGCAATAAAATTATTATGTTCTTTATTATTTGGTTCTACCTCTACATAATTATCGAATTTACAAAAACCTTTCGTATCCATTAGATCAAATAGTTGAAGCATTTCTACTACCTCTTGTCTCGTTCCTTTAATTTGTACACACGCCATATTGTTTTCCTCCTTCATTTTGACAAATTGTTTTTTAAAAATAGGATTATGATTACGAAATGAAAAATATGAATGTTATTTTTAGACAGCGTTATTTTTATTATTTTCCCCCTTTTTCAGCAAAAGTCGTTATATATTCCCGAATTTATAAAAACGGACGTCCGTTTATTGAATACAATAGATTCGTATCAATTGATGAAAATCCTTCTTTTAAACAAATATTTTTTTTAGTGAAAATTGGCGAAAAAAATTTTTTGACTTTTTGTAAACGTTAACAATGCTGTTAAATCAATATAATCAAAGATGTACGTACGATTAAAAATTATAAATTTTCTAAAAATTCACTTGATTTATTTAGAAAGGAGAGTAAACTAGGAAACAATAAAAAATTCATAGAACATAGGAGGCGCTTTCCAGTGAACGAGCAATGGATTTTCTTAAATGGAGAATTTGTTCCAAAAGACGAGGCAAAAGTTTCAGTATATGATCATGGTTATTTATATGGCGATGGAGTATTTGAAGGAATTAGAGTTTATAGCGGTAATGTTTTCCGTTTGAGAGAGCATCTTGTCCGGTTATATGAATCAGCAAAATCCATTATGTTAGAAATTCCATATTCTTTAGATGAAGTAACGAATATTGTTGTTGAGACGATTCGACAAAATAAATTATCTAATGGATACATTCGCCTTGTTGTATCGAGAGGAGCAGGAAATCTTGGATTAGATCCTGATTCTTGTAAGAAACCGAATGTAGTAGTAATTGCAGAACAACTATCTTTATTCCCGCAAGAATATTATGAAAAGGGGATTCCGGTTGTAACAGTTGCAACGCGCCGAAACCGTCCAGATGTTTTGTCGCCTCAAGTAAAATCTTTAAATTACTTAAACAATATTTTAGTTCGTATTGAAGCGAAATTAGCTGGAGTACAAGAAGCACTTATGTTAAATGATCAAGGATACGTAGCTGAAGGCTCAGGAGATAACGTGTTTATTGTAAAAGGAAATAAATTAATTACACCACCAAGTTCTGCTGGAGCGTTAGAAGGCATTACACGAAACGCTATATTAGAAATCGGTGAAAAACTTGGATATGACGTTAGAGAAGAGTTATTTACAAGACATGATGTATATGTAGCTGATGAAGTATTTTTAACAGGAACGGCTGCTGAAGTAATTGCTGTTACGACAGTAGATGGTAGAACGATTGGTTTAGGGCAAACAGGTCCACATACGAATCGTTTATTAGAAGAATTCCGAAAGTTAGTTATAGAAGATGGAGAGAAGATTTACGAAGAAAATAAAGTTGGATAGCAACTTTTTATAACATAAGAAAGCGTTGAGAGGGAGGAGTAGTTGATTGTGAAGCCTCACAGAGAGTCGGTGGTTGCTGAAAACCGATGGTTCACGTCGACGAACATCGCCCTTGAGTGCTAAGCTGAAGCATTTGTCTAGGCTTAGACGGTAGCTCCGTTATTAGCTAGACTCATTTATGGGTCACTGAGGCAAGAGTATTCTTGCGAAGAAGGGTGGTACCGCGAAATCTTTCGTCCCTTCAGCACATAGCTGGAGTGTGGACGTAGGATTTTTTTTATTGATAAAAGTTTTCAAAAAGGGGGCTTATAAGAACAATGTCTTCAAAAACGGAAGAGAAACTGGCAACTGGTGCACAGTTATTGTTAGAAGCGTTAGAAAAGGAAGGAGTAGAAGTGATTTTCGGTTATCCTGGTGGTGCTGTTTTACCTCTTTATGATGCACTCTATGACTGTGAAATTCCGCATATTTTAACAAGGCATGAGCAAGGAGCTATTCACGCCGCGGAAGGGTATGCCAGAATTACTGGCAATCCAGGGGTTGTCATTGCAACGAGTGGGCCAGGTGCTACAAATGTTATTACCGGTCTAGCAGATGCGATGATTGATTCATTACCACTTGTTGTATTTACAGGGCAAGTAGCAACGACATTAATTGGAAGTGATGCTTTCCAAGAAGCGGATATTATGGGGCTTACGATGCCAGTGACAAAACATAACTATCAAGTGCGAAAGGCTTCAGATTTACCTCGAATTATTAAAGAAGCATTTCATATTGCTAGAACAGGAAGACCAGGCCCAGTCGTTATTGACCTTCCGAAAGATATGGTAGTAGAGCAAGGAGAACGATGTAATGACGTACAAATGGATTTACCAGGATACAACCCTAATTATGAACCGAATTTACTCCAAATAAACAAATTATTACAAGCAATTAAGGCTGCAAACAAGCCGTTAATTTTAGCTGGATCAGGTGTATTGCATGCGAAGGCTTCGAAAGAGTTAACAAGTTTTGCTCGTAAATATGAAATTCCTGTTGTGCATACATTACTTGGTCTTGGTGGGTTTCCGCCAGATGATGAACTTTTTCTAGGGATGGGAGGAATGCACGGTTCTTACACAGCCAATATGGCGTTATATGAATGCGACTTACTTATTAATATAGGTGCAAGATTCGACGATCGTCTTACTGGGAATTTAGCTTATTTTGCTAAAAAGGCGACTGTTGCGCATATTGATATTGATCCAGCAGAAATCGGAAAAAATGTGCCGACTGAAATTCCAATTGTTTCAAGTGCTAAGCGAGCGCTGGAAGTATTACTTCAACCAGAAGGAAGGAAAGAAAATCATCATAAGTGGCTCTCTTTATTAAAGAGTAGAAAAGAAAAGTATCCACTATCTTATAAAAGGAATTCGGAAAGTATTAAGCCTCAATACGCAATTGACATGTTATATGAAATTACGAAAGGAGAAGCGATTGTAACAACAGATGTTGGGCAACATCAAATGTGGGCAGCCCAATATTATCCGCTCAAAACTCCTGATAAATGGGTAACTTCAGGAGGATTAGGAACGATGGGCTTCGGATTTCCAGCAGCAATTGGTGCGCAAATTGCAAAGCCTGAGGAACTAGTTATTGCAATTGTAGGTGACGCTGGATTTCAAATGACCTTGCAAGAATTAAGTGTGTTAAAAGAACACTCATTGCCTGTTAAAGTATTTATTTTAAATAATGAAGCTTTAGGAATGGTAAGACAATGGCAAGATGAATTTTATAATCAAAGATACTCGCACTCTTTACTGTCGTGTCAACCAGATTTCGTCGCTCTTGCGAATGCGTATGGCATAAAAGGAGTTCGTATAGATGATCCACTTCTTGCAAAGAAGCAAATACAGCAGGCGATTAAATTACAAGAACCAGTCGTAATTGATTGCCGTGTACTTCAATCAGAAAAGGTAATGCCGATGGTTGCGCCAGGGAAAGGTGTTCACCAAATGGAGGGAGTGGAAAAAAGGTGAAGAGAATTGTTACAGCGACAGTTCGAAATCAAAGTGGTGTGTTAAACCGAATTACGGGTGTTATGACACGAAGACATTTTAATATTGAAAGTATTTCAGTAGGTCATACGGAATCATCAGACATATCGCGGATGACGATTGTTGTACACGTTGAAAATGAACAGCAAGTGGAACAGTTAATTAAACAACTTCATAAGCAAATTGATGTTCTGAAAGTATCAGATATTACAGAAGAAGCGATGATCGCAAGAGAACTTGCACTTATTAAAGTAGCAACATCAGTAGCAAGAGCAGAATTATATAGTTTAATTGAACCGTTTCGAGCCGCTGTAATAGATGTTGGGAAGGATTCCATAGTTGTGCAAGTAACTGGTACGCAGGAGAAAGTAGAAGCATTAATTGAATTACTTCGTCCGTATGGTTTGAAAGAGATTGCTAGAACAGGTGTAACAGCATTTACGCGTAGTATGAAAAAACAAGATAAGCAAGTTATGTTAATTCAATAATCATTTAAATATAGGGGGGAAATGAAAATGACAAAAGTTTATTATGAGAAAGATGTAACGGTAAATGTATTAAAAGAAAAGAAAGTAGCAATCATTGGATATGGTTCGCAAGGTCATGCGCATGCGCAAAACTTACGTGATAACGGATTTGATGTAGTAGTAGGTTTAAGAAAAGGGAAGTCTTGGGATAAAGCGAAAGAAGATGGGTTTTCTGTATATACAGTAGCAGAAGCAGCGGAAAAAGCTGATGTAGTAATGATTCTACTACCAGATGAACTCCAGCCAGAAGTATATGAAGCGGAAATTGCGCCAAATTTAAAGGCAGGAAATTCTCTCGTTTTTGCACACGGATTTAATGTTCACTTTGATCAAGTGAAACCACCAGCTAATGTAGATGTATTTCTAGTAGCGCCAAAAGGGCCAGGTCATCTTGTGCGCCGTACATTTGCTGAAGGCGGAGCTGTTCCTGCATTATTTGCAGTATACCAAGATGCAACAGGAGTTGCGACTGAAAAGGCACTTTCTTATGCTGATGGAATTGGAGCGACGAGAGCTGGTGTATTAGAAACGACATTTAAAGAAGAAACAGAAACAGATTTATTTGGAGAGCAAGCTGTGCTTTGCGGCGGAGTAACTGCGCTAGTAAAAGCTGGATTTGAAACGTTAGTTGATGCTGGTTATCAACCGGAACTTGCATATTTTGAATGTTTACATGAACTAAAACTAATCGTTGACCTTATGTATGAAGGCGGACTTGAAAATATGAGATATTCAGTTTCAGATACAGCGCAGTGGGGCGACTTCGTATCAGGACCACGCGTTGTAACGGAAGATACGAAGAAAGCGATGGGTGCAGTGCTAGCAGAAATTCAAGATGGTACATTTGCAAGAGGCTGGATTGCAGAGCATAAAGCAGGAAAACCAAATTTCCATGCGACAAATGAGAAAGAGAATGAACACGAAATTGAAGTAGTTGGACGTAAATTACGTGAAATGATGCCGTTTGTACAGCCGCGAGTAAAGGCAGGGGTCAAATAATATGAAGCAGATTTTGTTCATGGATACGACGCTACGTGATGGCGAACAATCACCAGGAGTAAATTTAAATGAACAAGAGAAATTGCAAATTGCAAGGCAATTAGAGAGACTAGGTATTCATGTCATGGAAGCTGGTTTTGCAGCAGCTTCCGAAGGGGATTTTCAATCGGTAAAACGCATCGCAAATACCATTCAAAATGCTACAGTTATGAGTTTAGCTAGAGCGAAAGAAAGTGATATTCGAAGAGCATATGAAGCGGTGAAAGGTGCTGTATCTCCTCGTCTACACGTATTTTTAGCTACAAGTGATATTCATATGAAATATAAACTTTGTATGTCAAAAGAAGATGTATTAGATAGTATTCACCGCTCGGTTACACTCGGGAAATCATTATTTCCGACAGTACAATTTTCTGCAGAAGATGCGACAAGAACAGCAAGAGATTTTTTAGCTGAAGCAGTTGAAGTTGCGATTCGTGCAGGAGCGAATGTAATTAATATTCCAGATACAGTTGGATATACGAATCCAGAAGAATATTATTCTCTTTTTAAATACTTACAAGAATCCGTTCCTTCATATGAAAAAGCAATTTTCTCTTGTCATTGTCACGATGATCTTGGGATGGCAGTAGCAAATTCATTAGCTGCGGTTGAAGGCGGAGCGTTGCAAGTAGAAGGAACAATTAATGGAATTGGAGAAAGAGCAGGTAATGCGGCGCTAGAAGAGGTCGCAGTTGCTCTTCATATTAGAAAAGATCTCTATAAAGCGGAGTCTTCTATGACGTTAAAAGAGATTAAAGCGACGAGTACATTAGTAAGCAGATTAACAGGTATGGTTGTACCGAAAAATAAAGCGATTGTTGGAGCGAATGCATTTGCTCATGAATCCGGAATTCATCAAGATGGTGTTTTAAAAGAAGTGACAACATATGAAATTATTGAACCAGCGCTAATAGGCGAATCTCAAAATCTATTCGTACTTGGAAAACATTCTGGACGTCACGCGTTTACAGAAAAAATGAAAGAGCTTGGCTATGAATTTACAAAGGAAGAACGAGATGCGGTGTTTGAAGCCTTTAAAAAATTAGCTGATCGTAAGAAGGAAATTACTGAGGAAGATTTACGTGCACTTATGCTTGGGGAATCAGCATTTGCGGCTCAGCAATATAACATTACGCAACTACAAGTACATTTTGTCTCAAATAGTACACAATGCGCGACAGTTGTGCTAAAAGACGAAGAAGGAAATGTATACGAAGATGCAGCCACTGGTTCTGGTAGTATTGAAGCGATTTATAATGCAATCCAAAGAATTTTAGGATTAGAATGTGAATTGGCGGATTATCGCATACAATCTATTACACAAGGTCAAGATGCACTGGCTCATGTTCATGTTGAATTAAAAGAAGGAACGCATCAAGTATCAGGTTTTGGTGTTGCACAAGACGTATTGGAAGCTTCGGCGAGAGCATATGTCCATGCAGCAGGGAAATTGAAATCTTTTATCCAGCTTGTGAAATAAGTGTTTGATAGGTGAGAGAAGCTTTCCTCACCTATCAAAATAAAGTTCTGAAAATTCAGTTAAAGGGAGTGTTGAAATTGGAAAAACGTATCGTTTGTTTAGCTGGTGATGGTGTTGGCCCGGAAGTTATGGAAAGTGCGAAGGAAGTATTGCATATGGTAGAGAGGTTATATGGGCATCATTTTCATTTGCAAGATGAGTATTTTGGCGGGAGTGCTATCGATTTAAATGGGCAACCATTACCGCAACGAACGCTTGCCGCTTGTTTAGCAAGTGATGCGGTTTTACTTGGAGCGGTTGGTGGACCAAGGTGGGATAGCGCGAAAGAAAGACCGGAGAAAGGATTATTAGCTCTAAGAAAAGGACTTGGAGTATTTGCAAATGTTCGCCCTGTAACGGTAGAAAGCGCAACGGCACATTTATCGCCATTAAAAAACGCTGATGAAATTGATTTCGTTGTCGTTCGTGAATTAACAGGCGGAATTTATTTTTCTTATCCGAAAGAACGAACGGACGAAGTAGCAACAGATACACTTACGTATCATCGTCATGAAATTGAACGGATCGTTTCTTATGCCTTTCAATTAGCGAGTAAGCGGAAGAAGAAAGTAACATCTATTGATAAGGCGAATGTTTTAGAATCTAGTAAACTATGGAGAACTGTTACGGACGAAGTAGCACTTCGTTATCCAGACGTTGAACTAGAACATATTTTAGTAGATGCAGCTGCGATGGAGTTAATTCGGAATCCAGGACGGTTTGATGTAATTGTAACGGAAAATTTATTTGGGGATATTTTGAGTGACGAGGCTTCAGTATTAGCGGGATCATTAGGAATGCTTCCATCAGCAAGTCATGCGGAAAAGGGACCTTCATTATACGAGCCTATTCACGGATCAGCACCGGATATTGCGGGGAAAAATAAGGCAAATCCAATTGCAATGATGCGCTCTGTTGCAATGATGCTTGGGCAATCGTTCGGATTAACGAGAGAAGGGTGTGCAATTGAAGAAGCAATTTCAGCAGTCCTTAAATTAGGGAAATGTACAGCAGATATCGGGGGAACTGAAACGACAACTTCATTTACGAAGGCAGTTATACAAGAGATGGAAGAGCAAGCGTTAGTAGGGAGAGGGAGATAATGGGAAAAAGGCTGCTAGATAAACTTTGGGAAAGACACGTAGTTACGACAAACGAAAATGGATTAGATTTATTATATATCGATCTTCATCTTGTTCATGAGGTAACGTCACCGCAAGCCTTTGAAGGCTTGCGGCTTACAAATCGAACGGTTCGCAGATCTGATTTAACATTCGCAACGATGGATCATAATATTCCGACGAAAGATGTTTGGAATATTACAGATCGTATTGCGAAGCAGCAACTAGATACACTCCGGGAAAATTGTAAACAATTTCAGGTGCCGTTAGCGGATATCGGAGATGAAGAGCAAGGGATTGTTCATGTTATCGGACCAGAACTCGGACTTACACAACCAGGAAAAACAATTGTTTGTGGTGATAGTCATACAGCAACGCATGGTGCGTTTGGCGCGCTAGCATTTGGCATTGGTACGAGTGAAGTGGAGCACGTATTGGCAACGCAAACGTTATGGCAACGAAAGCCGAAAGCGATGGGTATTGAGTTAAAAGGAAAATTACAGAAAGGTGTTTACGCAAAAGATATTATTTTGCATTTCCTTTCAAAGTACGGTGTAGCAGTTGGAACTGGGTATGTAATGGAATTTTACGGAGAGACGATTGAGGCTATGGAGATGGAAGAGAGAATGACGCTTTGTAATATGGCAATTGAAGGAGGAGCAAAGGCTGGTATTATAGCACCAGATGAAAAAACATTTGCTTATGTAAAAGGACGTAAATATGCACCGAAAGACTTTGAAACATTCGAGAAGAAATGGTCTGAACTTTATACAGATTCAGATGCAATTTATGATTTGCATATTTCGATAGATGTGACGGATTTAGCACCGTACGTTACATGGGGAACAAATCCGAGTATGGGTGTTCGTATTGATGAAAAATTGCCAGAAAAGCAGGATGCAAATGACGAAAGAGCATTTTCTTATATGGGATTAAGCCCTGGACAAAGCACGTATGACATTCCTGTTCAGCATGTTTTCATTGGATCTTGTACAAATTCCAGGCTTTCTGATTTAGAAATTGCTGCATCTGTTGTGAAAGGGAGAAAGGTAAAAGAAGGTGTGCGAGCGCTCGTTGTGCCTGGATCGAAAAGAGTAAGAGAAGCTGCGATGCAAAAAGGGCTACATCACATATTTGAAGAAGCTGGATTTGAATGGAGAGAACCTGGATGTTCAATGTGTCTTGGAATGAATCCAGATCAAGTACCTGAAGGAGAACATTGTGCTTCGACTTCAAATCGTAATTTTGAAGGAAGACAAGGAAAAGGGGCACGAACACATTTAGTTAGCCCAGCAATGGCGGCAGCAGCTGCGTTATACGGTCATTTTGTTGATACTAGAAAGGAGAGTTATGATGGAGCCATTTCGTATTCATAAAGGTACTGCTGCAGTACTGATGAATAATAACATTGATACAGATCAAATTATTCCGAAGCAATACTTAAAGAGAATTGAAAGGACGGGATTTGGAAAATATTTATTCGATGAATGGCGTTATGATAATAACCGCCATGAAAACCCTAATTTTTCGCTTAATGCACAAAATAGAAAAGGAGCAAGTATATTAATTACAGGTGATAATTTTGGTTGTGGTTCTTCAAGAGAACATGCTCCGTGGGCGCTTGCTGATTATGGTTTTCGCGTTATTATCGCCGGCGGGTTTGCGGATATTTTTTATATGAATTGTATGAAAAATGGTATGTTACCAATTGTAATGGATAAAGAAATGCGAGAACAACTTGCCAAAACGGATGCGAGAGAACAAATAGAAGTAGATTTAGAGAATGAGGTAATTAAAACAAGTACGCACAGATTTTATTTTACAATCGAGAAAATGTGGAAAGAGAAATTATTAAATGGTCTAGACGAAATTAGTATTACGATGCAATATCATCAAGAAATTGTAGAGTATGAAAGGAAAGTAGCTTTATATTTAAAAAACGGAATGTTCAAAAAATATTTACATTCAGAATGAAGTATTATATACTATGTAAAAATCAGAGGAGAAAGGGAGTAAGTATTATGAATATCATGCAATCTATTAAAATGCTTACACAACTACATCATCATACATAAAGCCCTTGAACCTAGCGTGAAAACGTGTAGGCACAAGGGTTATTCCCGTTGTACCTACACTCTACTAAAGAGCCTTGTAGGTATTTTGTCTACAAGGCTCTTTTTATTTTCGGTTTAGGTGAATGAAATGGGCATACATTAGAAAGGGAAAGGTGTGAGAATTTAGATGACAAAATGGAAACGGGCAAACCCAAATGGAACGAGAGACTATTTATTCGAAGAATGTACGTTAATTGAAGAAGTGGAGCAAAAATTAAGACGTACTTTTTTAGGGCGAGGTTATGAGGAAATAAGGACACCTACAATTGAATTTTATGATGTTTTTGCCTTTCAAAATAGACCGATAGATGAAGAAAAGATGTATAAATTTTTTGATGAAAAGGGACGGATTATCGTGTTACGTCCAGATATGACAATTCCTTTAGCGAGAGTGATGGGAACGCAGAGGTGGGATACGCCGCTTAAACTGACGTATGGCGGGAATGTATTTCGGGCGAATGAGTCCCTTACTGGAAAATATAATGAAATTGTACAAAGTGGTATTGAAATTATAGGGATTGATAATGTAAGAGCTGAAATTGAATGCGTCATAAGCGTCATTCAATCACTTCAAAAGGTGAAGGTGCAATCTTTTACAATAGAGATTGGGCAAGTGCAGTTATATAAATGTATTGTAAAAAAACTCTCCATTTATGAGGAAGAAGAGAGAGTACTTAGGACATACATTGAAAGTAAAAATTATGCGGCTCTATCAAATTTTATTAGAGAAAAGAAATTAGATCGATGTGATGAAACAGTAAGATTACTTGAGAAATTACCAAGGCTATTTGGGAATTTAGAAGTGATTGAGGAAGCAGAAAAACTCGCCTCAAGTAATGAAATGAAAATGGCGATTGCAAGAGTGAAAGAAATATATGAAGCAATTGAAAAACTAGGGTATGGATCTTACATATCAATTGATTTAGGTATGATCCAACATTTAGATTACTATACGGGAGTTATTTTCAAAGGGTATATATATGAAATAGGAGAAGAAATTGTTAGTGGCGGAAGATATGATGAGTTAATTGGAAATTTTGGAGAGATGCTGCCAGCTGTTGGACTCGCGGTGCAAGTCAATCAAATTGTGAAGGCACTGCAAGAGCAACAAGAACCATATGAACGAAAGGGAATAGATATTATTATTCATTATGAGTTAAATAGATTAGCAGAAGCGGAAAGATTACGAAATTTACTTCAAAAGGACGGGAAAAAAGTAGAGCTATCCTTATTCTCTAATGTAAAAGACACCTTTCAATTTGCAAGAAAAAACCAAATAGTAACGGTCGTTGAGGCAAAGAACGAATCATTAGTGGAATATGTATGGAAAGAGAAATGGATAGTCCAGAAAGAAGGAGAAAATTCATGCGTAACATTCAAATTGCGTTAACGAAAGGAAGATTAGAAAAACATGTGATTCCGCTCTTTGAGCAGATTGGAATTGATTGTTCGGAGCTCAAAAATAAAGGACGAAAGCTTGTCTTTCAAAGTAAAAATACAGATATCTCATTTATTTTAGTGAAAGCAGTAG
Organism: Bacillus wiedmannii; assembly: GCF_001583695.1. Taxonomy (GTDB): domain Bacteria; phylum Bacillota; class Bacilli; order Bacillales; family Bacillaceae_G; genus Bacillus_A; species Bacillus_A wiedmannii. The sequence continues at coordinate 103,877 of NZ_LOBC01000082.1, read as the reverse complement.
ATGTTGCTACTTATGTAGAACATGGAGTAGCTGATATTGGGGTCGTTGGAAAAGATATTTTAATGGAAAACGAGAAAGATATTTATGAAATGTTAGATTTAGGAGTAGGTGTGTGTAAGTTTTGTGTTGCTTCTATTCCTACATATAATCCGAAGAGCTACCGGAAGAAACGCATTGCGACGAAATATCCACATATTACTTCTAACTATTTTCATGATAAAGGGGAGGATGTAGAAATTATAAAAATAGAAGGTTCTGTAGAAATCGCTCCTATTCTTGGATTGGCAGATGCGATTGTTGATATTGTGGAAACAGGAAAAACATTACAAGAAAATGGGCTCATTGTATTTGAGGAAATGTGTTCTATATCTGCTCGAATGATTGTAAATAAGGCTGCATTAAAAACTAAAAAAGACGAAATATTCAGTATTGTAAATATGATGGAGCAAGAAATTTTGTCAGGAAAATAGGGGGACTTGTAATGGAGATAGTTTTTGAAGATTTTCAAAAGGCGTTATCGAAAATAAAATTGCTACGAGAAAACGCTAATATAATAGAAGAAACTGTTCAAAGAAGTGTAAGCGAAATCGTTCGAAAGGTAAGGAAGAGTAAGGATGAGGCTCTATCTTTTTATACAAAAAAGTTTGATGGTGTGGAGATTAAAGAGTTTCGTGTAAGTGAGGAAGAAATAAAACGAGCAGGTATGTTTGTAGAGAATTCATTTTTAGAAGCGTTACAAGAGGCGAAGAAAAACATTATTTCTTATCACGAAAAGCAAAAAAGGCAATCCATATTCGATTGCACGAGTGAAGGCATTATTAGAGGGCAAATCATTCGGCCGTTAGAAAATATAGGGGTATATGTGCCGGGCGGAACTGCTTCGTATCCTTCGTCAGTATTAATGAATGTATTGCCAGCAAAACTCGCTGGTGTGAAAAAGATTGTAATGGTAACACCACCAAGGCAAGGGGGGATTGATCCCCATATTTTAGTTGCTGCAAGCCTTGCAGGGGTAGATGAAATTTATACGATAGGTGGTGCGCAAGCAATTGCTGCTTTAGCATATGGGACGGAATCGATTCCAAAAGTGGATAAAATAGTTGGACCAGGAAATTTGTACGTTGCTCTGGCGAAACGAGAAGTATACGGAATAGTAAATATCGATATGATTGCTGGACCGTCAGAAATTGTAGTTATTGCTGATGAAACCGGTAATGCCAAATATATCGCTGCTGATTTATTATCACAAGCAGAACATGACGAGAGAGCAACAGCAATTTGTATTACAACGAATATAGAGTTAGCAAAAGAAGTAGAAAGAGAGATAGAAAGACAGTTAGAAACATTACCAAGAAGCGAAATTGCACGTGAATCGATAAATAGAAATGGAGCTATCTTTATCGTTCCTTCTTTAGATGAGGCGCTACAATTATCGAATGAAATCGCTCCAGAACATTTAGAGTTACATATAAAAGAACCGATGAATGCTCTAGCTTATGTGAAACATGCAGGATCTATCTTTCTTGGTCCATATGCACCGGAACCGCTCGGTGATTATTTAGCAGGACCGAATCACGTGTTACCGACAAGTGGAACGGCAAGGTTTTTCTCACCGTTATCAGTCGATGATTTCGTGAAAAAATCAAGCTTTCTGTCTTATACGGAGGAAGCGTTAAGAGATGTACAACATCATATTGTAGAACTTGCCAATAAAGAAGGATTACATGCGCATGCGAGAGCAATTCAAATAAGATTTGAGGAGGAAGAATAATGCGTGAGTGCAGTCAAATACGTGAGACGACAGAAACAAAAATCAAATTAAGTTTGCAGCTTGATGAAGGCAAGAACGTTTCTGTACAAACGGGAGTTGGATTTTTTGATCATATGCTAACTTTATTTGCAAGGCATGGAAGATTCGGTTTACAAGTGGAGGCGGAAGGCGACGTATTCGTTGATTCGCATCATACAGTTGAAGATGTTGGAATTGTACTCGGAAATTGTTTGAAAGAAGCATTGCAAAATAAAGAGGGGATTAACCGTTATGGCTCCGCATATGTACCGATGGATGAATCTTTAGGTTTTGTCGCAATTGATATTAGCGGGCGCTCATATATTGTATTTCAAGGAGAATTAACGAATCCGAAGCTAGGGGATTTTGATACAGAACTAACAGAAGAGTTTTTTAGAGCAGTTGCTCATGCTGCCAATATTACATTACACGCTCGCATTTTATACGGAAGCAATACACATCACAAAGTTGAAGCGTTATTTAAAGCGTTTGGTAGAGCGCTTAGAGAAGCAGTCGAAAGAAATGCCAGCATTACTGGTGTAAATTCCACGAAAGGGATGTTGTAATTGATTGCTATTATAGATTATGGAATGGGAAATATTCGCAGTGTGGAACAAGCATTACAATATATTGGAGCAGAGTACATCGTAACGGGTGATAAAGAAAAGATTTTTAGAAGTGATGGAGTAATCTTACCAGGAGTAGGTGCATTTCCGAAAGCGATGGATGTATTGGAAGAAAAAAATTTAGTGCGTGTGTTAAAAGAAGTCGGGCGTTCAGGAAAACCGCTTCTGGGCATTTGCCTAGGGATGCAGCTTTTATTTGAAAAAAGTGAGGAACTACAAGACTGTAACGGATTAAGTTTATTGCCAGGTGTTATTCGAAAGTTAAAGGTTCCTTATAAAATTCCACATATGGGATGGAATGAGTTAAAGAAAGAGGGAGAAATAGCACTTTGGAATGGAGTAGAGGACGGTTCTTTCGTATATTATGTTCACTCTTATTATGCAGATTGTCCAAATGAAATTGTGTATGGGATAAGTGAATATGGAGTGAAAGTACCTGGTTTTGTAGCAAAAGGAAATATATACGGCGCACAGTTTCATCCTGAAAAAAGCGGTGACATTGGAATGCAAATGTTGAAAAATTTCAAAGGGGTGGTAGAGGCATGGAAATCTTCCCAGCTATCGATTTAAAAGAGGGGCGATGCGTTAGACTTTATCAAGGAGAGTTTAGTAAAGAAACAGTAATGAATGAAGATCCGGTTGCGCAAGCGATTATATTCGAAAAATTGGGAGCGAAAAAGTTACACATTGTTGATTTAGATGGCGCAATTGCTGGTGAGTCAGTAAATTTGCTCGTTATTGAAAGGATTTGCAAGGCAGTACGTATTTCTGTGCAAGTTGGAGGAGGAATTCGATCACTTGTAGCGGTAGAGAAGTTATTGTCAGTAGGTGTAGATAAAGTGATTTTAGGAACAGCTGCTCTTTATGATAAGGAATTTTTAGAAGAAGCAGTTCTTCTATATAAAGAGAAAATCATTGTTGGAATTGATGCGAAAAATGGTTTCGTAGCAACGAGAGGCTGGCTTGATGTATCTGAAATTTCTTACATTTATTTAGCAAAGCAAATGGAGAATGTAGGTGTTCAAACGATTGTGTTTACAGACATTTCGAAAGACGGGACACTTGCAGGACCGAATTTAGAGCAATTGGAGTTACTACAAAAAAGCGTGAGCATTCGTCTTATTGCTTCTGGAGGAGTGGCATCTATTCAAGATGTGAAAAAATTAAATGATATGAATATATACGGCGTCATAATTGGTAAGGCTCTTTATGAGAAAACGATTGATTTAGAAGAAGTGTTAGAGGTAACAAAGTTATGTTAGCGAAACGCATTATTCCATGTCTAGATGTGAAAGAGGGCCGAGTCGTAAAGGGTGTAAATTTTATAGGGTTACAAGACGTCGGTGATCCTGTTGAAATAGCCGCTTTATATAATGAAGCGGGAGCAGATGAGATTGTATTTTTAGATATTACAGCAACGCATGAAGGACGAAAAACAATTATAGATGTTGTAGAAAAAACAGCTTCGAAAGTATTTATTCCTCTTACAGTTGGCGGGGGGATTTCAAGTGTTAAAGATATGTACAATTTACTAAGAGCTGGAGCGGATAAAGTTTCAATCAACTCAGCGACAGTGCGAAATCCAAAGCTAATTGAAGAAGGGGCAGAACACTTTGGCTCACAATGTATTGTCGTAGCAATTGATGCTAGAAAAGTAGCAGAAGAAAAGTGGAATGTTTATGTGAACGGCGGAAGAGTTGATACGGGTATGGATGCAATCGGGTGGGCAAAACGCGTTGCCGAGCTAGGGGCAGGCGAAATTTTGTTAACGAGTATGGATGCAGATGGAACGAAAAACGGGTATGATCTTCGTTTAACAGAAGAAATTTCAAAAAGCGTTTCCGTACCAGTCATCGCGTCAGGCGGATGTGGTCACGTTGATCACATTATAGAAGTTTTTCAAAAGACAACAGTTGATGCAGCACTTGCGGCATCCATCTTTCATTATGGTGAGGCGACAGTGCAGGACGTAAAGAGAAAATTAAGAAATGCAAATGTTGAGGTGCGGTTATGAAACCTAACTTTTCAAAAGGATTATTACCAGCAGTTGTAATTGAAGAAGGGACAAAAGAAGTTTTAATGCTAGCTTATATGAATGAAGGAGCATATGAAAAAACGCTAGAAACGAAAAGAACATGGTTTTATTCTCGTTCAAGACAATCGTTATGGAATAAAGGAGAAACATCAGGAAATGTCCAATATGTGCAATCTCTTTATTTAGATTGTGATCAAGATGCAATTGTTATTGTCGTAAAGCAAGTGGGACCTGCTTGTCATACAGGAGAGAAAACATGTTTTCACTACCAAATTATATAGGGGGATACATATGGAAAATGCCTTTAAATTACTATTTGAAACAATTGAAGAACGAAAGGGAAATCCACTTCCTGAATCGTATACAAATTATTTATTTTCAAAAGGAGAAGATAAAATTTTAAAGAAAATTGGTGAAGAATGCACGGAAGTAATTATCGCATCTAAAAATAATGACAAAGAAGAATTAGTGAAAGAAATGGTTGATGTATTGTATCACTGCTTTGTTTTATTAGCTGAAAAAAATATATCATTAGAAGATGTTATGGAGGAAGTGACAGAAAGAAATGGGAAGCTTTCGCGAGTAGGGGACAGAAGTGAAATAGATACGTTATAAGGGGGAAATGTAGATGAAGGTGGATTATCACATTCATTTAGAAGAAGGGCCATATTCAATAGGATGGCTAGCTAAAATAAATGAAGTGTTACAACATTATGAACCACTTAAAGAAGAAAAACATTCTATGGAATGGCTTGTGAAAACACAAGAACGCCTGCAAAGACGTGTGAAAGAAGGGCCATTTACAACGAAATGGATTGATTTATATTTAGAAGAAGCTTTGCGAAAAGGTATAAAAGAAGTTGGTATTGTCGATCATTTATACCGTTTTTATGAAGCGAAAGAATACTATGAAAGATATGTCGATATAAGTGATTCAGGGCTTGGTCGTTTACAGAAGGGATGGTTAGACCAAGTGAGGGTAACGTCACTGCATGATTTTACAAAGGCAATTGAAGAGGCGAAAGAACGATGGAGTAAACGAGGCGTGACGCTAAAACTTGGAATTGAAGCGGATTATTTTATTGGTGGTGAACAAGAATTACAATCTTTACTCGCATTAGGAGATTTTGATTATGTAATTGGCTCTGTTCATTTTTTAAATGGATGGGGATTTGATAATCCAGATACGAAAGAATATTTTAAGGAACATGACTTATATGCTTTATATGATACGTTTTTCAAAACGGTTGAGTGTGCAGTTCGCTCTAATTTATTTGATATTATAGCTCATCTTGATAACATAAAAGTATTTAATTATCGGTTAGATGAAAATGAACAACTTTCTTATTATAAGGAAATTGCGCGTGCGTTAGTAGAAACAAATACGGCAACGGAAATAAATGCGGGATTGTACTATCGCTATCCTGTGCGCGAAATGTGTCCGAGTCCGCTATATTTACAAGTACTAGCTAAGCATGGCGTTCCGGTTACTCTCTCCTCAGATGCTCATTATCCGAATGATTTAGGAAAATATGTGGCAGAGAATATAAAGACGTTACGTAATCATGATATTTCTCACGTAGCTACATTTACGAAACGAGTAAGAACGATGAGATTACTGGAAGAAGAAGTAACAATTTCAAAATGATCACGATTTTTTGATGAAAACCACCCTTTTTGTTCAAAATAAGAAAGAATAAAAAGGAGGGTAAGAAATGGCGAAACAACAAAATAAACAAAATGTACAAGATGCACAGCAACAAGCTTATACTTCTGAAACGAATGCTACATCTCAATCAGTTATTGAGGAACAAATTAGCGATACAGTTGCAGAAGGAACGATCGATGCAAAGCTTGGACAAGAATCGCAAGAGAAAGCGTAAGAAAAGGGGAGAGATGAATCTCCTCTTTTCTTATGGGTAAAAAATGTCGATTTTCAAAACTATGATCAAATTCCTTGGTTTTTATAGGTGGATTTCTTACAATGAAAGATAAGAGATATCTTATTTTTTATAGAAGAGGTGTTAGTAGTGGCAAAAATATTAGTAGCAGGGAAAATTCCAGCAATCGGATTAGAACTATTAAAGGATCATGATGTAGAAATGTACGATAAAGATGCGTTAATTTCTTTAGATGAATTAACAGATCGTGTAAAAGATAAAGATGCATTGTTAAGTCTACTTTCTACAAAGGTGACAAAAGAAGTTATTGATGCGGCACCTAATTTGAAGATTGTTGCAAACTACGGTGCTGGTTACGATAATATTGATTACTCGTATGCCGGAGAAAAAGGGATTGCGGTAACGAATACACCGAAAGTATCAACTGAAGCGACAGCAGAATTAACATTTGCACTTCTTTTAGCAGCTGCACGTAGAATTCCTGAAGGCGATACATTATGTCGTACAACTGGATTTAATGGATGGGCGCCATTATTTTTCTTAGGCCGTGAAGTACATGGTAAAACAATTGGAATTATTGGCCTTGGAGAAATCGGAAAGGCAGTTGCAAAGCGTGCGAAAGCGTTTGGAATGAATGTTTTATATACAGGTCCAAATCGAAAGCCTGAAGCTGAAAGTGAACTGGAAGCAACATATGTAACATTGGAAGAATTATTACAAACAGCAGACTTTATTACAATTAACTGTGCTTATAATCCGAAATTGCATCATATGATTGATGATGAACAGTTTAAAATGATGAAGAAAACAGCGTATATTGTAAATGCTTCACGTGGACCAATTATGAATGAAGCGGCACTTGCTCATGCATTAAAAACGAATGAAATTGAAGGAGCAGCTCTTGACGTGTTTGAATTTGAACCGAAAATTACAGAAGGGTTAAAAGGATTAAAGAATGTAGTACTTGCTCCTCACGTAGGAAATGCAACATTCGAAACTCGTGATGCGATGGCTGAAATGGCAGTAAGAAATATTTTAGCCGTATTAAACGGTGAAGAGCCTGTAACACCTGTAAATCAAAAAGTAGTAGTTACAAAATAAAAAGAAACCTTCCGGAATCGGAAGGTTTCTTATTTTTCTTTATTTGCTCTTTTAGATGGTCTTTGTCTAAGAAATTGAGATAGCATATACAAAATATATAGTGGAATAGCAATGAATAAGAAAACAGAAAAATTACCGAACCCTGTTTGGTACATTGTTATAATGATTCCGACTAGAAATAGTGTAATAATGATGCTATATCGTGGAATTGGTACATCTTTTAAACTTGGGATACGAATGCGGCTCACCATTAAAAATGCGAACGTTACAAATACTGTAATAAGAACGATTTTGGGAATGGTATGTGAAAATAATGTTAAGAAAGCAACAAGCCCTCCCGCTGCTGTAATCGGTACCCCAGTGAAATATTTCATTGAAGTAGAAGATGGTGTTACATTAAATCTTGCTAAACGGTATGCTCCGAAAAGAGGGAATAGTCCCGCTATGTATAGTCCGATGATTCCGTAATTGGAGAAAGATGTGTAATACATGAGAACAGCAGGTGCTGCACCAAATGTTACGACATCCGCCAGCGAGTCAAGCTCTTTTCCCATTTGTGAATCAACACGTAATAAACGAGCAACACGCCCATCAAGACTATCTAACATCATCCCGATAAGTACTAAAATAGCAGCTGATTTATAATATCCTAAAGATGCATAGCCGATTGACAAGAATCCACTATATAAATTTCCGAGCGTAAATAAGTTTGGAATAGCTGCTCTATACAAAATCTGATCCCTTGCTTTCTGTAATAAATTCTTAATTAGTTTATGAAATTTTACTTATTTTATCATACCATAAATTTCTTCCTCATACGAAAAAAATTCCCAATTTGTGAAAGATTTCATAGCGGAATGATTTGAAAAATAAGTAAAAAAAGAAGCAACTTTTATAAAAGTTGCTTCTGGCGCTATTCAAATTTCGTTGTCATTGTTCCGGTTTTATAACGATTGTTAGGGTCGAAACGTAATAAGTCTCCATAAATGAGTTTGTCGGAGAGTTTCAATTCAGTTTTTGCTTTTTCAATATTTGGTTGACATAATGAAATGTCCGCTTCTTCACCTGTATTTCGTTTATAGCACATGTTTTTTGTATAAACATAGTTTTCCGAAACGAAGCTACCATCACGCATTACCATAAGTGGATCTTCTTCTTTAATAAATAGGTCAGTCCCAAATTCAACTGATTGATTTGTTTTAATACCAAGTAAATGAAGTAGCGTCGGTTTAATATCAATTTGACCAGATACTTTAGAAATGACTTTTCCTTCTTGACCAGGTACATGAATAATGAGAGGGACGCGTTGTAATTGCATAGAATCAAACGGTGTAATAGCGTCTTTCCCAAGGAACTGAGCCATAGCTGCATTATGGTTTTCAGAAATACCGTAATGATCTCCATAAATGACAATAACGGAATTATCATACAGTCCTTCCTCTTTTAATTGTTTAATAAATAGTTTAAGAGCTTCATCCGTGTAACGAACGGTTGGGAAGTAGCGGTTTACAACACCACTTTCCGAATTAAACTCATCAACATATTGATCTTCTGGATTTAGAAGAAATGGAAAATGATTTGTTAAAGTAATAAATTTTGTATAGAACGGTTGTGGTAAAGATTTTAGCTTTGGAATTGATTGTTCAAAGAACCCTTTATCTTTTAATCCCCAACCGACAGACATTTGTTCTGTGCCTACGTAATCATTTAAATTAAAGTAACGATCATATCCAAGTGCAGGATACATTACATCACGATTCCAAAACGTTTTATCGTTTGAATGGAAGACAGCAGAAGAATATCCGTATTTTTTTAATTGTTCTGGTGTAGCTGTATATTCATTTGTTGCGTGAGTAAAGAATACAGAACCGCGGTCTAGCGGATAAAGTGAATTTTCAACGATAAATTCAGCATCAGAAGTTTTACCTTGTCCCGTTTGATGATAGAAGTTATCGAAATAAAAACTATCTTTAATAAATTCATTTAAAAATGGAGTGATTTCTTTTCCATTTATTTTTTTATTAATAACAAAACTTTGTGTAGATTCCATTGAAATCAAAATTACATTTTTCCCTTTTGCAGCTCCAAATAAGTTTTTATCAACTTGCTTATCTTTTGAGTCTGTATAGTTTTTAATTTCAGAGAACCCGTCACCACTTGCAAATACACGTTCAGCCGAAGATTTAGATTGAAGTGTAATATCAAATAGATGATATGTGTATAAACCTAAATTTTTCACGACAGTTTGACGATCAAATGAGCGTGAGAACATTTGTGGCTTATAAATAACTGAAACGACAATTTGTAATGCTAATAGAGCTGTTACACCGCTAAAGAAAGTTCGCTTCTCAGAGCGAGAAAGTGGCGTCTTGTCGCAAAATGCTGGGAATTTACGTGAAAGAAACATTAAAATAATTGCATCTGCAAATAAAAGTAATGTTTTGTACGTAAAGAGTTCTTTTATACTTGTCCCTAAATCAGCCATATTATTTGTTTGAAATAAAACTGGGAACGTAACGAAATCGTTATAAAACCCATAAAACATTGCATTTCCAAATAAAATAAAGGACAGTATAAAACTGATTCCAACTATAATGCGGTTTCGGTGTTTAGATGCAAGTAAAGCAAAACCGAAAAATAAAAGTAACGCAGCTAGTGGATTAATAAAAAGCATAAATTCTTCAAAGAAGTTATCAATTTTAATATCAAATGCTAGCTTGTACACAATATATGTTTTTATCCATAATAAAACGACTGCAACGAGTGCAAATCGCAGTTTTGGAAACAGATGTTGTAGCATAATATACTCCTCTCCTAAAAAGCATGACAGTTCTTGTGAGCCGGTTTGATTAGCGCCTCATTTTATATATACGAACAGTCCTTTGTTATTATGTTTATTATACTATGAGTATCATTATACGAAAATAAAAGAGAGTTGTGGACTTTTTTATAATAATTGAGTAGAAAAAGGGCAGTGGGAGACAATAAAACGGAGTTTCTATGTATGATAATTATCGTGCGCAGAAAGAATCGTGTAATAATACGGAGGTTATAATGCGAAAATTATTATATTTTATAGTATGCAGTAGTGTTATACTTTTTGCTTCACCGAGTGTGTCGGTAGCCCAATATGATGCACCTCTTATGGAAGATGCCCTTTATTCTGTTTTATTTCCGAAAATAAATAAAGCAATTGAAAAACAATATGGGAGCTTGAAGCCTTATCAATGTCCTAAAATTATTAGTTTAAAAAAAGTGTATAGCGGTACATATTTATTTCAAGCAAGTATTGAAGTAACGAAGTATGAACGAGTTGCTGGGAAAATTGCTCCACCATTTGAGAAGGTAACGATTACATTTAATAATGAAGAAGGGGAATGGGAAGTGTCAAAGATTTCAGTAAAGCGCTTACCAAATGATACGAAATTAAACTGTAAAAAAACAATATGAAAAATTGTTTGACAAATAAAATGGTCCTTTGGTATTGTTAATAGCAACAATTAGATGTTTGAAAATTAAATAGACTTACCTCATCTACTCTCAAAGGTAGAGGCCGCGATAGGAAAGAGTAAGCTATGGGAGATTTAATGGAATCTGTGATCATAGGTTGAAAGGGACTATTGCCGAAATATACGAATAACCATCTTATTCATATATTGGGACTGCATTGAATAAATGTAGTACTGTCATAATATTTATTTTATGGAGAGCTATTTGGAGATGTTGATGCGGTTTCTTATTTTGAGGAGATAACAACTCGTTTATTTTTTCAATATATATTTTTCCTAATAAGAAACGCGTGTGAACATTGTTCCGCGCGTTTTTTGTCTATCTAAAAGCGTGCTGCAATGAATAGAAGATTGGGGTTATGAGTTTTAGAGGAAATAAGGGAGGAATTCAAATGTATTTACACGGCACAAGCCGAATCAATGGGCAAGGACACTTAGAAATTGGAGGGTGCGATACGACGCAGCTAGCAAAACAATACGGAACACCACTTTATGTATACGATGAAGAGTCAATTCGAGGAAAGTGTCGCGCGTTTCATCGTGCGTTTAAAGAAAGTGGTTTCTCTTATCAAGTAGCATATGCAAGCAAGGCGTTCTTGTGCATGGAGATGTGCCGAGTGGCTCGTGAAGAGAATATGTCATTAGATGTTGTTTCTGGAGGAGAATTATATACTGCGCTGCAAGCAGGATTTCCGGCATCACGCATTCATTTTCACGGCAATAATAAAACAGAAGAAGAAATTGTGATGGCTCTTCAGGCGAATATTGGTTGTTTTGTCGTAGATAATTTCTTGGAATTAGAAATTTTGCATGATTTAGCAGTGCAACATGGGAAATTTGTGAACATATTAATTCGTGTAACGCCCGGAGTAGAGGCGCACACACATGAATATATTACAACAGGCCAAGATGATTCGAAATTTGGATTTGGCGTGTCAAATGGTCAAGCGATGCAAGTGATTGAGATTGCTTTACAAAAATCAAATTATAATGTGTTAGGAATTCATTCACATATCGGATCACAAATATTTGAAACGGCCGGCTTTGTGCGAGCGATTGAAGTTCTTCGTCAATTTTTAGAACAAGTGAGAGAGCGAACAAACTATGTAGTAAAAGTGCTAAATGTAGGCGGAGGATTCGGAATACGCTACACAGAGTCAGATACACCATTAACTCTTGAGACATATGTGCGAGCTGTAACAAGTGCTGTGAGGGAACAATTTACAGTATGTAATTATCCCCTGCCAGAAATATGGGTTGAACCAGGCCGTAGTATTGTAGGGGATGCTGGAACGACAATTTATACAGTCGGATCTGTGAAAGACATTCCTGGTATTCGGAAATATGTATCAGTGGATGGTGGGATGACTGATAATTTAAGACCTGCTTTATATAACGCTCGTTATGAAGCGATGTTAGCGAATCGAGGGAATGATGAGAATGAGGAACTTGTTTCGATTGCTGGGAAGTGCTGTGAGAGTGGAGATATGTTAATTTGGGATATTACTCTACCGAAAGTTGCTTCTGCCGATTTACTAGCAATTTCTTGTACAGGGGCATACGGGTACTCGATGGCGAATAATTATAATCGGATTCGTAGACCAGCTGTCGTCTTCGCGAAAGGCGGCACATCACAAATTGTTGTAGAACGTGAAACATATGAAAATATTATTGGGAACGATCGCATACGTATTAAAGAACTTGTTTAAATAGAGAAAAGGAGTTGTTCGGATGGGCAATTCCTTTTTTATAAAATAAAATAATTAAAATATATCGGAAAACTAGGATTGAAAAAAATCAGAATTGTGATAAAATACAAATACAAAGCTTATCAAGAGAAGCGGAGGGAACTGGCCCGAAGAAGCTCGGCAACCTGCTTATAGAAAGCAAGGTGCTAAATCCAGCAAAATGGAATCCATTTTGAAAGATAAGGTAAAATATATTACCGAACAGTCTTTTCGAAATGGGAAAGATTTTTTTTATGAATAAAAAGGGGGGCTGTTCGCGTGAGTGTACGGGAACATTTTGAGGAAGTATCTGAGAAAATTCAAGCGATGCTTGCTGATATGAAATATGGTTCAATTACAATTGTTGTGCAAGATGGGAAAGTCATTCAATTAGAGAAAAGTGAAAAGGTACGTTTAAAGTAAAAAGCGCTGACTAGAAAAACTAGAGGCGGTTTTAACCTATTATATTAGGTTAAAACCGTCTTTTTGCTTTTACAGGGGGAAAGAACATGTTGACGTATGAAACGTGGGAAGAAAATAATGTTTCATTTTCAGAAGAAGATGAAACGAAAGGCGCGCTATCAGTATTAAGTTGGGCTTATAAAGAATATAAAAGTGAAATTGTATACGCATGTAGCTTCGGAGTGGAAGGGATGGTATTGCTGCATCTTATAAACCAAGTAAATCCATCTGCTAAAGTTGTATTTTTAGATACGAATGTTCATTTTCAAGAAACGTATGAATTAATTCAAAAAGTGCGGAAACGATTTCCTTTATTAAATATTATAGAAAAACAGCCGGAACTTACGCTTGATGAACAAGCGAAGTTGCATGGTGAGAAATTATGGGAAAGTAATCCGAACCTTTGTTGTAAAATTAGAAAAATTTTACCGTTAGAAAAATCATTAGCAGCGGAAAAAGCGTGGATATCGGGCTTAAGGAGGGAACAATCAGAAACGCGTAAGCATACAAAGTTTATAAATCAAGATCATCGCTTTCAATCTATTAAAGTTTGTCCACTTATTCATTGGACGTGGAAAGAAGTGTGGCGATATGTATACAAACATAGCTTGCCGTATAATCCGCTACATGATGTTGGATATCCAAGTATTGGGTGTGAGAAATGTACGTTACCTGTAGGTGAGGGTGGCGATTCGAGAGATGGTAGGTGGTCTGGGAAAGTGAAAACAGAATGTGGTCTTCATTACCAATAAGATGAGTTTGAAAATAAAGCTAAGAGAGGAAATAGAAAATGAGTACAAGAAACGAATTAATAAATCGTATAGACGAGGCATACGACGTATCACAAATCGAAAAAGAAATTGAACTAGACAACATTGCGTTAAGTGATTTAGAGCTATTAGCGACAGGGGCATATAGCCCACTTACTGGTTTTTTAGGAAAGAAAGATTATGATTCGGTCGTAGAAACGCTTCGCTTAGCAAACGGGAGCGTATGGAGTATACCGATTACATTACCAGTAACAGAAGAAGTAGCAGAGAGTCTGAAAGCTGGAGAGGAAGTAAAACTTGTTAATGCTGAAAATGTATATGGTGTCATTCAAATAGAAGATATTTTTGTACCTGACAAGGAAAAAGAAGCGTTACTTGTGTATAAAACGACGGATGAGGCTCATCCAGGAGTGAAAAAATTATATGAACGACCGAACGTTTATGTCGGGGGAGCCATTATTCTTACAAAACACTTTGAAAATAATCCGTTTCCTTCTTATCATTTAGATCCAATTGAAACGAGAGAAGAATTTAAAAAACGTGGTTGGAAAACAGTGGTTGGATTTCAAACGAGAAATCCGGTACATCGTGCCCATGAATACATTCAAAAATCTGCCCTTGAAATTGTAGATGGTCTCTTTTTAAATCCACTCGTTGGGGAAACGAAGTCGGACGATATTCCTGCTGATGTAAGGATGGAAAGCTATGAAGTATTACTTCAAAACTATTATCCGAAAGATCGTGTCTTTTTAGGTGTATTTCCTGCAGCAATGCGTTACGCAGGACCGAGGGAAGCGATATTCCATGCATTAGTCAGAAAGAATTTTGGATGCACCCACTTTATCGTAGGGCGCGATCATGCAGGAGTAGGAGATTATTACGGGACTTATGAAGCACAAGAAATTTTTACAAACTTTACAGTGGAAGAGTTAGGGATTACACCGTTATTTTTTGAACATAGCTTTTACTGCACGAAATGTGAAGCGATGGCTTCGACGAAAACATGCCCACACGGAAAAGAGGATCATGTCATTTTATCAGGTACGAAAGTAAGAGAACTATTAAGAAACGGTGAGGTTCCGCCGAGTACATTTAGTCGTAAAGAAGTAGTGGAAGTGCTAATTAAAGGTTTGAAAAAAGAAGTAGTAACAGAATAGGGAGAGAATGACATGGATACGAATATTACTTGGCATACAGCATCTGTTTCAAAAGATGAGAGAAGAGTAAGAAATGGGCATCATAGTTTTGTAGTTTGGTTTACTGGTCTATCAGCTTCAGGTAAATCTACGGTGGCGAACGCGGTTGCTCGTAAACTATTTGAAAAGAATATTGGAAACTATGTACTAGATGGAGATAATGTACGCCACGGTTTAAATAAAGACTTAGGTTTTTCTGAAAGTGATCGTATGGAAAACATAAGACGGATTGGTGAAGTGGCGAAGCTATTTGTAGATCAAGGTACTGTTGTTCTTACAGCGTTTATTTCACCGTTTCGAGTAGACCGAAAACAAGTAAGAGATCTATTAGCAGCAGATGAGTTTATAGAAGTGTTTGTAAAATGTCCAATTGAAGAGTGTGAAAAACGTGATCCAAAAGGGTTATACAAAAAGGCAAGACAGGGTGATATTAAAGAGTTTACTGGTGTTGATTCACCGTATGAGGAGCCAGAGAAAGCAGAGTTAATTGTAGAAACGCACAAGTATTCTATTGAAGAATGTGCAGAACAAATCGTGAAGTACTTACAAGAGCGTAGTTTTACCCCGCTATTTGCCGGGAAGTAGAACTCCCATCTCAAAATTTGGCTAGGGCAAAGAAGTTAGGTGGGAGATGAACTGCCCATTAATGCCCGATTGGTTCAACTAATAATCAGTGGGGGATGAACACTCCCCACTGATTAAAGTTTCACTTTATATAGGGGGATAAAAAATGAGTTATGAAAAAGTATGGGCTAACAATGAAAAATTAAATCAGACTGAGAAAAATAAATTAAAAAAAGATGGATTGGAAATCTTTAATGATATTCCTTACTATGCAGAAAATGGCTTCGAATCTATTCCAAAAGAAGAGTGGGACGCATTCAAATGGGCAGGGTTATATTTACAAAGACCGAAAGAAGCTGGATATTTTATGATGCGTGTAAATATTCCTTCAGGGATTATTACGAATGCACAGGCAGAAGTGCTTGCTTCTATCGCTGAGGATTATGGGCGTGACGTAATAGATATTACGACAAGACAGGCGATTCAGTTTCATTGGTTAGAAATTCATCAAATTCCAGATATTTTTAAAAGATTAGCAAGAGTTGGGTTATCTTCAGCTGGGGCTTGTGGTGATATAACGCGTAATATTACAGGGAATCCACTTGCTGGTATTGATGCAAATGAACTGTTTGATACAACTGGTATTGTGAAAGAGGTATATGACTATTTCCAACATAATGAAGAGTTTTCTAACTTACCACGTAAATTTAAAATGTCTATTAGTTCTAACATTTATAACTCAGCAAACGCAGAGATTAACTGTGTTGCATTTACACCTGCTACGAAAGAAATAGATGGTGAGAAAAAAGTTGGTTTTCATATAAAAGTAGGTGGTGGATTATCAGCTCGTCCATATTTAGCTGATGAATTAGATGTATTCGTTTTACCAGAAGAAGTGAAGACGGTAGCGATTGCGATTGCTACGATATTCCGTGATTTTGGATACCGTGAAAAACGTCATTTAGCTCGTTTGAAATTTCTAGTTGCAGACTGGGGAGCAGAGAAATTTAAAGAGAAACTAATAGAGTATATAGGACCATTGCAAAGTAAAGGAGAAAGTGCTCTCAAAGGATGGAATGCGGGATACTTTTATGGTGTTCAAGATCAAAAACAAGATGGACTAAAATATGTAGGTTTTAATGTGCCGGTAGGACGTCTACATGCAGAAGAAATGTTTGAGATTGCAAGAATTGCTAAGCAGTATGGAAATGGACAGATTCGTACATGTAATTCGCAAAACTTCATTATTCCGAATATTCCGCCAAAAAATGTAAAAGGTTTACTAAATGAGCCGTTGTTTGAAGCGATATCAGCAAGTCCGAAATCATTTATTGGTCATGCGGTTTCCTGTACCGGTATTGAATATTGCAATCTTGCTTTAGTAGAAACGAAAGAAAGATTACGCAAAATCGCAGAGTACTTAGATACACAAATTGCACTCGATGTTCCAGTTCGTATTCATATGGTAGGATGCCCGAATTCATGTGGGCAACGTCAAATTGCTGACATTGGATTACAAGGGGTGAAAATGAAAACGAAGGAAAAAGGAATTGTTGAAGCATTTGAAATATACGTAGGTGGAACGTTGTTAGATGGCGGTGCTTACAATCAAAAGTTAAAAGGGAAAATAGATGGCGAGGATCTACCTGAAGTACTTGCATCATTTATAAGTTATTTCAAAGAGAATAAATTACCAGCTGAAACGTTTTATGATTTTGTCGGTCGTGTTGGTATAGAGACATTACAAATAGCGTTAAATACCGTGTTAGAAGAAGTAATAGCGTCTTAGGAGGGACAATATGGATTTATATCGATTTGAAGCTGTGTTAGTAAATAGTATTGTTCCGATTGTTGTCGTTGCTCAAAGTGAAGAACAGGCATTTAAGCTTGCGGAGATGGAGCTTGAAAAGCATTTTTTACCGTTACCAGAAGTAAAGGAGATTTCCCTGTTTGAAAAAAAGAAGATTCGAAAAGGTGCGGCATTTGTTATTCATGAGTAGGGAAAAGGTAATACGAAATAATGAAAACTTCCATTCGTATATAAGGATGGAAGTTTCACTTTAATAGTAGAAATGAGGAGAGATGATGGGGAAGGTTTATATCGTTGGTGCAGGTCCTGGTGATCCAGATTTAATTACTGTGAAAGGGTTGAAATGTATTGAGAAGGCAGACGTTATTTTATACGACCGTCTCGTGAATAAAGAGTTGCTTTCCCATGCAAAGCCTGAAGCAGATTTAATTTATTGCGGAAAACTACCAAATTATCACACGATGAAGCAAGAGACGATTAACACGTTTCTTATTAAATATGCGAAAAAGGGAAAAGTTGTAACGAGGCTAAAGGGCGGGGATCCATTTGTATTTGGTAGAGGAGGAGAAGAAGCTGAAGCGTTAGCAAAGCAAGGGGTACCATTTGAAATCGTTCCTGGTATTTCAGCTGGAATAGCTGCTCCTGCTTATGCTGGCATTCCAGTGACACATCGTGATGCAAGTGCGAGTTTTGCTATTGTGACAGGGCATAGGAAAGAAGGTGCTGAAGAAGAAGTGAAGTGGGAAAATTTAGCGAAAGGTGTAGAGACTTTAGCTGTATATATGGGGGTTAGCAATTTACCCTACATATGTGAACAACTGATGAAGCATGGAAAAGACAAAAGTACACCTGCTGCTATTATTGAGCGGGGAACGACATCAATGCAGCGCACAGTTGTTGGGACGTTAGGAACAATTGTGGATGTTGCAAAAAAAGAACAAATTCAAAATCCAAGCATGATTGTAATTGGAGAAGTGGTCCGTTTTAGAGGGAAAATCCATTGGTTTGAGAAACAGACAGAAAGTACCTATCAAGTAAGCGGAGTGTTATAAAATGAAAGCCATCTTATATATATGCCATGGAAGTCGTTTGAAAGCAGCTAAAGAAGAAGCGGTTGCATTTATTACGTCATGCATGAACCGTGTAGAGGCAAGTATTCAAGAAGTTTGTTTTTTAGAGTTAGCGAGTCCAACGATTGATGAAGGGTTCCATACATGTGTGAAGCGTGGTGCTACAGAGATTATTGTTATTCCAGTTTTTTTATTAGCGGCAGGTCATGTGAAAAAAGATATACCGTTTGAATTGGAAAAGTTAAATAATCAATTTTCGAATGTTAAAGTGACCTACGGTAACCCGTTTGGTGTATCAGAAACACTTGTGAAATCGGTGTATAGCGGAAGTGGCATTGAACAGGAAGATAAGAATGAAGTGACGCTACTTCTCGTTGCAAGAGGGAGTAGTGATCCTGAAGTATTAAGAGATATAAACTGGATCGCTTCTTTATTTCAACATGAAGAGAAAATTAAAAAAGTAGAGGTTTGTTATTTAGCGGCTGCCGAGCCGAAATTTGAGGAGAAGTTAAAGGAAGTTGTTGAACGAAAAGAAAAAAATATCGTTGTACTTCCTTACTTATTATTTACAGGTTTACTTATGAAACATATTGAAAAAGAAGTGCGCCAATATGAGTTGGATGAGATAAAAATAAGTCCGTATTTAGGAAAGAATAAAGCGTTTCAATATATGTTAATTCAGAAAACGAAGAAATTATTGAAGGGAGATCAATATGTATCCACTTACAGTGCGAGTTGAGAAGAAACGTGTTGTTGTCATTGGTGGAGGGAAAGTCGCGGGATTTAAAATTATTCCTTTACTAAAACAAGGTGCGGATATAATTGTGATAAGTCCTGAATTGGATGCGAATTTAGTGAAACTAGTGGAAGAAAAGCAAATTCGTTGGTATCAAAGGGAGTATGAAAAAAATGATATTCAAGGTGCTTTTTTAGTTGTTGCAGCGAGTAGTGATGCCGTATTAAATGAACAAATTGCTGAAGATAGCACAGAGAATCAATTAGTAAATGTTATTACGAACCCGGAAAGTGGCAATGTTCATTTTCCGGCGGCGATTCATCGTGGATTACTGAATGTGGCTGTTTCTACTGGAGGAGCAAGTCCGAAACTGGCAAAAAAAATCCGTGATGATATCGCAAATAAATATGATGAGGCGTATGAATCATATCTTGATTTTTTATACGAAGTTAGAATAAAAGTGAAAGAATTACAAATAGAGAAAAGAGAGAGAAATACATTGTTGCAAGAAGTATTAAAGTCGATATATGTTCAAAATGAACAAAAAAGAGAATTGTTTTTACAAGAATTAGAGAGAAGAGTTCATATAGGATAATGAATAAATTGTACTTTACAACTATAAAAATATAATTTATAATCACAAGTAACTTCAATAAATGAAATCGATGAGCAAGAAGAGTATGTATATTTGATACGTTCAGAGAGCTGGGATAAGGTGGGAGCCCGGTACGATAAAATATACAGAATGGGCTTGCGAGAGGTATGTTGAACATTGTAGTAGGCAACCCGGGTTCCGCCGTTAAAAGGATAGAGTATCGGAGTTTTCCTGTACTTGAACAAGTGGGATTTATCAATCCAATTGAGGTGGTACCACGGTATTTACATTACATATATCGTCCTCTACATGCATATTTGCGTGTAGGGGACTTTTTTATTTTCTAAAGGAGGTGTGCGAGTATGAAATGAAAGTGTATAATTAATAAAAGTTTAAATATTCAGAAAAGGAGAATTTATGATGAAAGAAACACAGCAATGGACGTCGAAAATAGGCTTTGTACTCGCAGCAGCCGGAGCCGCAGTAGGTCTTGGTGCCATATGGAAATTTCCATATGTTGCAGGTAATGGTGGGGGAGGCGCATTCTTCCTTGTATTTTTACTATTAACTTTATTTATAGGTATGCCTTTACTATTAGCGGAGTTTGTTATTGGACGTAGCACTCAAAAAGAGGCGGTTACAGCTTATAAAGTACTAGTACCAAATAGTAAAGTATATCCTTGGATTGGTCGTATGGGAGTTGTAACTTGTTTTAGTGTACTCTCTTTTTATAGTGTTGTAGGTGGATGGATTTTACTGTATTTATACTATAGTATTACAGGAAGCTTCTGGAATGGTGTTGTTGATTACGGGAAATTGTTTGGTGAAACGATTTCAAATCCAGTAAGCGCGATTGGAGCGCAATTTATCTTCATGCTTTGCACTATTTTTGTTGTAAGTAAAGGTGTCGAGAAAGGAATAGAAAAAGCAAGTAAGTATATGATGCCGCTATTATTCATTTTATTTATTGCTATCATTATTCGTGCGTTAACACTTGATGGTGCTATGGCTGGGGTAGAGTTCTTCTTAAAACCAGATTTCTCAAAGCTGACAGCAGATACGATTTTATACGCGATGGGACAATCGTTCTTCTCACTAACAGTAGGTGCCTCAGTAATGGTCACGTATAGTTCGTACTTGAAGAAAGAAGAACATTTAGCGAAATCAGCAACATCTATTGTAAGTTTAACTGTTTTTGTTACAGTACTTGCAGGATTAGCAATTTTCCCAGCGATTTTCGCATTAGGCGTTAAGCCGACTGAAGGGCCAGGATTACTGTTTATCGTCCTTCCGGCAGTATTTGCAAAAATACCATTTGGACAATTTTTCTTTATTATGTTTTTAATTTTATTCTTCTTTGCGACTTTAACATCAGCAATTTCAATGCTTGAAATTGTAGTAGCATCTGTTGCGAAAGGTAATGAGAAGAAGCGTCCGTCAGCATCATTATTAATTGGTATTCTTATTTTTGCAGTTGGAATCCCGTCAGCATTATCGTTTGGAATTATGAGTGATGTGAAAATATTTGGTAAGACATTCTTTGATTTCGTCGATTTTTCGGTAAGTAATGTATTACTGCCGCTCGGAGTACTAGCCATTTCGCTATTCGTACCAAATAAAATGAGTAAAGAGATGTTAATGAAAGAATTAGAAGTTACGGAAACGAAAGGGAAAACATTATTTAATATTTGGTTCTTCTTGCTTCGTTATGTTATTCCAGTAACTGTAATTATTGTATTTTTAAATGCGATAGGCGTATTTAAAATGTTTGCATAATAAAACGACGGAGAAATCTCCGTCGTTTTATTATGTAGTAGGTGTATTTAATAAACGATTATACGCTTTATAGGCTGTGACGACTGCGATAAATGATCCGATTAAAAATAATGCTGAGCCGCCAAATGTAAATATTCGGCCAATGTAAGTTTCTCTAGCTTCTTCTATTTTTTGTTGTAATTGTGTATTCATATGATTCACCTCATAAAATATAGGCATGTAGTTGTAGTCTATGTGGAATGCCTATAGTGTGTGAAGTGGAAATAAAAAAACTCGGTATGCACCGAGTTTTTTTATAATCCGATATAAGGAGATGGATCAACTGCATTTGTCTTGCCGACATTCCATTCTCCAAGGTGAAGTTCGAAGTGTAAATGTTGTCCATATGATTGGCCAGTGTTCCCCATAAATCCAAGTTGAGTGCCTTGTTTTACGGTTTGTCCATTTGATACAGAACGGCTACTCATATGAGCATATACTGTCGTATATGTTTTTCCGTTTATACGGTGAGATAAGTACACAACGTTTCCGTAACTAGATGATAATTCCGAGCGGATAACAACGCCATCAGCAGCGGCAATAATTGGAACGGTTCCTGAAGCTGCGATATCGATTCCCTTATGGTTATCTATAGAGCGCACGCCAAACCCAGAAGTTTTTGATCCAGCTGCCGGCTTAATAAACCCGCCAATATTTGTATCGTGTGGTGTTGGAGCTGCTTGAGCTGTTTGAGCAGATGTAGTAGCTTGTTTACGAGCTTCTTCTGCCTTGCGAGCTTCCTCAGCTTTACGAGCCTCTTCGGCACGCTTTTCTTCTTCAATTGCTTTTTGAACAGCTTGACGCTGGTTTTCTAAAATACCTTTGGATTCTTCTAATCCTTCAATCTCTGAATCTACTTTTGCTACTTTCGTATGTAGATCGCTAATAAAGCTTTGCTGCTGTTGTTGGTTATTTTGTAATTCTTGCTGTTTTTGTTCTAATTTTTGCTCGGATTCTTTTAATTGTTGCTCTTTTTTCTCAACAGCCTCTTTTTCAGTTGCTACAGCATTTTGGTCAGTTGTTTGCTTTTTCACAATATCTGTATCGTTGTTTAAAATTAAACTTACAGAGTACATATTATCAACAAGATCAGCAATATTTGTAGAATTTGTTAATACCTCTGTAATGATATTTGTACGAGGTTTTTCTTGCATAGATTGTAAACGTTGCTTAATAACTTCCTGACGCGTATCTATGTTTGTTTGTAATTGCTCTATATGTTTCTTTTTTTCAGCGATTACTTGTTGTGTTTTACTAATTTCTTTTTTTGTATCGTTTAATTCAGCTTCGTTTTTATTAATAGAAGTAGTTAGGTCGTCGATTTTCTTTTGTAATTCTTGAATTTCCTTTTCTATTTGTTCTTTCTCGGCTGATTTATTTTGTAAGTCATTTTGTTTTCCTTCTAATTCAGATTGAATATTAGATAATTTATCTTGATTCGTTTCAGCGTATGCGGGTGAAAGAAACGGAGAAACAAAAATCGTTCCTGCTGCTAAAACACTGAACGCTGCAAATTTCTTTTTCATGGTTGTCTGGCTCCTTTCCCTATGAATGTTATATATCATAAGAAGAAGGGTGTCTATCGTTGTAACCATAATGTAAAGAAAATTTTATAAAATTGCTAAGTTTTGTCGGAATTTATCATTTTTTAATGATAATTGTCATGTTGGATGCACTTTTTTATTCGTTCAACAAGGATGTATTTTTTGGATTTTATTGTAAAATAAAGGGAAAATATATTTGTTTTATATAGTAAAATAGTAGATAGGAATCCAATAAAACACTGATAAGGAATCGTTCTCATGTGAGGTTTTCTGACATGGGTTTTGTTTTTGTCAAGAAAATTATTTGCGTTCGGGCAAACTTATTTTGTTGTCAGATTTAAAATTTTGATTTATGATTTTTAACAGGGACAAAATGTAGTGAATTGTCGAATAATATGTAATACTCTTAATTTCATGTTTTTATAGAGATAGAATGAGAGATAGAGTGACACATCGAAGAGGGGGTTACAACAAATATGAAAAGAATAGGACTTGCATGGCAAATATTAATAGGACTTGCGCTTGGTATTGCAGTTGGGGCGATTTTCTTTGATAATCCAGCGGTTGTGAAATATTTACAACCAATTGGTGATATTTTCATCCGATTAATTAAAATGATCGTTGTACCAATTGTTGTAGCAAGTATTGTTGTTGGGGTTGCTGGTGTTGGTGATGTAAAAAAACTGGGCCGACTAGGCGGAAAAACAATTCTTTATTTTGAAATTATTACAACAATTGCAATTATTGTCGGTCTATTAATTGCGAATATTTTCCAACCAGGAAAAGGCGTAAATATGGATCAGTTAACGAAGACAGATATTTCGAAATATACACATACGACAGAGCAAGTGCAAAGTCATTCATTTGCAGATACATTTGTAAATATTGTTCCAACGAACATTATGAAGTCATTAGCTGACGGAGATATGCTTGCTATTATCTTCTTCTCTGTATTATTTGGTTTAGGTGTCGCAGCAATTGGTGAAAGAGGAAGACCGGTTCTTCAATTTTTCCAAGGTGTAGCTGATGCAATGTTTTACGTAACGAACCAGGTTATGAAATTTGCACCATTTGGTGTATTTGCGCTAATCGGTGTTACAGTTTCTACATTTGGTCTTGCGTCATTAATTCCATTAGGGAAATTACTAATTGTCGTATATGGGGCAATGATCTTCTTCGTTGTAGTTGTCTTAGGACTTACAGCGAAAATATTTGGAATTAACATTTTCCAATTCTTTAAGATTTTGAAAGACGAACTGATCTTAGCGTACTCTACAGCAAGTTCAGAAACAGTTTTACCGAAAATCATGGAGAAAATGGAGAAGTTCGGTTGTCCGAAAGCAATTACATCTTTCGTTATTCCGACAGGTTATTCATTTAACTTAGATGGATCAACTTTATATCAAGCAATTGCGGCTATTTTCTTAGCACAAATGTACGGTATTGATTTATCTATTACACAACAAATTACATTATTACTCGTATTAATGGTTACATCAAAAGGTATCGCAGGTGTACCAGGCGTATCATTCGTTGTATTATTAGCGACACTTGGTACAGTAGGTATTCCACCTGAAGGTTTAGCCTTCATCGCTGGTATTGACCGTATTTTAGATATGGCTCGTACAGCAGTTAACGTTGTAGGTAACTCTTTAGCAGCTGTAGTTATGTCTAAGTGGGAAGGTCAGTATGACGCTGAAAAAGGACAAGCTTATTTGAAAGAAATTTCTAATAAGCAAGCAGCTTAATTATAATTTGAAAAAGCTCTCACATAATATGTGGGAGCTTTTCTATATAGAAGGGAAGCGGACGTAATGAAACGTAAGTATGGTGACGGTTCTTCGTGGAAGCGACTAATAGAGAAAAATTATAGGGTTAAGCAAGTAGAAGAGGGAATGTTAGGAATACTGGAAATAAAAAAGGTGAGAGAACCTAGTTGTAAAGAATATGATGGTGAAGAACTTTGTATTGCAGCGGATCAGTATACGTGGATTCAATATTTCATAAACGGGAAAAACTTTGCGATTACAGCTATGTTAGATGGTCAGAAAAAATTAGTGCAATATTATATCGATGTGGCGAAAGAATATGAAATAGACGACCGTGGTTTACCGTATTTTGATGATTTATATTTAGATGTAGTGTTATTACCGAATGGTAAGATGTATGTATTGGATGAAGATGAGCTAGAGGATGCTTATAAAAGTGGCGATGTTACAAAAGAAGAGTATGAGCTAGCTTGGTACACTACGAAATGGATAATAGCTGCAATAAAAAAGAGTGAATTTTATTGGATTTCAATATTGGAAAAAGAAATCAAAAAGTTAAAATGATTGTTGTATTCAAATTTTTGTATAATTACCAAAAAAATCTATACAAAAAATAATTGACTTTTGTTTTGTAAGCGAGTAAAGTTAGGGAAGAAATTATTATTAAAAAATAAATATGAAACCTTCTTATAAAGAGAGGCGGAGGGACTGGCCCTACGATGCCTCGGCAGCGGACTCGATTTCAGAGTGCTGTGCCAAATCCAGCAAGCATGTGCTTGAAAGATGAGAAGAGCGTTCCTTATAGATGTATAAGACCTCTTCTCATTGGAAGAGGTCTTTTGTTATTCATTAGAAAAAGGTTGAAACTAGGGAGAGATGGTACTTTGAAAGAAACGAGAGGAAATGGTTTGGCTTTATTACCACTTGGGATATTTTTGGCGCTATTTATTGGTTCTGGAATTATTACAGGTGATTTCTATAAATTGCCGATACTTGTAGCAATTTCAATTGCTGTAGGAGTCGCTTTAGCAATGAATCGTAAAGAAAGTTTTAATGTAAAAGTAGAACGATTCGCTAAAGGTGCAGGGAACCCGGATATTATGATTATGGTTTTAATTTTTGTACTGGCAGGAGCGTTTTCTGAAACGGCAAAAGGGATGGGTGGCGTTGATTCTACAGTTAACTTAGCGTTATCCATTTTACCGCAAGGATTTATCGTAGCTGGAATTTTTGTTATAGGGGCATTTATTTCATTAGCAATGGGAACTTCAATGGGAACAATTGCTGCATTAGCACCAATTGCTGTAGGTATTAGTGGGCAAACTGATATCTCCATTGCACTTACGATGGCTACCGTTGTTGGCGGAGCGATGTTTGGTGATAATTTATCATTTATTTCAGATACAACAATCGCAGCTGTACGCTCACAAGGAACAGAAATGAAAGATAAGTTTAAAACGAACTTTTTAATTGTATTACCGGCAGCTATTATTACAATTGTACTATTAGTAATCATTACTTTAGGGATCGATACGCAGATTAAAGCGCATAGCTTTGACTGGATAAAGATTTTACCGTATGCAGGAGTACTTATTACAGCATTGCTTGGTTGGAATGTACTTATTGTGTTAACTGGTGGAACTGTACTATCCGGCGTTATAGGTCTTTTAGATGGAAGTTACACGTTAGAGAGTTTCTTTAAAAGTGTAACGACTGGAATGGGCGGTATGATGGAGTTAGTATTACTTGCTATTTTAATTGGTGGTATGGTCGAACTGATTCAATATAATGGTGGTATTCAATATTTAATGAATATTTTAACTCGTAACATTCGTTCGAAAAAAGGAGCAGAGTTCGGTATCGCTGGCTTAGTGAGTATGACGAATATGTGTACAGCGAATAATACGATTTCTATTATTTTTACAGGTCCACTTGCGAAAAACATTGCAGATCAATATGAAATTGATCCTCGTAAATCAGCGAGTGTATTAGATCTTTTCTCATGTTGTGTGCAAGGGTTAATTCCGTATGGTGCGCAAATGTTAACGGCAGCAGGATTTGCTGCGTTATCTCCGATTGAATTGTTACCATATGCGTTTTATCCGATCTTAGTTGGAGTATGTGGAATTATTTCTATATTAATTGGTTTCCCGAGGTTTTCTAAAGTAGCGGGAAAGAAAGAGTATCATAAAACAGCATAATTTAAAATGAAGTTTATGAATAGTAACGAAAGCCGTATAGAGAATGTTCTCTGTACGGCTTTTTATGTGCGATAAAAGAGTGAATCATCCTATCCCTACCGCATATTTTTACAAAAGGCTGAATGCAACTCAGTCTTAAGTCTGAGTTGAAAACGGTTCTTAAGCTCGTTATGGAAAAGTGAAAAAATAGTTAAGATAAGAGTATCAAATCGAAGGGAGGCAAGCACAAGATGAAACAATTTCTAGCGTTTATCGCGGCTGGTATTTTAGCTTTAATTGCTCTTGGCAGTCTTGCTGGTATTATAGGATTCGCAATTGGAGCAGGAGTTGTGTACTGGAGCTATAAATCATTTGTGCGAGCACAATCATTTTTTGGAAAGTTAGCTTGGGGTATTGTTGGTTTGATCGGCTTGTCCATCGCCCTTTCTCATTCCCCAGCATTAATCGGTATCGCAGCATTAGTAGTTTTATACTACGGATACCGTGAGTGGAAAAAAGAAAAAAATGTAGTTGTTGATTCTGCACCAGAAAGTTCTAAACCATATAGCAACTTTGAAGATGAGTGGAACAAGTTAATGAAAAACTAATAAAAAATTAATAAAAACCAAATCAAATTGATAAAGTAGAAGAGAGGAAGATTATAATGAAACAATCTTTATTCGGACGTGTACGCGATGCAATTTTAGCAGATTTTCATAATGTGTTAGATGAGAAAGAAAGAAAAAATCCAATCGCGATGTTAAACCAATATTTACGCGATAGTGAGCGTGAAATAACAAAAATCGAGAAGTTAATTGAGCGCCACAAAACATTAAAATCTAATTTCGCTCGTGAGCTTGAGCAAGCACGTTATTTCGTTAATAAAAGATCAAAGCAAGCGATCGTCGCTCAAGAAGCAGGCGAATTACAACTACATGAGCGTGCGTTACAAGAAGTAGCATATTATGAAGGGCAAGTAACTCGATTAGAAGAAATGTATGCAGGTGTTGTAGATCAAATTGATGAGTTAGAGCGTCGTCTTGCTGAGATGAAAAATAAATTAAAAGAAATGCACGCAAAACGTATGGAATTAATGGCACGTGAAAATATGGCACATGCAAATCGTCGTATGAATACAGCGATGCATAAAATGGATGAAAATAATCCGTTCTTACGCTTTGAAGAAATTGAAGATCATATTCGCGACTTAGAATCTCGTATAAATGAGGAGCATGAACGTGACACATTTGATATGAAGATTGCAAAGCTTGAGCGTGAAATGAAAGAGAAGAATGATGTATCGTTAACGAAAGAGTTAACAAAATAATAGTAGTATATTATAAAACAGGCTTATGATATAGTGATAGGAGAAAAGGTGTTGGAAAGCAATGCCTTTTCTTCTATGTATATGTAACAAGAAGGGGGGAGCTGAAATGAAGAAACAATTTTCAAAAACACAATTAATGGGGATGCTCCTCATCATATTTGGATTCGGTCTTTTTCTTGATATGATACTTGGACATTTTGAACCAGGTGGTCTCATTTTTGCATTTATTATGCTTATGTTTGGAAGGCATTATCGTAAGAAGAATCGTTATGTAAGGGGAAATGTCTTTTTATTTGTTGGTGGTATCGTATTTTTATTCTTCTTATTTTCATCAGCAGCATTTGTTCTTGTCGTCTTTGCTTGTTTAGCTTTAATTGGTTATCAATTGATTCAACAAGGACATCAGAAAAAAGCAATGAAGGTTGAAATTAAAGAAAAAGGATATATAGATGAAGAGAAGCAAATTTATCGTACAGAACCATATTTAAAAAACATGTTTGTAGGTAATGTGCGAATGATGGATCATATTTATGAACTTGAGGATATTAATGTTCAATATGGTGCTTGTGATGTGGAAATAGATTTAACAACTGCTATGATTCCAGAAGGAGAAACGGTAATTGTTATCCGAGGTATCGTTGGTAATATTCGTTTATACGTGCCATATGATATTGAGCTGTCTTTAAATCATTCTGTTATTGTCGGACGTGTGCTCCTGCCAGGACATGAAGAGACAGGATTTAATCGTAATGTTACATTTAGAACAGAGCAGTATAAAGAAGCTCCTCGTCGTATTAAAATTATTTCTTCGCTTGTCGTAGGCGATACGGAAGTGAGGAAAGTATAATGAAGAAACAAAAAAATATTTCGTGGATGTATATTCGTTATTCTATGTTGTCTTCTGTTAGTATCGCACTCATTTGTACAATTGTATATGTATGGAAAAGCGAGCAACAAGTGTATGATTTATTATGGAAGGAATCCATCACTTCTGTTCCAATTGGCTTGTTTATTATGACTACAAGTTTACTTATCGGGGGAATTGTAGGGTATGCAATCGGTTACTATATAGAGCAGCGTATACAAGGATTAAATACTTTTCTATTTGAAGTGGAGCGAGGGAATTTTCCGAGCGATGTTTCGTTTACTGCAGATGATGAATTTCATGAAGTAGAACGAAAAGTAATCGGTCTTGCTCGTCGATTAGAGGAGCAAGCTGGACTCTTTCAAAAAGTAACGAATGAACGAGCTCATTGGAATGAAGAGATGAGACAAGAAGCGATATCCCAAGAAAGGCATCGATTGGCGAGGGAGCTGCATGATTCTGTAAGTCAGCAGCTTTTTGCAATGTCGATGATGATGTCGGCTATTAATGAACAAGTAGCTGAAATTCCAGAAACGACAAACAAGCAGTTGCAGCTCGTTGAAAATATGGTTGTAAATGCGCAATCAGAAATGAGAGCATTGCTTCTTCATTTACGGCCTGTACAATTAGAAGGTAAGAAACTGACACAAGGTATAGAGGAATTATTGACGGAATTATCGCGAAAGCAACATATGAAAATTGAATGGCTAATCGAGCCAATAGAATTGAAAAAAGGTGTAGAAGATCATTTATTTCGTATTGTGCAAGAAGCTTTATCCAATACTTTACGACATGCGAAAGCGAAGAAAACGGAAGTACGTCTTCGGAAAATTGATCAATATGCAATTCTAAAAATTATTGATGATGGCGTTGGATTTGAAGTCGGAGTGAATAAGGCTGGTTCATATGGTTTAAGATCAATGCAAGAGCGTGTTCATGAAATTGGTGGGACATTAAAAGTACTTAGTTTCCCGGCTAAAGGGACGCAAATAGAAGTAAAAGTACCGATTATGATTGAGAGAGGGGGAGAATCATGATAAAAGTGTTACTTGTTGATGATCATGAAATGGTTCGAATGGGTGTATCAGCATATTTATCAACGCAGCCAGATATCGAAGTAGTTGGAGAAGCTGAAAATGGAAGAAAAGGTTCAGAGTTAGCACTGCAATTAAGACCAGATATTATTTTGATGGATCTTGTCATGGACGAGATGGATGGGGTTGAAGCAACACGTGCTATTATTCAGGAATGGCCAGAAGCGAAAATTGTAGTTGTAACGAGCTTTTTAGATGATGAGAAATTGTACCCTGTTATTGAGGCTGGAGCGACAAGTTATTTATTAAAAACATCAAGAGCAAGTGATATAGCAGACGCTGTACGAGCTACTTATGATGGAGAAACGGTATTAGAGCCAAAAGTTACTGGTAAAATGATGTCTCGTATGCGTCAGAAGAAAGAACAACCTTTGCACGAGGAGTTAACAGAAAGAGAGTCTGAAATTTTGTTATTAATTGCAGAGGGGAAAAGTAATCAAGAGATTGCAGATGAATTGTTTATTGCCCTCAAAACAGTAAAGACACATGTGAGTAATATTTTAAATAAGCTAAATGTCAGTGACCGGACACAGGCGGTTATTTATGCGTTTAGACATCAATTGACGAAATGATAAAGTGAAACTTTAATCAGTGGGGGGCTATCCCACTGATTATTAGTTTACGCCAAATTTTTTTATTGACGTTAATAAATGTAAGCGTTATCATTAAACTGTTAACAGTACATACAAAGGGGAGAGAGTGTATGTTAGTTCAAACGATATTTGGCATGGATAAGTCTAAAAAATTAGGGGATTATGTGAACGCATTACAAGCGCTTTGTGAACAATATAATGTTGAAACAGATAAAATTGCAATTGTTGAGGCGACAGAAGAGTACTATTTATTTTTAGTAAAGCAAGAAGATTGCTACGATGTTGTCAAAGTAGAAACAGTGGATACAAATATCGAATATTATACGAAAGCATATAAAATAAGCAGTTTTAATCATACTGCTTATCAAAAGTAAAAAACTCCCTTTCGGGAGTTTTTTAGGATGCTTTTACTTCGCGGGAATCGGTTATTAAGGGAACTTTTTTCGCACCGCTTAACTTAGCGATTGTAAGGCCGATAATAGCCCCGGCTAATGCTGGTATTAGCCAGCCAATTCCTTCATTATATAAAGGGATAAATTCAAAATATGGTGTGATAAATGAAACTGAAATGCCACCTTGTTTTAATCCGTCAAATACGCTTACGATTGCTGCTCCAATTAAAGCACCTACATAAACAGAGCGATATCCACCGAAATATTTATGAAGTAACGATAGTAGAACGAGTACAATTGCAACTGGATATACAACAAGTAGAATTGGAACAGAGATGGCAATAATTTTCGTTAAACCTAAGTTGGCAACTAATAATCCTAATGCACAAATGATACTCGCGAACATTTTGTATGAAAATTTAGTCAATAATGTTGAGAAATATTGACTACACGCAGATACAAGTCCAACACAAGTTGTTAGACAAGCGAGTGTAACGATTAGAGATAATAGAAGTAAACCGTATGGACCGAATAATTGCTGTACGATAGCAGTAAGTAATTGTCCGCCATTTTGTGCATATCCGAGCGAGACGCTAGTTGCACCGAGCCAGCCAAGTGCACCATATACAAGTACGAGACCAGTAGCGGCAATAAGTCCTGCTTTCGCTGTTGCGATGGCAATGGATTTACGATCTTTCACACCTTTAGAGCGAATGGCATTTACAACGATAATTCCAAATGCAAGCGCAGAAATGGTATCCATCGTTAAGTATCCTTCCATAAAGCCTTTGAAGATTGGAGAAGTTTGATACTCTTGCATTGCTGGTCCTGATTGCCCGAGTGGTGTAAATACACTTTTAACAAATAGTAAGAGAATAGAGAGTAATAAAATAGGTGTTAAAATATTTCCGATGCGATCGACGAGTTTAGATGGATTTAAACTAAGCCAAAATACGATAGCGAAGAAGACGACTGTGTATAAAAATAGTGCTAGGTTACTAGAACGAATTGTTTCTGGTAAGAAAGAACTAACACCCATTTCATAAGCGACATTTGCAACGCGTGGAATTCCCATAGAAGGACCGATTGCGATGTATACAACTACAGTAAAGAAAATTCCGAATAATGGGTGAACATGACTTGCGAGTTGTTGCATGCCGCTTCCTGATAAAGAAATTGCAATAACAGTTAATAATGGTAAACCGACTCCTGTTAGTAAAAATCCAATCATTGCCGGCCAAAAGTTTTCACCTGCATTTTGTCCAAGCATGGGAGGGAAAATTAAATTACCTGCCCCAAAAAATAAAGAAAATAGCATAAGACCCGTGAAAAAAATATGTTTTTTTGATACAGTGTTCATTGTTTTTCCTCCTTTTTTAAATTCATTTGTAAGAACACAAAAAACTCGTCCCTAAAGAAAGGGACGAGTTATATTTACCCGCGATACCACCCTAATTTATACATGTAGAAATGAGTCTATATGTATACGGCTTTACAACGTACAACATGATACGTGTTCCTTGTAACGGGGGACAGCCGGTAAGAACTTACTGTAACATTCGGTTCTACTTCTCGGAGATGATTTTCGGTTACGCACTGAACGTTGGCTTTCAGCAAATCGCCAACTCTCTGGGGGACAGTCCTATAACGTACTCGTTCTCGTCAATGAATTTTTATTCAAGTATTCTGACAGTATTGTCACATGTTTTTTTTTGAAAGTCAACATTTTTTTGAAAGATGTATTTATATATGGAAATATCGAATGTGATATTCGTTATTGTAAAGGGAATGGTGAATTGTAAAACGGGAGTAAAAAGTTGTAGAGAATTGTAAAACTTATAGAGAAAGTTGATATTTATAGGAGTAAAGAAGGTATTGTTTGAATTTACAGAGAATAATACAACAATCCACTTGCTGGAAAGAACAAACCAAAAGAGGTGACTGGAATGCTTGCGATGGGAGTATTATTTGGCATTATTGCTATAATTGGTTTTATGTGGTTATATTATTCGCGTTCGTTTAAACAAGCAGAAGTTTTACTCTTTCAAAAAGGTAGTTTGTTGACAAATCAGTCTAGATATTTAGTATGTCCGAAGTGTGGAAGTGCACAGGCCAGAAGTGGAGGATATCAAGAGTGTTGCAAAATTAGATTATGAAAGAAGGAAGCCTCACATTATGTTGTGAGGCTTCCTTCCTTACAATTTCATGGCGCTCCAAATTGTCCACCGATCTCTTTCGATAATAGGAGAGATACTTTGTAATGCGGTCTGGATCTGTTGTAGAAGTTGAGAAAGTTCATGATCTGTTAATTCATATAGAATGGATCGACCTGTTCGAGGTGATAAATCTTGTAGCAATGCTTCTACAGAATCATGTATTTTTCGTACTTCCCATTGTGTTTGAGAGGGGAACACGTGAAGAAAATGTTTTTGTAATTCTTGCTGTATCGTGGTGGTTTTTGGCCGCCTTTTTGATTCTATTTCAATGAGTTTTGGAAAGGTAGAGAAAAAATATCCACGAATGTGTTCGGGGCTTCCAGGAATTGTACAATCTTCAATAGTT
The DNA here is from genome assembly GCF_001583695.1 of Bacillus wiedmannii. Taxonomy (GTDB): domain Bacteria; phylum Bacillota; class Bacilli; order Bacillales; family Bacillaceae_G; genus Bacillus_A; species Bacillus_A wiedmannii. The sequence goes on along the minus strand of NZ_LOBC01000082.1, from coordinate 69,845 downwards.
CGGTCTTGTACAATAAGTACACCGTTTTTCTTTAATATACGAGAAGCTTCACGTAGAAATGTAGGAATGTCTTGTAAATGATGAATCACTGCGCGCGAAATAACAATGTCGAATGTATCATTAGGATATGGGACGCTATGTGCATCACCGTGAATGAATGAAATATTTGGAAAGCCGCTACAATTTTCTTTTGCAGCTTGTAATATTTCTTTTGAAAAATCAAGTCCAATGACATTTTTGGCCCCCATAAGAGCAAGTTCTTTCGTATAAATCCCGCCACCACAGCCGATATCAATTATTTGCTTGTTTTGTATATTTGTAATACTTTTTATCATTTCTCCCCAAGAAATATGGGCGTTTCGCTGTGCGTATGTGTATTTATTATTTGCATCGTGAAAATTAATGGACATGAAAAAGACCTCCTTTCAATACTTAGTATAGCGTATTTTATAGTGTGTCACGTTTTTGTTTTTTATATGAAGAGTATAAGAATTTCTTATTGTAAAAGGAGGATTAAGTTGAAAAGGAAATATGTATTATTGTTATTTGCTATGTTACTAGCGTCTTGTGGTCAAGTAGAGCAAAAAAAAGAAACAAAAAAAGTGGAAGAGACGGTGAATGAAATGAAAGAAACGATAGGGGTAACCGTTATACAAAAAAAACATAAAGAGAAAAAGTTACAGGAATCAGAAGCTAAGTTAGTAATAGACATTATAGATAAAACGGAAAAACAAGAAGTAACAGGTAGTTTTGGTGAACCGGAATATGAAATACAAATTAATAGGGGTGGAAAAAAAGAAACATATTATGCATGGCTAAGAGGAGAAGACAGAAGAGGATGGATACAATATAAAAAAGCTATGTATATGCTGAATAAAAAAGATACAGAAAAGCTTTTGGCTATATTTCCAAATGTTTTAGAACAAAAAGAAGATGAGATGCAGGTAGGTTCTTTAACGGAAGTAACAAAAAAAGATTTGCAGATTACTGCGTTTCATATTAAAGCAGGCGATCAAAAAGTGAATTATACGGTGCGGTATACGATTTCACAATCACTATACAACAAGTTAGAGAAGGAACAAGAGTATTATTTACAAGTCGTTTTCCCAGAAAAAGTTCAAAAATTAATTGGAGCAAAAGAGAGTGAAAAAATTTCAGGTGAAAAGGTAAAGGAAGGGTATAAACAATATGAATTGCATGCTACTGTTCCGGTAAAAGATGCTTCAGAATCACAATTAAAGTCATTAGAAACATATTATGAAAATTATGATTTGAAAATATTAAATAGCAAAAAAGAAAAAATAGGTGTTTTTCAAAATATCATTCAAATTGTTAAAGAGTATGGTGAAAAAATGGATTTACAAAGATAAAATGAAACTTTAATTAGCCCTTACGGATCGGGATGAAGGTAATTAGTAAAGTTTATATGGCCTTTCCTAGGAAATGATAATAGAGAGGGGGAAAAACCCCCTCTCTATTACTTTGCTTTTGCAGATGGCTCATTCATTGATTTTCGTGTAATAAGAAAAGAAATCATAAGAGCGGAAAGGATGACAAGGGCAATAAATACGTGATTGGGCAACAAATCTAATAATAATACGTAACTAACGGTATAAAAAATAAGAGTTGAAGCTAAAAACGATAGAGCGCCTATTATGAGAGATTGTAAATTCATTTGCAAACACCTCCTTATATTTATATTTTTGGCTAAAAATGGATTAAATAAACATTATTTCTAACGATAGAAAAAAATATGTCATAATAGAGAAAAGAATAGTTTTGATGAATAAATATGATTCATTAATGAGAGATAAAGGAGAGGAATATGAAAAATAATAAAAAAGGATTATGGGGAATTATTGTTGCAATAGGGCTATTTTTACTTTCTAAGTTAAAGTGGGTATTTGCAATTTTTAAACTAGCAAAGTTTTCAACGGTATTTAGTATGTTTCTATCACTTGGAGCATACGCGGTTATATATGGTTGGAAATTTGGGGTAGCGCTCATTTATTTGTTGTTTATTCATGAAATGGGCCATTTATGGGCTGCGAAAAGAAAAGGTATACCAACATCGCCAGCAATATTTATTCCATTTATGGGCGCTCTTATTGGGATGAAAGAGATGCCGAAAAATGCAAAAGATGAAGCTTACATCGCCTTCATGGGACCTCTTTTCGGATTGTTGTCATTTTTACCTGCGATTCCACTTTATATAATAACGAAAGAGCCATTTTGGGCATTAATTATTTTACTTGGAAGTATGATTAATTTCTTTAACTTGATTCCGGTTTCTCCATTAGATGGTGGACGAATTATCTCAGTTGTAAGTACAAAGATTTGGGGAGCGGGTCTTATTGTATTGCTCTGTTATGCCATTTACTTTAAAAGTATTTTGGGAGGATTTATTTTTATTATCGGCTGTATGGAATTATATAGAGTAATAAAGAGAGATGAGCCAATTAAGGAATTAGGATATAGAATTGATGGAATGAAAGAATATGTTGCAAGACTTGAAGAGGAGTTAAAAGAAACAGGTGCGGTGCATCGAAATATATATATGATGCAACATGAAATAAATATATTAAGGCAAAAAGAAAGAGAGAAAGAATTAAAAGTAGGAGAACTTCAAAAGATTGAAGTGTTAGAGCATCTTTTACCAAAGTTTGAGCCGCTTGATTACGTTCCATATGAAGATGAAAAAGAAACGCATACAATTCATATAAGAGAAGCATTTGAAATGTCAGAAAGAAAATTACAGGAATGGGAGACAGAAAAGAGACAACAGGAAAACTATTATAAAGTTGATATGAAAACAAAATGGACAGTCTTTGCTTGTTATATCGGATTAATGGCTATACTCGGTTACACAGCTTATGAAGGGTACATTGTTTTACAAGAACATTTACCAACGAGAAATGTATAGAAAAATATTGTCGAAATGATAGGAAGAATTTATACAGGAATTATATTTCTACGAGAGAATGTTACAAGTATAGTCATACATTGTAATATCTTTAGTAGAGAAGGAGTTCTGTATATGAAGAAATTGTTAATTGTATTCGGGATTATTATCGTAATGATCATTGCGAGCTATAGTCTTATGAAATTGCTATTACATTATGCGAATAAGCCTGCTGAGGTAAGTACAATAGCTCAAATAGAAGATGTGCAAGAAGAGACAAAAGTGCTAGATTTTATTCGTATGACGCATGAAAGTTATAATAATTTCTTAAATTACGGTAAAGCAGAGAATTATACAGAAGGGGACTGGAACCAATTTAAACAATGGTTTCAACAACAAGAATCATCTTTAAAAAATATACATACAGAAATAAAGAATGAAAAAATAAAACGTGATGTAAATAGAAGCTATGAAATTGTAAAAAAAGGTGTGGAACTTCAAAATATTGAGTATGTAGTTTATGCACATCGTGTATACCATGACTTAGATATTATAGTAAATAAATATAGAGGTGAAACGAACATCTGGGGGTATACAGAGTTTGGAGATGGAAAAGATATAAGGGTAATTGAACAAGCTATACAGTCCAAATAATAAGCTAGCTAGAAATTCTAGTTGGCTTATTTTGTTTTGTAAGTGCAATGTTCATATATTATTCACAAAAACACCGTGTTAATAGTGATTAAAATCACAATATGTACTATACAATTCAGTTAAACTAAAAACAGTTAAGGAAATAGAGGAGTGGGATACAATGTTAAGTGCAAAAACAATTGAAATCGTAAAGTCAACAGTACCATTATTACAAGAAAAAGGCGTTGAAATTACAACGAGATTTTATCAAATTTTATTTTCGGAACATCCGGAGTTATTAAATATTTTCAACCATACAAATCAGAAAAAGGGAAGACAACAACAAGCGCTAGCGAATGCTGTTTATGCAGCTGCAACGTATATTGATAATTTAGAAGCTATTATTCCGGTTGTAAAACAAATTGGTCATAAGCATAGAAGTTTAGGTATTAAAGCAGAGCATTACCCGATTGTAGGTACATGTTTACTACGTGCAATTAAAGAGGTTGCAGGTGCACCTGATGAAGTTTTAAATGCATGGGGAGAAGCTTATGGTGTCATTGCTGATGCATTCATTAGCATTGAAGCAGAGATGTATGAAGAAGCGGCACATAAAGAAGGTGGATGGAAAGATTTCCGTAACTTTGTGGTTGTTAAAAAAGTTACGGAAAGCGACGTTATTACATCATTTTATTTAAAACCTGAAGATGGAGGGCAAGTTTCTTCATTCATCCCAGGACAATATGTAACGATTCAAATAAATATAGAAGGTGAAACGTATACACATAATCGTCAATATAGTTTATCAGATGCTCCTGGAAAAGAATATTATCGTATTAGTGTAAAGAAAGAAAAAGGTGTAGATACACCGGACGGTAAAGTATCTAACTACTTACACGATCATGTAGCAGAAGGGGATATGTTACCAGTAAGTGCACCAGCAGGAGATTTCGTATTAAATATGGATTCAACATTACCAGTTGTGCTAATTAGTGGTGGAGTAGGTATTACACCAATGATGAGTATGCTAAATACATTAATTGAACAAAACTCAAAACGTAATGTATGTTTTGTTCATGCAGCGATAAATAGTAATACACATGCAATGAAAGAACACGTTGAGGCAGTAGATAATGAATACGAACAAGTTAAAGCATACACTTGCTATTCTGCACCAACTGAAAAAGATTTGGAAATGAAGAACTTTGATAAAGAAGGTTTCATTGAAGCTGAATGGTTACAAACTATTATTCCGACAACTGAAGCAGAATTTTATTTCTGTGGTCCCGTACCATTTATGAAGCATATAAATGCTGCACTAACTAATTTAGGTGTGGAACAAGAGCATATTCATTATGAATTTTTCGGTCCAGCAGCAAGCTTACAATAGATGAAGTTTAAAATAAGTAAAAAACGAGGTATTATTTTACCTCGTTTTTTATTTGTTCTCGTAACAGCCGATTTACCGTTTCACGGCGTATACCTATGAGTTGACCGATTTCAGTTTGTGTTAATATTTCATATATAGGAATGTCACCTAAATATAGTGTGAACCATTCTTGTAAACGATGTAGACGTTCTTTCGGAGAGACGGTTGTCAATTGATCGATACGCTGTTGCATCATTCTTAATTTTGATTGTAGTTGCATAGCAATATTTGCATATGATGCAGGATTTGCCTGAAGTTGATCGTACCATTCATTACTAATTATAGGTTCAACTTCTGTTTTCATTAAAGCGATTGCTGTACCGTGATATTCCTTCGGTGAAATTAAAGAATGGTGAGGTATCGTTTCACCTGGAACGATAATGTTGAATAGAAATGGTGTTCCATCTTCTTCTATCCGTACTACTTTTAATAAACCTGTTTTTATAAAATATAAAGGACCGTCCTCGCCTTGACGGAATAGTACATCTCCTTTGTGTAGAATCAATGTTAGCCCCCCATTTAAACATTTCTATTTCTTCTATTTTAGCGTATATGTATAAAGACAATATGCTTTTAAATAGCAATTTCATTGACGAAATATATGCTATTACAGTAGTATACTATTTAGTGTGTAATAGTACTAGCAATGAATACGCTGTAGGGGGTTTAGTATATTGTTAGATGCGATAAAAATGACGGATATGAGAATTCCGGCGAATGCTATCATTCATGTAGAAGAGATGAAAGGTGGAGTCGTGTTATCCGTTGAAGTAGACGGCCAAATTATTTATACGATGGCTTATGATGAAGAAACAGATAGTTATGCTGAATTATATGATCGAAACGATAAGAGGGCGTGCCAAGTACATGAGGATTTTATGGGATGGTCACTTCTTCACTAAAAAAGATGTCAATATGACATCTTTTTTTATTAAAACGATAGAATATACAAAGAAATGAAATATAAGGATAAAATTTGTAATAAATGATTTTGCATTGTTAGCACTTTGTAACTGCAAGGGAATTATTTTTTCGCTATCATAAAGATAACAGTCGCAGTTATAGGAGTGGTCAACTTGAAGAAAGTACATATTTCCAATTATATGTTATTATGTGTTTGTTTAATTTTATTTGTTCTCTTAGGAGGATTTTTATATTCATGTGTATAAGAAAAACGCATTCTAAAAAGAACGCGTTATAAAAAAGAAGTAATGATTAATCTAGTTCCGAGAATAATTAATGTGATACGTAATAAATTAATTACGGCATTACCACTTAATTTTGTATTAATATAAGCCCCGATTTTTCCGCCAATCCATGCACCAGGAATAAGAATTAATGCGTAAACCCAGCTGACATTTCCAAGGGAGATGTGAGTTGCAGAACTTACAATTGCTGATAAAAATACGATAAACATCGAAGTTGCTACAGCAATATGTGCTGGGAATGCAAAAAGTAGCATCATTGCTGGAACAAGTAAGGCACCGCCGCCAATTCCAAATAATCCAGATATAAAACCAACTATAAAGGCGATAAAGATAGCGAGAAGCGGTGGGAATTGATAGTGTACAGTGTTTCCTTCGTTATCTGTAAAAGAACGCTTAATTACCGTCATATTTGATAAAGAAAGGGGGTTTAATTTGTCTCGTAACATAAGAAGGATGGAGACAAAAATAAGGAAAATCCCAAAATATAAAGAAAATGTATCTTGGTTTAAAAATTTGTTTGCCCACGAGCCGATGATACCACCAGGGCCACTCCCGATAAATAAAATAAGTCCACTTTTGTAATCTACTCGTTTATGCTTCATATAAGTAAGGGTGGAAGATAGTCCTGTAAAAACGACTGTTACCATTGAAGTTCCTACTGCAAGTTGTGGTGATAGACTGTGTAATCCGATTAATAACGGAACAATAATAATTCCGCCACCAAGCCCGACTAGACTCCCGACTGTCCCGGCGATTAACCCGATGAAAAGTAACATGATGTATTCCAAAATTTCCAACTCCTCTATATAACTTATCCACCAATTATTATACACGCTTTTTAATAAGAAAAAGGTTTGTTCACAAAAAAGTCGTCTTCCTAGAAAAATAAGGAAGACGACTTTTAATTAAAAGATTAAGTGTAATAAAGCGTAAAATAGTGCAGCTAACGAAGCTGAAATAGGAAGTGTAATAACCCATGTAATTAACATACGTTTTGCAGTTCCCCATTTTACACCTTTCACACGATGTGAAGCACCAACCCCTAAAATAGAAGAAGAGATAACGTGCGTTGTACTAACCGGTAAGTGAATGAATGTTGCGCCGAAAATAACAAGTGATGATGATAAATCAGCAGCTACACCATTTACAGGACGAATTTTCATAATTTGTCCACCGACAGTTTTAATAATTTTCCATCCGCCAACAGAAGTACCAAGACCCATTGCGATTGCACAACATAATTGTACCCAGAACGGGATGTCGTCAGAAGTATGATAGTTATTGGCCATAAGAGCCATCGTAATGATTCCCATTGCTTTTTGTGCATCATTCGTACCATGTGTATAAGCTTGTAATGCTGCAGTGAAAATTTGGAATAAACGGAAGTTTTTGTTCGTTTTCGTTAAATTAAAGTTTTTAAAGACCACTTTAAAAATACTGTATACGATATAACCAATAACAAAAGCGATAATCGGTGAAATGATTAAAGCTTCAAGAATTTTTATGAACCCTTTAAGATTTAATGAGCTAATACCGGCAGCAGCGATAGCTGCACCTGCGATTGAGCCGATAATTGCATGCGAAGAACTACTTGGAATACCGTAGTACCAAGTAATTAAATTCCAAGCTATTGCCGCAAGCAAAGCAGCTAAAATTACAAGAGAACCATTTTGCAAGGCAAATGGATCAACGATATCTTTTGTAATCGTTTTTGCTACACCTGTAAATGTCATCGCACCTAAAAAGTTCATAATAGCTGCCATAATAATTGCATGTCTAGGCTTTAGAGCTTTCGTTGAAACAGCCGTTGCAATAGCGTTTGCTGTATCGTGAAATCCATTGATAAAGTCAAAAGCTAAAGCGCAAATGACTACTAAAACGGTCAGTATCAAGAGTGTATCCATGATCAAACTCCTTACGCGTTCTTCATAATAATTGTTTCTAATACGTTTGCAACGCTTTGGCAGCTATCCGCTACTTCTTCAAGCTCTTCGTAAATCTCTTTGTATTGAATAATCTTAATCGGATCTTTCTCACGAGAGAATAAGTGCTTAATTGCATGACGGCGAATATCATCACATTGTGATTCGTAATCCTTAATCTTAATTGCGTTCGTACGAATGTCGACTAACTTCTTTTTAGACAGTAGTTCAACAGAATTTGCAATCTCAATCGCACATTGATTAATTGCTTCAACGAATTTAATCATGTATTCATCAGCTTCTGTAATAGAATACATTTCGAATAGACCAGCACTATGATCTAATCCATCTAATACATCATCCATACTCATTGCAAGTTGTAGGATGTCCTCACGTTCAATTGGAGTAATAAACGCTTTGTTTAGCTCCATAATGATTTCGTGAATAAATGTGTCACCTTTTGACTCATACTCTTTCATGCGCATAGAAAACTCTTTTAAATCGCTAGCATTTTTAATTTTATACTCCACGAAAAACTGCGCGCCTTCTTTTAAATTTTCGGAAACATTCATTAACATTTCAGAAAATTTATCTTTTTTTGATTTAAATACCATTATTAGTTACCCCCACAAAAGTAATATATGTAAAATATATTGGCTAGTCAATTCTAACAAAAAACTGTCGTTTTTTAAAACATTTTATCGAAAAGTTTACAAAAACTTAACATAACTCTCATTGTTGTATTAATAATATTAATAATCAATAGTGAATATCTTACTTGTAGAATGTCCTTTTCTTGCAAAAAGTATGAATGTGAAAGAAAAGCTTTACACTATAGGAACGATTACGTTATTATAATAAATTTAAAAGGAGGTATATTCTTCCTTTTGAAAAGAAGAGTGTAAATAAACGAAGGAAGTGAACGAATGAAATTGAAGAACACTCACTTGAAAAAAATGCAGGAGTGGTTCAACAAGAGGAAGAAACTTCGTAATTCATTAATTGTATTAGGGAGTTTACTCGCTACTATATTTATTGCTATAAATATAATAATTTCCATTCAAGACATATCTGAATTAAAACAAGCTGTTCCGCAACCGACCTTAATTTATGATGCAAATAATGAAGTTGCGACTAAATTAGCTTCTTCTAAAACAGAAGGTGTTAAAAGGAAAGATATTCCTGACATTATGGTTCAGGCAATTGTTGCAGTAGAAGATAAGGAGTTTTTTAACCATCACGGTATTTACTATAGTGGAATTATAAGTGCAGTTTTTAAAAATATTACAGCAGGAGAAGTTGTAGCAGGGGGAAGTACAATTACACAACAACTTGCGAAAAATGTATTTCTGACACAAGACCGCACATACTCTCGAAAAATAAAGGAATATTTTTTAACAAAAAAAATAGAGCGTACGTATACGAAAGATGAAATTATTGAAATGTATATGAACCAAATTTATTTTGGTGAAGGGGCTTGGGGTATAAAAAGGGCAGCTAAATCTTATTTTGATAAAGATGTAAAAGATTTAACGGTTTCAGAGGCTGCAACGATTGCTGGCTTGATTAAAGCACCGTCTGCGTATTCGCCCTATAAAAACTTTAATAAGTCAATCGAACGACGTAATGTTGTATTAAGTTTAATGAAAGAGCAAGGATATATTTCTGACGAACAGTATAATAAAGAAAAAGAGAGCGGTCTTGTGTTAAAACGTGGTGTGGATGATAAATACAAGGGGAAATACTCTCAATATGTAGATTATATTGTTAGGGAAGCTATGGACAAGTACGAATTAACACAAAATGAAATTTTAGCAGGTGGTTATCGTATTTATACAGAGCTTGATCCGAAAAAACAACAGGCTGTAGAAGACGTTGTAAATAATGAGAGTTATTTCAAAGATAATGGCTCAGACCAGCTTATGCAAACGGGTGTAGTTCTTATGAATCCAAAAACAGGTGGTGTACCAGCTTTAGTTGGAGGTAGAGGACCGTATCAGTTTTTACAGTTTAACCATGCAACCCAATTAAAAAGACAACCTGGATCAACGTTAAAGCCTCTGGCTGTATATGTACCAGCGTTAGAGCAAGGGTATGAAGTATACGATATATTAAAAGATGAACCATTTAATATTAAAGAATATAAACCGCAAAATAGTGATCATACTTTTCACGGTGATGTGACAATGTATGAAGCTGTGGCAAAGTCGTACAATGTTTCGGCTGTTTGGCTATTGGAACAAATTGGATTGGATAAAGGATTGAAATCTTTAGAGCGATTTGGTATTCCATTAGTGCCAGAAGATCGTACGTATCCAATTGCTTTAGGCGGGATGCATGTTGGGACCTCTCCATTTGTAATGGCTCAAGCATACAGTACATTTGCAAATGACGGTGTTCAAGTGGAAGCTCATGCGATTAGAGAGATACAAAATGCTGAAGGCGAAACAATTGGAAAGTGGTATAAGAAAGAGACACGAGTGACGAGCGAGAAAATTGCACAAAAGATGACATATTTATTAAAAGGTGTTGTCGAAAAGGGCACGGGCGAAAAGGCGAAAGTTAATAATGTTGATACGGCCGGTAAGACAGGAACTACTCAAATTGTAAATGGACCAAGCGCCGGTGCAAAGGATTCATGGTTTGTTGGATACACACCAGATTTAGTAGGTGCGATTTGGGTAGGATATGATAAAACAGATAGTGATCATTATGTTCCGGGGGGAAGTCAAATTACGACGACAATGTTCCGGGATATTATGAAAAAAGCGAATGCCAATCCAGCTCAAAAAGCATTCCAGTTATCGCTCATATCTGAGGCTGATTATAAAAAACAATTGAATACAATTGAAGAGGAAAAACGAAGAAAAGAAGAAGAGAAGAGAAGAAAAGAAGAGGAACAACAAAGAAAAAAAGAGCAACAAGAGTGGATTGATAAAGTGAAAGAATGGATTCCTTCATTTTGGTAAAAGAAAGAGGCGAATAACGAAATTCGCCTCTTTTTCGTATGAGAAATTAAGTGAACTTTTAATCGGTGGGAGGAGCTGTATCTATCTCTACGAGCTGTTAGCCCATATCAATTGGGATAAATAGTATTACTCGTTAAGTGTAACATTTGTACTGCCAAAGGATTGAGAATCGTATGTGACGATTATTTTTCCTTTACTAATAGGCTCGTAAAGTAATTCTTCTTCGTAATTACCATTATTTTCATTGTGGATAGAAAGTGTGATTTCATCAATTTCTTTATTTGTATACTGATCTTTAATCGTTTCAGCAATTTGAAGTAACGCTTCGGAACTAGAAGCTTTCGTAATAAGCATTCCTTTTATAACCTTTTTTTCATTCTTTGTGGTATTGGAATAAGGGATGTTGCTTTGTTTTGTATACAAAAGTTTGTATGGAACAGTTTTTCTCTCTGCTTTTGATATAGTGGAATATTTTAGAGTTAAAAAAAATCCTACACATAAAATAATGCATACCATAAGAGCAAACCAAATGCGTATTAGTGACATAACTCTCATTTTCATCCCTCTTTCATATCTTTGACTTCACTATTTATCATACAAAATGAGGATTAAGATAGAGTAAATTTGAGGTAAAGAAACGTAAAGAAGGAGCACTTATCCTCCCAAATAAGTGCTCCTTTCTATATAAAGAGAGATTTAATGAACGGTTAAACGATACATATTATTATAAATATACTTATTGATTGAAAATTAGTAAATTCGGAATACGGATAGTGTTGCAGCTGTATCGCCTGTGTTAGGAATAGAAATAGTGTTTGCTGTAGGCTGTACAGCAATCGTTGTACCAGCTTGTAAAGTAACGATTGTAGAGAAAGAAACAGCACTACCGATAACGTTAGTTGAGAAGTTACGATTAGGTGGTTGGCCATTGAATGAAATACCGAATCCGAATGGTGAAGATCCTGGGAAAGTTGTAGACGCTGAGAAACTAATATCATATACGCCTGTTTCTAAAATTGTTAAAGTATCTGAAGTATCGTTGAAAGAGATATTAGTTAATTCAAAAACTTAATTGAATTGGATGTTTGTTCCAGGGGATATAGTTTGTGGATTTGAATTTCCGATAGCTGCGATAGTTACAGGAATTGGAGTATCCGCTGGACCTTGAGCACCAGTAGCCCCTTGAGCGCCCGCTGGACCTTGAGCACCAGTAGCCCCTTGAGCGCCCGCTGGTCCTTGAGCACCAGTAGCCCCTTGAGCGCCCGCTGGTCCTTGAGGTCCAGTAGCACCTTGGGCACCAGCCGGTCCTTGAGGTCCAGTAGCCCCTGTTGCTCCTCCTCCAAGGCAACCTGATCCGTATTGAACTAGGATAGTTTGGATCTCTGTTATGAGTTTAACCAGTTTGTCGATAGTACAACAATCTACTTTGAATAACTTAGCGATATACAATAAATAATTAAGCAAGCTTTGTAGCTCAACGTACAATGCTCCGCATGAGAAAGGTTCTGTTTTTAAAATAGTTAATAGATTAGCGATAATAGAATTTCCAATTTGTTTTTGTGCTGGAGATAAATCTAAGCAATTGAGGAATTTTTGTAGGTTATTTAGGGCAGCAATCAAGTTATCGATATTATTATTGAGAAGGGTTTTGAAAGACAGCTTGAATAGCTTGGCCAAGAGCTTGAAGAAGTCTAACGAATTCTGTAAGTTCGGACTTAGAGATGTTAATATAACTACAAGCTCTGACTTCGCAACAATCATTACCATAAAATACTTTTCCTTTATTTTTATTGTTCCTCTTTTCATTCCTTTCTTTCATAGAATCAATAGTCGTTACTATATATTAAAATGAAATTTATACTAAATTCGTGATGGACAAACTACCATTTCTAAAAAAATAAGACGTTGGCCCTCTTAGTAAAAATAAGTAAGATAAAGAGAAGGTTTATATAATGTAAAGACGAAAAGTTCAACATAAAAAACTGCATGCTAATTGTTGTAGGTATTTAACAATTGGCATGCAGTTTGTGGAGGAGTACCTCATTTGTAGTCATTTAATCTTTCAAGGGTTGTTTTGGGCAAAATTGGAATTGAAATAGTGAAAGTTGTACCATCTTGATTACTGGTCATTTTTAATGTACCGTTATGATTTTGAATAATTTTCTTCGTTACTGACAAGCCCAGTCCTGTGCCCGAATCTTTTGTTGAGAAGAATGGATCAAAGATATACTCTTGAATGGCTGTTGGAATACCAATTCCATTATCAGTGAAAGTAATACGAACAAAATTATCTAGACGATAACTAGTAATTTGGATAGAAAGTTTTTTTTCACCTTGAGCATCGACAGCATTCTGAAATAGGTTTAAAAAAACTTGTACAAGTTCATGACGATCAATATGGACTAATACATCATCTAATTCGGTAGAAAAATTATAATCAATTGAAATATTATGTAAAAAGACTTCACTAGCTAGTAACTGTTGAATATACTCACGTAAAAATGTATTAATAGGAAACGGTTCTCTTGTAAATTCGCGTGTTTTTGAAATAGCTAAAAATTTTGTAATAATACTATTTGCGCGGTCTAATTCGGGAATAAGTAAGTTTTTAAATAATTCTTTATTAGATGGAGAAACAGTTTCTTGTAAAAATTGTAAATAACCTCGTACGGTTGTAAGAGGATTACGTACTTCATGTGCAATCCCAGCTGCAATTCGCCCTGCTAAAGAAAATTTCTCTGCATCACGTTCTGTGTTTAAATAATGAAAGACACTAATAACTCTAAAAATCTCTCCGTTATAATCACGAATAATTCGGTTATTTAAAATGCCATAGTTTTTGTCTAAAACTTCTTCATTATATATTTCTGTTCCCGTCCTTAATGTTTCAAGAGCTTTAATTTTTTCTTCTGGCAATTGTAGTAATTGTTGAATTGGCTTTCCAATTATATCATTTCGTACTACACCAAAATCATCTGCTGCAACTTGGTTACATAAAGTGATATTTCCTTTAGCATCAACAAAGGTTACATGATGTGAAAAAGCATCAAAAATATGAATGAAGTATGTTTCAAGTTGCTCAAATAAAAATAATGAATCGCAAGTAAGTTGAAAATCAGCCTCTTTATTCTCTTTTTTTATGTTTTGAATGGAATGAGTCGTTCTCGTTTTCTTTATTTGTAAACCAATATGTGGATTTTTGTATGTGAAATGATGTGGTAATTGATTCACAAGTTCTTCATAAAAACGTACTTTATTTTCTAATTCTTCTATTCGTTTTTCATGAGATACAATATCATCGTTTGGAAGCATAAATAAATAACCCCTCAATTTAAAAATTCTTCCATCTAGTATATCATATTTTTATACGGATACTCTGAAAGAAGGGGCTACTTAATAAAATTGATTAGCTGAAGTGTTCGGGAAGTGAGTAGAATGAATAGAAGGTGAAGTTAAAAAGGGAGGGATATATTTGCTTTTCATTGGAGTGACAGGGTGGGGAGATCATGATTCTTTATATATAGATCCCTATGAAAATAGAAATAAATTACGAACATATAGTGAGTATTTTCCTATAGTGGAAGTGGATAGTTCGTTTTATGCGATGCAACCTGCACGAAACTATACAAAATGGGCAATGGAAACACCGAAAGATTTTGCTTTTATAGTAAAAGCATATCAAGGAATGACAGGACATATGAAAGGTGAAATCCCTTTTTCTACGTTTGATGAGATGTTTGATGTGTACAAACAATCTATTCTGCCTTTAATAGAAGCTGATAAATTAAAAATGATTTTATTTCAATATCCACCATGGTTTGATTGTAAAAAGAAAAATGTGGATTTTCTTCGATATACGAAAGAAAAAATGGAAGGTTTACCGTGTGCCATAGAATTTCGAAATCAAACATGGTTTTATCCCGAAATGAAAGATAAGACGATACAGTTTCTAGAACATGAGAAATGGATTCATACCATTTGCGATGAGCCGCAGGCCGGGATAGGTTCGGTACCGCTCGTATTAGAAGTAACGAATGCAGAGATGGTGTTAATACGTTTTCATGGTAGGAATGTTCATGGGTGGCTTGATAAAGGGGAAAATTGGAGAGCGGTTCGTTGCTTATATCGCTACAACAATAAAGAATTAGAAGAATGGGTAGAAAGACTAGAGCAATTAAAAAAGAAGACAAAGGACATATATGTACTATTTAACAATAATTCGGGCGGAGATGCAGCGGATAATGCGAAACAGCTTATGAAAATGATGAACATTACATATGGTGAGCCGAAGCCTGAGCAATTAAATTTGTTTGAATGATAATAAACAAGAAAGGCACTGTACAAACAGGGGGAATGTACAGTGCCTTTCTATATGAAAAAGAGGGGTAACAATGTTACTGAGCGTTTGGTTGATTCATCAATTGTTGGCTTCGTAATAAATGATAATGGTTATCATTATCATTGTCAATAGTTTTCCGAAAAATAAATAATAAACTTTTTATGAGACATTAACGGGTAGGAAGATTCTTGATAAAAGGTTTGGCTGAAGCAAAGAAGTTTTTCGGGGGAGAATGCTAGTAAACTCCTAATAAAATATCAAAAAAAGAACAGCAATTAATGCTGTTCTTTTCCAGTGACGAATTGTTGTAAATCAAAAGGAGTTATCGCTTGGATAAACTCTTTTGAGATAAGTGTTTGAACAAGAGTACTCTCAGAAATGGAAGCACCTGTTTTCTTTTCATAAGCTTGTTTTAATAAATCAAGTTTTTCAGCCGTTTCTTTCGGTAATTCAATTGTTAATGTGTTCATAATTTCTCCCCCTTACTATTAGAGTACCACTACAATATAGGAGAGACAAGAAAAGAGAATGTGAAACATAAAAAAGGTTACCATTTATAAATGGTAACCTTTTTTATGTATAAGAGTTATTAAGCAATACCGATATACTTTAAAGTTTTTGATGGAGTACTATGATCAAAGAAGTGTTGTAAAAATGCGATATCAACACCTGATTTGTATGCACAATATCCCCAAGTTTTTCGAAGTGTATGTGAGCTAATCCCTTCTAATCCAACTTCTTTTGCAGCTTTGTTTAAAATGTACCATGCATGTTGTCTCGTAATAGATTTTGTTCCTTTTTGAGACTTTAATAATGGTTCATTACGTTTCCAAGTTTTACGTTCTTTCATGTAGTCTTCGATCGCGTGCTGCAAGTCTTCATTTACAGCAAACCATTTATGTTTCTTTACTTTTTCATTGTAAAATAAAATGGAATGGCGAACATTTTCATGTTCATCGATTACATCACTAACTTTTAATTGTAAGATTTCACTTACTTTTAAGCCAGAATTTACAGCTAATACGAATAATAAGCCATCACGTTTCGAAGATTGTAAAAGTATATTTTTGATAGTTTCTAATTGTTTTTCATTTTGAATAGGTTGTCCTGCTTGTTTCATTTCACGCACTCTCCTCTTTTATGTGTGTAAAGGAAAGGATTAACTTGTTTCCTACTATAAAGGGAGAGTGTGAATTTCATGTGAACTCCTAGTGAAATTAAGACAAATTATTTGACTTCTTTTACTTTTTGTAAATTAAAGTAGAATACAACACTATTAGTCGTGTTATATACACCGTACTCGGCATGGTGGAGGTCTAAAATGTTTTTTACAATAGATAACCCGAGACCGGTACCTCCAGTATGACGGCTACGAGATGCATCTAAACGGTAGAAACGATCCCAAATTTTTTCAAGACTTTCTTCAGGGATAGGGTTTCCTGTGTTTTCGATTTCGACTTTTACTATATCTTCCAGTTCTATAACGGAGACATGTATTTTTTCTCCATCTGGCGTATAGCGAATTGCATTGCTAAGTAAGTTCACAACGACTTGCTCAATACGACTACGATTCGCTTTAACGAATATAGAAGAGTCTACATCTACGTTCACTTGTAAATGCTTTTCCTCCATGCTAAATAATAACTTTGTATAGACTTGTTGAATTAATTCACCGATTGAGAATGTCGTCATATCTAGTTTGTACGTACCAGATTCTAGTTTTGCTAATTCTAACATTTCAACAATAAGTCTGTTCATGTTTTCTGTTTCTTCTAAAATAACATCTGTGTAATACATCGTATCTTTACTAACGCCATCTTTAATTCCTTCTGCGAAACTTCTAATTACACTAAGTGGTGTTTTTAATTCGTGTGATACACCAGAAATGAATTCTTTTCGCGTTTTCTCTAATTGACGTTCACGTTCAATATCTTGTTGTAATTTTGTATTGGCAACATTTAATCGATCGATTCGGTCTTTTAAGTTTACAGATAACGTATTAATACTACCGGAAAGCCCGCCAATTTCATCGTCTGCTGTCACAGGTAATTTTTCACTAAAATCAAAATTGGCCATTTTTTTTGTAACGCGATTCATTTTAATTAATGGTTTCACAATGATTTTTGAGTAGTAGAAGGATAATAAAATAATTACGAGAAATACGATGATTAAGGCATAAACATAATAATCCTTTAAAACGAGCATCGCTTCATTAACAGGTTGTAAAGATGCTATCGCAAAAGCGTATTCTGTAATTTTTCCATTTTCCACAATAGGTTTTACAAAGATACTATTTTTTATATTCTCTCCACCATCTATTATATAAGTGTTTAATTGGTGTGAGTTAGCAGTGCCATTTCTAATAATCTCTGCAAAATATTGAACGGCTTGTAATGTTTCAAAATCATTTGCAAGACGAACATCAGCTTTGGATGGAAGCTGTAACTTAGATACGATACCAGTAAACTCAATTTGAGTCACAGTTTTGGATCGGCTTGTAAGTCTATTTTTAGCAGGGTTTCCATTAATGGATTGAAAATCTGAGTTGACATTTTCGTTTTGCCATCGATTATAGTTTGTTGTCAATTCTAGTGGTGTTATGGTGGAATCTTGTACAAAACCGACGACGTTTATCATCCCATCTTTTTTCAATCCTAAGTTTTCGAATTTATTATATTCTTCTGGCGTTAAAACATTATTGAGTGGAATGGAATATGCTTTATTATTTTTAGGATTAATTACATCAATGTAGAAATTATTGTCACTTTTAATAATGCCGTTCGTATTTAAAAACTGCATTTCAGCATTTGTTTTATCATGAAATTCTTGTTTTAGTTTTCGAATTTCCTCATAAGTTTTACCACTTTCTTCGTAAGTATTTACGAACTTCTCAAAAGCAGTTTGAACTGTTTTTACTTTTTTATTAATGTAAAATTTCTCTAAAAATAGAGATTGTCCTAAGAAAAAAAGGAGGAATATGATTGTAAATAATGTTGATGTTAATAAAAATAGTTTAAAGACTATACTTCTGTTTTTCACTGCGTCACCTCTTGTGAGAAATACTGTAAATGATTTCTTAATTATAACAAACGTTACAAAAAAGTAGAGGAGAAAATCTGTCTCTTCTGAAAGTAGTTTTTAATAAAAAGTCACATAAAAAGAACTCGACAGACGTATGACGAGTTCTTTAATGTATTATTGTTGAATTGCTGCATCTAAAGCGATTTCAATCATTTCGTTAAATGTAGTTTGACGCTCTTCAGATGTTGTTTCTTCACCAGTGAAAATGTGATCGCTTACTGTTAATACAGATAACGCATTTACACCGTATTTCGCTGCTAATGTATAAAGAGCAGTTGTTTCCATTTCTACTGCTAGTACACCATAATCTCCAAGTTTTTTAACCATGTCCATGCTTTCGCGGTAAAATACATCTGCTGTTAAAACATTACCAACACGAACGTGTAAGCCTTTTTCAGTTCCAGCATCGTAAGCTTTCTTTAAAAGGTCAAAGTTTGCAGCTGGGGCAAAATCAAAACCTGGGAATGTTAAACGGTTCATATTAGAATCCGTACAAGCTGTCATTGCAATAATAACGTCACGTACTTTTACGTCTTTTTGAATCGCACCGCAAGTTCCAACGCGAATTAAATTTTTAACTCCGTAGCTTTGGATTAATTCGTTTACATAAATAGAAATAGAAGGAACACCCATACCTGTACCTTGAACAGATACGCGTTTTCCTTTATAAGTTCCAGTGAAACCTAACATACCACGCACGTTATTATAGCAAGTAACGTCCTCTAGAAATGTTTCAGCTATATATTTTGCACGTAATGGATCACCAGGTAATAGAATAGATTCAGCAATTTCGCCTTGTTTTGCTTCAATATGTACACTCATGAAAAGTCCTCCTTATAATGTATTGATAGAAATCAATATCATTTGCATTATACACTATCAATCCTTTCAATTAAAATCTTTTAATTATTTGTAATATGTGCAAAGCAGGAGGATTTCATAAATCATAATCTAGAATATATATGTAAGAAGTTTTGTATGAACAGAGACAATAAAAATGGTAGGTGATGTTTTGAAAAATCTTGTCATTGGACTTGTTGCTTTGCTATTTATTGTAGTAGGCGGATTTTACATAAAAAAGTATCAGGAAACTACAGAGACTGTAGGTGATGTTCAGGAAGTAAAATGGGATGTGTCAAATGGAAAAGGAAATGAGAAAGTAGATATTTTGTTTCAATTGCTAAATAATAAAAATAACGAAGTTCGTGGTGTGAATGATCAAATTCGGGCAGTTATTGTAGACGGACAATTAAAACATGTACAACAAATGAAACCTACATTTGCAGGGAATGGATCATATAAGGTATCTTCCAAAATAGCGAAAGATGAAAGATATACAATATTTTTATATGAAGACAAAAACAAGTCTGTGAAATCATTTGCGAAGAAAGATTTTGGGAGAGAAATAGAGGAGAAAAATAAGAAAAAAGTAAAATTCCCAATTGATAGTGTGCTTACAAAAAAAATAGGGGAGTATGAAGTTTCTCTATTATTTGGTGCATTGCATCCGAATGAACCAGCGACGTTAACATTTCAATTCCAAGCGAAAAAGGGTGAGAAATTGAAATTACATTCAGAGAGAGGAGAAGTGGAAGCGCTCTATATCGTGGACGAAACGAGAGAAAACTTTTTATACGCAATACCTGTTGATACAGATGAGCAATTACAATACCGTATTACATTTCCTATAGAAGGAACGTATAAAATATGGGGAGATTTCTATATAAATGGTAAGAAATATGAAAAAGAATTTATTGTACAAGTTCAAAAAAGAAAAAACAGCTAAATGTTTAGCTGTTTTTTCTTTTTCCTATTAATTTTGTTACAGAGAGCATTGTAATTGGTAAAGAATGATTCTTTCTAAATGCTAAATATTTACCGCTCCATGCTGGTTTATATTTTTCTTTAAAATGACGTAGCCCGCTGAAGCTATACGTATAACGAACATTATTAAAGATGGCAGCAGCAACTCGTTCGGACCAAAAAGATTGTGTCGATAAACCTACATTTGAAAGTGGTGCCATACCAATATTAAAGGAGTGGTATTCATTTTCTTTTGCCCACTGGAATAGGTGGATGAAAATTGCATCCATAATGCCGCTAGGTGCATCTGGATAATAGCGCATTAAATCAACAGACAATGATCCGTCTTGATATACGGGCATAAAGGTTGTAAATGCAATGATTTTTCCATCAGCATCACATAATGTAGCGATAGGTGCTCGGCTAATATATTCACGATCAAAGTATCCGAGTGAAAAACCTTTCTCTTTTTTTCCGCCGAGCCACGCATCTGAAACTTTTCTTAACTCTTCAAATAATTCGTTTGAGAATGGTGGCTGATGAATAGAGAATGTATAGCCTTCTCGTTCGAAACGGTTGAAAGTCGCTCGCATACCGGCTCGTTTTTTTCCTGTTATTGTAAATGTGTTCAAATCAACGACAGCTTCTTCACCAAGTTTAAAGAAGTTGTAACCAAAATCATGATATAAACTCATCCATTTACTTTCTATTTGGTAGAATACACAAATGTATCCAAATCGATCAGCCTCAGTTAAAAACTCTTGTAACACAGTACGGTAGGAGGAAGGATCCCCAATTGGATCACCTAGCACAACGAGACGTTTTCCAGTTATAGAGAAGAGAAGGAGCGCTTTCCCATCACTACTGAAGAAAAATTGTTTATCTCCTAAAAATCCTAAATGACTAAGTACATTACCATCGTGTTCATCTAAAAAGTTTTGCAACCTTTTATCATTAGCTGGTTGCCCGGGAAATTCATTTCGATAACGATTGGCAATGAGTGAGCCAATCAGTAAAAATGTAGGAACGAAAAAGGCAGCTGCTAATGCACTTCGTTTCACTTGCGTAATATTACGAACGACAAAATCAGGTTTAAAAGCTTCTTTTGCACCTGCAAATAAAATACCTAAGTTTTTATATAAATATAAAGTTATGAGTAAGAATATAAAAACTTTTACCATATCAGAAAGTGAGACTTCCATTTTCTCGCGTACAAATCTTTTACGAAGCATATATAATACAGCGAGTACGATTAATAAAATAAACGTCTCTTCAATATCAATCCCTTTTAGCGTATTAAAGATGGCTGCTCCGATTAAAGAAACAATCGTCATATAGTAAGAACGCTTTGTTCCATAATATATCCCTCGCGAAAGGATCAGGAGGAGAATACCAAATGTTAGTGATAAGCTAAAAGAAAATTGAATAAGATGTTTTGGAGCTAGAATATGTAAGGCGTGTGCTCTGTTTATACTTGTCGGTAGAATGGTTGATAAAATAACCATTAATCCAGCAAATACTGTTAAAGCAGCAGAGGCCCATGAACCTAGTTTTCCTAGAAAATCACGCTGCAAAGTCCATATAACACCAGTTGTTTCTAATGCAGGCGCAATAAAAGGTTTATCTTCAAACTTTTTAATGGCCACGCCTGTCATTTCAAAAGCTGCAAAAATAAGACCAAGGCAGAAAGGTAAAATGTAATAGACGAGGCGATATAATAACATAGCAGGTAGTAATACGCCTGTATCAATGCCGTATTGTCCGAGCCCAGTTAAAAAGACAAGATCAAATGAACCAAGTCCACCAGGAACAAGACTAACAACACCAGCTAAAGCAGCAATTACATACACACCTAAAAACTTTTGAAATTCGATATCGATACCAAATAATATTAGTATGACGTACATAACAATACCGGCAGATACCCACTCAACTAATGAAACTAATGAGTATAAAACAGTTGGATTTTTTTCTTCTTCCCCTTCTTCTTGCCCTTCGGTTTGCTTTGGTTTTCTATTTTTTAGTTTAGAAAAGCCAATGTATATAGGGACGAAAAGGGCGAAGAAAATAAGAACAGGCCATAGCCACGGTTTTTCATGCAAAATAAAACTTGTGTCTAATAATCCAATAAGACCGAGGAAAGAAAGAATTGCGAGTCCGTTAATAAAAGCAGTTGTCATCCAGGCGATACTTTTAATAAGTTTGCCATTTTCTTTTATGTATGGACGATAAAGCATTGTGCGTACACCAGCTCCAACGAGACCACCAAACCCAATAAATCCATTTAAAGTATTAGCAATCCATGAGATACGAAAAATCTTTTGGACTGGTATATCAGCTTTTAAATAACGAAGCATAACATAGTCATAAAAGAACATTGTTGATACGGCAAATGCACCAAGTGTAATTGCTAAAAAGACTCCTCCGGTTGGAATGTTTTTAATTGTATTGATTGCTTCTAAAAAAGAAATGCCTGCTAATTCTTTTTTTGCTTGAAAGAATACAATTGTTAATACAACAAATGGGAAGATAATTTTCCCGATTTGTAAGAAACGTTTCCATGAAAACGACATAAATACAACTCTCCTTGTATAAGAAAACTGAGACAATAATATTATTATGACAAACTTCAAGAAAAATAAAAAGGTAAATTCCTGTATAGGGAAGCTATTTTTTATATGGGTTATATTTAAAAGAGTATTTCGTTTATCAGAAAGTTAAGTTAAAATGAATTGAAAGAAGGAAGAGAGGGGAAGTAGATGATTATAATAGGTTATGCGGGATATGAGTTAGAGAAAGCGAAACCTAATACATCAGAAGATTTCTTTAATAGATCTGAAGTGACATATATATTAAATAATAAAGAGAGAACTTTTTCCGTTTTATACGTTCGATATTTTGAAGAAGTTTTACAAGAAATTACTCCTTTTGAAGGAAATCCAGTATGTAAAGTAGAAGAACAAGACATATATTTACGGGATATTGTAGCGATATGTTGTTTACTGAAAGAGAATGAGCATCGCATGCAAAAACGTTTATATTTAAATAATATAGAAGCATTCCAACAATATTTTGATGAGGAAACAGTGGTGAAAGTACAAGAAATATTAGCTGAATTACATAAAAATAAAAGAGTAGAAATAGCGTGAAATGGCAAAGGAGAGGGAAAAATGTCTAATCTAATGGTTGAAAATCAAACAGAACAAGTTTCTATGTTTTTAGAAGACGTTATTACTTTGATAACCAATTATGTAAATTATCATACGTTGCCTTCTTTATTAGAAGAAAAACCAGCAGGGAACGAGCAATATTATAAAGGGTTATTAGCATCAATAAGACGTCTTCTCGTTTTTTGTGAAGAAGGACATGATGCATGTTTTGTTTTGTTAAATAGCCAGCCATTTCGAAAAACAGCAGCTGAGAAAATTTTATATAAAATTTATCATCAAGTAATTGCAGAGTTTTTCTCACCAAAGAGTGATCATTGGTATGAAAATAGTCGGTCTGCCTATACAGGGAAAAACTCCATCGTTTTTCAACAAACGCCACCAGCATCTATAGAGCAAGTGATGAAGAGTTTAGAAGGAAAATTTCAATTGATGCGTGAAGAACTAGAATATTATGAGACGGATTACCAAACAAAGATGTTACACAAATATTAATTGCGAAAAAGAAGCTAAGGGGACTTAGCTTCTTTTCCTTTTGTAAAGTTATATAAGGGATTTCCTTTGAATATATTTATGGGGATAGCATTAAGGAGGTGTAACATGAGTCAGCAAGGTGTATTTACAGATTACTTTCATGAAGTAGAAAGCTGGTGTGAAAGTGTTCTTCACGTATTAGATAGCCGTGCAATGGAAGTGTATGATGTCCATATGCTTGCCTATAAAATTCAAACGTTATTAGATCGTATGAAAGAGCATGAGTATGATACAGATGCAGAGTTTATGTATGAAATAAGTGATGATGTAGAACATATTCAGCATCATTTGCAGGAAGTATTCGTGCAAGGAGAAGAGGAATATGAACTATATGAAAGAGGGGATAGTGAACGAGCTGTTCCAATTGGAGGGCATACACTTCCACCATTACCTTATCCGTATAATGCGTTAGAACCGTATATTTCTAGAGAAATTATGATGTTACACCATGATAAACATCATCGCAGTTACGTGGAAGGATTAAATAAGGCAGAGAAAATGATGGAAGAAGCGAGAAAAACAAATCAATTTGATTTAATTAAGCATTGGGAAAGAGAAGCGGCTTTTCATGGATCAGGTCATTACTTACACACGATATTTTGGAATAACATGAAAAAAGATGGTGGCGGAAGTCCAAGAGGGGCTCTTTCACAACAGATTGAACAAGATTTTGGGAGTTTTTTACGTTTTCAAAAACATTTCACAGAAGCAGCTTCTAAAGTGGAAGGATCAGGCTGGGCGCTTCTCGTTTGGGTACCACGATCTGGAAGATTAGAAATTTTGCAGAGTACACTTCATCAATTATTTACACAATGGGATACGATACCGCTCCTCGTGCTAGACGTGTGGGAACATGCGTATTATTTACAATACCAAAATCGAAAAGATGAATATATTAAAAACTGGTGGAATGTTGTAAATTGGCCTGATGTAGAAAAAAGATTTGAAAGTGCGAAACAAATTGAATGGACACCGTATTAGACGCAGGTTCTCTGCGTCTTTTTTATTAGAAGGAGAAAGAGATTTCGTTCATATTTTAAAAGGCCAAGCATACACTTGTACAAAAAGTGCCAAAAGGACGTGGGGGGAAATATGAGACGAATTTGTGTAATAATCACGCTTCTTATTATGTACGCAAGCGTTATACCAATTCCTACATATGCAAAGATGAACAGTAATGTCAGTGCTCGAAATGCTGTATTAATGGAGCAACAGTCCGGTCGTGTATTATACGGAAAAGCAGAACATGAGCCACAAAAAATTGCTAGTATAACAAAAATTATGACAGCCTTGTTAGCTGCTGAATCAGGAAAAATGAAAGAAATGGTATCGGTTAGTAATGAAGCGGTGAGAGTAGAAGGATCAGCAATTTATTTAAAACCTGGACAGAAAGTGAAGTTAGAGGATTTAGTATACGGACTCATGCTTAGATCTGGTAATGATGCAGCACAAGTAATTGCTGAAAATGTAGGAGGAAGTATAGAAGGGTTCGTATATTTAATGAATGAAAAGGCGAAACAAATTGGAATGAAAGATACTCACTTTTCAAACCCACATGGTTTGGATGGAGATGGATCTCATTATTCATCAGCCTATGATATGGCACTTTTAACAAAGTATGCAATGGGGAATGAAACCTTTAAGAAGATTTTTGGGACAAAAACGTATAAATCAGATTCGTGGGATTATCCGTGGAAAAACAAACATAAACTCGTGACATCTTATTATGAATTTGCGACAGGAGGAAAAACAGGTTTTACGAAGAAAGCAGGACGGACACTTGTTACAACAGCATCAAAAGATGGACTAGATCTAATTGTCGTAACTTTGAGCGCTTCTAGCGATTGGGATGATCATATGAATTTATTTGATAAAGGTTTTGAACGTTTCAAGCAAACGAACGTTGTAGGACAAGGAGCTCTTGCTGAAATAACTGAAAAGAAATATGCCAATCATGTATATACGAAAAATAGTTTTGCGGTGCCATTAACTGAGCAGGAAAGAAAGAATGTCGTATTAAAAGTTGAACTCGATAAAAGTGCAAAACTTAAAGATGGAGTAAAGGTTGGGAAGACGGAAATTTATGTTGGCAATGAGAAAGTTGGAGAACGGAATTTATTTTATAGTAAACGAAAGTTAGTAGCTACAACGGGAATGTATTGGAATAATGTGAAAGAAATTTTTTCTCATATGATAGGTGTTGGGAGCGATGGTTAATCTCGTATGGGTAGCGATGGCAGTCATAGGGATTGTATATGCCATGATAAATGGAACGATGGAAGCAATAAATAAAGCCGTATTTGACGGAGCAAAAGATGCAGTAACAATTTGTATAGGACTTATTAGTGTATTAGTATTTTGGCTCGGTTTAATGAAAATTGCAGAGGAAGCAGGGTTGTTAAAAAAGTTAGTGTCACTTTTTATGCCGATAGTAAAAAGGTTGTTTCCAGAAATACCGAAAGATCATCCGTCAATGGGATTTATTTTATCGAATATGATGGCGAACTTTTTTGGATTAGGGAATGCAGCAACCCCTCTTGGTATTAAAGCGATGGAACAATTGAAAGAGTTAAATGGAGGGAAGGATTCGGCGAGCCGTTCTATGGTGACGTTTCTCGCATTAAATACATCAGCGATTACTTTAATTCCTACTACTGTCATTTCGATTCGAATGACGTATGAATCAGCGAATCCTACTGAAATTGTTGGGGTAACATTCATTGCACAAGTACTCTCTATGATCGGAGCGATTTGGATTGACCGCTATTTTTACCGAAGAAGGAGTAGGAAGGGGCGGAAAAAATGAGTATTGTCAATACGATATCATTATGGGTAATCCCTTGTGTAATCGGTTTTATCCTTTTATATGGCACGATAAAGAAAGTGCCGACGTATGAATCGTTCGTTGAGGGGGGAAAAGAAGGGATTCAAATTGCGATCTCTATTTTACCGTTTATGGTTGGAATGCTTGTATCTATTTCGATTTTTCGGGCATCTGGAGCGTTAGATGCAATGATATCAGTAATGAAGCCGATGTTAGATTTAATTCATGTCCCAGCAGAAATTGTTCCACTAGCACTTATACGCCCTATTTCAGGCTCTGCTGGTTTAAGTATTACGACCGATTTAATTGCCACATATGGGCCAGACTCGTTTATTGGAAGATTGGCTTCTACGATGCAAGGGAGTACAGATACGACTTTTTATATTTTAACAGTATACTTCGGAGCTGTTGGAATTAGAAAAATGGGAGATGCATTAAAAGTAGGACTTTTTGCCGATTTAATCGGGATTATTTGTTCAATTGTGTTTGTTTCTTTAATGTTTAAGTAAGGCGGCTATTCATTTTTTATGCTATTTCGCTTATAATACGTATACGACCACTATTAAGGTGTTGCTTAATAGTGGTTTTTTTATGCGGTATTTTTGACAAAATGATGAACTTTTATTGTGAGCAATATGAAGAGTATGGACAATAATAAAAGGTAAAAACATGATTTGCCCTTTATATGTTTATTATCATCGCTATGTTGTTTAAGTAAGATGAAGCGAATAGCCGTCAAGCGTATGCGGTTGCCAAGTCTTTCTAATGTAAGGTAAGATAAATTCGAGGTGAAAAAAAGAAATGGAACGATTACAAAAAGTGATTGCGCAAGCAGGTATTGCATCGAGAAGAAAGGCTGAGGAATTAATTCAGCAAGGAAAAGTAAAAGTGAATGGAAAAATAGTGAAGGAGTTAGGAACGAAAGTAACTCCTCAAGATAAAGTAGAAGTAAATAACATCCCTCTTGAAAAAGAAGAACCTGTTTATTTTTTACTATATAAACCAACCGGCGTAATTTCAAGTGTATCAGATGATAAAGGAAGAAGTGTTGTAACAGACTTTTTCCCTGAAATTAGACAACGTTTATTCCCAATCGGACGCTTAGATTATGATACGTCTGGCGTATTATTGATGACAAATGATGGGGAATTTGCAAATGTATTAATGCATCCAAGATATAAAGTTGAAAAAACGTATGTTGCAAAAATTAAAGGGCCATTAACAGGTGAGAAAATTCGCATGTTAGAACGAGGTGTTGCATTAGAAGATGGGAAAACAGCACCAGCACAAGTGAAAATTATTTCTTGGGACAAGCGTAAAGAGACTGCGATTGTACAATTAACGATTCATGAAGGACGTAATCGTCAAGTACGCCGCATGTTTGAAGCGTTAGATTGTAAAGTAGTGAAACTAAAGCGTGAACGCTACGCCTTTTTAGAAGTGGGTAGCTTGCGCCCTGGTGATGCGAGAGAATTGTCACCACATGAGGTGAAACAATTACGTGCATTGGCTTCTACAAAGCCGCGCTAATCGATAGTGTGAAACTTTCACCAGTGGAATGCTCCGCTGGTGATTTATTAAAAAATACATATATTTATCACTCGTCGAAGAGAGGGGAGACAATATGAAAAAAAATCGCTTATTATTTCGCGTTATGATTCTACTCATTTTATGCGGTGCTGTAGGATTTACACTTTATCAAGGATATTTCACTAAAGAAGAGAAAATGCAAATCGGAAAAGAAGCACCTAATTTTGTTGTAACAGATTTAGAAGGAAAGAAAATTGAATTAAAAGATTTAAAGGGAAAAGGTGTATTTTTAAACTTTTGGGGCACTTGGTGTAAACCGTGTGAAAAAGAAATGCCTTATATGAACGAATTATATCCAAAGTATAAAGAAAAAGGCGTTGAAATTATTGCGTTAGATGCAGATGAAACGGATATTGCTGTTAAGAATTTTGTGAAACAATACGATCTTAAGTTCCCAGTCGCAATTGATAAAGGTGGAGAAATTATAAAAACGTATGGAGTAATACCGTTACCAACAAGCTTCTTGATTGATAAGGATGGTAAGGTGATTCAAGAGATTAAAGGTGAACAAACGATAGAACAATTGGAAGAGTATTTAAAGAAAATTACTCCGTAATAAAGAAAGCCTTTACATATGAGGTGCATCCTTATAGTGCCTCTGATTTAAAAATTCTGAGTATTGCGGTAACTCGAGGGTAGAATATACAATAGTACATATAGATATAGGGGCGGTGAGAGTGTTGAAAGAAATTAAGTGTGAATGTGGACATGTGAATCCGATAGGAACTGTTTTTTGTGAAGCATGTGGGAAACCATTTGAAAGCAATGAAAATATAAAACTATTGGATATGCGTTATGAGGGGAGTGCTCGGAGATCTCTCACACAAACAAAAACGATAGTCGATAAAATTTGGAGTTTTTTCTCTTCTGTAAAAGTGGGTGTATGGCTCATTGTAATCACTTTAGCTGCATCAGCAATAGGAACTATTTTTCCGCAAGAAATGTACATAACTCCAGGAATTGCACCAGCTGAATATTATAAGCAAGAATACGGATTTTTAGGGCAACTATACTATCAATTAGGATTTAATAATTTATACGGTTCATGGTGGTATATGATTTTAATTGCTTCAATTGGTATTTCACTTGTGATATGTAGCTTAGACCGTGTCATTCCACTTTATAAAGCTTTAAAGAAGCAAGGGGTGAAAAGACACACTAGCTTTTTAAAGAGACAAAGATTATACGGTACTGGTACACCGCAAGATGGTGATTTTGAAAGAGTGCAAAAGAATTTAAAGAAAAGAAACTATAACGTGAAAGTGGAAGACGGAAATATTTTGGCGGAAAAGGGACGGTTTTCACGCTGGGGTCCATATGTGAATCATATTGGTCTCATTATCTTTTTATTCGGTGCAATGCTCCGTTTTTTACCGAGTATGTACGTAGACGAAGCCCTTTGGTTACGTGACGGTGAAACGAAAGAAATACCAGGAACGGATGGTCAATACTATTTAAAAAACGAGAAATTTATTAAGGAAGTTTATGATAAAAGTAAGGACAAGGAAGTTTTTGATGAAGCGATTGATCGTGTAGGCGATAAAGTGATTGCGAAAAACTTCCAAACGAATGCTGTATTATATAAAGCGGTCGGCGAAAATATAGCAGGACAAAAACCGAAATTAGAAAAAGTAAAAGAATCGGAAATTCGAGTGAATGAACCGCTGAAATTTGATCAATTTGCTGTTTATCAAGTGGATTATAAAGAAAATGAATTTAAAAGTATGTCCTTTAACCTGCAAAACAAAGAAAATAATCAAAAGTGGGGACCGATCAAAGTTGATTTAACGAACCCTACAGAAAAATATGATTTAGGAAAAGGTTATTCTTTAGAACTATTAAGCTATTTCCCAGATTTTTATTTTGACGAGAATGGAAGACCAAATACGAAAACGAAATTACCAAACAACCCTGCATTTGTGTTTAAAATGTTTACGCCTGAAACACCAGATGGTGAAGTGAGTTTTGTTGGTATTCAGCAAAATATAGAACCTGATGGAAATAATAAATATAAAATGTCGTTTGCAGGTGTGGAAATGCAAAATGCAACAGCACTTACTGTAAGGAAAGATTTAACGCTTTGGATTCTCGGTATTGGAGGATTTATATTTATGGTTGGTGTCATTCAAGGGATGTATTGGAATCATCGTCGTATTTGGATACAACGCGTTAATGATGAATGGTGGATTGCAGGACACACGAATAAAAATTGGTTCGGTTTAAAGAAAGATATTGAAAGAGTACTAGAAGGTACGGCAATTCCGCAGCCAAGCGATAAAGTAGTGGATAAAAAAATTAGTTAAGGTGGGGAAACGATATGGTGCAAATAAGTAGTAACTTTCTCTTTACCGCATTTATTTTATATTTAATTGCAACTCTATTTTTCGGGGGAGCAATTAAAGAAAAAGGTCATAAATGGGCAAATATAGGAATAACGATTACAATTTTAGGGTTTATTGCACAAACAGTATATTTTGTTACAAGATGGATTGCATCAGGACATGCACCAGTTAGTAACTTTTTTGAATTCGGTACATTTTTCGGCATGATGCTTGTCGGAGCATTTATTGTCATGTATTTTATGTATCGCGTAAGTATAATCGGACTTTTTGCATTACCAGTTGCACTTTTATTAATTGCCTATGCAAGTATGTTTCCGAGGGAAATATCTCCGCTTATTCCTTCTTTAAAAAGTAATTGGTTGCATATTCACGTGACGACTGCAGCAGCAGGACAAGCAATTTTAGCAATTAGTTTTATTACGGGCGTTATGTATTTATTGAAGAATGTAGATCAATCAACGAGAAGTAAACGTACATTTTGGTTAGAAACGGTAGTGTTCACACTTGTTTGTACAGTTGGTTTTATTGGAGTGACAACGGTATTTTCTAGTATGAAATATGAAGCGAAGTTTCAATGGGTTGATAAAAATGAACAACAAGTGGAAATGAAGTACAATCTTCCGGCTTTAGTGGGACCGCACGAAGGAAAGTTATTGACAGAAAATAAATTAGAGCCGACAGTTGAAGTTCCGGCGATTGTAAATGCGAAAAAATTAAATACAGTAATTTGGTCTGTGTTAGTTGGGACATTACTTTATATTGTATTAAGACTTGTTTTACGCAAACGAGTATCGGCAGCACTTCAGCCGTTAGTAAAGAATACAAATAGTGATTTACTGGATGAAATCGGATATCGTTCTATTGCAATTGGATTCCCGGTTTTCACATTAGGTGCATTAATTTTTGCCATGATTTGGGCTCAAATAGCGTGGACACGTTTTTGGGGTTGGGATCCAAAAGAGGTTTGGGCGCTTATTACTTGGCTCTTTTATGCGGCGGTATTACATTTACGCTTATCAAAAGGGTGGCACGGAGAGAAGTCAGCGTGGTTAGCGGTAATTGGTTTTGCAATCATTATGTTTAACTTTATTGTAGTAAACTTAATTATCGCGGGTTTACATTCATACGCATAGAGAAATAAAATAGGAGAGTGAATGTCACTTTCCTATTTTATTTTTGTCAATTTTTCTTCTTTTTTGAGAAAAACATGACAAAGTAGCGGTTGATTTTGTAAAATGATGTCGAGGACATTATATCCTGTTCAAAAAAAATACATAGTTTTGGAAAAAAATTGAACAAACTTTATTATTCTTGTGAAGCATAATATGGGAAGTGAAACATTTAGAAGATTGCTTAAATAAACGAGAATAGCGCAACATACTAGTGTAGAAGGGTAGGTGTAAACCGTTGTGGTAAAAGTACACAACGGGTAGAAATGGAAAATGAATCAAGAATTTTAATTGTAGACGATGAGGATCGTATTCGTCGTTTGTTGAAAATGTATTTAGAAAGAGAACAATACACAATTGAAGAAGCGGACAATGGTGATACAGCTTTAGAAATGGCGTTACAAAATGATTACGATTTAATCCTATTAGATCTTATGATGCCAGGTAAAGATGGTATTGAAGTGTGTAAAGGGGTTCGTGAGAAAAAAGCGACGCCAATTATTATGTTGACAGCGAAGGGTGAAGAAGTAAACCGAGTACAAGGGTTTGAGGTAGGAACTGATGATTATATTGTGAAACCATTTAGCCCACGTGAAGTAGTGCTTCGTGTGAAAGCGGTCTTACGCCGTTCTGTACCAACAACGTTCTTTACACAAGATACAACGACAAAAGATGTTACTGTGTTCCCTCATTTAACAATTGATAATGATGCACACCGTGTTACAGCAGATGGTAATGAAGTAAACTTAACACCGAAAGAGTACGAATTACTATTATTCTTAGCGAAAGCGCCTGATAAGGTATTTGATCGTGAGCAATTGTTAAAAGAAGTATGGCAATATGAATTCTTCGGAGATTTACGTACAGTTGATACGCATGTAAAGCGTTTACGTGAGAAGTTAAGCAAAAAATCACCAGATGCTGCGAAGATGATTGTTACCGTTTGGGGCGTAGGTTACAAATTTGAGGTTGTGAACGACTGATGCTTTGGAGAAGTGTAGTAGGGAAGTTATGGATGACTATATTACTTCTCGTTTCGTTTGTTCTTGGATTTGTTGCGATTTTACTTTCACAGTTTTTTAGAACATATTATGTTGATATGAGTGAAGCTAGGCTTCAAAAAGTTGCAACAAGTGTTTCAGAGTTAATTGAAGAAGGTGCCGATGTAAAAACGATTGAGAATATCGCGTACAAATTCTCTGATCCCCTTTCAAGGATTATTATTGTAGAAGATGGTAAAGAAATATCTTCTTCGCCGAAACAAGAAGGGTTAGTCACTCTTACAATGGATGATTTGAAAGAAGATAAAGAATTAGCGGCTGTTTTTACAGACAAAAAAGAAATTAAGAATAACATTAGAAAAGCCTCTAATAGTAGAAAGAATAAAAACACTGAAAATGATATTATGATTGTCGGAAAACCAGTGCATTCAAAAAATCAAAGTGCAGTGTTCGTATACGAATCTTTACAAGTACCGATACAAGGTATGGAGAGAACGACTGATTTTATATTCTTATCAGCAGGGATTGCGATTATATTAACAACGTTCTTTGCATTCTTCTTATCTACTCGAATTACAGCACCACTCCGTAAAATGCGTGAGGTTGCTTTTGAGGTCGCGCGTGGGAAGTTTGATGCGAAAGCACCTATGGTATCTCAGGATGAGATTGGTGAGCTTGCAACGGCCTTAAATCAAATGGGGAAACAGTTGAAGTTTAATATGAATGCCTTGCAGCAAGAAAAAGAACAGTTAGCAAGTATTTTAAGTAGTATGGCAGATGGGGTTATTACGTTAAATCAAGAAGGTGAAGTCGTTGTAATTAATCCGCCGGCTGAACATTTCTTACAAGTTTGGCAAGAGGAAAAGGAAGTAGAGCTCAGTAAAAAACTACCTTCTGAACTTGTTGAACTATTCCATCTCGTTGTAGAAAGTGAACAACAACAAGTGGTTGAAATTAATTTACAAAAAGGGAACTATGTAGTTCTTATGACGCCGCTTTACAACCAAACGAAAATTCGTGGCGCTGTAGCTGTATTACGTGATATGACGGAAGAACGCCGTCTTGAGAAGATGCGTCAAGACTTTATTGCAAACGTATCACATGAACTTCGTACACCGATGGTAATGCTTCAAGGGTATAGTGAAGCGATTTTAGATGATATTGTGCAAACGAAAGAAGAAATTAATGAGTTCGTTCAAATCATTTATGATGAATCTGTTCGTTTAGGTAAACTTGTAAATGAACTATTAGATTTAGCGCGTATGGAAAGTGGTAATGTAGAGTTACATATAGGTGAAGTTGATATTCATCCTTTCGTTGAAAAAATAGGTCGTAAATTCCAAGGAATTGCAAAGGATAAAGAAGTCGCATTAACGGTTGATTTCCAGAATCCAATTGAACAATACCCGTTTGATGCAGATCGTATGGAACAAGTATTGACGAATTTAATTGATAACGCAATTCGTCATACGAATGCAGGCGGACATGTAACGCTTGTAATTAATACGAAAAATAATGGTCTTACTTTTGAAGTACAAGATTCGGGCGCTGGTATTCCAGAAGAAGATATTCCATTTTTATTTGATCGTTTCTACAAAGCTGATAAAGCAAGAACACGTGGGAAAAAAGGTGGAACGGGGCTCGGGCTTGCGATTGCAAAAAATATTGTGCAAGGCCATGATGGTAAAATTGCTGTTTCAAGTGTTGTTGGAGAGGGAACTACATTCTCTGTATATTTACCGAATCGTATAATTTAGATATGTGTTTTTAAAGTTGATAATGAATAAAGTTCTACTGTTTTTTATTTTTTTGTAAAATCAATTAAATAAATAACAGTAGAACTTTTTTTCTATCTTAGTCGAATGAAGAATAGCAAGAGGGGTGTCGTGAAGCGATGAAATTATATACGAAAACAGGAGATAAAGGGACAACAAGTGTAATAGGCGGCAGAGTGGATAAAGATAATATCCGAGTTGAAGCATATGGCACGATAGATGAGGCGAATTCTCATATTGGATATGCAATGACTAAGCTACAAGGCGGATCTTTTGGAGATATTTACAATGAACTTGAAAATATTCAACATGAACTATTTGATTGCGGGGGAGACTTGGCGATAGTAGAGGGGAAAATTCCTTATAAAGTAACGGTTGAAATGGTTGAAAGCTTAGAAAGAAGGATTGATTCGTATATAGAAGAAGCACCGCCGTTAGAGCGTTTTATTTTACCAGGTGGAAGCGAAGCCGCAGCTGCTATTCATATTGCGCGTACAGTTGTAAGGCGAGCAGAACGATGTGTAGTGTCCTTGCAAAAAGAAGGGGAAATAAATGAAGTTGTTCTAAAGTATGTAAATAGATTATCTGATTATTTGTTTGCGGTAGCTAGAGTAATAAACGCTCGATTACAAGTAAAAGATGTGGAGTATAATCGCAGTGCAATCGTTTTTCGTGATAAAAACGAGAAGGAAGTGGAGTGATTCACTTTCTTTTTTTGTATACTTTTTTCTGTAATATACCAAAATAAGAGAAGGTATGGTGTTAATTAGAAAACGGAGGATGTATATGAAAGTGTTAAAATGTGGCGTCATGTTATTGACGGTATTGTTTTTATCTCAATTACATGTGTACGCAGAGGGAAATCAATGGACATGGCCTGTTGAAGGGCAGATAAGTGATTATTTTGGGACAAGGCATGGAAAACACTACGGTATAGATATAGCGGCACCGATTGGCACGCCTGTGGCAGCTATTCAAGAAGGTAAGGTAACAAAGTCTTATTATTCAAGTAGTTATGGAAACGTTGTATTTATTAAACATGGAGAATATGAGGCCGTGTATGCGCATTTAAATAAGAGATATGTAGTTCAAGGGGATTATATTTCAAAAGGAGAAATAATTGGAGAAGTAGGAAATACAGGAGAATCGAGAGGTGCACACTTACATTTAGAAGTTCATCAAGGAAGATGGACGATGGCGAAAAAGAATGCGATGAATCCATTGCTTGTTCTAAATGAACAGAGAAATGAAGTTGTTTCCTCATCCTTATATGTCGTCCAAAAAGGGGACACTTTAGTTAGTATTGCACGGAAATTTAGTATGTCAGTTAAGGAAGTTAAAGATAAAAATGGACTGCAGCAAGATCGGATTTATCCAAATCAACAATTATACGTAAAGTAAAAAAAGAGCTAGTTAAACTAGCTCTTTTTTTACCAAAAAATAAAGACACATATAAATCCAGAAATAGCTAAGTAGCTATATAAGTAAAATACTTTCGTTCTTGTTTTTTCGTTCGTTCGAAATAGTACAATAGTCGGTTCAATTAAACCGATTGTCAAACAAAGTAAACCAAGAAGCATACAACCGATTGAAATGGAGTACAGGGCGATTTGTGGTGCTTGAAATGGAATCATCCATTTTAATAAAAATGCAATAAGTGCAGTGTAGCAAATGCTGCCGATGTATTTATTCAACGGTGCATTAGAACGGAATCCTGGAAGTTTTTTTAAGAAAGAGCGGGAAACAACTTCAGTTTGTAAAGATGTGTGCTCTTCAATTATTTTTTGAGCTTCTTTTCCTTTTTGGAAAAGGGATAATATCCAGTTTCGCTCACCTTGAAAAATAAATTGAGAAGTTGTCAAATAATGATCCACCTTCACTTTATTCCAACTCTTCCATGGGTGACGCTCACACAGTTTTAATTTACTCTCTGTTTTTTTATCATACTGATAAATACTGATGCCATCTTCATCGAAAGCAGCATAGTATGTCTCGCTTGAGAATGTGCCTAAATCAATTGGACAGTAGAAAAGTAATTCTTTTTTTAAGTAAAAGTATTCTTTTCTTAAGTTTTTTTTCATTGCTTCTCGAATAGAGTGTCTCTTTTCTTTTTTCATGACATTTCCTCCATAATCCAGAAAATGTTCTTATCTTAACAATTCAACATCTTATCACTTTTCATTATATATGACTAGGGGATTCATAGGGGAAATGCCGAATACTAAAAAATCTGGGGTGTATTGTAAAATATAGTGATTGGTTTTGATTATATAAAATTAATAACTTATTTTTAATAAGTTACGCTTTTTTTGTTCACAATACGATTATGTTGTTGTATAATAAAGTGGAAAATAGAATATCGGTCTATCTTCGGGGCAGGGTGAAAATCCCGACCGGCGGTGATGAACTATATGTGATTTTGTTCTAAGCCCGCGAGCCGTTAAGGCAGGATTTGGTGTGATTCCAAAGCCGACAGTATAGTCTGGATGGGAGAAGATGGAGGTTCAAGCGTTCAAAAAAGATATGAATTTGAACGTCTGTTTGATGTGCCTTAAATTCTCCCTTTGTGTAAAACACAAAGGGTTTTTTCGTTCTATGAAAAAGTAGGCATAGCAGAACCTTTCCACTTTCCATGAGATGATCGATGGAAAAGGAGAGAGAAAGATGAAACAAAAAAACAGTGTAGTGCAGATGGTGAGTGTAGCGATGCTAAGTAGTATTGCATATTTACTGATGATGTTGGATTTCCCGTTTCCAGGGCTTCCGCCATTTTTAAAAATTGATTTTAGTGATGTACCAGCTCTAATTGCAGCAATTATTTTCGGGCCAGTTGCAGGGATAATTGTAGAGGCGATAAAGAATATTTTACATTACGGAATTCAAGGGAGTTTAACGGGAGTGCCAGTTGGAGAAATTGCTAACTTTATTGCAGGATGTTTATTTATTGGACCGGCAGCTTTCTTATTTAGAAAGTATCGTACTGTTAAGAGTTTAACGACAGGATTAATGCTAGGGACAATTACAATGGCGCTCATTATGAGTGTATTAAATTACATCATTATATTCCCAGCTTACACTTGGTTTTTAAATTCACCAGCTATGTCTAGCGAGGCTATAAGAACAACGGTTGTAACGGCAATCTTACCATTTAATTTAATTAAAGGAATTGTTGTGACAATTGTATTTGTAGCGTTATTCTCACGCCTGAAAGTATGGGTGTTTGCAAAAATGAAAAATGCATAAAATATAAAATAAAACCACTAGTAGTATGGAACTACTAGTGTTTTTTTATTAAGTAGAATGAAAATAGAAAACAAAAAATATCCCTCATATGAATGAGGGATATTTTTTGAAGTTAATAAAAGACTATTCGAATTTTAAAGAGTCGCCATCAAATGATTCATCAGCAACTTTAATTGAGTCAGTTGGACAACCTTCGAATGCATCCATCATAT
Source organism: Bacillus wiedmannii (assembly GCF_001583695.1). Lineage (GTDB taxonomy): Bacteria > Bacillota > Bacilli > Bacillales > Bacillaceae_G > Bacillus_A > Bacillus_A wiedmannii. The sequence continues at coordinate 31,702 of NZ_LOBC01000082.1, read as the reverse complement.
CTTCAATTAATACATCTGGAATTTCAACGATACCTTGGTTATCGTCTAACGTTACAAATGCAATACCTTCATCATCATAATCATAAATGTCTGGTGCAGCAGCGCCGCAAGCACCACATGCGATACAAGTATCTTTATCAACGATTGTATATTTTGCCATCTTTTTTCCCTCCTGATAATATGTATGTGAAAAGCTCGCCATAAAAATTATAACCTTATTGTAAAACGGTTTTTAAAACTTTTCAACATAAAATTATAATGATAATCCTTATCAATTAGAGTGTCAACTAATTTTTGCATTATGTCATAAGATTTTCAAAATACGTAAATGTTATTTCGTTTGGTACAATATACTATATACAAGTACATAGTGCCGATATGATAAGTTTAATGAGTAACATAGAATGGTGCAATCGTACTAAAAAGTAATTAAGCTAGATTGAAAGGTGGAAGCGGTAATGCAACTACAATATACTTTATTGTATTGTTTAAAACAATTGAATGGTGAAAGGACCGTTTCTTCTATTTATTATTTATTAAAAGGAAAACGATCTTCGCAAACGTTACAAGATGGAAATATGTTCCGAATTTCATTTTTGTTTGGAATATATAAATCGTTAAATAGAACAGACTATGATCGTGAAGTTGCAAAGTTGTTGCAAGCAGATTTGATTCGAGAAATACATGAAAATACATATTTGTTAACATCTAAAGGTAAAATGCAGTTACATACATGGGAGGAAGTGTATGCTTTTCCCACGCATTTACATGGTTTACACTATGGTGAATTAGGTGAAACATTTTGGAAACGATTATCATTAATTATTCAAACTATATCTAATTTACAACAGAATAATACGAAGTTTATTCCCATTCAACAAGATACAGAAATAATGATGTGGGTAAAACGTTTTTTAACAGGTATACCATATAGGCGAAGTGAATTGGCTAAAAGATTATGGAAAGAAATACATAATCTTTTAGGAAAAGGTGATGTGGTAGAAGCGACGATTGTAACATATAGATTAACAGGATATGAACGTATCGGTTGTACATTGCAGCAATTAGCGGAAATTACGAAACAAGATATATTCCGGGTGTATTTTTTATTTTGGGGTACAATTCACTTCTTTATACAAGAAGTTCACGATAAAGAAAATGAATTTCCGCTATTAGCTGAGATTATCTCTTATCCAAATGAGAGAGCTGAATTATTTAGTTTATCAACGAAAAAAACATATAATTTTTGGAGACAAGGACGCTCTTTAGATGAAATAGCGACAATTAGAAATTTAAAGGTTGCAACGATAGAAGATCATTTTGTTGAAATTGCTTTGCGGGAAAAAGAGTTTTCAATCGAGATGTTTATGGAAAAAGATAAAATAGATAAAGTAACAAAAGTAATTGAGGCATTACAAACACGTAAGTTGCGTGAGTTGAAACAAGCGGTTGGAGAGGGTATCTCTTATTTTGAAGTTCGTCTTGTATTGGCGCGGATGGAGGGTATAAATGAAGCTTGAGGAATATTTATATAGATGGTTTGGATATTCTGAATTTCGTACAGGGCAAAAAGGGGTAATTACAGATTTATTAGAAGGAAAAGATGTTATAGCAATGCTCCCGACTGGAAGAGGGAAGTCTATGTGCTATCAACTTCCAGGGCTAATGCAAGAAGGAACCGTGCTTGTTGTATCACCATTATTATCTTTGATGGAAGATCAGGTTACACAATTAAAGTATGTTGTGAAAAACCGAGTAATAGCATTTAATAGTTTTCGGACATTACATGAAAAAAGAGAAGCGATGAAAAAATTAGCTTCATATAAATTTATTTTTGTTTCACCAGAGATGTTGCAGTCGGAAGTGTTAATAAGAGAATTGAAGAAAGTTCATATTTCATTATTTGTCGTGGATGAGGCTCATTGTATTTCACAATGGGGTTATGATTTTAGGCCAGACTATAAAAAACTAAATGTAGTCATTGAAAATATCGGGTCTCCTACCGTGCTAGCATTAACGGCAACAGCGACAAAAGATGTACTCCGAGATATAGCAGAGAGTTTAGATTTGAAGAAAGTGACGCAGCATGTATACTCTATTGATCGTCCAAATATTGCTATGGAAGTACAATTTGTGGAGACGATAGAAGAGAAGAAAGAAGCGCTTTTGGACCAGGTGATGTATTTACAAGGGCCAGGGATTGTATATTGTTCAAGCAGAGCGTGGACAGAACGTTTAACGGAGTATTTAAGAGGAAAAGGCGTGACTGGTGTCGCTTTTTATCATGGTGGTATGGAACATGAAGAGCGTATGTTAATTCAACAGCAGTTTATGAATGACCAGTTGCAGCTTGTAATATGTACAAGTGCTTTTGGTATGGGAGTAAATAAGTCGAATACGAGCTATATTATTCATTTTCATTATCCGACTAATATAGCTTCCTATTTACAAGAAATCGGAAGAGCTGGAAGAGATGGTGAACCGAGTATAGCTATCTTACTATGTAGTCCGTTAGATCACGATTTACCAATTTCAATAATTGAAGATGAATTGCCAAGTCAGTCGCAAATACAATTTTTATTCTCTTTACTACAAGAAAGAATGTTTCAAACGAAAGAATTACCAATAGAAGAGGTAGAAGAAATTTGTTATAATGCAGCAAGATTTAATGAACAATATTGGCGTTTTATCCGCTATCATCTTGAACAGCTTGGAATCATACAACAGCGAAAATTAAAATTAGAGAGCTTGTCAGATGAAATTATGAACAGATTAATAGCTGAAGTAGAAATAAGGATACGTAATAAATATAGTGAGCTAGAAAACATGAAATCGTGGATACAAGTGAAAGAATGTAGGCGTGAATATTTGTTACAACAGTTCGGTTATAGAAAAGAGAACGAGTTGAAAAATTGCTGTGACTATTGTGGTATTACAAAAACAGATTATAAAAAAAGACAAGCGCAACAATCGGATTTCGACTATAATTGGGAAACAGAGTTACAAAAGCTTTTCGGTCTAGAAAAGATGGGGGAATGATGAACATTCAAAGGCATAATATTGAAGATATGAGTCCGAAAGAAATAAGGCTGAATCTGTATATCACACAGTTCATTATTATCGGTATCGGTTGTTTACTAGCATATATATTATTCCGAGATATAAAATCGGTGTATAGTCTGTGGAAGTGGGAACCGGTATCTATACTTATAATAGGCGGCTTGTTGGCGATTGGTATTGTGTTATTAGATTATGTTGCAATGCGAGTATTTCCAGAGTCTTGGTTTGATGATGGTGGTATTAACGATAGGATGTTTCAAGGAATGTCAGTTATGCACCTACTCGTTATTACGTTCATTATCGGCTTTGCAGAAGAATTTTTATTTAGAGGTGTAGTGCAGACTCACTTTGGAATTGTAATAGCGAGTTTAGTATTTGCAGTGTTACATATTCGGTATATAACAAAGCCATTTTTGTTTTGTTTCGTCTGTTTCATTAGTTTTGTCTTTGGTTATGTATTTGAATGGACAGGAAATTTGTTTATAACAATCTTTGCACACTTTCTTGTTGATTTTATAATGGGACTCCAATTAAGAAAATAAATGGAAGGTGGTGGTGAACAACATGAGAAAACGAATTCCTGATTTCGAAGAGGAATTAGAAGTTGAGCGAGTGGAAGAAAAAGAAAGTTTACCGCCGCGTAGTGAAATTCATAGAAATAAAGAGAAAAAAGAAAAGTTTAAAATGAATCATATTTTTGTCCGAGTTTTAACATTTCTATTCATATTACTACCAATTAGTATCTTATGGTATACAGATAAATATATTCAGGTGAAAAGTGATGGTAATAACGCTGGGAAAAGTGCGTTTGAGGTCATTTTCTTTGATTCAGCTAAATCTGAGTCTGAGGCAACATCTGAGAAAGTAGTAACGCATACGGTAAAAGAAGGAGAAACTTTAGAAAGTATAGCGAAGCAATATTTTTCAGATGAAACTGGGATTGAAGTGATTAAAAAGTATAATGATTTACAAGAAGATGACGTGAATGTAGGTCAAGAAATAAAAATTCCGATAAAAGATAAGTCCGCAAAGCAGGATAGCTAGTAACATACCTACTATAAAAACGGAGGATTATCTTTATGAGGAAGGGAGTAAAAAATATATGATATGGATTATCTTATTAAGTGCTCTCATATGTATTGGTATTATATTTCTTCTTGTAATGTATACAGAAGCGATGCGTAATACTGTGTTAGAACATACTTTACTTTTTGAAGAATTTCCGAAAAGTTTTCAAAAAGTAAAGGTGTTTTTTATTTCTGATATTCATAGAAGGGTCATTTCAAGTTCATTAATTGAACAAGTAAAAGGAAAAGTAGACCTTGTGATTATTGGCGGTGATTTAGCGGAAAGAGGTGTCCCTTTTTCGAAAATTTCTGCAAATATACAAAAGTTAAGAGCGATAGCTCCTGTATATTTTGTGTGGGGAAATAATGATTATGAGATTGAATATCATGAATTAGATGCTTTGTTATTAGAAAATAATGTGAAAGTTTTAGATAATACAAGAGTTGTATTTGAGTCTGAACTAGGAGAAAAAATTTGTTTACTCGGTGTAGATGATGTTGGTTTGAAGCGTGATCGTTTAGATTTAGCGTTGGCTGATTGCAAAGAAGATGGTTTTCGCATATTAATTAGTCATAACCCTGATATAATAAATAAAATGTCTGGAAAAGAACAAATTTCACTTGTGTTAAGTGGACATACACATGGAGGACAGATTCGATTATTCCCATCTAAAAAATATTTAAAAGGTGGCGTATATAAGCATTCAAATATGACTCTTTTTGTTAGTAATGGGTATGGAACAACGTTGATTCCACTTCGCTTCCGAGCACCTGCTCAAACACATATTATTACGTTGTGCGGAGGGAAATGATGCCAACTCTAAACGGGAAATATAACATAAAAGCTGTTTCGAATATAATTGGAATTCAGCCGAGTACGCTTCGTGCATGGGAAAGACGATATCAAATTATTGCCCCAAAGCGGAATCATGCGGGGCATCGATTATATACAGAAGAGCATATTCAAATTTTGAAATGGTTAATGGACAAGGTTTCTTCCGGCATGATGATTGGACAAGCAGTTCAATTATTAGAAGAGAATCGTTTGCAGAGTAATGTTCAAAAAGAAATACATTACGATAGAGAAGTTGTTTTAGTGGACGATTTACTGCAAGCTTTGTTAAAATTTGATGAAATTACAACTTCTGCATTGTTAAACGAGGCTTTCAGTATTTATGCAACAGAAAAAGTCATAGCAAGTATTGTTCTTCAAGTGTCAAATAAATTGTTAACGTTAAAAAATAATAATGAAGTTACAATGGTGCAATTCCAATATGTCGTATCATTTTTACAAACTCGTCTAGGAATGGTGTATCATAATGCATCATCATTTTCTTCTATACACAAAGTTGTCGTGTTAGAAAATAATATGTTGAAAGGGTTTGTTTTCTCAACGTATTTACGTTTAAAAGGATATGAGGTGATATATATTAGGTCAAGCTTAGTGGAAGATGGTATTTTGTTAGCTGTTGAGCAAATACAACCTACATATGTAGTAGTCTCTTTTGATGAGGAACGAGAACTTAAGAACGCGATGAAAGACATGAATTTGTTGCAAGAAAAAAGTGAGAAACTTTCTGTTGGATTTATAGGAGAAATAGGTGCTCGAGATCAGTTGAACATTCAAACATGCCTAATTGGTGATACGAAAGAAGAATGGGATGATTGGTTAAAAATGTTAGAATAGTTGTTCGAAAAGAACCATCTATTTTCTATTTCATATAATAAAAATTATATTCATTGGTTACGTAGGGAGGGTATGAGATGAGGCTGGAACGATTAAATTACAATAAGATAAAAATTTTCTTAACATTTGATGATTTATCTGAACGAGGGTTAACGAAAGAAGATTTGTGGAGAAATGCACCGAAAGTACAGCAATTATTTCGTGATATGATGCAAGAAGCAAATAAGGAACTAGGGTTTGAAGCGGATGGCCCGATTGCAGTTGAAGTATTTTCTCTACAAGCGCAAGGAATGGTCGTAATTGTAACGAAAGAACATCAAGATGTGGATACAGATGATGAGTTCCGTGACGAGTTTATTGAAATGCAAGTGACTCTAGATGAAAGCGAGCATATACTTTATGAGTTTGCTACACTAGATGACGTAATTAACCTGTCGAATCGTTTATATAACCTTGATGTAACTGGCGGAAAACTATATACGTGGGATGAGCGTTTCTATCTTTGGATGGAAGAAGAGGAGCAAGTTCAATTACTGAAGGCAGATTTTATAGCTATTTTAGCGGAATATGGTAATCCGTCTACAGCAACTATTTATCGTCTAATGGAGTATGGTAAAGAATTAATGGCTTCTCAAGCAATTGAACAAATACACAATTACTTTGTGAAAAAACAAAACCTTAGCTAATATAACAAAGCTAAGGTTTTGTTTTTTATTTGGAGAAACCTAAAATGTTGGTCTGAAAATGTCAAAACGATTAATGGTATAGCGGGAATCATAAATATTTGGGCGCTCTTTACTATACTTAAAAATATCTTCTTAAGTTGTTATATATAGGTAAAATAAAAAATATTTAAATATTTAAGTATTTTACTTTTCTAAAAGCAATAAAAGGACTATAATGATAGTGAAAACGCTTGCAACAGGAAATAGTTTGTATATATTTGTTAGCGTTTTCTATTGCATTCCAAATTTAACGGTGTATACTAGGCAATGAAGGTTTACTAAACAAGTGAAATTACAGGGGGTTTACTTACTATGGTAGCCGAAAAGGGAACTCAAACAAAAACACAACAACAAAGGGAACAACATTTTGAACTATTGAATTCGACACAAATTGTTATTAGTGAAGCATTAGAAAAATTGGGTTATCCAAACGAAGTATATGAATTATTAAAAGAACCAATTCGTATGATGACAGTGAAAATACCAGTTCGTATGGATGACGGGACTGTTAAAATATTTACAGGATATCGTGCACAACATAATGATGCTGTTGGTCCAACGAAAGGTGGAATTCGCTTCCATCCGAATGTAACAGAAAATGAAGTGAAAGCACTTTCAATCTGGATGAGTTTAAAATGTGGTATTGTTGATTTACCATACGGTGGAGGTAAAGGTGGAATTATCTGTGACCCACGTGAAATGTCATTCCGTGAGTTAGAAAGATTAAGCCGCGGTTATGTACGAGCAATTAGCCAAATCGTAGGACCGACGAAAGATATTCCAGCTCCAGATGTATTCACAAACTCTCAAATCATGGCATGGATGATGGATGAATATAGCCGTATTGATGAATTTAATTCACCAGGATTTATTACAGGTAAGCCACTTGTATTAGGTGGATCACATGGACGTGAAACAGCAACGGCGAAAGGTGTAACAATTTGTATTCGCGAAGCTGCAAAAAAACGCGACATTGATATTAAAGGTGCACGCGTTGTTGTTCAAGGATTCGGTAATGCTGGTAGCTTCTTAGCTAAATTTATGCATGATGCAGGCGCGAAAGTTATTGCAATCTCGGATGCTTACGGTGCATTGCATGATCCAAACGGATTAGATATTGATTATTTATTAGACCGTCGTGATAGCTTCGGTACAGTAACAAAACTATTTAATAATACAATTTCAAACAAAGAATTGTTAGAACTTGATTGCGACATTTTAGTTCCAGCTGCAATTGAGAACCAAATTACAGAAGAAAATGCTAATAATATTAAAGCAAAAATCGTTGTTGAAGCTGCAAATGGTCCAACAACATTAGAAGCAACTAAAATTTTAACAGATCGCGGAATTTTACTTGTTCCAGACGTATTAGCAAGTGCTGGCGGTGTAACAGTATCTTACTTTGAGTGGGTACAAAATAACCAAGGTTACTACTGGACTGAAGAAGAAGTAGAACAACGTTTAGAAAAAGTAATGGTAAGATCATTTGATTCTATTTATGAAACAGCACAAGTTCGTAAAGTGAACATGCGCTTAGCTGCGTATATGGTCGGTGTTCGTAAAATGGCTGAAGCAAGTCGCTTCAGAGGTTGGGTATAATATTATATCGTGAGAAAACGTGATTCCTTTCGAGGGAATCACGTTTTTTTGTTGAAGTATTAGTTTGAGGTGTTGTATATGGAAAATGAAATGATGGAACGAGTAGAACAATTAGAAGAAAAGGTTAAGAGGTTAGAGGGAGAACTCTCAAGAACGATGAAAGCCCGAAAAACAAGTAACGTTCGGATGTTCGGAGAAGGACTACTGTTTTTAATATTTGGTGCAGTTGTAGTAGGGCCGATTATCGCTTTTGTAATCTCAATTCTTACTTGGATTGTTGAAAAATAAAATAAAAACAAAAAAGAACGCTTGTTCTACACGAACAAACGTGCTATACTCTCCTTAGATAAACAAAACGGAAATGATTTTAAGGAGAGATAAATGATGAAAATGACAGTAGACCAAAGATTTATGATGCCAGCAGATGTTGTAGAACGAGTGGAAGTATTAAGAAACAAACAAAGTAAGCGCGGCACATTATTACAATCTGTAAATAAATTTTTCGGTTTAGATACGAAAGAAGATTGTGTTTGGTTTTACGGTTTTTATGGAGTTGCTGTAAGTATTTTATTATTTATGGTGTTCACATCAAATATTTTCGATTTTCTCTTCGCGTAAGAAATATGCGATAAGGACATTGCTACCGAATACATATATAAAGAAGTAAGGTAATCTTCTGAAGCGGGAGTTGGTAGTAATGGCGATGTTTCCTATAGAGCGTAACTATATTGGGTATGGAAGTTCACGACCGGGAATTCCTCTTTCTAAAGTAAGGTTTATTGTAAGTCATGATACGGGGAACCCTGGTAGCAATGCGATAGGGAATCGGGATTATTTTAATGAAATACAACCGAAAGCTTCGGCACATACATTTATAGATGATAAAACAATATTGGAAATTGTTCCTATAAATGAAGTTGCCTATCACGTTCGATATGGTGTGCCGACAGATAATGACTTATATGGTTATGATGCTAATAAGGCTGCCATTGGAGTGGAACTTTGTTATGGCGGTGATGTTAACTTTTGGGAAGCATATACCCGTTTTACGTGGTATCATGCGTATTTATGTCAAAACTTCGGCTTGAATCCGAAGAAAGATATCGTATCACATAAAACACTTGACCCAGCTAGAAAGATTGATCCTGAAAATGTATTAGGGAAACAAGGTATTAAATTTCAGCAGTTTTTAGCAGATGTCTATCGGATGTACGTTTCGTTTAGATGACAAATATATGAAAAATGAATACAATAAAGATAGGTGCCTACTGCTGTAAGTAGGTTTTTTCTTGTTTTTATAATTAGCGTATTGGTAGAAGACTAGGAGTGAGCTGAGTATGCAGAAAGAAACAGCTATCATAATTGGAGGCGGTCCGTGCGGATTAGCAGCAGCAATTTCGTTGCAAAAGGTAGGGATAAATCCGTTAGTAATTGAAAAAGGAAACATTGTAAATGCGATTTATAATTATCCAACTCATCAAACATTTTTCTCTTCTAGTGAAAAATTAGAAATTGGTGATGTAGCTTTTATTACAGAAAATCGTAAGCCAGTTCGAAATCAAGCGCTTGCGTATTATCGTGAAGTAGTAAAGCGTAAATCTGTACGTGTAAATGCTTTTGAGCGAGTGGAGAAAGTACAAAAAGATGGAGAAGTTTTTCATGTTGAGACAACAAAGCGTGACGGAAGTAAAGAAATATATATAGCGAAATATGTTGTTGTAGCAACTGGATATTATGACAATCCAAATTATATGAATGTTCCCGGCGAGGAACTGAAGAAAGTAGCTCACTATTTTAAAGAGGGACATCCTTATTTTGATCGAGATGTAGTAGTTATAGGTGGGAAAAACTCGAGTATAGATGCTGCGTTAGAACTTGTTAAAACCGGTGCGCGTGTAACGGTTTTATATCGCGGAAGTGAGTATTCACCAAGCATTAAGCCGTGGATTTTGCCGGAGTTTGAGGCGTTAGTGCGAAGCGGCACAATTCAAATGCATTTCAGGGCTCACGTGAAAGAAATTACTGAACATACAGTAACGTTTACAGTCGATGATGAGGCATATACAATCCAAAATGATTTTGTATTTGCGATGACTGGTTACCATCCTGATCATAGTTTCTTAACGAAGATGGGTGTTCGGATTGATGAAGAAACAGGACGTCCGATTTATGCAGAGGATACAATGGAAACGAACGCTGAAAATATTTTCATTGCAGGTGTAATTGCTGCTGGAAATAATGCAAATGAAATATTTATTGAGAACGGTCGATTTCATGGGGATGCGATTGCGCAAACCATTGCGTCAAGGGAAATATAAAAAGAAGCTGTCGAAATAAACTTCGACAGCTTCTTTTTAATTGTGCATAAACATATTTTGGATTGTTTCATGAGAATTTGTATTTTCTAATGCAACTAATAATTTAATACGTGCTTTTTGAGCATTTAAACCGTATGTGAATACAATACCCATATCTTTTAATTGTTTGCCGCCACCTTCATATGAATATACATCTTGCACGATGCCATTGAAACAGCGAGAAACTAATACGACAGGAATTCCTTTGTCGATTAATCGTTCTAGACTAGGAAGTGTTCTTGGAGGTAAATTACCTTGTCCAAGTGCTTCAATAACAATCCCATCTACTGGAAGGTTTTCAATTGCTGCTAACAATGTATCGTCCATACCAGCGTATGCTTTTAGAACAACTACGTTTTTAGAAACCTTATTTACTGAATATGTTTCATGGTGTACTAAAGCGTGATGGAATACAACGCCGCGCTTTGTTACCATACCAATTGGTCCATACTGTGGACTCTGGAATGTTGCCACGTTACTTGTATGTGTTTTCGTTACATTTGTAGCGCAATGGATTTCGTCGTTTAATACGACTAAAACACCTTTTTCAGCAGCTTCACTACAGCTAGCTACTTTTACAGCCGATAAGAAGTTATATAGACCATCAGCACCTAATTCATTACTAGAACGCATTGCACCTGTTACAACGATTGGAATAGTTGCTTGCACTGTTAAATCTAAGAAATAGGCTGTTTCTTCTAATGTATCCGTACCATGCGTAATGACTACGCCATGAATGTTGTCTTGTTTTACTCTTTCATCAATGATGACTTGTAATTGTAACATTTCGCTCGGTGTCATATGAGGAGATGGTAGATGGAACACGTCTTCAACGATTAAATCAACATCGCCTTCTAAATCAGGAATAAATTTTAAAAGAGGATTTTTTTCACCTGGTTGTACGACCCCAGTTTCTTTATCTTCCTCCATTGCAATTGTTCCACCTGTGTGTAAAACTAGGATTCTTTTCAATGCTTATACCCCTTTCAAGTTGAAAAATACATTTAGAACATAACATGTTTTGAGTAAATTCGACAATGGAAATGTATAAAAGTATGCCTCGAAAATGACAATAAAGTTAGCTGCTATATATACGATGTATAAAATCACGAAACGAAATGTGTAAATGTAGGATAGGAGGGAGCAATTACATTGAAAAAGATGGAGAAAATTTTTATTCGTATATTAGTAATACAATTCATTTGTCTTTCTGTTGTGCAATTGTTATTTATACATAAGTCATCAGTGAAATATTTATCTAAAATTGTTTATTATGAAGGTGTCATGGTAAAAAACAAAGCAGAAATCTTACAGGTGAATAGGTAGTTTTCATTTTCTTCTATGGAGGATTATGCTACAATAATTGAGGATTTAATGACGTGAAGCAAATGAGAAGAAGCAGGAGAATACCTGCTTTTCGTTTTGTTTTATAAGTGAAAAAATGAGGTGTTACAATGGATAAACGAATTTCAATTGCTATAGATGGTCCAGCAGCTGCTGGAAAAAGTACGGTTGCAAAAGTTGTGGCAAAGAAACTTTCTTACGTTTATATTGATACAGGCGCAATGTACCGCACGATTACATATGCAGCCCTTGAACAAAAAGTGGACATTGAAAATGAAGAGAAGTTAATGGAAGTTGTAAAGAATGTAAATATTGAGTTTCAGCAAGGAGAAAATACACAACTTGTATTTTTAAATGGACAAGATGTTTCTGAAGTAATTCGTACACCTGAGGTGACGAATCGAGTATCTATTGTGGCGAAACATCGCCTTGTTCGTGAAGAAATGGTACGTCGTCAACAAGAGTTAGCGGAAAAAGGCGGCGTTGTAATGGATGGCCGTGATATTGGTACACATGTGTTACCAGATGCTGAAGTGAAGATCTTTATGCTTGCTTCTGTTGAAGAAAGAGCAGAAAGAAGACATTTAGAAAATATAAATAAAGGTTTCGATTCTAATTTAGAGCAGTTAAAAAAAGAAATTGCTCAGCGTGATAAATTAGACTCAGAACGCGAGGTTTCTCCTCTAAAGAAAGCTGATGATGCATTGGAATTAGATACAACTTCTTTATCAATTGAAGAAGTTGTCCAAAAAATTATGAGTATTGTTTCAGGAGTGTTTGCGAAATAAAGAAAGGGGATAACCTCTTTCTTTTTTTTGTTTATATAGAAATGTAAAGGATGCGTGAATTGTGAGTCTCTTTCCTTGACAAATGATCGGATTTGTAAGAAGTTAGTAAAAGAAGGATAAAACTTTCAGAATATATTCGCTATTATATTTCAAAACATACTTTCTTCAAGATGATTTTGCTGTATACTATTTATATAGGTTTAATATATTTTCTAGTGAAATGTATGAAAACTGAGTATGTGATGATAAATTCTTAAACATGCAAATGAAAACATATGTTTTCATTTCGTATATACATAAAAAATGCTTTGTCAATTCTGTAGGGAGGTATTTCCATGGTAGAGAAAATGAATGAAGAAGTTATGGATTCAAAAGAATTACAAGTTGGTGACGTTGTTACAGGTTCTGTAACGAAAGTTGAAGAGAAACAAGTGCTTGTAAATGTTGGATACAAAACAGATGGCGTAATTCCAATTAGTGAATTAGCTAACGTTCATATTGAAAAAGCAAGCGATGTTGTAGAATTAGATCAAATACTAGAATTAAAAATTATTAAATTAGAAGAAGATGATCTTGTCTTATCTAAACGTGCTGTTGATGCAGAAAAAGCATGGGTAGAATTACAAGAGAAATTTACTTCTGGTCATGTGTTTGATGTTACTGTAAAAGATATCGTGAATGGTGGATTAGTTGTGGACCTTGGTGTTCGTGGTTTTATCCCAGCTTCACTTGTAGAAGTACATTATGTAGAAGATTTTACTGACTATAAAGGCAAAACATTAGCCGTGAAAATTGTTGAATTAGACCGCGAAAAAAATCGTGTAATCCTTTCGCATAAAGCAGTAGTAGAATTAGAACTAGATTCTAAGAAAAAAGAAGCGATTTCTTCATTAAAAGAGGGAGACGTTGTTGAAGGAACAGTGCAACGATTAACGGATTTTGGTGCTTTCGTTAACGTTGGTGGTGTAGACGGTTTAGTTCATATTTCACAAATTTCACACGAACGTGTAGAGCAACCTTCTGAAGTATTAGAGCAAGGTCAAAAGGTAAAGGTAAAGGTATTATCTGTTGATGCTGATACACAACGTATTTCTTTATCAATTAAAGCAGCACAGCCAGGACCTTGGGAGAATGTTGCTGGCGAAATAAAAGCTGGAGATATTCGTGAGGGAGTAGTAAAACGTCTTGTTACATTCGGTGCATTCGTTGAAATTTTACCTGGCGTTGAAGGTCTTGTGCATGTATCTCAAATTGCAAATCGTCACGTGAAAAATCCAAATGAAGTATTGGAAATGGGACAAGAAGTAAAAGTGAAAGTGCTTGAAGTCCATGTTGCAGAGAAACGTATTTCTTTAAGTATAAAAGAAACGCTTGAGGAAAATAATGTAATTGAGGATTACAGTCAGTATGAACCAAATGCTGATTCTGCTACTTTCCAATTAAGTGATATTATTGGTGAACAACTGAAAAAATTAAAGAAATAAAGAGGGGTACAAGTGGTAAGGGCAAAACGTAAATTAGATCATATTGAATACGCTCTTTCTACTGGTCAGTCTCGTACGCATGGCTTTCATGATATTGATTTTGTGCATCAAGGATTGCCAAATTCAAGTTATGACACAATAACATGTGAAACAAAAATCGGCGAACTTTCACTAAGTTCGCCGATTTTTATCAATGCGATGACTGGTGGTGGGGGAGAGAAAACGTTACATATTAATGAGCAATTAGCATATGTAGCGAAACATCATAATCTTGCTATGGCTGTAGGGTCGCAAATGGCGGCGTTAAAAGATGAAAGTGAGGCTGCTTCTTATACGATTATCAGAAAGGTAAACCCAAATGGTGTTTTCTTTGCTAATTTAGGTAGTGAGGCAACTATCGAACAAGCAGAGCGTGCCGTTGATATGATTGAAGCGAGTGCATTGCAAATTCATTTAAATGTCATACAAGAGTTAACGATGCCAGAAGGAGACCGTGACTTTACTGGTGTACTTCAGCGCATTGAGAAAATTGTATTAAATAGTAAAGTTCCTGTCATTGTGAAAGAAGTTGGATTTGGGATGAGTAAGGAAACCGTACAACAGTTAGCGAGCATAGGTGTAACGGCAATTGATATTGGTGGACAAGGTGGTACAAATTTTGCTGCTGTTGAAAATGAAAGAAGACAGCGAATGCTTTCTTATTTTAATAACTGGGGCATACGAACAGCAACCTCGATTATTGAAGCAACCTCTACAAATAATAACCTCTCTTTTATTGCATCTGGGGGTATACAAACAGCGCTTGACGTAGCGAAAGCAATCGCATTAGGGGCGAATACAACTGCGTTTGCTGGATACTTTTTACGTATTTTAATGCAAGATGGTATCGAGAAGTTAGTGGATGAAATTGCTCTTTTACATACAGATTTGAAATTTATTATGACAGCTCTTGGTGCAAAGACGATAGAAGAGTTACAGGCTGTACCTCTTGTTGTAAAGGGCGAAACGTATCATTGGTTAACACAGCGTGGTATTGATACGACGCATTATAGTAGAAGATAAAAAAATCAACCGTTTGGTTGATTTTTTTGTTTTTGTTCGTTTTAGTAATATAAGGTGAGGAATGGAATTAATATTCTATCAAAACAAAATTATTCCTATATAAACACTATCTTGTGCAAGTTGCGACTGAAAAAGAGGCTGGAAAATGTAGATAGTTTGCTACTGAATTATTGGGGAGGGTTTAATTTCGCAAAGGAAAAATAGGTAGAGATAAAAATAAACCATAGAAAAATTCGGATGTTAAATGTTATTTTGATATAAGTAAAAATCATTAAAATAATTATGTAAAAGACGGTTTCGTACAATATCGAAACCGTCTTTTTGTGTTCATTAGTGCTGATTTTGTTTTCGGGCTTGCTCTGGTGTATCCAGTCCAGTTGCACCCGGATATTGTAGTGATTGGTCACGATCAGATTCAACGCGACGTGATTCTCTTAGTTTTCGTTCTTGACGATCTTTACCCATAATGAATAGCACCTCCTTATTAAAAGTGTTGCTGTTATATGAAAAAACTATGCGCGAAGAAAGTGGATTAACTTTCATAAAAAGTTCCCATAATGGAAAACATAGGAGGTGAAATGATGGAAGGGAGTACTTTTTATTTTTTAGCTTGGATAGGGTGGATTGTTGTAACTTTTTTTATGAAAAAGGACTCTATGCGGTGGAAGATAAGCACTTGTATATTGATTTTTATTATTTGCTCTCCGTTACATGTAACGATTGCTTCATTCACGGTATCAGTAAATGCACTTTTGCTTTGTATTGTTGCTTTTATAGGAATCGCACTATATTCTATTTGGAAAAAATTATATAGCTTACTTTCGGCACTTATTATTGCAATGTTATATACAAGTTTTCATTTGTTAGAAGTATATGATCCGATTTGGATTGTGGTGGACAGGTTGTTTTTGGTAAGTGGTGCTCTTGTGTATGCATCGGTTTTATTGCATGAGGATCGCATATTGCGATTATGTTCTCTTTATATAGGAATGTTACAGGGGGAATTGTTAGTGACACTTATTTTTCGAAAACTACATTTCCCTTATGATTACGGAAGTTTAGCGTTTTTTGATATCGTCGCCGTTGCTACATTTTTCATGGCGATTTTGTTTTGGATTGCAAAAGCATCAGTATACATGGAACAGTTCAAGAGGAAAGCACGTAAAAGAAAGGCGAGGGTAATACATGACTGAATATACACCGGCCATTTTATGCGGAGTAATAGCGGGGACAGTAACGAGAGTGCTAATGCTCCGGACAGATACGCGTCAATATCCGACGAGGCTCCATGGAAAAATTATTCACGTTGCGATGGGGTTAATTGCAGCGGCTTTAGGAGCGATTGCGATTCCGTCAATTTTGAAAAAAGATTTTTCTGCTATTACATTTCTTACATTAGCAGCAACACAGTTTCGTGATGTGCGTAATATGGAAAGAAATACCCTTCAACAATTAGATGGATATGAGCTCGTACCGCGTGGAAATACATATATTGAAGGGATTGCGTTAGTTTTTGAAAGTCGAAACTATTTGGCGATGTTAACGTCGTTTGCAACGACGTTTGCGTATATAGGATTCCATTCGTGGATTGCTGGAGTAATTATGGCTATAATCGCATTTATTATCGCGAAAAAATTAATGTCTGGCAGAAGGTTACATGATCTTGTTGATATCGAGCATGTTCCACTTCGTTTTGAAGGAGCGGGGCTGTATATTGATAATATTTACATTATGAATATTGGATTGCCAGCAAGGCAAGAGGAAATTATGAAATATGGAATGGGCTTTATTTTAAGGCCGAAAACAATTGATGCGATGGTGACAATCTCAAACTTAGGACAACGACAAGCTATTTTACATGATGTTTCTGTTGCTTTAGGGATTTATAGAGATTCTGGTACGCCAGCGCTTGTGCCGTTGGCAAAGCGTGATTTAGAAGATGGTAGGGTTGGGATTTTTGTCTTGCCACAAGATCAAGATGCAGAGAAAGCGATAGGTGTCATAGGGAATGTGCCGACGTTAGAAAGTGCTGTTCATATGTCATCGGAAGCCCCGAAAGGAAGGGGAGATAAAAGATGATGTTAGAAAGTGTAATTCTCGCGGTTATTACAACAACGCCGGAGAAATTTGCTGGTGGTGCCCCTTTGTTTACTTGTGAATCGACAGATGAGTTAGAATTTGTTGCAAATAATTTAGAGGCAATTTTAGATGGTATTGCGCATCGCTTACAAGAGAATGTATATATTATTGTGAAACATTAGTAACGTGTGGTATAATGTGAGGTGTTTTGATACGCTGAGAAATATTCTGGAATGCAAATCCCTTCTTGCACAAAGAAGGGTTTTTTACATAATAAACAGAAGCAAGTTGAAAGGATGAAAGTATATGCCGAAACCAGTAATAGCAATAGTAGGCCGCCCGAACGTAGGAAAATCTACTATTTTCAATAGAATAGTTGGAGAAAGAGTTTCAATCGTAGAAGATATACCAGGTATAACACGAGACCGTATTTATAGTGCGGGAGAATGGTTAAATCATGAATTTAACATTATTGATACAGGTGGAATTGATATTGGAGACGAGCCGTTCTTGACACAAATTCGTCAACAAGCGGAAGTAGCGATTGATGAAGCAGATGTTATCATTTTTATGACGAATGGTCGCGATGGTGTAACTGCAGCAGATGAAGAAGTTGCTAAAATTTTATATCGTTCTAAAAAACCAATTGTACTTGCGGTAAATAAGGTTGATAATCCAGAAATGCGTAGTGATATTTATGATTTTTATGCATTAGGATTTGGCGAGCCATTCCCGATTTCAGGTACACACGGTTTAGGACTTGGTGATTTGTTAGATGAAGCTGCAAATCATTTTCCAAAGATTGAAGAAGAAGCGTATGATGATGAAACAATCCGTTTCTCTTTAATTGGACGTCCAAATGTAGGGAAATCATCACTTGTAAATGCACTTCTTGGTCAAGAACGTGTAATTGTAAGTAATATAGCGGGAACGACACGTGATGCTGTTGATACACCATATAGTAAAGATGGTCAAGATTATGTAATCATCGATACAGCTGGTATGCGTAAAAAAGGGAAAGTATACGAAAGCACAGAAAAGTATAGTGTACTTCGTGCGCTTAGAGCGATTGAACGTTCTGACGTTGTTTTAGTCGTTTTAGACGGAGAAGAAGGAATTATTGAACAGGATAAAAAAATTGCTGGATATGCTCATGATTCAGGACGTGCTGTTATTATCGTCGTAAACAAATGGGATGCAGTGAAAAAAGATGAAAAAACAATGAAAGCATTTGAAGAAAACATCCGTGCTCATTTCCAATTTTTAGAGTACGCACCGATTGTATTCTTATCTGCGAAAACGAAAAAACGTACACAAACATTATTACCAGTTATTAATGAAGTAAATGAAAGCCATAGTATCCGTATTCAAACGAACGTATTAAATGATGTAATTATGGATGCGGTAGCGATGAATCCAACACCAACTCATAATGGTAGCCGTCTGAAAATCTTCTATGCGACACAGGTTGCGGTAAAACCACCAACATTTGTTATATTTGTAAACGATACAGAATTAATGCACTTTTCATATGAGCGCTTCTTAAAGAATCGTTTACGTGAAGCGTTCGGTTTTGTAGGAACGCCGATTCACATTATCGCTAGAGCAAGAGACTAATGGAGAGGATGTGATTTTATGACAAAAATCACAGTAGTTGGAGCAGGTAGCTGGGGAACAGCGTTAGCGATGGTATTAGCTGACAATGGACATGATGTACGTATTTGGGGAAATCGTTCTGAACTTATGGATGAGATTAATACAAAACATGAGAATAGTCGATACCTTCCAGGAATTACATTGCCAAGCACAATCGCAGCCTACTCTTCTTTAGAAGAAGCATTAGTAGATGTAAATGTAGTACTTCTTGTAGTACCAACGAAAGCGTATAGAGAGGTATTACAAGATATGAAGAAATATGTAGCGGGTCCGACTACTTGGATTCATGCAAGTAAAGGGATTGAACCTGGTACGTCAAAACGTATTTCGGAAGTGATTGAGGAAGAAATTCCAGAGGGCTTGATTAAAGACGTTGTTGTACTGTCTGGACCGAGTCATGCTGAAGAAGTCGGTTTACGTCAAGAGACGACGGTTACGTCTGCAGCAAAGCGTATGGAAGCTGCTGAGGAAGTACAAGATTTGTTTATGAATAGTTACTTCCGTGTATACACAAATCCGGATATTGTTGGGGTTGAGCTTGGTGGTGCGTTAAAAAATATTATCGCATTAGCTGCTGGGATAACTGATGGACTTGGATTAGGTGATAATGCGAAAGCGGCATTAATGACACGTGGTTTAACGGAGATTGCTCGTTTAGGAAGAAAAATGGGCGGAAATCCATTAACGTTTGCTGGTCTAACTGGTATGGGAGACTTAATTGTAACTTGTACAAGTGTTCATAGCCGAAATTGGCGCGCTGGAAATATGCTTGGAAAAGGACACTCTTTAGAAGAGGTGTTAGAAAGCATGGGTATGGTTGTAGAAGGTGTAAGAACAACGAAAGCTGCTCACGAATTAGCAGAGAAAATGGAAGTTGAAATGCCGATTACAGCTGCCTTATATGACGTGCTATTCAATGGGAATAATGTGAAAGATGCAGTAGGCTCATTAATGGGACGTGTTCGAAAACATGAAGTGGAAGCTATACCTGACTTACTTTAAAGAAAAGCGACAGAAGTACATTTGTACTTCTGTCGCTTTTTATTTTTATGGGTCTTTTCACCATTTTTTTAATTTTGCATAGGATGAAGAGTAACTTGAGGAGAGGGTGAAAAGAATGGATAATAACATTTTTAATAACATTGAAAAAGAAGCGAAAGTGAATAAAGAAGATATTTTTAAATTAGCATCATCTGTACAGAATGCGAATTTACGTGATGAGACTGTGCTTCGTCAATTGATTCATCAAGTGGCTCTTATGGCAGGACGTGAAGTGCCGAAAGAACAAGAGGATCAAATTGTAAAAGCGATCATTAACAATAATATGCCCGCTGATTTTGGCTCGTTAAGCAAAATGTTTAAAAAATAAATATAAGAAACAAAGAGTTTGTAGATTGCATATGATAGCCATGAAAGTATGGGAATAGAGCTGTTTTGGGCATATTTGGTCAACCGAAGCGAGAGATACACTCGCTTCGGTTTTATTTTTATTTAGATTAGTGGAAGATGCGAAAAAAACTGTTGATTAAAATTATATATTCGTAATTTGTAGTAAAATGTTCTTTTTGTATTTGTTTAAAGATTTTAATTTGTTAAAATAGTATAAAAATAGATTAATAAAAAGGGGTGTGTATATGTCAGAAGGGCTCATAAAAATGTGGTTTGCTTTAGGAGCAATTGGATTTATGTTTTTTGCAGTAAGTTTTATTTTACTAAGTAGATACAAAATAAAGAATAAATTTTTGAAAGGGATTACAGCGTTAGTAGCGTACACCCTTATGATTGTGTCAGGAATTGTTATTTTTCTTGTTGTATTTAGTGGACCTGTACAGCAGTAAAGGGAATGGTCTCGAAAATGCTACATACGGAGCAAGTTATATTAGTATGAAAAGGTGATTGCTAGTGAAAAAAGTCCATATTATTTTAATATTTTGTTGTATGAGCCTTTTAACAGGATGTCTGTATCCGAAAGAAAATATGAAACAAAATGCCGTTCCTTATGAAGATCAGATACAGGTTGTTCAAAAAGCTGTAGTGACATTTAAGGAGCAAAATGAGGGGATATTGCCAATTAAGACGCGGGATATGAGTACGCCTATTTATCAAAAGTATCCAATCGATTTTCAAAAGATTGCTCCGCGTTACATACAAGAAGCGCCAGGAAATGCGTATGAAAGCGGAGGAGTATACCAATACGTATTAATAGACGTTGAAACAAACCCAACAGTAAAGTTAATTGATGTTAGGATGGCTGAACAAATCCAGGAATTATCATTAAAGCTTAGGATGTATCGGGATGAACATCAATATCCGCCTTTTAAAAAGGTAATTTCAGATGGTGTGTATGAATTAGATTTCAAAAAACTAGGATATAAAGATGTGCCGCAAGTGACAAGTCCGTATTCTGGTAAAGGGCTTCCTTTTGTAATCAATGAAAAGGGAGAAATTTATGTTGATTATCGAATCGACTTATATGAAGCGTTGAAAAAAAATGAAGGGCAATTTAAGGAGGGGGAAGATATTCGGAATATACTTTCGAAAGATTCTCCATTTGTACCTGCGTATTCTTTACCGTATACGGTAAAGAATGGAGAACCAATTTTTTTAAAATCATAAGTCATGAACCTTTCTTTTAGTGAATAAGTTCTAGAAGAAAGGTTTTTTATGTTACACAACTTGCGATGCAAACAAAAGGTATTTTTTAATAGTCATATGAAATTGGACAAAATTATATGATATATTGTCCGAACTTCTAGAATACCATTATATTATATCAGATATTATAGGCAACGTTAGAGAAGGTATTAGTTGACTATAAATGTGGAATTATTCCCAAAAATATTGAGGGAGGGAATCACTTGGAAAAGGTAGATATTTTTAAAGATATTGCGGAACGCACAGGCGGTGATATTTATTTTGGAGTTGTAGGAGCTGTTCGAACAGGGAAATCAACATTCATTAAAAAATTTATGGAACTTGTAGTTATTCCTAATATTGAGAATGAGTCTGACCGTCAAAGGGCGCAGGATGAACTGCCTCAAAGTGCTGCTGGTCGTACAATCATGACGACGGAACCGAAGTTTGTTCCAAACCAAGCGGTTTCTATCGAAGTAGATGAAGGTCTTGAAGTGAATATTCGATTGGTAGATTGCGTTGGATATACGGTTCCAGGAGCAAAAGGCTATGAAGATGAGAATGGCCCGCGCATGATTAATACTCCTTGGTATGAAGAACCTATTCCATTCCATGAAGCTGCAGAAATCGGAACACGTAAAGTAATTCAAGAACATTCCACAATTGGTGTTGTAATTACAACAGATGGAACGATTGGTGAAATTCCAAGAAGAGATTATATAGAAGCAGAAGAACGCGTAGTAAATGAGTTAAAAGAAGTCGGAAAACCTTTCATTATGATCATCAACACTGTACAGCCGTATCATCCAGATACAGAGCAATTGCGCCAAAGTTTATCTGAAGAATATGATATCCCAGTCATTGCGATGAGTGTAGAAAGTTTAAGGGAAACAGATGTGTACAATGTGCTTCGAGAGGCTTTATTTGAGTTCCCGGTTTTAGAAGTGAATGTTAACCTTCCGAGCTGGGTGATGGTGTTAAATGAAGGGCATTGGTTACGCCAAAGTTATCAAGAAGCTGTTCAAGAGACTGTGAAGGATATAAAACGTCTTCGTGATGTGGACCGTGTCGTTTGGCAGTTTAGTCAGTATGAATTTATTGATCGAGCGAGCTTAGCTGGCATTGATATGGGGCAAGGTGTAGCAGAGATTGATTTATATGCACCAGATGAATTATATGATCAAATTTTAAAAGAAGTAGTAGGAGTAGAAATTCGAGGGAAAGATCATTTATTAAAGCTTATGCTCGATTTATCTCATGCGAAAATAGAATACGATCAAGTGGCGGATGCCCTGCGTATGGTAAAGCAAACAGGATATGGTGTAGCAGCGCCTGCGTTAGCTGACATGAGCTTAGATGAGCCAGAAATTATTCGTCACGGTTCAAGGTTTGGTGTGAAATTAAAAGCTGTAGCTCCGTCTATTCATATGATTAAAGTAGATGTGGAGTCAACGTTTGAGCCAATCATTGGTACTGAAAAGCAAAGTGAAGAATTAGTTCGTTATTTAATGCAGGATTTTGAAGATGACCCATTATCAATTTGGAATTCTGATATATTCGGACGTTCACTTAGCTCTATTGTTCGAGAAGGTATTCAAGCGAAACTATCTTTAATGCCAGAAAATGCGAGATATAAATTAAAAGAAACGCTAGAAAGAATTATTAATGAAGGATCTGGCGGATTAATTGCGATTATATTATAAGAAAAAAATCCCTCTCATCGTAGAGGGATTTTTTTTGATTTTCGCGTATAGAATAGCAAAATAAACAGTCATTATCTAATATATTGTTGTAAATTGTCAAGTTTCATCAGATTTTCACATTTTAAGAGTAACAATTTCCTTAAAAATATTGAATTATAAAGGAGAATCGTATAATATAGGCGTTGATAATGATTTATCTACATCTTTGTAGTATAGAATTTGTAAAAATTGCCTACAAATGAAAGTAAGACTCATTTTATGATCATTATACAGTCTTATCTTTGGGAGGAGGTGAATGGCATGAACAAGACAGATTTAATCAATGCTGTTGCAGAAGCAAGTTCCCTTTCTAAAAAGGACGCAACAAAAGCAGTAGACGCTGTTTTTGATTCTATCTTAGAAGCTTTAAAACAAGGTGATAAAGTACAACTGATCGGATTCGGTAACTTCGAAGTTCGTGAGCGTGCGGCTCGTAAAGGTCGTAACCCACAAACAGGTGAGGAGATTGAAATCGCTGCAAGTAAAGTACCTGCATTCAAACCTGGTAAAGCGTTAAAAGATGCGGTTAAATAATCCTTACATATTAACAGGGAAGAAGAGTTTCCTTTTTGGGAACTCTTCTTTTTGCTTTTAAAAACATAAATATGCTAGAATGTGTTCGTATCACTTTTAGGTTTTCGGGAGGGCTAGCGGATGGCAAAAGTTAATTTAGAACAAATTGAACATGCAGTACGCCTTATTTTAGAGGCAATCGGAGATGACCCAAATCGTGAGGGAGTACTTGATACACCAAAGCGTGTGGCAAAAATGTACGCAGAAGTGTTCGCGGGTATGCATGAAGATCCGAAAGAACATTTGCATAAAGTGTTCGGAGAAGATCACGAGGAGCTTGTACTAGTAAAAGATATACCGTTTTATTCGATGTGTGAGCATCATTTAGTTCCATTCTATGGAGTTGCTCACGTTGCATATATTCCACAAGGCGGAAAAGTGACAGGGTTAAGTAAATTAGCTCGAACTGTAGATACAATTGCACGTCGTCCACAACTGCAAGAACGTATTACATCAACAGTAGCGAACTCTATTATGGAAGTACTAGAGCCGCATGGTGTAATGGTAGTAGTAGAAGCGGAACATATGTGCATGACGATGCGTGGTGTGAAAAAGCCGGGCGCGAAAACTGTAACAACAGCAGTACGTGGTGTGTTAGAAAATGATGCAGCGGCACGTAGTGAAATTTTATCTTTTATTAAAACAAGGTAAAGAAAAGTAGGAAACTGCTTTTCTTTTTTTTTTATGTAAATAAATGATATAGTTTTAGCAAGGCAGAGTGAGAATAGAAAGACTACTAAAAAGAATGGAAGATGTTATTTAGTTCGGTGGAAGTTTGGAAAGAGTAGCCAAGTTTTGGTTATAGAAAATAGAATGTATGTGTTATAATAAGTTTTATGAATTAGAAAACAAGGGTGATTTTTGTGTGTGACATCTACGGAGGGTATGCGGGTATAAGAGAGAAATTGATGGAGAAATTACGCCATCCTTATTTTATAAACTATATTGAAGAACCATTTATTGATGAAGAAAAAATAGCATTGTTATATGGTGCTTTAAAAAGTGAAAATTTACATATAGAACAAATTGAGCATTATGTAGTAACGATTATGCTTGTGCAAATTGCGCTTGATACACATGAAAGAGTATCAAATAAAGCAGGGGAAGAAGCGGTTGAATCGCATAAACGTCGCCAGTTAACAGTACTTGCTGGTGATTACTATAGTGGGTTATATTATTACTTACTGTCTATGAATCGTGATATTGTTTTAATTCGCGCGCTTGCTGAAGGAATTAAAGAAATTAATGAACACAAAATAATGTTATATCAAAAAGCGCATGAAACGATGGATGACATAATGGAAAGTGTAGTAACGATTGAGTCTGCACTCTTGCAAAAAACATGTGATCATTTTCATGTATCGCATTGGAAGCCATTTATAACGTATGTACTAGGAAAAAACCGTCTTCAAAAAGAATGTGAACTGCACGCTGATAAACAACATTCACCTGTTTTTCAAGCAGTTCAAGGGATTATGAAGGATAAAGCGGAGGTAGAAACAGTTATTCATGGATGGATGATGGCACTCAGAAAGAAAGAAAATCAATATTTGGAAAACCACACAGATATAAGCGAAATAAACTCTGTGTTAAGAGATAAATCGAAGACATAAGCAATTTTACATTGGAAGAAGGTACGAGCATGCAACAATCAAAAGAAGAAAGAGTACATGATGTATTTGAGAAAATCTCTGATAAATACGATGTGATGAATTCTGTCATTAGTTTTCAAAGACATAAAGCGTGGCGTAAAGAGACGATGCGCATTATGGATGTAAAACCAGGTAGCAAAGCTCTTGATGTATGCTGCGGGACAGCGGACTGGACAATCGCGCTAGCTGGAGCGGTAGGTGAACAGGGCAAGGTTGTTGGTTTAGACTTCAGTGAAAATATGTTATCTGTCGGTAAGCAAAAGGTAGAGGCGTTACAATTAAAACAAGTAGAACTTTTACACGGGAATGCAATGGAACTTCCATTTGAAGATAACACATTTGATTATGTAACGATTGGATTTGGTTTACGTAACGTACCGGATTATATGCACGTATTAAAAGAAATGACGCGTGTAGTAAAACCAGGTGGAAAAGTAATTTGTTTAGAAACATCTCAACCAACAATGATTGGTTTTCGACAAGGGTATATTTTATACTTTAAATATATCATGCCGTTATTTGGAAAGTTATTTGCGAAAAGTTTTAAAGAATATTCATGGCTGCAAGAATCTGCTAGTACATTCCCGGGTATGAAAGAATTGGCTCATATGTTTGAAGAAGCTGGACTTGAACGTGTACAAGTGAAGCCGTTTACTTTTGGGGTAGCAGCGATGCATTTAGGTATGAAACCAGAATCAAAATAGAAAAAAGAAAAAAGAAAAAAGAAGTTTTAGGTTAAGGTGAACAATATGAAGTTACAACTTATGTACTCTTTTTTACGATCGGATATTAATGTGATAGAAAAAGAATTAAAAAAGACAGTTGCTTCTGAACAGCCATTGGTAGAAGAGGCGGCATTACAACTTATTGAAGCTGGTGGGAAGCGAATTCGTCCTGTATTTGTGTTGCTTGCGGGAAAATTTGGAGATTATAAGTTAGATGCAATTAAGCATGTAGCTGTTGCGTTAGAACTTATTCATATGGCTTCTCTTGTTCACGATGATGTTATTGATGCTGCATTTTTACGACGTGGTAGTGCAACTGTGAATGCGAAATGGGGAGATCGTATTGCAATGTATACAGGGGACTATTTGTTCGCTAAGTCTCTTGAATGTATAACAAATATCGAAATTCCAGAGGCGCATCAGGCGCTATCGCATACCATTTTAGAAGTGTGTAAAGGTGAAATTGAACAAATTAAAGATAAGTACAATTATGACCAAAATTTACGAACGTATTTAAGAAGAATAAAGCGAAAAACAGCATTATTAATTGCTGCGAGTTGTCAACTAGGAGCAATTGCTGCTGGCGCTAATCGTGATACGGTAAATCGACTATTTTGGTATGGGTATTTTGTAGGAATGTCGTATCAAATTATTGATGATATTTTAGACTTCGTTTCCACAGAAGAGAAGCTTGGAAAACCTGCTGGTGGTGATTTGTTACAAGGGAATATTACGCTTCCTGCCCTATACGCTATGGAAGATCCCGTGCTTCGTAAGAAAATCACATCTGTACATGAAAATACAACAGCGGACGAAATGAAAGAAATTATTGAGGCTGTAAAAAATAGTGACGCTATTGATCAAGCATTTGCGTTTAGTGAACGTTATTTACATAAAGCATTAGAAATCATAAAACCACTTCCGCGTGGACAAGCGAAGTATGCATTACAAAATGTAGCAAAGTATATTGGGAAACGAAAATTTTAGTGTTTTTTCTAAAAAATAAAATAATCTCTCTATTTCAAAACTATTGCGCAATTGTGATAAGGGTGTTAATATGTGTGTGGGGATATACAATTACATACATAATTCAGAAGTGGAGAGATTTTTTATGGAAAAAACATTTCTAATGGTAAAACCAGACGGTGTACAACGTGCCTTCATTGGGGAAATCGTAGCTCGTTTTGAGAAAAAAGGCTTTCAATTAGTTGGTGCAAAATTAATGCAAGTCACTCCGGAAATTGCTGGACAACACTATGCTGAGCACACAGAGAAACCTTTCTTTGGTGAATTAGTAGACTTTATTACATCTGGACCTGTATTCGCAATGGTATGGCAAGGTGAAGGTGTAGTAGATACAGCTCGTAACATGATGGGTAAAACAAGACCACATGAAGCAGCTCCTGGAACAATTCGTGGAGATTTCGGTGTAACTGTTGCGAAAAACATTATCCATGGTTCTGATTCGTTAGAAAGTGCAGAGCGCGAGATTGCTATTTTCTTTAAGGAAGAAGAATTAGTTGACTACTCAAAATTAATGAATGAATGGATTTACTAATTATTTTGAAATAATTTGTAAACGCTTTAATCACTGTGATAATAGTAGAAAGTGCAAGGAGAATAGGGGTATTCTTCTTGCACTTTTTTTGTTGCAATTAGTTACGAAGTTAGAGCTGTTATGATATATTGATATGTAAAGTAAAAGGCCTATTGGAGAATAAGCGAATGGCTGATCAAATATATAAATTCTTTCATATTTTTAGAGTAAGGAAAGATAATATCATTGCTTAATATAGCGAGATAAATACATATACGAAAAGAGGAATAACGTATGCGATATATTACAGCTGGTGAATCTCATGGTCCACAACTTACAACGATTATAGAAGGTGTTCCGGCAGGACTGCCTTTAGTAGCGGATGATATAAATGAAGAGTTAGCTAGAAGGCAAAAGGGGCATGGGCGTGGTAGACGCATGCAAATTGAAACAGATCAAGTGCAAATTGTAAGTGGTGTTAGACATGGAGAGACATTAGGTTCTCCAATTGCACTTGTTGTTGAAAATCGTGATTTTGCACATTGGACAAAAATTATGGGCGCAGAGCCTTTAACGGAACAAGAAGAAAAAGAAATGAAAAGGAAAGTAACAAAACCAAGACCTGGGCATGCTGATTTAAATGGTGCGATTAAATATGGTCATAGAGATATGAGAAATGTACTGGAGCGTTCTTCAGCACGCGAAACGACAGTGCGTGTTGCTGCTGGTGCGGTTGCTAAAAAAGTGTTAGCAGAACTTGGTATTACAGTGGCGGGCCATGTAATTGAAATTGGCGGTGTTGAGGCTCAGGAAATTACGTATAGTTCAATTGAAGAATTAAAAAGTATTACAGAAGCATCACCTGTACGTTGCTTAGATGAAGAAGCAGGTAACCAAATGATGAAAGCAATTGATGATGCGAAAGCAAATGGTGATTCAATAGGTGGAATCGTTGAAGTGATTGTGGAAGGAATGCCAATTGGGGTCGGTAGCTATGTACATTATGATCGAAAACTGGATGCAAAATTAGCAGCTGCAATTATGAGCATTAATGCTTTTAAAGGCGTCGAGATTGGAATTGGTTTTGAAGCAGCGCATAGACCGGGAAGTGAAGTTCATGATGAAATTCTGTGGAATGAGGAACATGGATATACACGAAGAACAAATAATGCAGGTGGATTAGAAGGCGGTATGACGACTGGAATGCCAATTGTTGTGCGCGGTGTGATGAAACCGATCCCTACACTATATAAACCTCTTCAAAGTGTAGATATTGAAACGAAAGAGCCTTTTACAGCGAGCATTGAACGTTCAGATAGTTGTGCTGTGCCAGCAGCTAGTGTCGTTGCAGAAGCGGTTGTGGCTTGGGAATTAGCGACAGCTTTAATAGAACAATTCGGATTAGATCGTATGGACCTTATTCGTGAAAATATTGAGAAACATAATGAATATGCGAGGGGATTTTAATGGGAAACATACATATTCAAACGAAATCAAAAGAATATGATGTACATGTAGGAAAAGAATTGTTGTCACATTTGACAACAATCATTCAAAACATGCAGCCATCTGTATCAAACATCATGATCATTTCAGATGAAGTTGTTGCAACTTTACATTTACAGACAGTTGTAGATGCATTGCAAATAAAGCAAAAAGTATTTTCATTTGTCGTACCGAGTGGCGAAAAAGAGAAGTCTTTTGAAAATTTCTATGCGGCTCATACGTCAGCTCTTGAAAATAAATTAGATAGAAATTCTTTAATTATTGCACTTGGAGGCGGGATGATTGGAGATTTAGCTGGTTTTGTTGCTGCGTCGTTTATGCGTGGAATTCGCTTCGTTCAAGTTCCAACGACTTTATTAGCTCACGATAGCGCAGTAGGTGGGAAAGTAGCAATTAATCACCCGTTAGGTAAAAATATGATAGGGGCATTCCATCAACCAGAAGCAGTTGTATATCATACGCCTTTTTTACAGTCTCTTCCTGAAAAAGAGTGGCGTTCAGGTTATGCAGAAGTGATAAAACATGCTCTTATTGGTGATGTAAAGCTGTATCATTGGTTAAAAGAAGAAGTGCAAACATTAGCGGATCTTCGTGATGAGAAGTTAATCCATATATTAACGAAGGCAATTCCTGTAAAGGCAAACATTGTATCGCAAGATGAAACAGAAAAAGGTGTACGTGCTCATTTGAACTTCGGACATACGTTAGGCCATGCTCTTGAAAAAGAACTAGGATATGGAAATATTACTCACGGTGACGGAGTAGCGGTTGGAATGTTATTTGCCTTATTTTTAAGTGAGCAAGTGTACAAGGTTAATCTTTCTTATGAAGAGATGAAGCAGTGGTTCTTAAAGTACGGATATCCAAAAATGCCAAGTGATTTGAATGTAGAGCGTCTCGTTCAATTAATGAAACAAGATAAGAAAGCGAACGCTGGAGCAATTCATATGGTGTTAATGCAGGAATATGGGGTAGTGAATGTCGTATCTATTCCAGATGAGACTGTTCATATTGCGTTAGAGGCATTTCAAAAGGATATGGTTTAAGAGCTAAGAAGTGCTTGTTTAAAGGTATCCTCGTAATAGTGACGGTTAAGATAAACGATTGCAGTGAGAGATTACAACCTTATTGTAATTGAATTGAATAAAACGACTGGGGGAAGAAAAATGAGAGTGAAAGAGCAATTGTTAACTTTGAGAGCATATGTACCTGGGAAAAATATTGAAGAAGTAAAAAGGGAATATGGATTATCAAAAATTGTGAAATTAGCATCGAACGAAAATCCATTCGGTTGCTCAGCACGCGTAACAGAAGCATTAACTTCTTTAGCGAGTCAATATGCTCTTTATCCAGATGGATATGCATTTGAACTTCGGACAAAAGTAGCAGAGCAGTTAGGTGTCAAAGCAGAACAACTGTTATTTGGTAGTGGATTAGATGAAGTCATTCAAATGATTAGCCGTGCATTACTACATGAAGGAACAAATGTTGTAATGGCGAATCCAACATTCTCGCAATACCATCACCATGCTGTTATTGAAGGAGCAGAAGTTCGTGAAGTATCACTTAAAGATGGCATTCACGATTTAGATGCGATGTTACAGCAAATAGATGATAAAACGAAGATTGTATGGATTTGTAACCCGAATAATCCGACAGGTACATATGTAGAGAAACAAAACTTACTTTCATTTTTAGAATCAGTTCCTAAGTCAGCGCTCGTTATTATGGACGAAGCATATTATGAATATGCGGGGGCAGAAGACTATCCGCAAACATTACCACTTCTTGAAAAATATGAAAATCTTATGGTTTTACGCACGTTTTCAAAAGCATATGGTTTAGCTGCTTTCCGTATCGGATATGCGGTTGGTAATGCGAATTTAATTGGGCAGCTAGAAGTAGCAAGGTTACCATTTAATACATCGACTGTAGCGCAGGCTGTAGCACTCGCTGCATTAGAAGATCAAGTATTTTTACAAGAATGTGTGAAAAAAAATGAAGAAGGATTAAATCAATATTACGCATTTTGTAAGGAATATAACGTATTCTATTATCCATCTCAAACAAATTTCATTTTCTTAAAACTCGGTATTCCTGGTAATGAGGCTTTCGAACGATTAATGAAGAAAGGATATATTGTTCGTTCTGGTGCTGCATTTGGTATACATGATGGTATTCGTATTACTGTCGGTTTGAAAGAAGAAAATGATGAAATTATAGAATTATTGAAAGAGCTTGTAAACGAGCAAGTAAAGAAAGAAGAAACATATTCTTAAGAAATTGTGAAGGCTCCTATCATAGGGGCCTTTTTATCTAAATGGTTCCGTGCCAGGCAATAATGAATAAGGGTAACTAACTGTTACGATTTATTTAACCAATTATAACGAAAGTTAATTAAATATATCAGTAAGCCCTGCTAGTC
>NZ_LOBC01000081.1 GCF_001583695.1 Bacillus wiedmannii | reverse complement strand
CCATAATTCTGCTTTCATGATTTATCGGCTCTTTATTAACTAAATCATAAGCACATTCCTTCGGAATTTCATTCATATTGGCAAACTTAATCTTCTTTCGCATTGATGCTATCAAGTACTTCACTTAAATCTCTCCTCAATCATTCATTTCTTTTTAAGCGATCCGTCCGATTTCTTTTGATTCCTCTTTGTCTTAGACCAGAAGCTCTTTTTTCTATTTTTGTTTCTTGTACCACATGTTGATTATCCACTCGTACTGTACCACCTGATACTGTTGGATTCGCTCCCTGTACGACTTTATTCTCTACTTTTGTTTCTTGCACCGCACGTTGGCTCTCCGCTCGTACCGTACCACCTGATACCGACGGATTCGCTCCTTGTACGACTTTATTCTCTACTTTCGTTTCT
>NZ_LOBC01000080.1 GCF_001583695.1 Bacillus wiedmannii | reverse complement strand
TGTAATAGATTTAACATCTTTAACATTATAATGAATATATTTTGCTACTCTTGTTTCTTGTACTTTCCAAAACTTTTCCTCTTCTTCTTTATGTTTTAAGTATTCCAAAGTAAAAAAACCTCCTGCCATGAGTAACAAAGCAGATACGCCCAAAATAATTACTTTCTTCATTGGAAATCTCCTTATGAAAAACTTACGGTTGCATTCTTCTTAAAATGGGATAGGGAAGACAAAAATAGGGCAAAGACTATTCTTTTTTCTTTTCTTTCTCTTCATTTTCAATTTCGGATATGGATTTTTCAGGGTCTTTTATAAGTTTTCCTAATTCCCCGGAACAGTCAAATTTATCTTCGAAATTATCTGTAGTACTAATACGAGCTACAAAATCTAATTGTTGGTCATTATTTATATACCCTTTTAGTCTAGG
>NZ_LOBC01000079.1 GCF_001583695.1 Bacillus wiedmannii | reverse complement strand
TCGGGAAGACAGGATTTGAACCTGCGACCCCCTGGTCCCAAACCAGGTGCTCTACCAAGCTGAGCCACTTCCCGTTATGGCGCGCCCGAGAGGAGTCGAACCCCTAACCTCTTGATCCGTAGTCAAACGCTCTATCCAATTGAGCTACGGGCGCTTATTCATGATGTTTTTTTCGTCGTTGTATTTTGGCGACTCAATTATCTTATCATACTACATTTTCAAATGCAAGTACTTTTTAAAAAGATTTTTTGGTGCGGCCGAGAGGACTTGAACCTCCACGGGGTTTCCCCCACTAGGCCCTCAACCTAGCGCGTCTGCCGTTCCGCCACGACCGCGCGGAAAAAACAAAAGTGAGCCATGAAGGATTCGAACCTTCGACCCTCTGATTAAAAGTCAGATGCTCTACCAACTGAGCTAATGGCTCATA
>NZ_LOBC01000078.1 GCF_001583695.1 Bacillus wiedmannii | reverse complement strand
CTATTACAATGAATGAGACAATGGAATAACACATAAAAAAGTCCTTCTTAATAAAGAGAAGGACTTTTTAGCTTAATTAAGGGTATTTTTTGAAGTCCTTATTCAACAAACCTGCGTACGTTAGTTTAAGTGTATCACTTCACAATTCCAATAGAGTAGAGTTTATTGAGACATAATGAAATTAGCGTTTTAAATGACTTCTGACTGTCTCATAAGACTTGTATCAAATGCTTACCGTTGTAAATCCGCATTTCCCTGACGCTACCCCTAGAAGCGTCTTTTTTGCTTTTTAAGGGTTTTTACTAGGGGCAACCTCTTACAAAGGCGAGAGAGGCCCGTATGGCGTCTGTCAACGGTACCGGACCGAAGGGAGGATAAGGAGTTGATAGACTCACTTCACCAAGACCCTCTTGGTGTCTCAAAAGGCAACACCTTTTGAGC
>NZ_LOBC01000077.1 GCF_001583695.1 Bacillus wiedmannii | reverse complement strand
CATTAGCTCAGTTGGTAGAGCATCTGACTTTTAATCAGAGGGTCGAAGGTTCGAATCCTTCATGGCTCACCATTTTAACAAAATATGCGGGTGTGGCGGAATTGGCAGACGCACTAGACTTAGGATCTAGCGCCTTTGGCGTGGGGGTTCGACTCCCTTCACCCGCACTTTTAATAAAATAACTCAAACATGTCTTGCGGAAGTAGTTCAGTGGTAGAATACAACCTTGCCAAGGTTGGGGTCGCGGGTTCGAATCCCGTCTTCCGCTCCAATTTTCAATATGACATGCCGGGGTGGCGGAACAGGCAGACGCACAGGACTTAAAATCCTGCGGTGGGTGACCACCGTGCGGGTTCGACCCCCGCCCTCGGCACCATATGCGCCCGTAGCTCAATTGGATAGAGCGTTTGACTACGGATCAAGAGGTTAGGGGTTCGACTCCTCTCGGGCGCG
>NZ_LOBC01000076.1 GCF_001583695.1 Bacillus wiedmannii | reverse complement strand
CCATTAACCATCTTAATTCTGGCATGTTGTCACGATAAAGCTGGATGAAATTATGATTTTTCTTTTTCTCTTCAAATTGCTCTTTGTCTTTGTTTTCTTGCTGTTCAAGATCAATAAGTCTTTGAAGCATTTGAAGTTGTTCAGGGGTTAACTCAACATTAATTTTTCTCTGCTCGTCCAATTTACGCACCTCTGCTGGCATAGAATCCTTCTCTCCCTTGTTATGTATCATCAGCTGTGATACCTATATGTATAATTTATGACACATCATAGGTCAAAAATGAACTATAGTCAAGCAAAAAATGACACATCTTAATTCAACTATGTGTCACAAGCTATGACACATATACGTGTCACAAGCTATGACACATTACCTTAACTAAAACATTGATATATCAACATTTTTTCTGTGTTCCCTTCTATATCTCCTAAAGGGCTTTTCTCCACGCAAGGTTCGGGTAGTATTTTTCGGACAGACCACCGAAAAATCTCCACCCTTTTCTCCTTGCATTCCGAAATTTTGGCG
>NZ_LOBC01000075.1 GCF_001583695.1 Bacillus wiedmannii | reverse complement strand
ACCAATTGTATTTACCATAATCCCTTAATTGTACGCACCACAGAATCGCGCTCAGCGCGATTCTGACACAGACACTGCAAAAAGAGATGTTTTACCCTAAGAAAACCGGGGAAATGCGTCAGGATCGTTTTCAGCTCGCTGCATAGCTATGCATGAAAGCGAGTGGTGATCACTTTGGGAGCTTACAGTGTTCATACCGTCTGTTTTCGACAGTTTTCTCCCCTGGAAGCTAATCTGCCATAAGCCTGGATAACAGGGCACGGTGATACTCCGTAATAGCGATCAGCACCTCCGCATACTCCCTGTCCCCGACACGCTTGCCGTCGATAAAGAGTTTTTTCTGTAACGCCCCCAGTCTCATAACTTCTTTCAGTACCCGATCATCAGTCAGTGAGTTAACTTTCTTACCGAGAGCTGCCGCCCGTAAAAAACCGGAAACGGTCTTGCCGCATTCAGCAGCCCTTTTTCTGATTTCCTGGTCTTCTTCTGCCGTCAGACGAACAGGGCGACTGATAGCCCGCCTGCGCGTATTACTTC
>NZ_LOBC01000074.1 GCF_001583695.1 Bacillus wiedmannii | reverse complement strand
CCGGTAGCACCTGTGTTACCCTGAGGTCCAGTGGCACCAGTAGCGCCTGTGTTACCTTGAACGCCCTGAGGTCCAGTAGCGCCCGTGTTACCTTGAACACCTTGAGGTCCGGTAGCGCCAGTAGCGCCCGTGTTACCTTGAGGTCCTTGAATACCCTGAGGCCCGGTAGCACCTGTGTTACCTTGAGCACCCTGAGGTCCAGTAGCGCCCGTGTTACCTTGAGCACCCTGAGGCCCGGTAGCGCCCGTGTTACCTTGAACGCCCTGAGGTCCAGTAGCACCGGTAGCGCCTGTGTTACCCTGAGGTCCAGTGGCACCAGTAGCGCCCGTGTTACCCTGAGGTCCAGTGGCACCAGTAGCGCCTGTGTTACCTTGAACGCCCTGAGGTCCAGTAGCACCGGTAGCGCCCGTGTTACCTTGAACGCCCTGAGGTCCAGTAGCACCGGTAGCGCCCGTGTTACCTTGAACACCTTGAGGTCCAGTGGCACCAGTAGAGCCTGTGTTACCTTGAGCACCTTGAGGTCCGGTAGCGCCTGTGTTACCCTGAGG
>NZ_LOBC01000073.1 GCF_001583695.1 Bacillus wiedmannii | reverse complement strand
TCCAGTTGAAACTTTGCGTGCAAAGTGTAGTGTGTTACACTTTCTATTAATCTATCGATTTTCAGAAAGGGTGCGTACCCCATGAGTTACTCCATTATCCGAATGCAGAAAATGAAATCAAATGGGATAAAAGGGATTCAATTTCACAACCAAAGAGAGAGGGAAAGTGAAACGAATCCCGACATCAATAAAGCTGATTCTCATCTGAATTATGACTTGATAAACGGTCAAAGGCAGATTGATTACAACGAGAAAATTAGCCAAGTAATTGAGGACAATGTGACCTCTGGAAAAAAGATCCGTAAAGATGCAGTTAAGCTGGCTGAATTCTTAATTACCTCTGACAAGGAATTCTTCGATAAAATTTCACCCAAAGAGCAGAAAAGGTATTTTGAAACGGCTCATGAGTTCCTTGCTGATCGATACGGTGAAAAGAATTTAATCTATGCGACTGTTCACTATGACGAGAAAACCCCTCACATGCACGTAGGCTTCGTTCCAGTAACGGAGGATGGCCGACTATCGGCTAAAGATTTCTTTGGCCAGAAAAAGCAACTGGTGAGTCTTCAGG
>NZ_LOBC01000072.1 GCF_001583695.1 Bacillus wiedmannii | reverse complement strand
ATGTTAAGTCCATCGGTTAGCACTTTATATCTAAAGTTTAATAATGAATAGTATAATAATAAATTTTTATCTTCTTTAGCAAAGGGTGCAAAGTTTTCCACAGGCATCTCTGCTGTTGCGAATAAATTACCGCTGATAGACCGCGTTGCATTCGCAGGTGCTAGTGGCTTTGGAAGTAATCAGATAAAAACTTTTGAAGCTTTACAAGAAGCCCGTGATACATTTATATTTTCCAAAACTGGTGGAAAAACTAGAGTTAAAGATGTACAAGAGGTAATCCAAGATTACGCAGATAAGGTTCTTGATAAAGTAGATGTAAAAAATGAGTATCCCGATTCGTATACAGCATCTCAAAAATTGCGTGCAGAACTTAAAGAAGCAGGAATTGAACCACCACCGTATCCTAATGCGGCACATCATATTGTACCTTGGAATGATGGTAGGGCTGTGGAAGTACAGGAATTATTAAAAGAGATTGGAATACACCATGATGCTGCTGTTAATGGGGTATTTTTACCGTATAAAGTGAATGATTATGTGACCACTGAAGTATTGCATATAGGTAGTCATTCTAAAGAGTATATAAGAGAAGTAACAGAACGACTAAATAGTGTTATGGAAATGGGTGGTACTCAAGCTGATGTAGCTGAAGTTTTACACAAAATAAGACAAGATTTATTAGAAGGTAAGATAAGATTAAATGAACCAAAGAAATAATTATATATCAGTTAACAAATTGTAAAGGAGAATATACATATGAAAATTTGGCGATTAAAAAGTTCAACTGATGATTATCAAACTTTTCAATTATTAAATTATGAAGAGGACAAGAAATATTTTAAAAACGATTTTAATTCCAAAGTAAGTTTGTCAGATTCATGGACAGTTAAATTTATTGAGATTATAGATGAAGGGTATCAAAGTGATTGTCCTATTTTTTGGGGGAAATCTGGTGTACAAATAATTAGTGAGAAAGCTAAAGGAGTATTAGAACCCTTAGTAGGCAATAATGTTGAATTTTTACCATTAATTCATAAAACAACAAACGAAAAGTACTATGCTATTCATGTTTTACGTGTATTAAATGCACTTGATATTAATAATACAATATTTGAAAAGTTAAGTTCAGGTTTAATAATAGGCTGTGAAAAATTTGTATTTATTCCTAGTGTTGTTCAAAATGAAACGATTTTTAAATTGTATATAAATGAAAAAATTCATCCGAACTATCTGTTGGTATCAGATGAATTTAGAAATGCAGTTTTAGAGAGTGATTTAAAAGGCTTTGAATTTGTAGAGGTATGGGATTCAAAAGCGGACATGTAAAAGAAAGTCCTTAAAATAACTGATAGGAGTTAACAGCATGGACACAAAAGTTTCAGAAATCCTAAGAATGTTAGACAATTATGAGGGGAATGAGAAAGAAATTTTTGAACAGATTCAAGCTAAAGCAATGGTTAAATATAAACAATGTGAAGAAATGATAGATACGATACTTAATAATAAGTCTAGAACTGAAACAGAAAAACATGAAGCTATAATGAATATGATAGGGCATATCTTCACTTGTGGGGTTTCTTATGGAACTGTTCAAATTCCATTAGCAATGATTGAGAAACATCAATCGTCTACGCATTAATTTATATTTTAAAATAAAGGTGAAACAATAGAAGAAATGAAATTAATATTGAAAAAAGTACGTAAGCGATTTATAATCGAAATAGTTTAGCATACATAACGTTGTATGTTCATGTCAAAAAAATTCATTTCTAAATTACATGCAAGGTAAAACCTTGATTTTACTGATAATTTTACATAACCGTTACCGTTTGGTTTCCGGTACCACGTCTGCCGGGGGTTCGAATCCCTCTGGGCGCGTCAAAAAGTCCTAACTTACGTTTTGTAGGTTAGGACTTTTTTTATTTCCCTCTTGTTATATCTAGTAATAAGATTTACTATTAGTACTTGGTTACAATAATGTTTTGCTTTATTATTTTCTTTCAATATTATTCAAATTTCGGTTGTAAGTTGTAAATCTCATTAATACATATAAATTAATAATATTTTGGAATGGGTGTCTGTGATAGCATTCTCCTTTTACCAAACTTATTGTACAATAGAAACAAGGGGGAGATTAGTTTGAAGGCAAGTCTTTTACAAGAACAAAGCTTACGTTTGGCAATGACACAAGAGTTAAGGCAAGCGATTACAATGCTCCAGTATAATGTACAAGAATTATCGGAGTTTTTGTATGAGCAATCGTTAGAGAATCCCCTTATTGAGTTAGGTGGTTTTGAGAGGGAGAAGAAAAAGAGCTCTAACAACAGTAAAAGTACCAGCAAACAAGTCGAGAATCAGATGGAAATCTACAGTGTGGATTCAACAACGATTCAGCAACATTTATTAAATCAAATACAGTATTATAAAATAGATGAAGAAGAGCGAAAAATAGCTTCTTTCATTATTATGAACATGGATGGAAATGGGTATTTACAAGAAACGAACGAAGAGTTAGCGGATCTCCTTTCCGCACCGATTCATGAAGTCGCCCGCTTTGTAGAGCTTGTCCAATCACTCGAGCCAGCAGGGGTAGGAGCGCGTAATATTCAGGAATGTCTAACTTTACAATTGAAGCGCTTACAAAGACGGAATGGATTAGCTGAAGAGGTTATAGAGGATCACTTCGCTTATTTCGTGAAGAAAGATTGGCGAAAGCTCGTTCAAGTGTTGAAGTGTAGTAATGAAGAATTGCAATCAGCAGTGAACTGTATTACGTCATTACAGCCGAAACCAGGTCTTGCTTTTTCTTCGGATAAACCACTTTATATTGTGCCTGATATGGCAGTAAAAAAAGATGGCGATCGTCTCGTTTTACAGATGAATGAGAGAAATATGCCGAGAATTGAAATTCATTCTGAATATAGTGCGCTTCTTAATAATAGTGAAAGTGAAGTAGCATCTTACGTATCAGAAAAGTATCAGCATGTGCAGTGGATTATGCGCAGTTTAAAACAGAGAAAACAGACGCTTCTGCAAGTGATGACTATTATTATGGAAAAACAACGTGATTTCTTCTGGGAAGGTCCAGAATATTTAAAACCGCTTGCTTTAAAAGAGGTGGCGGAAGAGTTAGGTGTACATGAATCTACAATTAGTCGTGCAACGCGAAATAAATATGTGCAAACACCACACGGTTTATTTGAGATGAAATCGTTCTTTAGCAATGCCGTTTCAACGACTGAAGATGAAGCGATTTCTACAAAGCGTGTAAAACAATTTATTCAAAAGCTTGTTGAAGCGGAGAATAAGAAAAAGCCACTTTCAGATCAAAAGATTTCAAAATTATTAGAAGAAGAGCATGAAATCGTTATTTCTCGAAGAACAGTGGCGAAGTATAGAGAACAAATGCATATTCCAGCGTCATCATTACGAAAAACGATCGGATAGGTGAAGAATATGAAAGTTGTACTGTATACAAAAAAAGATTGTGGTCTTTGCGTGCAGGCGAAACAAGTTTTACAGGAAGTACAATATGAATATTCTTTTCAAATCGAGGAAATAGATATATATGAAGATAATGACCTTTTAGAAAAATATCACCTAATGATTCCGGTTATAGAAATAGGCGGAAAACAAGTAGAATATGGTAACATTCACAAAGGTGTCATAATAAACTATATAAAGAATGCAGTTAAGAGTTGAATAAGTTTCTATCTCCTGTTACAATAATACACGTAGCAGGGATTATTTTTTTAACCTATGTGGGACACAAAATGTCACTACGGGACGTAAAGTGACCACAAGGAAAAATGAACCAATGTAGTGAGGAGAAAAGATATGCGCTCATGGATTCAGAACACAAAAAAATTATTACCTGATCTGCTACCTGTTATGCAAACGAGAATGCAAATTCTTCAATACATTAGGCTCATGCAGCCGATTGGAAGAAGAAATTTGTCAGCAAGTCTCGGTATGACAGAACGAGTATTGCGAAGTGAAGTTCAAGTTTTGAAAGAACAAAACTTAGTTCACGTCGCTTCTTCTGGAATGACTTTGACAGAAGAAGGAACAGCTTTAGTTCTTGCATTGGAAGACTTTATGAAAGAAATTTCCGGGTTAAAGGTTTTAGAAAAGCAACTTAAGGAAACATTAGACTTGGATGAAGTTTTCGTTGTCCCTGGTGATAGTGATGAATCACCTTGGGTCAAACTGGAGATGGGCCGTGCTTGTGTGACTTGTATAAAAGACCGTCTGACAGTGAATAATATCGTTGCTGTGGCTGGAGGAACTACGCTAGCTGCTGCTGCGGACATGATGCAGCTTGATTGCAAAGATTTACATATGCTATTTGTCCCAGCGCGTGGTGGAATTGGAGAGGGTGTTGAATTAGAAGCCAATACCATTTGTGCCAAGATGGCGCAAAATACGATGAGTAATTATCGCTTATTGTATGTTCCAGACCATGTTAGTAGCGAAGCATATGCGTCTATTGTGACAGAGCCTTCCGTGAAAGAAGTTCTTGAGTTGATTCGATCTTCCAATATCGTCATTCATGGAATAGGTGATGCGTTAACAATGGCACGTCGCAGAAATACTTCAGAAGCAGATTGGTTAAAGATTCAAGCAAGCGAAGCAGTAGGCGAAGCTTTCGGTTACTACTTTAATGAACAAGGAAATGTTGTTCATAAAGTAAGAACAGTTGGTATGCAGCTTGAGGATTTACAACATGTATCTCACGTTGTTGCAGTCGCTGGAGGTTCTTCAAAGGCAAAGGCAATACAGGCTGTAATTAAACAAGGGCACACTTCAATTCTAATTACAGATGAAGGTGCAGCAAAACAGTTAACAAAGGGTATTACCCTTTAATATAATCCCCCAAGGAGGAAATTCAAATGACTAAAATTGGTATTAATGGATTTGGACGTATCGGACGTAACGTATTCCGCGCAGCTCTTAACAACTCTGAGGTAGAAGTAGTAGCAATCAACGACTTAACAGATGCTAAAACATTAGCTCACCTTTTAAAATATGACACAGTTCACGGAACTTTAAATGCAGAAGTATCTGCTAACG
The DNA here is from genome assembly GCF_001583695.1 of Bacillus wiedmannii. GTDB lineage: Bacteria > Bacillota > Bacilli > Bacillales > Bacillaceae_G > Bacillus_A > Bacillus_A wiedmannii. The sequence continues at coordinate 212,128 of NZ_LOBC01000072.1, read as the reverse complement.
AAAACAGCATCGTTGTTAACGGTAAAGAAATTAAAGTTATCGCTGAGCGTGACCCAGCTCAACTACCATGGAGCGACTACGGAGTAGAAGTAGTAGTAGAATCTACTGGTCGTTTCACTAAAAAATCAGACGCTGAAAAACACTTAGGTGGATCAGTTAAGAAAGTTATCATCTCAGCTCCAGCTTCTGACGAAGATATCACTGTAGTTATGGGTGTTAACCACGAACAATACGATGCAGCTAACCACAACGTAGTATCTAACGCTTCTTGTACTACAAACTGTCTAGCTCCATTCGCTAAAGTATTAAACGAAAAATTCGGCGTAAAACGCGGAATGATGACAACAATTCACTCTTACACTAACGACCAACAAATCTTAGACTTACCACACAAAGATTTACGTCGTGCTCGTGCAGCAGCTGAAAACATGATCCCAACATCTACTGGTGCAGCTAAAGCTGTAGCATTAGTATTACCAGAACTTAAAGGTAAATTAAACGGTGGCGCTGTACGTGTTCCAACTGCTAACGTTTCTCTTGTTGACTTAGTTGTTGAACTTGACAAAGAAGTAACAGTTGAAGAAGTAAACGCAGCATTCAAAGCAGCTTCTGAAGGCGAATTAAAAGGTATCCTTGGATACAGCGAAGAGCCATTAGTATCTATCGACTATAACGGATGTACAGCTTCTTCTACAATCGATGCATTATCTACAATGGTAATGGAAGGTAACATGGTTAAAGTACTTTCTTGGTACGATAACGAAACTGGTTACTCTAACCGCGTAGTAGACCTAGCAGCATACATGACTTCTAAAGGTCTTTAATTCTTAATTATATAAGTAATCAATGACAAAACGAGGGAGAGGGTTTGTTCCCTCTCTCTCTTCTTTCGTTTTAAAAGCAAATGTGTTAAGCTTTTGAGTGGGTTTTGTCAATCCTAACTAGTAGTCGGAGGGAAATCCAATGAACAAAAAATCAATTCGTGACGTAGATTTAAAAGGTAAGCGTGTATTTTGCCGCGTTGATTTCAACGTACCTATGAAAGAAGGCAAAATTACAGATGAAACTCGTATCCGTGCAGCTCTTCCTACAATTCAATATTTAGTAGAGCAAGGTGCGAAAGTTATTTTAGCAAGTCACTTAGGCCGTCCAAAAGGTCAAGCAGTAGAAGAATTACGTCTTACTCCAGTAGCAGCACGTTTAGGCGAGCTTCTTGGTAAAGATGTTAAAAAAGCAGACGAAGCATTCGGACCAGTTGCACAAGAAATGGTTGCAGCAATGAACGAAGGCGACGTATTAGTTCTTGAAAACGTACGTTTCTATGCGGGCGAAGAAAAGAACGATGCAGAACTTGCGAAAGAATTTGCAGCTCTTGCTGATATCTTCGTAAACGATGCATTCGGTGCAGCTCACCGTGCTCACGCTTCTACAGCAGGTATCGCAGACTACCTACCAGCAGTATCTGGATTATTAATGGAAAAAGAGTTAGATGTACTTGGAAAAGCACTTTCTAACCCAGAACGTCCATTCACAGCTATCATCGGTGGTGCGAAAGTAAAAGATAAAATCGGTGTAATTCGTCATCTATTAGACAAAGTAGATAACTTAATCATCGGTGGCGGACTTGCTTACACATTCGTTAAAGCTTTAGGTCATGAAATTGGTCTATCTCTATGTGAAGACGACAAGATCGAACTAGCTAAAGAATTTATGCAACTTGCAAAAGAAAAAGGCGTAAACTTCTACATGCCAGTTGATGTTGTAATCACAGAGGAATTCTCTGAAACTGCAACAACTCAAATCGTAGGTATCGACTCTATCCCTTCTACTTGGGAAGGCGTGGACATCGGTCCTAAAACACGTGAAATTTATGCAGATGTAATTAAAAATTCTAAGCTTGTTGTATGGAATGGACCAATGGGTGTATTCGAAATGACTCCATTCGCAGAAGGTACAAAAGCAGTAGGACAAGCATTAGCAGATGCAGAAGATACATACTCTGTTATCGGCGGTGGTGACTCTGCAGCAGCTGTTGAAAAATTCGGTATGGCTGATAAAATGAGCCACATTTCTACTGGCGGCGGTGCGTCATTAGAATTCATGGAAGGCAAAGAGCTTCCAGGTGTAGTTTGTCTTAACGACAAATAAGTAGCAGCCAAAGAAAAAGGACGGTGCAAAGCATGCGTAAACCAATTATCGCAGGTAACTGGAAAATGAATAAAACTCTATCTGAAGCAGTTAGCTTCGTAGAGGAAGTTAAAGGTCAAATCCCAGCAGCTTCAGCTGTTGATGCAGTAGTTTGCTCTCCAGCTCTATTTTTAGAGCGTTTAGTAGCTAAGGCTGAAGGAACTGATTTACAAGTAGGTGCACAAAACATGCACTTCGAAAAAAATGGTGCATTCACTGGCGAAATTAGCCCAGTAGCACTTAGCGACTTAAAAGTAGGCTACGTAGTACTTGGCCACTCTGAGCGTCGTGAAATGTTTGCTGAAACAGATGAGTCAGTAAACAAAAAGACTCTTGCAGCATTTGAACATGGTTTAACACCAATCGTATGTTGTGGTGAGACTTTAGAAGAGCGCGAAAGCGGAAAAACATTTGATCTAGTAGCAGGTCAAGTGACAAAAGCACTTGCAGGTTTAACAGAAGAGCAAGTTAAAGCAACTGTTATCGCTTATGAGCCAATCTGGGCTATCGGTACAGGTAAATCTTCTTCTTCTGCAGATGCAAACGAAGTATGTGCGCACATCCGTAAAGTTGTTGCAGAAGCTGTTTCTACAGAAGCTGCAGAAGCTGTTCGTATTCAATACGGCGGTAGCGTAAAACCAGAAAACATTAAAGAGTATATGGCACAATCTGACATCGACGGCGCTTTAGTTGGCGGTGCTAGCTTAGAGCCTGCTTCGTTCTTAGGTCTTCTGGGGGCGGTAAAATGAGAAAGCCAACAGCTTTAATCATTCTTGATGGTTTCGGACTACGTGAAGAAACTCATGGGAATGCTGTAGCACAAGCTAAGAAACCTAATTTTGATGGTTACTGGAACAAATTCCCTCACACAACGCTTACAGCTTGTGGTGAGGAAGTAGGTCTTCCAGAAGGTCAAATGGGTAACTCTGAGGTTGGTCACTTAAATATCGGTGCTGGCCGCATCGTATATCAAAGCTTAACACGCGTAAACGTTGCAATTCGTGAAGGTGAGTTCGATCAGAACGAAACTTTCCAAAATGCAATTAAAAGCGTAAAAGAAAAAGGTACTGCTCTTCATTTATTCGGTTTACTTTCTGATGGTGGTGTGCACAGTCACATGAACCATATGTTTGCTCTTCTTCGCTTAGCAGCAAAAGAAGGCGTGGAGAAGGTTTATATCCATGCATTCTTAGACGGCCGCGATGTTGGACCACAAACAGCAAAAGGTTATATCGATGCAACAAATGAAGTAATTAAAGAAACAGGAGTAGGACAATTCGCGACTATCTCTGGTCGTTATTACTCTATGGACCGTGACAAGCGTTGGGATCGCGTAGAAAAATGTTACAGTGCTATGGTAAATGGTGAAGGCCCTACTTATAAATCAGCAGAAGAGTGTGTAGAAGACTCTTATGCGAACGGTATCTATGATGAATTCGTATTGCCGTCTGTAATTGTTAACGAAGATAACACGCCAGTTGCAACAATCAATGATGATGATGCAGTTATCTTCTATAACTTCCGTCCAGACCGTGCAATTCAAATTGCTCGTGTATTTACAAACGAAGATTTCCGTGAGTTCGATCGTGGTGAAAAAGTACCTCACATTCCTGAATTCGTTTGTATGACACACTTCAGTGAAACTGTAGATGGTTACGTGGCATTCAAGCCAATGAATCTTGATAACACTTTAGGTGAAGTTGTTGCGCAAGCGGGATTAAAGCAACTTCGCATCGCGGAAACTGAAAAGTATCCGCACGTTACATTCTTCTTTAGCGGTGGTCGTGAGGCTGAATTCCCAGGAGAAGAGCGTATCTTAATTAACTCACCGAAGGTTGCAACGTATGACTTGAAACCTGAAATGAGCATTTACGAAGTAACGGACGCTTTAGTAAATGAAATTGAAAATGATAAACATGATGTTATCATTCTTAACTTTGCGAACTGTGATATGGTTGGCCATTCTGGGATGATGGAACCAACAATTAAAGCAGTAGAAGCAACTGACGAATGTTTAGGAAAAGTTGTAGAAGCGATTCTTGCGAAAGATGGTGTAGCACTTATTACTGCTGACCATGGTAATGCTGATCAGGAGTTAACTGCTGATGGTGGACCAATGACAGCTCATACAACTAACCCGGTTCCTTTCATCGTTACAAAAAATGATGTAGAGCTTCGTGAAGGTGGTATTTTAGGAGATATCGCTCCAACGATGCTTACGCTTTTAAATGTGGAACAACCGAAAGAAATGACAGGTAAAACAATTATTAAATAATTTGCTTATATAAAAAGGAGAGAATTTATTATGTCAACAATTATTGATGTTTATGCTCGCGAAGTCCTTGACTCTCGTGGTAACCCAACTGTAGAAGTAGAAGTTTACACAGAAAGCGGCGCTTTCGGACGCGCTATCGTACCAAGTGGTGCATCTACTGGTGAGCACGAAGCAGTAGAATTACGTGACGGTGACAAATCTCGTTACCTTGGTAAAGGTGTTTTAAATGCAGTAAACAACGTTAACGAAGCAATCGCTCCAGAAATCGTTGGTTTCGACGTAACTGACCAAGCTGGTATCGACCGTGCTATGATCGAATTAGATGGCACTCCAAACAAAGGTAAACTAGGCGCTAACGCTATCCTTGGTGTATCTATGGCAGTAGCTCACGCAGCAGCTGACTTCGTAGGTCTTCCATTATACCGTTACCTTGGTGGATTCAATGCAAAACAATTACCAACTCCAATGATGAACATCATCAACGGTGGTTCTCACGCTGATAACAACGTAGACTTCCAAGAGTTCATGATCTTACCAGTTGGTGCTCCAACATTCAAAGAATCAATCCGTATGGGTGCTGAAGTATTCCATGCACTTAAAGCTGTATTACATGACAAAGGTCTTAACACTGCAGTAGGTGACGAAGGTGGATTCGCTCCAAACCTTGGTTCTAACCGTGAAGCATTAGAAGTAATCATCGAAGCTATCGAAAAAGCTGGTTACAAAGCTGGCGAGAACGTATTCTTAGGAATGGACGTTGCTTCTTCTGAGTTCTACAACAAAGAAACTGGTAAATATGACCTTGCAGGCGAAGGCCGTACTGGCTTAACTTCTGCAGAAATGGTTGATTTCTACGAAGAGCTTTGCAAAGACTTCCCAATCATCTCTATCGAAGATGGTTTAGACGAAAACGACTGGGATGGTCACAAATTATTAACTGATCGTATCGGTGATAAAGTACAATTAGTTGGTGACGACTTATTCGTAACTAACACTCAAAAACTTGCTGAAGGTATCGAAAAAGGTATCTCTAACTCAATCTTAATTAAAGTTAACCAAATCGGTACTTTAACTGAGACTTTCGAAGCTATCGAAATGGCTAAACGTGCTGGTTACACAGCAGTTGTATCTCACCGTTCTGGTGAAACTGAAGATGCTACAATCGCTGACATCGCAGTTGCAACTAACGCTGGCCAAATCAAAACTGGTTCTATGAGCCGTACTGACCGTATTGCTAAGTACAACCAATTATTACGCATCGAAGACGAACTAGGCGAAATCGCTGTTTACGATGGTGTAAAATCTTTCTATAACATCAAACGATAATTGTAGAAAATAACGACAGACCGTGAGAAATCACGGTCTGTTTTTTTATGCTTAAAATTGCTCACCCGTCATAAGTGACATGAAATGTTTAAAGAAACGGTTATAATCAAAATCAATTGCAATTTGATGATTCGGCCAATCAGTAAATGGTTTAGATTCTCCTAAAGAGCGAAATTCTCCAATGCTTGCTCCTTGTGCATAGGATTCCGTCATGACAACGATAGGTGATTTGTGATACGTAAACATAGACTTATCAAGTAAAGCGAGTATTGGCATTGTGTCATGGAATGGGCTCCCCTCTAAATGCGGTAAGGCGTCTTTATAATAGCCGTAGTAATAATGATCGAATAACGGTTTGACGAGTGGGGCTTTTCCTTTTGCTTCAATGTATTCAGCCATTTCTGGTGTAATGATGGAATACTGAGTGACGTTTAATGGATAGATGTACATGTTAGGTGAGGATTGAAGGACTATATTAGCGGCAGTAGGATCGCCATAAAAGTTCGCTTCGGAAATAGGGGTCACATTACCAGGATGTAAAAAGGCGCCGCCCATTACGTAGTAAGATTTAATTTGCTTCATGAGCTGTTTGCATAAGATGAATAAAATTGCTAGGGAGGTAAGTCTTCCTAAACTAACAATGATTAATTCATCTTTATACTGTTCAATAAGAGGAATGACTTCGAAAAAATTCTCCATTTCTCCGTTAGTCACATGTCCCTTTGGAATAATTGGCCCGAGCCCTTGTTTCCCGTGTACTTCCGTAAAGAAAGCAGGAGGGGCGCCAGTAAGTGGGCGTTCTGATCCACCAAATATCTTGATATTTCTATCCTTTGCTTCGCTCTTAAGAAAATGAGCGTTTTGTACGGCCATTTCTTTTGGAACATTGCCGTAATCAGCAACAATGCCGACGATTTCTATTTCATCGATAAAGAATGCTAAGAGGAGAGCCATCGTATCATCAATCCCAGGATCACAAAAAATAAGAACTTTTTTGGGCATATGTTCACCACCTATCTTGTTTATCCCGTAAAAGTCCGATTGTGGGGATGAAGAAAACCACCACTAATGAAAGTTTCACTTTATATATATGTAAGCTTAAGGATAAAAAGATTATTTTATTGAAATAACAACGTTGCAAATTCAGAAAATAAAAACTTTTTGCATTAGGTCAAGGTTTTTGACTTAATTTCTATGCGAAAATCCAGTCATATCAAGGTTGTAAGCGTCTAACATAAGCTGTTTTTGCTGTCAAGTTGATAAATTGCAGCTTTTTACAATTTATACTATGATAAAGATATTAAGAGAAGATCGTATAAACATGAGGGATGATGAACATGAAATTTACAAAGATTCTTGTCCAAATTGCTGCTCTTTACGTCTTTTATATGGTTGGAACTTGGGTACAAGAAGTGTTAAATATTCCGATTCCAGGAAGTTTGATTGGAATGTTTCTCTTACTTGTTTTACTTAGCCTAAAAGTCCTTCCAGTGAAATGGTTCGATTTAGGAGCAGAAACACTCGTTGCTATTATGCCGTTTTTATTAATTCCGCCAACGCTTGGCCTAATGAATTACGGTGCTTTTTTTATGAGTAAAGGAATTTCTCTTTTCATTACAATTGTAGCGAGTACATTTTTAATTATTATTGTCGCAGGACATACAGGACAATATCTTGCGAATAGAAAGGAAAGAGAGTCGCGATGAGCCAAATATTAATCGGAATCGGTTGGGTTCTTTTTACGGTGCTATTATACCAATTATCTAAAAAAATCTATAAATTATTTCCAACACCATTCACCATTCCAATGCTTGTAGCAACAGGATTAATGGCTTTCTTATTTATCATGCTTGATATACCATATCAACATTATATGGAAAGCGGTGGTGGCTGGATTGCAAAACTGCTCGGACCCGGTGTTGTAGCATTTGCAATTCCTCTTTATAAACAACGTCACGTTCTGCAAAAATATGTTGTACCGATTGCTGGTGGCGTATTAGTAGGGACAACAGTTGCAATCGCAAGTGATTTTGCCATTGCATCACTTATGGGAACAGATAAAAGCTTAATTTTATCTTCTTTACCAAAATCGGTGACAATGCCAGTTGCGATGAGTGTTTCAGAGCAAGTTGGTGGTGTGCCGTCATTAACAGCAGCTTTCGTTGTTATCGCAGGTATTACTGGAACGATTACCGGCCCACTTTTATTAAAATGGAGCCGCGTTACAAACTCAGTTGGTAAAGGTATCGGATTTGGATGTGCTTCTCATATTATGGGTGTAATGAGAGCGATGAAAAATAATGAACATGAAGGTGTTATTGGATCGGTAACAATGACATTAACAGCAATTTTGACATGTTTGCTCGGGCCGTTATTTGCAATGATGTTTATGTAATAGAAGAAAAGCGAGAGCGACTCTATAGCTCTCGCTTTTCTATAGAATTTATGCTACAGTTAAAATAACTGAATCTTTGTAGGAGGTACGCCAAGTGCATACGTTATTATCCGTTTTACTTATTATTGTATCGATTTTAATGATTGTTATGGTACTTATGCAGTCTAGTAATAGCTCAGGCCTTTCAGGTGCAATTTCAGGCGGTGCAGAGCAATTATTTGGTAAGCAAAAAGCACGTGGAATTGAAGCGGTATTAAACCGTATTACAATTGTTTTAGCTGTTCTATTCTTCGTATTAACAATTGCTGTTACGTACTTAAATTTATAGAATTGAAAGAAGAAGCGTTAGTAAGATGTACTAATGGTTCTTCTTTTTTTATTTTGCCATTTGAAAGATGTTTCTAATTAGATTATAGAAATATAAATATGGTACACTAGATATAGAAAGAATACGACTAGATTACAGAAGAGAAAGAGGAGAAGTACATGATGAAATTAGCATCTCCGAAACCATTTACATTTGAGGGTGGAGACCGCGCTGTTTTATTACTACATGGTTTCACAGGAAACTCAGCTGATGTACGTATGTTAGGGCGTTTCTTAGAGAAGAAAGGCTACACTTGTCATGCGCCAATTTTTAAAGGGCACGGTGTACCACCAGAAGAGCTTGTTCATACAGGTCCTGAAGATTGGTGGCAAGACGTAATGGAAGCATATCAGCTTTTAAAAGATAAAGGCTTTGAGAAAATTGCTGTTGCTGGATTATCACTTGGCGGCGTATTTTCTTTAAAATTAGGTTATACAGTACCGGTTTTAGGTGTAGTACCAATGTGTGCACCAATGTATATTAAGAGTGAAGAAACGATGTACCAAGGTATATTGGCATATGCCCGCGAATATAAAAAACGTGAGCAAAAATCACCAGAGCAAATTGAACAAGAAATGTTGGAATTCCAAAAGACACCGATGAATACATTAAAAGCACTACAAGAGCTAATTGCTGACGTACGTAACAATGTGGATATGATTTATGCCCCAACATTTGTTGTACAAGCGCGTCATGATGAAATGATTAATACAGATAGTGCTAACATTATTTATAACGGTGTAGAATCTACGTTAAAAGACATTAAATGGTATGAAGACTCTACGCATGTCATTACACTTGATAAGCAACGTGACGAGCTACATGAGGATGTATATAACTTCTTGGAGCAACTAGATTGGTAAGATCTAGTTGCCTCTTTTTTTCATAAGGAATTTTTTGTGAAAACTGTAAAAATCATTAGGGGAGTATTAAAGTTTCGCTTTATACATCCCCAGTCTTTCGGATACACTAAATAATATAAGGGTTTAAAGGAGGTATTTCTGCTTGGAAGAAATCATACAAGAAAATATTGATAAGTTGTTATTATTTATGAGAGAAGAAGCGTATAAACCGTTAACAATACAAGAGTTAGAAGAGGCATTTGGAATTGAAGGTTCTGAGGGCTTTAAAGATTTTGTAAAGGCACTTGTAACGATGGAAGAGAAGGGACTTGTTATTCGCACGCGTAGTAACCGTTACGGTCTTCCTGAAAAGATGAGTTTAGTACGCGGTAAATTAATTGGACATGCACGTGGCTTTGCATTCGTTGTACCAGAAGAGAAGAAAACCGGAGATGATGATCTTTTCATCCCGCCTACAGAGTTAAACGGTGCACTTCATGGTGATACAGTATTAGCGCGTGTTAGCGCACAATCAAGTGGATCACGCCAAGAAGGTTCAATTGTACGTATTTTAGAGCGCGGCACAAAAGAACTAGTTGGTACATATACAGAATCGAAAAACTTTGGATTTGTTATACCTGACAATAAGCGCTGGACGAGTGATATCTTTATCTTGAAAAGTGCATCAATGGGTGCTGTAGAAGGCCATAAAGTAGTTGTGAAAATTACGAGCTATCCAGAGAATCGTTTAAGTGCAGAAGGTGAAGTTATTCAAATTCTAGGTCATAAAAATGATCCAGGAGTAGATATTTTATCAGTTATCCATAAACATCATCTACCTTTAGCATTCCCTGAAGAAGTGATGGAGCATGCAAACAGTGTACCAGAAACGATTTCAGAAGAAGATTTAAAAGATCGCCGTGACCTGCGTGACCAAATGATTGTAACAATTGACGGTGCAGATGCGAAAGATTTAGATGACGCTGTTACAGTAACGAAGCTCGAGAACGGTAACTACAAGCTTGGCGTTCATATTGCGGATGTAAGTCATTACGTTCAAGAAGGTTCTCCAATTGATGTAGAAGCAGCGGAAAGAGCAACGAGTGTATATCTTGTTGACCGTGTAATTCCGATGATTCCGCATCGTCTATCTAACGGTATTTGTTCGTTAAACCCGAAAGTAGACCGTCTGACGTTATCTTGTGAAATGGAAATCAACAACTTAGGTGATGTTGTAAAGCATGAGATTTTCCAAAGTGTGATTAAAACGACAGAGCGTATGACGTATGCTGACGTAAGAAGCATTTTAGAAGATGAGGACGAAGAGTTAATCAAACGCTATGAGCCGCTAGTACCGATGTTTAAAGAGATGGGTCAATTGGCACAGATTTTACGTGAAAAACGTATGCGCCGTGGTGCAATTGACTTTGACTTTAAAGAAGCGAAAGTATTAGTAGACGAAGAAGGTAAACCGACAGATGTTGTCATGCGTGATCGTTCTGTATCAGAGAAGTTAATTGAAGAATTTATGCTTGTTGCGAACGAAACAGTAGCAGAGCATTTCCACTGGATGAACGTACCATTCATGTACCGTGTCCATGAGGATCCGAAAGAAGATAAGCTGGAACGTTTCTTCGAGTTTGTAACAAACTTCGGATATGCAGTAAAAGGACGTGCGAATGAAATACATCCTCGTGCGCTGCAACAAATTCTTGAAATGGTTCAAGGACAGCCTGAAGAAGTAGTTATTTCAACAGTAATGCTTCGTTCAATGAAGCAAGCGCGTTACGATGCGGATAGCTTAGGGCATTTCGGTTTATCAACTGAGTTCTACACACATTTCACATCACCAATTCGTCGTTACCCAGATACAATCGTTCATAGATTAATTCGTGAATACATCATTAACGGTAAAGTCGACAATGAAACACAAGCGAAATGGCGTGAAAACTTACCTGAAATTGCAGAGCATTCTTCTAATATGGAACGCCGTGCTGTTGAAGCAGAACGTGAAACAGACGAAATGAAAAAAGCAGAGTATATGGTTGATAAAATCGGCGAAGAGTATGATGGTATGATTAGCTCTGTAACAAACTTCGGTTTATTCGTAGAGCTTCCAAATACAATTGAAGGTCTTGTACACGTTAGCTACTTAACGGATGATTACTACCGTTATGACGAGAAACATTTCGCAATGATCGGAGAACGTACAGGTAACGTATTCCGCATCGGAGACGAAATTACAATTCGTGTTATTAACGTAAACAAAGACGAGCGTGCAATCGACTTTGAAATCGTTGGCATGAAAGGTACGCCTCGTCGTAAGTTCAAAGATCGTCCCGTCGTTATCGAACAGCCAAGAACAGGCAGAAAGAAACGCGGTGGACGTAGCGAACGTAGTAATGAGCGCGGTGGCGAGCGCGGCACAGGAAGAAAGTTTGATCGTGGTGGACAAGGAAAAGGAAAAGGATCAGCATCAGCATCCACAGCCGCTAGTCAGCCAGGAAAAAAAGATGGTAACGGTAATGGTAAGAAGAAAAAAGGCTTCTTTGAAAATGTACCAGGATTCAAGAAGAAAAAGAAAAAGCGCAAGTAAGAAAAGAGTGGCTTCGCTTTAATGAAAAGCGGGGCCTTTTCTTTTTTATTGGTGGCTTGAGAGCGAGCCACTTTCGCTTTTTAATGGAATCCAGCTACAGTGGCTAGAATGTTCGGCGGCTTCGCTTCTTTCCGAGAGGCAAAGAGCGCCTCAAGGTCAGAAGCTCCATCCACCTCACATTCTGAGCGAGCCACTTTCGCTTTTTTATAACATTTGTTACAATAGTAAAAATAGAGGAGGGACGTTATATGCCAAAAGGTTCAGGTAAGGTTATTGCACAAAATAAAAAAGCATTTCATGATTATTTCATCGAAGAAACATACGAGGCAGGGCTTGTCCTTCAAGGAACTGAAATTAAGTCGATTCGCGCTGGACGCGTGAACTTGAAAGATGCGTTTGCACGTGTACATAATGGTGAAGTATGGGTACATAATATGCATATTAGTACGTACGAGCAAGGGAATCGTTTCAACCACGATCCGCTTCGCACGAGAAAGTTACTTCTTCATAAAAAAGAGATTGAAAAGTTAACGGGTGCTTCAAAAGAAACAGGCTATGCATTAGTTCCAGTTAGAATTTATTTAAAAAATGGATTCGCGAAAATGGCACTTGGTTTAGCAAAAGGTAAAAAGCAATATGATAAGCGTAACGATTTAAAAGAAAAAGAAGCAAAACGTGAAATTGCACGCGCGTTCCGTGATCGTCAAAAGATGTAATACAGATATTTACATTTGTAAAACGACGCGCGTATGTTATAATAACTTATGTAAGATTGTTGCACATTGAAAAACAGCTCTTAGTAGCTATCACGATATTTCTTCGTATGCTCCATTTTTATCATGGGGACGTTACGGATTCGACAGGGATAGTTCGAGCTTAGGTTGCGAGTCGAGGGGATCGGCCTCGTTAAAACGTCAAAGCCTATAATTGGCAAACAAAACAATCTTTCTTTAGCTGCTTAATTGCACTAAAGGTTCCTCCCTCCATCGTCCATGTGGTAGGGTAAGGGACTCAAACTAAGTGGACTACGCCGGAGTTCGCCGTCTGAGGGCGAAGGAAGAGAACAATCAGACTAGCAACTTGGAAGCCTGTCGATAGGCCGAAGAGTTCGCGAAATACTAATATATCGACTACACTCGTAGAAGCTTAAGTGCCGATATTTTTGGACGTGGGTTCGACTCCCACCGTCTCCACCAATACATATTTGGTGGTTTTTTTATTTTGTGTGATTTGAACCATAACTTTGCCGTTTGGGCAAGGTTATGGTTCTTTTTGTTTTTAGAAAAACATTATAGGGAATAACTAATTTCTTAAAATGATGGGTATGTATGATGATGACCCCTAATTATTATTCAGTTATTTATTTAATTTGAATAACTTTTTTGTTGTCTTATTTCAGCGTCCATATTAGTCGGCACATAAAGACCTGGATTTATCTCTTTATCTATGTACCTTAAATTCTTATAATCTTTCACCAGTGTTATCTGTAACATAGGTTTATCGACCAAGTCGGTGTACGCGACAGGAATTGCCTGCTCAATCGTACGCACTTGCCCTTCCTTGTCGAGATACTCTATTTTCATACGATACACAGATTGAAGGTTGCTATAGTTCTCCCATATCATTTGCATGTCTGGCATCACAGTTACCGGATTTACATTATGTAATACCTCAAGATTTTCATAACTCTTTACTTCATAGAACACACGCGTATGTTCTTCATAATGCTGTAAAACCCATTTCTCCTCATTATCAATAAGAAACATCCTAATAAACACCCAAATAATTAGGCACACAATCACAAACAGAACCCGCCTTAAAGTACTTTTTCTCGCTACCTTTATATCTCGTATTTCTTCCATCAACCCTTCACCTCTTTTACGTTGTTCCCCATATATTTTACCACTTCCCTGTAAGGTGCCACATTGCTATCAAGCTAACAAAATAAAAATTCCCTAAAATAAAAAATACCCAACTAAAATTCAGTTAATTTGGTTAATAAAAATAAATGATAGGATCAAGTTCTTTATCAGAATTTGGTCTTTTTTGATTTTAAAGGTTGGAGATGGACTTCTAATATCTTAATCCTTGAGGCGAGCTTATAGGTTAATAAAAGATTTATGGCAATGTTATGCTTCAAATGTAACAAGAATGTTCTATAAAAACTAAGCTTTATGGAAATATTATGTTTCAAATTGTGGCGGACTTATGATTCAAATTACATTTTGTATGTAACAAGAAGCATAAGATGGCCGTTTTGGTCAACTTATGCTTCCAACTGCGGCCAACTTATAAGTAAAGTGACATTGTATGATAGGAACCATAATTTTGCCGGATTGGCAAGGTTATGGTTCTTTTTGTTTGTGGCAAACTTATACTTCCGAAAATAAAATGTAACAAGAAGCGTAGAATAGCCATTTTACGCTTCTTGTTACATTTTAAGGACCATATTACAATCAAGATAGGAAAAGCAAATACCCCAAAACTAATAAATAATCTTTTTGGTTCGATGGGCATGTGTGGGGGGGCCCTACTAGGCGAATTTTAACCTAAAAAATTCGAATTTCTGTACATTAAGTAAAGTGAATTTTTATTCGCGTGATTCTTATTATCTGAAATTAATAAAGCATGTTATACTCTCTTCTTTAAGAACGTCTCCATAATATCCTTTTTGAATCTTTCATAATCAAACTGAAAAGCTACATTATGCATTTTATAGCCTGGATTAGCAACAAAGCGAAAATCTGCAATGCTTTGACCGAATCCTTCTCCTTGATCAGGAATTATTTTAATGGGTACTCTTGAAAGGCTAACAGCCTCTTGATTTAGCAAATACCACACTGTTACAAAATCATGCATAGGACTTCCACTTATACCAGGATTAGACTTGGAGTAGAAATTATAATAATAGTCTAGCATGGGCTTGATGATGAGTCCTGCAAGATCTTGTGTATTCCGATGAAATGTATCAATTTGCTGGACCATTTCAGGTGTAACAATCGCATGTTGTGTCACATTTAAAGGAATAATTGTCAAGTTCTTCGCATGCTGCAGAATTAAATTTGCTGCATAAGGGTCTGCGTAAAAGTTAGCTTCAGCCACAGCAGTTACGTTACCTGGATAGAAAAAAGCTCCCCCCATGCAAATGCATTCTCTTACGTTTCGCATTGTTTCTAAATTCAATACAAAAGTCGTGGCTAGCGAAGAAAGTCTTCCTAAATTGATAATTGTAAGATCTTCTAAATTTGATTCTATAATTTGATAAATATCATTTAAGGGGTAAATTGGATATGGAATTTCAGGGGGAATAATAGGACCTAATCCGACTTTTCCGTGTACCTCAGGGAAATACTGAATCAATATACCTGTCAACGGCACAGAAGCACCAAGGAATACAGGTATCTCTTCTCTTCCCGCAATGTACTTCAAATAGTTAATATTTCTTATTACATTTTCTCTTGATACATTTCCATAATCGGCTACAATTCCTACAAGTTGAATGTCTTTACGAAAAAAGGTGTACAGTATAGCAAACGCATCATCAATTCCCAAATCTGTAAACAGGAGAACCTTTTTTGGCATACCTCTCCCTCCAAAATTTATAGAATCCTATGTTCACTAATGAGTAGGCTAAACTTGTGTGTATATATTTTATGTATTCTTAAAGAGTGAATTCTATTCACTTGACGTGGCTTCACTCATCTAATTTTAATATTATGTTTAAGCGTAAAATACATAAGGTGCATTAGAAATATGAAAAGATCCATTGTTATTGAGGAGTTTACACCGGATTGGGCAATATCATTAGGGCTCATCATATCAAAAAAAGAAAATTGTACGTTTAGATACAAAATAATCGATTTCTTGTATGTTAAGGAACTGGTTATTTGTTTTTCTACTTTTTAGGGAGTTTTTCTGGTAATGGTGTATACAAATAATAAAGTTGTTTAATTTACAATAAAGACGTTTAAAACAAAGTGTTTTTAATTGTGTGATTCGTGTTAACCCATATAGATCAAGAGAGAAACTTTATTGTAAATAGATAAAATAAAAGCAAGACTAATACTTAAAATTATACGTATCTCGGCTGTACTCTCATAAATAACTGTAGAAGATAAAAATCTCGTTATGGGGATGGGGCAGTATCCCTGAAACAAAAAATGAAGAAATAGTTATTGATGATAATCAGGTAGATACTATAGCTGCACCTTAATGATTAAATAATATTTATTTAAATCTTCATATCTTTTGTATTCGTCTCCATATCTATTGTAAGATTATATAGAGTTCCCCTAATAAGCTGTTATAATGGCTTTTTTTAGGAGTTTAATATTTATAAATCTCACATTATTTTTTTTGAGATAATTTTTTATCTAACTAAGTTATATTGAAGTAGAGGTGAACCATCGGTGAGGCAGGTGTTAGTAATTAAGAATGAACGGTCTTTTGCGAAGAAAATCGTAAGCGGTCTAACGCAAGTGGGCTATTTCATTTTAAAACTTCACAATGAAAACGAAGGTTTAAATATAGTATATGAACAAGATTGGGATATTATCATATTGGATTGGGATTCATTAAGTATATCGGGGCCAGAAATTTGTAGACAAATACGACTTGTTAAAACTACACCGATCATTATTGTGACCGACAATATTTCTAGTAAGGATTGCATAGCAGGGCTACAAGCAGGAGCAGATGATTATATTAGAAAACCATTTGTGAAAGAAGAATTAGTAGCAAGGGTTCAAGCTATTTTAAGGAGAACTGACTATAATCAGCAAAATGAGACAAACTTTTTTCAGTTTAAAGATCTCTTTGTTGATGCATCTAGTAATATTGTAAAAAAAGGTGGTAAAAATCTCTCGCTTACGAAGCGTGAGTACGATTTACTTGTATTTTTAATTAAGAATAAAAATACAATATTGAGCCGTGAAATGCTTTTGAATCAAGTTTGGGGATATAACGTAGTAGTAAATCCAAATGTAGTAGACTTATATATTGGGTATGTAAGAAAAAAGTTAAAGTGCGAGAAGAAAGACAGATATATTCAAACGATACATGGCAGAGGCTATTCAATGGTTGAATGATAAAATAGTTTCTGTGAAATATGAAAAGAAGGAAACTATAAAAAGAAGATTGCTATCAGGAAATGGGCATTTTTTTTGCAGTAGAAATCATGGTTTATAAGGTGCTCAATCTATTGATTAGCACGTGTGGGGGCTGACTCTGGTGCGCATTAGATAAGGTTGTATCTAATTTATGTTTAATTTTATTAACTCACACCATTCACAAGATTTTCACAGAATTAATGACTATACTAATTAACAGGATGTTTAAATGAAAATGATTATCAATATTGATTTAGGTGAATAGCAGTTACTATCTAATTCAATCTATGGACTTTATCATTTTCGAACTAAATTACATTATAAGGAGTATACGTATGAAAAAAACTATGCTTTTAAAATTAGTAAGTATTCTAGCAATTTTCACTTTAATGTTAGTAGCTTGCTCAGATTCAGGTAAAGAAACTTCGAAGGCTACTAAAGATAATGGTAGTGATAAGCCAAAAACGGTTGAAATCACTGATGCACATGGAAAGGTTACTGTTCCTGTAAATCCAAAGAATGTAGTTGCTTTAGATAATAGAACGTTCGAAACTTTAGCTGATTGGGGAATTAAATTAGCGGCTGCTCCAAAGGATATCATGCCTGCAGATTCAGCATATAAAAAGGATGAAAAAGTTCAAAATATCGGGAATCACCGCGAACCAAATCTTGAAATTATTGCAGCAGCAAACCCTGAACTTGTAATCGTTGGTCAAAGATTTGCTGGTCATTACGAAGAGATCAAAAAATTAGTGCCAAATGCAGCTGTTATTGATCTTAATGTTGATGTTTCTGAGAAAGCTACTAAGCCTGGAGAAAACTTAGTAAAAGGACTTAAAGATTCTACAATTTCTTTAGGAAAAATCTTTGATAAAGATAAAGAGGCTAAAAAATTAGTAGCTGATTTTGATAAATCTATTGAAAATGCAAAATCTGCTTATAACGGAAAAGATAAAGTTATGAGTGTTATCGTTACTGGTGGGAATATTGGTTTTGCTGCGCCTCACTCTGGTCGCGTTTGGGGACCAATGTATGAAATTTTCGGTTGGACTCCAGCACTAGAAGTGTCTAATTCTACTGCAGGTCATAAAGGTGATGACGTTTCTGTTGAAGCTATTGCACAAACAAATCCTGATTGGCTTTTCGTATTAGATCGTGATGCTGCAACATCTGATGCTGCTACTTCAGCTCCTGCTCAAGATGTTATTTCTAAATCACCTGCTCTTCAAAACACAACTGCTGTTTCTAAAAAACAAGTTATTTATGCACCAGCAGATACTTACACAAATGAATCAATTGAGACTTATATAGAGTTATTTGGAAATATCGCAAAAACTTTAGCTAAGTAGTGTAAAGGAGTACGAAACAGTGTCAAAAAATATGATTTCTAGGGTTGAGAATATTTCTCAACCCCAGTTTTATAATCACAATAAAATATGGACAAAACCTTTTATAATAGCGATTATAGTTGTTATAATTTTAGGGATTATATCACTGTTTACTGGAGTTTATGATATACGTGGACAAGAGGACGGAATGGAGATGTTTTTCATCACTCGTGTTCCGAGAACAGTTGCATTAATGCTTACTGGAGCTGCAATGGCGATGGCAGGGCTCGTAATGCAATTAATTACACAGAATCGTTTTGTTGAACCTACTACAACGGGGACGATTGAATGGTCAGGCTTAGGCCTGCTTTTTGTCTATTTATTATTTCCTGCCCCGACTTTAGTTCAAAGAATGACTGGTGCAATCATTTTTTCTTTTATAGGAACTATGATTTTCTTTCTGTTTTTAAGAAGAGTTAAACTTCGTTCGTCTTTAATTGTCCCTATTATTGGATTGATGCTTGGAGCAGTTATTTCTGCAGTGTCTACTTTTTTGGGACTCCTTTTTCAAATGACGCAAAGTATTGAAACTTGGTTTGTAGGTTCATTTGCTAACATTCAGGTGGGAAGATATGAATATTTATGGCTAATTGTTATCGTTACTTTGCTTATTTTTATGTATGCTAATAGATTGACTTTAGCTGGACTAGGAGAAGATGTCGCAACAAGCCTTGGCGTTAATTACAATAGAATTGTTCTTTTTGGGACGGGCCTTATCTCTGTTGCAGTTGGAATTGTTGCAGCTGTTATTGGAAACTTACCTTTCTTGGGGTTAATTGTTCCAAACATTGTTTCCATGTTTAGAGGGGATGATCTTAGGAGTAATTTACCTTGGGTGTGTGTAATCGGAATGGGGACAATCACTGCCTGTGACATCATTTCTCGAACAATTATAAAGCCTTTTGAATTACCTGTTTCTTTAATACTTGCATCAGTGGGAGCAGTCGTGTTTATTACTATTTTATTGAGAAAAAGAAAACCAAGGAGGCTACGATGATCACATTAGACTATAAAAATAAAGAAAATGTCGAAATCGATTCTAGCCTTCATAATGAAAGTAGATCAGCTAGTGCTTTTCGTTCTAAGAAGGAAGCAAGACGTTATTGGATTGTACTGATAACATTGATTGCTTTAGGTCTCCTTTCTTCATATGGACTTTTAGTTTATAACAATCCAGTTCCGATAGATTCACCTTCTTTTATCCCAGTTGTTAAGAGAAGGATAATAGCTATTGTTGCGATGATTATTGCTGCAGTTTGCCATAGCTTGTCGACAGTTGCTTTCCAATCTATTACGAACAATAAGATTATTACTCCTTCGCTTTTAGGTTTCGAATCACTTTATTCAGCAATTCATACGAGTACAATATTTTTCTTTGGTGCTAGTGCATTAATAAACTTTAATGGAATTGGATCATTTTTATTCCAAGTTGTTGCTATGGTCTTGATGAGTTTGATACTTTATGGATGGTTACTTTCCGGTAAATACGGGAATTTACAACTTATGCTTTTAGTTGGGATTATTATTGGTACTGGACTGAATTCTGTATCAACTTTTATGAGAAAGCTACTTGCGCCTTCAGAGTTTGATATTTTACAAGCGAAATTATTTGGTTCTGTTAATCATGCAGATCCTGCATATTTTCCTGTTGTAATTCCTATGATTATAATTGTAGCGGTATTAATTTTTGCTCATTCTAAGAAGTTGAATATTTTATCACTAGGAAAGGATGTTGCTACTTCCTTTGGGGTTAAATATCAACCTAGTGTAATTTATACGCTTGTATTAGTTGCTATTTTGATGTCCATTTCAACAGCTCTAATTGGGCCACTTACTTTCTACGGCTTTTTAGTAGCGACTTTGAGTTATCAGGCGGCGTCAACTTATGATCATAGATATATTTTTCCAATGGCTTTTGCTATAGGATTTTTAATAATGACGAGTGCATACTTTTTAATGTATCATGTATTCCATGCTCAAGGTGTAGTTTCAGTTATTATTGAATTATTTGGTGGAATCATATTCTTAACTATAGTTTTAAGGAAGAGGGCTTTATGATAAAAATTGATAACGTTAAAAAGTTCTATACTGATAAGGTGAAAATAGGACCTTTGGATATTGAAATACCAAAAGCAGGCTTTACTTCTTTAATTGGACCAAATGGCGCTGGAAAGTCAACGACACTTTTGATGATTGGAAGACTCTTAGATATGGATGAAGGTCAAATTCAGGTAGCCAATATGGATGTTTCTGGATCCAAATCAAAAGACTTAGCAAAAGTATTGACTATATTGCGACAAGAAAATCATTTTGTAACGAGGCTTACTATTAGACAACTAGTTGGATTTGGGCGCTTTCCTTATTCAAAGGGAAGATTAACTAAAGAAGATGAGGTTATCATTTCTAAATATATCGATTTCTTAGATTTAACTAATTTAGAGAATAGATATTTAGATGAGCTTTCTGGTGGTCAAAGACAAAGGGCATATGTAGCGATGGTATTGTGCCAAGAGACTGAATATGTACTGTTGGACGAGCCTCTGAACAACCTTGATGTTGCGCGCTCTGTTCAAATGATGGAGCATTTGAGACGTGCAGCTAATGAATTCGGAAGAACAATTTTGACTGTTATGCATGACATAAATTTTGCAGCTAAATACTCTGATAAAATTTGTGCTATGAAAGACGGGCAAATTGCTGCTTTTGGAACAGTAGAAGAGGTTATGGACCCAACACTTTTGACAGATATTTTTGAAACAAAAATAGAAATTATCAAGGGTCCTTATGGGCCAATTGCTGTTTATTAGTTACAAAATGAGTATGCAAAAAAAGCTGCTGTCTATATTTTATAGGCAGCAGCTTTTTTTGCGATTGCCGATGATAGCTCTGTCCCACAGGTATTTCATTACTTCCGGTCCTGCGACACTTCCAACAATATACTTGTAAATTACTCATAAAATGCAAAGGAATGATTCACCTTTTCAAGTATCTACCAAACGAAAAATTTATCTCTGTATAACTTTTTATAAGAATTCAGCTTGTTTTTTTGTATGTAATATTGCATATCAGAGTGTATTGATAAAAGTGTAAGGGGTCACTATAATGAGGGCATAAAGATAAATCATATTTTCGTAGCAATAAAAAAGGAGGAAATAATATGGACATCGCAATGGCAGTTTTAAAATTTGTAGGTGGCGTAATCCCGTTAATTCAAGAACTTTTAAAAGCATTTATGTAAGTGTATTAGTTAGCTATCATTTATCAATCATTATCATATCTTACTAAAAAAAGAACGGGGTGATTTTTCTGAATATTAAGAAAAACACTAAAAGAAGAAAGTTCCTTGCATGTTTATTAGTTAGTCTATGCACTATTAATTATTCATCTATTTCCTTCGCAGAAACACAAGCCAGTAATGCAACTGATGTAACCAAAAATGCTAGTGGCATTGATACTGGTATAGCAAATCTTAAATATAATAATCAAGAGGTTTTAGCTGTAAATGGTGATAAAGTAGAGAGTTTTGTTCCGAAAGAAAGTATCAATTCAAATGGTAAATTTGTAGTAGTGGAACGCGAGAAAAAATCACTTACAACGTCACCAGTCGATATTTCAATTATTGATTCTGTAGTGAATCGCACGTATCCAGGAGCGGTACAACTTGCAAATAAAGCTTTTGCAGACAATCAACCTAGTTTATTAGTGGCGAAGAGAAAGCCCTTGAATATTAGTATAGACTTACCTGGCATGAGAAAAGAAAATACAATTACTGTCCAAAATCCGACATATGGTAATGTAGCTGGAGCAGTAGACGATTTAGTATCTACTTGGAATGAAAAGTATTCTAAAACACATACGTTACCTGCAAGAATGCAGTATACGGAATCTATGGTTTATAGTAAATCACAAATCGCAAGTGCTCTTAACGTTAACGCTAAATATCTTGATAACAGTCTAAACATTGATTTTAATGCGGTTGCAAATGGAGAGAAAAAAGTGATGGTAGCGGCATATAAGCAAATATTTTATACCGTAAGTGCTGAACTACCTAACAATCCATCCGATCTTTTTGATAATAGTGTTACTTTTGGTGAGTTAACTCGTAAAGGTGTAAGTAATTCGGCTCCACCTGTTATGGTCTCAAATGTAGCTTATGGTAGAACTGTTTATGTAAAATTAGAAACAACATCTAAGAGCAAAGATGTACAAGCTGCATTTAAAGCCCTACTTAAGAATAACAGCGTCGAAACGAGTGGACAGTACAAAGATATTTTTGAAGAAAGTACCTTTACTGCTGTAGTATTAGGCGGAGATGCGAAAGAGCATAACAAGGTTGTTACTAAAGATTTCAATGAAATCCGAAATATCATTAAAGATAATGCTGAATTAAGTCTTAAAAATCCAGCATACCCAATTTCATATACAAGTACTTTCTTAAAAGATAATGCAACTGCTGCTGTTCATAACAATACAGATTATATTGAGACGACAACTACAGAATATTCAAGTGCTAAAATGACACTTGATCATTACGGTGCTTACGTTGCTCAATTTGATGTATCTTGGGATGAATTTACATTTGACCAAAAGGGTAACGAAGTACTAACACATAAAACATGGGATGGTAGCGGAAAAGACAAAACGGCTCATTACTCTACAGTTATCCCTCTTCCACCAAATTCAAAAAATATAAAGGTCGTAGCAAGAGAATGTACAGGTCTTGCATGGGAATGGTGGAGAACAATTATTAATGAACAAAATGTTCCATTAACAAATGAAATAAAAGTTTCAATTGGAGGAACAACATTATACCCAACAGCTAGTATTAATCATTAAGTATAAAAAAGCGCCCTATAAGTAGGGCGCTTTTTTACTTAGTCACAAATTTTATCCCGCATTAACGGGCAGTAAGACCCCCACCTCAAAATTCAGCGAAAGCAAAGAAGTTAGGTGGGGGATGAACAAAACCCCCACTGATTAAAGTTTCACTTTATTCTTTCCAAAACTGATTAATAATGTAATTCCTCATATAGTTAATCGGCGTCGATTTACTTCTTCACATAAAATGGATTGAAATGAAATTCCTATTACTTGGACAAGTGTTGCTAAAAGTGCGGCAAACAAAAGAACATAAACTTTAAAAAGTTTATGTTCTTTTGTTTGCGGCCAACTTAAAAAACTTTTGTAAAATGATAGAATTACAAAAATGTAATGTGAGTGTAAGGAAGCTGGATTGTACCATCTTTATGGTTAAAGCATACTTAAGGTAAGGAAGATTTATATTTTAATGGGTATAAATCTTACAAGTAGAATAGAAAGGTTAGGTATTATCATATGAAATGGATCATGAGAATTTTTGTGTTATTAGCTATAGTAGGAGGTGCTTTCTACTATATGAAGTCAGGGAATGGATATTATTCAACTAAACAATATTATGTAAAAGTAATGACGGATTCTACAGTAGAAAACGAAAAATTGAGTAATGGAGAAGTTCTTACGTATCATGCTTACGATGAGAAGGTGTACGATAAAAAAGGGAAAGAAAGAGAACTGAAAATTTCCGTACAAAATAAATTGGAAAAAAATCAATATTATTTGATTGATTGGGAAGATCGCCGTGGGATTGTTTCTAAAATAGCTAAAGTGAATCAAGCAAAAATAGATAAAAGTGTTTTAGATAAGTTGAACGCAAATTCATAATATTTCAGGATAAGTTAATTAAGAGCTGTGTTAGCGTAAGATTTATAAGAAAAAGGTATTGTAGAAAAAATAAGAGAGATTATTATAAAACAAAAAGGACCGAACCGTCTGGTTCTGTCCTTTTTTAGGAGTGAAGAATGAATTGTACAAATGATGTGGCACAAAGCTGGATTGCTACGATCATAATGATATGTATGAATATTGGACTGTAACACTTATGCAGATGGTTTGCAGAGATATAAAATCAATATAGAAGAGGAGTATTGTTATAAATGACTGAAGTAACTACAATTCTATCAATAGCGGGTATCGTTATCATGTCTTTAGCAAGGATTAATTTTAAAATAAGGGCGTTTGCTAATAAACCAGCTTGGGGTGGCTTCACTCTTCCCTTAATTCTAATTGGATTTATTTTATTTTGTATCGGTATGTTTTTGGGTTTTGTAAATCATCAATTATAAGGTGGGAATATTGTGAAGACGAAAAGCTACATGTTTTTCGTCTTTTCGTTCTCTTGCTTAATAAGAAAGATCCTGCAACTCAGTACAGGATTTGTAATCAAACGTTTTTAAAAGCTAAATTGTGGTTTTATATCACCTTTATAAGGTTCATGTTCAACGAATATAGTTATATCCTTACCAGCTTGGTCTTTACCAGTTCTTTTATACGTAAATTTATTCTTATTCAGTTCGGTAAGTTCAAGAGCAGCACCGTATTTATTATTTCCAATTGAAACATGGGCTCTTATTTTATTTTCGTGTACAATATCGAAGTAGCCATAATCACCGCGGCTTTGACCTGTTTCGCTATTGAAGAACTCATATTTATTAGATTTGTCATCAAATTTTGCTAGACTTATAAAATTAGAATTAAACTGTGTTACATCGTTACCAGCTTCATCTAATACCTTTGTTCCGTGCCAAAGGGTACCGCCTAAAATTTTATCTCCATCAACGTTTTTAACAATATCGCCTGTAGTCGTGTTCAGCTGCTTGTCCGGATCAGTGAAAGAAAGTTCTTTTTCTTTATATGGAACATGTTCAACAAAAACTTCTATATCTTTACCGTTAGCATCTTTCCCCATTCTTTTATAGGTAAATACATTTTTATTTAGTTTTGTCATATCAACAACAGCTTGATATTTCATTGATTCTGAAATTAATATTCTCTTTTTCCCATCATTTGTGATAAAGAAAGTTCCTTTATCGCCACGACTTGCACCTGTTTTAGCATCAAAGAATTCATATCTTCCTGACTTTGCATCATATTTCGCAAGGCCAATGAAGTTTGCATTTTCTTTTGTTACATCATTTTTATCTTTGTCATATACTCGTGTACCTTGCCAATTTGTATTGCTAAGAATGTTAGCCATTTTTTGGCCTTTCGTTAACTTATTTTCCTTTTTTGTTTCTTTGGCAGCTTGTTCTTGTTTCGGTTTATTATGATTTTCTGCAGCTTTAGTACCAGCACATCCTGTTAGTGCTAGTGTGAATCCGAGCAATATAGATGATAGTGCTTTCGTTTTTTTGTTCATGTTTTATCGTCTCCTTATTTTATGCTTTTAAATAGTTCGTGTTTCTGAATGTAATTACTACGTTTATTATGTTAATGGCCGAGTATAAACTGCCTCTAAATAAAACATTAAAAAAAGATAAACTAATTCCTAAAATTTGTTCATACTTATAAAAAGTTCTTTTACATAAGGTGAATGTAAATCTCTCATTTTGAAAGTGGCGTAATTAAATGGGCGGATTAGCATTATGCTTACAGTACGCTTTTTGATGTGATGCTATACTGTGTATAGGATTTTATGGGTGCATGTTGTGTCGGTTTTTGTCGGTAAGTCGATATTCTATGTCGAATCGTTGATATATTGAAAAAATCGTTGATATATTGTGAGTTATGATAGATATATTTGAAAAATCGTTGATATATTTTGAGGAGGGCTAAAGATGATTGTGAAAGAACGACAAATGCCAATGTATTTACGGCAATTAGAAGCGTTATCTAGAAGATTACCTGCTCACCATCCGAAACGGGATATGGTTGCAGAAAGTTTAGCGAAGCATAAAGCAGGTTACAAAGGTGAACAAGCTATCAATTATCCACTAAGTTTTTTGCCAGAAGAAACATATAGTATTTTGCACGATATAAGGTTGTTTGAACAAAATCACCATTTTCAAATTGATACGATTATCATTTCAGCATATTTTCTTCTTTTCCTCGAAATAAAAAATATAGCAGGTACGTTACTATTTGATTCAAAGTTTAATCAGCTTATTAGAATATCAGAGGGGAATTCAGAAGGCTTTCCAGATCCAATTTTACAAGTGAAAAGACAAGAGGAACAGTTTAGAAAATGGTTAAGTTTAAATGAGTTTTCTCGTTTTCCGATTGAATCACTCGTTGTTATTAGTAATCCACGAACTATTATTAAAGCTTCAGACGATAATCTCCCCAATAAAATTATCCACAGTGCAAATTTACCTCATAAAATAAAATGGTTTGAGAGTAAATATAAGAAAAAAACTATAAAAAATGTAGACGATCTTATTTGTCAAATAGTAAGGCATCATACTCCATTACAGCAAAATATCCTTGAACAATTTAAAATCAAAAAAGGAGAATTGTTAAACGGCGTACGATGTGAGGTATGCTCTATAATGCCGATGTTGAAATTAAAAAAAGGGTGGTATTGTTCAAATTGTAAAGCTATCTCTAGAGTAGCACATGAGGATGCCATACATGATTATGTACTTCTTATTAGTGGAACTTGTACAAATATGCAGTTAAAGGAATTTCTCCATGTTCAATCAAGTGCAACAGTTCATAGACTCCTCCAAACAATGAATATCCCCCACACAGGTGACAACAAGGGACGAATATATGATTTAACTACGTTTCAATCATAATTTTGCTATAATAAATAAGTATTTACGTGAAGGAGAGTGTGAAATGAAGTTTAATATCGATCATTACATAGCTAGCGTTTTACAGTGGATATTGAATATAGCGTTAATTATATTGTCCATTGTTTTATCGATCTTTTTAATTAACGAGACGATTACATTTATTCAATACATATTTTCAACAAAGGAATATACATCGTATAAATTGGTTGAGAGCATCATCGTTTATTTCTTATACTTCGAGTTCATCGCATTGATTATTAAGTATTTTAAGTCGAATTATCATTTCCCGTTACGTTATTTTATTTATATCGGAATTACGGCGTTAATTCGTTTAATTATCGTATCTCATGAGGAACCGATGGAGACGTTGTTATATGCGGGATCCATTCTTGTTTTAGTTATTGCTTTATACATATCGAATATGAGAGATTTGAGAAAAGAGTAGTAGTGCAGGCGTAGCTTGCACTACTTTTTATGTCTTGACCTTCAAGTTACTTGAAAGTTTACAATGAAAATAGGGCGTTTGAAATTGAAAAAAATTGAGAAATTAAGTGAAGAGGTTTCTTTTACTTGGAGGTTATAGCAATGAGTCAGGAATTGAAGTTACGTCCTTTAGAACGGGAAGATTTAAAGTTTGTACACGAACTTAATAATAATGCACATATTATGTCGTATTGGTTTGAAGAGCCGTATGAAGCTTTTGTAGAACTACAGGATTTATATGATAAACATATCCATGATCAAAGTGAACGCCGTTTTATCCTGGAGAAAGATAATGAGATGGTTGGATTAGTCGAGTTAGTGGAAATCGATTATATTCATCGAAGAACTGAATTCCAAATTATTATTGATCCGAATTATCAAGGACATGGTTATGCAGCGGAAGCGACGCGTTTAGCGATGGATTACGCTTTTTCTGTATTAAATATGCATAAACTTTATTTAGTGGTGGATAAGGAAAATGAAAAAGCAGTACATGTTTATAAAAAGGTTGGATTTATGGTAGAAGGTGAACTTCTCGACGAGTTTTTCGTGGATGGTAACTATCATAATGCGATAAGAATGTGCATGTTTCAGAAGGCATACTTTGGAACAAAATAACCGATTGGAAGAGCTATAGATAAAATATTATCTATAGCTCTTTTTGTGATACAAACAACAATTATTTATTGTAAAACAATAAATAATTGTTGACTTGTGATACTTACGGGCGTATTATGATGGTAATAAGATCAGTGGGAATTAAAGGAGAGTATATGATGAAAAATAAATACGTAGTAGCTATTTCTTTCATGATTTTAGCGATCATTTCTTTAGCTATACATGCTTCAAACAGTAAAGTGGGAGCGAATGGATTCCTTGAAGAACCTTTCTTTTTCTTAGTACCGATAAGTTATGTATTGTTCTTGAGTGGTATTGGTGTATTACTATTTGGATTTATTACTTCAAAGCTGAAAAAAAGTAATAGATAAAATGAAGTTTAAGTAGTGAGGGATTCATTAATTGGGACAAAACACTCACCATGAAATAGAAACATAACTATATGGAAGAAAAATAATAAGTGAGCTGAATCATGATGAATCATTATTTTTATAGTGGTAGACAAGTGGGAGCAGCTATTACGCTGGCAGGAGCGCAAGGGACTATTCATGCTGTGTATCAGGCCATTCAAATGCAGCAGCAACAAGCACAAGTAGCGCAAATGATGCAAAGTCAGTATATGCCGTATGCGCAGCCGCCTATGCAAATTGTACATTACGATGTGCATCCAGCAGGTTTATTTTCCATTCCATATGGCGGGACATACTTCTTATGAAAGAAAGCGACTGATCAGAGTCACTTTCTTTTTTATATTCCGCCTAGCTTCATTCCAAGGAATGCGAAGAGGAGACCAATTATGTAAGTAGCACTTAAATATAGAAATAGTATGCCAAAGTTTTTACGATTGAAGAGCTGAATGGACTCTAGCTTAAATGTTGAAAATGTAGTGAACGCTCCCATAAATCCAGTACCTAATAATAATTGCCAACCTGTAGTGACTCCGTTACCAATTATATATCCGAGTAAAAATGCTCCTGTTATATTAATGAGAAACGTAGCAATTGGAAATGAAGTTTTATTCCTTTTTTTAAACCAATTGCTAATTGCAAATCGTGTAATAGCACCGAAAAATCCTCCTGTTGCTACTAATAAAGCTTCTATCATAAGTGATCACCTTCCGTAAGATGTTTCTTAATTAAGAAATCACCTAGTGTAAAGCCAAGTCCAGACATAATGAGGCCACCAAGTATGCTGCATGATACATATAAGAAAGCCGTACCCCATTCAGAAAGATTGATTAGTTGCACAGTTTCTACACTAAATGTTGAAAACGTCGTAAAGGCACCGATGAATCCAGTTCCAATGCCTGTAATAATCTCTGAAGGCAAGATGTTTCGCCGAGCGATATAGGTAGTCAGCCAAGCTAATAGGAAGCAGCCGAGTAAGTTGATGAGCAATGTGGCTAGCGGAAATGAATGATTCCATGAAGTATGAATAGTAAGACCTAAATAATAGCGAGAAAGGGCTCCTAATATACCGGCTATGCCAACGATAATATAAATCAATTTCTTCACCTCTTTAAATAGCTTGCTCAAAAAAATAGACTCCTACCAGTAGTTATACTGGTAGGAGTCATTAGCTAAGCAGCAGTTATGGCGAACTCCATCGCCTATGATTATTACATATAGTGTACTAAACATCGCGTTTGATTTCCAGTGAAGAAGTTGGGGTATTTTGTATTTTTTGCTGATGTAAGAGCAAGAATCATTACTTATAAACTAAATATAGTGATATAGGGTTTTCAATGTGATAAAATATTTCGTATGTCTGTCATTCAGTTTTAGTTAACTGAAAATAAAGAGAATTAAGTTGGGTGTTTTAGAAAAGGGGCGTTTATTTGAAGAAATTATTAAAAATAGTACTTATATGTATTTTAGTAGGGGTGGGAGTTGTAGGTGGTTTTTTAGGGTATATGACACTTACTAAAGAACAGCCTGCTGATGTTGTAAATTTGAAGGTGGAAAATAATAAAGAGCGCGTATTAGCGACAGGAAATGAATTTAAAGTTACAACATTTAATATTGGATATGGTGGATTAGATAAGGACCAAGACTTTTTTATGGACGGAGGAAAGGGTTCTGGTTCTAGTAGTAAAGAACAGACTGAAGTGAACTTAAAGAATATGCTTTCGTTTTTACAAAATGAGAATAGTGATTTTGCGTTATTACAAGAAGTTGATATAGAATCACTGCGATCTTTTGATGTGAATGGGCATGAATTTTTGAAAAAAGGATTACCTGATTATGCTTCGTCGTTCGGAAAGAACTATGATACAAAATGGGTCCCTGTACCAATTACAAGTCCAATGGGATATGCGGAGGCTGGATTAAGTACGTTTTCTAAATATACAGTTCAAACAGCGGAGAGGTTCCAGCTTCCTGGAATGGAGCCTTGGCCAAAGCGTTTGTTTGATTTAGATCGAGCGATTGTTGAGCATAAAATACCTGTTAATAATGGGAAGTTTGTGAGACTCGTAAATTTACATTTGTCTGCGTATGATGAAGGCGGGAAAATTAGAAAACAGCAAGTAGAGTATTTAAAAGAATATATGAACAAGCATTATAAAAATGGTGATTACGTAATAATGGGCGGAGATTGGAATCAATTGCTTTCTGACGTTCAATTAAGTGATCCGAAGTTTGTGAAAGAGCGTCCTGAGTGGTTAGTAGAGTTACCGAAGGACTTTACTGATGGAGGCTTTAAGTGGGCTGTAGATCCGTCTGTTATGACGGTGAGAGATGATGTGAAGAAGTATGTAGAAGGTGAAAACTTTGTCACGATTATTGATGGCTTTATCGTTTCACCAAATGTGGAAATTGTAAATGTACAAGGGAAAGATTTAAAGTTTGAAAATAGCGATCATAACCCAGTAAGTGCGGTATTTAAGCTGAAGTAATTAAGTGCAGAAGGTGGGGCTTCATATATGGAGTGGTTAAAGAGAACTTGCTTTTCTAACCTTGAGAAAGAATCACAGAAAAATCATTTATTACTGTTTATCACAATTTGTAGTTTCTTCCTTGGAATAATCGCGATTGGGTATTACGGATATATTTTTACGGAGAGAGCAATAGCGTTTTGGGTTTGTGGTATTTCTGTTGTTGTATTTGGGACGGTTTTTACTTTTATAAAAAGTATGGAATCAATGTATAAATACATCATGACATTTATGTTGCTTATGATGTCTTTCATTTTGGTACAAGCTTTTAATGAAAGCCCAGCGGTATTTCAAATGGTTTACTTTACACTAGCAGTTTCACTTATTTATTTAAGTGAACGTCTCGTTATCATTCTCGGCGGAGTGGCGGTTGTTATCACATTTATTCTTTGTAGTTATTGGCCGGAGCAATTTTTTGCTTATACAGCGGCATCTGAAGCTGCAAACTTCGCGAGTTTGTTAGCGATCGTAACGATCGCAATGTGGGGCGTAACGAAGATTGGCTCTAATTTGTTAGCTCGTTTAAGTGATGAGAAGCAAGAAGTAATGAGGAAAGCTCAGGAGCTAGAAGAGACTCAAAGACTTATTGAGGAAACTGTTGTGAAACTAGATAGTAATTTCAATCATTTAAGACAAAATATGAATACATCGATGGAGTCGATGAGTGAAATTAATTTCGCTTTTGAAGAGGTGGCAGTTGGTACGCAATCACAATCAGAGATGATGTCACGTTCAGTAGAAGTATTGAATGATATGGAAGGAAATATTGAACAAATCATCTCTCAAGTAAGAAATGCATCAATTCGTGTTGATGAAAGTTTAGAGATTTCAAAGGGTAGTGTGAATACTTTAAGAAATTTTGAAGCTAACATGAGAAGTTTAAATGATGTTGTTTCACAATCGGGAATTATATTTAGAGATTTAATGATGCAATCGAAGCAAATTAATGAAATTGTAGATGTAATAACGAATATTTCAAGTCAGACGAGTTTGCTAGCTTTAAATGCAAATATTGAAGCTGCAAGAGCAGGAGAACATGGAAAAGGGTTTGCTATTGTAGCGAATGAAGTATTAAAGCTTGCTGAAGAATCGAATCGTTCAGCTGGAAGAATTCAAGGGATTTTGAAGGAGTTTAGTAATCAAGCAAGCAAGGTGGAAGTGCAGGTAGAAAAATCAGAAAGAGTACAAGAAGAATGTAATGAAATGCTAGCAAGCGTTTTAACAAATGTAACGGATTTAGGGAAGTTTATTGATGCAATTAATGATGTAATGGGAGAGATTGTTGTTCATCAAGAAAATTTCCAGGCTAAAACGACGAATATCGTAAAGGATGTTACACATGCTTCTAATGTAATTCAGCAAACTTCTGCGGCTACAGAAGAAGTGTTAGCAAGTGTGGAAGAAGAAAAACATCGAAATGATATATCGCTGAAGACGTTGCATACTGTTAGCGAGCAAGTGAAGTTACTAGAAGATATTTTAGAAAAGTAATATTGATTGAAAAGGGCACCTATGTGTGCTCTTTTTCATTTTAACGAATACTTAATAGTAATTTAATTGCTTTTCTTTGAGTTTTCTGCCAAGCTTAAGGAGATAAAGTGAGACTTTAATTAGTGGGGCTATACGCTACTGATTATTAGTTGAACCCCGCAAATAGCGGAATTAAAATACTTCAAAGAAAGAATTATATAGGTGACGCATATGATCGAAGTTAAGACTTCTGAACTTAGTGATGGAGAATTTAATAGAGGTGTATTTGCAACTCGTGATATTAAAAAGGGTGAGTTGATTCACTCAGCACCAGTTATCTCTTATCCGAATGAACAGCATGAACACATTGAGAAAACGTTACTTGCTGACTACGCATTTGAGTATGGGGTAAATCATACAGCATTCCTTTTAGGATACGGCATGTTATTTAATCATGCATATAATCCGAATGCAACGTATGATATTGTCTTTGAGAATCACACGTTTAACTTCTTTGCTTACAAAGATATAAAAGCGGGAGAAGAGATTCTAATCAATTATAATGGTGAAGTTGATGACGATGAGCTGTTATGGTTTGATAAGGAAAAAGAAGAGAACGAAAAGTAAATTATAATAAGTAATAAAAAAGATGCTTTTACATAGGTAAAAGCATCTTTTTTATTGATGAAAATAAAGTAAAGATTACAAAAAAATACCACTTTATTTTCGTATGGTATAGTAAGATACTGAAGGATAGTGTTTTGAAAAAGTTATATATTTTACAAATTGTTGTCTTTCTGATGACATGTCAAGTTTAGTAGCCCATTTGGGTTGCTTTATTATGCAATATATATTTTAATATGAGTGGCACCTCTTATAAATTAAGAGGTTTATAGGTGTCTCGAATTGATTTTGGGTACACTGTATCCACCACTTTAGGTTCGTTCATGTATGTGGGGATATTATGGGCCCGTATAACGGGATAAAAAGAATATAGAAATAGAGGAATCGTAAAATGAATATGCAAGAGGTTTATAAATATTTAAGTACGGTATTGCCTGAAGGTCATGTGAAACAAGATGAAATGTTAAAGAATCATACGCATATTAAAGTTGGTGGAAAAGCAGATGTGTTCGTTGCGCCTACGAATTATGATGAAATTCAAGAAGTTATCAAATATGCTAACGAATATAATATTCCAGTTACGTTTTTAGGAAATGGATCGAATGTCATCATTAAAGACGGTGGAATTCGCGGAATTACAGTAAGTTTAATTCACATTACAGTTGTGACTGTAACAGGAACGACGATTGTAGCACAGTGTGGTGCAGCAATTATTGATGTATCACGTATTGCATTAGATCATAATTTAACGGGTCTTGAGTTTGCTTGTGGTATTCCAGGCTCAGTTGGCGGAGCATTATATATGAATGCTGGTGCTTACGGGGGGGAAGTATCGTTTGTATTAACAGAAGCTGTTGTAATGACAGGTGATGGAGAGCTACGTACTTTGACGAAAGAAGCATTTGAATTTGGATATCGTAAGAGTGTATTTGCAAACAACCATTACATTATTCTTGAAGCGAGATTTGAACTTGAAGAAGGTGTACGTGAAGAAATTAAAGAAAAAATGGATGATTTAACGTTTAAACGTGAGTCAAAACAACCTCTAGAATATCCTTCATGTGGTAGTGTATTTAAGCGCCCACCGAATAACTTTGCTGGTAAATTGATTCAAGAATCAGGACTACAAGGTAAGCGAATTGGTGGAGTGGAAGTTTCTCTAAAACACGCTGGATTTATGGTGAATGTTGATAACGGAACAGCACAAGATTACATTGATTTAATTCACTTTGTACAAAAGACCGTTGAAGAGAAATTTGGCGTGAAGTTAGAGCGAGAAGTAAGGATTATTGGGGAAGATCTACAGTAATCTTTGAATTAAAAGTGTATAAAAGTATGAATTATTTTGAAATAATATTTGGGTATTGTTGACAATTTGTTTTCAATTCAATATAATGGCTAATAATTTAACAAATAACATACGTTGAAAGAGCCCAGTAGCAGTTTGTCACTGTTAACGAGAGAGCTAGGGGTTGCTGGAACCTAGCACAAACAAACTTGCGAATTACACTCTGGAGTATCTTAGGTAATGCTAAGCGGATTGGCAATCGATATTATTGCTAAGAGTGGTATGAGTAGCTATGCTATTTATACAAACTGGGTGGTAACACGGTGAATCATCGTCCCTATGTCATAGACATAGGGACTTTTTGTTTTCAAAAAATAGAGGGGATGACAAAAGATGAATATTATTGATGAATTAGAATGGCGCGGCGCCATTAATCAACAGACGGACGAAGAAGGTTTACGTAAGCTAGTAGATGAGAAAAAGATTTCACTATACTGCGGAGTGGATCCGACTGGTGATAGTATGCATATCGGACATTTGATTCCGTTTATGATGATGAAGAGATTCCAGTTAGCTGGCCATCATCCTGTTATTTTAATTGGCGGGGCAACAGGAACAATTGGTGATCCGAGTGGACGACAATCAGAACGTCAACTTCAAACGTTAGAAGTAGTTCAGCATAATGTGGATGCGTTAACAGCGCAAATGAAAAAGCTATTTGATTTTGGCGGAAATAGCGAAGTGAAGATGGTAAATAACTACGACTGGACACATGAAATAAACATTATTGAGTTTTTACGTGATTACGGGAAAAACTTTAGCATTAATAGCATGTTAGCGAAGGACATTGTAGCAAGTCGTTTAGATACAGGTATTTCTTTCACAGAATTTACGTACCAAATTTTGCAAGCGATGGATTTCCATCATTTATACACGAAAGAAGATGTTCAACTGCAAATTGGTGGTAGTGACCAATGGGGAAATATTACGAGTGGTTTAGATTTAATTCGTAAGTTAGAAGGGCACGAAGCGAAGGTATTCGGATTAACGATTCCGTTATTATTGAAATCAGATGGAACGAAGTTTGGTAAATCAGCAGGTGGTGCAGTTTGGCTTGATCCTGAAAAAACAACACCATTTGAATTTTACCAGTTTTGGGTGAATACAGATGACCGTGATGTCGTTAAATACTTGAAATACTTTACGTTCTTAACGAAAGAGCGCATTGATGAATTGGCAGTGAAGGTAGAAACAGAGCCTCATAGACGTGAAGCGCAAAAAGTATTAGCGGAAGAAATGACGAAATTCGTTCATGGAGAAGAGGCATTCCTGCAAGCTGTGAAAATTACAGCAGCGTTATTTAGCGGAGATATTAAATCGTTAACAGCGGATGAAATTGAGCAAGGTTTTAAAGAGATGCCAACATTCCAGTCTTCAAAAGAGACGAAAAACATCGTAGAATGGCTAGTTGATTTAGGGATTGAACCATCTAGACGACAAGCACGTGAAGATATTAATAATGGAGCTATTTCTATGAATGGTGAAAAAGTAATGGATGTGGGTACAGATGTAACTGTAGAAAATTCATTTGATGGACGATTTATTATTATCCGTAAAGGGAAGAAGAACTACAGCCTTGTGAAGTTAGGAGAATAGTTTGTGTGAAAGGATGGGAGCAGGAAGAATACTTCCATCCTTTCGTATACATAATTTAGACATAAAATAATCAGTAAATTTAGATAATTAAAAGGGTTATATTATTCTTCTGCCGAATAAATAGGTTAGAGAAAATTACGGACAAAAATAGCCCGAACCATGCAGGGCATGATTCGGGCTTATATTCAGCTTAGTAAGCTAAGCTGAATAGACCTTTAATGTGTGATAAGTAACGAACGTTACTTGCTTCTTTCATTAATGATGCTGGTAGGCCTTTAAGTGGAGTATTGCTTGCTCCGATTGTAGCAACAGCATCTTTACGTCCTAGACTAGCAAGTGTTCCAGAGTTAACAGGTGCGAACTCTTCGAATGCTTTGCCTTCTAGTGCTGCGTATAAGTTGTATCCAATTAACTCACCCATTTGCCAAGCGATCTGTGCAGTTGGTGGGTATGGACGTCCGTCTGGAGCGAAGACAACAGCGCTGTCTCCAGCAACGAATACGTCTTTGTGAGAAGTAGATTGTAGGTATGCATCAACTGTTGCACGACCACGGTTTACTTCAAGACCTGATTCACCGATTAATGGGTTACCTTGTACGCCGCCTGTCCAAACGAATGTGTTAGCAACAAGTTTTTGACCGTCTTTTAAGTCGATTTCATTGCCAGCAACGTTTGTTACAGGAAGACCAGTTAAGAATGTAACACCGCGTGCTTCTAAGCTAGTAGTTGCACGTTCGATTAAGTGGTCTGGTAATACTGGAAGAATTTTTGGACCTGCTTCAACAAGAAGAAGTTTAACTTCTTTTGGATTTACGCCGTGGCTTTTTGCAAGTTTAGGCATAATGTCAGCAAGCTCACCAACTAGCTCAACGCCAGTTAATCCGCCACCACCGATTACGATTGTAGCATCAGCTTCGTTTTTCGTTTTCGCGTATTCACGAATACGGTCTTCAACGTGTTTGTAGATTTTGTTTGCATCAGCAGCAGATTTTAATACCATGCTGTTTTCTTCTAGTCCTGGAATACCGAAGTAAGCAGTTTTACTTCCTAAAGCAACTACAAGTGCATCGTAAGATAAAGTAGTGCCACCAGCTAGTTTGATTTCTTTGCTATCAACAGAGAATGACTCAACTGTTGCAATTTTAAGATCGATGTCTTTACCTTTGAAAAGCTTTGTAAGTGGCATTGCAATTGCTTGCTCAGCAACGTTACCAGCTGCAAGGCGGTGTAGTTCAGTGATAATTTGGTG
Organism: Bacillus wiedmannii; assembly: GCF_001583695.1. Classification (GTDB taxonomy): domain Bacteria; phylum Bacillota; class Bacilli; order Bacillales; family Bacillaceae_G; genus Bacillus_A; species Bacillus_A wiedmannii. Next base: position 174,709 of record NZ_LOBC01000072.1, on the reverse strand, counting down.
TGTTGGGTATTGGTTAATCACTGTAACTTGTGCTTCTGATTTGCTGTAGTATTTACGTACGTTTAAAGCGGCAAGAAGACCGCCATAACCAGCGCCTAAGATGACAATTTGTTTTGACATAGTATGATATCCCCCGTCTTTACTAATTGTTGTTATAATTTTAATTATTTATTGTTACGTTCTGCACTAATTTGAAGATATGCGTTCACAAAGCGGAACATTTTTTGTGCTTGTGGGTCTTTTAGTAATTTTAACAGACCGAATAGGCCGATAACTTCAGTGCTTTCGTCAGCACGATCTTTCGCTTCGATTGCAGTTGCAGCCATGCTTTTTACTGTATCTTTTACAGGTTCTACAAGCTCTGTGATTGCACCAACAGTGTCGCTTTTTAATACTTCATCAGTAGCAACAGTTTGAGCGAAGTCATAAGATTTAGTTAAAATGTTAACAAGCTCAGTTAATTTTGGAAGCTGTTCTACTAGTGTAGTTAATGATTCTTGTACCTCAGGTTTTAACAACTGATCAAGTACATCAAGTTGTCCTTGGCTAGCAGAAATTTGTACAGTTTCTTGTTCTGGCTTTGTTTGAGTCATAGTTTCTGGCATCTCCAATTCTCCTTTACGATAGCAATACTCTTATTTTTGATAGGTAAGATAGTAAACGCTTGCGAAACTTTATACAAAGTTTCACAAAGCACAATAAAATGCCTTTAAATTTATGCCAGCAAGTAAGCTGAAATCATAAATCCAAAACCATAATGTCTTACCTATTATTTATGAACTGTCCGATACATGGCTTGTCCGCATAATGGAAAGCTCCGTTACCGGAAAGTGTATATAATATATATCCTATATTATATACTATATACACCTATGTTAACATAAAAATGATTCCTAATTATTCGATATTAAGCGTATAACGTAGTACTGACAAGGTGTGAAAGCGCATAAATTATTTTGATAAGGTTAGAAATGTACGTATATATAAAGAAAAAAAGGAAAAAACGGACAAATTTATGTTCATTTTTTCCTTTTTTATTGTTCACCCTCTGTAATGAGCATCGATGTATTACCGCTTTTTTCAAGATGGCATTCGCCCCAAGTACAAAGAGAATCAAGAATGGATTCTAAAGACCAACCGTAGTCTGTAAGAGAATATTCTACTTTCGGTGGTACTTGATTGTATACCTTTCTTTGAATAACTCCATCTTCTTCTAGTTCGCGTAATTGCTGTGTTAACATTTTTTGTGTAATACCAGGCATGAGACGTTTTAATTCACTCGTTCTCTTTGTCCCTTTCGTTAAGTGGCAAAGAATAACGACTTTCCATTTTCCGCCGATAACCTCTAAAGTTGCTTCAACGGGAATATTATATTTCTTCATATAAAAATCTCCTTTGATGAATGTAGATGTCAGTTTTCCAACAAAAGAAGCTAAATAATTTAAATGTTACTAAAAAGTACCTATAGCACTTTAAAGTACGTACTTTTTATCATGTTGAATATGTTCCATAATAGCATACGTAAGAGGGAAATGAGTAGTACGGTACTAAAAAGTGCCTATGTTACTTTTTGGTACCTATCGTACTTTAAAGTGCGTTCTTCAAAAAAAGAGTGAAGCCATTCATAATAGCATATATCAGCAGTAACATTATCTTTGTAGAAGAAAAAAGGTCTTTTTTCATACTATTATGATTGGATTTCTCGCATTAAGGAGGAGTTCAATTGAATTCATATACAATATCTTCTTCGGCAGTACAGAAGAATCGGAGAAGTATGTTTGCTTTATTGGCACTAGCAATTAGTGCGTTTGGAATTGGTACAACCGAATTTATTAGTGTCGGTTTATTACCATCTATTTCAGAGGATTTACATGTTTCCGTTACAACAGCGGGCTTAACCGTTTCTTTATATGCGTTAGGAGTAGCGTTTGGTGCCCCAGTATTAACGTCATTAACAGCTAGTATGTCGCGAAAGACGTTATTAATGTGGATTATGATTATTTTCATTATTGGTAATGGAATTGCGGCAGTGGCAACAAGTTTTACCGTGTTACTTATCGCGAGGGTTGTATCTGCTTTTGCACACGGCGTTTTTATGTCGATAGGATCCACAATTGCGGCTGCGCTTGTACCAGAGAATAAACGTGCGAGTGCAATTGCATTTATGTTTACTGGATTAACTGTTGCGACCATTACAGGCGTACCAATTGGAACATTTATAGGTCAACAATTTGGCTGGAGAGCATCGTTTATGGTAATTGTGGTAATTGGAATCGTTGCCTTAATCGCCAATAGTATGCTGATTCCGTCTAACTTGAAAAAAGGTACGTCCGTATCATTTCGTGATCAATTCAAACTGATTACGAACGGAAGGTTATTACTTGTTTTCATCATTACTGCATTAGGATACGGTGGGACATTTGTAACGTTTACGTATTTATCTCCGTTACTACAAGAAGTAACAGGGTTTAAAGCAAGTACTGTTACAATCATTTTGTTAGTGTACGGAATCGCAATTGCGATTGGGAATATGGTCGGCGGAAAATTATCAAATCATAATCCGATTCGAGCGTTATTTTACATGTTCTCTATTCAAGCAATTGTATTATTTGTTTTAACATTTACAGCACCATTTAAAGTCGCTGGGTTAATCACAATTATTTTCATGGGACTATTCGCATTTATGAATGTTCCAGGGCTGCAAGTATATGTCGTTATTTTGGCTGAGCGCTTTGTGCCTAGCGCTGTCGATGTTGCATCAGCAATGAATATTGCAGCATTCAACGCAGGAATCGCTCTTGGTGCTTATTTAGGCGGTGTTGTAACGAACTCGTTAGGGTTAATTCATACGGCGTGGGTAGGCGGCGTTATGGTAGTAGGTGCTGTTATTTTAACAGCATGGAGTATGGCATTAGAAAAAAGAGATCAAGCAAAATAAAGGAGAGAAAATATAATGAAAAATTTACAAAGTACAATAACATTGCATAACGGTGTAGAAATGCCTTGGTTCGGTTTAGGTGTATTTAAAGTAGAAGATGGACCAGAACTGGTAGAGGCTGTAAAGTCGGCGATCGAAGCAGGATATCGCAGTATTGATACAGCTGCGATTTATGGAAACGAAAAAGCGGTTGGAGAAGGAATCCGCGCTGGTATAAAAGAAGCGGGTATTTCAAGAGAAGATTTATTTATTACTTCAAAAGTGTGGAATTCGGATCAAGGATATGAAACGACACTTGCTGCATATGAAGAGAGCTTAAAAAAATTAGAGCTAGATTATTTAGATTTATATCTTGTTCATTGGCCTGTAGAAGGGAAATACAAAGATACGTGGAGAGCGTTAGAAACACTTTATAAAGAAGAACGCGTACGTGCGATTGGCGTAAGTAACTTCCAAATTCATCACTTACAAGATGTAATGAAAGATGCGGAAATTAAGCCAATGATTAACCAGGTAGAATACCACCCTCGTTTAACGCAAAAAGAATTACAAGCTTTCTGTAAAGAACAAGGTATTCAAATGGAAGCATGGTCACCACTTATGCAAGGTCAATTATTGGATAACGAAACATTACAAGAAATTGCTGAGAAACATGGTAAAACAACAGCACAAGTTATTTTACGTTGGGATCTTCAAAATGGAGTAATCACAATTCCAAAATCAACGAAAGAACACCGCATTATTGCAAACGCTGATGTATTTAATTTTGAATTAACGAAAGAAGATATGGAAAAGATTGATGCGTTAAATCAAAATCACCGCGTTGGTCCAGATCCTGATAACTTTGATTTCTAAGATTCAAGTAAGAAAGAAAAAAGGGTGCTTTTATGCACTCTTTTTTTGTGCATAAAAATATTTTCTAAATAAATACTACTTAGTATTAAGTTTGTTATAAGGGGCTGTAAACATGAATATAAAGCAATCGTTCAAACTTTTAGCTATGCTTTTAAGTGTTTTATTTGTGTTATTCCCACTTCAAAAAGCATTTGCAGAAGTTATGGATCATACAAAGTATCAAATGGATTGGAGTTATAGTAAGTCAAAGAAGAAACCAATTCGAACAGAGCTTATTAAAACGGCAGATGGCAAAATTGCTTTTTGCTTAAATGTAGATTTGAAATCTCCGAGCGGTCAAGATTTACCGGAAATGGGGAAAGTGGATATTAATGTGTACCGCGTACTATTGAATGGATATCCACAAAAGAGTCCACAAGAATTAGGTGTTTCTGATTGGAGAGAAGCGCATTACGCAACGCAGCTTGCAGTATGGAATGCGTTAAAACAAATCGATATTAATGATTTAGATTTCCGTAATAAAAATGTAGAAAAGGTAACGAAAGATATCGTTGCAAAAGCAAGTGCTAGTGAAGAGTTACAAGAAATTACGATGAGTGTCATACCAGCAGAAGAACAACAAGCAGTATTGAAAAATGATTTCTTTGAAACAGGCTTATATACAGTAGAAACAAATGCGAAAAGCGGAACATATAAAGTGCAAGCAACAGGTGCACCAGCGGGTGTGAAATTTGTAAATGAAAAGGGCGAAGCAAAAATGGAATTTAATGTAGGAGAAAAGTTCCGCATCTTAATTCCGAAACAAACACCAGCTGGTGGGTTTAGCTTTAAAGTATTAGGAAATTTAACAAAGTTACAAGGGATTGCACATAAAGGGACACCGATTATTCAAAATGCAGTTGTATTACTTGAGCGTAGTGAAGAAAAAACAAGTCCAGAGTTATCGGTAAGTTGGAAAACAACAAATGGTCATGAAAATAATAAACCACATACTCCAAATGAACCACATAAACCGAATCAAAAGAGATAATGAAAAAGCATTGGCTGTGTGCCAATGCTTTTTTTGCATTTCTTGCATTGCCGGTACTAACGATTTGATGAGTTACGATATAATGAGGATGATAAATTAGAAAGAGAGATAAAAGATGAACCTTCGTATTTGTGACATAACGACAGAAAATCGGCATGAAATTGCTAATTTAAAAGTAACAGAAGAACGGCATAAATTTATTGAAAGCACAGTCGCAAATTGTTTAGTACAAGCTGAAACAGAATACAAAGAAGATGCAGTTTCAGTAGGTTTATATAAGGGTGATATGCCTATTGGATATGCGATGTATGGATGGTTCGATGAAGAAGAAAAGGCTGTATATTTAAATCAATTTGTTATTGATAGTGCATGCCAAGGAAAAGGGTATGCAAAACCATTATTACGTTTGTTAATAGAGCATTTTAAAAAAGAATATAATCGCAAAGTTATGTATTTAAGTATACATCCAGAAAACAAACTTGCACAAAAGTTATATGAGTCAATTGGGTTCCATTTAACCGGTGAAATGGAAGATGAGTGGCTGCACGGAAAAGGATTTGTAATGAAACGTATACTGGACTAATAAAAAACTGTCACAAAAGAGTAGCATCTTTTTTGGCAGTTTTTTATTTTAAAGTAATATTAAATTCCTTTAATCGCAACGTTAAGATTAATGAATTATATTCACAAAATTGTAACATTATTCTGATTGGAAGTGCTATCAAACAAAGTGTAAAGCATGTACAATTCAGTTGGAAAAACTACCTATAGATGGTCATATATGAAGAAAATGTAAGATTCTATTACTATTTTTAGATGTATAGATGACAATACTAAATTATATCTTTTACTATTCCCTTTTTATGTATGAAGAGAACTCATCACAAATAGAGAGAAGTGAGGAGAGCATATTACATAAAAGTTTTACAATGTAAGAAAGCGAATACATGGAGGGAGATGCGGGAGTAATAGATACAGGTGCGCGAGGTGTTAGTCTATTTATTAAATGTTTTTATAAAAATAATAGGATTACTTATTAAATGAATATATAGGATAGTTTCTCTAAATAAAGGAACAGGGGACACAGATTATGTCGAAGAAAAAAACGAGTAGGGTATTAGTAGCTGGTATATGTATATCTACATTATTATCACCAGTAGCTTTCGAAGCATCGAAAGGATATGCCGCACCTTTGGAAGAGAATAAGGGCGGGAATTTAGAAGAGATTAAAGAGAATAAATTTGAGCAGAGAGTATTTCGGTTGCCGGGGAAAGGTAGCGTGGAAGAAGAAAATAACCGCTTAAGAGTTACTTGGAAACTTTCCGCTAATGAGCCGACTGGAATTTATGCGGCGCCAAATGAAGAGATTACAATTGATATAAAAGGAACACAGACTATTCAAGCTTTCATAGGAACGAGATCTTATGATGAGGAGGGGCCAGAAGAGTTTGATTTAAAACCAGGGAAAAACGTTATATCATCTCCAAGAGGCGGTATTTTATATTTTTACAATATGAATAATGAAGGGGAAGTAACAGCTTCAGTTACGAATGGCGGTAGCCACTTTCCTTTGTTTATCTTAGGTAAGCATACGGAAAAAGATTGGGATGAGATGTTGAAGAAATATAAGGATCCTTATGCAGTTGAATTAAAAGGTGAGAGAAGTTTAATCACTACTACTTACGATTCAGTGCAGAAATATATGAAGAATACGGATCCAACAGATTTAATGAAATTGCACGATAAGATTATTCGTTTGGAAAATGCAGTGGCTGGATTATCTGAGGACGGTGTTGGGATAGCGAAATCTCCAATTCATTATGTACAGTTTATTGAGAAACGGAAGCCTGCTGAAGGGGACTTTATGTTTGCGAAAAATTATCATACAGGATATATCCCGAGAGCGATGAATAGAGTTTTAGATATAGAAGTGCTTGAAAAGGATGGCTGGGGACCCTGGCATGAAGTTGGACATTTACATCAGCAAGAACCTTGGAAGTGGTCTAAAGTAAGGGAAGTTACAGTAAATATTTACTCATTAGCTGTTCAAAAGGCGTTAGGGAACCGATTAGAAATGGATGGGCACTATAAAGACTCATTTGAATATTTAGAGAAGCCTAAAGCAGAAAGGTTCATTGATGACATTAATCCTCTAACAATGTTTTGGCAATTAAATGTAGTGTATGGAGAACATTTCTATCCTAGGTTACATCAAGCTTATCGCTTGTTACCACAGAGTGAAATGCCTGCGTCTGATGGAGAGAAAAAGCAAATGTTTGTTTATATGACATCAAAAGTGGCAGGGCAAAATTTAATTCCTTTCTTTGAGGAATGGGGATTAACGCCAAATGATGATATTAGAGAGAAAATAGAAAAATTAAATCTACCTAAATTAGAAAAGGAAATTTGGAAAGCTACAGATAGTAATGATATTCGTGAGAAGCAAGTTGAAGCTTACGAAGTTCCATATGGTGAACCATCTAATGAGATGAGAAATCTTTTAGTTGGTATAGATTTTGATGAAAATGAAGCAAGTAAGCTTGTTCAAAAGTTAGGTGAGAATGTAAAAGTAACAGGTAAGATGATATGGTCTAAATTAGAGAATGGGAAACAGGAAGTATTAGTGGAAATTGAGGATGAGAAGGGAAATAAAAATTCAATTCCTGTTCAAGTTAATGGGATTTATGGTGACAGTATTATTTTCCAAGGAATTTCAAACGATGTAATGTCAACAGTGATGCTTCGTCACAATGAAAAAAAATTAAATGCAAACTTTACTAATAATGAGATACATTACCGTTTTGAAAAAGAAGAATATATGGGCTTAACGCTATACGATCGAAATGGGATTGAAAAGAAACGTGTATCAGCAGAAGGGCAAGAAACTGGAAAACGATTCGCAATGGAACTAAATGAATTGGATTTTGAATATGGTGATGTAGTAAAAGTATTCCACGCAGAACCAAGCCGTCTGAAATGGTACAAAAATAACGCACTTGTAGATCAAGGGAAAGCTAAAAATAAAGAAGAAAAATTATTCAAAATTACTCCGCAAGGGTTCGAGTTAAAAGATGGTTTACAAGAAGTGACGGCGAAACCGCAAAAAGTAGTAGTCGGAACAGATATTAAGAAGTTAGATGCGAAAAACTTTGTTGAAGTAAAAGATGGAGAAGTAGTTGGATTTGTAGAAAAACCGAATACAACAAAAATCGGTGAACAAAAAGTAAAAGTAGAAACGAAAGATCGTTTTGGAAATAAGAAAGTGACGGAAGTACCGTTAGAAGTCATTTATGGAGACAGCATTATGTTCTTCGGTACATGGCATGGCGGAAGCAATATTAAATCGGTTGTCACGTTAAATCATGAAGAAAAGAAATTTAGTACAACAGATTCAGAAGGTCCAATGCATACTTCATTTGCAGATGAGAAGTATATGGGGATGACTGTATACGATAAAAATGGAAAAGAGAAGAAAGCTCTATCAGTAAAGGCATCTGAAAATACAAAAGGATTTGCAGAACAATTCAACGGAATGACGTTTGAATATGGGGATATGGTAAAGGTATACCAAAAAGAGTTTGATAGATTTAAGGTGTACAAAAAGAATGAAATAGTGGATGTGCAGTACGGTATTCATGAAGTAATCTTTAAAGTAACGGAGCATGGTTTCGAGAGAATAGAAGCCCAGCAAGAAGTAAAGGCAGTACCGCAAAAAGTAGTAATCGGAACAGATGCTGAAAAATTAGAAGCGAAAAACTTCGTTCAAGTGAAAGATGGAGAAGTAATTGGATTTGTAGAAAGACCAGATACAACAAAAATCGGTGAACAAACAGTGAAAGTAGAAACGAAAGACTACTTTGGAAATAAGGAAGTGACAGAAGTACCATTGGAAGTAATATATGGCGATAGTTTAGTCTTCCAAGGTGATGGTAATACAACGCGTTCTGTCGTAACTGCGGATCATAATACGAAAAAGCTACAGGCAACATCAACGGATTCTAAAGTTCATTATCGTTTTGAAAAGGAAAAATATATGGGGATAACGATATATGATCGAAGTGGGAATATAAAGAAAAGCATTTCAGTAGAAGGGCAAGAGAGTTCGAAAAACTTTGCAAATCAATTAAATGGCTTAGATTTTGTATATGGTGATGTTGTGGAAGTATATCATGCGGAATCAGATCGATTAAACTGGTATCAAAATAACGAGTTTGTAGGTAAGGGGAAATCAGAACAAAAATTGTATTTTAAAATAACGGAGCAAGGTTTCGAGAGAATGGAAACTGAACAAGAAGTAACGGCAATACCACAAAAAGTAGTAATCGGAACAGATGTTGAAAAATTAGAAGCGAAAAACTTTGTTCAAGTGAAAGATGGAGAAGTAATCGGTTTTGTAGAAAGACCAAATACATCAAAAATTGGTGAACAAAAAGTAAAAGTAGAAACGAAAGACCGTTTTGGGAATAAGAAAGTAACGGAAGTACCATTGGAAGTAATCTATGGCGATAGTTTAATATATCAAGGTGATGGTAATACGGTACGTTCTATCGTAACGGCGAATCATAATACGAAAAAGCTACAGGCAACATCAACGGATTCTAAAGTTCATTATCGTTTTGAGAATGAAAAATATATGGGAATCACGCTTTATGATCAAAAGGGAAATGAAAAAAAAGTTATTTCGGTAGAAGGGCAAGAGAGTTCCAAAAACTTTGCAGAACAGTTAACTGGTGTAGATTTCGAATATGGTGATGTTGTGGAAGTATATCACGCAGAATCAAATCGATTACACTGGTATCAAAATAATGAATTTATCGGTAAGGGGAAAGGGAAAGTAGAACCGAAGTTGTACTTTAAAATAACAGAGCAAGGTTTCGAGAGAATGAACGCTTTACAAAAAGTAACAGCAGTACCGCAAAAAGTAGTAATAGGAACAAACAGTGAAGCATTAGATGCGAAGAAGTTTGTTGAAGTGAAGGATGGAGAAGTAGTCGGTTTTGTAGAGAAATTAGATACATCAAAAATCGGTAAACAAACGGCAAAAGTAGAAACAAAAGACCGCTTTGGGAATAAGAAAGTGACAGAAGTGCCAGTGGAAGTAACATATGGAGACAGTCTAGTATATCAGGGACTAAGTAATAGTATTCGTTCGATTGTAACGTTAAATCATGAAGAAAAGAAATTGCATGCAACATATACAAATGAACAAATTCATAGCTACTTTAAAAGCGAACTATACATGGGGATTACGTTATATGATGGAGAAGGAAATGAGAAAAAACATGTAACAGCAGAAGGGCAAGAAACTTCACAGAATTTTGCAGAGCAAGTAAACGGTACGCCATTCCAGTATGGGGATACGATAAAAGTGTATCATGCAGAATCGGATCGTTTCAATTGGTATAAAAACAGTGAGTTAGCTGGAAAAGGGGATGCGAAGAGATTTGAAGAAATTTCCTTCAAGGTTACTCCAAATGGTTTAGAACAAGTACAATAATAAGAAAGCTCGTAAAACATAACGTTTTACGAGCTTTTTCTATTACTCAGCTTCAGAAACAACTGTGAAGCGTTCGTTTACGTGTTTTGGATTTTCGATTTCATCAAGTGCCGCAACTGCGAAGTCTTCGTAACTTACGTAGCTATCGCCTTTTGAGTTAACAAGAAGGTTGTCTTTGCCAGCTGTATAAGAGCCTGTACGTTTTCCTAATGCAAATAGTGCAGAAGGGCTGATGAACGTCCAAGTAATATCGTTAGTTTGTTGCAGAATTTCTAAGTTTTTACCTTGGTTTTGAGCTGTTGCAAGGTATTCATTTGGGAAACCTGGTGTATCAAATACACGTGTTGTTTTCTCTTCGTCTACAAATAAGCTTCCAGCGCCGCCAACTACAAGTAATTTTGTGTTAGGTGCACCTTTCATAGCTTCAATTAGTACATTTCCTGCATCTACGTGAAGATGTTCTTGTCCTGCTGGAGCACCAAATGCATTTACAACTACGTCGAATGCTTGTAGGTCGTTAGATGTAAGAGTGAATACGTCTTTTTCTAAAACTTTTACGTTTTCTTCTGTAATTTTTGCAGCGTTTCTTACGATTGCAGTTACTTCATGTCCGCGATCTAATGCTTCTTTTAAAATACGACTTCCTGCTTTACCAGTTGCTCCAATAATTCCGATTTTCATAATAAATCCCTCCAAAGTGTTTTGTTAAAGTGTATATCTTAAAGTGAATGAATGTGTTGTAATAAGGTTTGTTACAACCTGATGTAATCATTATAGTTACAGGTTGGCGTTTTTGTCAATGGAATAGTTTGTAGATTTACTTTTTATTTTAGTATGCACAGTTAGAGGGAGGAGAGTCATAAAGATATTGTTACTTCGTGTCTGGCTAATATTTGGAAATTGCAAATTGTCGAAAAATGTTGATTTTTAAATGTTTTTTAAATATAATTCGTTTTATGGAGAAAAGGAGGGGTTAATTGTATGAATATTTTAGAGCAATTTGTTTCATCAACGAATACAATTCTTTGGTCATATATTCTTATTGCAATGTTAATTGGTTTAGGTCTTTATTTTTCTATTAAATTGAAATTCGTACAAATTACTCATTTAGGGGAAATGGTTCGACTAATGAGTGATGGATTAACTGGAAAGACGCGTAAAAAAGGTAGTGTATCTTCTTTCCAAGCGTTTTGTATGAGTTCAGCAGCTCGTATTGGAATCGGGAACTTAGCGGGCGTAGCGTTAGCTATTTCTATGGGAGGACCTGGAGCTGTATTTTGGATGTGGGTTATTGCGATTGTCGGAGCGTCTTCAAGTTTCGTGGAAAGTACGCTTGCACAAATTTATAAAATAAAAGATGGCAGTGGCTTCCGTGGTGGTCCTGCTTATTATATGGAAAAAGGTTTAAATAAACGTTGGATGGGAATTTGGTTCTCTATCCTTATTACAATTAGTTACGGATTAATTTTCAACTCCGTACAAGCAAATACAGTTACATTAGCATTTAAAAACGCTTTTGGTATTGAGCGTTACGTTGTTGGGATTGTATTAGCAGTATTAGTTGCGGTTATTATTTTTGGTGGCGTGAAAAGTATCGCGCGTATGTCTGAAATGATCGTTCCGCCAATGGCACTTATTTATATTGCAGTAGCAATTTTCGTTGTTATTAAAAATTATTATTTAATACCGGATATGTTTACAGAAATCTTTAAAGGTGCATTTGGTTTAGATTCAGCTGTAGGTGGCGGTATCGGTGCTGCAATGAAGTATGGTATTCAGCGCGGGTTATTTGCGAACGAGGCAGGTATGGGTAGTGCGCCGAACGCGGCAGCAACAGCTGATGTAACGCATCCAGCAAAACAAGGTTTTATTCAAACAATTGGAGTGTTAGTGGATACATTTTTAGTATGTACATCAACAGCATTTATCGTACTATGTTCTGGTGCGTATAAGGCAACGAATTTAGAAGGTATTGAATTAACGCAAGTGGCGTTAAGTTCACAAATCGGTTCGTGGGCAAGTAGCTTCTTAGCGATTATTATTTTCTTATTTGCATTTAGTTCACTTCTAGGAAACTACTATTATGGTGAAACGAATATTGAATTCATTAAACAAAGTAAAACTTGGTTAACAATTTACCGTATTGCGGTGGTTGCAATGGTATTATTCGGTTCTGTTGCTACACTTCAAGTTGTATGGAATATGGCGGATTTATTTATGGGACTAATGGTAATCACAAACTTAATTGCGATTACGCTTCTTGGCCGATTTGCATATGCTGCTTTGGCAGACTATGTAAGGCAAAAGAAACAAGGAAAAGATCCAGTCTTCAGTGCAGATTCTATTCCGGGTTTAACGAATACAGAGTGTTGGGATAAGCCAGTGGTAACGGATAAAGAAAAAGCAGTGTAATGAAAAGGCGAGCATCGAGATAAATTCGATGCTCGCCTTTTTTGTTGTAGTAAATGATAAAGAGGGTGGGAGGTAATTATTAATATAATTTTTTGTTCATTCATTCCTCTCGTTATTTGTAGGAACGTACTGTCTTAAAAGTATGACTGGTCGAATAGGATGAGTGATTGAGTATTGGGTAAATGCACGTACTGGTTATATTTTTACGTAAAAAAATACATATGTTAAGGTAGTTAACGTATTCATGTTATAAAACCTAACATAAAGTTCTTGATTACTAAAAGTTTTTAGAATATAATTTTCTTATTGTTAGGAAGAGGGGGGCAATGCAATTATGGATTTTTTAGCTAAGATAATTGGGGATGTGAATAATGTCCTTTGGTCATATATCATTATTGCGATGTTAATTGGGTTAGGACTTTACTTTTCGTTTCGTGTGAAATTTGTCCAAGTTCGTTACTTCGGTGAAATGATTCGATTGCTTGGGGATGGGGCAAGTTCGAAAACGAGAAAAGCACAAAAAGAGAAGAGCGGTGTATCGTCGTTCCAGGCTTTTTGTATGAGTACAGCTTCTCGTGTAGGTACTGGTAACTTAGCTGGTGTAGCTATCGCAATCTCAGCAGGTGGACCAGGAGCAGTATTTTGGATGTGGTTAATCGCGGTAATTGGGGGTGCTTCTGCATTTGTAGAGAGCACATTAGCGCAAATATATAAAGTAAAAGATGGGAATGCGTTCCGTGGTGGTCCAGCGTATTATATGGAAAAGGGTTTAAAGAAACGCTGGCTAGGAGTTGTCTTCTCTGTTCTAATAACAGTTAGTTTCGGATTAATTTTCAACGCCGTGCAGTCAAACACAGTAGCGGCGGCTTTTGATGGAGCATTTAACACAGATGGTAAGTTTGTAGGTCTGTTTATGGCTGGTTTACTTGCAATCATTATCTTTGGCGGAGTAAAACGTATTGCACGTGCGGTTGAAATGATTGTTCCAGTAATGGCAATTATATATGTAGCAGTGGCATTATTCGTTGTTGTAACAAACATTACGGCAATTCCGTATGTATTTAAAGAAATTTTCTTACATGCTTTCGGAATTAAAGAAGTAGTAGGTGGGGGATTAGGAGCTGCGATTTTACTAGGGGTAAAACGTGGATTATTCTCAAATGAAGCAGGTATGGGTAGTGCGCCGAACGCAGCTGCGACTGCAAACGTAACGCACCCAGTTAAACAAGGTTTCATTCAAACTTTAGGGGTATTTACAGATACATTATTAATTTGTAGTTGTACAGCATTTATCATTTTATTATCAGATGTGCCTGGAGCGGCTGATTTAAACGGAATTCAATTAACGCAACAAGCATTAAGTCAACATATCGGACCGTGGGCTTCTATATTTGTAGCAGTTGCAATCTTCTTGTTTGCATTTAGTTCATTAGTAGGTAACTACTACTATGGTGAAACGAATATTGAATTCTTAAATGGAAGTAAAGTGTTATTAAATGCATACCGCATTGCTGTACTTGGTATGGTTGTTTTAGGATCTGTAGCAACAATTCAAATCGTTTGGGATTTAGCAGATTTATTTATGGGGATTATGGCTGTTATTAACTTAGTTGCGATCGTATTTCTTTCTAAGTATGCTTTCGCGGCATTATCAGATTACGTTAAGCAAAAGAAACAAGGAAAAGATCCAGTATTCTATGCGGAGTCTATTCCAGGTTTGAACAATACAGAGTGCTGGGATAAGCCAGCAGTAGCTGATAAAGAAAAAGCAGTATAATGAGGTGAGCATCAAGTGAAACTTGATGCTCATTTTTTTGTTTTATCCCGCTATTTGTGAACAGTAAAACTCTCGATTGATACGGGCTAATAATCGGTGGGGATGACACTGATTAAAGTTTCGCTATATAATGTAAAAGACGAACATTAATGAATGTTTTATAATAAAATGTAATTTTTTTAAGAAAAGTGCGGATATGAGTTGTGATTTATGTTAGAATGGAAAATGCCTTTGAAACAAGAGGTTTTATGATCTTTCCTATCCGATTGAAGGTTTTAGAGGAGAAATGGAAAGTTCGGATTATTTCTTATTTCAAGTGGTCAGACGTTCAACGTTAATGAAGAGTTAAATGGAGGATTTTATTAATGAAGTTTGTTATGTTTCTTGTAGGATTGCTCGTTGTATTCGTACTCGGTTTTCTTATAAGTGCCGATCGAAAGAAGATTAAGTATAAACCAATCGCAATTATGCTTGTTATTCAGCTGGCGTTAAGTTATTTCTTATTAAATACGCAAGTTGGTTATATTTTAGTAAAAGGAATTTCAGATGGATTTGGCGCGCTTCTTGGGTATGCGGAAGCTGGAATCGTTTTCGTATTTGGCGGTCTTGTTAATAAAGGAGAGGTTTCATTCTTCTTAACAGCGTTATTACCAATCGTATTCTTTGCCGTTTTAATCGGAATTCTGCAACACTTTAAAATTTTACCGATATTTATTCGTGCTATTGGTACTGCGCTAAGTAAAGTAAATGGTCTAGGAAAACTAGAATCATATAACGCAGTAGCAGCTGCCATTGTTGGGCAAGCGGAAGTATTTATTACAGTAAAAGATCAATTAAGTAAAATCCCAAAACATCGTTTATATACATTATGTGCATCTTCCATGTCGACAGTATCAATGTCAATCGTAGGTTCTTATATGAAAATGATCGAACCGAAATATGTAGTAACAGCACTTGTATTAAATTTATTTAGTGGTTTCATTATTATTCATATTATTAACCCGTACGATATTACAGAAGAAGAAGATACACTGAAATTAGAAAATAAGAAAAAACAGTCATTCTTTGAAATGCTAAGTGAATATATTATGCTTGGTTTCACAATCGCGATTACAGTAGCGGCAATGTTACTTGGTTTCGTAGCATTAATTACAGCAATTAATAGCTTGTTTGATTCAATGTTCGGTATTACATTCCAAGCTATTTTAGGATACATTTTCTCACCATTAGCATTCGTAATGGGTATCCCGCAAGCAGAGATGGTAACAGCGGGACAAATTATGGCAACAAAATTAGTATCAAACGAATTTGTTGCGATGCTGGATCTTGGAAAAGTAGCTGGTGATTTATCAGCTCGTACAGTTGGTATTCTTTCTGTATTCCTTGTATCATTTGCGAACTTCTCATCAATCGGAATTATCGCAGGTGCAACGAAAGGTATCGATGAAAACCAATCAAATGTTGTATCATCATTCGGTCTACGCCTTGTGTACGGTGCGACATTAGTAAGTATTCTATCAGCGATTATCGTTGGTGTTATGTTATAAAAAAAGGATGGCTCTAGCTCATAGCTAGGGCTATTTTTTTTATGGTAAATTTGCATGAAAAAACCAATTAATTAGGAATATATTAACATATAAAAATCTTTTAAAATTTATATTGCATTTCGCCTAGATAACGCTTACAATTTGATTTGTAGGTGGTATCAATTTCAGACTTTCAAGTATGGTAGGAGAGAAGAAGCTACCTTTTATAAATTGCAATTTATGTAAACGCTTACTGATTTTAGAAAGCAGTTGAATAATATTTAGGGGTTTTAAATTTTTTTAACATCAATGGTCAGACGTCATTCGTTATACGTTATACGACCGATAATTCGTGGGAGAAGTGGAGGATTCACATATGAAGATCGTAATGTTTCTAGTCGGTTTACTTGTAGTATTTGTACTAGGGTTCCTTATCAGTTCAGATCGTAAGAAAATTAAATATAAACCAATTGCACTTATGCTTGTCATTCAATTGGTACTTGCGTATTTCTTACTAAATACAAAGGTCGGATTTGTATTAGTAAAAGGGATTGCAGATGGGTTTGGCGCTATTTTAAAATTTGCGGAAGCAGGGGTTAATTTCGTATTTGGTGGTCTAGCAAATGATGGACAAGCACCATTCTTCTTAACAGTATTATTACCAATTATTTTCTTAGCAGTACTAATTGGGATCTTACAACACATTAAAGTATTACCGATTATCATTCGTGCAGTCGGTTTCCTATTAAGTAAAATTAACGGCTTAGGAAAACTAGAATCATATAATGCAGTAGCAGCTGCAATTGTTGGTCAAGGTGAAGTATTCATTACAGTGAAAGATCAACTAAGCAAATTACCGAAAAATCGTTTATACACACTTTGTGCATCTTCTATGTCAACAGTATCGATGTCAATCGTCGGTTCTTACATGAAAATGATTGATCCAAAATATGTAGTAACAGCACTTGTATTAAACTTATTCAGTGGATTCATTATCGTTCATATCATTAATCCATATGAAGTAAAAGAAGAAGACGATATTTTAGAATTACAAGAAGATAAAAAACAAACATTCTTTGAAATGTTAGGCGAATATATTATGCTTGGTTTCTCTATCGCTGTAACAGTAGCGGCGATGTTAATCGGTTTCGTAGCATTGATTACAGCAATTAACGGTGTGTTCGATTCAATTTTCGGAATCACATTCCAAAGCATTTTAGGATACGTTTTCTCACCATTAGCATTCGTAATGGGTATTCCAACATCAGAGATGCTAACAGCGGGACAAATTATGGCAACAAAATTAGTAACGAACGAATTCGTTGCAATGCTTGACCTTGGAAAAGTAGCTGGTGATTTATCAGCTCGTACAGTAGGTATTTTATCTATCTTCCTTGTCTCATTTGCGAACTTCTCATCTATCGGAATTATCGCAGGTGCAACGAAGAGTATCGATGGCAAACAAGCAAACGTTGTATCTTCATTCGGATTAAAACTTGTATATGGTGCAACGTTAGTAAGTATATTATCAGCGATTATCGTTGGGGTTATGCTTTAATAAATTAAGAAAAGCAATGAGCGTAGGCTCATTGCTTTTTTATTTAACTTGCTCTATCTAAGTCTCTTTTAAATTGTGGTTTCTCCAAATAAGTTCCAAGCCTCCATATATACTCAACAGGACCCATTCGATATTTTCGCAGCCAATATGTGCTAACAAATAATTGAATTGTATAGATTCCAATCGTTAAAAGAATACCGAAGAAATATCCTATTTTACCGAATAAGCCAAAGCCGTATGCGTAAAAAATTGTTGTTGTGATAATAGACTGGGCTAAGTAATTACTAACCGACATTTTTCCCATATTGGCCATATATGTTAGTAGACGGGTTGCTTTTTTGTAATGGAATAATAAAATAATTGTGCTTCCGTAAAAGAAGGTCATGGTTACTGGTGTAAGGCCGTCTTGTAACATAAGTAAAATAGGATGTTTAACGAACATAGCTGAAGTTTTGATTGTAAAAGAGAAAATACCAGTAAGGAGCCAGACCTTTTTGACAGCAGAGATATGCTTATCAATCTCAAATAGCCATCCTTTTTTTCCTACGTACATACCGATTAAGAAGAGTGGAGATAGGAAAATGAGTGTGAAAAGTGTTATAAAGGTTAATCCGAAGAAACCGTCAATGCCTATATATTCGAAAGGATTTTCAGTTAACCTAAAGTTGACATGATCCATATAGCTTCCAGTCTCATGAACTTTATGTTCTTTTTCAATATAAGGAGCAAAATCAGTAACATTTGTATTTGGGTCAGTTGAATAAGTCATAAGTGTAAGGAGTGCGAGTAGAATAGTTGCCCAAATTAATAATGTTTTTGGCTTTCTGTTTATAAACATCAGTAAGAAAATCCCGATGAGGCCATATGAGAATAAAATATCCCCGGACCAAATGAGCACGCCGTGAATAAAACCTAGTAGTAAAAGAATAAGAATACGACGTAAATATGTAGGGGAAAACTTTTTTCCTTTTTCGACAATGCTTTTTTGTAACAAAATAATGCTAAGACCAAATAAAAAAGAGAATAAAGAAATGAAATTTTGTGTGCCAAAAAATTGAATAAACCAATTAGCACCTTTATCGAGTCCGCCAAATATATAGGATGGTTTTTCATTAGCGAAGAACCCGAATTGAATTAATGTTATATTAACAAGTAAAATACCAAATAAAGCAAAACCACGCATTGCATCAACAACTTCTACACGTTGATTCATTTTTTCTCTCCTTTTATATTATTTTATATTGAAAATAATACCATTTTATAGTTGACGCTATGTCAAATATGAGGAAATTTAAGGTGATTTTAAGCTAAAGAGAAAATAAAAAATCACCTTAATACATTCATTAAGGTGATTGGAATACTATTCAGCTGGAGGCGTAAATGTACGTTTCTCTAATTCAGCATCTAGCATAAATAGTGCGTTTGAATCGCTTGTAATACGTTTTAATTTTTGGATGATGCTATCGAACGAAGCTTCTTCTTCAACTTGCTCATCAACGAACCATTTTAAGAATGTAATTGTTGCATGCTCACGCTCATCCCAAGCGATATCAGATAAGTTGTAAATACGCTTCGTTACTTCACGCTCGTGCTCAAGTGCTACTTCAAAAGCGTTCAGTACAGATTCATATACGTTATTCGGATTATCAAATCCAGTAACAATAGCGCGCTCACCGCGGTCATTAATGTAGTTATAAAGCTTCATTGCGTGGAAACGTTCTTCTTCAGCTTGTACAAGGAAAAAGTTAGCGAATCCATCATAGCTCTCAGATGTACAGTAAGCAGCCATTGCCATATAAGCGTGGGCAGAGTAAAATTCAAAGTTCATTTGATCGTTTAATGCGTCGTGCAATTTTTTAGATAACATAAAATCCCCCTTAGTATTGTGACAAGAATATTATACCATAATTGATAATATTCTCATTTGGATACTTCGAACCTTTTCGAAAGCTTTGTGACGTGAGCCTCCATAATGTCTTGTAAATCTAAATCATATTTTTGTGAAAGAATAATAAGATTAGATAGTACATCACCAAGTTCTTCTTTTAACTCTTGTTTTAGTTCTTCTTCTGTTTTCACTTTTTCGTCAGGACGATCACGGCCAATTTCGATTGCGCGAACAACGCGTGAAACTTCTCCAACTTCCTCTGTTAAGAAATTTAAGCGAATAAAGGAATTATACTGTGACCAGCTTCGTTTTTCGTAAAATTCCTCCACCCACCTTTGAAATGCGACGATATCCATTTCTTCCTCATCCCTTCAATATGTTGTACAATGTTCATTGTATCATAACAATATATAGTTTCGGGGTGTAGGAATGAGAAAGATTTGTGTGTTTGCAGGTTCCAACTTAGGGGAGAGACCAGAATTTAAAGAGCAGGCAATAGCGTTAGGAAAAATGTTTGTTGAGAACGATTATGAGCTTGTATACGGTGGTTCTTGCGTTGGATTAATGGGAGAAGTGGCAAACGAAGTTCTTCGCTTAGGCGGACGTGTAACAGGTGTTATGCCACGCGGTCTATTCCGAGGAGAAATTGTTCATACAGGGCTAACAGAATTAATTGAAGTAGAAACGATGCACGAGCGCAAAGCGAAAATGGCAGAGCTTGCGGATGCTTTTATTGCATTACCAGGCGGATACGGAACGTTTGAAGAGCTATTTGAAGTAGTATGTTGGTCACAAATTGGTATACATAATAAGCCGGTTGGTTTATTGAACATAAAAGGCTTTTATGGGCCAATTTTGCAAATGGTTGAACGTGCAGCAGAAGAAGGATTTATGAATCCATCAAATAAAGAGTTGATCGTTTCAGCTGAGACGGCAGATAAACTAATTGATGCAATCCAAAATTATGAGCGTCCTGTTTTAGGAACGAAGTGGAAGCAGCTATCATAATACAATTTTATAGATGTTTTTGGAAACACATGTCATTTTATCTTGAAAAGGCATGTGTTTTTAATTTGGTTAAATATGTTAATGTTAAGATGTAATGTTTTTGGAAAAGGAGAAATAGATGGAGGAGTTTGTGTATTTACGTCCTGTTTTTAAAAGTATTTTAGCAGCATCTATTCTTGTTATGCTAATTGTTTCAACACAGAAGAAAGA
Source organism: Bacillus wiedmannii (assembly GCF_001583695.1). Classification (GTDB taxonomy): domain Bacteria; phylum Bacillota; class Bacilli; order Bacillales; family Bacillaceae_G; genus Bacillus_A; species Bacillus_A wiedmannii. Next base: position 154,010 of record NZ_LOBC01000072.1, on the reverse strand, counting down.
GCTAATTAATGAATTTTCGCTTTGGTTTATTTCGATATTGTGTATCGGTGTTGCCGCGATAACGTTGTTTATGTCGGGATTTATCGTTGATGAGTATAGTCTAGCTGGGGATGTACAGAGTTTTAGCATGTTTATTGCAATTGGTTGTATTAGCGGTTTAAATTTTATTATTTATTATAGACGGCAATAAAAAGAAGGCATTCCATATTACTTCGGAATGCCTTTATCACTTTTATTATTTTGTTTCTTATACAGGTACCAGCCACCCCAGCCGCCACCAATTGCTACAACAACGAGGAAAGCATAGTCTTTCACCTCGACACGTATATTGAAAATATTAGCTATAAGTAAGACAATCCCAACTGTTATTAACGCAAAAAATGCTCTAATTAAGTAGTCTTTCAACTGAACCACTCCCGCCATTTAAGTAGTAAATGATGAATATGGAAAAGCTTTTTTGGATCTATTTTACTAAAGGGTGTTACCTATATTTTAACATAAAAGAGATTGTAATATATTGATAAAAGTAGAGGAGAGAGGTGCTAATATTGTCGTGATTTGTCGGTAAGTCGATATATTGGGAAAATCGCTGATATAAATTTCATGTACTGATATGTGCGACCACTCCATAGAAAAAGCGACTCTGAACGAGCCGCTTCCGCTTTTAATGATATCCAGCTCCTGTGACTAGAACAGTCGGTCATTTCGCGCCTTCCTGTGAGGCAAAAAGCGCCTCGGAGCTCCAATGCCCTTCTGTTCTGAGCAAGTCACCTCCACTTTTGGTGATATCCAGCTCCAGCGGCTAGAATCTCCGGTCATTTCGCTCTCTCGCTCGAAGCAAAAAGCGCTTCAAGGTCGAGAGCTCCAATGTCCTGCGATTCTGAACAAGCCGCTTCCGCTTTTAGTTCTATTATTGATTCAAGAACGCACGTAGCATCCAAGCGTGTTTTTCTAGTTCTGTGTAGATGCCTAGTAGTAGGTCAGATGTCATTTCGTCATCAGAGTTTTGAGCGATTTCCATGCCTTTTTTCAGTTCGACTAGCATCATTTCGTAGTCTTTCATGATTGATTCAACCATTCCTTCTGCAGTTTCGCCGTATGCTGCTTCTTGAATAGAAGATAGTTCTAAGTATTCTTTCATTGTTGCTACTGGTTTGCCGCCAATTGCTAAAATGCGTTCTGCAATTTCGTCGATGTGAGTAGCTGATTCTGTGTAAAGTTCTTCGAATTTCTCGTGTAATGTGAAGAATTGAGGTCCTTTTACGTACCAATGGAAGTTGTGTAATTTTGTGAATAAAACGCTCCAGTCTGCTACTTGTTTGTTTAATACTTCGATTACTTGTTTGTTCATTATGATCAATCTCCTTTTGAGTTGTTATATTATATCAATTACTAATTTATAATAATTATAATCTAGTAATTTGTATAAATCAACCCTTTTGCTGGAATTAATTTGAACAAATTATGAACTGTTATAAATAAAAATCCCTATTACTGTGGAGTAATAGGGATTTTGTTTGATATATAGCTCTTGTTCTAAACGAGCCACATCCGCTTTTAATTATTATACAGCCTTTTGCTTCTCTTCTACATCCTGTCCATCCCAGCACTCTGTATTCTGTAAGCCAGGGATAGAACTTGCAACGAAGACAGGATCTTTTCCTTGTTTCTTTTGCTTTATATAGTCTAATAAGGCTGCGTATGCAAACTTGCTAAGGAATGAGATGGCAATTAAGTTTGTGAATACCATTAGTCCCATAAAGAAATCAGCTAAACTCCAAACCGTTTGAAGGGCAGCGATAGATCCGAAGAACACCATTCCGACAACTGCAACACGATAAATCAGTAACCATGTTTTGCTTTCTTTAATGAATGCGATGTTTGTTTCACCATAATAGTAGTTTCCTAGTAAAGAACTGAAAGCGAATAGGAAAATAATAATCGCTAAGAAAGTGCTTGCCCACGGTCCAATTTGTGAACTTAATGCTTGTTGTGTTAATTCAATACCTTCTAAATTCGACCCTTTGTAAAGTCCAGAACATAATACGATAAACGCTGTTGATGTACATACTAAGAATGTATCTACGAAAACACCTAATGCTTGAACAAGTCCTTGTTTTACAGGGTGAGATACATCTGATGTTGCTGCTGCGTTAGGAGAACTACCCATGCCTGCTTCTGTCGCGAATAAACCACGCTGAATTCCGAACTTGATTGCTGCTCCAATACCACCAGCGATAGCTTGGTCTAAACCGAATGCGCTGTTAAATATTTCTGTGAAAATGCTTGGTAACATATTGAAGTTGTTAATAACGACGAAAATTGCCACACCAATATAAATAATTGCCATTGGAGGAACAATCATTTCTGTAATACGTGAAATGCTCTTAATACCACCAAAAATAATAACTGCAACTAATAAAGCTAATAGAGCTCCTACGATCGTTCGCTCTAGTCCAAAAGCATTTTCAAACGCTATTGTTACTGTATTTGCTTGTACAGAATTGAAAATTAATCCGTACGCAACTGTAATAAGAAGTGAAAACCAAACACCCATCCAGCGTTTGTTTAATCCTTTTTCCATGTAATATGCTGGTCCACCACGGAACCTGCTTCCATCTTTTACTTTATAAATTTGCGCGAGCGTACATTCTACGAAACTAGTAGCTGCTCCGATAATTGCGATAAACCACATCCAAAATATTGCGCCAGGTCCACCCATTGAAATGGCTAATGCTACACCAGCTAAATTTCCGATACCGATACGTGCTGCTGCACTTAAGCAAAATGCTTGGAATGGAGAGATGCTATCTTTCTTTTTTTCTTTTCGATTAAATCCTTTACTAATTAAACTGACCATCTCACGTAAATGAGTAATTTGGACGAATTTTAATTTAAAAGAGAAATAAAGACCGAAGCCGATTAGCATTGCAATAAGAATATATGACCATAAAATATTATTCGTTACCTCAAGGAATCTGCTAAAGATATCAACCATATAATACACTTCCTTTTTTCCGTAATAAGAAAATTATATGCAAAAAATATACGAGAATCAATTTTTCTAAAAAATCATGTTACATAAACGCATTTTGTGTTATGATTATGTTACATAGTAATATTTTTAGAATTATTTACATTTTAAAAAACTAAATGTAAAGCGAGAAAGAGGGGATAATTTGAAAGAAGAAACTTTATTGAAAGTAAGCCTTAAGAGTTTGAAAATGAGAAGTAATATATTTTTTATCATTTCATCTTTAAGTATCTTTTTAGGAGCGACTTATTATTACAATAAAAGATTTCCAAGTCATAGGTATCCTGAATGGTTAGAATTTCTAAAATTGATTGGATGAATAAAAGACAGAAAAACAGAAAATTAAAATAAAGAAGTTATGGAGGAGCTAAATATGAATATTAGAGAAAGTGAACTTCCGGGTATTGGTTATAAGTTTCAAATCGTTACGAAAGGTAACGAAAAGATGGTGATTGTCATTCATGATGATGGGCGTAGAGAAATGTATCATTTTGATTCAGATCATGAAGAAAGCATCTCAAGTATTTCATTACGTGACTCAGAGGCGAGACAAATTGCAGCAATATTAGGTGGAATGGTATATAAGCCTAGAGCATTAGAAAATGTTGAAATGGTCTTTGAAGGTTTAGCGATTGAGTGGTTTAAAGTAGAGAATGCTGCTCCAGCGCTTGGAAAAACAATCGGTGATCTTGAAATAAGAAAAACATATAGCGTAACGATCATTGCAGTTATGAAAAAGAATATGAAAAAGCTATTTAATCCAGGGCCAGAAACGGTAATTGAAGAAGGCGATATGCTTGTAGTTTCAGGTGAGAGAGAAGAAATTAAAAAAATTATTAATGAGTTACTTTCGAATAGGGGGACTGACTAGATGGATACGTTAATTTTTGAAGTTGGTACAGCGTTAGTATTAGTTGCAATTGCGGCAGTAATTGCTGGGAAGTTTAAATTTTCAGTCATTCCGTTTCTAATTGTTCTTGGGATGTTAGTAGGGCCACACGCGCCGACAATAGGTGTGATTGATTTCAAGTTTATTGAAAGTGCAAGTGTCATTTCCTTCCTTGGACGGATTGGCGTTCTGTTCCTTCTGTTCTACCTAGGACTAGAGTTCTCGATGAAAAAACTAATTAAATCTGGACGTTCTATTGCGATTGGCGGAACAATCTATATTTTAATTAACTTTTCACTTGGATTATTATACGGATTTATAATGGGATTCCCTTTACTAGAAATCTTAATTATTGCGGGTATTATTACGATTTCTTCTAGTGCTATCGTTGCTAAAGTGTTAGTGGATTTAAGAAGAACTGGTAATAATGAAACCGAATTAATTTTAGGAATTATTATGTTTGAAGATATATTCCTTGCTGTATATTTATCAGTCGTTTCAGGCTTAGTTCTTGGGGATCATGCTTCATTCTTAGGTGCCCTTACTTCAATTGGAATCGCTTTAGGATACATGCTTCTCTTCTTTATTGTAGCTAGAAAGGCGACGCCGTTATTAAATAAATTGCTCAATATTAGTTCAGATGAAATTTTCATTATTGTAGTATTTGCTTCGTTATTCTTTATTGCAGGTTTCTCGGAAACAATTCACGTTGCCGAAGCAATTGGAGCACTTCTTTTAGGATTAGTTTTCTCTGAGACAGAGCATAGTGACAGAATTGAGCATCTCGTTGTTCCATTTAGAGACTTTTTCGGAGCTATTTTCTTCTTCAGTTTCGGATTAAGCATTGATCCGTTTTCATTAGGCGGAGCGATATGGTTAACGTTAGGTGCTGTCCTTCTTACAATCATCGGAAACTTTGTTGCAGGAATGATTGCAGGGCGACAAGCTGGATTATCTCATAAAGCGTCAACAAATATTGGATTAACAATCGTTTCAAGAGGAGAATTCTCCATCATTATGGCCAATATCGGCATCGCCGGTGGTTTAATGTCAGTCTTGAAACCATTCTCGGCACTATACGTGCTTATACTATCCATCTTAGGTCCACTTCTGACGAAAGAGTCAAAGAATGTATATAAATTTTTAAATAAAATCTTTAAGTGGGATACGAAGACTAACTAATTTTAAAAAAATAAAAGTACAAGATATTTACTGCTTGTACTTTTATTTTTTGCAATGAAAACAGTAAAGAGAGGTACATGATGTTAGGAGAGTTGATTCATTCCGTTTTAGTTTTTCTAGAAGGACTTGGTTATTGGGGAATTATGCTTGGATTGATGTTAGAGGTTATTCCGAGTGAAATTGTATTGTCTTATGCAGGTTATTTAGTATCAACAGGAAGCATTACGTTTTGGGGCGCTGTCGCGTTCGGTACAATTGGTGGTGTAATCGCACAACTATTCATTTATTGGATCGGTCGGTACGGAGGAAGACCCGTCCTTGAGCGATATGGAAAATATATTTTAATTCAAAAGAAACATATTGATTATGCTGAAGATTGGTTTAATCGTTACGGAACTGGCGTTATTTTTACAGCGCGTTTTATTCCTGTTGTGCGTCATGCTATTTCGATACCAGCGGGTATTGCGAAAATGTCACATGCTAAGTTTATTACGTTAACTACATTAGCTGTTATTCCATGGTCAATTGTATTTGTATATTTAGGTTTTAAATTAGGAACAGAGTGGGAAAGTATTAATAAAGTAGCTGGGCCATATGTGAAATACTTTGCACTTGCAGCTATTGTTTGTGCAATTGGTTACTTTGTATTAAAAAAAGTGATGAAAAAAAAGTGATTACGTAAAAAGAATCTATGCTGACATAGATTCTTTTTTTATTGTCATTTTTCGAAAGGGGAAAGAGTAGGTTTAATATTTTACATATTGTGGCATACATATAGGAAAAGGGAGTTTGGAAAGGGGATTATAGAAAAATGGAACTCCAGTTTCAAAATGTATATCAACAGGTGGAGAATTGGTATGTGTTGGATTCGGAGCTTCCTTGGGATGTCAAAAGGCTTAGAGATGATTTGTTTTCACTGATTGAAGTATGTAAAACACCAGTTATTTTTTGTGATACGTGTGATGCGAATCATGTGCTTCTATCATTAGGAGAAGAAGAAGAGGAATTCTTATTCCCAGTAGGTGGTTTTTATCATAAAGAAAAACAATTAATTTTTGTTTGCATATGGGAAGAGTATGAGCAGGTGCTCAAAACACTACTGCATGAATTTCGCCATGCGATGCAGCATAAGAGGGAAGTATTGTATGTTGGAAGTGAATTGTACGAAGATAGATGGATTGAGAAAGATGCGAGAAAGTTCGCGGAGAGGAAGTTAGATGAATATAAAAATAGAAAGTTAATGTAAAGCATAGTGGAGAAATGGCACTGTGCTTTCTTTATTAATTACTAAAAGTAAGTGATTGACTTTTATAAAGTTTAGTTCTAAACTAATGGTATGAAATGAGCGAGGTGATAGAATGAAGACAGAAGATAGACTCGGATTACTATTATGGTTTCGTTTATCACGTTTTTATAACAAAAGTATTCGTGAGACGAATCAGCATTTGAAAGAATGGAATGTATCTGCCGCTCAGTTTGATGTGCTAGCTCAAGTTGGAGGACATAATCGTCTAACGCAGCAAGAGCTCGGAAATAAACTATTTGTTACGAAGGGAAATATCACGCAGCTATTAAATAAAATGGAGCAGCTGGAGTGGATTCATCGTGAACAAGAAGGTACTACAAAATATATTTCGTTAACAGAAAAGGGAAAAGCTTTATATGAAGAAATCGTCCCGCCTCAAGAAACGTTCCAAGCGGAGCAGTTTCAAAATTTAAATGTAGAAGAACAACATCAATTATTACAATTACTAAAAAAATTACAGTGAGAAAAATTTTAAAAATAAATCTTGAATTCGAGATAATATGAGGTGAAGGATATGTTTAGAAAAGTTGATCATAAAAATATGGGAAGAGCAAATCATGGTTGGTTAAATACACATTTTCATTTTTCCTTTGCGAATTACTATAACCCGAATAACATGAACTTTGGAGCATTGCGTGTAATTAATGATGACTTAGTAGCGGCACAAACTGGTTTTGATATGCATCCGCACCGCGATATGGAAATCATTTCGTACGTTGTAGATGGTGCTTTAACACATGAGGATAGCATGGGGAATCGCGGAACAATTGAGCGAGGACATGTTCAATATATGAGTGCTGGCACAGGTGTATTTCATAGCGAGCATAATTTAGGAAATGAAACACTACGTTTATTACAAATTTGGATTTTACCAGATCGTGCGGATCATAAACCAAACTATGGTGAGTTTACATTTGATTGGAGCAAGCGTGAAAATGAATGGTTCCATATGGTATCTCCAGTAGAAGGAGAGGCACCAATTCGTATTCACCAAGATGCGAATTTATATTCTTTATCGTTAGATGCTGGAAAAGAAATTCATTTCCCGGTGCAAGAAGGCCGTCAATTGTACCTTGTACAAATTGAAGGGAGTAGTGTAATAAATGGTGAAAATCTTGTTATGCGTGATGCAGCAGAAGCAGTAGAAGAAGATATTCATATTCAAGCGAAAGAGCAATCACACTATTTAGCAATTGAATTGAAAAAATAATAGAACGTTTATGGAAAAGAGGACATCGAATGGATGTCCTTTTTTTTTGAGCGGAATTGTCAGAAAAAACTTTCTCAATATTTAGAAAAAGGTATTAGCCCAGAAAATAAGAATTGTATAAAAGTGTCAAAAATCTTTATGGGAATGGGGAATGTTATAGTGAAAAAGCAAGTCATTTCATCAGCATTAGCGTTAACTGTTATAGCCGGGGGATTTGGAACATTTGGAGCAACGACAACGAAAGCAGAAGAACAAAAAATTCAATATCATCAAGAATTTAAAACACCTGCATACATAGGTGAAGAATGGAAAGCACCGGAAGGACTAGATAAAAAAGAGACGGTCTTTCAATATTTAGAGAGTAAGAAAGATATGTTTAAATTAGCAGGAAATATTGACAAACACTTCAATGTCGTTGGGGAGGAAAAAGATGCTGAATCTGGTACGACACATGTGAAGTTAGTTGAAAAACATAATAATATTCCTGTGTATGGTTCAGATCAAACTGTTACATTAGATAAAGAAAATAATGTAAAAGCATTCTTCGGACAAGTTATTCCGAATTTAGATGATAAAAATATTCCTGCATTTGCAAATATTAGCGCAGAGCAAGCAGAAACGATTGCAAAGGAAGGTATTGAAAAAGAAGTTGGTAAAGTAAAAAATTATGACGGTGTAAAAAAAGATTTATTTGTGTATGAAAAAGATGGAAACTACTATCTTGCATACTTAGTTAAAGCATCGATTTCAAAACCAGCTCCAGGATACTGGCATTATTTTGTTGATGCAACGAATGGAAATGTAATTGAGAAATATAATGCTGTAGATCATATTACAGGATTTGGTTACGGAGTATTAGGCGATAGACAATCATTTGAAATTGCTCAAGATGAGAAAACAGGAGCGTTCAACTTGTTTGATGGTAAACGAGGACAAGGTGTTCATACATTTGATGCAGAAAATATGGATGAAAACTTGTTTAACTTATTCTCACAATGGCTTGGATATACAGGAGAAGAAGTTGAGAGTAAATCTAAGTTCTTCGAAGATAAGGCTGCAGTTGATGCGCATGTAAATGCAGGAAAAGTATATGATTACTACAAAAAGACATTCAATCGTAACTCTTTCGATGATAAAGGTGCGAAGCTTATTTCTACTGTTCACGTTGGAGAAAGTTGGAATAATGCAGCTTGGAACGGTGTACAAATGATGTATGGTGATGGAGACGGTACGACGTTTATTCCATTATCTGCTGGACTAGATGTTATCGGTCATGAATTAACGCATGCTGTAACTGAACATACAGCAAACCTTGTTTATAAAAATGAGTCAGGTGCGTTAAATGAATCGTTATCTGATATTATGGGTGTCATGGTTGAGAAGAAGAGCTGGGATTTAGGTGCTGACATTTATACACCTGGAAAACCTGGTGATGCACTTCGTTCTCTGAAAGATCCAGCATCTATTCCAAATCCATTAAAACCAGGAGAAGGTTACCCAGATCATTACAATAAACGCTACACTGGAACAGCTGATAATGGCGGCGTTCATATTAACAGTAGTATTAACAATAAAGCTGCATATTTAGTATCTGATGGTGGAGAGCATTACGGTGTGAAAGTAACTGGAGTAGGCCGTGAAGCGACAGAAAAAATTTATTACCGTGCTCTTACGAAATATTTAACTGCAAACTCTGACTTTAAAATGATGCGTCAAGCTGCTCTTCAGTCAGCTGAAGATTTATATGGTAAAAACTCTAAAGCTGTACAAGCTGTAACGAAAGCTTATGATGCAGTAGGCGTAAAATAATAAGAGAAAAAGACCTGACTAGGATGTCAGGTCTTTCTTTATTTAGTCGCGAATACCTAATGCGATTTTCGCCATACGTGACATGCGTTCTTTAGACCAGGGCGGATTCCAAACGACATTTACTTCTATTTCATTGACTTCAGGTACGTTCGTTGATAATACTTTTTTAACGTCTGATACAATTTGCCCAGCCATTGGACAACCGATAGAAGTCATCGTCATCGTAATGACAGCATTATTATTTTCATCTGCTGTAACGTCATAAACTAATCCAAGATTAACAATATCAACACCTAGTTCAGGATCAATAACAGCTTCTAAATTGGCATATAATTTATTTTCAAATGCTTCTTGAGACATAAATAGCACCTCCTACACATTTATGATATCGATTCTCATTATAACGGAAATGTGTATAATGTGCAGGAAATGAGCTCAAAAAAATATCCCTTTTGGAAGAGGGATATTTTTTTGAGCTATTCAGTTTTGAAATGAGATACGAGTTGATCTAATTCTTCAACTGTTTGTTTCATTTGTCTAGCGGTTACAGTCATCTCATTCATAGTAATGACCTTTTGCTCAGCAGATTGTGCTGTTGCTGCTGTTTCACTAGATACTTCAGTTGAAATAGAAGCGATGTTATTCAGTGAAGCGTTCATTTCTTCAGCGCTTGCAGCCATTTCTTCAGCAGTTGCGGAGATGTCTTGCATTTGAGTAGATACTTTATTTACTTGTTCCACAATCGTTGTGAAAGAATTGCCAGCTTCACGAATGACATGAATGCCTTCAAATGCCTCAGAACGGCCTTGGGACATCATAGAACTCGCAGTTTCAGTATCTTGTTGAATTTGATGTAGTAATTGGTTAATATCTGTTGCCGCTGTTTTAGATTGTTCAGCAAGTTTTCGAACTTCGTCAGCTACGACAGCGAAGCCTTTTCCTTGTTCGCCGGCACGAGCTGCTTCGATAGATGCATTTAAAGCAAGTAAGTTTGTTTGCTCTGCGATATTAGAAATAGATTGTACAGCTGTATCAATATATTTTGTGTGAGTGATTAGACGTTCGACTACTTCTGACGTAGCATTTACCGCGTCGTGTATCGTTGTCATTTGTGAAACAGATTTTTGAATAACAGTACTTCCGTCGTTAGCTTGTTCAGATGTAACTACAGCAAGCTCAGTTACAGATGTGGCAGATTCAGCAATGCGCTGAACACTCACTGCCATATCGTCCATTGCCGTTGAGCTTTCTTCCATGCTAGAGGCTTGAGATTGAATACTCGCATTTAAGTTGGACATCGAGCTTTGAACTTTTATTGTTGCCTCGCGTGATATATTCGTCTTTTCTAGCATATTTTCAGAAGCGTTTTGTACTTCCACAGATGTTTTTTGCACACGATTGATGATATGTTGTAGGTTTTCTAACATTTTATTAAAGGATGTTGCGATCGTACCAATTTCATCATTGCTATTTACTTGTAGGCGAGCTGTTAAGTCACCTTCTTGAGATGATAATTCTTTTAGCTTATTATCAATTTGTTGAATTGGTTTTACAAGTTTACCAGAGAACCACCATGCAAGAATGATAGCTACGATAATACAAATAACAAGTGATAAGAAGATAACATATTCAATTTGTAGTGAAGATTGATCAATTTTTTTGATAGATTCGTCACGTAACTTGGCTTGTTCATTACTATAATTTGTGAAGTCACCAATTACTTTATAAACGGCACCATTTTCTGCATAAGCTACTTGTAGAGCCTCTTCCCACTTTTGTTCTTTTGCAAGAGTGAAAACTTTTTCTTCAATAAATTTTCTCCAAGTCGATCCTGATTCCATTGTATCTTTCACGGATTGAGAAATATTTGGATTAGAAAGAAGTTTATCTTTTGAATCCTCCAGACGTTTACTCATCTCATTAAACTTGTCTAATTCGACTTGATCATGTTGTAATAAATAACCTCTTAAAGCAGAAAGTTGTACTTGATAAGCGTCTCCACGTTCTTTCAATTCTGTTGCAAGGGGAGAAATTTCTTTTTGTAAAGCTTCAGCTTTATGAGATTGGTCAATAGCAAAAAATAAAATAAAAGCTAAGGCGATTCCAAATAAAGCGCAAATCGTTCCCATCATGAACATTAGTTTTTTTCGAATGCTAATAAAATTCATATGATAAAAAGCCTCCTTTGTGAAATCTTAGTATTAGAATTAATTAATGTAAAAAATCGAAAGAAAGCTTTACTCCTTCTGGAATAAAGCTTTCCTCTAGGAATTATAGCAGACGGAATGAGAGATAGAAAGAGATATTTTAAAGTAAAAAAAGAGAGATTGTAAATCCCTCTTTTTAATAGTTTGTAGGTCCTAGAAGTATAAATGAAAGTTTCGCTTTAAACGTTTGTTTTGAAATGAGAAACGAGAACTTCAAGTTCTTGTACGGTCGTTTTCATTTCAGAAGCTTTTTTAGCAACGACACTCATTTTATTTACTTGGTCACCAGCCGAAGTTGCTGTTTGTGATGTTTCGGCGGCAACTTCATTTGAAATAGAGGCGATGTTATTTAAAGCTGCATTCATTTCTTCTGAACTTGCGGCCATTTCTTCAGCAGTTGCAGACATTTCTTGCATTTGTGTAGAGACTTTGTTAATGTGGTTAACAATTTCCGAGAATGAAGATCCAGCGGTACGAATGACTGTAATTCCTTCAGAAGCTTCTGATTGACCTTGTGTCATCATTTCATTTGCTATTTTTGTGTCAGCTTGAATTTGATGAAGTAAATGGTTAATGTCAGTTGCTGCTAGCTGAGATTGTTCAGCAAGTTTTCGTACTTCATCGGCAACAACGGCGAATCCTTTTCCATGTTCGCCAGCACGTGCTGCTTCAATTGAAGCATTTAAAGCGAGTAAATTCGTTTGTTCCGCGATATTAGAAATGGATTGAAGTGCAGTATCAATATGATTCGTATGTGTAATGAGTCGCTCTACTACTTGTGATGTAGCGTTAACAGCTTCGTTAATTGTATGCATTTGTGTAATAGATTTCTCAATGACTTTATTCCCACCATCTGCTTTTTCTGAAGTTGTAACAGCTAGGCTAGCAACAGAAGAGGCAGATTCTGCAATACGCTGAACACTCGTTGTCATATCGTCCATTGCAGTTGAACTTTCTTCGATACTTGAAACTTGTGAACGAATATTATACTCAAGAGCATTCATAGTTTCTTCGGTTTTTGCTGTATTTTCCATAGAAGCAGTGGTTTCGATAAACACATTTTCAGACGCTTCTTTTACACTTGTTGATGTTTGTTGCACTTGTTTTATGATACGTTGTAAGTTAGCGAGCATTTGATTAAAGGAATTGGCGATATCACCAATTTCATCTTTACTCGTTACATGTAATCTAGCAGTTAAATCGCCATCTTGAGAGGCTAATTCTTTTAATTTCTCATCAATTTGTCGTATCGGTTTAACGAGTTTACCAGAGAACCACCATGCTAATAAAATAGATGTTAACGTACATGTAATGAGAGAGAAGAAAATAATATATTGAATAAGAGATGAAGAAGACTCTACGTCAGCAATTAATGCGTCACGTTTATCATTTTCCTCATTTGCATATTTAGTAAAACGACTTAAAAGATCGTTTACATAATCGGTTTGAGCTAAAGCGATTTTGGATGCTTCGTCCCATTTTCCTTCGCGAGCGAGAGGGAGGGCTTCATTATCTATGACGCTTCGCCATTTTGCTCCCATTAAAATCGCTTCTTTCATTCCTTCTGGGAGTTTTTTATCACTTGTTACTTTCTCTCTAGTATCAGCAAGTTTTTTTCCTTCTCGGTTGAATTTATCCAATCCTTTTTGATCATGTGACAGTAAATATTCTTGTAAACCGGCAACTTGTGCTTGGAACCAATCACCACGTTCTTTTAAAATTGTTGCTCGTTTAGATACATCATTTTTTAACGTTTCAATTTCGCTTGCTTGGTTCATAGCGAATAAAAGAATAACAATAAGAGCAATACTAAATAAAGAAGAAATGCTTAAGAGTGTGAACAGTAGTTTTTTTCGAATACTAACATATTTCATCGTTACCCCTACCTTTAAAAACTATTTATTATGATTTATAAATATTAAGAACGAAATTAATAAAAACATCATTATGAAGTTTTTAATCTGTTCAATGAAAATTATAGCAGATAATGGAAGATGGCAGATTGATATGAGTAAATGTTCTTAAAATGTATACATTTGTATATCAAAAAATTCATAAATAAAAAGTAGAAATGCTATTGTAATTTGAAATAACATCATGTATACTTCTAATTAGTTGATAACGATTATCAGTATCAACTATGAGCATTAATCTTCGTTATGTTGGTCATACCCCTTTTTGACGACGTAAGTCAGAGACGAAATGTTGAAATATCTTGTGTCCTATTCTACAGAATTATGGTAATCTCCAACCTCAACTTATATGCGTGAGCATGCAAAAAGGATCCTATCCGTGAAGGGATCCTTTTTTGCATGCTGTCGCAATTAATGTATATAAACCAGGCACACGATCTTCAATTTCTTCCGGTGCAGTAGAAGGGAAGACCCACCTTTGATGAGACCCTTGTTCTTCAACTAATTTTTCAATTTTAAAATGTTCTTCCGCAAGTGTTGTAATAATTTCTCCTAGCGTCCAGCGACGGATGGTTGTTTTAGGTAATGATTCTTTCTGCGCTTCTGTAAGAAGGATGCTATAAGCAACATCATCTTCAATTAATTCTTCATCGAAATAATTTCCGTTAGCCCGAAATGATGGGTGGTCTACTCCTAATAATTTCGTGTAAACAGGATGATAGTCACGAAGGATAAGCATTCCATTTCCTTTAAGTAAGGTAGCAATTTTTTGAAAGAGTGGTTTTAAATCTAGAAAGTAATGGAGTACACCAAGTTCCAGCAATACGATATCAAATGATTCGGAGAGCTGTACATTTAATACATCAGATACGACATACTGGATAGAGACACCGGCTGCTTCAGCAAGTTCATTTGCATATTTTGCATTACTTGCTGAAATATCAACAACTGTTACGTCAGCTCCTAAAAGAGCGAGAGCAACAGCCTTATTCCCTTTTGACCCGAGTAAATTAATAATACGTTTTCCTTTTGGGGATTGTATGTAAGGTAAATAGTGATTTACTTCGCGCATGGGATCTGCCATAAGCTTTTTCGCATAATCGGCTGGCGCCCCGTGGCGATTCGTCCAAGCTTCATAAGCAGCTGCATTCCAGCTTTTTTCATTACGTGTGCTTAGTTGTTTTTGATTCAATCGTATCACTCCTTTTGTGAACGTATAGTTATTCGGCAGGGGGATGGAATTTCCTTTTCTTTTTGAATTTAAGTTTGATTTTTCTGCAATTAAGTCGTAAAATACGTGTTATATATAAAAGCGTTGAAAAGGAAAAGTAGAATGAAATCATTCTGTCCAGAGAGCTTCGGTAGCTGAGAAGAAGCAAGAATATTCATTTGAACAATGGCCTTTGAGCTTCGTCCTGAACTTATCAAATGATAATAGTAGGCGGCGACGAGAGTTGGTACTCGTTATCAAAACCACAGTATAAGAGCATATAGCTCCGTACTTGTTAAGGTTAATTATGTGAGTAATTGGCGAAATAAGGTGGTACCGCGACTGTTTATACAGCCCCGCCCTTATCTTTTTTAAGATAAGGGTGGGGCTTTTTTATATTTAAAAGGAGGAATGTAAGATGAGTATTTTCATTGGAGGCGCTTGGCCGTATGCAAATGGCTCGTTACATCTTGGGCATATTGCGAGTTTGTTACCTGGAGATATTTTAGCACGTTATTACAGAGCGAAAGGTGAGAATGTATTGTATGTGTCGGGAAGTGATTGTAATGGAACACCGATTGCAATTCGGGCAAAACAAGAAGGTGTGACGGCGAAGGAAATTGCTGATAAGTATCATGAAGAATTCCAGCGATGTTTTCATAAACTTGGTTTTACGTATGATTGCTATACACGTACAGATAGTGAGCATCATCATGAAACTGTTCAAAATGTCTTTTTACGTTTATTAGAAGAAGGCTATATTTATAAAAAAACGGTGGAACAAGCGTATTGTGAAACGTGTACGCAGTTTTTACCTGATCGTTATGTAGAAGGCATTTGTCCACATTGCCATGAAGCAGCAAGAGGAGATCAATGCGATGCGTGTTCAGCTATTTTAGATCCACTCGATTTGCTAGAAAAGAAATGTAAGTTATGTGGTAGTACGCCATCCGTACAGGAAACAGAGCATTTCTATTTCGCATTGCATACATTTCAGGAGCAAATTAAAGAAGCAGTAGAAATCGCAAAACAAGAAGGAACATGGCGTGACAATGCGATTCAGCTAACAGAAAGGTATGTAAAGGAAGGATTACTAGATAGGGCCGTATCACGTGATTTACCAATCGGGGTACCAATTCCAGTAGAAGGGTATGAAGATAAGAAAATTTACGTATGGATTGAAGCAGTGACAGGCTATTATTCAGCGAGTAAACATTGGGCTGAAGAAACAGGGAAAGATGATCAAGAGTTTTGGGATCGAGGAGCGAAAACATATTATGTGCACGGAAAGGATAATATTCCGTTTCATTCCATCATTTGGCCAGCGGTATTGCTTGGAATAGGAGAAGGGGCAATTCCTCGTCATATCGTTTCGAATGAATATTTAACAGTTGAAAAAAGAAAATTATCTACAAGTAAAAACTGGGCAGTATGGGTGCCTGATATATTAGAATGCTACAATCCAGATTCTATTCGTTACTTTTTAACAGTAAACGCACCAGAAAATCGTGATACTGATTTTTCATGGCGTGAATTCATTTACAGTCATAATAGTGAATTGTTAGGTGCATACGGAAACTTTGTGAACCGGACATTAAAGTTTATTGAAAAATATTATGGTGGTATCATGCCGAAGGGAAGTATTGATGTAGAGCTGAAAGATAAAGTAGAAGGATTATATAAAAATGTGGGAGAATTGATCGAGCAAACTAAATTTAAGGTGGCGCT
Source organism: Bacillus wiedmannii (assembly GCF_001583695.1). Lineage (GTDB taxonomy): Bacteria > Bacillota > Bacilli > Bacillales > Bacillaceae_G > Bacillus_A > Bacillus_A wiedmannii. The sequence goes on along the minus strand of NZ_LOBC01000072.1, from coordinate 137,522 downwards.
AGAAACAATATTTGATGCAGTACGTTTTGCAAATAAATACTTTGATGAGAGGCAGCCTTGGAAACAAAGGGAAGATGATCCAGTTTCATGCGAAGAAACGATTTATAACTGTGTGTATCTTATCGCTAATTTTGCAAATCTCCTTGAACCGTTTTTACCATTTTCAAGTGAAAGAGTTAGAAACATATTATCGATTGTGAACCGAAATTGGGAGCCTCAAAACACGTTGCCGAATAGAATTGATAGTGTGCAGCCACTATTTGAACGAATCGATGTAAAACAAATTGAGCATGAAATAGAAAAGCTGTATGGAGCGGTAAAGTGAGATAGAGAAAAAGACCTTTCAAATACATGAAAGGTCTTTTGTTACGCACTATGCACGCTACTATGTTTCTTTGTTTTCCTAGCCGTAAGCAGCTGAGGAGTAAAAATTCCAAGTAGTATAAAGAGTATCCCAATCCACTGCATGAAGGTTACGACTTCATGTACAAGTGTAATAGAAGCGATAATGGCCGTTGGTAATTCAGCTGCTCCTAGTATTGTACTAAGTCCTGTTCCTACTTTCGGTACGCCAATTGAAAAACAAATGACAGGTACGACAACACCGAACAATCCGAGGAAGAAAGCGTATTTCCAAAGACCGGCTTGCAAGGCACCATCCGTTAAAAAGGTTGGCGGGAAGAATAGGCATACGATAAGAGTAGCGCTTGTTGTCATAAGAAAGCTTTTCGTATAAGGCGGAACTTCTGTAGCAACACGCCCACTTGCAAAAACATAGAATGAAAAAGAGATAGCGGCTAATAGACCAAAGATAATACCTTTCGTGGAAAAGTTTTGTCCGAGACCTTCAAAGACACCGCCTGCAAACAATGTTCCAGTAAATAAAATAATGATGGATATAACTTTCTCACGGCTTGGTAATGTTCGATTAGCGATTGCTTCTATAACGACACCAATCCATGTGAACTGGAAGAGTAGGACAACAGCGATAGATGCTGGTAGTTCTTCTACAGAAATAGCGTAGAAGATACCAGTCATACTCATTGTTGTGCCAACTGTTAGTAAGGAAAAGAATTGCTTTTTTGTTACTTTATGACGTGAAACGAAAAGAACGAGCAGAAGAAGCCCGATCCATCCGAAGACATATTGTCCCCCTAATAGTTGATGTGCTGAAAATCCATCAATGAATCCGAGTTTGAAAATAGTTGAAAGTACGCCGTAGCTACAAGCTCCGAATAAAACAAGTAATGAATACTTAAATTTCTCCATGAAGATCCTCCTTTTAAATAATAAAAAACGCCCGCTATCCAAATAAGGATAACGGGCGAACGAAACAGAGTAAGATACTCTACAAAATTCCGCCATTCATACGAAGTATGAATTTGGGGTATGAAATTGTAGTAGGTTTTTTACATTGCTTTTGGGAATACAATAGAACATTTTACACCTTGAGGTGTGTTTTGTATCCCATAAGGAAACTGATGTTTATCTAATATTTGTTTTACAATATATAGTCCAAGGCCACTACCTTGTACTAATCCGTGTTTGCCAGGGTTTGCGCGATAGAATGGCTCAAATAAATGGGCGAGTTTATCCTCATCAATTTGTGAACCTGTATTTAATACTTCTAATGCATAACCGTTTGGCTTTTCATAAAGCTTTATATATACATGCTGATGGTCAATTGTGTAATGAATTGCATTTGAAATAATGTTAAAAATAGCAGTTTGAATAAATTTAGGGTCAGCTAAAATTTGTACATCTTGCTTAATGTTAGATTGAACATTTAATTGCTTTACAGATACAAAGTAATCTACTTTCTTCATAACATCCTCAATAATATTAGTTAATGAGATAACTTTTAAATCAGGTTTAAATTGAGGATTTTGTATTTTGGATAATTCTGACATTTTTTCCGTTAATATGTTAATATCTTGCATCATTTCATAGGAACGTTTTAAATATTTATCTCTATCTTTATAAGCTCCAATTCCGTGAATCATGCCATCTAGTTGTCCCATAACGGCTGCGATTGGTGTTTTTAATTCATGGGATACCATAGACATAAATTCTTTACGAGATTGTTCTAATTGTTGTTCTCTCTTGAGCTCGTTTCTTAAATCTTGATTGCTTGCATGTAAATTCTTCACGATATTTGGAACCTGTGAAGCAGCTACTTGTAAATTAAAATCGGTTTGGTCTGTATTTTTGTTAAGTAGCTTTTTATCTGAGAAATCAAGATTCATAATATCTTTTAAAGCATCGCTCATAAATTGAAAAGGTTTGGCAATTAGTTTCGTATAAATTAAAGATCCGAGTAAAGATAATGCAAGCATTGTCGCACCAATATGTGGAGCTAATTGCTGCAGTGCATCTGCTAATTTTGGATAATCTTGTGTATCATTTGTGTTATTTGCTGCATTTTGTTTATGTAAGGCATCATTAGTAGCGACTTGCTTTTCCGTTTCTGTAAGTGGAGCAGAAGTGCTGTTTTTCCCCGCACTACTTTGGATATGTTCTTTTGCTTTTACAGTTTGGCTAGGCTGCAAAAGGTGATTTATGGCTGTAGAGAGTGCTTTATAATCTATAATAGAAGATTGGAAATTGGAAATCATGCTCTCTGAAACAGCCTTACTTTGATTCGTTTTACTTTGGTCGTTTTGTTTGTCTGAATCCGCTTGTTCTGTAGACAGCGCTCCATTTTCTTTTGCAAAACGTTCTTTATCGTAGTTTGAAGCTAGAAAATAAATAATTTGATAAAGACAAAGTGATAAAAGAATACAAAATAATAAGGTTTTGATGAAAATATTTTTGGTGATGTTGTCTGTACTACGATTCGATTTTGTAGCCAATGCCTTTCACCGTTTTAATATAAGGAATCCCTAATTTTTTTCTTAAGTTTTTAATATGTGTATCTATAACTCTTACATCACCATAATGTTCATAGCCCCATACCTTATTCAGCAAATCACTTCTTGATAATACTTTTCCCCGATTTTGCAGTAAAGTATATAAAATTTCAAATTCTTTTGTTGTTAATTCAATTTGATTACCATGAACATAAGCGGCATAGGCTGTAGAATTTAACATCAATTCATGGAATTGTAGTATAGTTGCAGCTTCTGCTTCCTTCGTTGCTGCCCTTCTTAATACAGCCTCTACACGTTTAATAAATACGGTGTAATGGAACGGTTTCGTAATATAGTCATCAATACCTAACTCAAATCCTTTAATTTCACTTTCTTCATTATGTAAGCCTGTTAACATAATGATCGGTACATCAGATTGTCCTCGCATAATTTTACAAATACTATAGCCATCTATATCTGGTAACATCACATCAAGGAGGACAAGATCGTATGAATTTTTTTGGAAAAGAAGAATACCTTCTGTTCCAGCGCCAACGACATCAACAGTAAAGTTTTGTGCCATTAGAAATTCCCGAATCAGTTCTTGTATATCTGGGTTGTCTTCAATCACCAGTATATGCGTCATAGTAACACCTCCTAAATAACGCTTTTTACTGCAATATTCGAATTCATCATTTTTTGGATAACTCAAATTGTTTATACATATAATAAGCCCCCGCTATAAAGTCATCATGAAAGTAGCAAGGGGAATGGTTTAGAGAAACTGAATATTTCAGAATTACATTAGTTCTATTATAGTATGTATTGTAAAATTTATAAAATATTATAACTGTATAATTTTAATATCCATGTTTATCAATGTTTTGATGTTGTTTAACGAAACCTATTCTTATTATATATGTAAATACAGTTGTTTTGCTACTGTAAATGAATAAATAAAATAAGCCAAGATATAAAATTCTTGGCTACACATAAATCTTGTTTTTAGGTTATTTTACAGTGACGGTAGCTTGCTGCTGAATACGCTCAAATAACCAGTGTATATCATTGTTATACATACGAATACAACCAAGTGTTGTCCATTTGCCGATTGCTTGATTATTGTTAGTACCATGAATCGCATAAGTTGTTCCGTAAGTTCCTGCCATGTTTAGTCCGAGCCAACGGTCACCAAGTGGATTACGTGGATCGCCGCCTTTAATTTTTCCTGTATAGTAAGGACGGTTTTTAATTTTATTAACGATTTGAAAAGTACCTTTAGGCGTAGGTGTAGCTGCTTTTCCAGTAGCGACAGTAAAACTCTTTATAAATTGTCCGTTTTGATAATAATCCATTTTATTTAACTGCGTATTCACGATAAGCTGATCGTTTGTTGTAGCTGCCTCAGCATTTGTGAATGGAATAGTTAAAAATCCTAATGATAATAGTGCGCTTAATAATAGTTTTTTCATTATATTCTCCTTTTTGCTATTGTAATAGTCTTACATACAATGAATTTGCAATCCTCGTAATACTTTATTTACATTTTCATCTAATGTTTCAAAGAAGGTAGTAATCTTTGGATTTTGTTTGTTGTTTTTATCAATAAGTAATCTTTCATTTAGTAAAAGTTCACCATGTAGTCCAAAACTTTGAACTTGAATATTTAGCTCATCTTCAGTTTCAGAAATAATTGGTAAGAAGTAGTGGAAAGCTTTCGTTGGAATGATGTAACTTTTACCAATCATGCTTTCTTGATTTGAATTAATCCATTTTTTCGTAACAATCTTAATGTTCTTTTTTGAAACGATAAAAGACAGTGTTGTAGATTTTGTTAAACTTACGTCAAATTCACTTGTTTCACATATGTGTAAATTAAAAACGGTTTCATTTTGATGAGATTCAACATTTGTATTAATAAAATCATGCATTTTATAAGCTTCCATTTCTTATTCACCCTTTTTTCAATTTCGAAAAACTACTTATATTTATTCAATTTAATGCTTAGTCATATATTGGTTAAATTTTTCAACAAATTCCGATATAATCTTACAATACGTATATGAAGCTAATATGAAGTTAGTATGAGTTTGTGGTGGTTTTTTATTGAGAACAAAATAAGGTGATTTCTAAGTGTTAAAAACTGGATAAAAAATGCATATTAATAGCTCTATTCCGTACGATATATAATTGTTAGCACATCGAAAAGCGATAATGGATAGCAGCAAATAATGAACAGAAAACTTTAGTGTGAGCCTTACAAAAATGTAATAAAAATGTAAGCTATTGTGATAGTTATTTCGACAATTTTTTTATACAATAATAGTAAGAAGTTGTACGTGATTGAAAGGAGAGATGACATGGAATGGGTTCATGAATTATTTCAGCAGTACGGGTACTATGTTGTACTTGTTGGTCTGCTGTTAGAATATATTGCACTTCCGTTTCCGGGAGAGCCAACGTTAGCATATGCGGGATTTTTAGCACAGAAGGGCGATTTAAGTTTACCGATTTTAATTATCCTATCCTTTATTGGGACAAGTTTAGGAATGACAATTCAATACTTTTTAGGAAATAAATTAGGTATGCCCTTTATTCAAAAGTATGGGAAATACGTATTTTTAACACAAAGAAAAATTGACTTAACAAGAATGTGGTTTGATAAGTATGGATATTTCCTTATTTTTATCGGCTTCTTTATTCCTGGTGTACGTCATTTTACAGGATATTTTGCAGGAATTATTAACTTACCATTCCGTCGCTTTGCAATTACAATTTACTCAGGTGCTCTATTTTGGGTATCATTCTTTTTAATCGGTGGTTATTGGTTAGGTGGAAACTTACATGACATCTTTGGAGTGCTAGAAGGTCATATCGGTAAAATTATTTTTGGAGTGATTGTGATTGTGGCAGTTACGTTAGGCATTCGTTTCCGCAAACAGTTAAAACGAGTATTGTTACAAAACGCAAGTTAATATGAAATCCATTCTATGTCAAAATTTAGGAAGGCAGTGCAAACGCACTGCCTTTTTATTTTATATTCCAATCTATTGTAATGAGATTTTGTTAGTTCATCTGTTTAAAATTATATAGATTATATTGTCAATTATTAACGTCAAAATGACAATTATAATTGACAAAAATAAGGATATTATTTACAATTTTAATTAAATAAATGAAAAAGAGGGAAGACATGAAGCTTCAAAATCGAGTGAGGGAATTGCGAGCAAAGCATCGTTTATCACAAGGGGATTTAGGGAAAGCGATTGGATCATCACGGCAAACGATTAGTTTAATTGAGCGCGGGGATTATGCACCATCTATTGTATTGTCGCTAAAAATCGCACACATTTTCAACGTACCGGTGGAGGAAATATTTACGTTAATGGAGGGGGAAGAGGATGATGAAGAGTAAACGAAAAAAACAATTTGATTTTGTGGGGAAAATAGCATTAAGTATGATGGGTGGCTTTTTAACATCTTATATAGCTTTAAATTTACTCTCGGATGAACCGAGAAAATTATCATCTAATACATTTATAGGTGTATGTACTATTTTTGGAATCTTAATGATGTACTACACTTGGAAGAATACACGTATGTTAGCGGAGGCACGCGATGAAGAAGAGAGCGTACAAGGCAGAAAATTAGGCATTATAAGTATATATTTACGTGTAGGTGATATAGTTACGCAGGCATGGTTTGTATATGCAGTTATTACATGTAGACGTGCACTGTTGCAGGATACAAATGTTTCATTTGCAGTGTGGAATTTAGTAGCATCTATTGTCTGTTTGACTATTGTAGTGGTTATCGGGCTCATAATAAAAAATCGTTATAACAAGCTATATCCTGAACAAGGTGTAACATATATGGAATCTATGAAAATGTGGACGAAAAACGCAGATGAAGGATTAAAGCACATTGTGCATGAGGCTGGATATAAAGCATATGAATTTACGAATACAGTCTTGGCATATGTATGGTGGGCTGCCGTTATATATACAGCGGCTAGTGATATCGATTTTGTATTAATTGGCTTAATCTCATTTATTTGGATATTGCATCTCGGAAAATTTATGTATGAAATGCAGAGAAAAATGATTTATTAAGGGGAGAAAAAGGTGGATATTTTAAGAAGACCAGCTGGTTCACTAACAGTGGCGCTCATTCTGTCCATTTTATACGGAGTGATCCGAACTGGAAAATTAGAAACAATGTTGAATATATGGGCATTATTGGGGATTTTTCTGTTAGTGGTAATCATTCATGAGTTAGGACATGTCATATTCGGCATAATAGGTGGTTTGACATTTAAATTTATGACAGTAGGGCCTATTACTGTTCAAAAAGAGAAGGGGAAAGTACGTATTCGAGAAAATAAATTATGGGCGTACTTCGGAGGCGTGGCAATGTTAATACCGCCTTCTATAGTAACACCGAACCTTTCGAAAAAATGGGCATGGATGACTTTAGGTGGACCAATAACAAGTTTACTATTTGGTATTACTTTTGGTTACATATACATGGTGAGTTATTATCAATATCTGTTATATTTTTCTGTTTTCCATTTTGTAATTTTTGCGGTTACAATCGTACCGATAAAAGGAACGCTTATGAGCGATGGTATGCAATTTCTTATTTTAATTAAAGATGATGAAAAGGCGAAGCAGCATGTATATAACATTCAAGTATCGAGTGAGTTATTTAGTTATAAGAGGCCGAAAGATTGGGATAAGAGATTAGTAGAACTTACCGAAGACAAAATAAAAGAACATAAAAGTATAAGAGAGATCATGAGCGGACTTATGCTTGTCTTCCTTGCCCGGTCGGATCAAAAGGGAATGGAAAGAGCGATACCATATATAGAACAAGTTGCCCAGCTCCCTATAACGAAAGAAAATAAATATTTCGTCAGCAGTTTTCACAGTTGGTATCTTTTATATAAAGCTCTTTATCAGATGGATAGCCTTTCCCTGCATGAAGCGAAGGAACATGGGAAGGCCATTACAAAAGTGGACTTACATGGGTATTATCGCACACAAGGAATTGTTAAATATTTAGAGGGCGATATGGAAGCGTCCCACACTTATATGAGGAAAGCAGACAAAGAATTAAAGAGTGCCGAGAAGAGTGAAATAGGATATTTACAATTAGAGAGAGAATGGTTTGAGCAGTTGAAAGAGAGGGTATCTTACGATGGGTAAGGTATCCTCTTTTTTCTATGTCGTTTTATGCCGTTCCATAAAAAGTCTAGGGCGAGTAAAATAAGATAAGAAGGGCAAAGCTTGGAGGAATTCTAGATGGAAATTTTAACGATTATTTTAATAGTCTTGCTCATTTATGCTGTTTTTAAAGTAGCATATGTGGCATTAAAGATACTCGCGATCCTATTAGTTATCTTTTTAATCGTAGAGTTCGGCAGTAAATTGCTTGGGGGATAGGGTATGTTGTGGGTTTAGGGTGTCGGTAAATCGATAACCTGTATTGGAACGTTGATATAAGTGGAGAAATGATCGATATATTTGGAGAATCGTTGATATATTATAGTGAATACTAAGTGGGGTATATGGAAAAGAAGTTGCCGTGAGGGTAGCTTCTTTTTATTTGTTTATAAATTGTTTATTTTTACCTTCTATTCTTATAGTAAGGAGGCGATAGGGATGAAAAAAGCGGTTTTAGAAGTAAGAGATGTGACGAAAAGAGTGAAGGGAAGAACGTTGTTAAGCCACATGTCTTTTTCTGTTTATAAAAATGAAATTTGTGGTTTTGTTGGGCCAAATGGTTCAGGGAAGACGACTCTTATTCGAACGATTATGGGATTAATTCGACCAAATGAAGGTGAAATCTTAATTAATGGCAGTAGCGTACAAAAAGATCGGAAAGAAGCTCTTCAGCATGTGGGTGCAATTGTAGAAGCACCAATTTTCTTCCCTTATATGTCAGGGCGAAAAAATTTACGGAATTTAGGTAGGATTACGCTACGTACTGGTGGAGAAGTTCTTGAAAAAAAGGTGCAGCAAGTATTAGAAGTCGTCGGTTTAGAAAATCGTGCTGACGATAAAGTTGGTACGTATTCGTTAGGGATGAAGCAGCGTTTAGGGATTGCGCAGGCGCTTCTTGGGGATCCAGATTTTATCATTTTGGATGAACCGTCTAATGGATTAGATCCAGTTGGAATTAAGCAACTTCGTAAAATTGTACTCGACTTACAGCGTGAGAAGGGAATAACTTTTTTCATTTCTAGTCATTTAATTCGTGAATTGGAGCTTATGTGTGATTCATGGGTCATGATTCGTGAAGGATCACTAATATGGCGGGGGACGACGGAAGAGTTACAAGGAAGAAATAAAGAATTAGAAGATATTTTCGTGGAGATGATGAGCTCATGATGATGTTAGTACGCTCGGAATGGGAGCGGATTTGGGCTAAGAAAGTAACATGGCTTTGTTTTTTGATGATACCTGTGATGTTACTTGGGGCTGCGAAGTACTATTTGAAACATAATCAAAAAGTAGAAAGGATAGCAGTTGATTATACATATGCGAATTCATTCCCAGTGCTTGCATTATCAGAAATGCTTATGAGTATATGTAATCTTGTTTTACTCGTTTTGATTGTCCTTGTGTTTGCTCAAGAGTATCACAGTGGTCAAATTCGGATGGTAATCCAAAGGTCATACATGTATTCGGAAATTCTTATTGCGAAAATAATTACGATATTAGCAGTAAGTTTGCTATTTATAGGTGCCTATTTTATTTGTAGTTATTGTATTGGCTATATTTTCTTTGAGCATGAACCGAATATTCTTTTGTTTTATCATACGGAAAAAACGAATGCACTTGGCGTTTTCTTATACTGTATTTCTTATTATGGAATTGCTTATCTTACTTTAATAGCGATGGCTAGCATATTAATTATGCTTTCGGTTATAAGTAAATCGATAACAAGTGCAACACTTCTTGGTATGGGATTTATTATATTTTCTTTTGGATATCCAGCGATGGCGTTAGTGATAGGGAAATCACCGGCTTTTCTTTATATTAATTATTCGTCTTTAATTAAATTGCAACATGAGGGAATTGCTATAGCTTTATCTGGTAGTTCACGGCTGATTCTTTTTGGATCTGTAATTTTACTTGTATACATTGCTGTTTGTAATGTTGTAACAGTTTATTGGATAGGAAAAAAAGATAATTTTGTGTGAGGTGTGAAGAATGAGACAAATACTTATAAGCGAATTTGAACGGATTTTTGATAGAAAGAAGACGAAAGTATTAATTGTTATTTTTGGACTGTTACTTATTTTGCACAGTGTATGGGTTCATACTTTTGGAGTTGCTATTTACGATACAAAAGGGACGGAAGCAATCTTAAGTAATTTGAACTTTCCTGTTGCAGTTACAAGAGAATGGTATTTTACGCTATTCTTATTAATTTTTCCAATCTTATTTATTGATAGTTTTAATAGCGAAATTTCATCTGGCGCATATCGTCTTGTCATGATCCGCCCGGTAAGTAGAGGGGAATTATTATTGGCAAAATGGGCTACTCAAATGAGTATCGTAAGTTTATTTTTATTAATAGCATTTATAGAGAGTAATATATACGGAACATTTTTTATTAGGCACGCAGAGGAGACATTCTTTTTGGATAAACAAGTCATTTATGGGACGGGTGCCTCTATTTTATATACTGTAAAATATTATTTAATATTATGGTTTATCGCAAGTGCTTTAATTATGTTGAGTAGCCTTGTAAGCCTTTGGTTTCAAAATTCTATTATTACATATTTTGTGATAGTCGGTTTACTAGTAGCAAGTTTATATGTGAATGAAGAAGTAAGTTATTTTGTAATTGGAAGCGAATCAATTCTAAGAATATTAAGTGAGGGGAAAGTAACGTTTTACCTAATAAATGGTACAATTCTAGGAGGATGTGCAATAGCAGCTATGTTTAGTTGGTGTAAAAAAGATGTATTTAATTAGGAGGGACTTACCGTGGCGGACAAAATATTAGTTGTAGACGATGAACCGGATATTCTTACATTTATTGAAGATAGTCTTGTCATGGAGGGGTATGAAGTAAGAAGTGCACTAAATGGTGAAGAGGCTTTGAAAAAATTAGATAGTAGCGTGGACCTTATTGTTTTAGATGTTATGTTGCCAGATATGAATGGATTTAAAGTGTGCGAGAAGATGAGAGAGTCTTATGCATGTCCCATCTTATTTTTAAGTGCCGATGGTAGTGAACGCTCTCGTATAGAAGGTTTATTGATTGGTGGAGACGATTATATTAGTAAGCCGTTTAGTTTAAAAGAGTTGAAAGCGAGAATTATTGCTAATTTGCGTCGTACGACAGAATTGCAAATGATGGGGCAAAAGAATTTTCTACGTTATGGCGATTTAGTAATAGATTTGCAGAGTTATGAAATACTATTAGGTAAAGAAAAAATTCACTTTACAAAAAAGGAGTATGAAGTCGTGAAAATGTTAGCACTTCATGCTGGCCAAGTTTTGACGAAAGAGCAGCTGTTTGAAAAAATTTGGGGATATGATAGTGAAAGTGATGTCTCTACTGTAGTTGAGCATATAAAGAAAATTAGAACAAAGCTTAGTGTATATGATAGAGAATATACATATATTCAAACGGTGTGGGGAATTGGATATAAGTGGAGTGTACAAAATTGATGCAAAGATTACGGATTAAACAACAGCTAGTAATTGGCTTCTTAATAGTTTTAATTGGTAGTTTAATACTGACCGTTTTAACGGCGGTTAGTGGTTGGTATTGGTTAACGAAGAGTGGAAAAGTATTTCCTGCAAATTATTATGAGCAGAAAATTCCTATGATAAAAGAATACGTAAAAGATAAAGGCGCGCTATTGTTAGACGAGAAAGAGCAATATGAATTAGAGAAAATTGTCCCTCGTGAGGGCATTCAATATCAAATTGTTAATAGGCAAGGAGCTATTTTTTATGGTACATATAAAAAGAAAGTAATAACAAATGAGAGACCAATTTTGAGTGTTATTAATACAAATATTCATGAGGAAGATGATGATACTGAAGTTACGACATATCTGCCTTTAGTGGATAAGAATGGAGATTTACAAGGAGCGATAGGGTTTAATTATCATTTGATAATATCAACCGCTTCGGCAGTTGATTCCTTTTTTGTAATCTTATTTTTAGCTTCACCCTTTATATACATTACAATTTTATCCTACATCGTTTCAAACCGAATGGGAAAAAGAATAAAGAAACCACTTGCTGAATTATCAGAGGCTTCAAAAAGAATTCAAGAGCAGGATTTAAATTTTCATTTAGAATACAACGCGCAAAATGAGATTGGTGAATTAGTCAGTTCGTTTGAAAACATGCGTGGAGCATTAGCTACTAGTTTGTCACGACAATGGGAGTTAGAAGAAGAAAGAAGAGAATACATTAGAGCTATTTCTCATGATTTGAAAACACCGCTAACGATTGTGCAAGGTCATGCAGAAGGTCTGCAAAGTGGCTTATGGAAAAATGAAGATTTATTACATCGTTATTTACAAACGATTGAACGAAACACAAACAGAATGACAAAACTTCTTGAGGAGTTCCAAACAGTAAATGAGTTAGAAAGCTTTGCATTTCAATTACGTTTAAATAGAGTACATATAAATCCATTCTTTCTAAAAAAACTAGAAGAATATGAATGTATAGCTAGGAAAAAAGAAATTAAGTGGGATGTTATCTTTGAAAATAATGGGGATGTACAAAGCTTAGTATTTGACCAAGAGCGGATCAGTCAAGTAATGGATAATATCGTAATGAATGCAGTTCGGTTTACCCCGGTGTCAGGGACGGTGCTCGTTAAAGTGTGTACTTGGCATGACACAATAGAGTTTCATGTATATGATTCAGGGCCTGGTTTCCAAGAAGGAGATTTGAAAAAAGTATTACAACGTTTTTATCAAGGAGATCAGTCACGCTCAGGAAGCAAGGAGCATTTTGGACTCGGTTTATATATTGCTAAGACAATTGTTGAGAAGCACGGCGGTAAAATACAGGTAGAAAATAGCGAGGTGCGAGGTGGGGCACATGTTTCGTTTCGGATTCCGAGCGGAGGTATGTAGAAAAGAAGTTGCCGTGAAGGTAACTTCTTTTTATTGTGGTGATGGGATCTGCAAAACAACATAAAAAAAGCTGGAAGAATCCTTCCAGCTTACGAGTTACTTTCAATTTGGCGACCGTTTTCTTCTTCATTGTCTTGTAAAAGGTTGAATACGTCTGCTAGGCAGAATGCAATGAACCAAGTCCATAGACCGTGGAAGAAAGCTGAGCTTAATTGAAGTGGTAATGTATAGTTAGTCATTGAGTAGGAAATACATCCGCCAACGATTCCGATCATTGTTAATAACATTGTTTTTTGTGCATTTTCTTCTGGATTGAAGAGGAAGTAAATGTATCCACCTAAAATTGAAGCGCTTACAAGCGTTTCGATTCCATTAAAAATGATATTCTCTCCAAGCTGAGTGTTTGTCCAGAAGCAGATTGTTCCACCGATAATAGCAAACAGGACAGCTATTGTATATCTTATATATTGATTCATATGTTCATCTCCTTATGTAATAAGATGATTTGGAAGTCAAAAAGGTAGGTATAGTATATTGAAGTGAATTTTAGTTGTACGTATCTTTTTATAAAAAGATCATGGAAGAATAACTAAGATGATCGGTTTTTTAAACCGTTACGTGTATGGTGTCTGAAATATACCTGACTGCTCGTTTCTTTTTGCTTGTAAAAATAAGAGAAACTTCCAAGTCTATATACTCTTTTTTTGTGAGTCTGCTTTCATTATAACACATTTAGGGTCACAATAATAGAATTATCTGATTTTGTAATAAGTGTAAAAAATAAAAAGCGCAAGGAAATACCACTAACAATGCAGTTTAGTGGAAGAAGGATTTTAATTTATTATGATGAAATATGTAATCAAGGTGAGATCTAAGAAGGAGGCTTAAATACTATAAAAAATGTTTTGTAGCATGAATGTAAGGGAGGAGAGCTAACTTGGAGATCACAACAGAAAGATTAATAATTAGACCTTTTAAGAGTACGGATTTACAGGATGTATTTGCTATTTATAATAATGATGATACATGTAAGTTCCTATTACATAATAAGTGGACTCATGAAGATATGCAGAAAAAGTTTAATAAGAAGCTAGCAAATAATGTACTTACTAAAGAATCAATATTAAGTTTGGCAGTTATATACAAGACTAAAGTAATTGGTGATTTATCCGTATGGTACACAAATATGAAAGACACTGTTGAGATTGGTTATAGTTTTTCAAATGAAGTAGCTGGGAGAGGTTTGGCAACAGAAGCAGTAAGTAGTTTGGTATTTAAATTATTTAATGAATTTCATGTACATCGTATACAAGCTAATCTTGATGCACGTAATACAGCTTCACAAAAATTGTGTGAACGAATAGGCATGAGAAAGGAAGCCCATTTCATACAAGATTTTTGGAATAAAAATGAATGGACAGATAGTATTGTATACGGAATGCTATCCACCGATTTGTAGTAATAAACTTCGTGATTTTATTATGCTAAAGGGTGCGTTAGTTGAATAACAAAGGGCATAACATATTATATATGACTAATATGTTATGCCCTTTCATGTATTAACCTTTTTTATATGCGTTTGAAACGGCCGACAATCTCAACTGTTTCAGTAATGTTCATGAATGCTTTGTTATCCACTTGACGGATAATACGTTTCATTTCGCCTAACTCATAGCGAGTCACGACAGTGTAAATCATTTTTTTCTTATGGTTTGTATAGCCGCCGACAGCATCTACCATTGTCACCCCGCGTATGCCGTGATGCAATAGTGCGCTTTTTATTTCCTCGCCTTTTTCTGTAACTGTCATTATCGTTAATTTAATATGTTTCGTATGCACAGCATCGATAACTTTGCTGACTACAAACCGGCTAATTAACGTATAAAGCGTAATATCCCATCCGAAAATAAATCCTGCTGCAACAAGTAAGATTAAGTTGAATCCAAAGATGATTGCTCCAATTGAAATATCTCGATGTTTTGCTACAATCAATCCAACAACATCAAAGCCACCTGTTGAAGAAGCAAATCGGAATATGATTCCGGAAGCTGCTCCGCAGATTACACCACCGAATACAGAAGACAGTAAAATATCGTCTGAAACTTGGTGTACAGGGATAATGTTCATCGCTAACGATGATACAGCTACAAAGTACGCTGTTAAAAAGGTTGTCTTCTTGCCTAAGTAAAAGTGACTTAAAATAAGAAGAGGAATGTTTAGTAAAAAGATAAGTGCACCGATATTGTAGTGCATTAAATAACCGATAATCATCCCTACACCAGCGAATCCACCGCTAATCATGTTATGCGGGATAAAGAACATATTCATAGAAATTGCATACAAAATAGAGGCTACGAAAATAACAACCAACTGTATGATAAATTCTAAGTGGAATGTTTTAGCTGCTGGGAAGGATAAAAAGGCGGTGTCGGGAACGTAATCGGCGTCTCCTAGTTGACCCATAGTATGTTTCATCTCCATATTCATTTTTGATTACAAGAAGAGAATAAAGGTTTTTTCAAAAACTGGCAATAGTTTTATTATAATGCGAAAATTTTATAAATTTCTAACAAATTAAACCTATACAAGGATACGTGTGAATATACTAAAGAAAGCGAATACATTGGTTTTCTAACATAGTTTTCTTGAGAAAATATGCAAAATACTTTTTTGACGATAAAAGGAAATAGAGAATGTTTGTTGAATGTGCTAAAATGACCTTATTAAGGATGTGAAGCGATGGAATTTTTATTGCAGGATGCAATTCTATATATATCGTTTGTAACGACAGCGCTTTGTTTATTAGAAGTTTTCTTCCTTGCTAACGTTTCTCGCTTTGTGCGTCAGCAAGCATCAAGTGGTAGACAAAGAGCCTTTAAACTAGTTAATACGTGTGAAGAGGGTACTGGTAATGTAACGCTTTTCTCTATTTTTTATAAATATGGAATGATTCGTTCTGTGCGCAGACAAGAATCCAGTGAAGAGAATGACGAGGTCGGTCCGTATACACCAATGTTTCGCTAAATAATTACGAAACATTGGAGGAATGAACATGTTAAAATCATACCGAGCTGTGCTCGTTAGTTTATCATTATTACTTGTTTTTGTTTTATCTGGTTGCAGTAATGCAGCCCCAATTGATGCACATAGTACGGGGATTTGGGATCATTATTTCGTATATCCAATCTCGTTTATGATTCAATTTGTTGCTCATCACATACCAGGAGCTAGCTTCGGGATTTCTATTATTATTATGACGCTCGTTATTCGTTCAGCAATGATCCCATTAGCTGTTTCGCAATATCGTAGTCAAGCGAAAATGAAGAAAATGCAACCTGAACTGCAGAAGCTGAAACAAAAATACGGTGATGTGGGTAAAGATCTTGAAAAACAAAAGCAGTATCAAAAGGAAATGTCGGAACTAATGAAATCAGGCGGTTGGAATCCACTAGCTGGTTGCTGGCCACTATTAATACAAATGCCGATTTTCTCTGCTTTGTATTATGCGATTAGCCGAACAGAAGAGATTCGCACATCGTCATTTTTATGGGTGAACTTAGGACATGCAGATCCTTATCATATATTACCGATTATCGCAGCGTTAACGACGTTTATTCAGATGAAAGTTTTCCAATCTAATATTACACCTGGAGAACAAGTACAGATGCTGAAAGTGCAGCAAATTATGATGCCAGCAATGATTTTATTTATGGGATTTGCGGCGCCATCAGGACTTGTATTGTACTGGATAACGGGTAATTTATTTACAATGACACAAACAATTGTATTAAGAAGAATAATGGAACGTGAAGAATTACAATTACAAAAAGCTTAGAACAACGCCGCTCGGGATGAGCGGCGTTTTTTTGTTAAGTCGTTAAGGAAATGTTAAGAAACCAACATTACTATAGGAATTGTATACGAAAGTGTACATGCTTTAGAAATATGAAGGAGGAAATTTCCTATGAAGAAGAAAACAGTTGGGTATTTAGCGATTGCAGGTGCTTTATCATTCGGAATCATTGGAGGAGTCGGTATTCCGGCATTCGCGGCAACGAATACTCAAGCAGCTGAGCAGTCTACAAAAACGGCGAAGAAAGATTTAGATGACGCTACAAAACAAAAAGTAAAAACGATTATGGACGATACAAAGAAACAGTTGGGGGAGCTAGGTGTAAAGCTTCCAGAGAAAGAAAAACGTAAAGATATGTTTGCAGGGCTAGATGATCAGGCGAAAGAAAAAGTGAAATCGATTTTAGAGCAAGAGAAATCTGGGGAATTAACACGTGAACAAGCGCAAGAAGAATTAACGAAGTTAGGTGTGAAGTTCCCGGAAAAGGATAAGCATGGAGATATGTTCGCTAACTTAGACGAAGCAACAAAAGAAAAAGCGAAATCAATCTTAGAACAAGAAAAATCCGGCAAACTAACACGTGAACAAGCGCAAGAAGAATTAACAAAACTAGGCGTGAAGTTCCCGGAAAAGGGTAAACATGGAGATATGTTTGCTAACTTAGACGAAGCAACAAAAGAAAAAGCGAAATCAATCTTAGAACAAGAGAAATCCGGCAAACTAACACGTGAACAAGCAAAAGAAGAATTAACAAAGCTAGGTGTGAAATTCCCTGAGAAAGGTAAGCGTAAAGACATGCTTGCTGACTTAGATGAAGCAACAAAAGAAAAAGCAAAGTCTATTTTTGAACAAGAAAAATCCGGTAAATTAACTCATGAGCAAGCAAAAGAAGAACTAACAAAGCTAGGTGTGAAACTTCCAGAGAAAGAGAAGCATGAAGACATCTTTGCGGGATTAGATGAGGTAACGAAAGAAAAAGCGAAATCGATTTTAGAAAATGAGAAGAAACAATTAGAGGCGTTGAATGTGGATCTTCCACATCACAAACTTTTTATGAAAAAAGATGAGAAATAATTGAGTGAAGTCGTATCTTCCGTGTGGGCAACCGGAAGGTATGTATGAGAGGAGACTTTCTTTTAGAAAGTCTCCTCTTACTTATTGTCGTTTTTTGTTGGTAAATCGATATATTTTGAAAATCACTGATGTAATTTGAGTTACGGTCGATATATTTGAATAATCTCTGATATAATTTTTACCGCTACGCTGTTCCAAAGATACTGGGGAATTAGAGAAATATTATAGCTTCTGTTATAATATAAGAAGAGAAACATTTCTTATGTTATATAAAAAAATATATTGATTTTTTCTAACAATTCAATATAATGAACAATAACTACAAAATTCGACATCAAGAAGTGATGATGAGGACATGATCAATTTTTTACGATTTTCAGAGAGGGAAGCCTTTGGCTGTGAGCTTCCTAATACGGAAAAATGGATTACCACCTCTGAACTGCAGCAGTGAACGGATACCTAGTAATTGCTTGCCGGCAAAAACCGTTATTTAGACTTGAGAAATTGGTGAAGTGTGTTACTTTACGAATTGAAACAAGGGTGGAACCACGAATACAACACTCGTCCCTTTTTTAGGGAGGAGTGTTTTTTTATTTCATTTTTGCATCACACTAGAATTGGAAGGAGGATACGCAGCATGCATCATGATGAGAAGAACAAAATTGGTTTAACAGTAGCACTTTCTATCGTAGTAGGAACGATTATTGGATCTGGTGTGTTTATGAAGCCAGGGAGCGTATTAGATTACTCGGGGAGTTCTAATATGGCTATTCTTGCTTGGGTAATTGGTGGTCTGTTGACGTTAGCAAGTGGTTTAACAGTAGCTGAAATTGGAGCGCAAATCCCGAAAAATGGTGGGTTGTATACGTATTTAGAGGAGATTTACGGAAGTTTTTGGGGATATTTATCAGGCTGGATGCAAACAATTGTTTATGGACCAGCTATTATTGGAACATTAGGCTTGTACTTTAGTTCTTTAATGATTAATTTTTTCTATTTAGATAAAGTATGGAATTTACCAATTGCTATTGGAACAGTTGTGTTCCTTGGCGTTGTAAATAGTATGGGAACAAAATATGGAGGTATCGTCCAAACGGTTACGACAATTGGGAAGATGATTCCGATCGTATTAATTGTTGTGTTAGGTTTTTGGAAAGGAAATAGCGATATCTTTAATGTAGTAGTGCCGATATCAGAAAATCAAAGTATCGGTATGGCAATTTTAGCAACGTTATTTGCTTATGACGGCTGGATTCTACTCGCTTCAATTGGCGGAGAAATGAAGAATCCAACAAAGTTATTACCGAAAGCGATGACAGTTGGGATTTTAATTGTAACGGCTGCTTACGTACTAATTAACTTGGCATTATTAAATGTGTTACCAGCAGCGAAAATTGTAGACCTTGGAGAGAATGCAACAGCGACAGCTGCGGGCATGTTACTTGGAGAATATGGCGGGAAAATCATTAGTATCGGTATTATCGTTTCTATTTTCGGTTGTTTAAATGGAAAAATTTTAACGTTCCCACGTATTCCGATGTCGATGGCAGAGCGTGGACACCTTCCGTTTTCTAAGTTTATCGCAAAGGAAAGTCCAAGATTTAAAACACCAGCAAATGCGATTACTGTTGAAATCATTTTAGGAATTATTTTAATGATTATTAGTGATCCGAATAAGCTATCTGAGATTTCCGTATTCATTATTTATATTTTCTATGTAATGACGTTTATTGGTGTCTTCATTTTAAGAAAACGTAACAAGAATAAAGAGCGTGCATACAGTGTACCGTTATTCCCGATTGTACCAATCGTTGCGATTTTAGGATCATTGTTTGTACTTGGAAGTGCGATTATTAATGATCCGGTAAGTTGTTTCTTATCAATTGGAATTGTATTTACTGGACTGCCGGTGTATTGGTATTTAAATAAAAAGAACAAAACTAGTGTTTAATAATTAGAAGGCAGGCGTATGATACGCCTGTTTTTTTATTGTAAAAAAATTGTACTTGTGTTCAATTTCTTTTTTGGTTACTATAGTCGTAGTAACCAAAAAAAGAAAGCGTGGGGAAAGACTTGAATTTTCGTGTGTATATTTTAGCTATCGCGGCTTTCGTAGTCGGAACGGTTGAGCTAATTATAGGAGGAACGCTCGATCTAGTTGCCAATGATTTAGGAGTATCTATTAGTGCAGCTGGTCAGCTTATAACAATATTTTCAGTAGTATTTGCTTTATCAGGTCCGGTTTTATTAGCGGTAACTGGAAAATTTGAAAGAAAAAGATTATACATTGGGGCATTATCAATTTTCTTAATCGGAAATATTATTTCAGCATTTAGTGTGAATTACGGGATGTTAATGTTCTCAAGGGTTGTTTGTGCAGCGAGTGGTTCGCTTATTATTGCACTGTCAGTAACACTTGCTTCTAGCGTTGTAGAACCGCATTTTCGTGCGCGTGCCATTGGAATCATTTTCATGGGGATTAGTGGATCACTTGTACTTGGAGTACCACTTGGACTTGTACTTGGAAATGCATATGGATGGCGTGCACCATTTGTATTAATTTCGGTATTAACAGTTATAGCAATCGCTTGTATTTCACTATTCTTAACGAAAGTACCACCGACATCAGTGTTATCAATAAGAGAACAAATTGCTACGTTAAAAGATAAGAAAATCGTAAGTGCACAGTTAACATCATTTTTATTTTTAACGGGTCATTTAACACTATATGCATATTTAACACCATTTTTAAAAGATGTGATGCATGTTGAAGCGGATTGGATTAGTGTGTTTTACTTCATTTTCGGAATTGCAGCGGTACTTGGAGGCGGCCTTGGGGGCTTGCTTGCTGATAAATGGGGATCGAAGAAAAGTATTATTTCAATTATTATTGTATTTGCGTGTGCGATCTTCATATTGCCGATGATGACATTCTCATTCCCGTTGTTCATTATTATGATGGGACTTTGGAGTATGCTGAGCTGGGCTATTTCGCCAGCACAACAAAATTATTTAATTGAAATTGCACCAGAATCGGCTGGTATTCAGCAAAGTTTAAATAACTCTGCGCTTCACTTAGGAATTGCGCTCGGTTCAACAGTAGGCGGAGTTGTTATTGAAAAATCATCTGTTATATATAATGCTTGGGTAGGTGGCGGCTTTATTATATTAGCTCTGCTTTGTGCGATTTTCTCTATTACGAGAGGACGTTCTACTCAGTCCGTGAAAGAAGAATCTATCGTTTGATAGGTTCTTTTTTAAAAATTGTAAAATTTTGCAGGTTTTAGTGGATATATGGAGAAAGTTGTATGTAGCGAGGTGATGGGAAAATGATGTTCAATTTCTCTATATTCGGTATGATACTTGCACTATTACCGATAGTTGTAGTTGTTTTTGTATTAAGATGGATTCGTTTCATCTATCAAAATTCAGAGAAACAAGTGGAGCAAAATGAGAAAATAATTAATTTGTTAATGGAGATAAAAGAAAAAGATAAGTAATATATATTCGTTTAAAATTTGTTTCTCGTAAGTTATGAAGGCACTTATAAAGTGCTTTTTTATTTTTTTGAAATTTAAAATATGTAATATTCATTTGTCAATAGCAGCATGAGAGCAAATAATTTTAAAGTTGCTTATTACTTTGGAACTTTCTCAACAATTCGACAAGATACTACAAAAAAACCACCTATTCTCTTTTTTTTACTATAAGTACAATGAAACAGTAAGATTGCTTCATACAGAAATTTACATATGGTGGTGGAGAGAATGAAACGAAAGATGGTAGGAAAATGGTTTAGTTTTTTAAGCGCTCTTATTATTTTATTAGGAATTGCAATGCCACAAGTAAAGGCAGAAGTAATGAACAGAGAAACATATAAAATGGATTGGAGCTATAGTAATTCGAAACATCGTGAAATAAAGACCGAAATAATTAAAACGGCTTCGGGTAGTATTGCGTATTGTTTAACGCCTGATTTACGTTCACCCAATGGGGATGATTTGCCTGAAATGGGGAAAACATCTGATTCTGTATACCGTGTTTTATTGAACGGATATCCTCAAAAAAGCCCATCTGAATTAGATGTAGCGACAACGGAAGAAGCGCATTATGCTACACAATTAGCGGTATGGATTGCAGCGAATGAATTAACGGAAGAAGATTTAGTTGCAAAAAATGAACGAGTACATAATCTTATGAAGCGTTTAGTAGAGGCTTCAAAAAAAGAAACTGGATCACAAGATGTATTCTTTAAAGTTAATCCTGTAGATCCACAAACTGCTACACAAAAAGATGATTATTTAGAAACAGGGTTTTATGCAGTGCAAACAAATGCGGTTTCTGGCTCTTATACAATACTTCCTGAAGGTGCTCCTAAAGGGCTTCGAATTGTAAATGAAAATGGAGAAGAGAAAAGTATATTATCAATTAACGAAAAATTTAAAATTTTAATCCCGAAAAATACGAGTAGTGGTAATTTTAAAATGAAAGTAAAGTCTAATTTAACAAATTTACAAGCGATAGCTTTTAAAGGATCAGAAAAAGTTCAAAATACAACGGTATTGTTACAAAGAAATAGTGAGAAAATCAGTACAGATTTAGTTGTAAATTGGGAATCAGTAGGCTCTTTAAAGATTATGAAATTAGGAGAAAAAAAGGAATTATTAAAAGGGGCGGTGTTTGAGGTTTCTAATGAAAACTTTAAACAAAATGTCACGACTAATGATAAGGGGATTGCGGAGTTAGGTAATCTTTCAATCGGTATATATAGCGTCAAAGAAATTCAAGCGCCAGCTGGATATGTGTTAGACGGAAGTGTTAAAAAAATTGAAGTGAAAACTGGTGAAACTGCTGTATTAGAGTTGAAAAATGAAAATATAAAAGGTGAACTAGAAATAACGAAAGTAGATGTAGCAGATGGGAATACGAAACTAGATGTAGCAGATGGGAATACGAAACTGCCAAATGCAGAATTTACAATCTACAACGAACAAGGAAAAGAAGTAGTAAAAGGGAAAACGGATGAAAAAGGTATAGCGAAATTTAAACTACCATACGGAAAGTACAAGTATAAAGAAACAATAGCACCGAATGGATATGTAATAAATGAAGAGACATTTGCATTTGAAATAAAAGAGAATGGAGAAATTATTAAACATATTGTGAAAAATAAGAAAGAAGAAAAGGCATCGCTTCCTTCTAAGTCAAATAAGCCAATACCGAATGAAGAAGTGAAACCTTCGGCTGATGTGAAGCCAATGCAACAACCTAATACTCATAATGAAGTGCGTTTACCAGCTACTGGCGGCGTCGGCAATGAATTTACCGCTTTATTCGTTTTAGGAATTGGTTTTATTATTGCGGGTGCTTATGTGTTAAGGATGAAAAATAGAAAAGAAATGTAGAAAAAAACGCCTTGTAATAGAGGCGTTTTTTTAGTATCTCAACTTCATCAACAAACTCTTAATTTCCTCATCTTCCATAAAGAGATCATGGTGTTTCTGGGTAATCTTCGCAAGTGCAACGTCATGATAGAAAAATTCTGTAAAGAACTTCACGAAAGGTTGTGACATTGTTTTCATTGCTTGCCATGATTCTTGCTCTACACCAGCAAATAAAATTTCACGGTCGTCAACGATGAGTAGTAAGTAGCGCTCTAGCGCGTTAGGCTCTTCAGCTGGGATTAGAAAATGCATGTTTTCTAAGTTTGTTTCTACGTTTCCAACGATAAGGGACTCGGTTTTGACCCCTTGTTTTGCCTTTTCTTCTAATAACGGAAGATATTCTAAAAGAGTATCATTCCAAGCTGAAATGCGAATTGATTCTTTTGCACTTTCGATGAGTTCTTTACTTTGAACTCGAATAGAAGATTGCATTTTTAAGCTCCATACACGGTCATCTGTAAATGATTTTTTCGATATATTCGTTTCCAATTCTTTAATATTTGATTGGAATTCTGTCGTTAATTTTTCAATTGCTAGCTTGAGTGGTAATGCTGTATACATCTTTTTCTTCTCTGAAACGGAATCCATTACCATTCCTTTATCGATTAGGCGTGCAAGCACTTCATATATTTTTGCTTTTGGGACACCAGAATGCTTCACGATCGTTGTAGCATCTAATGGTTCGTTGCTTGATACGACAACTTCGTAAGCTTGGCTTTCATATTGTGAGAAACCGAATTTTTGTAACATAGTTCCCTCCGAACGAATGAGATTATATAGCTTAAGGATAATGAACTATTTGTTTTTACACAAGTGGTAGTAGGTTTTCTAATCAGATTGAAATGAGAATTAGTTTCAATTTTTTAATTTTATCCATTATACTTAATATAGTGATTAATACGATTACAATACAACATGAAGGGAATGCTTGGGGGAAGATGTTGAGAAGTTTACGTTTAAAAATTGCGGTAGTATTTTCGGTTCTTATTTCTATGATGTTTGTAATATTAGGTACAGCTATGTATCAATTACAGAAAGAGAAGGAAGTGCGCTCCTTAGACCAGTATTCTCAAAATACGATGGATCTTGTGACAGAGCAACTTACGACATTTGTTCAAAGAACGGATGAAGATATGGGGTATTATGCGAGCAGTGAGATGGTTCGTAATATACTTCAAGACGGAGTTACTCCAGAAGAGGAAGTATTTTTGACGAAAGAGTTTTCGGAGTATAAAAAGAATCATCCTGGCATTTTAGACTTATATATTGGTACGAAAGATAAAAAAACATTAAGTGCCAATCTTGCTGAAGGTGGACAAGTGCCAGAAGGATATGACCCAACGACAAGACCTTGGTATAAAGACTCAGAAGCTGATGTGAAAAAGGTTCACTGGGGGCAACCTATGTATGAAATTGCGACAGGTAAGCTAAGTGTGGGAGTTTCTAAAGCAATTACAGCTCAAGATGGATCTGTATTAGGTGTTGTAGCGATGGATGTATCACTTGGAACAATTCAGAAGTTACTTCATAATATTCAATACAATAATGGCGGAGAAATGTTTATTATAAATGATAAAAATATGGCTCTTGTTTACCCAGATAAAATCGGGAAAGATGTTTCGAAAGAACCACTTGTGAAGAGTTTAAATAAAGATGTAACAAAATATGCTGTCACTACATTAAAAGGTGAAGATGTAGTTGTTTATAGTCAGTCATTTGATTTGATGAAATGGAAAATAGGAATTTTTTATCCGAAAGAAACGATTGATGAGTTATTAAATAGTACGAGAAATACAGTCATTATAATGGCATGTATTAGCTTATTAGTTGGAATCGTAGCTTCATACTTGTTCTCAAGAAGATTAGCAAGACCACTGCAACTATTAACGAATCACGTTCAAAAAGTAGCAGAAGGTGATTTAACGTTACGAATGAAAGTGACAAGTAAGGACGAAGTTGGAGAACTGACGAACCATTTTAATCATATGGTTGAGCAAATGAATGAGATGGTAAGTAAAATTAAAAATAGTGTATCAACAGTGCAACAATCAACGAGCAATCTACATTATTTAACGAATGAAACTGTAGCAGCTAGTAGAGAAGTATCAGGTGCAATGGATGATGTGAGCGGAGGAGCGTCCACTCTTGCTAATAGTGTAGATGAAGTTTCAGAGCAGCTCGAGAATATGGCGCAGTCAGTGGAACAAATGAATAACTCTGTTGGTGAAATAAAAGGAGTGGCTGGCAAAGCTGAAGAGGCATCTAAGCAAGGATTAAATACGATGCGGAATTTAGTTCGTACAAGGGGCCAATCATCTTCGATTGTTGTTCATACAGAGGAAGCATCCGGAAAGTTAGAGCAAAGAGTTGGATCGATTCAAAATGTTGTAGAGCTTATAAAGGGTATTTCGGATCAAACGAATTTACTTGCTTTAAATGCTTCGATTGAAGCGGCGCGTGCAGGTGAACAAGGTAAAGGGTTTGCTGTTGTTGCTGAAGAAGTTCGAAAGTTAGCGGAACAATCGAAAGAGGCGACAGGAGAAATCGCAACAATGATTGGTGATGTACAAGTAGAGGTAAAACGAGTTGTAGAGGTTGTAAGTAAATTAAAAGATATTGCGGATGTGCAAAATAACGTTACGACAGAGGCAGAGGCGGAATTCCGCACAATTATGTCAGTTGTAAATACGATTAGTACTTCAGTCGAACAAATTGTAGAAGAGGTACATAACATCGGTTACGAGCAAGGAGAAATTACAGCGGTAATGCATACAATTGCTAGTACGAGTCAAGAAAGCGCAGCTGTTTCGGAAGAAGTAAATGCTGCAACTGAATCTCAAGTGAGTCATCTAGAAAAGGTAGCTCATACGATGGAAAGCTTGACGGAGCATATGAGAGACTTAGAAAGATTGGTTGAGCAGTTTAAAATAGAGGAATAACAAATTAGTAAAATGATGAGTATTTCGGTAAAATAGACAATGGATATATAAGAAGCAATTATAGGAGGAAGACTACTATGGCAATTGTTGACGTATCGATTATTCCAGTAGGAACTGGTAATCCAAGTGTTAGTGAATATGTAGCAGAAGTACAAAAGGTGCTAGAGAAAAATGCAGATCGCGTGAAGTATCAATTAACACCAATGAATACAGTAATTGAAGGAGATCTTCCTGTCATTCTAGAAGTAATTCAACAAATGCATGAAGTTCCATATACGAAAGGTGCACAGCGCGTTGCGACAACAATTCGTATCGATGATCGTCGTGATAAAGTAAGCACAATGGAGAAGAAATTAAACTCTGTTCGATCAAAATTATAAGAAAAAGCAGCGATCTTCGCTGCTTTTTTCATATAGGAGGTAAATAAGATGAGTGAAAAGTTTAATGAACAATTTGACGGGTTGTTAGAGAAATACACGGAGTTATTACTTGGAGAGAGCAATGAAGAGAGAAAAGAGCAGGTGCAGAAGTGGGCACTGTATTCTTACATAGCAAAGACGATGCCGGCTTTAGTGAAGCACTGGAATGAGACATATCCCGATGCAAAAGAAGAGATGGTACAGTTAATTACAGATATTAAAAGGCTGAATGAAGAGAAGAGAAATGAGCAATAAAAAAACTTGAGGTAAATATAATCTCAAGTTTTCTGTATTAATATCCTTATATAATTTACATGGAATATAAAGGATTCTATAGGCATGTCGAAAATATTCGACATGCCTATTTTGTGCTTAGTAAACTCCATTTTTCTAAATGTCGAAAAATATTTCAGGCATATTTATAAGCAAGAATATAGGGTTTTAAATATTTTTATAGTATTTTATAAATTATCTAAATAATTATTTGTATCCAATAATTTTAAACAGTGATATAATTTTGAAGAGGGGTAAAAAACAGATAAATCACAGTCATAGGGGTGAATTACATGGAACAATTAATGCGAAATTCGTTTCTTTTCTTGTCAAAAAATAAAGCGCTAACAAAACTGGCTAAAAAGTATGGTTTGCGCTTTGGTGCAGGTCGCTTCGTCGCAGGGGAAACGATTGAATTAGCGACAGCTGCAATTAAAGCATTAAATAAGCAAGGTCTTTGTGTAACGATCGATTATTTAGGTGAATTCGTTGATAACGAAGCGGAAGCAAATGAAATGGCTAGCGAATCGATTGAAGCGATTCGTGCAATTGGAAGAGAAGGTCTTGATTCGCAGCTTTCTTTAAAGATGACTTCTATGGGATTAGATATCTCTGATGAAATCGTAATGAACAACATGCGCCGTATTTTAGAAGCTGGAAAAGAAAATGGTGTGTTTATTACAATTGATATGGAAGACTATACGCGCTGCGGGAAAACAATTGAGATCTTTAAACAATTAAAATCTGAATACGATAATATTGGTACAGTTATTCAAGCTTACTTATATCGTACAGAAAAAGATATGGAAGAATTAAATGCTTATAGTCCGAATTTACGTCTTGTAAAAGGAGCTTATAAAGAACCTGAAGAGGTAGCGTTCCCGGATAAGAAAGATGTAGATGATAACTATAAAAAAATTATAAAAATGCACTTATTAAATGGAAATTATACTGCAATTGCTTCACATGACGAAGCGATTATTGAATATACGAAAAAACTTGCCGAAGAACACAACATTCCAAGAGACCAATTTGAATTCCAGATGTTATATGGTATTCGTAATGAGCGTCAACTTGAGCTAGTAAAAGAAGGTTACAAAATGCGTGTTTATGTGCCTTATGGAAACGACTGGTATGGCTACTTCATGCGTCGTTTAGCAGAGCGTCCAGCAAACGTTGCGTTCGTGTTAAAAGGTATGGTTAAAAAATAACCAAGGAGAAAATACTCCTTGGTTATTTTAATTGCTGAAATGCGTAATGTGCCATTTTCTTCGTATCAGGATATAGCTGCGTGCGAGTAGAAGATAATACAACATTAATGACGCGTTTACCGTCTTTTTCATCCACTGTTACGACCGTATATTTTCCGAGTGCTGATAGACCGCTTTTACTTCCAATTGCATATGGATCGTCATATAGTTCTTCTCGTCCATAGTTTGCGATGTTTGGAGAGCGTTCTGAAGTATGTAGAGTTGTACGTGTTGAATTCATATATTCTAAAACAACTGGGTACTTTAATGCTTCTTTCGTAATCATAGCAATGTCATATGGCGATACTTTATTTCCAAGTGCATCAGCACCACTTGCGTTTTTGAAAGTCGCATGCTTTGTACCAAGTTCCTTCGCTCTTGCATTCATCATTTTTACAAATTCATTTTTTGATCCTGCGATATGTTCTGCGATGGATTCAGCTATTGGGTCTGCACTAATGATAAGCATAAGCTTTAATGCCTCATCACGTTTTAACTTTTCCCCGGTACGAAGTTTAATTTTCTTACTTTGACTTTCTGTTTTAATTGCGTTCTCTGTAACTGTAATTTCTTCATTTTCTTTTACATTCTCTAGTAAGAGTAAGGTAGTCATCATTTTCCCTATACTAGCCGGATAAGAGCGTTCGTCTTCCCGCTTCCCATACAAAATTTCACCTGTGTCTGCATCGATTGTAATGCCATATTGCCCAGTAATGTTAGGTTGATCCGCTCTTACAGCTTGTTGCCTTTGTGCATAAGAGAAGAAAATCATCCCTGTAAATAGTGTAGCAATCATTACAATTATAACTATTGTTCGTTTCATTATAATTCCCTCATTTGTTACAAATAAATTGGGCAGAAAAAGCAGCCATTACCCATTATGCCACGTTTTCTGCCCAAAAATATACCGTTATTTTTCGCCCATATTATGCTTCTTATATTGTTGGTTATTACCTTGACGGCCCTTTTCCACACCGTGATTATGCGGACCTGCATTTCCCGTTACGCTTGCTGCGCTAATTCCAGCCTTTGAAGGGTTCTTCTTAAGTTTTGCCATATATATTCCTCCAGTTTCGTCAGATTATAAAAAGGAAAAGTGTATTTGAGTGAAGAAAATACATATATAGCATGGGCAAATAAAAGAAAAATATTTATTTCAGAAAATTTTATCAATAAATATATTGCGAAAATTCAAACTGTATCATATATTTATTAGTAGAGGCTCACTCATTGATTGCGACTTATGTCGAAAAATTGAATGAGCATTCATTCAAGAATAGGGGGAGAAATGGATGTTCCAAATTAAAAAGGCTGCTGTTCTAGGTTCAGGCGTAATGGGTTCAGGGATTGCGGCACACTTAGCTAATATTGGTATTCCGACATTATTGCTTGATATTGTACCACCTGCGCTAACAAAAGAAGAGGAAGCGAAGGGACTTACATTAGAACATAAAAGTGTGAGAAATCGTTTTAGTAATACGGCTGTGCAAAAACTATTAAAGCAAAAACCAGCTCCTCTGACAGTGAAAGGAAATCTAGCACTGATTGAAGCAGGTAACTTAGAAGATGATCTTGAGCGTCTAGCTGATGTAGATTGGATTATTGAAGTAGTAGTTGAAAACTTAGATATTAAAAAGAAACTATTTGAAAAAGTAGATGCTGTTCGTAAAAAGGGTTCTATTGTAAGCTCGAATACGTCAGGCATTTCAGTTGAAAAAATGGCAGAAGGTCGTTCAGACGACTTCCAGAAGCACTTCTTAGGCACACACTTTTTTAACCCACCACGATATTTAAAACTTCTAGAGGTAATACCGACGAAAGAAACAGATCCACAAGTATTAAGCTTCATGAAACTATTTGGCGAAGACGTTCTTGGAAAAGGCGTTGTTATCGCAAAAGACACACCAAACTTTATTGGAAACCGCATCGGTACGTACGGTTTATTAGTAACTCTTCAAGAGATGATAAAACGCGGCTATAGCATTGGGGAAGTTGATTCTGTAACAGGCCCACTTATTGGTCGTCCGAAGAGCGCAACGTTCCGTACATTAGATGTTGTTGGTTTAGATACATTCGTACACGTTGCAAATAACGTATATGAAAACGTACAAGAAGAAGAGCGTGATGTATTTAAAGTACCAGCTTTCATGCATGACATGCTTGATAAAAAATGGCTTGGAAGCAAAACAGGTCAAGGCTTCTTCTTAAAACAAGGAAAAGAAATTTTAGAACTAAATCCTGAAACGATGGAATACGAAGCTCGCAAAAAATTAAAAGCTGCATCTATCGAGTTAAGTAAACAAGAAAAAGGTTTATCGAATAAATTGAAAGCGCTTGTATACGCGAAAGACCGCGCAGGAGAGTTGTTATGGAACATCATCACACCAACTCTTTTATACTCTGCAAAACTTCATAAAGAAATTGCTGACGATATCGTTGCAATTGACCAAGCGATGAAGTGGGGCTTCGGCTGGGAGCAAGGACCATTTGAAGTTTGGGATGCAATCGGCGTTGAAAAGTCCGTTCAAAAGATGGAAGAAAACGGCGTAGTTGTTCCGACTTGGGTGAAAGAAATGTTAGAGAAAGGTTTCACTACTTTCTACAAACATGATAACGGAGATAGCTACTATTACGATAATGGCGAATATAAGCTAATCGAACGTAATAAAAAGGCAATTTCTCTTAAACAATTAAAAGCGAAAAATGGCGTATTAAAGAAAAATAGCGGAGCGAGCTTAATCGATTTAGGCGACGGTATCCTTTGCTTAGAATTCCATTCGAAGAGCAATGCAATCGGTATGGATATTACGCAAATGATTAACTACGCTGTTGATGAAGTAGAAAAGAATTATAAAGGTCTTGTTATCGGTAACCAATCGAAGAACTTCTGCGTTGGTGCGAACCTAGCAATGATCTTAATGGAAGCGCAAGATGACAACTACTTTGAAATTGAGTTAGTTGTTAAAAACTTCCAAGATGCAATGACGAAAATTAAATACTCTTCTAAGCCAGTTGTAGCAGCACCATATGGTATGACGCTTGGTGGAGGTACAGAAGTTTGCTTACCAGCAGCGAGCATTCAAGCTTCTAGCGAAACGTATATGGGCTTAGTAGAAGTTGGTGTTGGCTTAATCCCTGGCGGAGGCGGTAATAAAGAGCTATACATTAAACACTTAAATAAAATGCCAAACGGTGTAGAGTTTGATCTGCAAAAAGTTGCGAATAAAGTATTCGAATCTGTAGCGATGGCGAAAGTTTCTACATCAGCACAAGAAGCTGTATCGAACAACTTCTTAGGCGATAAAGACGGTATTAGTGTGAATGGTGATCACTTACTGTATGATGCGAAACAAAAAGCACTTTCTTTATATGAAGCTGGCTATAAAGCACCGATCCGTAAAAAGATACCAGTTGTTGGTGAAACAGGATATGCAACTCTTGTACTTGGTGCAGAAGCAATGCATTTATCAGGTTACATTTCTGAACATGATCTTCACATTGCGAAGAAACTTGCATATGTCATCGCGGGCGGAAAAGTGCCGTACGGAACAGAAGTTGATGAGCAGTATTTATTAGATGTAGAACGTGAAGCATTTATTAGCTTAGTAAGTGAGATGAAATCACAAGCAAGAATGCAGCACATGCTTGTAAAAGGAAAGCCATTACGTAACTAATAACGAGGGGAGATATCGTTCATGAGAGAAGCTGTCATTGTTGCGGGAGCAAGAACACCAATTGGAAAAGCAAAGAGGGGTTCATTAAAAACAGTTCGTCCTGACGATCTAGGGGCGTTAGTAGTAAAGGAAACATTAAAGCGTGCGAATTATGAAGGACCAATCGATGATTTAATTTTCGGTTGTGCGATGCCAGAAGCAGAGCAAGGGTTAAATATGGCTCGTAATATCGGCGGACTAGCAGGACTTTCTTACGATGTTCCAGCTATTACAATTAACCGTTACTGTTCTTCAGGGTTACAAAGTATTGCTTACGGAGCGGAGCGCATTATGCTTGGTCACTCGGAAGCTGTATTATCAGGCGGAGCGGAATCAATGAGTTTAGTTCCGATGATGGGACACGTTGTTCGTCCAAATAGTCGCCTTGTTGAAGCAGCTCCAGAATATTATATGGGTATGGGACATACAGCAGAGCAAGTTGCTGTGAAATATGGAATTTCTCGTGAAGAACAAGATGCATTTGCAGTAAGAAGTCATCAACGTGCTGCGAAAGCATTAGCTGCAGGGAACTTTGCTGATGAAACAGTATCTGTAGATGTAACGTTACGTACTGTTGGATCAAACAATAAACTGCAAGAAGAAACAATCATTTTCGCACAAGACGAAGGTGTAAGAGCAGAAACGTCGCTAGACATTTTAGGTAAATTACGTCCAGCATTTAACGTTCGCGGTTCTGTAACAGCTGGTAACTCTTCACAAATGAGTGACGGTGCAGCATCTGTACTATTAATGGATCGTGAAAAAGCAGTGAGTGATGGCATGAAACCACTTGCGAAATTCCGTTCATTTGCAGTAGCTGGCGTACCACCAGAAGTAATGGGAATCGGTCCAATCGCTGCAATTCCAAAGGCGTTAAAATTAGCTGGTTTAGAGCTATCTGATATCGGCCTATTCGAACTAAATGAAGCATTCGCTTCTCAATCAATCCAGGTTATTCGTGAGCTTGGTTTAGATGAAGAAAAAGTAAACGTAAACGGCGGTGCAATAGCACTTGGACATCCACTTGGCTGTACAGGAGCAAAACTAACACTATCTCTTATTCACGAAATGAAGCGCCGCAACCAACAATTCGGTATCGTAACAATGTGTATCGGCGGCGGAATGGGAGCAGCAGGAGTGTTTGAATTACTATAAAAAAAGTGCAGGTGGCTTGCTCAGAACGAGAGGACACTAAAGCAAAGAATGGAAGCAACAAAGGTTTATAAAAAATAAAATTGAGAGCCAGCTTCTTTCAAAAAGAAAGAAGCGGCTTATGAAAATATGAAGGAGGAAATTTTCATGGAAAAAACAGTAGGAAATGCGGTTAAAGGCGGTAGCTTTTTAGTTGATGAGATTACGATTGATCAAGTGTTTACGCCAGAGGATTTTTCATCTGAGCATAAAATGATTGCAAAAACGACAGAGGACTTTATCGTAAATGAAGTTCTTCCAGAGCTTGAATATTTAGAGCAACACGAGTTTGATCGTTCTGTTCGTCTTTTAAAAGAAGCTGGGGAACTTGGTTTATTAGGCGCTGACGTACCAGAAGAGTACGGTGGAATTGGCCTTGATAAAGTAAGCTCAGCGTTAATCGCAGAGAAATTCTCTCGCGCTGGTGGTTTTGCAATTACTCACGGTGCTCACGTAGGTATCGGATCATTACCAATCGTGTTATTCGGTAATGAAGAGCAAAAGAAAAAGTATTTACCATTACTTGCAACTGGTGAAAAATTAGCGGCATACGCATTAACAGAGCCAGGTTCAGGGTCTGATGCATTAGGTGCGAAAACAACTGCACGTTTAAATGCAGAAGGTACACATTACGTATTAAATGGTGAAAAACAATGGATTACAAACTCTGCATTCGCTGACGTATTTATCGTATACGCAAAAATTGATGGAGAGCACTTCTCAGCATTTATCGTAGAGAAAGAATATGCTGGCGTATCTACAAGCCCAGAAGAAAAGAAAATGGGTATTAAATGTTCTTCAACTCGTACGTTAATTTTAGAAGATGCATTAGTACCGAAAGAAAACTTACTTGGCGAAATCGGTAAAGGTCATATTATCGCGTTCAACATTTTAAATATCGGCCGTTATAAATTAGGTGTTGGTACAGTTGGATCTGCGAAACGTGCAGTAGAAATTTCAGCACAATATGCAAACCAACGTCAACAGTTCAAACAACCAATCGCTCGCTTCCCATTAATTCAAGAGAAACTTGCAAATATGGCAGCGAAAACATATGCAGCTGAAAGCTCTGTATACCGTACAGTAGGTTTATTCGAAAGCCGCATGAGCACATTATCTGAAGAGGAAGTAAAGGACGGTAAAGCAGTAGCAGCTTCTATCGCTGAATATGCAATCGAGTGCTCTTTAAACAAAGTATTCGGTTCTGAAGTATTAGACTATACAGTAGATGAAGGTGTTCAAATTCACGGTGGTTACGGATTTATGGCAGAGTACGAGATTGAAAGAATGTACCGTGATTCTCGTATTAACCGTATTTTTGAAGGAACGAACGAAATTAACCGCCTAATCGTACCAGGTACGTTCTTACGTAAAGCGATGAAAGGTGAATTACCACTTCTTCAAAAAGCACAAAAATTACAAGAAGAGTTAATGATGATGATGCCAGAAGAAGTAGGCGATGAGCCATTAGCACTTCAAAAGTATTTAGTAACTAATGCGAAGAAAATCGGCTTAATGGTAGCTGGATTAGCTGCTCAAAAATACGGTAAAGCATTAGATAAAGAGCAAGAAATTCTTGTGAATATCGCTGACATCGTAAGCAATCTATACGCAATGGAATCAGCTGTTCTTCGTACAGAAAAAGCAATCAAAACAACTGGCCTTGAAAAGAATAAACAAAAAGTGTTATACACTGAAGTATTCTGCCAAGAAGCATTTAACGAAATCGAAGCAGATGCGAAAGAAACACTTATCGCAGTTGAAAACGGCGACATGCTGCGCATGATGTTATCATCATTACGTAAATTAACTCGCCACACACCACTTAACGTAATTCCGAAGAAACGTGAAATCGCTGCGAAAATTTTAGAAGATGAGCGTTATACAGTTTAATACCTTTAAATAACAGTAGTCGTATAAACGACTACTGTTATTTTTTTGTGAAAAAATGTAATTTTCAGTGACAAAAACTAATACCATTAGTATAATAAAACTAATGGTATTAGTTTTTGTGAAAAGGGAGCTGGAAATATGAGAGTGATACATGAAAAAACGGTATATCAATTGTCATTTTTGCCAAGAGTGTTTCCTGTGAATTGTTACTTTGTGGAGGAAGAAGATGGTTTAACTTTAATTGATGCGGCTTTGCCATATAGCGCAAAAGGAATTTTACAGGCGGCTGAGAAAATAGGGAAACCAATTACGAATATTGTATTAACACATGCGCATGATGATCACATCGGTGCACTAGACGCATTAAAGGAAGTACTTCCTAATGTTCCAGTCTATATTTCTAAACGGGACGCAAAGCTGTTAGAAGGCGATACGACGTTACAAAAGGATGAACCAAATACGCCAATAAAAGGCGGTGTACCTAAAAAGGTGAAAACGGTACCTGATGTTTTATTAGAAGATGGCGACCGAGTTGGATCGCTTCTTGCGATTATGACACCGGGTCATACGCCAGGATCCATGTCGTTTCTTGATATACGAAATAAAGCTCTTATTGTTGGGGATGCATTTCAAACAAGAGGAGGTATGGCTGTTTCGGGACAAATGAAATTTTGGTTTCCGTTTCCGGCGATGGCAACGTGGAGTAAAGAAGTCGCATTACAAAGTGCAGAGAAGCTAAGAGAATATGAGCCGTCCTTGCTTGCGGCAGGGCATGGGAAAATGATAAATGATCCAGGCGCTATCATAGAGCTTGCCATTAAGGAAGCTAAGCGGAATATAGAAAGTATGAAAGAAGGTTAATTTATGTCACCAAGAATCGGACTTACATTACCGAAAATTGTAGAAACAGCTGCAGAAATTGCAGATGCAAATGGAATACAAGAAGTAACATTAGCTTCATTAGCGCAAAGGTTAGGGATACGTTCGCCCTCGCTATATAATCATGTGAAAGGGTTACAAGATGTACGCAAAAATCTTGGTATTTACGGAATACAACAGCTGCATAACAGACTGGAAGAAGCGGCCGGGGGTAAACGTATGGACGAGGCAATTCATGCTTTAGGAGAAGCGTATGTAGCATTCGTACGCAAACATCCTGGACTGTATGAAGCAACCTTTTTACGAGATGAAGAAGTAAGAAAAGCAGGTGACGGAATTGTAAAGCTTTGTCTTCATGTTTTACAACAGTACGGCTTAGAAGGAGAGAATGCACTTCATGCGACACGTGGATTCAGAAGTATTTGTCACGGGTTTGCGTCGATTGAACAGCAGGGTGGATTTGGTTTGCCGCTAGATTTAGATGCGAGTTTACATGTATTGTTGGAAACGTTTATTAAAGGATTACGTGTAATGAGAGATTGAATAAGAAGCGAGGCAACTAAAAACCTTAGAAGCGAGTCTAAGGTTTTTTTAGTGCATATGATTCCAAAAGAATGGTAGGCTCTTTCTCATTAAATGATATTATTTAGTTGGTTTGAAAAATGTGTATATGGCTAAGGGAAGGCAAACGAAAATAAATGCAATAGGATCTTGATATGGACTAGGCTCAGAGCCCTTCTGGATTTCTGTAAGGAAGTCATGTGTTTTCATGTTCATTGCTCCTTTAACTAATAAGTTTTATATGATGCGAGGGTTATGCTGGATAGAAATTGTTTTTTGAAATTTAATATAATAATCATTGTATAGCAATCTGATTCCTAAAACTATAGAATATAAAGTTTTCATAATATGTAAAATTGCATATTATTCTTTTTGAAAATTTTGTTATATTATCTATATATTTGTATTAAAGGGTTTTTATTAAGGTAATGAAAAAAAATGGAGGAATAGTATGAGAAAAACAGTATTAGACGCGTATAATGCAGAAAGAGAAGTAGATAACATAACATATAAAAATCTAGTTGTAACGATTGCAAGCATTCTAGGGTTCTCACTCTTAGGGGGATTATTCCTTGCTTTAGCCCTTGGAATTTTTGGAGAAGAGGTATTACGTGCTCATTTAGAGGGATATTATTTACTTCTATTTGATGCAGCTGTTGTTACTATTGTTTTATTTGCTTATAAACCAGTGCTTCATTTTATTAAGAACATATGGGATGTATCTGTTTTAAAAAATGGGAAAACCTACTTGTATTTATTAATAGGTTTTATCATCATTGCATTAACTCAGTATGTAATGTTAGAGTTGTTTAGCTTTGAAAGTGCAGAGCAGCAACGAGATCAATTAGGGAGCTTAGGACTTCAAAATAGTCTACAAAGTATTATATATGTGTTAAGTGTTGCTATAATTACACCAATTAAAGAAGAAATTTTATATAGAGGTATTTTGTATCGATTTTTTGAAAAGAAATATAGTTTTCTAGTTGGTATCATTATTTCTTCCTTTATCTTTGGGATTCTTCATGGTGGTTTTCCGGTTACGGCAATGATTATGGGGATTGTATTTACTATGTTATATAAGAAAACACAATCTATTGTACCTAGCATCATTTTACATATTGTATGGAACCTACTTGTGAGTATAAGTATGATTGTTTCTTTATAAAATTGAATGAATATTTAGCATAAAAGATGAATGGCCTAGCTATTCATCTTTTATTTTGTTTATATGTGGGAAAAGTTGATGAATACAATCCAAAAAGAACCAAATACTAATGATGAATGAACAAAGAAAGGCGGGTATGTTATATGCAAAACTTAACAGAGCTTGAAGTAGAAAATTTACGTCATTTGATTGGTGGACACGCAACCATTATTAACAAGTTAGACCAGTATGCACAGGCTTGTACAGATCCACAACTGAAACAAATGTTACAAAAGGATGCGCAAGATGCACGAAATACGAAACAGCAATTAATGACTTTCCTAGGATAGGAGGAAGCGGAAAATGAATGAAAAAGATATGGTAAATGATTATTTAGCAGGGTTAAATGCAAGTTTAACAAGTTATGCAAATTATATTGCTCAGTCTGATAATGAACAGTTACATCAAACGTTAATCCAAATTCGTAATCAAGATGAGATGCGTCAACGTAATATGTATGAATACGCAAAGCAAAAGAGTTATTACAAGCCAGCAGCACCTGCGAATCCAATGATTGTACAGCAATTAAAAGGCCAATTAAGTGCGGAATAATGGGATGAAGAAACGAGCGAATGAAGTCGCTCGTTTTTTTTGTTTTGGGCATGTCAATAAATATATAATGAATATTTTTCCAGTTGTAACAAATATGACGAAAATGGAATATAACAATTCACAAAAAGGACAAAAGTTTGCTCAACATTTCACAAAGTATCCATGGTTTCTATCGTGGGAATCTCTATAATTAGGAGTGTAAAGAACAAAAGAAATAGATTATATGATCAATTAGGAGAGATTGCTATGAAAAGAAATACAAGAAAAATTGCAATTATCGGTACTGGATTAGTTGGATCAAGTTGTGCATATTCCATTGTAAATCAAGGCATTTGCGAAGAACTATTATTAATTGATATAAATCATGAACGTGCAGTTGGGGAAGCAATGGATTTATCACACTGCATTAACTTTACAAATACAAGAACAAAAGTATATGCAGGAAGCTATGAAGACTGCAAAGATATGGACATCGTTATTATTACAGCAGGACCAGCACCAAAACCAGGGCAAAGTCGCTTAGATACTTTAGGAGCGAGTGCGAAGATTATGGAAAGCATTGTTGGCGGCGTAATGGAAAGTGGATTTGATGGTATTTTCTTACTTGCATCGAACCCAGTTGATATTATTACTTATCAGGTGTGGAAATTATCTGGATTACCTAGAAATCGTGTGATCGGTACTGGTACATCACTAGATTCTTCTCGCTTAAGAACAATTTTATCTGAAATGTTACATGTAGATCCTCGTAGTATTCATGGGTATTCTCTAGGAGAACATGGTGATTCTCAAATGGTTGCTTGGTCTCACGTAACTGTTGGTGGAAAGCCAATTCTGCAAATTTTAGAAGAGAAAAAAGACCAATTTGGTGAAATAGACTTAGATGAAATTGTTGAGAAGACTGCAAAAGCAGGATGGGAAATTTATAAACGAAAAGGCACTACTTATTACGGAATCGGAAATTCTCTAGCATATATTGCGAGTTCAATCTTTAACGATGATCACCGTGTAATTGCTGTATCAGCTATTTTAGATGGTGAGTACGGTGAGTATGATATTTGTACAGGAGTGCCAGCTATTATTACTAGAGATGGTATGAAAGAAGTTGTAGAACTAAACTTAACAGAGGATGAAGAATCTCGATTCGCAAAATCAAACGATATTTTACGTGATTATATGAAAACAATTGGTTACTAACTTATAGGAGAAGGTGAAACAAATGAAGGAATATATAATGTCCCGTGTATTTAAAGCATCAGCTGGAATTGCACAAGGTATTTTCGTATCCCTTGGAATTGGTTTACTAATCGAAAATATAGGAAGAATTGTTGATATTCCATTGCTTATTACAATCGGAGTTGTTGCAAAATCACTTATGGCACCAGCCATTGGTGCCGGAATTGCCTTTATGCTCGGTGCAAATGGTCTTGTAATCTTCTCAGCTATGGTAGCTGGAGCGATTGGTGCCGGATCCATTTCAATTACTGAAGCAGGTCTAATTATTAAAACAGGTGAGCCAATCGGTGCATTATTAACAGCGACTTTAGCTGTATATATTGGTAAACGTTTAAGTGGAAAAACTGCGTTAGATATGATGCTCGTTCCATTTGCGGCCATATTAGGTTCTGGTTTAGTTGGTATTTGGTTGTCTCATAATATTACTCCTGTGTTAAATACAGTTGGAGCGTTTATTAAAGATAGCTCAGCTGGTAGCCCGTTTATCGCTTCTATCGTCATTGCAGTCGTTTGGGGACTATTACTTATCTCTCCAGCTTCATCAGCTGCGTTAGCAATCGCACTTAGCTTAGACGGTGTTGCAGGTGGTGCTGCTCTTGCAGGCTGCGTTGCTCAGTTTATCGGATTCTCTGTAATCTCAGCGAAAGAAAATAATTTAGGCGGCATATTAGCTCAAGCGCTTTGTACTCCGAAAGTACAGTTGCCAAATATCACTAAAAATCCAATGATTCTCGTCCCAACTGTCGTCGCCAGTGCTATAGTTGGTCCAGTATCCGCATTAATTTTCCAACTAGAAGCAGGAAAAGAAATTGCAGGTCTTGGATTAAGTTCTCTTATCGCACCAATTAATTTAATTTCTAGCGAAGGATGGGAAGTTGTCCCAGCGATGGTAATCACTTATATCATCATTCCAGTAGCTGTTTCTTATATACTTTACATTGCCCTTAAAAAAGCAGGGCGTATTCACTCTGGTGATATGACTGTACCGCAATCTTAAATTGAAAATCTCCTTTTATATATAGAAAAGCAGACTGGAAGCCACAGTCTGCTTTTTACATTTTGTGATTTTGTTTTACTGGAACACGTACAGTTTCTTTTGCTAATAAAAGTTGAACGCCGAAGTAAAGTATGCTTGCAAGCGTCATTCCAGAAATGGCGTCTACAAATGCGTGTTGCTTCGTAAATAGCGTGGATAAAATAATAAGCGTACCGAAGAAGGTAAGAATGTAATATTCAAAAGCATGTTGTTCTCTACGTTTAAAGGCAGCTAGCATAATCACAAAGGTAGTAAGAACGTGAATGCTAGGGAAACAGTTTACCGGTTGATCGATACTATAAATATAGCGGACTAGTTCGGAAAATACGTCTGATCCAACGACTGTTGGACGTGGTACAGTTGTCTGCCAAAAATAATAAATAGAAAAACAAGCCAGTTTTCCAAGAATAACACTACTTAAAGTGGCATAATATTGCTTTCGATCTGCAAAGCAGTAATAAATAAGTGCGCCGTATAAGTAAGGAAACCAAAGTAAATAAGGAATAATAAATGCTTTCACAAATGGAATCCAATCATCTACTACAGTTGTGACATCTACTGCGTGAACAGCCGATTTATTTAATACATCGTAAAGGGGACTTACGAGTACGAGTAGAAGTATATAACTTAACGGAAGAAAAGATGAAAGTTTAAATTTCTTCATGATAATCTCCTATGTTTAGTAATGTAAGTAAATTCAATTGATTATAATATAGAAACGTAATTTGAGCTATCGATTTTACTTACATTTTCTTGAATTCGCCTTACGTTTTTGTCACTTGACTGAAAAGAAGGGGAGGGTGCTAAATGAAGCGTTTATCGTATTTCTTATTTTTTATATTGATATGCCTAGTCGGTGCTGGGTGTGCAAAGGATAAAGAAGGAGAGAAATTAGAATATAACGGAAGAGCACTCGTAATTGGAGTCATTGGAGAAAAGCCGAAAGATACGTTTAGGAATATAAAGTTTGAGGAAATGAAGTTAGAGGAACTGGAAAAGAAATCTAAGGAAGTGGATGGTTTTTTAATAATGAAAGATCACTTTCAAGAAGCCTCAACAGATCAATATAAAAATGTATTTTCATCGCTAAAGAAACCAGTGTTTTTTATCGGTTTACAAGATAAATCATATTCAATTTTTACTACAAAAGGGATAGAGTATAACAGTGCAAGAAAAGATGTAAATGCTATGTATACGCAAGGGTTTGCAAATATCGGAAGTGGTGAAGGACAACAATGGGCAGTTGGTTTATCTAATGGCGGAAATACAGAAGAAAGTATTCATAATATGTATATTGTCGTATTTCAAACCATCACAGATTATTTGAATAGATGATGAAGGAGCCTGTATAAGAGGCTTCTTATTTTTTATGCAGAAGCACAGATAAAAATATGATTGAGAAGTTCAAGCAAGCTTTACAACGTATGCGAGATGTAATGATACTGATTTATAATTTTATATCAGCTATTGCGGATTTTATTATAAAGTTTTAATGAAGTGCATCCAGTATTAGTTCGTTTTATCAAGGGGTGATAATGTTAGTTCCACATCTCCCTTTGCGATTAGTATTGGTTTGTAGGCAGGTATGCAAGCAGTTTTAGCTTTATTATGGCCAATAATCGTTCCTGTTGAGATTGGACTTGCGGTTATGAGTGGCTACGGTATGGTTAGTGGCGTCTGCTTGAGCAGGAATTGCCGTAGGATATTCATATGCATATAAACATGTTTATTTATATACTCGTTTACTCTTTCTATATCTCACTACATCATAACGACTATGCCATAGTTATGTAATGGGTTTCTGTTAAAAATTAGTATTAAATATCTTAATTGAAGTGCACTGCATTTCTACCCATTCATTTGCTATATCTTGCTCGATTCCTTCTACATCAATTAGTATTATACTATCGTAGATAGTTAGTGTTGCTAAGCTATCCTCACTGTTATAATCTAGCTTAGCAATTACTTTAAAGCCTTTACTATTCTGAATTATTGCATTTGCATTTTTATCTGAAAAAGTTATATTTGTATTCCATATAAATTCATTATCTATATGTATTTCTACATTATAGTTTTCGTGTTTTTCTGGTTTATCGCCACCCCACTCAGCGATAAATTGATTGCTATCTACTTGAACTAAAACTTTATATCCATCTAATAATTTGTCTGATATATCCACTATTTTAATATTCATTGCTTATTACTCCTTTTTATTTTTTATATGATACTCTAACAAGGGGATTGTCAACATTCATCATGTTATTTACTTGGTCATAGGTCCATTTTTCT
Source organism: Bacillus wiedmannii (assembly GCF_001583695.1). GTDB lineage: Bacteria > Bacillota > Bacilli > Bacillales > Bacillaceae_G > Bacillus_A > Bacillus_A wiedmannii. Next base: position 94,744 of record NZ_LOBC01000072.1, on the reverse strand, counting down.
TTATGAAAGAAAAAATGTAAATAAGAGGATAAGGGGGAATGATGTTGAAAACTATTAAAAATACATTATTATTTGTTCTATGTTTGGTAGTTCTTAGTGGTTGTTTTACAAGAGAAGGAACGATTGTTGGTGGTAAGGTTCATGGTTCTTCAGATAGCGTATCTGGTAGTATATCTGGGGACTATAGGAAATTTACTGGATATGCAACTCAAGATAGGAAAGTTAAAAAAGGGGAGAATTGGATCTTTTCTTTTACTGATAAAACTAAACAAGGAACCATAAAGGCTTATGTTTTAGATTCAAATGATAATACAATATTGGAAGTTACTAGTGGAAACAATAAAAATAATATTAAAGTGTCTAAAGATGATACATATAAAGTTAAAATTATAACAGAAGAACATGGTGGAGAATTTGAAATATCATGGAAAAAAGAAAAGTAGTTAAGTTAATGAGTATCGGGCTATTATTATGTTCTTAGGATTCGGATATTTTCCAAAGAGATGGGGAAAAAGGAAAGTTTCAGAAAAGTTTCTGCAAGCAAAATTTGCTGATGAAGGAAAAGGGATTTTGATTATTACTTATGCTATAGATTTATATGTAATATCTATTCCTTTAAAAGTAAAGAAATATAATTCACTTTAATTTCTATTGAATATAGAAGTGATTATGCTATGAAAGTCATGTTTATTCATGGCTTTTCTTTGTAGTAATTTCTTAATTATGAGCTCAATAGTATCCATCCGTTGTAGTGTTATGCGGTGGGTTATTCATTAGGGTTAGTAGCCAGGAACAGGGATTTCCCCGTATTTCAAGGGCTGGGATTGACTATACAGTGGTTCAAATAATTTCGTTATTTATGCGATTATTTGTTGGGGTTGCTAAAGCCATTTTGTCCTACAATTGTAGGGCTTTTTTATTAACAGTACTTCCTTAATATTCACGAAATATGCATATTGTATTTATTTGGATATTTTGTATGTTAAAATTAAATATAAGGGTTTTTGTATATAGAGAACTGAAAACAGAAATATCCAATGAATTTTGAGAGGTGTTACATGTTTAAAAACAAGAAATTAATTCGGTTTGGTCTAACATTACTTGTATGTTTATTTGTAATTGATTTTACAATCGGTTATTTTCAAGCATATCTTGAATCAGCAGGTATTAAATGGATAATATCAGAAACTTGGAGAACTATTTTGTTAGATGCTCCTGAAGGTATATTGGTTATTTTAGGCGCGATTGCTTTATATGATTTCACAAAAGAAACATCGCCAAAAGACGCATCAATTTAAATGCGTCTTTTTTATTTCATGCAATTAGCAATTTCGTGGATGGTAGTCTTGCTATCAATAATAGGGCATTATGTCATACAATGAAGATGAAGATAATATTAGAAAATTATGGGGATGATTACGTTGAGGAAATTTTTAATTAGTTATGCTGCAAGTCTGCTTACTTTTATTATCATATGGTTCTTAATACCGTATATTTCTGATCCTAGTTATTCTAACGAGAATGGTTTACCTAACATAGTTGGATTTATTGTAATTCTCATCATATTTGGTAGTGTATTAGATCTTGTAGCTTGCCTAATTGGAGAAGTGTTATACAGGAACATAAAACAATGTAGGAAGTTTCGAGTTGGAATTCCTGTATTTATTGGACTATCTCTTATCTATATATTTATACTCTCTCTTTTTACTATTACTAGTGCATATGCTTCTAGTTTAGTTGCACCTATTATTATGGGTTCCTTAGCTTTTTATGTAGTACGTAGAAAAATATAATTAACCTCAGCTAACGATAATGATGTAAATGAGCTAGTGGCGGTTCCGCAAAGATTTTGAATAAATTACGAAAAAGTAGAGAACTATACATTTTTACTTTAATGAAGGATACGTTTACCTTTAGATTGATGATAAAAAAGAAGTACCCTGTCTTTAAGCAAGGGCACTTCTTTTTATATTTCAGTCAGTAATTTGAATTTCATATTCTCAGGAGCAGTTACTTTTGCTTTATTGATGATAGGCTTAATAACTTTTTTATGGGCTCACTACTACGGTCAAAATCGTTAGTTCCTTTTATCTGTAAGCTTTTGTCATTTAAAGTGTTTCCAGGTTTTGTGACTATAGGCTGAAACGGTTAAATAAACGTTTGTTTAAGATGTATGTTCGGTAGGAAGAAACCGATGTAGCTCAAGGGTGAACAGAGAAAAATAGGGATTTAATCAAACGTTTGTTTAAGATATATGTTCGGTAGGAAGAAACCGATGTAGCTAAAAGAGTGAACAAAGAAAAATAGGGAGTTAATCAAACGTTTGTTTAACATATATGTTTGATACAGAATGAGAGAAAAATCTAAAAAATTATATATTTATTTTTTTCTTAACAAATGGCGGAAAAATAAGAAAAAATTGCAGGATTATTAAAAATTATCACGAAATAAGTAAAAGTTTAGCGAATAATCGTTTGAAATAATAAAACGTTTTCTATATGATAAAGGTAAAGGTTAGTAAAAAAGTAGGTGAATTTATGACAGTAACATTTTATTCATATCCAAAGTGTGGCACATGTCAAAAAGCAAAGAAATGGTTTGAGGCAAACGATGTAGCATATGAGATGATTCATATTGTTGAAAATCCACCATCAAAAGAAGATTTACGTAATTTACATGAAAAAAGTGAATTACCATTAAAAAAATTCTTTAATACAAGTGGAATGCGTTACCGCGAACTTGGTCTGAAAGATAAGTTAAAGGATGCAAGTGAAGACGAAATGTACGAACTTTTAGCATCTGATGGCATGTTGATTAAACGTCCAATCGTAACAAATGGAACGAATGTAACACTTGGTTTTAACGAAGAGCAGTTTGAAAGTGTGTGGAAAAAGTACCAATAAGGTATTTTTACATAATTAATACATTCACTGGAGGTACAGTCATGAGCATTCCAAATAATTTACGTTACTCTGAAGAACACGAATGGGTAAAAACTGAAGGTAATGAAGTTGTTATCGGTATTACTCACTTTGCACAAGGTGAGCTAGGCGATATCGTATTCGTTGAACTTCCTGAAGTAGGTGCAACAATCGAAGCTGACGAGCCATTCGGAAGCGTAGAATCTGTTAAAACAGTTTCTGAGTTATACGCACCTGTAAGTGGTAAAGTTGTAGCAGTAAACGAAGAATTAAGTGACCAACCAGAACTTGTTAACGAATCTCCATACGAGGGTGCATGGATGGTTAAAGTTGAACTTTCTGATGCAAGCCAAGTTGAGAAGTTATTAACTGCAGAAAAATATGCAGAAATGACAAACCAAGACTAATTATAGTCGACTAAAGGACAGCCTTTGTGCTGTCCTTTTTATTTTGTGTAAAATAATGAACGTAGAATCATATACTAATTATCGTGTAGGAGAACGTTTTTTGAAAAAACGATTTCGTTTAATTTTTTATTGTCCAGCTCCAGCGGCTAAATTGTTCGGTGGCTTCGATTCTTCCTACAAGGCAAAAAGCGCCTTTACGTCAGAAGCTCCATCCCCCTCACAATCTGAACGAGCCGCTTGCGCTTTTCATTATGATCCAGCTCCAGCGGCTAGAACAGTCGGTCATTTTACTCTTTCGCTTGAGGTAAAAAGCGCCTCTAGTTCAGGAGTTCCAATGCCTTCTTGTTCTAAGCAAGCCGCTTGCGCTTTTCTTTTGCAAAAATAAACAGGAAACAACATGAAAATAACGAATATACTATATACTAAGTTAAAGGTTGTATAGTATATGGTGATCGGGTGATGACATATGATTTATGTAGAAAAAGTCATTATTGTAGAAGGTAAATCAGATAGAAGAAAGATTGAATCTATTATTCGTGAACCGGTGGAAATTGTTTGTACAAATGGTACAATTGGTTTATCGAAAATGGATGAGCTCATTGATCAGTTTTTTGATAAGGAAGTGTATGTACTAGTGGATGCTGATGATGCTGGAGAAAAGTTAAGGAAGCAATTTCGAAAAGAATTTCCGCAAGCAGAGCATATTTATATTGATCGCTCGTACCGAGAAGTGGCAACTGCGCCATCTTCACACTTAGCAAATGTATTATGGGGAGCTGACATTGACGTCTATACAGAATATTTACGGTAAGGAATGATAGAAGTGATTGACTGGACAGGAGCCGAAGCAACAGCCCTAATAGAGAATGAAGAAAAAACAGTGTTATATGTATATACTCCAATGTGTGGAACATGCCAATTAGCAAAAAAGATGTTAACAGTCGTTGAGATGACAATTGAAGACTTGAAAATTGGAATGTTAGATTTAAATTATGCTCCGCATTTAGCGAAAGAGTATGGAATCGAAAGTGTACCGTGTTTACTTGTTTTTGAAAATGGGACACTCATGAAGAAGATATATGCATTTCATTCGGTTGAATATTTATATACGGAATTAAAGTAGGCGGCAAAGTTTTTGCCGCCTCGACATATTTCTCGGGAAATATGTCGAGATGCAGGGTGGTTACAGTATTTGTCGAGCGAAAGTAACAGGATTGTTCTTTAGTGAGAGGGAATGGTATGTGTAATAGAAAGTGATATGAAGGATGTGATTTAGGGTGAAATTATATTCTTTGCTGCAATCATTTGTAAATTACGCTAATGGTCAATATCATTTAGAGCCGCTTTTAAGACAAGGAGAAAAAACTGTTAATTTCCGCTTTGGAGATGAAAGTTGTTCGTTACAAATTTCAAGAGATTATATAGAGCTGCTACATGAGGAAAGAGGAACAGAGCAAATCGTTTGTGTAGATGAGGAAGATGTAAAACAATTGGTGAACGGAAATGTACGATTGCAAATGCTAATGAACGATGGACGTGTACAATATTCGGGAACGTATCGAACGATGCTACTAGTTGAATCGATGTTCCATATATGTAAACCGATGTCAGTAGGCGCTTAAAATTCTGAAGTTTCATTTTTTGCGAAAATTTCTGTTGACATGGTGTGTGGATATTGATACAATTCAATTCATAAAATATAGACAATTTCATAAATTACAAATCAGACGAAAATGTAATCTGATTTCTCTTATCAAGAGAGGTGGAGGGACTGTGCCCTGTGAAGCCCGGCAACCGTCAACTTATGTTGAAATGGTGCCAATTCCTGCAAAGCAAATGCTTTGAGAGATGAGAGAGAGGGATAATGTTGTTATATACGCATATAAACCTTTCTGCTTCTCTAAAGCGGAAAGGTTTTTTTATTGTTTGAATGTGGAGGACATTCAAATAATAAAAGTAATGATAACGGTGGACTACACGCATTAAAAATAAAAAATTGCGGAGTCGACCAAAAATCTAGCTTCAGCGGCTAGAACAGTCGGTCGTTTCATCCCTTCCTATGAGGCAAAAAGCGCCTCTACGTCAGGGATTCGGGCGTCCTCTTGTTCTAAACGAGCCGCTTGCGCTTTTTAAACAAAAAAAGGGGTGAACATCATGATCTTGTTAGAAAATGTAAAGAAAATATATAAAGTAAAAAGCGGTGATGTCACTGCTGTAGATAATGCCAATTTAAAAATAGACAAAGGTGAAATATTTGGTGTGATCGGATATAGTGGCGCTGGGAAAAGTTCTTTAATCAGATTATTCAATCAGTTAGAGAAACCAACTTCTGGCCAAATTACAATTGCAAATCGTGTGATTTCAGCAATTACAGGGAGTGAACTTCGTAAGGCAAGGCAAGAAATCGGAATGATTTTTCAGCACTTCAACTTACTTTGGTCACGAACTGTACGCGAAAATATCGAGTTCCCACTTGAAATTGCAGGTGTTGATAAGGCGAAGAGAAGAAAACGAGTGGATGAGTTAATTCATCTTGTTGGATTAGAAGGAAGAGGAGACGCGTATCCATCTCAGCTGAGCGGAGGACAAAAGCAACGCGTTGGTATTGCAAGAGCATTAGCTAACAATCCACAAGTGCTTTTATGTGATGAAGCGACATCAGCTCTTGATCCAGAAACGACAGATCAAATTTTAGATTTATTATTAGATATTAATAAGCGTCTCGGTTTAACAATTGTACTCATTACACACGAGATGCACGTGATTCGAAAGATTTGTAATCGAGTGGCGGTAATGGAGAAAGGGAAGATTGTAGAAACGGGTCCAGTACTTGATGTATTCCGCAATCCGCAGAAAGACATTACAAAGCGATTTGTACAGCAGTTAACGGATTCTGAAGATACAAATGAAACGATTGAAAGTTTAATTGAAAAGTATCCAGATGGTAAAGTAGTTCGTTTGCAGTTTATCGGTGAAGCTGTAGAAAGACCAGTACTTCAAAGATTAATGCAACGCAGTGATATAGAAGTTAGCATTTTGCAAGGAAACATCGCCCAAACAAATAACGGCTCTTACGGTAGTTTAGTTGTTCATTTAAATGGTGAGGAAACAGCGATTCAGCAAGCAATAGAGGGAATACATCAAGATCAAGTAGAGCTGGAGGTGATTGCACATGGATAAGTTACTCACAAATATTGATTGGAATCAAATGTTAGAAGCAACTGGTGAAACGTTATATATGACGGCAATCGCAGCTCTTGCCACATTTGTTTTAGGACTAATTTTAGGATTGTTACTCTTTATGACAGCGAAAGATAATTTATGGGAAAACAAATCGGTTAACACGGCGATTGGAGCGTTCGTAAACATTTTCCGCTCGATACCGTTCATCATTTTAATCATTTTATTAATCCCATTCACAAAGATTCTGCTTGGAACAATTCTTGGAGCGAGTGCAGCACTGCCAGCTTTAATTATTGGAGCGGCGCCGTTTTACGCGAGAATGGTTGAAATTGCACTTCGCGAAATTGATAAAGGTGTAATTGAAGCTTCAAAAGCAATGGGAGCAAAAACAAGCACTATTATTTTGAAAGTATTAATTCCAGAATCGTTACCAGCATTAGTATCTGGTATTACGGTTACAACAATCGCTTTAGTAGGCTATACAGCAATGGCGGGGGTTGTTGGTGCTGGTGGCCTTGGAACACTTGCTTATTTAGAAGGATTCCAGCGAGGAAATAACGATGTAACAATCGTTGCGACAATTTGTGTATTACTAGTGGTATTTTTCATTCAGTGGATTGGTGATAGTGTAACGACTCGAATAGATAAACGATAATAAAAAAACAGGAGGATGTTTCAAATGAAAAAATTATTACTTACAGCACTTATTTCAACTTCTATTTTTGGGTTAGCTGCTTGTGGCGGGAAAGATAAAGATGAAAAGAAACTAGTTGTGGGGGCTTCTAACGTGCCGCACGCTGAAATTTTAGAAAAGGCAAAACCGTTACTTGAGAAAAAAGGAATTGAATTAGAAGTGAAAAAGTTCCAAGATTACGTGTTACCAAATAAATCGTTAGCGGATAAGGATTTAGATGCAAACTACTTCCAGCATATTCCGTATTTAGAAAAAGAAATGAAAGATAAAAAATATGATTTTGAAATAGCGGGGAAAATTCACTTGGAACCAATTGGTGTATATTCTCAAAAATATAAGAGCTTAAAAGAACTTCCAGACGGGGCGACAATTATTATGAGTAATTCCGTTACTGACCATGGACGTGGTTTAGCAATTTTACAAAAAGAAGGCATTTTAAAAATTAAAGACGGAGTAGATCCAGTTAGTGCAACTCCAAAAGATATTGCAGATAATCCGAAAAACTTAAAGTTCAAAACGGATATCGAGCCTGGTTTGTTACCACAAGTGTATAACAATAAAGAAGGCGACGCTGTTTTAATTAACTCGAACTATGCAATTGATGCAAAATTAAATCCAGAAAAAGATGCAATTGCAATTGAAGGTGATGATTCTCCATACGCAAACGTATTAGTGGTTCGTAAAGGTGATAAAGATAAAAAGGGGATTAAAGAGCTTGTAGAAGTATTGCATTCTAAAGAAATCGAAGACTTTATTAATAAAGAATATAAAGGAGCGGTTGTTCCTGTAAAAGAATAATTGCTGAAAAGAGCTGGTGTATGCCAGCCTTTTTTATAACTACATAACTATAGGGGAGAAGGGGACATCATATGAAAAAGATTCTATTGTCAGTTGTTACAGCGCTGTCTGTATTTACATTAGCTGCTTGCGGAGGGAAAGAAGAGAATAAGCTTGTTGTGGGAGCTTCTAACGTGCCGCATGCTGTTATTTTAGAAAAGGCACAGCCGATACTAGAGAAAAAGGGCATTAAATTAGAGATTAAAAAGTTCCAGGATTATGTTTTGCCGAATAAAGCGTTAGCGGATAAGGAAATTGATGCGAACTACTTCCAACACATTCCTTACTTAGATAAAGAAATTCAAGAAAAGGGATATAAAATTGTAAACGCAGGAAAAATCCATTTAGAGCCAATGGGCATTTATTCTAAGAAGTATAAAAGTTTAAAAGAATTGCCAGATGGCGGAACAGTTATTATGAGTAATAACGTAGCGGAGCGTGGCCGTATGCTCGCATTGTTACAAAAAGGCGGCGTTATTAAATTAAAAGACGGTGTAGATGTTGTTAAAGCAACAGTAAAAGATGTTGTAGAAAATCCGAAAAACTTAAAGTTTAAAACAGATGTAGAACCGGGACTTTCACCGAAGCTATATGAAAATAATGAAGGTGATGCTTTATTCATTAATTCAAACTACGCAATTGACGCAAAATTAAATCCAACAAAGGATGCAATTGCGATTGAAGGATCAGATTCTCCTTATGCAAATATTATTGCAGTTCGCAAAGGTGACGAGAAGAAAAAAGAAATTAAAGAATTAGTAGAAGTACTGCATTCAAAAGAAATTCAAGACTTTATTAATAAAGAATATAAAGGTGCTGTACTGCCAGTAAGTGAATAAATATAAGGGAAGGACTGGAAAATTACCAGTCCTTTTTTCTTTATATAAATAAGAAGAAAGGTGTATCATATAAAGATGCAAGGGAAATACTTATATACATTTGTGAAAAAATTGTTACTTTTTTTCGTCGTTTGCGATATCATTTTATTTGATATAAAATTAGAATGAGAATAAAATGAGAATATGAACGTTTTAGTAATTTTTAAAATGTATATAGAGGATTAATGGAGGTATTGAGATGGCTGGTTCTACATTAACGGTTAAAGACTTACACGTATCAATCGACGGTAAAGAAATTTTAAAAGGTGTAAACCTTGAAGTAAAAGGTGGAGAAATCCACGCAATTATGGGACCTAACGGAACAGGTAAATCAACTTTATCTTCTGCAATTATGGGTCACCCAAAATATGAAGTAACAGAAGGTAGCATCATCATCGACGGTGAAGATGTATTAGAAATGGAAGTAGATGAGCGCGCACAAGCAGGTCTATTTCTAGCAATGCAATATCCAAGTGAAATTAGCGGAGTAACAAACGCTGACTTCTTACGTTCTGCAATTAACGCACGTCGTGAAGAAGGCGATGAAATTTCTCTTATGAAATTTATCCGTACTTTAGATAAAAACATGGAATTCCTAGAAATGGATCCAGAAATGGCACAACGTTACTTAAACGAAGGTTTCTCTGGTGGAGAGAAAAAACGTAACGAAATTCTTCAATTAATGATGATTGAGCCAAAAATCGCAATCTTAGATGAAATCGACTCAGGTCTTGATATCGATGCATTAAAAGTTGTATCTAAAGGTATTAACCAAATGCGCGGCGAAGAGTTCGGTTGCCTAATGATTACGCATTACCAACGTTTATTAAACTACATCACTCCAGACTTCGTTCACGTTATGATGAACGGTCGTATCGTTAAATCTGGTGGCCCTGAGCTTGCACAACGTCTAGAAGCTGAAGGTTACGACTGGATTAAAAAAGAATTAGGTATTGAAGACGAAACAGCAGAGCAAGAAGCGTAAGAGAGGAGCATAAACATGACAATCGGTACATTACCTTTCGATCAAGAAACAATCCGTCAGCGCGCAAGCGAAGTAAACGAAGCTGCTTGGTTGACTGAGTTCCGCTTACAAGCTCTTGCACAAGCAACTGAACTTCCAATGCCAACGCCTGATAAAACGAAAATTGAAAAATGGGACTTTATCGGAAAAGGCGACGCTGCTAAGCAAGAGCCTGTAAGTTCTTTAACAGAGCTTCCAGAAGCAGTGAAAAACTTAATCGATGAAAATAACAGCGTATTAGTACAACGTACTGGTACAACTGCATTCGTTTCTTTAGCAGACGAAGCAAAAGAAAAAGGTGTTATTTTTACAGACATCGTAACAGCTGCAACAGAGCATGCTGAACTATTACAAAAGTATTTAATGAAAGACGGCGTGAAGGTAGACGAGCATCGTTTAACTGCACTTCATGCTGCATTAATCAACGGCGGTGCATTTGTATATGTTCCGAAAAACGTTGTTCTTGAAACTCCACTTCAAGCTGTATTCTTAGTAGACGGCGAAGAAGCTAACGTATATAACCACGTATTATTCGTAGCAGATGCAAACAGTACTGCAACTTATGTAGAAAACTACGTTGCAAATGAAAATGCTAAAGGTATTGCAAATATCGTAGCAGAAGTAATCGTGGAACAAGGCGCACAAGTGAAATTTGGTGCGGTTGATCTATTAGCAAAAGACGTAACAACTTACGTTAACCGCCGCGGTGTTGTTGGACGCGACGGCCGCATTGATTGGGCTCTAGGCCTTATGAATGACGGAAACACAATTTCAGAGAACGTTACGAATTTAATGGGCGACGGATCATATGCTGATACAAAAACAGTAACAATTGGTCGCGGTAACCAAACACAAAACTTTACAACTAAAGTTGTTCACTTCGGTAAACACTCTGAAGGTTGGATTTTAAAACACGGTGTACAAAAAGATAGTGCAACATCTATCTTTAACGGAATTGGTAAGATTGAACACGGTGCATCTAAATCAAATGCACAACAATCTTCTCGCGTTCTTATGTTAGATGAAAAAGCTCGCGGTGATGCAAACCCAATTCTTTTAATCGACGAAGATGATGTAATGGCAGGTCACGCAGCTTCAGTAGGCCGCGTAGATCCGTACCAATTATACTACTTGATGAGCCGTGGTATTCCAAAACGCGAAGCAGAACGTTTAGTCATCCATGGATTCTTAGCACCTGTAGTAAATGAGCTTCCAATTGAAGGAGTAAAGGCACAGCTTGTTGAGGTAATTGAAAGGAAAGTTCGCTAATGAATATTCATGAAATACGCAAACAGTTTCCAATTCTTGATCAAAAAGTGAACGGCAAACAACTTGTATATTTCGATAGTGCAGCAACTTCTCAAAAACCAATTCAAGTCATTGAAACGTTAGAACGTTACTATAAAGAATATAATTCTAACGTGCATCGCGGTGTTCATACGCTCGGTACGAAAGCTACCGACGCGTATGAAGGTGCACGCGAGAAAGTTCGCAAGTTTATTAACGCGAAATCAATGGAAGAGATTATTTTCACGCGCGGAACGACAACTGCATTAAATACAGTAGCGGCTAGCTATGGTCTTGAAAATGTAAAAGAAGGCGATGAAATCGTTATTTCTTACATGGAACATCATAGTAACATCATTCCGTGGCAACAAGTTGCGAAGAAAACTGGTGCAACTTTAAAATACCTTCCGCTTCAACCAGACGGTACAATTTCTTTAGAAGATGTTCGTCAAACAGTTACACCGAATACAAAAATCGTTTCTATTATGCAAGTATCAAACGTACTTGGAACGATTAACCCTGTAAAAGAAATCGGAGCAATCGCACATGAAAACGGTGCAATCATGATCGTTGATGGAGCACAAAGTGCACCTCATATGAAAGTGGATGTACAAGATTTAAACTGTGATTTCTACGCATTATCTGCTCATAAGATGTGCGGACCTACAGGTATCGGCGTATTATATGGTAAAAAAGAATTGCTGAACAATATGGAGCCAATTGAATTTGGCGGTGAAATGATTGATTTCGTAGATTTACAAGAATCTACTTGGAAAGAGCTTCCGTGGAAGTTTGAAGCAGGTACACCGATTATCGGTAATGCAATCGGACTTGGTGCGGCAATTGATTTCCTAGAAGAAATCGGTCTTCATAATATTGAAAAGCATGAACATGAATTAGCGCAATATGCTTTAGAAAGACTATCAGAAGTAGATGGCGTTACAATTTATGGTCCAAAGCATCGCGCTGGTCTTGTTACATTTAATATTGAAGACGTACATCCTCATGATGTAGCAACTGTATTAGATGTAGAAGGCATTGCGGTTCGCGCAGGACACCACTGTGCACAACCGCTTATGAAGTGGCTGAAAGCTTCTTCTACAGCACGTGCGAGCTTCTATTTATATAATACAAAAGAAGAAATTGATACATTTGTTGAATCACTAATCAAGACAAAGGAGTATTTCACAAATGTCATTTAATAATTTAGATACGTTATACCGTCAAGTTATTATGGATCATTATAAGAATCCTCGTAACAATGGCGTGTTAGAAGATAGTGTTACTGTTAACTTGAACAATCCAACTTGCGGCGATCGTATTCAACTTACGATGAAAGTAGAAGAAGGTATTGTACAAGAAGCGAAGTTTGAAGGAGAAGGGTGTTCTATCTCAATGTCTTCAGCTTCGATGATGACACAAGCAGTAAAAGGTAAGAAAATTGAAGAGGCACTTCAGCTTTCTAAAATTTTCTCTGACATGATGCTAGGAAAAGAGTACGATGACAGCATTGATTTAGGAGATATTGAAGCATTACAAGGCGTATGCAAGTTCCCTGCACGTATTAAATGTGCAACATTAGCGTGGAAAGCGTTAGAAAAGGGCTTAAACGAAGATAAGTAATGTTAAAGGTTCCTAAAAACGAGGTTATCTAAGGAGGGACACACCAACATGGCGAAGCAACTGCCAGATATCGGCGATTATAAATATGGTTTCAAAGACAAAGACGTTTCGATTTTCCGTGCTGGACGCGGTTTAACAAAAGAAATCGTTGAAGAGATTTCACGTATGAAAGAAGAACCACAGTGGATGTTAGACTTCCGTTTAAAATCACTGGATAAGTTCTATGAAATGCCAATGCCACAATGGGGCGGCGACTTAAACGACTTAGATTTCGATGAAATTACGTACTACGTAAAACCATCTGAGAAATCTGAGAAGTCTTGGGATGAAGTACCTGAGGAAATTAAAGCGACATTTGATAAATTAGGTATTCCTGAAGCGGAGCAAAAATATTTAGCTGGTGTATCTGCACAGTACGAATCTGAAGTTGTATACCACAACATGAAAGAAGACCTAGAAGCTCTAGGAATCGTCTTCAAAGATACAGATAGCGCATTAAAAGAGAACGAAGATATTTTCCGTGAGCATTTCGGAAAAGTAATCCCACCAACAGACAACAAATTCTCTGCATTAAACTCTGCAGTTTGGTCTGGTGGATCATTCATCTACGTTCCAAAAGGTATTAAAGTGGATACACCACTTCAAGCGTATTTCCGTATTAACTCTGAAAATATGGGACAATTCGAGCGTACGCTTATTATCGTAGACGAAGGCGCACACGTACACTACGTAGAAGGTTGTACAGCACCTGTTTACACGACTAACTCACTTCACAGTGCGGTAGTAGAAATCATCATTAAGAAAGATGCTTATTGCCGTTACACTACAATCCAAAACTGGGCGAACAACGTATACAACCTAGTTACAAAACGTGCGGTTTGTGAAGAAAACGCAACGATGGAATGGATTGACGGTAACATCGGATCTAAATTAACGATGAAATACCCAGCAGTTATCTTAAAAGGCGAAGGCGCTCGTGGTTTAACATTATCTATCGCGATTGCTGGTAAAGGCCAACACCAAGATGCTGGTGCGAAAATGATTCACTTAGCACCAAACACGTCTTCAACAATCGTTTCTAAATCGATTGCGAAGCATGGTGGTAAAGTAACTTACCGTGGTATCGTACAATTCGGACCAAAAGCGAAAAACTCTCGCTCTAACATCGAGTGTGACACGTTAATTATGGATAACCAATCTACATCTGATACAATTCCTTACAACGAAATCAAAAACGATTACGTTTCACTTGAACACGAAGCGAAAGTATCGAAAGTATCAGAAGAACAATTATTCTACCTAATGAGCCGCGGTATTTCTGAGCAAGAAGCTACAGAAATGATCGTAATGGGCTTCATCGAGCCATTCACTCGCGAACTTCCAATGGAATACGCAGTTGAAATGAACCGCCTAATCAAGTTTGAGATGGAAGGTTCTATTGGTTAATATATGTATGAAAAAAGCGCCCTGCTGTGCAGGGCGCTTTTTTATGTTGTGCTGGGGGTCGATTCAGTTTAGGTCAGTTCAGTTCAGGCTGGGATACCCAGGCGGGTGTTCAGCTAAATATATCAGCGATTATTCAAATAAATCGACCATAACTCGGAATATATCGGCGATTATTGCAATATATCGACGTTTCGACAAGGGATATCGACTTATCGACAAAGTAAGACAAAAGAAATTCCGTATATACCCCACAACATGTTGTAGGAAAAGAGACTGACTAGTGGTATGGAAAAGATATTGACAAACCCACTGGAAAATCCAATTGAAGCCCCACCTACCGAACTCTCTGTTAAACTTTTTGACAAATCCCCCGAACCCCAACCAAATCCCCCGTTCAATCATCTAAAACCCTTCCACACACTAGAAAAAGTTTTCTTATCAAAAAGGACAATCTTTTGCTTTTTCTTATAATGCGAGTACAATGTAAAATAGCAAGAAAAGACGAAAAGTATTTACAGGATTATTGCGTACGCGTAGCGTAAATGGCAGTAAGGAACTGAGAGGAGGTTTTTTCTCTGAATATAAATAAAGAAACAATCATCCACCTTTATCATACAAACGATATACATAGTCATTTTGAAAATTGGCCGCAAATTTCTCGGTTTGTACAAGGGGAGAAAAAGCGAAGACAGGAAGCGGGAGAGACCGTTTTGACGGTTGATACCGGCGATCATGTGGATCGTTTTCATAGCATTTCGGAAGCGACGAATGGACTGGGCAATACGAAGCTTTTGAATGAGGCGTTATATGATTATGTAACGATCGGAAATAATGAAGGAATTACGTTAGCGAAGGAGCATTTGAATCGTCTATATGATGATGCTGGATTTGAGGTGCTCGTTGCGAATTTATTTGAAAAAGAAGGGGTACGTCCAGCGTGGGCAAAGCCTTATAAATTACATACAACGACAGATGGGATTACGATTGCCTTTATCGGGTTAACGGTAGCTTATCCAGAGTTTTATCATATGCTCGATTGGCATATTGAGGATCCGCTTATCCATTTAGAGTCTATTTTAGAAGAAGTGCGAGATGAGGCTCATATTACGGTTGTCCTTTCTCATCTTGGGAAAAGCATGGATGAGTATATGGCAGAGCATTATGATATAGATGTTATTTTAGGTGCACATACGCACCATTTATTTGAGCGTGGCATTCTTATGAATAATACTTTACTTTGTTGTTGTGAAAAGTGGGGACGTTACGTTGGGCACGTTCAGCTTACTGTGGATAAAGAGACGAAGAAGCTGTTGAAAAAGGACGGTAGAGCGATTAAGACAGAACGTTTAGGTGCTTATAGCAAACCGTTATCCACAATTGAATTGCTGCAGGAAGAAAGTAAACAGATTATGGCAGAGCCTATCGTTCATTTAAAGGAATCATTACCAGTCGATTGGTTTCATGAGACGGCATTTTCGCATATGTTAGCAAATGCGCTGAAAACGTGGTGCGGTGCAGAAATTGGAATGGTGAACGCTGGTGTGCTATTAGAGGGATTAAATGAAGGTGTTGTGACGCGCGGAGATATTCACAGAATTTGTCCACATCCAATTAATCCATGTTTATTAAAAGTGCCGGGGAAAACGTTAAGAGAAGTTATTTTGAAAGCACGTCGCCCGAATATGGAGAACCTTGAGGTAAAAGGATTCGGATTTCGTGGGAAAGTGATGGGGAAAATGATTTACGCTGGTGTCGAAGTCATTCCAGATATGATTCCTGGGAATAAAATTTTACTGGAAGATGTATTGATTAACGGGGAATCGCTGGAATTAGATCGTATATATACAGTAGGAACGATTGATATGTTTACATTCGGATACTTATACCCAGAGCTATCCACACTTTCTGACAAACAATATTATATGCCAGAGTTACTCAGAGATGTGTTAACAGACGTGTTGATAACTCATACATCTTCCGTCAAACTATAGGCTAGTTAACTTGTAACACTCATTTTTCTCTTGTCATACAGATAAGAAAGAGAGGAGTGTGGACTATGGTTAATGTGGAGCCAATTATAATCGATAATTATACGTTTATTGCGGTTAGCGTCAAACTTCCAAAGACAAATTTGCTAGCTGTAATGAGCGATAAAGGATATATTATGTGCGGTGCATTAGATGTAGGTCTTTTAAATGAGAAGTTAGGTGATCGAGGAATTATTGCTGGCCGTGCGGTTGGTGTAAGAACGATTGAACAACTTCTTGAAGCACCGCTAGAATCAGTCACGATTGAAGCCGAAGCATTAGGTATTACGGCAGGCACAATCGGAAAAGAAGCATTATTAAAAATGAGATAAGCATATATCGTCCCTCCTTCTTGCATAGAAATGATATAAGAAGGAGGTTTTTTTATGAGTATATTTCGTTCGAAAAATTCGCGGTTTCGAAGGGGATCAATTTCCTTTCGGCACATACTGCTGATGTCGTTTATTCTTTTTGTCATATTACTCGTGCAAGGATTATGGATTGTGAATAAGAGCATTCAGCCGACATTACTTAAATATGGGGAAGTAGAGACGCATAAAATGGCGACAGCGGTTATGACGAAGGCGGTAAAAGATAGAATTAATGAAGGGTTTGATGTCGATTCATTAATGAAAGTACAAAATGATAAAAACGGAAAAGTATCCACAATTAATTTAAATACAAAGCAAGTAAATGAAATCGTAACGTCAACGACCACATACATAGAAAAATATTTACAGCAAGTAGAACAAGGTGATTTGAAGGGGCTAGGTATTTCTGAAAAAAATGGGGCAACGATGGCAGTTCCTTTTGGTCGTGTAACGGATAATGCGCTTCTTGGAAATATAGGTCCCGATATTCCAATTGATTTCACGACGATTGGTCATGTGAATACGGATATTAAACAAAAAATTGAACCGCACGGGATCAATACGACAGCGATTCAAATTATTATGGAGATGGAAGTCACGTTGCAAGTGATTATTCCATTTCATACGAAAGAAATAAAGGTAAAACAAGATGTTCCGATTGCAACGCGCATTGTTCAAGGGGAGGTACCTACTTATTATGGAAGCGGGAGTGTGGTTGTACCTGATAAAAAGAAAACGGATAGTTAGCCGAATTAAAAAAATAACCGTAGCAATATGCTACGGTTATCGTTTTGTATTCGTGCGTTCTTTTCGCTCCCACAGACTTAAATGCATGTATGGATCGAAAGCCCATTCTGTATAACCATTGTCTTTATACATACCGAAATGTAGGTGGGGCGGGAATTTTCCCGCTGTGCCGGGAGGGCCGTAACCGGTGCTACCGACAAATCCGATTACTTTTCCTGGTTCGACAATTTGTCCAAGCTGTATTTCTTTTGAGAATCCGCCTAAATGAGCGTAATAATGGTAATTATTATGAAGGTCGCGAATACCGATGCGCCATCCGCCAAGACGGTTCCAGCCTTTTGTTTCAATAATGCCATAGCAAGTAGATCTTACTGGTACACCATAGCCTGCAAAAATATCAGTTCCTTCATGAACTCTCCTTCCCCCAAAACTTCTTCCAGCACCGAAAGTACTACGGTAGCTATGGTCACTACGAATCGGAAGAGGGAAAGCATTTCCTTCTAAATTAATACGTCCGTAATGTTTATAAATTTGGGCGTATTCGGTAATTAATTCAACTGTTTTCGCACGTCTATAATATTCCCAAAGCATAATGTGAACACGGTCTTCGGACGTTCCTTGTTTCTTTAAAATTGTCGCTGCTGTATGCAGAAGATCACGGTCGTTATTTGCGTTTGCAAATCCATCTTTGTCACCATCTAAACCCAATCCGCCAAATAGAGAAATTGTATGGGGGAGAGTGTCGTTACCATTAACGGGACCAGCCCATATTTCTGGTTTGAAATAAAGGGAAATAATGGCATCTGGTTTTTTCGGAATATCTTTTCTTACGCTCCGTATATTTCTTTCGTATTGATCCATTGCAGCTAAGTAATACCACGGAATGCCTGAAGATTGCTCGGTTTCTTTATATAGTGCCATGCGCTTTTCGTATATGCTTTGCTGATTATCTTCACCGTAAGCGATGTTTTGGTGGAGAAGAAAGCAAATTGAAAGCAAAAGAGAAATTTTTCGAAGCATGAAATAGACTCCTTTCACAACATCACTCTTTTTAGTGTGGGATATACGGAGTATTTCATTATAGGGAACGATTGGAAAAAATCTTAGAATCTTCATTTGAGCAAATCGCTTTCATACGTTAGAATAGATATGTTACATTGAAAGAAGCGAACACGGTAAACTATTTCATATTGTGCGGAGTTGATAACCATGACAAAACAAACAGAATATAAGCGCAAGCCCGAATGGTTGAAAATTAAGTTAAACACGAATGAAAACTATACAGGCTTAAAGAAAATGATGCGTTCTAAGAATCTTCATACAGTTTGTGAAGAAGCGAAATGTCCGAATATTCATGAATGCTGGGCTGTAAGGAAAACAGCAACATTTATGATTTTAGGTGCGGTTTGTACACGTGCTTGTCGTTTTTGTGCGGTTAAAACAGGCTTACCAACTGAGCTTGATTTACAAGAGCCAGAACGCGTAGCAGATTCTGTAGTACAAATGGGCTTAAAGCACGTTGTTATAACAGCGGTTGCACGTGATGATTTAAAGGACGGAGGAGCAGCTGTTTTTGCTGAAACAGTACGCGCTGTACGTCGTAAAAATCCATTTACGTCAATCGAAGTATTACCATCTGATATGGGTGGAGTAGAAGAAAACTTAAAAATGTTAATGGATGCAAAACCAGATATTTTAAACCATAACATTGAAACAGTACGTCGATTATCTGACCGAGTTCGCGCTAGAGCAAAATATGATCGTTCATTAGAGTTTTTACGTCGAGCAAAAGAAATGCAGCCTGATATTCCAACTAAATCGAGCATTATGGTGGGCTTAGGTGAAACGAGAGAAGATTTAATTGAAGCGATGGATGACTTACGTGCAAACAATGTGGATATTTTAACTCTTGGACAATACCTACAGCCATCTAAGAAGCATTTACCAGTTCTTAAATATTACCCACCAGCAGAATTTGCAGAGCTTAAAGAAATTGCACTTAGCAAAGGCTTTAGCCACTGTGAAGCTGGCCCACTTGTGCGTTCTTCTTACCATGCGGACGAGCAGGTTCGTTCTGCAAAAGAAAAAACAGCAGAAGCAAAATAATGAAAAAAGAGAGCTAATCATTAGCTCTCTTTTTGTTTATATTCTAAAACAGTATTTGGGCATGTTAATAAGATTTTCTTTAATTCCTCTGTGGATAATTCAATTGTAAATTCAGGTACACCAGGTGTAATTAAAATTTTATCGTAAGCATAAATAGCAATATCCACAATAATCGTTACATTTTGTGAATAACCGAAAGGAGCTACACATCCTGGTGTACAACCTGTTTCTTCTCTTAGCTCATCAGGAGAACAGAGAGATAAGCTTTCTCCTGTTATTTCTTTCATCTCTCCTCGGTTGAGCCTTGTACCCTCTAACGTAAAAAATACGTAATAATCTCCAGACTTTGATTTTAAAAATAAGCTTTTACTTGGAGTGCCGTGTAAGCCAAGTCTTTCACGTACGATACGATCTGTTTCATAATCGAGTACTGGTTCGTGTTCAAACTTTTCGTAAGAAGCATTTGTTTTATGTAGTAAAGCAAGTACATCTTCGTACATATGGAGTGATACCCCTTTCTATTGTTAGTACAGTTTCTTCTCGTGGCGTCAACTGAATGTGTTGGAAAGAGATATTACTTGGACGGTGCTTCCCATAATCGTTTTAGGATACATTGTTTATCGAGTGTAATTTCATAAATATCAGGATTCGTTAAAGCTCTCCATTCAATAAAGCCGATCGTATGATCAAAGTGCTTTAAAATGAGCGTGAGTAAGTTGCCGTGTGTAACAAGTAGTGTTGTAGTATGTTTTAACTTTAAAACGTCTTGGATAAGTGATATAGCACGATCCGTCGCTTGTTTTGTTGACTCTCCGCCTGAAAAGGCAATATCTATATTTGTAAAAGTAGATTCTAGTTTTTGCAACCAATCATCCATTGGAACGTCGCTTAATATGCGTTCAGCTAATCGTTCATCTTCTTGGATAGACAAGTTAGCTTGAAGCGCATAGGGCCGAATTGAATCGATAGCTCGCACAAATGGGCTTGAAATAATATGATCTATTTGTGATTGGTTTTCTAAGAGGAATGTAGCAAGAGTGTTTGCTTGATTTTTTCCTGCAATCGTTAATTCGGCATCACGTTCTTGTCCAGTTGCTGAACAATGTCGTATTACAATCAATTTCTTCATAATTCATCCCCATCTTTCAAGTTGACGCTATATACTTCGACAAATGTGGGGGAAATTCCTTTTTATTGGAAACGGCATATTGATTTAAATATGTGGAAAAGTAATGTGGATAAATGAACATTTGAGGTGTAATGATGAAAAAAATGATATGTATTATATTCGGTCTTTGTTTTTTTATACACTTGTCCACAACATATGCAGAATCCAATCAAAAATTAAATTATCCAAGCAATCGAAATAAATCGTTTGTGAGTGAGGATGTGTTTTATGAACAGTTAGATAAAAAGGTGTATAAAGAATATAAAAATGCAGCATATAGCGTTCGAAAAAAAATCTCATTTAAAGAAGTGCCTGATGAAGAATTTTCTTTCTTACAAAAAACAGCTGTGGGTTGTCGGAGTAGTGTGGTGTTCCAAGATTCTTTTATTCACCCTGATCGCCAAGTTTATTTTTTCGCGTCCTTTTTTCAAAATGAAGCAGAAGAGTTTCATAAGTACATTGTTATAGATGCAGAAACGAAGAGGGAGCTGCAAGAGGGCGAGAGTTATCATCATTGCGAAAATCGTGGTAAAAAATAACCCACCAGTTGGTGGGTTATTTTTTATTCCGGTACACTCATTAATTTCTCTTTCATTTTACGAATAAGAATGACAGCACCAATTGTGAAGAGAAGGGTAATTCCTTCTGCAACAAAGATGTTAATTGTTTTTGTTTGATAAAGTGCCGCGAAAAAGTCTACAAATGCGTGGAATAATATAGCGTAAACAAGGAAGATATATTTCTTCTGTTTTACTGCGTATAAGACAAGCATTGTAAAGGAAATTTGCAATACAAGAGCCATAATTCTTTCCAAGCTGCCAAGGAAGTATAAATAAGCAGGTTGTTCTATTAACATATCCTTTACAAGGTTTAATTGTGGTAGTTTTTCTGCCATTTGAGCGAAGCTACCATTGTTAATAGCATTAGCGAATATAAGTGTCTGCAATGCAGAGAATCCGCCAACTAAAATGGATTCAATCCCGCCGTGACCAATTCCATAAGCAAAGCCATCTTTATATTCTAGATATTTTTTTAGTAGGAAGAAGAAGGCAACGAAGCGTCCTAATTCTTCAAAAATACCAGCAGTTAGTCCACCATAAATTGCAAAGACAAACGGATTTTCTAAAAATGGAGCGATTGCTGGATTACCACGCATAAATAGGTGGAACGGTGTTTCGAGAATTTGGGTAAATCCAATAAAGATAAGAACACCAACGCCGACTACTTTCCAATTAATATTATATTTTTTACGGAAATAAACAAACGCAATAATAGGTACCAGAATCGAAATCACAAGTTGAATTGTGATACTGGCAATTACCGTACTTGAAACCATACTTTCACCGCTTTCTAATATATGTACATATCTATTATGCATGAAATATAGTGGAGATGAAACTTTAAAAAAAAATGAATTTACTTATTGACTCTAACGTTGCGTCATACTTTATCGTATGTACTAAGGGGGAGATACACATGACAATGAAGGTAAAAGAAGTAGCTAATTTAGTTGGAATTAGTGTGCGCACACTGCATCATTACGATGAAATTGGGTTATTAACCCCAGACGAGACGACAGAGTCTGGATATCGTCTGTATTCCAATGAAAATTTAGAGACATTGCAGCAAATTTTATTTTTTAAAGAACTAGGCTTCCCTTTGAAGAAAATTAAAGAAATTATTATGAGTCCATCATTTGACCACGAAGAAGCACTACAGCTTCATAAGAAAATGCTTCTTGAAAAGCGTGCCAGATTAGATAAGGTGATTGCGACGATTGATAAAACAATTCAGCATACAAAAGGAGAGATTGAAATGACGAATAAAGAGAAATTTGAAGGCTTTGATTTCAGCTATAATCCGTACGAAGAAGAAGCGCGTGAACGATGGGGAGACGCAGCTGTAGATAAAGCGAATGAATACGCGAAAGGTATGTCAAAAGATAATCAAGAAGAGTTTAATACTATTTACAGAAATTTAGCGGCCCTTAGACACGGCGCACCAGATTCTAAAGAGGCACAAGAAGCAATTGGAGTATGGTACGATTATTTGCAAAACTTCGGAGAGTATTCATTAGATGCTTTTAAAGGACTCGGTCAAATGTACGTCGCAGATGAGCGCTTCACGAAAAATATCGATAAGTTTGGTGAAGGGTTAGCGCAGTTTATGTGTGATGCGATGGCGGTTTATGCGGATCGTAAGAAATAGTCAAAAATAAAGAAGGTGGAGGTTTTCTCCACCTTCTTTATTTTTTTATCATATCATTCAAAGTCTGATCCCCCGTATTGTTCAAATGAGGATTTTTACTCATTTCCCGTTTTAACATGTCGAGGCTCTGTGTATATTCTGTATCATTTAAAGCGCCAGATTGAAGGCCTTGAATTTGAGAAATCAACTTTTGGTCTGTTGATACATATGCTTTATAATAGCGAGGGACGATGGACAAAGCAGCTTTATATACTTGATCTGCTACGAGTTTTGGATCCGTTGTGTTTGCACGGTATACAACAAATACTTCATCATCGGTAACGAGCGTAGCAGCGTTTGTAACGTCAGGAAGTTTGACTGTCATGCTTGTAATCATTTCAGCGACTTTCTCACGGTTAATGGCTCCTACTTGTTTGTTAGATACTTCATGTTTTTGCTTAGATGAATAACCGACTCTCGTTAATCTTGTATTTGTATTTTCCGTATGATACATGTCGTTTTTATTGGAAACAAGAACACGACTTCCTTCTTCACGTTCCATTTCGGCTTTATTAGATGATTGACAGCCTGCGAATAAGGAAAGAGTGAGGAGAGAGAGTATAATTTGTTTTTTCACGATGTATCACCTCCTTCTCCATAGCATGCACTAATTTTCAATTTTTTGTATTTGAAATTGTTGGTTGGTATGCTTTGTGATACGATAAAAAGAAGAATGCTTAGAGAGGAAGTTAATGATGGAGCAAAAGCAAGAGCAAGAGATGCATGCTACGGTGAGCATTAATAATGTGCAGTACGAAGTAATTAAAAACTTTCGTGACGGTTTTAGTGAAGAAGCATTTAAAGAGCGTTATGCAGAAATTTTAAATAAATATGATTATATCGTTGGGGACTGGGGTTATGAGCAACTTAGATTGCGCGGTTTCTTTGATGATAGTAATCAACGTTCGACATATGATACGAAAATTAGTACGTTAACGGAGTATTTATACGAGTACTGTAACTTCGGTTGTGCACACTTCGTATTACGAAAAGTGAAGAAATAAAAAAATCCTCTTACGATTGTAAGAGGATTTTTTGCATTATAAACAAATCGAGATATGATCGCCTTCAGAAAGTATTGCATTTGGTTTCATTTGTTGTCCGTTCAATTGAATATCCCCATTTTTAATTTTATCCACAATGAGTGTACGGCTCCAGTCGGAAATATATGTGGATAAAGCTTTATCGATTCGGTGGGAACCGAAAACGATATCTAATACGATTGTGATTTCAGCTACGCCACCTTCTTTATGATGTGTAATGGAAATGGTAGTAGTTGTTTCTGTTTGATCTTGCTTCGTCATGTCGACTGTTTCAACGTGATCAGTAAATGATTTATAAATACGAAGTTTTTGGTTCCACGTATGATCTTTCGGACATTTATAAATGGCAAAACGATATATATTTTTTCCGTTGGCGTTATGCCTACGAATATTCGTGTCAGTAAATAAGGTAGTGCGTCTGCAATTTTTACAATACTTTTCAATTGTACCTTGTTCATTTTCATATAAACTCCAAGAAAGTTGTACTTTTTGCATTTTCCTTCACCTCTTATAGTAGTGGCAAAGAAACGTAATACAGCTATTTGGATGTCTTGTAGTATGAAGGCATGAGAAATAGACAAAAATAAAAGGAGGTTCCCCAAAGAGGAACCTCCGTAAACATCATACTACAGATGCGTTACGTTCCTTTGTAATGGGAATGGGCAGACTACTCCCTTGAAAAAGCGTGGTGCTTTTTTGAGAGTAATGCTATCCAATTGCTGGTCCATTACAAAGTAAATGTCGGCATACGTAGATAACGTCCTTTCTATCCAAATAGATTTATTCTTAATTATAACATATAAGATCGAAAATTCGAAATACTTAAAGCGAAAAAACACCAGCTAAAATAGCTGGTGCCTACGATAAATTATATAAGTTCAAATAAAAATGAGCGTAATTCTTCTGCAATTTCTTCAGTCATAGAAAATGCATGCTCTAAGTAGCCTGGTTCGTTTAAATCGTCAGGACCGATGATTGCAAATCTATTGCGCTGTATATCAAGGACAATTGTTTTACCGTAATGACGATCGGAGTATAAAAGCGCTAAATCATGACGCTCATTTTCTCCCATAAAGCTAACGAAACGAGTTCTTGTAGCGACTGTATCGTCGTACAGAAAGAAACGTTCTTCCATACACATGGCTCCTTTATTAAATATCTAAGTTTAAGTGTGGTTTATGATCTAAATGGTGATGCGTTTTAATGAATCGTACCGTTCTTGTTTTGTAACGCATAACGATAGAATATGTTTCAGCTAAATCTCCGCCAAGGAATTTAACACCGTCTAATAACTCACCAGCAGATACACCAGTTGCTGAGAAGATTGCATCATCCCCAGATACTAAGTCATCTAACATAAGAAGTTGACGAGGATCTTCTAATCCCATTTCACGACAACGAGCTTCTTCTTCTTCGTTCATTGGAACTAAGCGAGCTTGCATTTCACCTTCAAGGCATTTTAATGCTGCTGCAGAAATAACACCTTCTGGAGCTCCGCCAATACCAACGAATAAATCAATACCCGTTCCAGGTAGTGCTGTTGCGATTGACGCACCAACATCACCATCACCAAATAATTTTACGCGTGCACCTTTTGCACGAACACGGTCAATAATATCTTGATGACGTTCACGTTCTTGAACGATAACTGTTAGATCACGAATCTTTTTATTGTTAGCTTCTGCTACAATTTCAATTGTTTTTTCAATTGGATCATCTAAGCTAATTTTACCAGCTGCTTTTGGACCAACCGCGATTTTTTCCATGTACATATCAGGAGCATGAAGAAGGTTTCCTTTATCTGCGATTGCGATAACTGCCATTGCATTTGCAAGACCTTTTGCAACGATGTTTGTACCTTCTAATGGATCAACGGCGATGTCTACTTCTGGACCGTTACCTGTTCCTAGTTCTTCACCAATATACAACATCGGTGCTTCATCAAGTTCTCCTTCACCAATTACAACTGTACCTGCCATGTTTACCGAATCAAACATATCACGCATTGCTGTAGTTGCTGCATCATCTGCTTCGTTTTTCTTTCCGCGGCCCATCCACTGTGCGGATGCTAATGCTGCTGCTTCTGTTACACGGACAATTTCTAGTGCGAGTTCACGTTCCAAGATTCCATTCCTCCAATTTCAAAAATCATACAAATATAACTATAACAAATAACGGAGAAAAGGTGAATTCGAAAAATTGTCGATTTTTTCAGAAGAAAGCGTTACAATTAAAATGTAAATGCTTTAATTTCCAGGTAGGTGACATTCATGTATTTTGTAGACAGAAAGAAAATAGAACAAATGCTAGTATGTTTAGAACGAGCAACAAGTACATTTCAAGAGAAAAAGATATATGAAACCGAGTTTGAATTTTACGCATTAGAACGCATAGCTCATCTCATTATTGATTGTGTATTAGATGTAGGGAATGCGATGATTGATGGATTTATTATGCGCGATCCAGGAAGTTATGAAGATATTATCGATATTTTGATGGACGAGCGAGTGATAAGTGCAGAAGAAGGACAAGGAATGAAAGAAATTATCCTTCTTCGAAAAATGCTTACGCAAGATTATATTCAAATGAATCATGATGAATTATATAAGACGATTCAAAAACATATTGCAGTGGTAGAGAAATACCCAGCAAATATTCGCAGTTATTTAGAGAAGGAATTAGGACCTGTATCTGCATTTGTACCAGAATAATTATGCTTATAAGATCCCCGGGACTGCCTTTTGGGGATCTTATATTGTATGTGAGAAAGTAAAGGGAAAAGGGAGAAGGGTTAAGCATGGGGGAAGCACGTACGACGAAAGATGAAATTGTACAATTGTTGAAAGTTAAGGGAGAGCACACAGTAGCGGAACTAGCTGACGTTTTAGAGATTACAGAAATGGCGATCCGAAGACATTTAAGTAATCTTGAGAAAGATGGTTTCATTTATTCTAAGATGGTAAGACAACATGTCGGAAGACCAACTTATTTATATGGATTAAGTGAAAAGGGAGAAGATACATTCCCGAAGGAGTATAAGCAATTTGCGATTGATATGCTAGAAGATTTAGCTCGAATGGGTGATGAAAAAATACTTCGTTACGTTTTAACAGAGAGAACGAAGCGAATGGAAGAACAGTTGCAAAAGCGAGTGAGTAATCAAAAGAATTTAGCATATAAAGTGCAAGAGATAGCAGCTATGCAAGAGAAAAATGGTTATATGGTTCAAATAAAGAGAGATGGAGAGAACTCTTTCGTAATTGAAAAACAAAACTGTCCGTTAAAAGAAATTGCAGAGAGATTCCCGCAAGTATGCGAAGATGAAAAAGAGATGTATAATCGTTTATTTGCAGGAGCAGATGTAAAGACGTTAGCAAACATGTGTGAGGGCGATTGTAGTTGTTCTTACCAAGTAAAAGAGAAAAAATGAACGTTATGGGGCGCTTTAAGGTAAAGCGTTTTTTTCTTTTTGAAAAGCGGGTAATATAAGAGTGGTATGATAGGTGAGAACGTTAGCATAGAAGGAGAGACATAATGATGTATAAAGGTTACTTAATTGACTTAGACGGTACGATGTATCGCGGAGAAGAACAAATTGAAGAAGCGAGCGACTTCGTAAAAGCGTTAGGAGAGCGCGGTATTCCTTATTTATTCGTTACGAATAACTCAACTCGTAAACCAGAACAAGTGGCAGAAAAACTTGTTCGTTTCGATATTCCAGCGGAAGCAGAGCAAGTATTCACAACGAGTATGGCTACAGCGAATTTCATTTATGAACGTAAACAAGATGCGACTGTATATATGATTGGTGAAGAAGGCTTACATGATGCGCTTGTGGAAAAAGGATTTGAACTTGTGGATGAAAATCCTGATTTTGTTGTTGTTGGTTTAGATCGTGACATCACATATGAAAAATTAGCAAAAGCTTGTCTTGCTGTGCGTAACGGCGCAACGTTTATTTCTACAAATGGAGACATTGCCATTCCGACTGAGCGTGGATTATTACCAGGTAATGGTTCATTAACATCAGTTGTAGCAGTATCAACAGGTGTGGATCCAATCTTTATCGGAAAACCAGAATCAATCATTATGGAACAAGCTTTGAAAGTGCTTGGCATAGAAAAGAATGAAGCCTTAATGGTTGGGGATAACTACGATACAGACATTTTAGCAGGAGTAAATGCTGGCATGCATACGCTTCTTGTCCACACTGGAGTCACAACTGTGGAGAAGTTAACAGAATACGAAGTTCAACCAACGCAAGTTGTGCATAACTTGACGGAGTGGATTGAGAAGATGTAATGAAGAAAGGCTGTTCCAAATTTGGGAACAGCCTTTTTTTCTGGTTATTTGCGAGCAACCCGATTTGTGTGGGCTAATAATCAGTTGTGAATCGCGTCGATTTTTGTCGGTAAGTCGATATATCTAGAAAATCGCTGATATAATCTGATTTGCGCTGATATATTTAAAAAATCGCCGATATAATCTAAGTTACGCCGATATATTTAAAAAATCGCTGATATAATTTTATTTAAAACGCACGATTCACAACATCTTTAACCTCTTCAAGATATTGTTTACGCACACTGTCATCCACAGAAGGGACACTCGTATAGAATGTATGCTCAATTGTTTCAATTCCTGTAAATTCAAAAATACCAACATCAGCTGTTTTCTTCATTGCATCAAACATACCGCCTGCTGTGTATGCTTCTTTCGTATTTCCCATTGTAGATAATAATAAGCCTTTTTTATCGCTTAATAGTTTTTCAATGCCATTTTCACCGTAAGCATAAGCGAAGCCATGGCTAAATACACGGTCAACGTATCCTTTTAAAATAGCAGGAAGCCCCGCCCACCAAACTGGATAAATGAATGTAATGCTATCAGCCCAAGAGATATGCTCTTGCTCTTCTTTAATATCTTCTGGTGTGTTTCCTTGAGAAAATGAGATGAAATCGGAAGCGCCTAATACTGGATTGAAGTTTAATTCGTATAGATCGCGAACGCGTACTTCATGACCTTTTTCTTCTAATTCACTTTTTACCGTTTCTAAAATCGCATGGTTGAAGCTTTCTGTATTTGGATGTGCATAAACGATTACATGTTTCATTGTTATTCCTCCTATTTGTGGATATGTGAATAGCTTTTATGTATTCGTGTAACTATTATGGTTACTTTTTTTACGAGAGTCAATTTTTCTGACATGAGAAATATTAGTGTGTGACAAAAAAATACAAAATAGTAGGGATTTTGTATTTTTGAATAGAATATATAGATTGGTAAATAGAGAGAGAAGGGGATATGGGGATGAATATTATTGAAATTGAAAGGTTAGAAAAATCGTTTGATATTGGGGATAGTAAAGTAAAGATATTAAAAGGTATTAATCTTCAAATTCAAAAAGGAGATTTCGTTTGTATTATGGGGGCAAGTGGTTCAGGGAAAACAACTTTATTGCAGCTATTAGGTGGATTAGATATTCCATCGGTAGGTAGTATTCGAGTTGACGGTACAGAGATTTCAACGTTAAAAGAAAAAGAGCTCGCTTTATTTAGAAGACATAAAATCGGTTTTATTTTTCAACAGTTTAATTTGATTCCGGTGTTTAGTGCAGAGGAAAATGTAGGATTACCGTTACTGTTGGATAATGTATCGCAAAAGAAGGCAACGGTGACAGCAACTCGTTTATTAGAGCTTGTTGGGTTAAAAGGAAAAGAAAAGCATTTACCAGCGCAGTTATCAGGTGGGCAACAGCAAAGGGTTGCGATAGCAAGAGCTTTTGCAAATGAGCCGGCAATTATATTAGCGGATGAGCCAACAGGGGCATTAGACTCAGAAAACAGCAAAAATATCATCGCGGCACTTCGAAATGCGTGTGATGAGTTAGGACAAACAGCTGTTGTTGTAACGCACGACCCGTTCGTAGCGGCTCATGCGGATAAATTTGTTTTCTTATTAGATGGTGAAGTGATTCATGAACACGCTGAAAGTAAAGGGTGGAAGTTTCGAAATATCTCGCAACAAGTTACTCACATTCAAGAAATTATGAATCGTCACTTTAAAGTAGGAGGTAAAGGTGATGCGATGGGTAATTAAGTATGCGGTAAAATCGATGAAACAAAATTGGCTGCGAAATATGTTGATTGCCCTCGGTGCAGCTTTAGGTGTCATGTTAGCGACGATGTTATTACTAGGTAATCAATCAGTAGAACAAAGTGTGAAGGAACAAGTAGTAAGCCGGTATGGAGATTATAATTTACAATTTGGCTATATAAAAAATGATATGTATTTAAATAATGAAAGTTTAAAAGGAATAGATGGCTTAGAAAATGCCGAAAAAATATCAAAAGCACTTATACCGTATCCTTTTCCACATTATAAAGAGTTATCGGGAAAGCCATCTTATTGGGGTGTTGAGCAAGATTCTCCAGAAATGCATTCTTATAAAATATTAGAAGGGCGATATCCGAAAGAAGGTGCTGAAGTAGCGCTGACAAAAGGGTATACAGATCGTGAAAATATACGTGTAGGAGATACGATTAAACTGCCATTCCCGCAGTATGGAGAAAAGACTGTGAAAGTCGTCGGTATTTTAAATCCACCGCTAATGGCATCAATGGGGCATAGTGCTTATTTTCCAATCTATTGGCTTCAAAAAGAATTAAATTTACCAAATCAATTCAATCTCATTCAAGTGAAAGTACAAGATGTAAATGTGAAAAAAGCAATTGCTTTTGATGTACATAAAAGGATTGAAAATATAAAGGTGGACCAACGTACTTATGTTGATAAGGCATTTGAACGGCTAAATGTAATGAAGCCGTTAATTTTTAGTTTAGGTGGTATTGCCTTATTTGTAGTAGCCCTTTTAATAATGGGAAGTTTCTTCTTATCTGTTAGAAGTCGGTTTAAGCAGTGGGCATTATTACGTGCACTCGGTAGTAACCCAAATCAAATTATATTAGTCGTTTTATTAGAGGCTTTATGTATCGGAGCAATCGGATCGCTAGCAGGGGTTATTCTTGGGGCAGGTACGCAAACAATTGCAGCATCATTCATTAACAAATGGGTGAATATTGAGGGGGCAGGGAAAGCATCATTCTCGATTTCAGGTGAGATTTTACTCATTACTTTTTTATTAGGGATTGTTATGTCTATCATAGGGGCCATTATACCAGCTTTTATGGTTAGAAAGATTCCACCAGTTCAAGCACTTCGGCCAGGTCTTCCTAGTAATGAGAAAAAAGAAAAAAGATGGAGTACTTTTAGCCTTAGCATTTTAATCATTGGTACTGTTATTGGACTCACGGGCAACATATTAGAGCAGTATATCGGTTTTAATCCAAGTGCGATAGGGGCGCTTTTATTTGCAGTCGGTTTGTTATTTGCGATTCCGTTCTTTATTCGTATGATAGCACCAGTGATTGCAAAACCGTTTCAAATGATATTACGAATTGAAACGACGATTAGTAGCCGGAATGTAATTCGTTATCGGAATAAGGCAGCTGTGTCGGTTGCTATACTAGCATTCGGTTTTATGTTAGCACTTGTTGGAACGATGTATATAAACTCTATTTACGAAGGCATGAAAGATGGGTTACAAAAACATTTACCAGCTGATTTAGTAATAAGAATTCCAATAGAATCGCAAAGTACTGAAGTATTACCATTTAGTTGGATGGAGAAGATTAAAAAAATTGATGGTGTAGAAGAGAGCGTAGCAAATGTTACTGACTTTACAGCGAAGCTTATAAATTATGATTTTAAAAAAGCGGATCAAGAGTGGTATGAAAATGTGAGGAAAGATGATTTTGAATATGATGTGATAGAGGTTGTGGGGAATGATATTGTTGCTTATCAAAAAGTAACAAAAGCGAAAGTGATTACAGGACAAGATTTAAATAAGCCATTAAAAGATGGTGAGGGAGTCGTTACGAAGAGAACTGCTAAAACATTAGGGATTCAGTTGCATGATACGATTGAAGTACAAGGAAAAGGGAAAGAAAAACAAACGATTAAAGTCGTTTCGATTATTGAGCAAGGATTAAGGTTAAGAGGGTTAGATATTTTTGTAAATGAACAATGGGCTCGCGATAAGTTCCACGTACAAGGATATGAAGCGATTCAAATTATGACAAATTCTAATCAATCATTTGAATCGATTAAGAAGCAAGTAAAAGAAATTACAAATAATAAAGAGAATGTAGAAGTTATAAACAGTTATGATTTATTGAAAGAACAAGAGCAGTTATTATCGCAAATGATGATGTTAATTCGCTTGTTAGTTGTAATTGTTTTCATTATTTCTGGTATAGGATTAATGAATGCGATAGTCGCAAGCTTGCATGAAAGACGTGCTGAAATTAGTATGATTCGTGCGGTAGGAGCTATTCCGAAGCAAATGAGACGGATCGTTTTATTAGAGGGAACTTTACTTGGAGCGATAGCTGGTTGTATTGGCATTTTTGGTGGGATTTTGTTTAGCTATATTGTGTTATCAAGTCTTGAGCTAACAGTTATTATCATTCCGTATAATCAAGTCTTCATATTGGCTCTAGCTAGTCTGATGCTTGGGGCAGGGGCAGCATTGATTGCTTCCTTACAATTAAGAAAGTTTAAATTAAGTGATACTTTAAAGGAGTTATCAGCATAAAAGATTGCTATACCCCACTCATACAAAGAACAAAGAAAACAAATAAAATGATGACAATACCAATGCCGAAATTAAATACGAGAGTACTATCCATATATGTAACCTCCTTGTTTGAAAGTAAAAAGCACTCTGGCTGGAGTGCTTTTTTATTTTGAATCTACTTCACAACTTTTAGAAAAGGATTCATGCGTGTAAAGAGTTACATTATTTTATGTGTTTATATGTTGAAATGAGTAAGTCCTTGTGAGGTATAAAAAAAAGACACTCTTTTGAGTGTCTTTCATGATGACAAAATGTGCCAATTGCTTGAGTTTGATAAGGCGCTAATATCCGTTTTAACGCCTTTTCTTTGATCAAGAAGTGTAGCAACAGCGATTCAAATAAATTGTACCATTTGTTTCATAGGTGTGCGTATGTAATTGTGCATATTTCAATTGGAGGGAAATGAGGCACGAAAAATGAATGAGTATATATAGAATATTTGATTAGGGGAGAGAAGGATGGATATACATAAGTTAACGGTAGCAGAAGCAAAAGAGATAAATACGTGGACGTATGAGGAACCTTATAATTTATATAGTTTTTCAGGCGAGGAAGAAGTAATAGAAGAATTATTAGATGGAACGTATTATGGCTGTTGTAACGATAATGGGGAGTTTATCGGCTATTTTTGTTTTGGAGAAAATGCACAAGTGCCAGGTGGAAGAGATGCAAATTTATATGGTGGAGAAGATGTAATTGATATCGGACTTGGCATGAAGCCAGCGTTAACAGGGAAAGGCCTGGGGAAAATATTTTTTCAAGCTGGGATAGCTTTTGCTATTAAAGCATTTAGGCCGAAAACGTTTCGACTTAGTGTAGCGACGTTTAATACAAGAGCGATTACGCTATATAAAAACATAGGTTTTCAGCAAGGTCCTATTTTTTTGAGTCGCGGAAGAGAATTTATGCTCATGGAATACAAAAGACCGTCAGTATGAAACTGACGGTCTTTCATATTTTATTATTCCGAATGCTCAGCTCTGTGTGCTAAACGGCTTGAAGCAGCGGCAGCGATCCCGCCAACGATATCATCAAGGAATGTATGCACCTTTCCAGATGATTTATCATTTAAGAATTCTAAAATACCAGGTTTTAATTTATCGATATATCCAAAGTTCGTGAAACCGATAGAGCCGTATACATTAACGATAGAAAGTGCGATCACTTCATCAATTCCGTATAAGCCTTCATCACGTTTTACGATATCTTGTAACGGCTCACTTAACATTCCTTTTTCAGCAAGGACATCGAGTTCGATACCAGTAATTAGTGCGTTTTGTACTTCACGTTTTGATAATACACGCTCAACGTTATAACGGCATTCTGACATCTCTAAATTTGGATGATATTTTTTTTGAAGAAAATGAACAAGCTCAGCAATATCGTCAATTGTTACACCACGTTCTTGTAATAGTTGTAATGCTCTTTCTTGTAGTTGATTTGATTCTTTCACGTTTATCACCTTTTTTTCTTTTTAGTATTTGTATACGTTTCGTTGCTTTATCATGTGCATAGGAATGAAAGGCGAGCACAAGCTCATATATATAAAGAAAAACCATAGGTGGCGACTGCGATGATTCATCATATTTATGAGCATTATCATATGCATGTTAAAGAATTAATCCCCCTTGGCCCCTATAAAAGCTTTTGGATTCGCAACAAAATTTATGTACTTGTTCCAATTGGAGAAATGGAGGAAGAAGTACTTGTAGAGATGAAAAAGCTCAGTGATTATATGAACCAGCAAGGGGATATAACTGTAGCGACTTTCGTTCCGACTATACACGGCTACTATGTAAGTGAGATAGAAGAACAAAATTACTGCTTATTAAAAGGTATGCGTGCGTTAGAACGACATGCTACATCATTAGGAAGTGAGCTTTCTATATTCCATAAACGAGGTGCATTCTTTCCAGAAGAAATTGAGCAATTAAGCCGCATAGGCGAATGGAAAGCGTTATGGGAAAAAAGGCTCGATCAATTAGAAAAGTTTTGGCAATCACAAGTGATGAACCACCCTACAGACGTATTCGATCAATTGTTTATTGAATCCTTCCCGTATTACTTAGGAGTTGCAGAAAATGCAATTCAGTATGTTGTCGATACAGAGATGGATGATACGCCGCAAATGACTGATGCAGCAACAATTTGCCAAGAACGATTCACACCTTTATTATGGCATCAAACGAAGCGTCTCAAACTTCCTTTTGATTGGGTGTATGATCACCCAACTCGAGATATGGCAGAATTAATCCGCTATATGATGATAGAAAAAAAGAAAGACTGGGAGCAAACAATCGTTCAATTTGTTACAGATTACGAACGAAATTATTCGCTATCCTCATTTGGTTGGCGCCTATTATTTGCAAGGCTCCTGTTCCCACTTCACTATTTTGAAACAGTCGAAAGATATTACCAAACTGGAAACGAAGAACAAAAAAGCATATATAGAGATCGCTTAGAAGCCATTTTACACGATGTGAACCGCTCTGAGCAATTTATGAAGCACTTTTATGGCTCACTTCGTTTACCAGTCGATAAGTTAGGGATTAGGAAATTAGATTGGCTATCTTAAAATATAAAAAAGAGACCGATTGAGGTCTCTTTTTTATATATCACAATTGTATGTAATACATTATGCCCCTACCTGTTGATCTGCACATATATTTAAAATGAATTGATGTTTTTCGATTTTTTCATTTACTTTACTCAATAATTCTTGCTGAATTTCTTTAAATAAAAATTGATAGCTCGCATTCCATGTTGGTATAACGGATGAAAGGTCTAATAAATACTCTTTTTTCTTTTCTAGTTCTTGAATTGTTAAGAAAGTGTTCCCCATTTTTGGCATGTGTCGTCCCCCTATGTTTTTTACTTTTATATGTGTGAACGATTCTATAGTATTAATTATCTCACTTTTTGAGAAGGATTTCCAATTTTGTTTTATGATGTTAACGCATGAGTGATATTTGAATAAAAAAAGGAGACCAAATTTGGTCTCCTTTTAGCAAGTGACTTTGAACGAGCCGCTTCCGCTTTTAGATTAAAATACTTGTTCTACTTCAATAACGCCTGGTACTTCTTCAAGTAATGCGCGTTCGATACCAGCTTTTAGTGTAATTGTAGAACTTGGGCAGCTTCCGCATGCACCCATAAGGCGTAATTTTACGATACCTTCTTCAATGTCTACTAACTCAACGTCTCCGCCATCGCGAAGTAAGAATGGACGTAATTTATCTAATACTTCTAGTACTTGTTCTTCCATATGTGGGTTTTCCATTTTTATCGACTCCTTTCATCAGTTTTATTATAATCAAGATAGAGGGGAAAATCTATTTTTTCTGTTCTTGTTTTATTGCCGAAATTTTTTATCATGTTTACAACGTGTTTTTTCAGTATAGGGGTATGGAATAAGTTTGTAAAATGATGTGCTTATGTAATAAGACATCTGAATATACTGTTGAAACAAGAAGTGGGGGAGAAGAAATGGTTAATGTGCAAGTATATGGGACGAAAGTAATTTGTGCGAGCTGCGTTGGAATGCCATCTTCAACAGAAACGTTTGAGTGGTTACAAGCGGCGATTGGTCGTAAATATGAAGGACAAGAAAATAAATTTAATTTCGAGTATATTGATTTTCAAGAAGAACAAGAAGATGAAGATAAAAAAGCATTCGCAGAGCGCGTAGTGGAGGAAGATCTATTTTATCCAGTCGTTCTTGTAAATGGAGAAGTTGTTGGAGAAGGAAATCCTCGTTTGAAGGATGTTTACGAAGAAATCGAGAAATATTTATAAAGCAGGAAGCCTTTGCGAATTTGCAAAGGCTTTTTTTATTGGAGGGATAGATGTGAAAAATGGAGTGAAGCATGCGTTACCGACAGAAGTACAACAGTTAATGGAGCGGTACACAGTAGAATTAAAAGAAATTTTTTTGGATGAAAAAATAGTCGGGGTATATATTTACGGGTCTATCGCACTTGGTGCATTTCATGTAGAAACGAGCGATGTTGATTTTGTTACGGTAATAAGTGATTCCGTGAATGAGGCTGAAAAACAACAACTTGTAGAATTACATAAGAAACTTAGTGGTAGTACGTTAGGCAAAAGAATGGACGGTATGTATATTCCGCTTGCTGATTTAGGGAAATACAATGATGAAATGAATGAGTACGTGTATTGTGCAGATGGTAAAGCGAATATAGGTCATTGGGATATTAATGCGGTCACATGGTGGACATTGAAAAATCAAGGTATTACAGTTACCGGGAAAGAAGCGGAAGATCTTCCGTTTCAAATAGGGTGGGACGATGTAGTCAATACGATGAAATACAACGTAGAACAGTACTGGAGTGAAAAAGCGAAGCAGCTGTATTTATTTTTCATAGAAGAGTGGGTAGAATCAGCTGTCGTTACGATGGGCCGTATTCTATATACACTAGATCATAAAACAATCGTTTCAAAAGATAGTGGATTGCAATACTTGTTAGAGCGTTCAGGGGAAGAATGGGAGCTTTTATTAAAAGAAGTAGCGAGAATACGGCAGAATCCAAAAGAAAAGCGAATGCTCTCAAGGTGGAGAAGGGCGGATATGACGAGGAAGTACTTACTGCATTTAATTGAAACATGTAGAGAGAAATGGTAGGGAAAAACAGACGATACAGTAGATTGTATCGTCTGTTTTTTAATTAAAATTGGTATATAATGGTTTAAAAGGTTTAATTATACTGGAGGGGATAGGATGAATACAGAATTAGCTACTTATGAAGAAAAGTATGTAGTAATGAGTATGCGCGAAGTAATTAGTATGATAATAATTATTTTTGGGGTAATGTATGGAGTGGGTTTTTTGAACCTTGTTTATGACTCTTTCTTATATCCATGGTATGTAGATCATCTTATTCCGCCTTTAACATTTCTTACTATTATCTTAATATATTCACCAGCGAGAAATTACTGTGTAGATTTATTAAAAACAATACAGTTCAATAATTTTAAGCATTATGTAACGATAGTAATGACGATGATCGTACTGCTTATATATCTTGCAGTATTAAATTTAGTTTTACCACATGGGCTTGGGGTGAATGAATCTAATATAGTAATAGAGCCTACTAAAAGTGAAATCATTTTATACATAGTTGTACTCACCACTTTTGCACCGATTTGGGAAGAACTTTTATTTCGGGGGATGTTTTTCACAAAATTATCTCAGCGCTTTTCTACACTTACTAGTATTGTTATAAGTGCTTTTATATTTACTTTAGGACATCCACTTACAGTAGGGAGTGTTTTATATATTTTTGGTGGCGGTATATGTTTAGCCTATACGTATAAGAAAACAAATAACTTACTCGTCCCATGGGGGATTCATTTATTAAATAATGCATTTTTTATATTAGTAAATTTTCAACTGTAAAAAGACGCCTTTTGAAAAGGGCGTCTTTCGTATTTTGTAGAAATGGATTTACATGTACTGTGTAGAGGAAAGGTAATACGAAATATGGATAGTTTCATGTGAAACATTTTATTATCAAATATACAAAAAAATTAACTTAGTGTATTAAACGTATCATTCATAAG
This sequence comes from Bacillus wiedmannii, assembly GCF_001583695.1. Classification (GTDB taxonomy): domain Bacteria; phylum Bacillota; class Bacilli; order Bacillales; family Bacillaceae_G; genus Bacillus_A; species Bacillus_A wiedmannii. The sequence continues at coordinate 56,457 of NZ_LOBC01000072.1, read as the reverse complement.
TATTCTAATATATTTAAAAGTAAAATGAAATAATAAACGGGTAATTGTCGTAATATATTCGATTTTCGTTCATTTTTATGAAATATATGTATTTTTTTGTTAGATTCCTTCTTTTTATTTCTATAAAATACACGTATGTAGAAATGAGAAAAGGATGATGTACGTGAGGGACACTGTTTTACAAGAAACAATTTCTCCGCAAGAGTTACATACAGTCGTTCAAAAGAATACGGCGTATTATGACTTTAAGTGGGGAAAAGTAGAAAATCCAGCGCAAGGAAATACGTGGAATTGGGTAGCCTTTTTCTTCCCAGTTTTTTGGTTAGCTTATCGTAAAATGTATAAGTTGTTTATTATACTTACGTTACTGGCGGTACCTAGTATATTTGTAACTCCTTTTATAGATATTCCAGATGGAATTTTTTTATCAATTGGTCTAGTTTTTCAATTAGGAATGATGATATTTACTGCATGGCAAGGAAACCGTTTATATTATAAGCATGCTGTCCGTATTTTACATAAGGAAGAAAATATGCCTGATCATGAGAAGGCGTATTACTTACAATCAAAGGGTGGCGCTAGTTTTGCTGGTATGGTTGGTTTTCAGGTTATAGTTGGAATCGTGTTTGGTGGAGCTATGTTGGGACTCTCCCTGTTACCAACTGAGCCGAATATTAAAAATGTCGTTCGTTCAAGTAGTGAAGGTGTTACTTTAGAGATTATGACGGATAATCCAACTTGGAAGTTTGTGAAGAAAGAAAAAGATTATGACGTAATAGAGTTTACTGGTTATGATTATACAGAGAAGAAAAACGTGAAAATTAAATTTGCTGTTTATTTTAGTGAAGACTATTTTGAATGGCAAGAAGTATATGAAAATAATAAGAAGTTAAGTGAAGAAGAGTTAGAAGAGTATCAATTTTACATTGAAGAAAATAGTTGGAGTTTCTATTGAGAACTCGTTCATTTTGAAAAGAAGAATCTTGTGAGGGTTCTTCTTTTTTCATTGGAAACGGTATATGAATTGAAATTTTGTAAAATACAATAAAAAATGAGAATTTGAGGTAGGCTTGTCAATAACGTAAGACTATGGCACTATAAAGAAATGCTATACAAATTTTATTTATCGAGATGTAAACATCAATTTTGATTTTTACGTATAAATAATGAACGGAGGAAATGAATTTATGGCTACTTTACCAAATTGTCCAAAATGTAATTCAGAATATACGTATGAGGATGGCGTTCTTTTCGTATGTCCAGAATGTGCTCATGAGTGGGGCCAAGAAGCAGAAGCTGAAAATAATGATGGTGCAAAAGTTGTAAAAGATGCGAACGGAAACGTTCTTCAAGACGGCGATGCTGTTACTGTTATTAAAGATTTAAAGGTAAAAGGAACTTCTTCAGTTGTGAAGATCGGTACGAAAGTAAAGAGTATCCGTCTAGTTGATGGCGATCACGATATCGATTGCAAAATCGACGGTTTCGGAGCAATGAAGTTAAAATCACAATTCGTGAAGAAGGCGTAAGTAAAAGAGGAGGCGAATAGGCCTCCTCTTTTTATTATGTCATTTTTTGTCGGTAAGTCGATATTCCTTGTCGAATCGCCGATATATTTCAAAAATCGTTGATATATTTTGAGTTATGATAGATATATTCGAAAAATCGTCGATATAATTTCACTCACCGAGAACGGTGCATCATTTACCAAGCGAGAGGTACGATTCATTTCACGCCATAGTCAATCTCTTTCAACTGACACCGCTTATTAAAGAATGTTTTATATCCAAGCTGTAAGAAGATAATAACAGCAAAGGCAGTGCTTCCTGAAATACCAAGTATAATGGCGATTTGATATTGAATGGCTGTAAATGGTGATACACCAGATAAGATTTGACCAGTCATCATGCCTGGTAAGCTTATAATCCCCATTCCGACCATAGAATTGATTGTTGGTAAAATAGCAGAGTCAAAAGCGTCTCGTATGAGCGGCGCAGCGGCTTCTTTCGGTGTTGCGCCAAGCATAAGTGAGCCTTCAATTTGACCTCTTTGCGATTTCATATTATTTAAGAACGTATTTGCACCGAGAGAAACACCTGTCATCGCATTCCCAACTAACATTCCCGTAATCGGAACGATATATTGCGGCGCATACCAAGGATCATGACCGATAATAACAAAGATAAATAGTAGAAGTGGCCCAATTGATCCGGCAACCATGGAAAGCGCGGCTACTCGTTTTAATTCTTTAGACATCGGGATGTTAACCCGTTTATAAATATTAAAAATTGCAAAGGTAGTAATAGAAGTAATAAGAGCAATTGTATAAAATGGATTACTATTTTCAAATACGTATGTAAGGACATATGCAACAAGTACGAGCTGAATCGTCATACGGAATGTTGCGAGCGCAATTTGTTTTTCACGCGGAATCCCTTTTAATTTTACAAGTCCAATTAAAATAAGAATAAAAATATATGCAGCGGCAAGTTGCCAAATTTGGAGTTCAATAACGCCCTTCAATTGAGAGCACTTCCTTTCTAGTTGCACCGTTTGTTTTACTAATTTCAATAATATCGTCTGCAATTCTTTCTGGAAGTTGTTGTGAGTGTGTAATGAAGATAACTGTTTTTTTCTTTTCTCTTGCTAGCATAGTAAATTGTTTCATAACGCGGCGTTCTGTATCGCTATCTAGTGCCGAGGTTGGTTCATCTAATAAATAAACAGGTGGATCCATAAGTACGATACGTGCAAAAGCAAGTCGTTGTTTTTCTCCGCCTGATAATGAATCAGCGTTGTCTTCTAAATTTTTTTCTAAGCTAACAGTCGTTAATGCGCTTCGCAAGGCATCGTCATTTGGAAATGGTTTTTCAGAAAAACGAAGTCCCATTAATAGATTGTCTTTAATCGTTCCATCAAAAATAGGTGGCGTTTGCCCAAGCATGACTACGTCACGTCGTAATTGAATAGGAGGATAATCAGAAATCAGTTTTCCGTTATATTTAATTGTACCGGATGTTGGAGATTGCAAATCATTTAGCATGCGGAGCAATGTACTTTTTCCGCTCCCACTCTCACCGATAATACATGTGATTTTTTCTTTTTGAATCTGTAAATAAGGAATTTGTAGTATATCTTTATATGTAACGTCTTTTAATATAAACATAGATGGCTCCTTTCTGATTCTAGTTCTATCGTATCAAAAAAGGGAGGATAAAGGTTATAAAGAGCAACGTTTTTTCTTCGTCTTGAGTTCTATTAATAAGTTAAGTAAACGATCTAATTCTTGGCTGAAAGAAATCACTTTATCATGAGTGAATCCGTACTTTTCAACGAGATAGATCAATTCTTTCTTCTTCGCTTCTATTCGATCGTTTAGTTTCGTTAAGTTCATAAGTGAAATGGAATACCTCCTGTAAAAGTATTTACAACATAAAAAATAAGACCGAATGACTTCGGTCTTAAAGGAAATAATAAAACAACTTATAAATAGCATACACTGTTTATCAATAGTTTTTAATATAAAAATGAAAAATAAATCATTATTCATATTGAGAAAGATGTGTCTGATAATTATATTTTAACTCATAAAAGAGACTGCCTATTTAGTAGACAGTCTGTAAAGTATTAACCTTTATGATACTTGTACATCCAAAGAAGACCGGATTTTAATAATCTCGGTACACGTCCCATTAATGGTTGGTTTGCAAGTAAACCAAAGCCGTGCTTCTTACCAAGAGAGCCGAGAACACCTTTTAATTTAATTACAGGTAGTTCGTCAGGAAGTGGTTCATTATTCCAACGTTTTAATAATATTTGGACAATTTGCTCTCCTTGACCTTCAGCAAGTTGTGCAGATGGAGCGTGTGGAAGTGCTGCGCAATCTCCTACAACATACACGTGCTCGTTATTTGGAATATTGTGATATTTTGTTAAAACAACCCGTCCGCTACCATCTTGTTCAACTGGAAGGTTTCGAACAACTTCATTTGCTTGAATACCAGCTGTCCAGACGATTGCATCACATTCAAGTGGTTCATCGTGGTTGTACACAATATTTGGTTCTACTTTTGTAATGTTAGAGTTTCGTATAATAGTAACCTTATGTTTTACGAACCATTCTTCTACGTATCTACTTAATTTCTCTGGATATGGGAATAGAATTCTATCTTTTCGATCAAATAAGTGAATTTTTAAATCAGAACGGCTTTCGCGAAGTTCACTTGCAACTTCAACGCCACTTAATCCAGCACCAACGACAGCTACTGTTGCGTTTGGTTCTAGACTATTTAATTGTTCATATGTCTTACGTGTTTGTTCAATCGATTGTAGGCTATGTGTATATTCCTTCGCCCCAGGAACGTTATGATATTTATCCTCACAGCCAAGACCGATAATTAAATCATCATATGGGATGGCTTCGCCGCCATCGAGATGAACAGCTTTTTCTTCGAGATCAATATTTGTTATTGTGCCGTATTGAATATTGAGGCGTGGGTGCTCGGGAAACGGTATACGAATATGTGTTTCTGAAATAGTACCCGCAACTAATGCATAATATTCAGTTTTGAAGCAATGGTATGGTACTTTGTCGATTAATGTCACTTGTACATCATCTGGAAGTTGGTTGCTTGGAAGTAGCCGCTGCAGAATTCTCATTCCACCGTAGCCGCCACCTAGTATTACGAGGTGTTTCATGATGGATTACCCCTTTTCTGTTGAAATATCCCCTAATCATACAATTTTATATTAATAAAATATTTTGACTTTACTCAATCAAATTATATCGAATTTGTGAACAAATAACAATGCATGAATGAATACTCTGTTGTACAATAAGAAGAAAAGTAAAGTAAACTGTTTTTCCTTTTTAATTACTATTTCATTGCGAGCATCATGTTATATAAAATAAGTCCATCTACTTTGAAGTGAAATAGTGAAGTAACTAAATAGTTTAGAATGTATAACGAAAACAACAAGAGACAGCTTAGTTTTCTTCTTATAGATAGTCAGAAGGTAATTTGTTTTGTAGTACAGGGGGGAGAATTTTGATTAAACCATTAATTGAATTTTGTGTAGGTAACCTTGCGAGTGGTTCACAAGCAGCTTTAGAGAAATTAGAAAAAGATCCGAATTTAGATGTAATGGAATATGGTTGTTTAGGATATTGTGGTATTTGTTTTGAAGGGCCGTTTGCACTTGTAAATGGTGAAGTCGTACAAGGTGCTACAGTAGAAGAACTTGTCCATAATGTATATGAGTATTTGGATGAAAATCCAATGTTTTAAGGTGTTGCAATCAGCAGCACCTTTTTCTATTAGATAAAATCTTCTTTCGCGGGGGAGGATAATATTGTATGTAAATAAAAAAGGCCCTTGTAGAAGGGCTTTTTTCTTACACAATTTGTGCAAGAATGGCTCATCGCCAAATGTTGTCAAATATGAGAAACGGGGGACATTCATATTGTGTTCTAAAAGCGTGCATTTTATACTTAAAATAACAAACTATTTTTGGAGTGAATACAAATGAGCCAATTTTCTTTTACAAAAATGCATGGTCTTGGCAATAGTTATATATATGTAAATATGTTTGAAGAACAAATTCCTGAAGAAGATTTAGTTCTTGTGGCGGAAAAGGTTTCAAATATTAATACTGGTATTGGAGCAGATGGAATGATTTTAATTTGTCCATCTGACGTAGCTCCGGTGAAAATGCGCATGTTTAATAATGATGGTTCAGAAGGAAAGAGCTGTGGTAACGGTTTACGCTGCGTAGCGAAATATGCGTATGAGCATAAACTAGTAGAAGAAACAGTTTTCAAAATTGAAACGTTAGCTGGTATTGTAACAGCGGAAGTAACGGTAGAAGAAGGGAAAGTTACATTAGCGAAAATCGATATGGGAGCACCGCGTTTAACACGTGCAGAAATACCGATGCTTGGTGAAGGTGAAACACCATTTATTCGTGAAAACTTCTTATACAATAATCATCGTTATGCATTTACAGCTGTTTCAATGGGGAATCCGCATGCGGTTATTTTTGTTGATGATGTAGAGCAAGCACCTCTTACAACACTTGGTCCAGTCCTGGAGACACATGAAATGTTCCCAGAGCGAGTAAATGTTGAATTCGTCGAAATTTTGAATGATGCAGAGATGAACTTCCGTGTTTGGGAACGTGGATCTGGTGTAACACAAGCTTGCGGAACAGGGGCGTGTGCTGCAGTTGTAGCCTCTATTTTAAATGGGAAAATGGAACATGGTAAGGAAATTACAGTTCATTTAGCTGGCGGCGATTTAATGATTGCATGGACAGAAGAAGGCAATGTGTTAATGAAAGGACCAGCAGAAGTAATTTGCCGCGGAGTGTATGAGTACAAGATAGAAGCGTAAAGATGTATAATAGAATGAGAACAGAAAGGATGGTGTATTTCATGATTGAGGTAACAGAACAAGCAGCTTTTCAAATTAAAGATATGTTAAAAGATGCTGAAGATGGAGAGAAGTACGTGCGCCTTGCTGTACATGGCGGCGGATGTACTGGCCTTTCTTACGGGTTAGGATTTGAAGTAGAACCAAAAGAAGACGACACAGTTCTTGAGTTTTTCGGTGTTGAATTTGTTATCGATACAGAAAGTGCTCCGATTGTTAAAGGAGTAAAAATTGATTATAAACAATCTATGCTTGGCGGTGGATTCACAATCGACAATCCAAACGCAATCGCATCATGCGGATGTGGATCATCTTTCCGTACAGCATCGAATGCTGGTAAGCCAGAAGAGTGCTAAATTTTTAGCCGAAATAGAAAAAGACCTTTTTAGCGATGGAATAATCGTTAAGGAGGTCTTTTCTTTTGCCGTGAAAAATCAAAAAGCTACCTTCTAAATTTAGAAACCAGCCTTAAGATATTTGTACAACGAGTTTTAAAATCTTAAACTAATTTATCTTTGCATATATGCAGGTAGTAGTGAGTTGTTTGCCGTCAGCTGAAAAATCTTCATTACGTAATATCCCTTCAAGCTCAAAGCCTAATTTTTCAGGGATCGCACGACTTTTCGTATTGTTAGATTCACATCGTATTTCAATCCTTCTAAATTTGAATAACTGAAATCCAAAGTTTGTTAACGCACTTACTACTTCTGTCATATATCCATTTCCACTAAATTGCGTGTTAATCCAGTATCCAATTTCACATTTAGAAACCTTCCAATCAATTTCGTGAAGGCTAGCAGTTCCAATAAAATCATTCGTCTCCTTATGGTAGATAAGATAGCGAAAGCTTTCTCTTTTCAAAAAATCTATATGCGCATTTCTCAGGAGAATTTCCGTTTCTTCAACAGTAGGAATTGACTGGAATAAAAGCAACCACTGCTTTAATTCACTAATTGAATCTTTAATAGCTTCGTGTACTATATTCCCTTCACCAGCTTGAAGTGGTGCCCGAAGAATGAGTCTGTCTGTTTCTATTTGTAACGGAACATCTAATAAAATAGGATTCATATTATTTCACCTCTCGAAAACTAGAAAACAATAAATATATATTCAATTCATCATTTAGAAATCCCTTTTCACATATCGAAAACGAAACCGCTACTTAGAAAGGAGTTAAATGATTCCTTTTTAAGTAGCGGTTTTTCTTTTGTTTTGACATTTTGTATACAAACGTATACACTTTTGATTAACGAAATAAATGTATACATTTGTATACAAAGGGGGATTTGAAATGAGAAAAGATAAGTTCATGAAAGAAGGACATCACCGTGGTGAGCGTCATAAAGGGAGAGACGGATCGCATCATCGCGGACCGAAAACATTTCGCCGCGGGAGAGCGATTGCCTTTTTAGAAATGATGAATTTGAAACGAGCGACAATTAAACAACAGTTAAGTGAGCCGGAATTCCAGTCTATTCAGCAAATTTTAATCGGGGAATTAAAGGCAATTGATATGGTTATTAATGAATTTACACAACTATTTGAAATACATGAGAGTGAAACAGAAGAAGCGCCTATGTTAGATGAGAAGGAAAATTTAGAGCAAGGGACTGCATCTGATGAAACAAATTAATCGTTATATCGATTCAGTGTTTTGTGGCCAAGATGTCCTTTTGGATGAAGTGATTGTTTCCATAAAAGAAAACGAAATGCCGCCGATATCGGTATCGCCTTCTTCGGGTAAACTTTTAACGATGTTAGTTTCCATTTCTGGAGCGAAAGATATTTTAGAAATAGGTGCATTAGGTGGGTATAGCGGAATTTGTCTTGCGAAAGGTTTTGGAGAAGAAGGCATGTTAACTTCTCTTGAATTAGAAGAGAAATATGCAGAGATAGCACATCATAATCTACATAAAGCGGGATTTGGAAAACAAGTGTCGTATATGACTGGTGCTGCCTTACAAAGTCTTGAAAAATTAGCTGCAGGTAATAAGCGATTTGATTTCTTCTTTATCGATGCCGATAAGGAGAATTATGAAAATTATTTAACGTATTGTATTGAGCTTGCTAAACCAGGTGCTGTAATTGTTACAGATAATGTTTTAGCTGGCGGTAGTGTAGTGGATGAAAGTGTGAAATCAAAACGTTATACAGAAGTTATGAAGAAGTTTAATGAAGTAGTAGCCAATCATCCGAGGTTAGAATCTGTACTTATTCCAATTGGTGACGGGATGACGGTTTCTAGAGTGAAGAAATAATTATTATCTTACAAAAGTGTAATGTTCATGTCATGTTTTTGAATTTCTTCTTTAAGCTCTGGGCTTTAAGATAAGAATATAAGAAAAAACATATGAGGTGAAGGAAATGAAAAGATACATTGCACTGTTTAGTATTTTAGTTGTATTCGCAAGTCTGTTAGTTGGTTGTGATATTAACCGTATGGGTAAAGATGAGTACTACGTTCAAATTACAGTAGATGGAAAAGAAGTTCATAGTAAAGCTGATAATGGTCAAAAATTTAAAGATTATGAATATAAGCTAACTGGCTTTGATAAAGACGGTAAAGAGAAAGAATTAGAATTTACTGCACAAAAAAACTTACGTAAAGATGCATTCCTACGTGTATATCATTCAGATAAAAAAGGTGTATCAGCTTGGGAAGAAGTAAAGAAAGATGAGCTTCCTGCGAAAGTGAAAGAAAAATTAAGTGTGAAATAAGACAGAAGAAGGAATTGACGAACAGGGTCAATTCCTTTTTATATTCTCAAAATCCTCTTCTGAAATGACTTTAAATCCATGTCTTTTGAATAAAGCAGTTGTTACCCCGTAACCAGTTTGCTTATTCCCGTTAAATTCTCCAGTGTAAATCGTAGAACTACCACAAGATGGACTACGTTCTTTCAAAATAATATATTCAGGATGTAAACCTTTCATTTGTTCTAGAGCTTTATAAGCGCCATTTACAAATGCTTCTGTGACATCTTCACCGTCTTTTGTCACCACTTTTGCTTTTCCATCCAAAACGTCATCGCCATTCCCGCCAATAATTTCAGCTGAAGGACGAGGCGTTGGTAATCCTCCTAATACTTCAGGACAAATGAGGACTGTATCTTCTTGTTGCAGTAGCTCCTCTATTTTTGAAACGAGATTGTCATTTCCATCATACCGACAAGCGATGCCACCTAAACAAGCGCTAATTACGATCATATTGTCACCTCCAAAAAATTTTAAAATACCCCGCCAATTTTGCTTCCTGACTCTTACCTATAAATGAGGTGATAAAAATGGGAAGCTTATATAATTTAATGAAACCATATAGTGAATTTCGAAGTAAAGAAGAGTTTAATACATATCAAAGACAAATTTTGAAGTGCTATCGATTTCAATTAAATAAAACGGATACAACTATCATTTATTTTTTAGGGAAGTATGCGGTGAATGAGAAACAGAAAACAGTGGGAGTTGCTTGTCCGTTAATGGAGACGATTGCTACAAATGTTGGAAAAAGTATTCGTACAGTACGCCGTTCAATTGCAAAATTAGAGGAACTAGGAATTATAAAGCGTGTTGCGACAAAAGAAAGACATAAGCGCGGCGGATATAGTGCGAACTTATATGTATTTCTTACATCTGCAATTGACCGCATGGATGACCGTATGAAACTGTCCGCATGTGAAAGTGAGGATCGTGCAGATGGCTGTAGTAAAAATGAGCAAAAAAGTGAAGGGGAAACAATTCTTTTTAAAAACATTCCACAAATAAAAGAGAATAGAAAAGAAACGTACGAGCTTGATGAGACGTATTGCCGTCACGATATACCGAAGCCTTTTATATACGCACTTGTGCCGATGACGCGTAATCCGAAGAAGATTAATATATTTTGGAGTAAGGTGGAACTTGCATATAAAAAGAGCGGGTTACTAGAGCAAGGTGTTTTACTGGAGCAAATATTAGCGGATGAAGAAGTGTATGGAAACTTCATTTGGCGAGTAAAGAGTGTTGTGAGAGCGTATAAATACGGGGAAATCCGTAAAAATGTGAAGGCGCTTCTATATAGTACAGTGCGGGATCTATTTTTAGAGGTTGGATTAGAATGGGGAGCAGCTGTGAGAAGGAGTAAGGGGATAACGTTATTTAATCCGTTTAAAAAAGAGCCATGCGTATAATACATGACTCCAAGTAGTTAATCAAACTTCCTTACAACTGGAACACGAATCGCTACAAATAGTACGAAGACGATAACGGCGATTGCACCGCTTTTCATAACGGTTACGATTGGAATTCCTATTGCAAGTGCGATTGATGTGAATGCATAAGAAAGCGGGATAAAGCCCATTGATGAGAGCATAAGTAGACTCATTACGCGTCCCATCATTTCTTCTTTTACTGTCGATTGAATCATCGCCATAAGCGGAACGATAGCCATTGCAATTGTAATACCGTAAAACATGCCAGCTAATAATGCTTGCCAAAGTACGGTGCTAAAGTTGATGGATAAGAAGAATACACCAGACAGTAGCATCATGATAATGCAAAATAGACCGCGTCTACGATTAATATTTTTTAAACCGACAATGACAGCGCCTATTGCCATTCCGCCCCCTACAGATGCTTCTAAGTAACTAAACTGAAGCGAGTCACCGTGCAGAACATTTTTAACGAAAAGCGGGAAACCGACTTGCATCGGGCCGATTAAAAATAAGTTTAAAAAGGCACTACAAATAAGGAAGGTTGAAAGGAATGGTGATTCCTTTACATATAAGATTCCTTCTTTAATAGAAGTGAACATGCCTTTGTCTGTATTTTGCTGTTCTGGCATCGTAAATTGTATTTTTTGAACGAGTATGGCTGCGACGATTAGTAATAAAATCGTGATCGAAAAGATCGTTTCATAGTTCGTAAATTTAATAAGAATTCCGCCAAGTACAGGGCCTAGGATGACCGATGCTTGATTTGACATTTGTGTAAGTGAGTTTGCTTGTGTTAAACGGCTTTTTTCTACAAGTTCAGGCAAGATAGATCCATCAGCTGACCAGAAAAAAGCATCAGCAAGCCCGAAGAATAAAGCGAATAAAGCAAATGTATATAGTGTTACATCACCTACGATGAACCATGTAAGGATGGTTGCGACGAGAATAGCACGAATAATATTAGAATAAAACATAATGTTTTTTTTCGGGAATTTATCAGCTACAGCACCGCCGATAATCATAAAAATAAGCCTTGGAACACTAAGAGCTACGAAAACAACACCGAGTGAAGCCTCAAGGTTTAATGTTTTTGCTATGTACCACGTTTGTGAAAAAGTAAAAAAGGCTAAAGCAAAACTTGAAAAAAGAGTAGCTGCCCAAAGAAAAAGGAAATTCGTATTTTTTAATAACGGTTTCGCATTTTCTTTTAAAGCAGATTTATTTTGTTGTAGTTCCTCCATATTGCTTCCTTTCTATGTGACAAATTTAAACTGAAAAACCTGTTAACAATCACTTTATACAGTTTCTAATATTTCTATACTGCACTTTCTCATTGTAGACAATAATGTTGGGTTTGCACAGTGGCTATTTAACGACAAAAAAGAAGATACCAAATGGTATCTTCTTTTTTGTCGTTCAGGCTAATGCAATATAAATATCTAATTGTACGTTGTTTGGATCTGTTGCTTTTTCATCATAAAGCTCAAAGTCTGTTGTAAAAGCACGTTTGTTTTCTTTTGACCATTTCCAAATATATTCCCAAGCCTCACAAACGACTTCAGCAACTGGTCCCTTTCTCGTTGTAAATACCGCATACGTAGCGGCAGGTATTGTTAAAATTGTCATATTTTCAGGAACGTCTTCTAATGAAGAAACGGGCATACCGATTGTAAATTGATATGTACCAGTTTCATCTGATTCGTAATTTGAGTAGAAAGCGAATGTTTCTTTCGTTTGTTGATTTGGGATGTGATGCATCATTTGTTCTTGGAAGTAGCGGTTCCAAAGTTGTGGGATTTTTCCTTCAGTAGATGCCTCTATTTCATTTGTCGTCGTAATCGAAACGCCGATTGCTTGGAAAGCTTCTTTTTTTACTATAATAGGTTCTTTCATTTTAAAATATCCCCCTTATCAAATAGAACGTTTGTTCTTATTTATTGTAACATATTTTGGAAGGATACGGTAGCACAATAACAAAAGAACTCCTTTTACGTAAAAGGAGTTCTTTTCATTTCTATATTAAAACATACTAGAGCTGTGCATCGGTTGAAGTTTTGCGTTTGGATCGAAGTAAGCTTTTGCATTGTTTACTGCTGTTGGTGCTTCACCGAAGCCGCAAGCAATGAGTTTTACTTTTCCTTCATATGTACAAATGTCACCAGCAGCATATATGCCAGGAATATTTGTTTCCATTTTCGAGTTCACGAGAATGCTGTTTTTTTGTATATCTAAGCCCCAGTTTTTGATTGGGCCAAGAGAGGAAACGAAGCCGTAGTTTACGATGACATCATCCACATCGATGATAATTTTTTCTTCTGTTTTTACATGCTGAAGAACGACTTGTTCAATGTTGTCATCACCAATGAGTTCTACTGGTATGTACGGTGTGCTTACTTCTGCACGAGAATTCATTAAGCTTTCTACGCTATGTTCATGTGCACGGAACTTATCACGGCGATGAACGATTGTAACTTTTTCAGCGATCGGCTCTAACATCATTGTCCAATCGACAGCTGAGTCGCCGCCGCCAAATACTACGACGCGCTTACCAGCAAATTTATTCATATCATCAACGAAATAATGTAAGTTTTTCTTTTCATACTTTGCTGTATCTTCTAATTCTAAGCGGCGTGGTTGGAAAGCACCATTGCCAGCGGTAATAATAACTGATTTAGAATAGTGAGTTTGCTTATTCGTAACAAGTTTAAATATACCGTCAGCTTGTTTCTCAAGCGTATCAACAGCTTCTTCTAAGCAAACGGTTGGATCAAATTTTTTCATTTGCTCTTTTAAGTTATCAACTAGTTCTTGTGCGCGCACTTTTGGAAATCCAGCTACATCATAAATGTATTTTTCAGGGTAGAGTGCGGATAATTGTCCTCCAAGTTGAGGTAAGCTTTCAATGATTTTTACACTTGCTTGTCTCATACCGCCATAAAATGCTGTGAACAGCCCTGTTGGACCACCACCAATAATTGTTATGTCGTAAACTTTTTGATTTTCTGCCACTTTCATTCCCCCTATAGATGGAATTTTGATATTGATTTCATATATTGTTCATATGTACACGAAAATCCTGCAAATGATGACACTTTCAAATAAATGATAGCATATTTGAGTTCATAATACTTCTGAAAACGACTGAATTGTGTGTAAGTTTTCGCATAGATGCTTTTTTAATTGTATAAAATATGGTGAAAGGAAAATACATGAAAAAAAGGCTGAAAAACCCTTGAAAACGCTATGTTATTTTAAAATATTGATAATTCTCCAGACGCTTGAATTCTGGAATAAAACCGACTAATATAGGGAAGTATTATGTTAAATTTCTATGACAAAATTCGTACGATTTTTTGACTGCGTTTTGTTATGATATAGAATGTGATAAATTCCACATTCTTGACAAATATAGTTTTTAGTACTTGGTATTATTTTTCATTACTATTATATAAAGAAAAGGGTTGTGATTTGGTGAAGACTCCAAAAATCGTAGTTTTAGGTGCAGGTTATGGCGGGATGATTACGACTGTTCGTCTGCAAAAAGCATTATCTGTAAATGAAGCTGAAATTACGTTAGTAAACAACAACAGCTATCACTACCAAGCGACTTGGTTACATGAGAGCGCAGCTGGTACATTACAAGATGAAAAAATCTGTCTAGATATTCAAGACGTTATTGATACAAATAAAGTGAACTTTGTACAAGACACAGTAGTAGAAATTAAAGCTGCTGAAAAACGCATCATCTTAAAAGACGGCGAGCTAGAGTATGACTACTTAGTAATCGGTCTTGGTTTCGAATCAGAAACATTCGGAATTACAGGATTAAAAGAGCATGCATTCTCAATTGCTAACATTAATGCAACTCGTGAAATTCGTGAGCATATGGAAGCTAGTTTCGCTAAATATGCAACTGAAAAGCGCGATGAGTTAGTAACAATCGTTGTTGGTGGTGCTGGATTTACTGGTATCGAGTACGTAGGTGAGCTTGCAAACCGTGTTCCTGAACTTTGCAAAGAGTATAATGTACCACGTGAAAAAGCACGTATCATCTGTGTAGAAGCTGCTCCAACAGCACTTCCAGGTTTCGATCCGGCATTAGTAGAATACGCTGTAAAACAACTTGAGAAAAAAGGTGTAGAATTCCGCATCGGTACAGCAATTAAAGAAGCAACTGAAGAAGGTATTATCGTTGCAAACGGCGATGATACTGAATTAATTAAGTCTGAAACAGTAGTTTGGGCTGCGGGTGTTCGTGGTAACGGTATTGTAGAAGAGTCTGGCTTTGAAGCAATGCGCGGACGTGTAAAAGTTGATGAGTACATGCACGCTCCAGGATACGAAGATGTATTTATGGTTGGTGACGCAGCGTTAATCATTAACGAAGAAATTAATCGTCCATACCCACCAACGGCACAAATCGCAATTCAAGAAGGTTACAACATTGCACACAACTTAACTGTGTTAGTTCGTGGTAAAGGCGAAATGAAAAAATTCGCATTCGACAATAAAGGATCTGTATGTTCTTTAGGTCATGACGATGCAATGGGCGTTGTTATGGGCAAAAAGTTAACAGGTTGGAAAGCTTCCTTCATGAAGAAAGTTATCGATAACCGTTACCTATTCTTATTAGGTGGACCTTTATTAGTTCTTAAAAAAGGTAAATTAAAGTTCTTTTAATATATAATAGAAAAAGCAGAAACGGCTAAGAGCTGTTTCTGCTTTTTTCATTTTAAAAATATAGTATAATACATAAAAAAGAAAGAATATTCTGTCCGTTCTAGTAGAGGAGGGTATTACATCATGGAGAAGCGAGGGAAAGTATGGCTAGCTGTTGGTGGCTTAGTAGCTACAAAAGATGGCAGGTGGCTGTTCGTTAAGAAAAAATATAGTGGATTAAAGGGGAAATGGTCTTTGCCGGCTGGTTTTGTAAATGAAGGTGAGACGGTTGATGAAGCTGTGAAACGTGAAGTGTTAGAAGAGACAGGTATCGTCGCTCATGTGAAGGGGATCATTGGTGTTCGATCGGGCGTGATTCGCAATGAGATTAGTGATAATATGATTATTTTCCTTTTGGAGCCTGAAGGAGAAAACATTATTGTACAGGAGAAGGAATTGTCTGAAGTAGCATTTTTACATCCAGATACGATTGCGGACGATCCAAATACGTCTCTACTTATCAAATATTTGTTTGAAGGAAGATCAGAACTACATCTTGAGATGAACAAAACATTAGATCCAGGAGAGCAATTTGGTTATACAGCCTATCATGTATTTACGGCGCATGCGAAGGAGAGGGAGAAAGAGTGAGTATACCAGTACTACTTATTTCAATGATGTTATTTTTTATTTTGTTTTTTGGAATTGGATTTTTACTCAACATGATATTGCGAGCGACATGGGTAATGGTTATTGTGTATCCGATTGTTTGTATACTTATTATTAATAAGGCGAGTGTGTGGGATTATTTTTCAAAGCCGAAAGAAACATTCTCTTCATTTGGGACAAGTGTATCACATTTAGGGCAGGCAGATGTGTTTATTCTATCTACTGGATTAGTAGGTGCTGCTTTAGCCGGAATTGTCATTAAGAAACTTCGGAAAAGCGGATATCAAATGTTTTAATCTCCAATTCATTTGGGGATTATTTTTTTGCATATTCCTTCATCGTATAGGGAATGATTAACGATGAAGGAGTGTGGAATATAAAAATGTTAAAACGATATTGTATTCGCATTGTGATGACTTGTTTACTTGTATCCGCATTATGCGTAACATGGAATGCTTTCACAGGAGTTTCTTTATTAGAGATTGTAAAGAAATATGAGGGAACGAGTGCAAAAGAAGTACATGCAGCAGAAGTTAAGAGAAATGTTGCTCCGAGTAAAGAAGTGATAAATGCTTTAGAGCAGGCAAACGACTGGTCTAAATATCGTTCAATTGAAATGACTGCAACAGGTTATACGTCGGGAATTGAGTCAACTGGTAAGAGACCGGGACATCCGGAGTATGGTATTACATATTCAGGAGTTAAGGTGAAAAGGGATTTATATTCCACAATCGCTGCGGACTTACGCGTATTCCCAATTGGAACGATTCTATTCGTACCAGGTTATGGGTACGGTGTAGTAGCTGATAAGGGCGGTGCAATAAAAGGAAACCGTCTTGATCTGTATTATGATACGGTGAAAGATGTTTATAGCCAATGGGGTAAGAAAAAAGTGAATGTGTATGTAGTGAAAGTTGGAAATGGTAAGTTTTCAGAAGAAGAGTTAACGATGTTAAATCAAGACGAAACGATGCAAGTGTTTCGTGGTCAATATTTAAAACAAAGATAGTCTAGTGGTAATTACGCTAGACTTTTTTATTTTATAAATAGAAGAAATATGGATTATAGAGGATGTAACAGAAGTTAGAATTATCGCATTTTATCGAAAATAAAGTTATAATAAAGGCAGAGTAGAGAAATTTAGGGGGTCTGAACATGTTTCAAGTACAAAAAGAATTAGCAAGCCATGAAGCAGTAATCGTTGCCTTATTTGAAGAAGAGAAAACGAGTAGTTTTGTACAAGAACTGGACAAAGCGTTTGAAGGACAACTACAAGTTTTATTAGAAGAGAAAGAACTTTCTACGAAGAAGAAAGCTATTTCAAAAGTACATAGTTTAGGAAAAACAAATGTGAAACGTTATTATTTCGTTGGTTTAGGTAAGAAAGAGTCTTACACGACAGAAACGTTGCGTGCTGCTCTTGGTAAGGCGTTTAAAACGTTACAAGCAGCAAAAGTACAAGATGTAGCAATCTTGCTTGATTCTTTCGTAACGGAGAAATTAGATGCGATTGATGTAGCTCATATTGCAGCAGAAGTACAAGGTCTTGGTACATATGAGTTACAAACGTATAAATCAGATAAAAAGGATCGTGTAGAGTTAGAGAAGTTCACGGCTATTACAGCGGAAGATGCACAAGAAATTGAAGCTGCATTAACAGTTGGCTACGTACATGGACGTGCAACAAATTCAGCTCGTACACTAGTAAATATGCCGCCAAACGTACTAACAGCGACGAAGCTTGCTGAGTATGCTGTTGAGTTAGCGGAAAAGTATGATATGGATTATAAAGTTCTTGAGAAAGAAGAGATGGAAGAGCTTGGTATGGGTGCGTTACTTGCAGTAAATCAAGGATCTAGTGAGCCACCAAAAATGATCGCTCTTATTTATAAAGGAAAAGAAGAGTGGACAGATGTCATTGGATTCGTTGGAAAAGGGATTACATACGATACAGGTGGTTATTCTTTAAAACCACGTGAAGGTATGGTCGGTATGAAAGGTGATATGGGCGGTGCAGCTGCTGTTTTAGGTGCGATGGAAATCATCGGCGAACTTCGCCCAGAGCAAAATGTGATCGCTGTTATTCCATCAACGGATAACGTTGTAAGTGGTACAGCATTTAAGCCAGACGATGTAATCACATCTATGAGCGGAAAAACAATTGAAGTATTAAATACAGATGCAGAAGGTCGCCTAGCGTTAGCTGACGGTATTACGTATGCGAGAAAACTAGGTGCAAACTATCTTATTGATGTTGCGACATTAACAGGTGGTGTAATTGTTGCACTTGGAAATCATACGACAGGCGCAATGACAAACAATGAAGAGTTGTTTGAGCAAGTGCTAGAGGCGTCTATGGAAACAGATGAATCAATTTGGCAATTACCGATTTTTGATCGTGATAAAGAACGCGTTCGAAACAGTAAGTTTGCCGATTTAAATAACTCACCAGGCCGCGAAGGACATGCGGTTATGGCAGGTACATTCTTAGGTGAATTTGCTGAAGATACACCTTGGGTACACTTAGACATCGCTGGAACATCTGAAACGTCAGGAGCGCATGATTTAGGGCCAGCTGGAGCAACAGGTGCAATGGTACGTACACTTGCAACGTTTGTTGAAAGGTTTAGTGATGGAGAATAAGCAAAAAGATAAAGGTGAATGGTTGTTACAACTTATAAGCAATCATAAATGAAATAATAGCAAAGAAGATAATTGCATTGTTATTACTATGAGAAGTAAGTTTTTGATAACTGAATATTTTTATGAAGATTTTCCATATAAATTATTATTTTGTTTTAAACATTTATCCTGTAGTTTGATCCAAAGAAAATGACCTCCAAATGAATCGTAGATTCGTTCGAAGGTCATTTTTTAATAGTTTATTGATTATATCCGACAATTTTATTTGTATCGATATCGACGTACACTTCAACGTTTTTGGGATAGGACGTATCAGATGGGAAATGCACGAGGTAGACACTTCTCCCTTCATATTCTTCATTGAATTGACGGCTATTATGTTTATGCAATATTGTTTTGATCATTGTTGCATTTTCCCAATCACCGATAATATATTGCTTTTCTTGATTGGATAGTTGATTCCAAACTGCCTTTTTTATGCCTTTTTCTGTTTCTTGATTTTGATAGGAAATGTCTTTCGAATTATTCGTATCGATGCAACCTGTAAAAGTGAAGCATACGAAGAGTATTGTAATAAATTGCTGTAATATGTTCTTCATGGCTAGCATATCGCCTCCCTGTTCCCATACACTTCAATTAGCAGAAAGAAAATTCCTGCTATGCGAGGAAATATAAGTGTATTATATGTTTCATAATGAAAATGTATATAAGGTTCCATCTAAGGCAAATGACGTTATACCAGTTTCCTCAGATACAACAAAAATAAGTGCATCACTGACTTCAGAGAGTCCAATTGCTGCGCGGTGACGTGTTCCTAACTTTCGATTGGATGTCAAAGCTTGTTGCGATAAGGGTAGTATATTTGCTGCTGATATAATATGGTTATTTTTTACAAGAACAGCACCGTCATGAAGTGAGTTTCCTGGGTAAAAAATAGATTCTAGTAACGGAACTGTTAAATGAGCCTGAATTTCTATACCAGATTGGATATATGCTTCTAATGATTTTTCTCTTTCTATAATAATAAGAGCTCCATGGCGTTTTTGAGATAATTGCCTGATTGCAGTTAATAGTTGGATATAGCAATCTGTATATGGTGATAAATATGTTTTGAGATAGTAAGAAGCGGTTGTTGATTGAATTTGTAATAGTAATTTATGTATATCTTCGACTTTACATAAAAGGCATTTATCATTGTTCTCTAATGTGTTTTGCATATCTTGAAGTGCAAGGGAAATATCTTTGATAATCTCTTGGATATGTTGTTGTATTTCTGGTTTAAGCGCCCATTCTTGCATTGTACCTCACCTTATTCGAGAATATATTTATGTATAGCTTTTCAATTTATACAAAAAGTATTCATAAGGGGTGCTGTTTTATACATTTAATGTAAAAGTTTTTGTGAGTATTAAATATAGTATTGAGGAAAATATCATTTTCACCATATAATTAAATTGTGTTTGATTGAGAGGAGAGAATTTAAAATGGAATGGAAAAAAGAATATGAACGCTGGAATACATTTGCTAGTTTGGATATAGAGTTAAAACAAGAGTTAGAGGAAATGAAACAAGATGTAAAGAAAATTGAAGACAGTTTCTACAAAAATTTAGAATTTGGTACAGGCGGTATGCGTGGTGAACTTGGTGCTGGAACAAACCGTTTGAACGTATATACAGTACGTAAGGCGACAGAAGGTTTAGCTCAATTTATTGAGAAACAAGGAGAGGAAGCAAAAGCACGTGGTGTTGTTGTTGCGTATGATTCTCGTCATAAATCTCCAGAGTTTGCAATGGAAGTAGCTGCAACACTTGGTGCACATGGTATTAAAACATACGTGTTTGAAAGCTTACGCCCAACGCCAGTGCTTTCTTTCGCAGTTCGTCATTTACATACAGTAAGTGGAATCGTTCTTACGGCAAGCCATAATCCGCCTGAATATAACGGGTATAAAGTATACGGTGAAGATGGTGGACAATTGCCTCCAAAAGAAGCTGATGAGTTAATTAGCTATGTAAATGCAGTAGAAGATGAGTTAACAGTTGAAGTAGCTGACGTGGAGCAATTAAAAGCTAATGGTTTATTACATATTATTGGACAAGAAGTAGATGATGCATATGCAGCAGAATTGAACAATGTCATTATTAATAAAGAAATGGTGCAAAAGGTTGGTAAGGACTTAAAGATCGTCTTTACACCATTACACGGAACATCAAATATTTCTGTACGCCGTGGTTTAGAAGAAGTTGGATTTACAGATGTAACGGTTGTAAAAGAACAAGAGTTACCAGATCCAAACTTCTCTACAGTGAAATCACCGAATCCAGAAGAGCACGCAGCGTTTGAGTATGCAATTCGTGACGGTGAAAAAATTGGCGCAGATGTGTTAATCGCAACTGATCCTGATGCAGACCGTCTAGGAGTAGCAGTTCGCAATCATGATGGTGAGTTCCAAGTGTTAACTGGTAACCAAACAGGTGCATTAATGCTTGATTACTTACTATCTCAAAAGAAAGAAAACGGAACGCTTCCAGAGAACGGTGTTGTATTAAAAACAATCGTAACGTCTGAAATTGGTCGCACAATTGCGAAAGCGTACGGTTTAGATACAGTTGATACGTTAACTGGATTTAAATTTATTGGCGAGAAAATTAAGCAGTATGAAGAAAGCGGACAATATGAATTCCAATTCGGTTACGAGGAAAGCTATGGTTATTTAATTAAGCCATTCTGTCGGGATAAAGATGCTGTTCAATCTGTTTTATTCGCATGTGAGGTTGCAGCATATTATAAGGCGCAAGGAAAGACATTGTATGATGGATTGCTTGAAGTGTTTGAAAAACATGGTTATTTCCGTGAGGGACTTGTGTCATTGACCTTAAAAGGAAAAGATGGCGCAGAACAAATTCAAAACTTGATGACAACATTCCGTGGAAATTGTCCTGTAGAAGTAGCTGGTTTAAAAGTTACAATTGCTGAAGATTATAAAGCAAGCTTGAGAACAAAAATTATAGGGGATGGAACAGAGGAAATACATTTACCAAAATCAAATGTGTTAAAGTATTACCTTGAAGATGGTTCTTGGTTCTGTTTACGTCCGTCTGGGACAGAGCCTAAAATCAAATTTTATTTTGGGGTGCAGGGAAGTACGCTACAACATAGTGAAGAAAAACTTGAAAGTATAAAGAATGATATTATGAACCGAGTTCAATAATATATTAAAAAAGCATGAGCGTTAGGTGCTCATGCTTTTTTTTTTGAAACTTGGAGTAAATTTTCTTGTTCGAATTTTTATCAGTAGTTGGTTTTATTGTCACAAATTGGACGCAATCAGTAGATGCATTTAATTAAGTTCAGAATGAAATTTTGGATCAATTATGTTAAAATTTGTTTCGTGTGTATATAAACTAAAAATGACAATTTGTAAAAAAGTGATGATATAACTATCAATTTTAAAAAAAGAGAGTTGAGTGTATGAAAGCATCAATGAAGCATTATATATTTTTACATGTTGCCTTTTTTTTATACTCTATCATAATGGTGTATATGAAATGGGCGGCAAACTTTTCAGTTGGATCAATTTCTTTTTTTATTGCCTACATGATTCTTGTAATTCTTTTATTTGGATACGCAATTATTTGGCAGCAAGTTATTAAACCATTTGAAATATCTAAAGCGTATTCACATCGGGGAGTCATTATTTTATGGGGACTATTATGGTCAGTGGTGTTCTTCGGCGATACAATAAAATGGAATAATTTGGTTGGTGCAGTCATTATTATTATAGGGATTGTCGTGGTGGTAAAAGATGAATAAATTTGTGTTGCTTTACATTTTTGGAGTTGTTTTAGCAAACTATTCGCAAATTTTATTAAAGAAGGCAACATTATCGAATTATGATACAAAGTGGAAGGAATATGTAAATCGCTACGTAATTGTAGGATATTCTTTATTTGTAATTAACGCTGGATTAAATGTAATTGCCTTGAAAGGTGTTCCATTAAAACAAGCGCCTGTTATTGAATCGCTTAGTTATATTTTTATTTTAATATTCAGTTGGTATTTTCTTGGTGAAAAAATAACGAGAAGGAAGATATTCGGAAATCTGATTATTATTATAGGCATTATTGTGTTTTGCATTCAGTAAAAGTCATTTTTCGTGCATCTACTGTATGCCGATATTTAGAAAATAATATAATCGAGGTGTTTGTAGCATGATAGGAAGAAAAAAGATATTTTTATCTTTTTTTATAGTTTTTTGTGCAGTTTTATATGTGTTTTTGACGGGACCTATACACACTGTAAATAAGAGTCTTGTTTATAGCAAATATAAGATGATTGATTTAGCGCAAGGTGAAGAAGTGCGTCAAGAGATTCATTTTGCAGGTGAAAACCCAAAGCATTTGCTGTTACCTCTTACAAGTGAAAGTTATCATAAAAACGCTGTGTTAGAGTATGAGCTCTCGGCTAAAGGGAAAATCGTGAGTAAAGAAAGAGTCGATTTAAAAACATGGGGCGGAGAAAATTACATTAAGGATCCTCATTTTAAGAGCAGTATTATAATTCCTATTGAAAAAGACATAAATAAAGATGCTGTCTTGAAAGTAAAAATAGTAGAAGCTGAAAATGGCGAAAAAGTTACTATTCGTACAGGGGCATCATTGTCTCCAGATGAAAAGCTGACTGTTAATGGTAAAGAAGAAAGTGGACAAGCGATAGCTGCAAAGGTAGCATATGATCAGCTTGATTGGTTTAAGGTTGGAAAAGCAGTTGTTACCGCATTAGCTACTTTATTAGCTTTATTCCTTATTGGTAATAACACAGTTAAAAATTTTGTCGTTGTTACCGGAATAATGGGGGTTATGTTCAGTTTCAATAATCCACTTTTTGAGGCAACTGATGAAAACTTCCATTTTGCAAAAGCGTATGATATTAGCTTAGGGAATCTTCTCTCTACAAAACAGGGAGATAAAGTGGGCGTTAACTTACCAGAGAATATTGATGATATGCCACGCCCGAATCAATTTGAAACAACTTATGGGTTATTGGCAAATGGCGAAAGATACGATAGGGCTAAGAGTGATATTTGGGATACCTATACATTTGCAGATAAAACGAATTTTGTAGAGCAACCCACAACAGCTGTTTATACACCAATTCCTTATATTCCACAAGCTCTTGGCTTAATTATTGCTAATCTATTGGGGCTAAAAGCTTTTAGTGCGCTAATGTTAGGAAGGATTTTTAATTTAGCTGTGTATATTGCTTTGAGTGCTCTTGCGATAAAAATTATTCCAAGGTTGAAAAATACGTTAGCATTTTTAGCGGCATTTCCATTGTTTGTATCATTGGGTGCGTCGTTTTCAGCAGATGCAATGCTGATGGGGTTAAATTACCTGTTTATTGCTGTAATGTTGCAGAAGCTTATGCGTTCTGAAAAGAATACGTTAGGAATTAAAGATTTTATTATTCCAATTGTTTTATTAATCTTAATAGTATTATGTAAATTTACGTATTGGCCGTTATCATTCTTGATTTTTGCGTTTATTGGAAGGGATTTATTCCGTACAAAAATGCAAGGTGTTATGTCATTTTTATTACTGGCAGGAATACCAGGTTTGATAATGAGTTCTTGGAACCTATTCGTAATGAAATTTGTGGGAACTATTAATCCAAATGAAAAAATTAATCCTGTTAGTCAATTGAAGTTTATACTAGAGCATCCAGTTGAAGTAATGAAAGCTTTCTTTGGAACATTTGAAAGTGGAATGAGCATGTGGATGAACATGCTAAATCAAGTTGGATGGGTAACTCATTTAATGAGTGGTATTGTGCTTATTAGTATGATAGGACTTGTAATGACAGCCATTTTTGATTATAGCGAAGATGGATTTAAATTACGTAACTTCGATTATGCAGTCTTTATAATCACAATTACAAGTGTAGTTGGGCTAGTTATGTTAAGCTTATATTTAACATGGTCTGAAGTTGGTGCAGATTTCATTAGCGGTTTACAAGGAAGATATTTCTTACCTGTCATTCCAATTGTATTGTTCATCTTTAATGAAAGAATGAATGTGAAACAACACTCAGAGTTAACAGCGCAACGCTCAGCCAGATTAGCATGTTGTATGCTATTGTATGCAAATGTGTTTATGCTAGGATATTTTTATTAAAATTAGTGGAGTGAGGGATTCCAATTGTTAAAAAAGAAGTTGATTATTATTCCTGCTTACAATGAATCAACGAACTTAATACACGTTGTAGAGGATATAGAGAAGAATGCTCCAGATTTTGATTATGTTATTATCAATGATTGCTCAAAAGATGATACAGAGCAAATATGTAAAGATAATAATTTTAATTATGTAAGTTTACCGATCAATTTAGGAATTGGTGGAGGCATGCAGACTGGTTATAAGTATGCTCAGCGCCATGGATATGATGTTGCGGTACAATTTGATGGTGATGGACAACATGATGCGGCCTATTTAGGAGCCCTTCTTAAAGAAATGGAAGATACGGGAGCAGATATGGTTATTGGCTCACGTTTTATTAATAAAGAAGGATTCCAGTCTTCATTTACTAGAAGAGTTGGGATTCGTTTCTTTGAAAAATTAATCAAAATTGTATCTGGAAAGAGAATAACGGATGCGACTTCTGGATTTAGAATGGTAAATCGTAAAATTACTAATGAATTTTGTGAGTACTATCCAAAAGACTATCCAGAGCCGGAAAGTATTGTTGCTGTAATTAGAAAAAATTATGAAGTAAAAGAAGTTCCAGTACTTATGCGAGAAAGAATGGGCGGGACATCTTCAATAGTAAATTACAAAGCCATTTACTATATGATTAAAGTAACACTTGCGATTACAATTGATCGATTAAAACCTAAAAGAAAGGAGAATGCTTCGTGACAATTCGCCTTCAAATATTAATTATTTTAGGAGTTATAGTAGGATTAATTATTTTTACAAACCTAGTCCGTAAAGAAAAATTGGAATTGAAATATGTATTAACATGGTATGGAGTGTTAATCGGTATTTTAATGATTGGGATTTTCCCAAAATCAATTGATGTGGTTTCATATTTATTGGGAGTTGCTACACCGATAAATGCGCTATTCTTTTTGGGATTCCTTTTTGTAACATGTGTTTTATTTTTCTTAACTGTTGTAGTTTCGAGATCTTCCATTCGAATTAAAGAATTGACGCAAGTTATAGCTATTTATCAGCATGAAAATGAAAAAATGAAGCGAAAATTATTAACTCATAAAGAAAAAGAAGAAAAACAGAAAGTAACTGTATAATTAAATAGGTGACATAAGCGAAGCAGAAATATACTGGATTTCTGCTTTTCTTATGTCACCTTCTTTATGGGTCTCATAATAATGCTTTGGAGGAGAATAAATGGTAAATATAAAAATAAGTGAGAAAATGTTTAAGGTTATCTCCTTAATATGTTTGTTAGGGGCAATTGGGTACTCGCTAGGATATCAAGTCCTATGGCTACTTTATAAAGAGCCTGCAATGTTAGGGTGGATGTTTGATGATTTTCATTTCTTTTACTATGCATTTCATACAATTTGGAATGATAATGCTATAAGCATGATGTATGATTTGGACCATCAAATGGAGACATTTCGTCAACTATATGGTGAAACAAAAGGTGCACTAGGATACTATATGTATCCACCACAGTTCGCTGTATTTCTTTCGTGGTTCGCAGCATTTCCTTATGAAAAAGCACGCCTTTTATGGACCATGTTCAATAGCATATTATTCATATTAGGTGTATGTTTCGTAATACAAGCTGCGTATAAAGGAAGGGCAAAAGGGGTAAAGTATCTCTTGTTTTCTGCGGCTATTATTATTTATCCAGTATTTGCTGATTTTTATTGGGGACAATCCAATCGTTTAATCTTCTTTTTAGTATGTTTAACATATTATTTTTATCAATCTAAACATAAGTGGTTGGCAGGGATTCCGATTGTTTTTGCTACTAGTTTTAAATTACTACCGGGTATTTTTCTTGTATACTTCCTATATAAGAAAGAGTGGAAGGTGTTTTTAAGCGCTGTGATTACAACGATTATTACATCAGGGATTACTATTGCTATAGTTGGATGGAATGTAGCTTGGGAATATGTAACAAATGATTTGTTTGTTGTAAATGGAATTAATGAAATGCATGGTGGAGCACCTTGGGATAGCTCATTTAAAGGAGTATTAAAGACATATTTCCCACACGATTCAATGAGTATAACTCACCTTGTGTATGTCGTAATACTATTAGCAATTACATTTCTAGTTATTAGAAAATGTAAAAAAGACAGCTCGTTGGAGTTTGTCCTCGTTACAGCGCTTATGCTGTTATTCTCACCTGTTGTTGAAGTACATTATCTTGTATTAATGATCATTGTAATCGTATGTGTACTTTCACATATATTTAACAATTCATTAATAGAAGAATTCGTAGATGGTAATATAATGTATAACATTAGTCTAGATGCAAAAAGTGTATGGCATTTAGTTGTTACGGCGGTCTCAATCAATATTTTGATGGATTCACCAGAAGGAATGAGTTACTTCATAGCCATGTTATTCCTATTCTATGTATTATTAGGTCGTTACTATATTCAAAATAAAAAATAGAGTTTAGTAAAAGTTTACGTATAATTTGAAATTGTTATGGTAAAAAAAATTAAATTATATAATTTTAAAGATATATATTTACGTGGCCGTTCACATGTTTATTAACATGCACTTATTTAGCTTTTTTGCAAAAGGAAATAAGTCCATATTTGTCAGATTCGCTACGCTTTTTAGGACCAATTGTACGAAGGATACAGTAAAAAAAGGGGCTCATGAGTAGAGAATAAGGAGAAGCACATGAGAGATTAATAAGTAACCTTGACGAATAAAGAGACAATCATGTAGAATTTGTACGAAGTGTCTTTTGCAGTTAGTGAAGAAGTTAACATGTAAAAAACTTTAGTTTAATAAGAAAATTGATAGATATATAGTATAAAAGTTATACTCATTTGGATAAGAATGTATCCCATAAATATGGTTTGATAAGGGAAAAATAATAAAAATAACTACTGCTTGGACAAATATGAATATATACCAAAGATGAGAGAAAGAGGTTATAAGCATGAAAAAAGTAAGAAAAGCTATTATTCCTGCAGCTGGTCTTGGGACACGTTTTTTACCAGCTACAAAGGCACAGCCTAAAGAAATGTTACCAATTGTTGATAAACCAACAATCCAATATATCGTAGAAGAAGCTGTAGCGGCTGGTATTGAAGATATCATTATCGTTACAGGAAAAGGAAAACGTGCGATTGAAGATCATTTCGACAATGCATTTGAATTAGAGCAAAACTTATTAGAGAAGAAAAAATATGATTTACTTGAAAAAGTACAAGCATCTTCGAAAATGGTAGATATTCACTATATTCGTCAAAAAGAACCACAAGGTTTAGGACATGCAGTATGGTGTGCTCGTAAGTTCATCGGCGATGAGCCATTTGCTGTTCTTCTTGGTGATGATATTGTACAAGCTGAAAAACCTTGTTTAAAACAGCTTATCGATGAGTATGAGCATACACTTTCATCTGTGATCGGTGTGCAAACTGTTCCAGAAAATGAAACGCATCGCTATGGTATTATTGACCCATTAGAAAAAGAGGGTCGCCGTTATCAAGTGAAGCAATTTGTTGAAAAACCGGCTCTAGGTGAGGCACCTTCAAACTTAGCAATTATGGGGCGCTATGTGTTAACACCAGAAATATTCCGTTTCTTAGAAGAGCAGCATATTGGTGCTGGCGGTGAAATTCAATTAACAGATGCAATCCAAAAGCTAAACGAAATCCAACGTGTGTTTGCATACGATTTTGAAGGAAAGCGTTATGATGTTGGAGAGAAGTTAGGCTTTATTCAAACAACAATCGAAATGGCGTTACAACATGAAGAGTTAAAAGATGATTTATTAGCAATCATGGAAGAAATTGTGAACGGACAAAAAAATACTGTGAAAAATTAACTTATTTATAAATATGTGAGGTTAGACATAGTGAATTGGAGAAAGAGGTATTCTAAGATAAACATCCAGTTTACTATGTCTAATCTGTGCTTATAAGATGTTCTTTATGAGCAGGCTTGAAAAAGAAAGGAGCACCTTTTTTGAAGACTATTACTATATTGGTACCGGCATATAATGAAGAAGAGGTATTAGATCAATTATATAGTCGTTTAACAGGGGTATTTCAAGGCATTCCAAATTATAACTTTGAAATTTTGTTTGTTAACGATGGAAGTAAAGATCGTACGTTAGATATTATTAAGGAATTTAGAGTGAATGATAAGCGTATTTCGTACGTAGACTTATCACGAAATTTTGGGAAAGAAACAGCAATGATTGCGGGTCTGGATCATGCAATTGGAGATGCAGTAATTATCATTGATGCTGATTTACAAGATCCACCAGAATTAATCCCTGAAATGATTAAGTACTGGGAACAAGGGTATGATGATATTTATGCAAAACGACGCTCTCGTTCAGGTGAATCATGGGCGAAGAAATGGACAGCTGGTAAATTTTACAGCTTGCTAAAGAAAACAACAAGAATTCCGATCCAAGAAAATACAGGGGATTTTCGTTTATTAGACCGTCGTTGTGTTGAGGCATTAAAGAAAATTCGTGAAACGCAGCGTTATACAAAAGGGATGTTTAGCTGGATTGGTTATAATAAGAAAGAAATTTTATTCGATCGTGACCCTCGTGCTGCAGGTGAAACAAAGTGGAACTATTTCAAATTAATGGATCTTGCTATTGAAGGAATTACATCCTTTACAACAGCGCCATTGCGCCTTGCATCGTTCATGGGATTTACTGTTTCATTCTTAGCTTTTATCTATATGATTTGGATTATTATTAAGACGCTAATGTATGGTGAGTCAGTAAGTGGATATCCATCTATGATGACAGCTATTCTATTTATCGGTGGTGTACAGTTAATTTCCATCGGTATTATTGGGGAATATTTAGGACGTATCTTCAATGAAACAAAACAACGTCCGCTATATTTTGTAGATGAATATAATGATGATAAAGTAACGAATATCGATGGCGATCAAAACATGGCGAAATTATACAGCGTAGAAGATCGTAAAGTAAAATCAAATCACTAGGGGATTAGAAGTGTGAATACTAAAGCGAAAGAAATCTTTAACTATTTACTTTTCGGTGGTTTAACGACGTTAATCAACATTGTGACGTATTTTATTTGTGCAACGTTAATTGGAATGGATTACAAAATAGCAACAACAATTGCTTGGATTGTATCGGTACTGTTTGCGTATATTACAAATAAGAAGTATGTATTTAACAGTCAACAAACAAGTTTTGCTCACGTAGTAAAAGAGTTTGTCTACTTTATGGGATTCCGTATTGTATCGTATTTCATTGATATCGCATCCATGATTGTTTTAATTGAATGGCTAGGTATGAATGATTTAGTAGCAAAAATTATTGCAAACGTTATTGTTGTGGTTGTTAATTATTTTGCGAGTAAATATATTATTTTTAAAAAGAAGACCGATATAGAAAACGGTCAAAATATATAAAAAACAATGGCTTGGCTCTATGCCGGCTATTGTTTTTTATACATAGAATTTGGTAATAAATGATTAATGAAGAATGATATGGAGGAGTATAATGCAAGCTCTGTTAGATTTGTTTAAGAAAAGGAAGTTTTTATATACTTTTGCTTTTTTACTTCCTTTTTCTATTTATGGTGTAGTTTTTATTTTACTGGGTGTTGCACCGTTTGGAGAAAAATCAATCCTTGTAACGGACTTACACACACAATATGTGCAGTTTTACACGTATTTATATGATGTGTTTAAAAATGGAAAAAGTATATTTTATAGTTGGGAAGGTGGAATGGGGTTAAACTTCATTGGAGTATTTGCTTATTATTTAGCTAGTCCTTTTTCACTACTCATTGTCCTGTTTGATCGTTCGCATATTCCAGAAGCGATTATGTTAATGACGTTATTAAAAACAGGATTAGCTGGTTTTACAATGACATATTATTTAAGTCATATGATGAAGCGTCGTGAAATTGCTATTACGCTATTCTCAACTTTTTATGCCTTAATGTCATTTGTAACAGTATATTCTTTCTGTGTAATGTGGTTAGATGCCATTTATTTACTACCCCTTATTATGTTAGGTATTGAAAAGCTAGTTACAGAAAAAAAATGGGTGTTATTCACATTTAGTTTAGCACTTACATTTATTACGAATTTTTATATTTCCTTTATGGTAGGGATTTTTACATTTATCTACTTTGTAGCACGTTATTGTGTGCTTTACGATATTCGAAATATAAAATTATTAATGCAAAGGTTCCTATGGTTCTGTCTTGGAACAGGATTGGCAGGTGGAATGTCTGCATTTATTACGCTACCAACATACATGGATTTAAAGAGCAACTTTGTTGAACGTACTAAGATTCCATTCTCTACAGCATTTAATTTTGATCCGTTTGATTTTTATGCACGATTCTTTAATGGCGTAATTGATACGACAGTAAATGGAATGCCAAACGTTTATGCAGGTGTTTTAACTGTATTACTCATTCCATTATTCTTTATTACAAAAAGAATTTCATTGAAAGAAAAGATTGTATATGGAAGCGTACTGTTATTCCTAATCCTTTCTTTTGAAATTCCGTTTTTAAATATCGCTTGGCATGGTTTTGAGCCACCAACGAATTTCCCGTATCGTTATTCATTTACATTCTCCTTTGTACTCATTTATGTAGCAGTTCGAACGTTTATGGTATTCGAAGAAGAATTAATACCAGCTTTAAAAAAGGTTGTATTGTTTAATATATTTATGCTGCTATTATTAGGAAAAGTTGCACCAAGTTATATGCAGTCAAATAAGATTGTAATTAATGCCTTTTTAATCATTATGTATGCATTATTGTTATTTGGAAAAGTTCGCTTGCGAAAAAATAAAGCGATTATCTCTTTGGCTTTATTCGCTATAGTGGGGCTAGATGTAGCAGCTAATACAGTATACATGGTTAAGTTAATGGGTTATGAATACGGATATATTAATCGTCAAGAATATGCTTCGCCGTATCCAAAATATGAAGAGACCATTCAGAAAGTAGCCGAACAGGACAAGGGGCTTTATCGCATGGAAACGACAAGAGGTGTTACATGGAATGATGCGCTACGTTTTGGATATAAGGGCGTAACACACTTCAATTCTGTGGCAAATGGTCACTTGAATTTATACATGCAAGATTTAGGTTATGGGTATCTAGAGGCATTAATTTTACAAAATGGTAAAGGGATTCTCTCTACTGATGCCTTGTTTGGTGTAAAATATATGATTTCTGATCAACCTTTAAGTAAATACGGATGGTCTGAAATCGATCATGTTGGAAGCAATTATGTATATGAGAATAAAAATGCGCTTTCGTTCGGATACATGGTAAATAAAGATGAATTTGATGTTAAAGGAAAAGATAAGTTGAAAGTACAAAGAATCAACTATACAAATTCCTTTGAGAAGCAAAACGAATTGATTGGTAAATTAGATGGGCAACAAGTTAGTTATTACCAACCGTTAAATCCACTTTCTGTAGAATATAATAATTTAGCAGTTGTAGAAACGAGAGAGAAAACGAAAAAAGATCTACAGGCTGAAACTGAAAAAATAGCTCAAACAAATCAAAAGCCAATCGAATTGGTTAAACAGCAGGATGGACAAAAAGCAAGTATTAAATATACATTTGATGTAAAAGGTAAGCAACAATTGTATACAAAATTACGTGTGGAACCAACTGATATTACAAAAGTATATGTAAATGGAAAATCACTTGGTAAAAAATTCACTGAATATCCTCGTTACTATTGGAACAATGGTATTTTAGATTTAGGATATTTTGATAATGAAAAAGTCGAGGTTGAAGTTGAAGTCAAAGGAAGTAGTCATTACGTTGAGTTGGAACAACAACTATTTTATGGACTTGATGTAGAAGCATTTGATAAGCGAGTAAATGTACTGAAACAACAGTCATTTGATGTAAAGAATTACACAAGTCGTACGGTATCAGGAAAAATTGATGTGAAGGAAGATAACTATTTATTCCTATCTATTCCATATGATAAAGGATGGAAGGCAACAGTTGATGGTAAAGAAGCTAAGTTACTTAAATTAAATGATGCATTCCTTGGATTAGATTTAGAAAAAGGAACGCATACAATCGAATTAAAGTATACTTCCCCAGGATTTGTAATGGGAGCAGTTGTTTCGTTTATTACTTTTGTTATCACATTACTAGGCGCTTTTATTGTATCAAGGAAACAGAAAAAAATATAATAAAAAAGGACTACTGATTATTTCAGTAGTCCTTTTTTATTATATATACATCCCGTAATGAGGAAGAAATACATCATGAAGACGGCATTTTCTAATATGTTATAAAAGGCACTTCCTATAATAGCACCAGCAACTAAACATAAGATAATGGGACTAAATATTGAATTTCTTCTTAGTTTCCAGAAAGTACTTAAAATTCCATATGCAAATATCGAACATAAAATGACTCCAATAAGTCCTGTTTCTGCTAGAATTTGGATGTATTGGTTGTCAGAATAAAAATTCCATGTAATATTGTACGATTTATAAATTGGTGACGAGTATGTTTGAGTAGCTGCGTCACCAAATGTACCGAAACCATAGCCGGTAATTGGTTTGTCACGGAAGATTTCTAATGCTTTCTGTACATAATATATTCGACCATCTTGCTTACTTAATTCTAATGTGTCCTCTGAGAGTGCTTCTGAAAAGCGTTTTGCACCTAGAGAATCTCCTTCTAAATAGTTTGTCATGAGAGAGATTCCAGTAGCGCATATAAATGAGATGGTTAGTATAGGGATTAATGCTTTCCAATACGGTATATTAAGATGGATAATGATATAAAGCACTCCAAAGGTTATTAACGTTAAAAATGCTCCGCGTGAATAGGTTAACCATAAAGTTGTCGCGATAATTGTTAGTCCTACATAGAGTGTGTACTTCATTCGTATGGAAGCATTTTTTAATAAATATAAAGAAGTAAGAAATGCAATCGTTAAATAAAGTGCAAGTTCATTTGGGCCACCAGCCATACCATATATACGAATTTTATTAGTAGGAGCTAGATCAAGATTTTTCCATACCTCTGGTAGTAACATACTACGAAGAGAAATTTTTTCAATTAAACCTTGAATAGAAATGATAATTGCAGCCACAAAAGTTACTTTTGCAAACAATATGAAATCATCTCGGGTGAACGACAATCGAGAGACGATATAGAATACAAAATAGTATAGTAGAAGGGTATGTAACTGCATGATTATTGCTACTAAAGATACATTGTTAATTAATCCTACAATCGCTCCGAATAAGCAAAATAGGAAATATGCGATTTCAAAGTAATGAAATGTAAAAAGTTTTGAAACTGTATTTCGATACTGAAAAATGATTTTGCATAATAGAGCGAGAATAATGAAAATCCCAATAAATTTAAACCCTGCATTGTAAGCAGATAAAAAGGGGCGCATTGGAATAAATAATAGTAAATAAGCAATACCGAGCTTTTCATCTCGAAATGCAGTTATTGCTAACAGTGCGGAAATGAATAGCCCGGTATAAGTTGCTGAAAATATTAATCCTACTATAATAAGGAAAATACTTAAAGTAATATAGTGAAATCGATTTAGCTGAATCATAATATATTAAGCCCCTTTAACATGATGATGGTATGCGGTAAATATGTTTCACCTCTTCTATCATTTTAGAGAAGGTGAAATGTTGTAAATAATATTCGCGTCCGCATTCTGCTAAAGAATAGTAGAGTTTGTCATCTTGTAATAATGTTGCCAGTGCAGTTGCCAATTGTTCGACATCTCCATATGGTATAGAAATACCAGATTGATTTGGAACAATAACTTCTGGTAATCCGCCAATATTTGTCGCAATCACAGGCTTTTTCATAGCAATCGCTTCAATTGCTACGTAGGATAGCCCCTCATTTTTAGAAGGAATTACGATGATATCGTGTGCACTATATTCTTTAATAATGTCATCTCGAAAACCTAATAAAGAAACGGAATCATTTAATTGTAAAGAAGTCACTAAGTCTTCTAATGGAGTTTTTAATGGACCATCTCCAATAATGTTACAGTGCCATTGTAAAGAAGGGTATTTTGTTTTTAGTTTTTGTAAGCCGTGTATTAAAAATGGTTGTCCTTTTTCTTCACTTAACCTCCCAATTACAGCGATTTTCATCGGTTTATGAACAGATGGTAAATTGTTTAAATAAGGATCCTCTAAGCCATTATAAATTATTTTTAATTTATCTTTCTGAACTCCTTTTTGAAGGAGTTGCTGTTTCATAAACTGTGAAATACAAATGATGGTGTCATTATAACGAGTGAATATATTATTGCACCATTTTAAAGGAAGTGACATGGGGACATCCACATGGTATGTCCAAATGACACGGATGGATGCCCCTAATAACTTTGCTAAAATTGCAATATAATTTTCACGTAAAAATTGTGCGTGAACAATATCTACTTGCTCTTTTGCAATTATTTCTTTTAGTTTCCATGCAGTTTTTATATCAAAAGGGTGTTTCATTTCTATTTGATATATGGGTATATTTAATGCTTCAAACCTATGTAAGAAAGGACCAGGAGTAGAATATACAAGAATACAACATTCTGGATCCATAGATTGAATTAAATCTAGGACGTATTTTTCTGATCCACCATCCCCAACATAATTCAAAAGGTACATAATTTTATTCATTTATATCATTCCTTTTACCTAAAAATAGCGATAGCAATTGTTGTAGTTCTTTAATCTTTAACATGTAAGTGACTAATAAGTAAACGATGGCGCCAATCGCTATTGCTAATAAAATAAGCAACTTTGTATCATGTGTAAAATGAAGCATCAGCTTGGAAGTAAACAAGCTGATAAAGGATGCCACAATGCATTTGAATAAAAAGCCACCGTAGTACAAGTTTACTGCTTCTTTCTCTTTCATGAATTTTTGGAACATCCACAATAGTATGATTACTGTACTAGCCGATGCTATTGACGTAGATAGAGCTGCACCAGCTAAGCCCATTTTGTTAACGAGTATAATACATAATATAACATTTATAATCATGGAAAAAATTGATGCGTACATAATATATCGATTCAATTTTAAAGAAAATAGTAAACGATCAAGTAAATCTTTTAAAGGTTGCATGAGAGCGGCTAGCGCATAAAATTGCAATGCAGTTGCTGTCATCATAATAGAATCTTTCCCGAATTCACCATAGTTATAAACAACTTTGACAATTTGTTCTGTAAAAAAGGTAAAATAAATAAAAACGGGAATAAATAAATATAATAATACTTTTATATTCGTTTCCATTAAATTTACGAAATCTTTCCATTTTGAGTCAGTTACATAACCGACAAATTTAGGATACATAACTGTTAAGACTGGAGCAGCGATTAATCCAAGAGGAATGAAGTATAATTTTTGGGAATAATTAAGGGCTGCAATAGATCCTTCTTCTAATCCAGATACTAGTGTACGATCCACAAGTAGATTAATTTGAATAGACATACTTGTAATGAAAGCAGGAATACTCAACTTAATCATCGTTTTTAAAGAAGGGTCTTTCCAATCGATTACAAATCGATAGCGATACCCCTCGCGCTTAGAAGCAAAATAAACAAGTGTATTTTGTACAATGTTTCCGATAATAACGCCTAATGCGAGTGCGTAAATTCCAATCCAATTAACAAGGGAAACAAATATAATAAGGGTAATACCATTTAATACAACCCATTGCATGCTTGTAATGCGAAATTTATGTAAACTGTTCAAATAAGCATTAAAAATATCAATCATGAATGTACAGAATACAGTTGGGAAAATGATTTGTAATAGGTAAGCTGATAATAAAGCTGTTTGCTCTGGGAGCCCATTTGCAAATATTGAAATAAATAAGTTCGGCTGTAGTTCAATGAGCAAAAGCGGAATGAAAAAAATAAGTAGAACAATGTTTAAAAAGTTATTCATAAATCGATATGCTTTAAGGGAATCTTTTCCCTTTAACTCCATAAAGATAGGAATGAAAGAAAAGGCGAAGGCCCCTGTGATACCAGTAAAAACAATAGTTGGTATATTTAAAGCTACAACGTATGCATCAACGGCATGGTTTGTACCGAAATAAGCTCCAAGTGTGATTTCTTTTGCAAAGCCAAGTAGCTTTCCTAAAGCTGTCCCAAGCGTAAAAAATAGTGTTACTATGAGAAATCTTTTTGTATGTTCTTGAGAGGATTCTCTCCCCATCTATAATCAAATCCTTACTTTAGTTTAATTCTTTTTCAAGCATAATTTATTTGTATCTAAAAATCAAATATATATGAAGAATAGAAAGTGCTAACCATATGAAAAAAGAGGCTATCTTCCAATAGAAGGATAGCCTCTTTAGTACGTAATAAAAACCCGATTAGGGAAGGGGAATAATAATCAAGGGAAACGGTATCTCATGCAAATATCAAAAAAACAACTTATGAAACGAAGTGACTGTTTCGATAAGCAGAACGGCGTACAGCATAGTATATGCGAGGTGCGATAATAGCACCGATAATTGTAAATGCAATATCTTTTACTGCAAACCACATCATAATCATCCAAGCAGCTTTATAACTCATATTACCACCCATAAAGAAATTGACTGCCCCGTACATATAAGTAGTACCGATAATATAAGTTAAAATGATTCCTGTGAAAGAGGCAATTGCAAATGTACTGAATGTTGGTCGTTCTTTTTGTTCTACTAGTTTTCCGGATACGTAAGCAACGATAATAAATGCAATAATAAAACCACCAGTAGGATCTAAAAGTGCTCCAAATCCAGCTTTGAAGTTAGCGAAGATTGGTGCACCAGCTAAGCCAACGAGCATATACACAGTCATTGATAATGCGCCAAGTCTACTTCCAAGAAGAAGCCCTGCTAAAATTGCGAAAAATGGTTGCATAGATAATGGGATGCCCGCCACTTGCAGGAATGGTGCCCAAGATACAATATTTGCACCAATGGCCATAAGAGCGACGAACATGGCAGCTAATGCTAAATCTAAAACATGAAATCTCCTCATAATGTTAACCTCCTGTTGTTTTTAGGTTAACATTATCGTAGCGAAAATATTTACTTGTTGTCAATCAAAATATTTTGATAAGAAGGCTTCAAATAATCTCTTAGCAACGTATACGGAATACGAAATTGAGGAATTCCGCTTGAATAAGGAGCAATCTCATATAAAGGGAAATAAATGACGAGATTGTCCGGTTCTAAAAAGAAGTGGAACTTTTTCGTGCTCATGACCTTTTCAGTTGCATCGGGAAAATAAATGCCTTCATTTTGTTTAATTTGTCTTACGATTTCAGCGCGGATTACTTCTTTATATTTATCTTCTTGTTGAAATAAATCATCTAAGCGTAGTAACTTTTTTTCTTTTAAATCAAATGTGTTTGCCTTCCACGTATAAAGACCGTGTGCTCCGCCTGTATATTGATAGTAATTCAAATATAGGCTGAGTAAGGGTGGTTTATTTAAGGAAACTTTATAATCAACATTCGCCACGTACGGATGAAAAGGTGTGCTAGATCCTTCCGTTTCTTTATAATATTTTTTTGCGTCTTTTTCTAATTTGGTTTTAAATTTGTCAGTAGATTTTTTGTAATAGAAATTGAGCTTATTTTGAAATTTAGAATCGGAAAAATTGTGAAAAGAAGGTCTGTTAATTTGATATTCTATATAAGGTTTCTTACCTTTTTGTGTTACAGTCTGAACATCGATTGTCAGGTTGGATGCTTTGGCTGCTAGTGCACAATTTGGTACAATAGTCAGCAAGGAGAACATAAGCAGTAATATACAAAATTTCTGTTTCATTTAGGTGAAACCTCCTTATATAAGTGTTATAAGTAGTTTGAAAATAAATAGGTAAAATTATACATTCAATTAAAGTAAGAGAAGGAGGAAACGATATGGGAAAAACTTTAATGGATTCACTTGGAATTGAGTTGTTAGAGATGACAGAAGATAAGGTGGTTGCTACGATGCCTGTTGATGAGCGTACGCATCAGCCGTTTGGTTTTTTACACGGCGGTGCATCTCTTGCATTAGCAGAAACAGTAGCAAGTGTCGGTTCGTACAATTTAATTGATCAAGAGAAATGTATTTGTTTCGGTCTAGAAATTAATGCAAATCACATTCGCTCAAAGAAAGATGGGATTGTAACAGCGATCGGGACACCGATACATAGAGGACATTCAACGATGGTTTGGGATGTACGTATTATTGATGAGAATGATGATTTACTATGTATATCAAGATGTACAGTAGCAATTAAAGAAAAACGTGAAAAGTAAAAAGAGGCGGCTCAATAGAGCGCCTCTTTTTTATAATTAGAACTGGATTTTCTTCTCTAAGAAGCCTTTTAGCTCGCTAATTGGCATACGAACTTGTTCCATTGTGTCACGGTCACGTACTGTAACAGCTTTGTCTTCAACTGAGTCGAAGTCGTAAGTGATACAGAATGGTGTACCGATTTCGTCTTGACGACGGTAACGTTTACCGATAGAACCAGTTTCGTCAAAGTCTACCATGAAGTCTTTAGCTAGTTCTGCGAATACTTCAGTAGCACCTTCAGATAGCTTTTTAGATAATGGTAAGATAGCTGCTTTGTATGGTGCTAAAGCAGGGTGGAAACGAAGAACTGTACGAGAATCATTTTCTAATTGCTCTTCTTCATATGCATCACATAAGAATGCTAATGTTACGCGGTCAGCACCTAAAGATGGCTCGATGCAGTACGGTACGTAACGCTCATTCGTTTGTGGATCGATATAGTTAAAGTCTTCATTAGAGTGTTCCATGTGACGTTTTAAATCGAAGTCTGTACGAGATGCTACGCCCCATAGTTCGCCCCAACCGAATGGGAATCTAAATTCAATATCAGTTGTTGCGTTACTGTAATGAGATAATTCCTCTTCTCCGTGGTCACGAAGACGCATGCTTTCTTCAGTCATACCAAGTGAAAGTAACCAGTTCTTACAAGTTTCACGCCAGAATGCGAACCATTCTAAATCTTCACCAGGCTTACAGAAGAATTCAAGTTCCATTTGTTCGAATTCACGTGTACGGAATGTGAAGTTACCAGGCGTGATTTCGTTACGGAAGCTCTTACCGATTTGGCCAATACCAAATGGAAGTTTTTTACGCATAGAGCGTTGTACGTTTTTAAAGTTTACGAAAATACCTTGTGCTGTTTCAGGACGAAGGAAGATTTCGTTCGTGCTAGACTCTGTAACACCTTGGAATGTTTTGAACATTAAGTTGAACTGACGGATTTCAGTGAACTCTTCACTACCACAATCAGGACATTTTACTTCATGTTCTTTCATTAGGTCAGCCATTTGGTCGAAAGTAAGACCATCAACAACCATTTCGATGCCTTTTGCATCTAATGCATCTTCAATTAATTTGTCAGCACGGTGACGCGCTTTACATTTTTTACAGTCGATCATTGGATCGTTGAAGTTACCAACGTGACCAGAAGCGATCCAAGTTTTTGGGTTCATTAAAATAGCTGCGTCTAAACCAACGTTGTATGGAGATTCTTGAATGAATTTTTTCCACCAAGCTTTTTTAACGTTATTTTTTAATTCGATTCCAAGTGGACCGTAATCCCAAGTGTTTGCAAGACCACCGTAAATTTCAGAACCAGGGAAAACAAAACCGCGATGTTTCGCTAAGTTTACAACTTGTTCCATTGAATACATAATAAAATCCTCCTTTTGAAAGTTAACGTATTGGCGATGACGTGCTCTGGTACTTGTGAAACGAGCGGTATATGCTTTGAAAAACATAAAAAAACGCTCATCCCAAGGCTTAATTGCCTAGGGACGAGCGTTTGCCCGCGGTTCCACCCTAGTTGATACACAACAGGTGCATCCACTTTATCACGTATTGCTCGAGACTGCCGTTTCCTTGCGGCTTCAGGCTTTCACTATCCCTGAATCGCTTTTTGTGCAAGTACTTATAAGTCCGTCATCGCTACTTATATTAATAATAATGAACATATTCTAACACGTTCTTTTTTAAATCTCAATAGAGGAACGCGTCTATCTATGATAGAGTCTCGCCTATTTTTTCGTGATTTATTCCGTAATTTTGTTTAATGTGCTTGATTGCTTCACGTTTACTAAGCGAGGCAAGCTCGTTATTTTGTACGTATTCCCAAACGACATCGGGCTTTGTTTTTGCATATTCGCGAAGGACCCAGCCAATCGCTTTTTGAATGAAAAATTCTTTTGAAGAATGTAGTTGTCCAATAATCCAGAAAAGAAGTTCTTCATCCATCTTTTGTTTATATTTTAGCTGGAATAAAATAGCGGCGCGTTGTAACCATATGTTATCTGATGCAATCCATTTTGGAATATAGGCGGAAATTAATTCTGGATGTTTTAAAAAGATATTCCCTAAAAATGTAGGGACGATGCTATCAACAGAATCCCACCAAGATTTTGTTACAATGAGTTCTTCTAAAAACGGGATATGAGTTTCGTTTATATGCTTTTTATATTTTTGCATAATATCGAGTGCAGCCGCTTGAAATTCACGTTCTGGTAAGTCCCAAAGTTCACGCACGATGATTTGGAAGTCTTTTTGATCTGGGAGAGTATGTATTTGGATGACGTCTTTTAATAACTGTCTTCTCTCGGGAGTTTGAATGCCGAGAAACGGGAAGTGATTTTTCATATAACGTGCCATCGGTTCTGCTTTTTCCGGATTTTTGTGAGCTATGAAATGTTCTTGTAGTGCTTTTACAAATGGATGCATCAGTTGTTCTCCTCTCTAATTATCTTACTCTTATTATTATACAGAGAGTTTGGTTGAATTTTAAAACATAACTTGCAATGGAATGAAATATGTTGAGAGTAGAGAGGAGAGGATAAGATGGAAGATCAGGGTTTACTAGCAGGTTTCTTTGCTCTTAGTTTTGCGTTTATTCTTGTTGTATTGATTTGGGCAATTATTGCGTATTTATTAACGGCTTTTGCACTGTATACGATGGCGAAAAATGATGGTGCAACGGATGGTGCTCTTGCGTTTATTCCTTTTTTAAATAGTAAGATATGGGGGGATTTAGCGAAAGATAAATTACCGGATTTCTTAAAAGAAGAAGCAGGATGGAAAGTATTCGGCATATATGTCGCGTGTTTCATTTTTAACTTCGTACCAATTCTATATTTATTAGCAACAGCTGTATCGATTGTACTATCTATTTATCTTATCTACGCTATTTTAGACAGGTACGGAACGAATTCTATATTATTTACAATTATTCATACAATCACATTTTCGGTTTTCTTACCGATACACTTATTTATTATTCGGAATGAGCCGGTAAGATATAACGAGTAGATATATGCGGGGAGCTGTTTCGAAGATATTTTGGAACAGCTTTTTATCGGTAAATCGATATTTCGTTGACTAAGAAAAGAGGGCTGCCACATAGGACAGCCCTTTTTCTACTACATAAGGTAGCGTAAATAAATATAAATATGAGAAATGATTAATGAAACGATCATAATTGGGAAGCCGACTTTAAGGAATTCCATGTAGCTAAATTTATGGCCCTCACGACTTGCGATACCTGCAACGATTACGTTAGCAGAAGCTCCGATTAATGTTCCGTTCCCACCTAGACAAGCACCTAATGCTAATGCCCACCATAATACGTCGATTTGTGCGTCAGAAGGTGATAAACCTAGCCCAACTGCCATATCGTTAATAAGCGGAATCATTGTTGCAACGAATGGAATGTTATCAATTGTTGCCGAGGCGATACCAGATACCCATAAAATAAGGATAGATGCTTGAGAAATATCTCCGCCCGTTATTCCAATTACTTTTTGAGCTAAGGTTTTGATAAGCCCGATATCGATAAGTCCTCCAACGAGTACGAATAGTCCTGCGAAGAAGAAGATTGTTACCCACTCTACACTTGCGAATACTTCTTCAATTTCATGTTCTTTCACACCGATTAGCATAAGTACAGTAGCACCAGTTAAGGCAATGATAGCTGCATCAACATGGAAGATAGAATGAGTCATGAAACCTACGATTGTAAGTCCAAGTACTGTTAAAGATTTTTTCATTAATACTGGATCTTTAATGTATTGCTTTTCATCTAGACTCATTAATTTTTTAACTT
The DNA here is from genome assembly GCF_001583695.1 of Bacillus wiedmannii. GTDB lineage: Bacteria > Bacillota > Bacilli > Bacillales > Bacillaceae_G > Bacillus_A > Bacillus_A wiedmannii. Next base: position 13,495 of record NZ_LOBC01000072.1, on the reverse strand, counting down.
GTACAGGATCAGCAATTAATTGTTTACGGTACATGAAGTAAAGTATTGTCGCTGTAACAGCAATAATAATAATTACGATAGGTGCTAAGTTGAATAAGAAAGCATTGAAATCTAAATGCTTATTTGCAGAACCAATCATAATATTTGGCGGATCACCAATTAATGTTGCTGTTCCTCCAATGTTTGAAAAAATAATTTCAGAAAGTAAATAAGGAACAGGATTTACTTGCAGTATGCGCGTAATAGATAAAGTAACTGGAACAACAAGAAGTACAGTTGTAACGTTATCTAAAAATGCGGAACCAAGCGCAGTAAGTAAGGAAAGTGAAATTAAAATTTTAATTGGATTTCCTTGCGCTCCTTTTGCTGCTTTAATGGCAACGTATTGGAAGACACCCGATTTACTCGTAATGTTCACCAAAATCATCATACCGATGAGTAGTGTAATCGTCCCCCATTCAATATGTTTCGTAAAGGCGTTGTGTAAATCAACGACCCCCATAATTACCATGAGTGCTGCACCAAGAAGTGCGATGACAGCGCGATTAATTTTTTCAGAAATAATAATGGCATATGTAATTAAAAAGACTGCGATAGCAAAATAATACTGCCAGTTTGCGAGCTCTTGCGTTGTTTCGTGCAAAACTCTCATCTCCTTTCATTCACTTTTCTTAGTGTGTCAAAAATTAACTAGATGAAACACACATAACGTCATTATAAAGTAGAAAAAAGGGGGATGTAAATGAAAGGGCTTATTTTGTCATATTTTCTGCATCGTTCATTTTTTCTTATTTTTAAAAATATTTGTGGGCATTTGACATATATATAAGATACATCCAATCTGAATATTTAAAATGGAATTAGCATTCGAGCTTGTTCGTGTAGGAGTGTCAAATAGAAAGGAATGACAAAGATGATAAGGAAGGGATCGTATGGATGAACAACAATTTTTATTTTTGGATTTTGAGTTTACGATGCCCCAGCACAGAAAAAAACCAAAAGGATTTTTCCCGGAAATCATTGAGGTAGGACTCGTTTCGGTTGTTGGCTGTAAGGTAGAAGACACGTATTCAGCTCATGTTAGGCCGAAAACTTTTCCTTCTTTAACGGATCGATGTAAGAAATTTTTAGGAATTAAACAAGAAGTCGTAGATAAAGGAATTTCGTTTCCAGAACTTGTTGAAAAACTTGCAGAATATGAAAGGAGATGTAAACCAACCATTGTTACGTGGGGAAATATGGATATGAAAGTGTTGAAGCATAATTGTGAAATGGCAAGAGTAGACTTTCCGTTCTTAGGACAGTGTCGTGATTTATCACTTGAGTATAAGAAGTTTTTTGGGGAGAGAAATCAAACAGGATTGTGGAAAGCAATTGAGGCATATGGAAAAGCAGGGACGGGTAAGCATCATTGTGCGCTAGATGATGCGATGACGACGTATAATATTTTTAAATTAGTAGAAAAAGATAAAGAGTATTTAGTGAAACCAGCACCTCCAACATTGGGAGAACTCGTTGATTTTTCAAAAGTGTTAAAGAAAGTGAGTACACAGTAACGACCAAATTGCACAGTATGTAATTTGGTCGTTTTGTTTTTTTAAAGTTTGTAGTCTTTTTTTAACTGCTCTAATGTTTCTAGACTACGAACCGAAAAAGGTGAATCATCTTCAGAAAATGAATTCATTTGAGTTTCTAATGCTAATTTGAGTGACTCTGTATACTCTGGAATTTCTCCTTCATATTTCTTCACCATTTGCTCTGGAATGTTCGTCTGTTCACGGAAAGCTAAAGCACGTCTTTCATGGAAAAATGGTACGTCAGCTTGTTTTACGTTATGTAAGTCACCTTGCACCGGATGTTTTAAAACAGCTAACACTTTTACGACGTAACTGCCAGGACGGCTATTTGTAACTTCGCCGATGTATTTGCCAGTTTTATAAATACCAGTAACGATTTCACCAATTTCAAATGTTTCTCTCATATTTTTCACCTCAAGTTTATAGTAAGGAAAGTGTGCGAAGGAGTCAAAGAAATCATTCGCTTTCGGAATGCCCCCTTGAGAATATGGATAGGTTCCACTATAATTTTATATTATATAACAGAAAATTCTGATGTTTTATAAATCCTCTAATAAGGAGTGTTCTATTTATATGATGCCTTTATATTTTCCGGAAGATAAAACAGAATATATTATTCCAGGGATTGTTTGCGTTCTATTTATCATTGGTGCCGTTGCTACGTGGCGTATGTTCATTCGTGTATCCAAACGAGAAGCGGAGCGGTTACAGAAAGTTGAAGAAAAACTTTTAGCGGAAAAGAAACAGTAACTCATTTTTGTATGTTTCCCTCCATGCTCGGACAATCTAAAGGCAGAATATATTTTGGAGGGAATAGAATGAAAAAACGGCTTTTTTTCAGTTGTTGTTTATTATTTCTGATGGCAGGTTGTGACCAAGGAAAGCCGAAAGAAATTGACGTGAAATTACATAATGCTTCAGGTGATGAAGTGGGGACTGCGAAAGTAGTGCAGCAAACAAGCGGAGTGAAAATCACGATTAAAGGGGAAGGGTTCGCACCTGGCCCGCACGGCATGCATGTACACGAAATTGGTGAGTGTAAAGCACCACGTTTTGAATCATCTGGTAATCATTTTAATCCTGATGATAAAAAGCATGGACTTCTTAATCCGAAGGGTGCAGAAAACGGTGATTTACCGAACGTAATTGCAGACGGTTCTGGAAAGATTAAAGCGGAAATCAATGCACCACATATAACGCTGGAAGAAGGAAAAACGACGATTCATAGAAAAGATGGAGCGTCTATTATTATTACAGAAAATGCTGATGATGGTATGACACAACCGACAGGTAAATCCGGCGATCGAATTGCTTGTGGTGTCATTGTAAAAAAAGCGTCGGATATGAAGAAAAAGTAAAAGCTACCGTGCATGGTAGCTTTTTTTGTGAAACGTAATTGAAAATATATCAGCAGTTATTGGGATATATCGATTTGCCAACAAGAATTAAGAAAGGAGGCTGCCCACGATTGATTAGGGGGCAGCCTCCTTTCTTATTATGAAAACGTATGGCGCAGTCTGTTTAAAATTTCTTCTAAAACAGATCTTGGACAGCCGATGTTAATTCGAATATGTTCTTCGCCGCCTAATCCGTATTTCTCACCAGGTTCAACGATGATTTTCCCTTTTTCCTCAAGCAATGTGGTGCGTTCGTTTTGAGAAAGCTGTAGGCGAGAGCAATCAATCCATAATAAAAAGCTACCTTCTGGTTTCGTTACAGAAAGAGTAGGTATGTGATCTTTAATATATTTACAAGCGAATTGAGCGTTATCTTCTATATATAATCGAATTTCATTTAGCCAATCGTTACATTCTGTATAGGCACTTTGCATCGCTGTATAGGCAAATGTATTTAATCCGTGGAAACCTTGTCTATATTGGATAGATATAAAGGTTTGACGGAGTTTTTCGTTTGGAATGATAATAATCGATGCCTGTAATCCAGCGATATTAAATGTTTTACTCGGAGCCATACAAATAATCGTGCGCGCTGCTAATTCTTCAGATAAAGAAGCAAATGGTGTATGAGTACGATCTCCATAAATAATATCGGCATGAATTTCATCCGCGACAACGATTACATTATATTTTGTACATAACGTGCCAAGTTGTGTGAGTTCCTCTTTTGACCAAACACGCCCGATTGGATTGTGAGGACTACAAAGAAGCATGAGTTTGACGCCTTGTTGAAATTGCTTTTCTAAATGATCGAAGTCTATCACATATGTATCATTTTGTTTCTGTAAAGGACTCACGCATAATTGTCTGTTGTTTGTTGTGACCATTTCGAAAAATGGGGGATAAATAGGTGGTTGTACGAGAACGGATTCGTTTTCCTTTGTGAAGGCCTGTATGCTCGTACTAAGAGCTGGAACGATTCCCGCGCTAAAGACAATCCAATCTTTTTGAATATCCCAGTTGTACTGTTTTTTTGTCCAGTTACAAATAATATCTCCAATATTTTCGGGAGGAAGTGTATAGCCGAAAATAGGATGCTCGATACGTTTCTTTAAAGCAGTCTGAATTGGTTGTGGTACTTCAAAATCCATATCAGCAATCCAAGCATGGAGAAGTTCTTCGTTTTTATACGTATCCCACTTCGTACTATGAGTTCCACGTCGATTGACTGTTTTATGAAATAGTTGCATAAGTTTGCCCCCTTCTTCTGTAAACCGTTAAGTTATGAAAGTTCTCTCTCTTCTTATAGAATAGCTGATGTGATAGGATAAAGAAAAGTATTAAAAAGTGAAAAGGCGGGAAGCGAATGGGTACATATGAAAAGATGATAGAGGTTGTGAAGAATTGGGATCCGTTTCAAATGGGACCGGAGTTTTATGAAACAGAAGCGAGCGATGTTGTGAACGTCGTAAGTGTGTTCGACGATCCAAAATACATCGCAAAAAAGATTCAACATATATACTTTATGTCTTTTGAGGAAGTACCTGCGCTTGGAAAATGTGAGAAGTTAGCTGTGGAATTACTTGTAATAAAAGAAGGCGGAAGTTGTTCATTGTAGGCTGTCGGAATTTCCGACAGCCTTTTGTATTATTGTGCAGAAAAAGCGATAATTTCTTCATAAACAAGTTCAGGCTTTTCTTCAGGTAGTAAATGTCCTGTGTTTTCGTAAGAAATAAATTTCGAGTTTGGTAAATCTTTGTGTAGCCGATGACCTACATGTACAGGGACGACACGATCTTTTTCACCCCAAATGAGTAGTGTAGGTGTTTCAATTTTTTGTAATTCAGTTGAAGATAAATCACCTTCACGGTCTCTTATCATACGAGTTAAAGCAGGGAATATACGGTTGTCATAAAAAGGAGCGGAGTAACCTTCCTTCATTTCATCGTCAATTAATGAGTGATCATGAACGACATTCATTAAGTTATGAACAATGCCGCGCCGTATAATCCAGTTCTTTACGTATAAATGAAAGAACGGTAAATAAGAAGAGTATAGTAAAGGTAAGGTTGCGCGTGCTAAATAGCTAGAGCTGCATAGTAAAATTGTCTTTGAAATTAATTCAGGGCGTATACGGTTTACATAGAGAGAAATTTGTCCACCCATAGAATGCCCAACTAACACAATATTTGAGAGAGATAAATGTTCAATTAAATCGATAATAACCGTTGCTAAATTATGATAAGAATATTTAAAGAGATGAGACTTATCACTTTTTCCGAACGGTGGCAAATCAAGAGCTAGTACTGTTCCTGCTTTCGATAATAAAGGAATGAGGCGGCGGTAACTGAATGAGGAAGATAAAAAGCCGTGAACGAGTACGAAAGTAGGACGTTCCGTTTTGTTGTCATGTTCATACAATTCGTAATGAATAGTAGTGCCGCGAGTGGAAAAAGTGAAATAAGGACAAGTATATTCGTGATTCATTTTTTGTCACTCCATTGATTTTTGTTCATATCATCTCCAAGGCAGAAAAAAATATGTTAACAAAAAAAGGCAAGATGACGATGTCATCTTGCCTTTCGTTTATTCATCATTACCCGCGAACAATATTAGGCGGTGTTTTTCCTTGTAACCCTGCAACTAAATTTTCAGCGGCTATCATAGCCATTTGCTGCCTAGTTTTTAACGTTGCAGATCCAATATGCGGTAAAGTCACGACATTTTGTAATGATAAGAGCGGATTATCTTTTTGAATCGGCTCTTGTGTAAACGTATCAATGCCTGCTGCAAAGATTTTCTTTTCTGTTAACGCTTGGATTAACGCTTCTTCATCTACTGTTTTTCCGCGAGAGGCATTAATGAAGATTGCTGTTTCTTTCATTAATGAAAATTCCTTTTCTCCGATAAGATGATACGTTTCATCTGTTAATGGAGTAAGAAGAACAATAAAATCAGATTGTTTGAGTAACGTCTGTAAATCACAATATGTAGCATCGAATTTTTGTTCAGCTTCTTCTTTACGGCGACGGTTATAATACAGAACATTCATATCAAATCCGAATTTCGCTCGTTTTGCAACGGCTTCTCCAATTCGTCCCATTCCGATAATACCGATTGTACTATGGTGTACATCCAGCCCGAAGTGCTCTTTTCCGATTTCGGCGTTCCATTCACCATTTTTCACGTAGGAGTCGAGTTCGCAGACGCGGCGACCAGCAGATAACATAAGAGCGAAAACAAGGTCTGCTACTGTATCATCTAATACATATGGTGTATTCGTTCCAATGACATTGCGCTTTTCCATTGCTTGTAAATCAAAATTATCGTAACCGACAGAAATGTTGCTTACTACTTTTAAGTTAGGAGCTACATTTAATAATTCTTCATTAATAGCAGATCCGAAATTTAATAATCCATCTTTATCTTGTATTTTCTCTAGTAGAACATCACGAGGTACCTTCTCATTTTGCTCCCATTTTTCATAATCACAGTGTTCTAATAAATAGTTTTCTACAAATGTTGGAACTGGTTCAGCAATATAAACTTTTGGTTTCACGGTTCCATCCCCTTTCGCTTTATCACGCATTTTTCCGCTGATTAAAGTTTCACTTTATTTTGACATAATTCACTAAAAAAATCTTCTTTTCAAACTGGAAAGGGTATTTGTATAATTTAGACACAAACGAAAAGGAAGGATGATTTATATGGTGACAGAAAAAGAATTAGAATTATTAGCTTGTCTTGAAAAAAGTAGTCGATTATCTGTAGATATATTAGCAAAGCTGTTAAATATAGAAGTAAAAGAAGTAAAGAAGATGGTTGAAAAATTAGAAGTGGAAAAGATTATTGTGGATTATGTAACACATATCGATTGGACGAAGGTAAAAGAACATACAGGTTTAACGGCGATGATCGATGTGAAAGTTACGCCAAAGCGCGGCGTTGGGTTCGATGCGGTTGCTGAACAAATTTATCGTTATTCAGAAGTGAAATCTGTGTATTTAATGTCAGGGACATACGATCTTTCTATTACATTAGAAGGAAAGACAATGGGAGAAGTAGCGATGTTTGTTTCTGAGAAATTAGCAACAATTGAATCTGTCGTTTCTACAACAACGCATTTCATTTTAAAAAAGTATAAACATGAGGGAATTATTTACGAAAAAAACGATGATGATAAGCGCATTGTGGTGACACCATGAAGCAATTTGAACTATCTAGAACGGCAGAAGCTTTACAACCATCTGGTATTCGAAAGTTTTTCGATTTAGCAGCAAATATGAAAGGTGTTATTTCTCTTGGAGTAGGAGAGCCTGACTTTGTTACACCTTGGAATGTAAGGCAAGCATGCATCCGTTCTTTAGAACAAGGATATACGTCATATACAGCAAATGCAGGATTATTGGAACTTCGTCAAGAAATAGCAAAGTATCTAAAAAAACAATTTGCAGTATCTTATGATCCGAACGATGAAATCATTGTTACAGTTGGAGCGAGTCAGGCGTTAGATGTAGCGATGCGCGCCATTATAAATCCTGATGATGAAGTACTCATTATTGAACCAAGTTTCGTTTCTTATGCACCGCTTGTGACATTAGCTGGAGGAGTTCCGGTTCCTGTGGCAACGACTTTAGAAAACGAGTTTAAAGTACAACCAGAACAAATTGAAGCAGCTATTACAGCGAAAACAAAGGCAATTTTGCTTTGTTCACCAAATAACCCAACAGGTGCAATGTTAAATAAATCCGAGCTTGAAGAAATAGCAGTGATTGTTGAAAAGTACAATTTAATCGTATTATCTGATGAAATTTATGCAGAGCTTGTATACGACGAAGTATATACAAGTTTCGCGAGTATTAAAAATATGCGCGAGCATACAATTTTAATTTCGGGATTTTCAAAAGGGTTTGCGATGACAGGATGGCGTCTCGGTATGATTGCAGCTCCTGTTCAATTTTCGGAATTAATGCTCAAAATTCATCAATATTCCATGATGTGTGCACCGACAATGTCTCAGTTCGCAGCACTTGAAGCGTTACGCGCGGGGAATGATGAAGTAATTCGGATGAGAGATAGTTATAAGAAACGCCGTAATTTTATGACGACATCGTTTAATGAAATGGGTTTAACGTGTCATGTGCCGGGCGGAGCATTTTATGTCTTTCCTTCTATTTCTTCAACTGGACTATCTTCGGCAGAATTTGCAGAACGGTTATTATTAGAAGAAAAGGTGGCTGTTGTACCTGGAAGTGTATTTGGCGAAAGTGGTGAAGGATTTATTCGTTGCTCGTATGCAACATCGCTTGAACAACTTATGGAAGCAATGAAGAGAATGGAACGGTTTATAGAAAATAAAAAAAGGACAAAACATAATACGTTTTGTCCATAAAAGGGGGGGAATACTAGAAAGCCATGTGTTAGTATTCTATCCCAATATTAGAAAATTATACGTACTCTAGGAAATTTTTCGTTAATTTTGAATGAGTTCTGTCATAGTGGTATAATTTACTAATATAAGGTATGCGTATCCTGAGTAGCTTTACTTAGGGTACGTACTAACTAATCGGATATTTAACAATAAATCATCTGCTTTGCTATCTACAATTGTAGAGAAAATGGTAAACGTATGGGAGTGTTTCATATGTCAGAACAATATACAACTGGAGTGGTTGTAACAGGGAAAGTGACTGGGATTCAAGATTACGGAGCATTTGTAGCGTTAGATGCAGAAACACAAGGGCTTGTGCATATATCTGAAATTACAAATGGATATGTAAAGGATATTCATGACTTTTTAAAAGTCGGCGATACAGTAGAAGTAAAAGTACTTTCAATTGATGAAGAACACAGAAAAATGAGTTTATCGTTAAAAGCGGCGAGAAGAAAACAAGGGCGGATTCTTATACCGAATCCATCTGAGAACGGATTTAATACGCTGCGTGAAAAGTTAACAGAATGGATTGAAGAGTCCGAGTTAACAAAATAAAAGAGGAGCGCATATGAGCGTTCCTCTTTTACTTTATCTTATGATATATATTTGCAAATATGATTGCATGCAATCATATTCGTATGTCGGAGGTGAAGTAAGGACATACTGACTAGCGAATTTCGTTCGTTTCTGGGTGAGTGCCAAGATTTTCTGATGGTTTAAAGAGTAAACCAAGATTGATAAGCCCAGAAATACCAACGATGCCGTAAATAATACGGGAAAGAGCTGAATTTTGTCCACCGAAAATGGCTGCCACTAAGTCAAACTGGAAGAACCCGATTAGTCCCCAGTTCACAGCGCCAATTACAGTAAAGAATAATGCGATACGTTGCAGAGTACTCATGAAAAAGCCCCCCTTAATTGTGAAGCATGAGCAAGCGACGAGTTAATTAACTCCTTTATAGAATGGCGTAGTTATGTTGTTTTTATACATAAAAAATATAAGAAAAAGGATGTATATACATCTATACAGAAAAATAAGAATTTTTATGCAAAAAATGAACTTTTTCTAAAAAATATATTTTGGTTACGTTTACAATGGTTGAATCGCTTGATTTACAACTTCAGTTTCGCTAAAGTGAATACAGAAATACATATCCATAATTGGAGGGAAAAAGATGAGTACACATGTAACGTTCGACTATTCTAAAGCGTTATCCTTCATCGGTGAACATGAAATCACTTATTTGCGTGATGCAGTGAAAGTAACACATCATGCAATCCACGAAAAAACTGGAGCTGGGAACGATTTCCTTGGGTGGGTAGACCTTCCGCTTCAATATGACAAAGAAGAATTTGCTCGCATTCAAAAATGTGCAGAAAAAATTAAAAATGACTCTGATATTTTACTTGTTGTAGGTATTGGTGGTTCTTACCTAGGAGCACGTGCAGCAATCGAAATGTTAAACCATTCTTTCTACAACACACTTTCTAAAGAACAACGTAAAACTCCACAAGTGCTATTTGTTGGACAAAACATTAGCTCCACTTACATGAAAGATTTAATGGATGTATTAGAAGGTAAAGACTTCTCTATTAACGTTATTTCCAAATCAGGTACAACAACAGAGCCGGCACTAGCATTCCGTATTTTCCGTAAGTTATTAGAAGAAAAGTATGGAAAAGAAGAAGCTCGCAAACGTATTTATGCAACGACAGATAAAGCACGTGGTGCATTAAAAACATTAGCTGATAATGAAGGTTACGAAACATTCGTTATTCCAGATGATGTTGGAGGCCGTTTCTCTGTATTAACGCCAGTTGGTTTATTACCAATCGCAGTTAGTGGCTTAAATATTGAAGAGATGATGAAAGGTGCAGCTGCTGGTCATGGTGACTTCGGTACATCAGAACTAGAAGAAAACCCAGCTTATCAATACGCAGTAGTTCGTAACGCTTTATACAATAAAGGAAAAACAATTGAAATGCTTGTTAACTATGAGCCAGCACTTCAATACTTCTCTGAATGGTGGAAACAGTTATTTGGCGAAAGTGAAGGAAAAGATCAAAAAGGTATTTTCCCATCTTCAGCAAACTTCTCAACTGACTTACACTCATTAGGTCAATACGTTCAAGAAGGTCGTCGTGACTTATTCGAAACAGTTCTGAAAGTAGGTAAATCTACACATGAACTAACAATCGAATCAGAAGAAAACGATTTAGATGGATTAAACTACCTTGCTGGTGAAACTGTAGACTTCGTAAACACGAAAGCATACGAAGGTACATTACTTGCACATAGCGATGGTGGCGTACCAAACTTAATCGTAAATATCCCTGAATTAAATGAGTACACATTCGGTTACCTTGTATACTTCTTCGAAAAGGCATGTGCGATGAGCGGCTACTTATTAGGCGTAAATCCATTTGACCAACCAGGAGTAGAAGCATATAAGAAAAACATGTTTGCTTTACTTGGTAAACCAGGATTTGAAAAGTTAAAAGCAGAATTAGAAGAGCGTTTAAAATAATAAAAAGCGACCGGAATCCGGTCGCTTTTTATTATTTTATCGAAAAGTCCATCGGTATATTCAAACTAGAGTGGGTATGCTAAAGAAAAAGTCTAGGAGGGATGGGCTTGATTCCGATTCAATCAAATTTAGAAGGACGTACATATGCGTTATATAAGTTAGAAGAGATAATGAAGCCACTTGGGTATAACATTGGTGGCAATTGGGATTACGATAAAGGATGCTTTGATTACAAAATCGATGAAGAAGATGGATATCAATTTTTACGAGTGCCATTTACAGCAGTGAATGGCGAATTAGATGTACCTGGTGTAATAGTCCGTCTTGGAACGCCTTATATTCTTTCGCACGTATATCAAGACGAACTAGATGATCACGTAAATACTTTAACGGCTGGAACGAGTGGAATGGATCAATTTGCTGAGCCGAAAGATCCAGATGGAGATGTGAAAAGAAAATATATCAATATTGGGAAAGTGCTCATGCAGGAACTAGAAAAACATTTTCTTAATGGTGAATAACAATGAGTATGTCGCTTTCAATGAGAACAAAGGAATGGACTGGATTAATCATATATTGTTCGTCGCGTTTTATACCTAATAAGAGAATATTTTGCTTTAAAAGAGTATAGCTACAATTTGCAAAAGTTTGTCCAGTGCAGGAAGGATAAAGCTCCATCAGTTGTAATTTGTTATCAGAGATTTCATCGTAAAGTGAGAATAGTACGCCTGAAATGGAAGGGAATAAAAGAGAAGCGGTAAATACGTAGCTCGTTAATTTATTTCCTTCTATAATTTCTGATACACCAGCTCTAGTTGCATTTTGTATTTGTTCAGAAGTAAGAAGTTCAGCGATGCAGTGAATGTTTGGATTAAGACCTTTTGCAGTTAAAATATTTAAAATGGACTGTGTATCTGCTAAGCTTTCATTTTTTTCTTTATCAGCTGTTATTAATATAGTGTGAGCAGTTGTAATATTAGCTTTTAATAAAGTTTGATCGTGATGCGGGCAACCCTTTATAAATTCTAAATGATGAAATGGTTTTGGAAGTAAAGAAAGTGTTTCATCAATTAAAACGATATCAAGGTTCGGTTGTAAGATGTGCATTTGTTTTACAACATGTTTTGCCCGTTCATTCCAACCCACGATAATCATATGACCGTTAGAGGTAGCGGCTTCTTCTCCTTTAATTTTCATATATTGTTTATTAATCATATCAGTGGCGAACAGAACCATATAATAAGAACAAAAACCGGTTCCAAATAAAATAATACCCATACCGATAAGTTTGCCTATTAGTGTATGCGGGGCAAAGTCACCATAGCCAACGGTGAAAATGGTAACGATTGACCACCAAACTCCATCAAACCATGTGGTGAAGTGTGATGGCTCTAATCTATGTATAAGGAAGCCAGAAAAAGCAGTAAGTACAACAATAAAGCAAACTAAACGAAAAATAATGGAATCACGAAATGTATCTACTAAATTTGGACGGGATTTCAAACTCTTATTCCTCCTTACTTTGCAGGGCTACATTCATTGTTACCATTATAGAAAAAAGAAAAACTCGCTAATTTAAAAGAGAGTTTGTTTTACATTACATACTTTCTAATTCAGTTTGTTGGACACTTTCAAGATGCTGGAGGGCGTAGTAAACATCAGCAGTATGCCTTTTTTGATCGATGGATAATTTCAAATGTAAATAGTGAGAGCCATTCTCCAATGTTTTGAGCTTCATATTCTTAACTTTTATATCCATTTCTTTTATTTCTTCAATTACAATTGGGATATTGTCCATATTTCGCACAACAAGTTTTACTGCGATATCACGTTGACGAAATGATCTCGGTCCTACAAATTTCATTGCTAATGGTATAAGTTCAACGCTAATCATAAGGAAACACATTCCGAAAATCGCTTCGATATAGAATCCAGCCCCAACAGCAATACCAATACCAGAAGCACCCCAAATCATAGCAGCAGTCGTTAGTCCTGCAATGCTATCGTTTCCTCTTCGTAAAATAACACCGGCACCTAAAAAACCGATTCCTGATACAATTTGAGCGGCGAGTCGAAGTGGATCCATATTCATATGATCGGTATGTGGTAAATTGTAAGCCGCTTTAATAGAAACAATCGTCAGGAGGCAACTAATGATAGAAATAACTAAACAAGTTTTTAAACCAAGTGGTTTTCGTTTTAATTCGCGCTCTAAACCGATAGCGAACCCTAAAATAGCCGAGAGACCTAGTTTGATTAATAAATCGGCATAGTCCATATATATTCCTCCTTGTATGATATGGTATATAAATAAAACATTTATTATAGAAAGAAATGCTTTTGATAGAGTTACTTTATATAGAATATATGTAGGAATTATTTATACATGAAAGAGATATTTCGTTTAAGTATATGATATTAACAAAGAAATTAGGGTGATCTAAAAAAAAGTTTATAAAAGGTGTTGCATTTCGAATTTCACCATGATATATTAATAACCGTCGCTGATGCGGAAACGCAGAAAACGACAAAAAAGAAATTGAAAAACTTAGTTGACAT
>NZ_LOBC01000071.1 GCF_001583695.1 Bacillus wiedmannii | reverse complement strand
GGCTCGGTAGCTCAGTCGGTAGAGCAGAGGACTGAAAATCCTCGTGTCGGCGGTTCGATTCCGTCCCGAGCCACCATTTATCTTAATAATATACGCCGGCTTAGCTCAATTGGTAGAGCAACTGACTTGTAATCAGTAGGTTGGGGGTTCAAGTCCTCTAGCCGGCACCATGTAAGTTTCGGAGGGGTAGCGAAGTGGCTAAACGCGGCGGACTGTAAATCCGCTCCTTCGGGTTCGGCAGTTCGAATCTGCCCCCCTCCACCATTTACATAGGGGCATAGTTTAAAGGTAGAACTGAGGTCTCCAAAACCTCCAGTGTGGGTTCGATTCCTACTGCCCCTGCCAAATATATTTACACAACATGGCGGTTGTGGCGAAGTGGTTAACGCACCGGATTGTGGCTCCGGCATTCGTGGGTTCGATTCCCATCAGTCGCCCCATTTTTTTAAAAAAATTACAAATAATCTAATTGATACTTACATATAATTAAGTAAGAATTCGATGGGCTATAGCCAAGCGGTAAGGCAACGGACTTTGACTCCGTCATGCGCTGGTTCGAATCCAGCTAGCCCAG
>NZ_LOBC01000070.1 GCF_001583695.1 Bacillus wiedmannii | reverse complement strand
TTGCCTTTGTGGCTTCTCCATTTTTTCTAAAGAGTCCTGGACTAATTTATCTTGCCTATCATCCAGGAACTTGATTGTACTTCGGTCTACATCATTCATCCTCAAGAACGTTTTTACTCGGTCAAGTTGAGCGTGTAAAACTTTGCCCACCCTCTCTTTAAAAACAGAAAACTCCTTGCTGATCTGCACGAGTTTTCCCTTCAATTTTCCGTTCTCTAATTTCAATTCCCGATTCTCATTTTGGTAAGACCGGTTCTCAATTTTTAGAGTGTCCACCTGTTGTTTTAACTCCTTTTTCTCCTTCAACTGGTCATTATATTTATTAACGAGTCCATTGTACTTTTCTATCAAGTCTCCATAGTTCTTTACAATGTCTGTTTGCTTCACTTTTTGCAGTGCTTTTTTCTCTGCTAAGGAGTCTAAATTCTCTTCAATATCTTTGTAGTAATAGCGAATTTTATCTTGTCCAATTTGCATATCAGCTTTCAGCTGCGTAACTTCTTTTTGAGTCTTTTCCAACTCTTTCTGCAGATTCTCTGCTTGTAGCTGATAAGCCACACCATTGGTCGCATAATCGACTAGGCTTTTGT
>NZ_LOBC01000069.1 GCF_001583695.1 Bacillus wiedmannii | reverse complement strand
GAGTAAAGGTGGATTATTATACCATTTTCCTAGCAAGGAAGCATTAATTAAAGGAATGGTGGAAGATTGGACAAATAATTATTTCGAATGCATTAATACGTTAGTTAATAACGACGATGATAACGCAATAGGAAAATGGAATAGGGCTTATCTTAAATCTACATTTTCCGATTTAGAAAACAATAATCTAAATTCCGCACTAATGGCTGCTATGTTTATTAATCCAGATTTATTAGATGAATTCCGGCAGAGATACGATATTTTGCATACAAAGTTAATAACTGATGGAATTGATCCTGTCAAAATAACAATTACAAGATTATCCATAGATGGTCTTTGGTTTTCAGAAATATTTGGAATGGCACCATTAAATGAAGAACTAAAAACACAAGTTTTTGATGAACTAATAAACATGATTCAGGAGGACGAATAATGTCATATCTATATTTAGCACTTGCAATAGTGGGGGAGATTATTGGCTCTTCCCTATTAAAAGCATCTGAAGGCTTTTCAAAACTCTATCCTACAATAGGGGTAATAATAGCTTTCGTTGGTTGTTTTTTCTTTTTATCCTTGTCGCTAAAAACAATCCCCTTAAACACTGCATATGCATTATGGGCAGGTTTAGGACTTGTTTTG
>NZ_LOBC01000068.1 GCF_001583695.1 Bacillus wiedmannii | reverse complement strand
TTCTTTTACAATAGTTATAAGCAAATCTTGCAGCACCAGCATGGTTTCTAAGCACTTTTTCTTGTTCAGGCGTTGGAATCAGTCTGACTTTCTTCGCCAATATCATCAGAATGTAACTCCTTTACTGTGCAATTATTCGGGCACTCACCTTTCAGATAATGAAAGATTGGTTCTTCTGAATCGTAGCGTGTTCCACCAGCATTCTCCTCAGACTACTAGGATACAAGCCTGTTAATTTCGATACTTGACTAACTCGTGAAAATTTCATTATTATTCTCACCTCATCGAGCCTAACATAGCACATATGTTCGATAATTTCAATAAAGTTCGATAAATTCAATAAAGTTCGATAAATTCAATAAAATTTATCTTGTTCAACTAAGGGCTCAATTCCTTAGCCAGTTCTCTTATAAATTTCTCATATTTTCACATGAGCGCAGACTATATGTTTATCTACTTAGAGATAGAGGATTTTTCCACCACCATAGGCTTGTGGTGTACTCTCGTCAGTTATACGAGATAGTCGCCTCGAACCATCTTATCCATTTTGACTTAGATGATTCGAGGCGGAAGACCCATTGTTCTAATGTTTAGGATTTAACCTTGCACCATCTGATTGATTTTTTCTGCTTTCGCGACATTCACGCTCGCTATTTCTAGCCACGTTGTAGCTCAATCAGCTTTAGGGATTGCCCGCAGTTACCCCTCACTACTAGCCAATCACTTGACTAGCAGGGCTTACTGATATATTTAATTAACTTTCGTTATAATTGGTTAAAT
>NZ_LOBC01000067.1 GCF_001583695.1 Bacillus wiedmannii | reverse complement strand
CCTTGCTCATCTTGTACTTCGAAGACTACGCCTTCTAATACTTTTTGACTGTCTTTATCTACTTTTGTAATTTCTACTGAACCTTTATCTAACTTTTCGTTCTCTACTTTCAATGCTAGGACTTCTGTCATACCTTTTTTAATTTCGAACGATACTGGTTTCGCTAGTTTTTTGTATCCTGGTAAGCTTTCTACCTCTACTAGCTTATATTTCCCTACTGATAAATCTGAAATTGTTGCTTTTCCATCTTTATCTGTTGTTACTTTTGTTACTACTTTATCTTTTTCATCTTGCACTTCGAAGGTTACGCCCGCTAATACTGCGCCACTTTCTTTGTCCACTTTTGTAATTTCTACTGAACCTTTATCTACTAGTTCGTTTTCTACTTTTAGTGATAAGACTTTCGTCATACCTTTTTTAATTTCGAACGATACTGGCTCTGTTAGTTTTTTGTATCCCGGTAAGCCTGCTTTTTCTACTAATTTGTACTTGCCTACAGATAAGTCTGAGACTTTTGCTTTTCCATCTTTATCTGTCGTTACTTCTGTTACTACTTTGCCTGCTTCATCTTGTACTTCAAAGACTACGCTCGCTAATGCTTTTTGGCCTTCTTTATCTACTTTTGTAATTTCTACATTTCCCTTGTCTAACATTTCGTTTTCTACTGTTAAAGCAAGAGATTTTGTCATGCCTTTTTCAATTTGGAAAGTAATCGGATCTACTAATTGCTTATATCCTTTTGGTGCTTTTACTTCTACTAACTTGTATGTGCCAACTGATAAATTAGTAACCTGTGCGTGCCCTTCTTTATCTGTCGTTATTTTAGCGACTACTTGTCCTGCTTCGTCTTGAATCTCAAATACTGCATCAGCTAAAGCATCTTTATTTTCTTTGTCTACTTTTGTAATTTCTACATTTCCTGTATCCACTAATTCATTTTCTACAGTTAATTGTAA
>NZ_LOBC01000066.1 GCF_001583695.1 Bacillus wiedmannii | reverse complement strand
AGGTGTCATTTGGAATGAATGGGATGGGCTAGAATGTTACCATCACGCAAATTACAACAGTGGTATACGCGATCGAGTAGGTGTAGGTCAATGGGTAATTGAGTTTAGGGATAACAACTGGATTTACATTACAGATAAAGGGTGGGTAGAGTTTGACGAAAAAATCATTCGTTGGATTCGCTAAAAAAGATAGTGCTCTTATTGAAGTACTTCACAAAAGTCACCTGAGAAAACTAAAGTATATCTGGATGTGTTAAACATACATTATATTTTGAAAACAATACATGGTTAAAGGAAATCTTGATGTAAGGTAACGACGGAGAACTTTTTTCTATCAATCTTATGGTATGAAAAATTAGTATATAGGCCAAAAATATATAAATAGTAAATCAAGGTGCTTATGTAAGTACCTTTTTTATATGGTGTGAAAAATAGAAAGGAAGATTAATATGGCAAAATTTATTTATCCAACAGATACAACAAGGGTAACAAGTGGTTTTAGAGGCAGCAGACCAGATCATCATGGGGTAGACCTTGCAGAACCAGGTTATCATCCGATTTATGCAGCGGCTAGTGGACAAGTTAGTCGCTCTTATTATTCATCTAGTTATGGTGAATGTATTATGATTGTGAATAATATTGATGGGGTCAAATGGGAAACTGTATATGCTCATATGCGTAGTGGTTCTCGAACGGTGAATGTAGGGGATTATGTTACACAAGGACAAACTATTGGAGTTATGGGGAACACTGGAGATTCTAGTGGCCAACACTTGCATTTTGAAATGCATAAAGGTGGCTGGGATATTAATAAGAGTAATGCTGTGAATCCGTTAGACTATCTGGGAAAAGGAGACGGTGGTAACACTGGAAATGGTTCTGATCCTACTGATGTAGATACACGTAAAAACGTGACGCTACCTTCTGATTGGTTAACTAATAACTTAGGTTGGTTACAATGTATAGAACGACAATCTTGGGT
>NZ_LOBC01000065.1 GCF_001583695.1 Bacillus wiedmannii | reverse complement strand
ACAACGACTTCAATTTCTTCTTTTAACAACTTATATCCTTGTGGTGCTTTCGTTTCTTTTAATGTGTATGTTCCTGGTTCTAATTTCTGAGAGGTTACTTTACCTGTTTTATCTGTTCGTAACGTCTCTACTTTTTTACCATCTTTGTACACTTCAAATTCTGCGTCTGATAATACTTTCGTTTTATCTTCTGCATCTACTTTTACGATTTCGAATTGACCAAGGCTCTTACTGTTTGTTACTTTTACATCAATAACTTTTTCACCATCAACTGTTACATGAATTACTTGTTTTGTTAACTCATAACCTTCTGGTGCTTTTGTTTCTTCTAACGTATATTCACCAGGCACTAGTCCATCTACTTTAACAATTCCAGACTTATCTGTTGTAATTCCTTCTTTTACAACATTCCCTTGCGCATCTTTCAATGTGAATTCTGCGCCCGCTAAACGTTTCGCTTGATCTTTATCATCCGTCTTAATAATTTGTAGAGAACCTAAGATTCTTTCGTTTTCCGCCTCTACTTTTACTACTTCTTTCTCGTTTTGTATTGTTACTTTCCATTCTTTATTTGAAAGCTTGTAACCTTCTGGTGCTTTCGTTTCTTTCACTGTATATTCACCTAATGGTAATTTTGGTGACATCACTTTTCCACTCTCATCTGTTTTCAGTTCCGCTACCTTTTTACCATCTTTATATACTGTAAATTCTGCACCTGATAATACTTTCGCTTTATCATTCGCATCTACTTTTACAATCTCAAATTGACCTGTTACTTTTTCATTCATAACTTCTTGTTTTACTACTTCATTTGCTACTACGTTTACTTCGACTGTTACTTCTACTGCTTTATAACCTTCCGGCGCTTTCGTTTCTTCTAACGTATACTTTCCTGGCACTAAGTTTTCGAATGTTACTACACCGTTTTTATTCGTTGTTTTCGCTTCTCCAACTACTTGACCAGTTTCATTCTTTAGCTTAAATTCTGCATCTTCTAGAACTTTTCCACTCTCTGCATCCTTTTTGATTACTTGTAAGCTTCCTAGTTCTTTTGCGTTTTCTACTTGTACTTGTACTACTT
>NZ_LOBC01000064.1 GCF_001583695.1 Bacillus wiedmannii | reverse complement strand
TCCTATTATCAAGCATTTATTTTACCCATCTTGATAAATTTATCGCAGCATTTACATCCCTATCGTGATGGCTATTGCAGGAAACACAACACCACTCACGTATTTTTAAACTCCACTGTCCTTCTGATTGAACTGAATGGTCGTATTTTACGCCGCAACATGAGCAAATCTTGCTTGAAGCGAACCATTTATCAGCTTTTACATACGCAATGCCATACTTCTCGCACTTGTATGATAAACATTGAAAGAAGAAGTTTAATTTTTGAAATGAAAATGCTTTCGATATTTTTTTGTTTTTTAACAGGTTTGAGATAGATAAGTCTTCCACAACAATCCTCATTGGTTTGGTTTTCACCAAGTTAGCTGTTGCTTGATGGATATGGTTATTTCGGATATTCATAATTTTCCTAGATAACCGCAGGTGCTCACCTTTCGCTTTTTCATATCCGGCAGATTGAATTTTTACACCTTTTTTAAATCTCCTAGACATATCTCTTTGCGCTGACTTTTTCCTTTTCAAAAGTTTTTTAACCTTAGCATCTTTGTTTATATTTCGTTCTTTCATACCATTAGAAGCTACAAACAGCTCTTTTAATCCAACATCCACACCAATCGACTCGTTCGTTAGTTCTTGTAATTCAAAGTCTTCTTGGAATCCTACACTCATCCACCAGTGACGACCATCAAAGGTAACTCTTGGATTGGATGGTTTTTTGTTTCTTGGTAGTTGTTGGCTTGTTTTCACTTCTCCAATAGACTGAATATGAACTACTTTCTTTCCTATAATCAGCCTTTCATAATTGGCATAAAATCCTTGGATTACATCTTTTTTGGATTTATAAGAAGTGTGAGAACCATTTTTGTACTTTTCGAACGAATTTTTCCTCGCCTTGTCAAAATCTTTTGAGGCCTGTTTAGGAACCTGTGCATTGATGTCTTTTAACCACTCATATCTCTTTCGCTTCTTGATCTTTGTAAATCGTTTCTGTAAATCTAACTGTGAAACAAATTTCCCAAATAGCTTATAGTATCTATCACTCATTCTTTTACAATAGTTATAAGCAAATCTTGCAGCACCAGCATGGTTTCT
>NZ_LOBC01000063.1 GCF_001583695.1 Bacillus wiedmannii | reverse complement strand
CGTTCAGTTTTCAAAGAACTACTCGGTCGCTCATTTGCGACTTCCTTATGTTAACATCTTCGTTAGTTAATGTCAACTAAGTTTTTCATTTTGTTTGCCGCGTTCTGCGTTATTGCATCGGCGACTTGTTCTATATTACACCTCTATATCCTAATCGTCAACACCTTTTATTCAATTAATAATAAAAATAATTCCAAAGGTATTTTCTATATTAGTTTCAGTTATTTAATTCCTCTAATTCAATGAAAATAATGAAAAGGACATCCTATTACATACAAAGCGTCCTTTTCATTAAACACTATATACATACTCTTATAAACTTTAACATTCTTCATTCTCTTTAACATTTCGCTCGCCTGAGATAAATAAATCAATTAATTTACGTTTATCCGCCCATATCACTCCAAATAAAACTAAGCTACCACCTATTCCTATTCTCCACGTCAAAGATTCATTTAATAGAACAATTGAAGCAGCGATACTTATTAACGGTAACGCATTTAAATATAATCCACTTACTGATGCCGAGACTGTCTCTAATGCTCTATTCCAAAACCAATACGCTAAAATTGTTGCCCCAATAACAAGATATATTACACTAAACCCTGTCTTCCATGTTTCGATTTTTGGAAAACCATAGTAAAAAGTTTCTGCCATTGCAAATGGTAATAGAATAACAGCTCCAATAATTAAAGTTAATGTTGTAAAAACCTTGTTTGATAGATACTGTTCTTGTTTTGGTCGTTTCAGCAATACTGTATAGAAAGCAAATAAGAACGTACTTAATAAAATAAGGATATCTCCTATTAAAGATACTTCTTGATCGACATTACTAGATGGAATTGTAATAAGAAGTACTCCGATAGCCCCCAATACAATACCGATCCAATAATTAAGTTGAATTTTTTCTTTCAAAAAGAACGCTGAAAAAAGAATTGTAACTAACGGTAAAGCAGCATCAATAATACTAACATGCAATCCACTCGTTAAAGAAATACCGTAGGATGTGAACATAAAGTACCCAGCTACGCCAGTAAAAGATAGCAAACTCATTCTTTTCCACGGGACTTGTTTATGTACAACAGATCTTTTTAATTGTTTAAATGAGAATAGTAAACAGATTCCACCAGCTAAGAAAAGGCGGATAAATAACAAAGTAAATGGCTGAATAGATTCTAATGCCCACTTTGTTGGCGCAATGGCTATCCCCCATAATATAACAGCCACTAATAACATGCATATTTCTTTCATAATCCCCCACACCCATCAAAAAAATATATGTTAACTATCTTAATTATAGATTTTTTCTTATGTGAAATCCTTTGAAAATGTAAAAACGTTATGTGAAAAACAACTAAATAGCTATTTTTCACATAACGTTTTCATATAAAGAGTAAAATATTTTTGATCATTCTACAACCTAATTAATATAAAAAGGTAATTCTTACCTTAAACTGAAATTTAAACGTATTACTTTATCACCTTTTACGACATTATCGCTCAAATTTTAGTTTAGACAGTCCCTATTTCATCTTTTTTCCTCTTTAAGATTACTAAATTTATGAATTTTAACAGGTGATACATAAAAATAAACACAAAAAAACCTAAGTCGAATCGACTTA
>NZ_LOBC01000062.1 GCF_001583695.1 Bacillus wiedmannii | reverse complement strand
CGCATTGATCGTTCCTACTTCTTGCGTTCCATTTGTAATGTTTTCCGCTGGTTTTTCTTCTTGTTTTCCTGCTTCTAACTTCACAAACTCTAACGACACATAGCCTTCTTTTCCTTGATAGCTTATTTTCGCCCAGCCGTTTGCTTTTCCTAGTACTGTTACTTTTTCTCCATTTTTTAAGTTTCCTAGAACCGAGCTACTTGTATTCGCCGCACTTCTTACTCGTAAGCTTGTCGCGTTAATTGTTCCTACTTCTTGCGTTCCATTTTTAATCGTTGCATCTGATGTTTTCGGTTGTTCCGGCTTTTTTATCTCTTCTGTGTTGCCATCAATTTTCACAAACTCTAACGATACATAACCTTCTTTTCCTTGATAGCTTATTTTCGCCCAACCATTCGCTTTTCCTAGTACTGTTACTTTTTCACCATTTTTTAGGTTCCCTAAAACCGAGCTACTTGTATTCGCTGCGCTTCTTACTCGTAAGCTTGTTGCATTGATTGTTCCTACTTCTTGTGCTCCATTTTTGATTGTTGGTTGCAGTTGCTTTTGACCAGAAGTGTCAGGTGTTTGAATTGCATCTCCAAATTTTAAAAACTCTAAAGATACATATCCCTCTTTTCCTTTATATTCAATCTTTGCCCAGCCGTTCGCTTTTCCTAATACCGTTACTTTTTCATTTTTTTGAACATAGCCAATCATTGAACTACCTAGAGCTGGACTATTACGTACATTCAAACGAGTTGCCGTAACAATTCCCTCTTCTTTTTGTCCATTATTAATCGTTAATTGTTGTTTTTGTTCAACGTTTGGATTTCCATTCGAAAATCCTAAAAATTGTAATGTGACGTACCCCTCTTTTCCATCATGAGAAATTTTAGCCCATTCTTTTTCCTTACTTAAAACTTGTACATTTGTTCCCTTTTTTACTGTTCCTATAACTTTCCCTTGAGTTGTAGGTTGTTCACGTATATTTAAGTTTGTTGCATTTACTGTCGCTAAATTATCACTTTCTGCAAAGGCATGCGTCGAAATAAAAGATGTTGCTGTCGCTAGAAATGTACCTGTTATTATTTGTTTTGTTGTTTGTTTCATAATTTTTTATAAGAATATAAGAAATCCTATATTCTTCAGCCCTCCCTTTTTTATTCTTCTTACTATTAATCTTAACATATCATTCCGAAATATTTATTTTGAATATCTAAATATAACCATAAAATTTTTGAACATCTTATCTATATAGTTTTTTGCATAAAACTATATCTCCTATGAAATATTACAAAGGGATGTATTTTAGATGGAATATTAATTTCTTAGGAGGAAAACAATGACGAAAATCTTCATTTTAGCATCAACACTCTCTTTATCTTTTTTTAGTGGTTTAAATATCGGTAATGCAGCAACAGAAAACTTCTCTCCAGCAACAAACGCCATTGTACAAAATAACGATCATTTAGCAGAAGGCAACTCAAAAGATAATAATAAACCACCAGGAAACAATGGTTCTCAGGACGATAGTGGTTCTGGCGGCAACGGTTCTGATGGCAGTGGCTCTGGTGGCAACGGCTCTGGTGGCAACGGTTCTGGCGGCAACGGTTCTGGTGGCAGTGGTTCTGGTGGCAACGGTTCTGGTGGCAA
>NZ_LOBC01000061.1 GCF_001583695.1 Bacillus wiedmannii | reverse complement strand
CGAATATGTAATTTAAAACTGTAAATAGCTAGTAAAATATAATTATTTTACTAGCTATTTTTTAATGGCTTTCATAATAAGAAAATGTGGGTTTGTATTTAGATAATGATATGATTTTTCGTTTACTTCTCTCATTTTTTCAACCGGCCTCGGTTCCTCCATTTTATCTAACACAAAATAATTTGTTGTTTCATTAATTATATCTTGGAGTGATCTTCTAAAAAAGCTAACTTCTATTGTAATATTTGGTTTAGTCCACGTATCTACTAATAATTGTTTTTCAAAATAATTTTTACAAGGAAACTTTGTAAAATCCATAAAAGGATGATGAATGGAGTATATAAATTCGCCACCTGGCTTCAATACTCGATGAAACTCCTGAAATACTTTATTCCAATTTTCTAAGTAATGAAGCGTTAACGAACTTACAATAACATCAAAAGTATTATCTTCAAATGGTAATACTTCTTGCAAATCATGACAAAGAAACGTTGCTTTATTACCCGTACTTTCCTTTGCAGCTTTTACCATTTCAGAACTTACGTCAATTGCAGTAACATTTGCTCCCCCTTCTACAAATTGAGTAGTATACCACCCAGCTGCACATCCAGCATCTAATATACTCTTCCCTTCTAAATTCTTTGGAATCATCTCCATCATCGCTGGTCTTTCATAATAACTGTTATATGGATTTGCCAAGTCTAGATTTTCTTTATATGTACTCGCTAATTTATCATATGTATCTTTGATCGTGTCTTTCATTACTTCCACCCCTTATACATATTAATCTAATAACTCTTGCTGCTTTTTCTTTGAAAATGATTGTAGAACTAAATCATATGACCAATCAATCATCTTATTAGTTTGCTCTTGCTCTACATCTTTATGTATATACACTGTATTCCAATGCTTTTTATTCATATGATACCCCGGAATGATTGCTTCTGGATACTCTTCTCTTAATCTTAATGCAAGTTCTGGATCACATTTTAAAGTAATCGCAGCTTTTTCTCCTTCTTCATGGTTTATTATCGCAAATATTTTATTATTAAGCCTCATACATGTTGCATTCCAACCATCAGGAGAATCTTCAGTCGCTTTTCTTTTTGATAAACAATATGTTCTTGTTGCATTCATTTTCATTGGCACCTCTTATTCTTTCACTATTTGATTTCGATGCATTACAATTTGTTTCGTCGCTTGAAATTGGTGTTCACCATAAAACTTTATTAATTTCTCTCCACAAAATAGACTAACAATATGAACATGAGAAATCTCTTGAAGTAACATTGTAAGCATCTTCTCCCCAATCCCTTTATTTCTTACAATCTCATGCACAACAACATCTTCTATGTACGCTCGAAAAACACCATCAGAAACAACTCTAGCAAATCCGATTAATTCATTTTCTTCCCATACCCCAATTGCTATACTATGCTTTAACATTTTTTGAATATCGATTTCTTTTCTTTCTGGCCACCAACCGACAGAGTCATAAAGTTTTTTTATTTTTCCTACGCAGATTGGTTGTTCATGTTGTAATTTATACGTGTACATTTTCTTTCTCCCATCAAATTACTCATTATATTTATTTTGTCTTACTTTACTTCCTTCAATATAAGCTATAGAATCCAACCTGTTATTAAACCCTTTATAAAATTAATTTATAATATAGATATTACAATTGCAATATAAACAGTCCCTCTCTCATCCTTTCCTATTTCTTCTATATTAAAAATAGCACATAATATATTAAGTTGACTAATGATAAAAACCGCCCAATAGGACGGCTTTTATCTTCATTTAACTTCATACCACCAACCTTTTCGATCAAGCCAACCCTTCATACCGTTTAATTGCGCATCGCTAGTTGGATCCGAAATAAAATACGTTAAGCCATCCGATTGTAAAATGAAGGTAGCGGTCATTTTAACTGATGTTAATGCTTTCATAGCTTCAGGAGCCTCATATGGTGAAAAAGCACCTGATTGAATGATGTTTTGTTTAGAAACTTGTGCTTGTACATTCTCTTGTTTTGGTACTGATTCAGTAAACCAGGAAAGTGGTTTATTTCCTATTAATTGATTTAAATCACATTTGCCGATACCTGGTACATTACCTGTCTCGGTGTATTGCCAAATATCACAAGGATATGCTGGTTTATTACCGCCATACCTAGGAATCCATAAAAAATCACTTTTTACGTTCGCCATACCGAAAGGCTCATATACATGATGCCCAACATATAAGCCAACTTTCTTAGCACCTAATCGGCGTAACTCGTCGATAAAAGCTTGTGTACCAGCTCTCATATCATCTATTGTTTTCACTTCTACGTCAGCAGCCCAAACTGTAGCACTCTTATCACCGCGATTCCAAAAATCTTGCGCTTCCTTCTTCGCATCAGCAATTGAAATAAAGCGACAGAATGCATAGTTACCAAATGGAATATTTCTAGTTTTCATTGCTTGGACATAGTTTTTATATAAAGGATCTACATAATTTGATCCATCTTGTACCCTAGCGATTACGAAATCTAGTTGTGGAGCTGCTACATCCCAGTTAATGTTACCGTTCCATTTCGAAATATCTACAATATAACCGATTGCTTAACACCTCCTTTATTAGTATTATATTCAGAGCTCGTCTTATTGCTCTTCCACTCCTAAAAATTCAATAGTATTTGCTAGTATATATAGTAAATACGACAAGTGTCTTCAACAAAGACAGTAACTCATTTCCATTAAAAAAGAAAATCATAGCTATACGAATCGTACTATTTGTCCCCATAATTACATCAGGTTGAGTAGTTGCTTTAAAATTAAAATAGCATCACCTTGTTTGGTGATGCTTTTAAAATCAATTTTTCTTCTAGAGCACGAATACTATTACTATAACCGCTTCTCTAAAAAGTGTTGACTATGTCCTTTAGGATGATCTTCAACAACACCATATTCTCGGTAGCCGTGCTTTTTATAAAAATCGGGTGCTTGAAAACTAAATGAATCTAATAATATTAATCTACACCCTTTTTCCTTCGCGATGTCTTCGATTTTATGTAACAGTTGACTGCCATAACCATCATGACGAACTGTTTCATCAACCCATAAAAAATCTATATGAAGATGATAAAAATACATCGTTCCTGTTACCCCACCAAATATTTTTCCATCCTCATCTTTTACTACGAAACTTACTTGCTCCATCGACTGTTTTGCTTCATCTTTTAAAATCGACATGTTATATTGAATTACTTTATTTTTTATGTATTCTCCTTCAGTTCGAGTACCACTTTCTATATGTTTCATATATTTCTTCCTTTCAACTTAGTAAGCTACCTTTAATTTTTACTTTTCCTTTTTATAATACTAATAAATACGAATCCACCATAAGTAACAAAGCATGAAAAACCAATTATCCCTGGTACAGATACATAGCCTATTCTTATATAATTTATAACAGCAAAACTAACGATAGACAATAAAATAGATGGCCAAAATATAAGTGCTGTTTTTCTTCGTCTCTGTTTCGATGTACTTGCTTTCTCTTCAGAAACACGTGTGCCAAAAAGCAATACAATACAAATGAGGATTGCTGCAAAGTAAATCGTATCCAATGACAGATTATGATCATAAATCGCGATTCCAACTTCAATAGCGATAATTGTTAAAATTAATATGATAATTGTTGAAGTTTTTAAGTTTTTTTTCAATCGCTCACCCCTAGCATGCCTTCACTATACTTTTTGTATATATTCATACCTTTTTTTATATAGTTTTATCATCTTCTCAAAATTCGATATAGAATATAAAAAAACCTTTTTTATTACATGTTATTTATCCATACAATAAAAAAGATAGCATGAAATTTTCCCATACTATCTTTCTAAAATACATAATTCGCATAACGCAAACATTTACTCTTCCGTAGGCTTTTTAGGACCATTAAGCTCCAATTGATAAAAAGCTAAATCTAACCACCTGTTAAACTTATAACCAGCCTTCTTAATTGTCCCCGCATGAACAAATCCATAGTTTTCATGTAAGACAATGCTTTTCTCATTTTCTGCATCAATTCCAGCAATTAAGGTCATATATTCCCTTTCTTTTGCAACTGTAATCAATGCTTTCATTAAAGAAGTTCCTATCCCATTTTTTCTATATTCCTTATGAACATACACAGAATGCTCAATTGAATATTTATAGGCAGGCCAAGCTCTAAACGGGCCAAATGTCGCAAATCCTACTATTTTATTATCTAATTCACATACTAAAATCGGATAGCCGTTAGCCTTTTTTTGTTCATACCAATCTATTCTATTTTCAAGGGTTACAGGTTTATACGTATAGACGGCTGTTGTATTCAATATAGCATCATTATAAATATCTAACATGTATGTTACATCTTGTTTCCTTGCTTCCCTTATCATTGCTTTCTTCCTTTCATAAAGTATATCTTCTTTCCTTTCACTACTACATACGAATACGAGCTTTTCGGAAACCATCAAATATATTTAATACCGCAGATAAAATATAAATGATAATACCTCCACCAATTAACCACTTTTTAAATTCCTCTGGAGAAGTAGTAAACACATTTGCCACATACGTAATAAATCCTTCGTTAAATAAATGCGGATTTACTACAATTACAATGAATACTATTGTTCCAGCTATTTGAAGTATAGCATTCCCAAGTGCCAACTTTTTCGTCCATTGTCCTTGTACTAACTTATAAAGAGATATATCTATTTCAAACACGATCATAATTAAAACGATTGGCCAATACTGAAGTAACACATCTTGATTAAAAGTTGGCGCGACAAACTTCAGTCCGCTTTCTGTACCATGATATACACCTACAAGATGATTCGCATAAAAGTAAAGTGTGGCCCATATTGCAGTCCACATCAAACCTCCAAACACTTCAAACTTTGAGATCGCCTTTTTCTTCGGGATATACGAAATATTTTTCAAATCATCTGGCGTCCATTTTTTTAAACTTGTTGTTAATGGTTGTGGGTCCTTTTCTTTATCCGTTCTTTCTATAACAGCAAATACAAGTGTCAACCAGAAAAATACATGGAGGCCTACTTCGATAATTTCCCCAATTCCTTTACCTATCAAATTTAAAATAACATTTAATACCGCTTGCTCACCATTATATCCTACAAAATTTTCTGCAACCATTGCAATGAGTGCGATTACAGCTGCAATTGGTATAATCATTTTTAATAACGTCGTATATACATCAAAATAACGTGGTCCAATTAAATGCATCGGTCTATCCAAATATCCATTAGCCAATGAAACGGGACTTCCTAATTTTTCAAGAACTCTTTTTTCGTCGTTTTCACTATAATCATCAGGTAACATATCCTCGATTGTTGACCGTAATTCAAGAATAATATCTTCACGATTTTTTTCAGGTAATCTCTTCGCTACTTCTTCTACATAAATATCAATCAAATTCATTTTTGTCCTCCTCCTTTAATAGGTTATAAAGCTCTTTCGAATCCTTTATCCATTCTTTCTTCAGCTGCAAAAATATATCTAATCCGTATTCACTTAAAACGTAATACTTACGAGGTCTACTCTCCGTTTTATCCCAACTACTCGTTACTAGCTCCTGCTTTTCTAATCGGCGAAGTAGTGGATATAAAGTACTTTGATCGATTATAATCCCTGATTGTTCCAATAATTGGACAAGTGAATACCCATACTGCGGTGTTCTTAACTGGCTTAAAACCGCTAATGTTAATGTACCTCTTCTTAGTTCAGTAATTAACGAATTTAATAAAGCATCCATTCACTCACCTCATTTCCATTACTATATGTCATACAGTATATGTTTTATACTATGTATCGTACAGTATTAATGTGCTAAAAACAATACGTATTTACAAAAAATAGATAATAAAAAAACACAAACTATATAATTTGTGCTTTTCTTGTTAGTTTAAACGGCTATTACAATCATAATTTTGTACCTCTTGTAATATAAACTCTCCTTTTTCTTTAGTAAATGGGGTAACATCTACAATTGCCTCAATATTAATTACTCCATATACATGCGGATATTCTTGACCGTTAGAAGCGAGTTCATATTTTATTTCTGCTTTTATTAAGGATGGATCAATTGTCAGTAATAACACATCTTCTTCATGACTAAAATGTTTTTCAGCAACTTCTAAAGCCTGTTTTAAAAATGAGCAATGAATAAATCCCTCTTCTTTTAGTGAAGTTTCATTAATTTCTCCATTTATCTTTGCAATTTCCCAATTTCTTTTTGTTATTACCTTTGTAATCATAGTTATTTTCTCTCCATGTCTTTATATAGAAAAACAAGAGGTTCTTTTTTTGTTACTAGAAAAGCCTCTTGTTTTTCATATTTATTTTATTCCTTTAATTAAAGGCGATGCTTTCCCGCTATGAAAAATCCATAAATCATGAAGCGACCTTGTACATCCGACATATAGTAACTTCGCATCGTGTTTTGTATTTTTATAATGTTCTTCGTCAACATCGATTAGTAGAACGGCATCAAATTCTAGCCCTTTCGCCAAGTATACAGGCACTACTGAAATACCACCTTCATATTTACTTTGATCTGCTTCAATGACGTTTACAGCCAGTCCGGCATTTGTTAATTTCTCATATATATCGCGGCATTCATCATCTGTTCTTCCTATTACCGCAATTGTTTTCACATCTTCGTTTTGTAGATGTTTTAACGTCTTCATAATCTCATTAAATTGATCTTCTGCATGGATTACTTTAACCTCTTCACCACTACGAAAAACTGGTGTTGCGAGTCCAACTGGAATCTCTGCATTTTTAATTATTTCGTTCGCAAATTCAATAATTTCTTTTGTAGAACGATAACTTCTTGTCAGTTCATAATAACCTGTTTCTTGGAATACTTCCTTAAAAGCATCCCAATCTTCAATCCCTTGATAATCATAAATTGCTTGAGATAAATCACCTAATATAGTAAAAGAATTACCTAGTGTAATTTCTTTTAATACATACACTTGGAATGGTGAAAAATCTTGCGCTTCATCAATAACGACGTGATGGAATTTCTGTCCGATTTCAATACCTGTTATACGGTGATGTATGTAAATTAAAGCTGGTAAATCTTCTACATACACTTCTTTTTTACGACAACTCTTTTCAGTTTCTTTCACAAGTTCTTCAGGCAATACTTCGAGTATTTCTTTACTTTTCAATATTGAACTATATAGTGAAAGTGGGCTCATTTTCGGCCAAAACTTCATATAGGTGTTCAATCTCTTTGTCGCTTCTTTTTTTAATAATTTCTTCTCGTTTGTTTCTCCATACTTTTTCAGTTCAATTTCAATCCAGCGCTTCATTCGGCCGACTAATCTTTCTCTTCTTTTCTTTAATGGATAGTGTTTATATTCAACTTGCATCCATTTTTTTATGTCTTCTACTGGAATAATAGCTTTGTCCCATGCCTCAAAATCACTTGTTGGTATTAATTCTTTTTCAAATTGAACCATTCTCTCTTCAATAAAGGACTTAAATTCCAGCGTGCCTTTCAATTTACCGAGCATAACCTTTTCTTCATCACGATTAATAGAAAATGCTTCTTTCAATTTTTCTTCTGTCTGCTTCAGTTTCACCGAATCATCTAACATGCGTAATGCCCAATCCGGAAATGTTGTTTGACTAATATTCCCTACACCTAATTCAGGAAGTACACTCGAAATATAGTCCAAAAACAGACTATTCGGAGCGAATACAATCATTCTCTCAGCTTCTAGCTGCTCACGATATTCATAAATTAAAAAAGCAAGGCGATGTAAAGCGATTGTTGTTTTTCCGCTCCCTGCAACCCCTTGAATTAATAATGGTAAGTTTCTTTCCGCACGAATAATATCGTTTTGCTCTGATTGTATCGTCGAAACAATATCCTTTAGTTTATTATCTTTATTCTCACCTAATCGATATAGAAGAAAATCATCGGCATGCGATACATCTTCATTTCCTTTCACGTATGTATCAACAACACGTTCTAGTTCTCTTCTTCGGATCGAGATGTTCCGCTTTAAATACACATCACCTTCTACTAATCCGTCTGGTGATTGATAAAACGCTAATTCATCACCGCCGGTAAATGAATAAAACATACTTGCGACAGGTGCCCGCCAATCAATTACAATTGGTTTCATTGTGTCTTTATGTGAAACACCTACTTTACCGATGTAAATCGGCATAACTTCTTCCTTGCCATCCTCTTGAAAGTCTAGTCTCCCAAAGTATGGCTCATGCACACCAATACGTAAGTTTTGTCTATTAGACTCCCTCATACTTTCTAGAATTTGTTCTTTAAAATCATCTCCATAATAAACCGGAATGTTTTCGAGCTGTTCTAATTGATCATCCATCGTACTTAATGTATCTTTCATCCTTTGTAACTCTTCTTCAAAAATGTTGTTCATTTGATGATTCCCTCCTGTCCGTTCTAATTTTTCAGTCGAAATACAATTGTATTAAAAATCCATTTATAAAGTCAATAGTTTCAGTAAGAATTTTCCAAAATAAAGAAGAGTAGAGATTAATCTCTACTCTTCTTTATTTTAATTCGGTACGCCAAACATTCATTTAAAGTTGCTAATTCTTTATATTTTCGTTTTTCAAAATCATATGCTCCTCCTGGGAAGACTCCTACAATACTTAAACCAGCTTCAGCACATAGATTGCTAATCTCATCTACCGTATAACAACGTAAAGACTGTGTAACTATATCATTTGGATTATTAGGATGCCACCAATGATCTAACATTCTTTCATTTATACTATCATATTCATATTTTCGCATAGCTGCACTTAAGGTCATTTCTTGCCCACTTGCTTTTTCCCAATATAAAGGTTGATAAATATCAATAAGTGCACACCCATCATCTTTTAACCAACTATGGATGCGTTTTAATAAAAATAATTGTTCTGCATCCGTTCCTACACCAAATCCGTCCAAATAAGTAACGACATCAAACTTTTCTTCAAAATTAATTTTATAAAAGTCAGCACAGTGAATAACAATATCATTAGTAGAATGTTCTTTCGCAAACATAACTAACTCTCGTACTAGCTCAACTGTAGTCATCTTTACATTCAAATTAGACATCGCTCTTGCAAATCCACCATTTCCTGCTCCTAGTTCTAACATCGACTGAAATGGATATCCAACTTGTTCTTTAACTTCTTTCGCAACTTCCTGTAACCAATTTTCATTATTTACATCATAGCTTAGTAGTTCAAATTGTTTTTTATAAAATTCTTTTACATTTAATTCGTTCATTAATATTCTCCTCCTGTATATTATTTTTCTGCTACAGGTGGGAAACTAAATTTCTGATACCCATGAAAAATCCTCCTTTTGATTTCCCTTCATTTACATTTTATCAAAATAATCAGAATTTTGAAATTGTCAATTTAAAAAACAGATAATGGATGTTCCCACTATCTGCTTCTACGGCTGCCTTTATTGTCCTTGTTGATACTTCACCCAATCACCAGAAATGATAACTTTCTTTAGCATTTTTTTATCTTGAGCAACATACACAAATGCACGTATTTCTCTATCACCTAAATAAACCGTTTCGGTGATTCGGTCATATAAATCACTTTCTGCATTACCTGTATATTCTTCAAGTTCATCTAATTTTTGCAGAACAACCTCATTTACTTCATAAACTTCTCCGTATACTTTGTCCTCATTTGAACAAATCATTGCCGGATACCCTTCGTTTGTATCAAATAATTTACCATACGTCCATGCTCCGTCTGCGATGCATATTGCACCTTGCATAAAATGAGCATTCGTTTGCTCTTTTCTTAATGTGCCATACACGAAAACGTGATGCATATATCCCTATCCCCTTTATATCTATCTACTTTCTAAATTGTAAATATGCACGAATCATAAAGTAACTCACTTCATTTGGAAGTTGTTCCTTAATTGATTTCAGACCACCCTCTGCATTTTGCACGGCAGTTTCAATCAGTGATTCATATTCTGCAGGAACAAAACTGTTCCAGTCTATTCCCATTCCATCTTCAAAAGAGCGAATTAAATGATTTTCAATTGTTTGTCTTGATAAGCCACGTTCTTTCGCAATTTCATCTAGATCAATGCCTTGTTTATACATTTCATACGTTTCTAAATGAGAATTTGCTGAAGCTTTCCCTGACTTTTTCCGCTCTGTCACCACTTCTGTTTTAACTGTTTCAGCATAGTTTGGATTGTCCTTAATAAAGTGCTGAACTGCTTGTAAGAAATGAGAACCATACTTCGCAAGTTTATGTTCGCCGATCCCTTTCACAGTTAAAAGTTCAGAGTCACTTTGCGGCATTTTTGCACACATATCTTTCAACGTTTGATCAGAGAAAATAACGAATGGAGGTACACCTTCTCCTTGCGCAATTTCTTTACGTACTTCGCGAAGCACTTCAAATAAAGGATGATCTTGAACAATTTGTCTTGTCTCTACTCGTTCTTTACGTAAAACATTCTCTTTACCCAATAATACTTCTTTCCCTTTTTCTGTTACTTTTAATGTTGGATACGTACCATGTTCAACTGCAATTAACTCATCTGAAATTAGAAACTCAATAAATTCACTAACTTCTTTTACGCTACGATTTGATAGTAACCCGTATGTTGGTAAAGTATGAAAATTGAATTCAATAACTTTCTTATTTTTCGAACCAGTTAAAACTTGTGCAATCATTTGTTTTCCAAATCGTTGGTTCGTTCTAATCATGCAAGATAGAACCATTTGTGATTCTCTCGTCACATCGATACTTTCGCGGTCGTCCGTACAATTTTCGCAGCGGCCACAATCTTCTTTCGGTTCTTCTCCAAAGTATTGCAAAATAAATGATTGTAAACATTGTTCTGTATGACAGTAATCAGTCATATTTTGCAGTTTTTCAAGTTCATTTGAAAATCGAGATTCACCTGTCGATTGATCAATTAAAAAGCGCTGTACTTGCACATCTTGAGAAGAATATAGCAATATACATGCACTATCTAATCCGTCACGGCCAGCACGTCCTGCTTCTTGGTAATAACTTTCCATATTTTTTGGCAGTTGATAATGGATAACGTAACGAATATTCGATTTATCAATCCCCATACCGAATGCAGATGTCGCTACCATTACACTCACTTCATCACGTAAAAAGAGTTCTTGCTGCTCATTTCGATCTGTATCACTCATACCAGCATGGTATTTTGATACAGATACTCCCGCTTTCATTAAATCCTCATACAATTGATCAACTACTTTTCTAGTAGCTGCATATATAATCCCAGATTCTTTTTGATTTTGACGAATATAATCCGCTAAATATGCATTACGATCTTGTCCTTTAATAACAGAAAATGATAAGTTTTCGCGCTCAAACGTTGTCATAATCGTATTTTCTTGATTAATTCCAAGCGTGTTGCAAATATCTTCACGAACTTGTGGTGTCGCCGTCGCAGTTAATGCTAGTACGAGCGGCTTTTCTGGAAGATAATCTAATATGCGATGTATATGTAAATAACTCGGACGGAAATCATGTCCCCACTGCGAAATACAGTGTGCCTCATCAATTGCAATCATCGGAATTTTCATATCCATAAGTTGATCAACAAACTCCATTGAATCAAGACGCTCCGGCGCCACATAAAGTAACTTATAATGTCCTTGTTTTGCCAATTGAATTCGTTGATTCGCTTCTGTAATAGAAATAGAACTATTAATATAAGTAGCTGAAATACCGTTTTGCACTAATGTATCTACTTGGTCCTTCATAAGTGATATTAAAGGTGATATAACTAACGTCGTTCCTTCGAATACTAATGCGGGAATTTGATAACAAATTGACTTACCACCACCCGTAGGCATAATACAGACTGTATCTTTCCCATCTAATACATTTTTAATTGTTTCATCTTGTCCTCTTCGGAATGACGAATAACCGAAATAAGACGCTAAAAGTTCTTGTGCTTTTGTAAACAAAAAAGAGTCACCTGCTTTTCTTTATCTTTCATCTATCCCTATTATATCATCACTTATGTGACTTGAAAGTAATCAATACATGACTAACAGCTTGCTTTTTCATTATTTTATGCTTCTCTACGTTTTAAAGGTTGTTTAGCAACGGTGTTTTAATGGCTATTTATGTTTATAAATTTTAAAACATAAATAAAGCACATTTAAAATGAATTACAAAATAAATATACATTTTATTACTCTTCCTTGAATACTACTAATCTTATACATATGAATTCAGGAGGTTACTATATGAAGCAGCAGAATATTAGTTCCATCAAGCAGAAAACAGTACCGAACCAACTCCAATTCTCGAATCATGATGCGTGGAAATATGAATCGTATTATAAATACCAGCCATTATTTTCTTATAAAAAGCTTTTTCATTTTCTTTCTCAACTTTTTAAACGTTAATACGTGTGTGTGATATATTATCCATAATAATTTTCTCAATATATACCTGATAGACTTACTATAATACAACTGTTATCATATGAAATATTCTGTTGGATAAACCCCTTAAGTTGACCTGCCTATTTCAGCAGGTCTTTTTTGATTATTATTTAATTCAGTACAATTATATATGTTTACATGTCTTTTCTCCATTTTATAACCATACGCCACTCACAACAAATGATGATAATAACAAGAAGTAAAATATAAGTTCTTAAGATTTAATGAAGTAATTCTTTTTTTCTCAATACACAAAACGAATTTCACTTGTTACTATAAAAGTACTCCAGATGAGTTTTTGCTCATCAACATTATCTAGTTAAAGGGATCTGCTGCGGGAAGCGGATCCCTTTGACTTTATTAAAGATCTATTTTCATTTGGACACATTTACCAGGTTTTTTTAATAGAATTTTATGATAACATTACTTAGTCGAGTCCGACATCTCGGCAATACCCTTTTGAGGCTCTGCAACTTCCCTTGCAGAGCCTTGTTTATTATCGTATTCATTTTATTTATATATACCACAATAAAATTCTTCATCTTTTTCCATATCAATTTCTGAAATTAATCTAGGACACGTAACTAAAAATAAATTCCCATCATACTTTGAGTTATACATGTTCAAAGGAGTGTTACCGTTTATGTATTCTTATTGGCAATCGTATTACTCCCCCTATCATAACCCTTATGTACACTTTGATACATCTGTACGTAATTACCGAATTAGTAAAAACGAGAACTTTTTAAAAGGTTATATGCGTTCTTTATGGGAACAACATGTCGCTTGGACGAGATTAGCTATTATAAGTATTGTCTTTAATTTACCAGACGTTAACGTTACAGTTGGGCGTCTTCTTCAAAATGCAACACATATGGGACTATCTCTTGAACCATTCTATGGTGAGGATGCTGTAAAAAAATATAGTGCACTAATTAAAGACCACTTAGTCATTGCAGCGGATCTAGTTAAAGCCGCAAAAGCTGGTGATCAAAATACAGCTGCCGCTATAGAGAAAAAATGGTACGCTAATGGTGATGAAATTGTGGCGTTTCTTACTAGCATCAACCCATATATAGAAAAAGAAGAATTTCGAAAAATGTTTTATGAACATTTAGCATTAACAAAAGCTGAAGCACTTGCCTTCCTAAATAAAGATTTTGAAGCAAGCGTAAAACTATACGATAAAATTGAAAAAGAAGCATTAGAAATGGCAGACATGATAACAAACGCAATCGTAAAGCAATTTCCGCAAGTGTTTCAATAATAATAAGCCGATTTGAAAACACAAATCGGCTTATTAAACTTTGTATCAATGAAATTTCACCTCTCCCCTTTACATTTAACGTATATCGATATATTTTATTAATATCCGTTTTTTATAGGAGGAAATCTTTTGATTAACGCCATTGGTCTCGTATTTATACTCACAAATAAACACGAGAAAAAAAAGAAAGTTTATCTGAATGAAAAATTCGCATTAATAGACATTATTGATTCTAAGGAAGTAATTGATGATGACGGTAACTTACTAGTTGAACTAACATGTAAATACAGTATATATTTAGATGAAAAATATTACTGTAAATCTCTCGATGATTATACTGGGCAAGTATTTCCGTTCTTGAGCGCTAAAATAGGAAAAGGTCTTCTCAGAAATTTAAATTACTATTTCTCATACGTTGATGCTTATGATAAGAAACCACCTGTTAAAGAAATTAGACCACTTATGAAACAAGTAACGAACAGATAGCGAAAAATACTTAAAAAAGAAAGCATCTAACTTCGGATGCTTTCTTTTTTGAATCTAGAATAGAACTCGTTAAGTTCTATCCTTCTTCTAAAAGTATGCATCTAGACATACTTTTAATTAAAAACAATGGAGGATTTAACTGAATGAAATACTCAGAAACGATTGTTAGTAAACGGCTTCGAACACTTAAAATATTTAGTATGTTTATTATGCTAGTTTTAATTGGATGGCTTGGATATACAAAATTACTTTATGAGAATGGATTTCTTCAAGAAAAGAAAAATTCTGTTGAAGTAATGAATACTAGCATTACAGGTGAAATTGAACAAAGTTTCCATGTAAACTTACAAGGTTACCGTAAAATAGACGTTGATACTATTATAGATGCAAGTAAAACCGATCCGAGCGAACTATCATTAATAGAGCTAATTAATACATCTTGTTCGCGAGATTGCATAAGTGAACCATTGACATATGTGGACGAAAACAATGGATATATCTTTTATAAGGAATCTACCGGAACTAATGTAGCTATAAAAATTAAAAAACGAGATACATGGGAAATTGAAAGAAAATTAATTCAAGATGGAATGTAAAAGCTTCATATACAAAAAGAGTACTTACTTTTAAGTACTCTTTCAAAAAAATTTACCACTTGCGGCACTTATCGTCATCATCATCACGCTTACGATTGCAACGGCAATCATCACAATCACAATGACGTTTACGTTTACAACCACAATCATCACAATCTCTACGTCTACATCTTCCAAACATTAGATCATCCCAAAATTTATTACAATCCTGGAATTGTCTACAACGACAATTGTTTCCCATGAATATGACTCTCCCTTCAATAGCATTCATCATATTCTATGTTTGAAAGTATAAAACGGCTTGTTTACTAGTCTATATTCTACGTTTTATAAAAGTTATTTTAGCATCCTTAATAATTCTTCCTTACATATTCAACGGAAATACAACATAGAAAAAAGCCCAATATTTGGGCTTTACATTCATGTATATTTTCTTTCTTCTCTCTCACAATAGTATGTAACTGCTAAGTTCACTAAAAATGCAACAAAAGCAAGGGTGCTCGTTGTTAAGAATATGTATTCTAATATTGATAAGTTATTAAAATCAATTAATAATAACACAAGACCTATACAAACAAAGCTAGATACATTACTTTTGAAAACTTTTTTCACTCTTAATCACCTCCATCTTCATACCTTAATTATACATTGGTTACCTATATACATTGTAAAACATTTGTTATATCAACCAAGCTTATGTAAACCGAAAAGCTGACTATAATTTCCCTATAGCTCCCTCCCTTCCCCCACAGCCTCCTTCAACCTCTGCAACATATACCCAATCCCTTTACACCCAGCTAACGGATACGTAATGATTTCTTCTGGATATAATTGTGTCACTACTTTCTTATGTTTCTTTCCTGCAAGTAAAACGATTTCATCAAACTGAAGCAAGTCCTTTTCAATCATCTGTTGTTTTAATTGTTCCATACTAATAATCTCATCACTCTTTGAATCAAACGCAAGATCATAGTTTTCTAATACAATATCATTTGGTCTTAAAAATCCATGCTTCGCAGATAAGATAACCCAATTCTCGAAAAACATAGTTGCATACGCCTGACATGCTTTTCCGAATGGGCTAATATATACATCTTTTGCCTCCATCGGCCCGTAATCTGAATACTTATCCCAAATTTTCTTCTTTCCGCATGGAATTATGCATAACCTTTTCATCTTTATTTCTTACCTCACTTCTAACTTTTTAAATATAAAAATATAGAACTCTCTACTTCTTCATACGCAGCTTCTATATCTCCAATTCCCACTACGTTCCAACCATTATTTGTTTCTATCGGTTTTTCATTCATTATGATATGAACTTGTGTCATATTTTTAAAATCTTCTTCAAAAGATGCTAAAACAGGTTGATTTATCATATATGTTTTATTATGTATACTTACACTTAAAAAAGTTTTATGTAATGCTTTATTTCCGTTTAACTTTACATTCATTGGATTAAACGAATTTAATTTTATATTCCCTACAATATACAGATGATACCCTTCTTCTTTATAAAATTGCATGAAATCCTTGTCTCTTTCGTTTTGAACAAAATGAAGAATTTGCTTTGTTTCTTTACTTATTGCAATTTCATTATTTAAACTCAAATCCACATTTATATTTTGTTTTAAAAAGGCATATAACGATGTATCACTATTAAAGAAGCTCGTTTTCCATTCAGGAAGGATTTCATCTAATAATAAACATAAAAGCATTCCTGGGCTATAGCAGCTCTTTCTAATGTTACAATTAGCTTCATATGCATCTAAAATAAGTCCGCTATATTTTCGTAATGTTTCGCTTTCATCCTTTTTGCATACTGAATTGTATGCATTCATTTCAACATACCAAGCAGGCCCCTCTATGCTTTCAACCATACATTCATATGTTATAAACTCTTCTTTCATAAAACTAGCTCTACGCTCTCTTAGTTCAATAAATCGCTTAATATAATTAATTCTCTCAGCTTGTGACTTACAATGAACAGCATCATATAAACAAATTTGTTCTTTATTTCGCAATTCTATATTTTCTTCTGTTATAGGATATTGAAATCCTATAGATTCATTTGGAAATCTCCTTTCTTTATTCAAATATTGATAACAATGAAAAAGTTCATGCACCACAACCGCAAGTAAAGTTTCATAATCTTTATATCTATTCATATTCACAATAGCAGTCGGATAATCTTTGAATAGTATAAATGTATCAGCTTTAAATTGTTCATCCCACTTTAATACGGTATACTCATAGTTATCATCATCTTTCAAAAATAGAGGATGATGAAATACATACACATGTTCATCATTATATAATGCGAATGCAGCCCCCATAAAACCAGGCCATAGTTCATACAATAGATCCATATTTATATCTTGCTTTATTTTATTTAATATATTGTCCATTATATCCCCACCTATATCATTCTACATACATCACTTCTACTCCACTTAAAAATAACCCTTTTATTTAAATAACTGTAAAAAACATATCCCTTATCTCAACCTATACTGTATTATATAAATATATGTGTATTGATGTTATTAAAAGGAGGTGAACATATGAAGAATCTTCTCCCTGCACTAGTACTCTATATTATTGTTTGCATAATCGCTATGATTGCTCCAGCATCTGAAGGCTATAATCACGTTGGCTGGAAGTTGTTT
Source organism: Bacillus wiedmannii (assembly GCF_001583695.1). Lineage (GTDB taxonomy): Bacteria > Bacillota > Bacilli > Bacillales > Bacillaceae_G > Bacillus_A > Bacillus_A wiedmannii. The sequence goes on along the minus strand of NZ_LOBC01000061.1, from coordinate 215,974 downwards.
GTTGGGCAAGCGTATGCCATACCTATTTTCATCATTGCGGCTATTATTACATTTTATATAAACAAGAAGAAATCTACGAATAAACAGTTATAAGGATAGCTAATGCTATCCTTATTTTAATTCGCTAATCAGATCCAAAATAACCCTTGTTGTACTTTCTATCCTTCCTTCCGAAAAATCAAACGTAACACCTGTTTTTTCATATATTTCTTGTATAGGTAGGTTCCAATCTGAACTAGCTCCCTCTTTAAAGAAAGCAATCGCTTTTTCTGGATCTTCCCGATAAATTTGAAACAATTGCATTGCTCCTATTTGTGCAATTGCATATTCAATTTTATAAAAAGGAAACTGAATAAAATGAAATGAGTCTAACCAACTTGAACTAATTTCATCTTCTAATCCAGCAATATCGACTGATGAATATTGATACCTTTCACATAGTTCCATATATTTCTTATCACGTTCTTTTGGAGTATGGTTTGGATTTGAATACAGCCAGTGCTGAAATACATCTCCTGCAATTGACGACATTAACAGTGAGAAAGCACGATATAATTGTACGCGCTGTACTTCTTTATATTCATCCTCTTGCTTATAAAAGATATCCAGCTTATCCATTACTAGCAACTCAAGACTGAGAGAATAAAGCTCAGCCACTTCTTCGCGAAGATATTTTTCTTGCATACTACTATCATTGTTAAATTGTTTATAAAAATGAAAGGCATGCCCTACTTCATGTATGAGTGCATTAATTGCATAAAATGATGGACTAAAATTAGAATACACAAAAACCTCTTTACTATGAGGCAAGGTAAAACAAGCGGCTCCTGGCGCTTTATTTTCACGTTCTTCTACGTCAATGAATCCAGCTTTCCTGATATGAATAAATTTCTCATAAAAATATAAATCAGTCTTCCGAAACATTTCTTCCACCCCATCCAATAAATCAACGGTATTTTGAAATGGGGCTTTTGGTAAATTACAAGGCGTTAAATCCCAAGGACGATACGTTTTTACACCGAGATTATTTTTAGAAAGACTTCCTAACTGTTTCCAAATTGGTACAACATACTTTTCTATAGATTCATGAAGTTTATAACACTCTTCGATACTATAGTCTCTATTTTTTTGTTTAAAAGCATATTCACTATAATTATTAAATCCTGCATGTAAAGCTATCTCATTCCGCAATTGTACGAGTTCATTCATAATACAATCTATTTCTATTTTCACTGCACTTCTTGCTTCACATAAAGCGTACCAAGCTTTTTTGCGAATAGCCCTATTGGGGTTATCTAGCTTTGCTTTTACGTATGCATACGTCTTTTGCTCACCTTCCCAATTAATAGATATGTTAGACATTATTTCTCTATATTTCGTAATAAGTTCTTGCTCTTTAATGGAAAGAGCAATGTTCTTTTCATTAAACATTTTACTTTTTACTACTCTTGCTTTTTTCGTAAATCCATATTTCTGCTCATCTAATAAATTTGAAAATGGACACTCTCTAAATTTCTGGTCAAATTTTGCATTGTATCTTTTTAAAAGTGGCTGAATTGTACTTTGATTATACATATGTAAATCACGTATATTTCTGTCATTTGTATCTCTATACATGGCGATTAAACTACTTGTTATCTCCTCTTCTACTTCAGCGTTTACACGCAATTCCTCCAAAAGCCAACGCTCTAATTCTGAAACAGAAGTAATATTTCGCACTAAAAGTGACTGTAATTTACTTTCTAAATCATTAAGCATACACAATCCTCCCATTTTAAATTTTCTGTTTTTTAGAGATAAAAAAGGACAAGTAGTCAGATTGGCTACTTGTCCTTTTTTGTTAAACCATACTCAATACTATTAAGCTTGGAATGCTTCTGTTAATACTGGTACGATTTGTTTTTTACGAGATACAACACCTTTTAAAGTAGCAGTGTTGTTTTCTAGAGATACGTTGTATGCTTTCTCAACAACGTTTGCTGCTTTACCGATCGCAAGACCGACAGAATCGTTAGTTAAGATATCAGTTACAACGAATAAGAATAGGTCTAAACCTTTTTCTTCTACTACTGCAGAGATAACTTTTTCAAGTTCCGCTTGGTGTACAAGAACGTCGTTTGTATCAACAGCGTTTACTTGTGCGATTTCAACTTTCGCATTACCCATTTGGAATTCTTTAGCGTCAAGAGAGATTAATTGCTCCATTGTTTTTCCGCTTAAGTCAGCACCAGCTTTTAACATTTCTAAGCCGTAGCTATCAGCATCTACACCAGCGATTTCCGCTAATTCACGAGCTGCTGCTACGTCTTGCTCTGTGCAAGTTGGAGATTTGAATAGTAAAGAATCTGAAATGATTGCAGATAACATTAAACCTGCAACTTCTTTACGAATTGTAACGCCATTTTCTTTGTACATTTTGTTTAAGATTGTAGCTGTACATCCAACTGGCTCACAACGGTAGTAAATAGGATCGCTTGTTTCAAAGTTAGCAATACGGTGATGGTCAATAACTTCTAACACACGAACAGATTCGATATCGTTAGCACTTTGTTGACGCTCGTTATGATCAACTAAAATAACGTTGTTCACTTCGCTTGCTACTGTCTCAACAAAACGCGGTCCTTCTACTTTAAAATAGTCTAACGCAAATTGAGTTTCACCGCTGATTTCGCCTAAACGTACAGGCTCAGCATTCATTCCTAATTCTTTTTTCAATTCTGCATAAGCAATTGCAGAACAAATTGCATCTGTATCTGGGTTTTTATGCCCGAAAACTAGTACTTTTTCCATGTTTTCCACCTCTTCATGAAAAGGATATCTTAAAGAAGCAAATATGACAATATTTAAAGCCCATTTTTTTATAAATAATTGCACTTTCTGCTATATTTTTCATCGTTTTTCGTAAAAAAGATCATCTAAAATGAATTAGATGATCGAAACGTATATTTTATTTAAAATAAGGTAGGAGCCTGCACTACATGATTTAGCGCGAAATTTGATGCTAAACCGTTATTTACAAGGTTAACATCTATAACTTGATAAAATGCATTCCCAGTATCTGCAATTTCCCAAACAGCTAAAATAAGGTGATATCCATTTCTATCTGTAGGTACATTTGCTTCATGTGTCACGGAAGTTCCTGGTCTAGCTCCTCCGTCATTTTTCACATAAAACGGTACTAAATCTAAATCAGATCGTGATAATGGTTTATTTGGATTCCAATCTTTTTTCGTAATATAGTATTTCCATTCTTTCGTACTATGAGGTGCCGTTAGTTTCCACTTGAATGTATTCGTCCCTCCGTTTAACGTAACTTTCTTCCACCTATCAACTGTTTGAACGTCTAAAGCAGGAAAATGACCAGCTCCGGCAATTTGTCCATCAGAAGGTCCTAATTGCGGGAATCCACCTATTCCTTCTACACTTTGTGGCTCATATTGAATCGGTCCGCAATTCACATTTACCCCTTGCTTACATAAATAAGAACGGCTCGCTGGTGATTCAACATATCCATGAGCTGAAGCTTTTTCTGAAAAACCGAAAGTTAACAATCCCGTAAGTAATATGCTACCACTTAACATAACTTTCTTCACTTTCTGTAAACCTTTCGTTTTCATCCCGACATCCCCTTTCGCATAATAAAGCGAAAACAACTATAGTTGCCTAGTCATCTCCTCTACATTCATTATAAGATGAGAGACTATACAAACATAACCCTCTAAAAACTTTCTCAAATTCAATTAGTACATTAAATAAATTTTATTAATACATTCAAATAACACCGCTAGAGAAATATAGACGGTGTTAAATATACTCAATTAAACTATTCGTTTATAAATAAATTACGAAATTGGCAAAGTTAGTCTAGTTATCAAATAACCCTCTCCCTCTCAGATTTGCGGAAACTGGCTCCTTTCCGATTTCACGTGCCCATATAGATAACTGGCCGATATGGTGGATTTCGTGGACAATGACATGACGTATTAACTCTCCGTGTGTACATTCAATGACTCGGCGCCTAATTGGTGCGTCTCTTGAGCTAATCGGCTCTTCATTGAAGTCAGCTTTTGAAAGTTTCCGAGAATCCATTTCATTTGTCCAAGAGGTCACAAATGGCTTCACTTTCCCGTGGTATTGAGCTGAAAGATTTTTCACTTTTTGTAAGCTGGCATACTCTTCAAACAATGGCTCCTCAGGCACTGATTCACCACACAATCCTAAGATCCACATATATTCCACATCTACAATATGAAATAGGGTATGTAGTATACTGCCGAATCCACCGACCCGTTTCTTTACCAGTTCTTCGGCCGATATGTCTTCGCACCATGTAAACCAATCATCACGAACTTGCCAGTTATATTGAAACAGTTTCAACATCACAGCAACCTCCATCTTTTAGATTGACATTTAATATTCACCAAAGGACTTCAAAATTCCTATTTAAGTAATACCTCTTATACAACTGTTAAAACCTTATACAAATTGGCCCTCAAATTGAACATTCAATATGAAGTTAATGAATGAAAAGAAAACCCCTATTATACAGGGGGGGATCAATCTTTTTACAAATCAATACTCAGACCTAATAACAGATTTTTCGTTTAAAAATATCCCTCTTTTTAAATAAAAATACTAAATCATTTTATAATAAATAACCGTTGCATCTAAATTACCATTTGGAGATATTGCGTATTCTGGTATTTTTCCAACTTCTTTATAGTCTAATGATTTATACAATCTATTAGAAGGGTCTCCTTCTCTCGTATCTAGCACTATAAGAGACCTATTTTCTTGCTTGGCTCTTTCCTCTGCTTTTTGCATAAGCAAACGTCCAATGCCATTACGTCTGAAGTTTGGATGAGTCATTAACTTACAAATTTCAGCTCTATGAATCCCATTAGGCTTTGTAACTAAATGTAATTGAATACTCCCTGCCACTTCATTATTTATTTTAGCAACATACAAGATCACTTCTGGTGCTAATACAGTTTCCCAATACTTCGCTGATTCTTTTTGTTCCAGTGGAGGTAAAAAACCAATTGACGCCCCATCATCTACAACCATTTTCAAAAGTTTAGAAAGCTCTTCCACATCATCTTCTATTTGCTTAATCTCTTCAATTACTACATTTTGCATTTACTAATCCCCCTTTTGTTTCATTGTACCAATTTTTAAAGAAGGAATAACGGATAACTAAGATGAAATTATTTAAGGTACATTTTTTTGAGAAAGGATACTTATATGAAGTATATATTAGATAGGACATACGCAAGAGAACTTCTCAAGTGGGCATATGAACAAAACCCAGGTCCGTGGTTCGAACATTCATGTAATGTTGCCCTTGCAACTGAAAAGATAGTTGTAGAACTTATTAATAATGGGTACGACCTAGATGCTGACATAGCATATAATGCTGCCCTCCTGCATGATATAGGAAGATATAAAGGGTTTACTAAATCTGTTATTCATTCCTATGATGGTTATATGTATTTGAATAATTTAGGGTATACAGGAAACGCGATTATTTGCGTGACACATTCATTCCCGTGTAAAAATGAGCATTTAGATATAGCAGCGGAGTGGAGTCTCGTTCCTGACCATATGAGAATCCAGTTAGTTGAAATATTGAATGAACATTGTAACTACGATTTATACAATAAAATAATTACTCTTTGTGATGCTCTTGCTGACGCGGATGGTTTTACTACGCTGGAAAGAAGATTGATTTCCGTTGGTTTACGTCATGGTACAACGTCTCATACATCATTACATTGGAAAGGGTTTTATGCAATTAAGAAAGAATTAGAAGCTTTAATCGGTAAAAGCATATACACAGTTCTTCCTGATGTAGAGAATTCGATTTATGAAGATATAGAATATTAAAGTGAATAAAAATTTAATCTCACATAAAAAACGTTTTAAACTTTATGTTTAAAACGTTTTTTTATTCAATGCTTTTGATTTTTCAGTTCTGTTAAACATTCCTGTACTAAAGTTACCGCTTGACTCATTGCAGCTCCACCAGCAAATGCTGCTGATACACCACACGCTTCCAGAATTTCTTTATCTGAACACCCTTGATCAAGACAACCTTTTGTATGATAAACGGTACAATATTCATCTTGCGTTGCTAGACTAATTCCTAATGCGATAAGTTGTTTTTCCCTTTTTGTTAAAGCGCCCTCTTGAAAACAAGCTTGCGTGAATGCATTATATGTTTCTGCAATTTCAGGAATTTGGTTTGTAAAACTACCGATACCTTCTTTATAATGATGTAGAACGTCATTTACTGAACTATGTTGTTCGTGTTCCATCTTATTATTACCCCCATTCAAATTATGTGTACCTATTGTAGTATGTGATGAAAAGAAGGTAATATACCTCATTAAATAGAATGAATATTCAGTTTATTATAACTACAATTTCAGACTATCATCCACTACTGATTGTTCTTTATAGTTTTTCCTTTCAATCTCTTTACTCCTCTCTTCCCAAAATGTTAAACCTTCAATTCCCACATTTTTAGGATCAAACACTGGATCTTTCCCTTCTTTTTTCTGTGATTCATAATCTTTTAACACTTTTAATGCAATTTTACTTAATAGTAGAATCGCGATTAGATTTAACCATGCCATACTACCAATTCCTAAATCTCCAAGATTCCATAAAAGTGACGCCGATTCTACGCTACCGATGTATACCATAATTAAAAATCCAATTTTTAAAACTGGTTTTAACCAGCTATGTTTAAGCTCACGATCTAAATAAGTAAGTGTCGTTTCAGCGATATAGTAGTAAGCAAGTAAAGTTGTAAACGCGAAGAAGAAGATTGCGAATGAAATAAATATTGGACCAAACCCTGTCATAACAGTTTCAACTGCTTGTTGTGTATAGATTGGACCTGCATCAACATTCCCTATATTCTTTACAATGGCGCTTTTTCCTTCAGGTATAACATTATACATACCTGTTATTAAAATCATAAGAGCTGTCGCTGTACATACAACAATTGTATCGATATATACAGAAAATGCTTGAACTAGCCCTTGTTTTGCAGGATGGGATACTTCAGCAGCAGCGGAGCTATACGTCGCTTCTCCAACACCAGCAACATTTGAAAATACAGCACGCTTTACTCCCCATGCAATTGCTGCACCGACGATTCCGCCAAACATTTCATTTACACCAAAAGCACTAGAGAAAATTAAAGCGAACATACTTGGAATTTCTGTTACATTCGCAATTAATACGATACATGTAACAATTACATAACCTATTGCCATAAATGGAACAAGCATTTGCGAAACGCCCGCAATTCTCTTTACGCCACCAAAAATGATTGATGCTAATAATATAACTAATAATATTCCAGTTATATATTTGCTAATGCCATTAGAGTTTTCAAATCCAACTGCGATACTACTAGACTGAATACCTGGTAATAAAACGCCATATGAAAGTGTTACAACAACCGCTACAATGACTGCAAACCATTTCATTTTCAGGCCTTTTTCAATGAAATATGGTGTACCACCTCGGTATTCATTCCCAACTTTACTTTTATACACTTGAGATAATGTTGATTCAACAAATGCACTCGCTGCTCCTAAAAGAGCCATTACCCACATCCAAAACACAGCTCCTGGTCCGCCAAAAGCGATTGCTGTCGCGACTCCTGCGATATTACCTATTCCAACCCTACCTGATAAGGCTAAACAAAATGCTTGAAAGGATGAAATTCCCGTCTCCGAGCTCTTCCCTTCAAATAATAATTTAATCATCTCTTTAAAATAACGAATTTGTAGAAAACGAGTTGCAATTGTAAAATACACACCTGCTCCTAATGCAAAAACAACTAAGCCAATACTCCATACTTGCCCTACTAACCACTCTACTAATTGCTCCATCCAAATCCCCCTTAATATTCTTTTGAAAACTATTTTATATATAAGAAAACGGACAACTATTATTAAACCTTATAGTTGTCCGTATCTCTCATTATTTCATCCCTCTATTTATTAACAGTTAGATTCTCTATTACTTTATATTGACCCAAACACTTTTCACTTCTGTGTAATTATCAAGCGCATATGAACCTAACTCACGACCAATACCAGATTGTTTAAACCCACCAAATGGTGCAGCTGCATTTTCTAAATTATAATCATTAATCCATACTGTTCCTGCCTTTAATTTATTGGCAACTTGATGTCCTGTTTTAATATTTTGTGTCCATACGCCCGCAGCGAGTCCGTATGAAGAGCGATTTGCTCTTTCGATGACCTCTTCTGTTGAATCAAATGGAAGTACAACGACAACTGGTCCAAAAATTTCTTCTTTCACAATTGTCATATCATCAGTAACATTTGTGAATACAGTTGGCTGTACAAAATATCCTTTTTCAAATGCCCGTTCACCACCAGCAGCAACAGTAGCGCCTTCAGCTTTTCCTTGTTCAATGTAATGTAGCACACGCTCTTGTTGTTTTTTAGATACGAGCGGTCCCATTTCTGTTTCCTTCTCCATACCTGCTCCAAGTTTCACGTTATTCGCCATTTCCACTAGTTCATTTACGACTGTTTCGTAATGTTTTCGGTGAACGAACACGCGAGAACCGGCACTACAATTTTGGCCGTGATTATACATAATGCCTTGGAATGCACCGTTAATCGCTTCTTCTAAATCAGCATCTTCTAAAATAATATTTGGTGATTTACCACCAAGTTCTAACGTTACATGTTTAATTGTTTCTGCAGATTGACGCATAATATATTTCCCTGTAACTGTTGAACCTGTGAAGGCTACTTTATCAATATCATGATGGTTTACGATTGCAGCTCCTGCTTCAGGGCCAAAACCTGGAACAAAGTTTACAACACCGTTTGGAAAACCTGCTTCTTTAAAGAGCTTCGCTGTATATAATAACGATAAAGGCGTTTGCTCTGCTGGTTTTAATACGATTGTACAACCTGTTGCTAGTGCAGCTCCCATTTTCCAAGAAGACATAACGAGTGGAAAATTCCAAGGAATAATTTGACCTACAACGCCAACAGGTTCATGGCGTGTGTAATTTAAGTAATCTTTTGAAATCGGAATCGTTTGCCCAATAATTTTCGTAGCCCATCCCGCATAATAACGATAATTTTCTACAGTCGCTGCAATATCATCATCCAGTGCTACTTGATATGGTTTTCCATTATCTAAAGCTTCTAACTGCGCTAATTCTTCTCCATGCTCTTCAATTAAGTCTGCTAATTTATAAATAAGGTGCGCTCTTTCAGCGGTAGTCATTTCTACCCAAGGTCCTGATTCAAATGCAGATCTTGCAGCTTTTACCGCTACATCAATATCCTCTTCTCGCGCTTCGCATACGACAGCTAAAACATCTTCTGTTGCTGGATTGTATGTCTCAAATGTCTTCCCGCTAATGGAAGGTACAAATTCACCATTAATAAACATTTTAATTTCTTCATTTAAAAACGCTTTCACTTTTGGTCTCAGCTCAATGTTTTTCGTTAACATATATGCTCTCCTCCTTATTTAAACAGCTGCATGAGCTGCAATTTTTGAAATAATCGTTTGAAGTTTTTGATCTTCTTCTTCAGTTAATCCGAGTCTCGGATAACGAGAAGGTCCCCCAGCTTGCCCGTATAATTCCATTGAGCGTTTAACGATTTGTACATATTTTCCTGATCCTTCAAGAAACTCGCAAAGAGGTAAAATAGCATCGTTTATTTCCCAAGCTTTTTCTAATTCACCATTCTGGAAATGCTCATACATTTTCGTAACAAGTCCCGGTACGATATTTCCTGCTACTGAAACCCATCCCGTTGCACCTACTAAATAAGACTCCATAACTAAATCTTCAGATCCACAGAAGACTTGAAAAGCACCTTCGCTTTGTCGTACTAAATCTCTTGCTTTACGAATATCTCCGCTAGATTCTTTAATATGTGTAACATTTTCACATTCTTTTCCAATACGTAGCATGAGCTCTGTACTCATATCAACACCAGATGTAAACGGATTATTGTATAACATAATTGGTATATTTACAGCGTTTGAGATTTCTTTAAAATGAAAATAAATTTCCTCTTCTTTCGGCTTACAATAGTACGAGTTAATAATTAATGCGCAATTCGCTCCGTGTGCTTCTGCATGTTTCGTATATTCAATCGTTTCTTTCGTCGTTTCTGCTGCAGTTCCTACAATAACTGGAATACGGCCATCAACTTCTTTTAATACTGTTTCTACCATTTTAAATCGTTCTTCTTTTGATAAACTAACAAACTCCCCTGTACTTCCATTAATAATAATGCCAGCTACCTTTTGATCGATAAAATAGTTAACGTTTTGTTTTACACCGTTCCAATTAATTTCTTGAAACTCATCCATCGGTGTAATCAATACTGGAAATGCCCCTTTAATTTTTTTCATATTTATCTCTCCCTTTACTATTTTATTTTAATAAAAATCCTGTCGGAAACGGATCTGTAGGGTCTAATAGAAACGTCTGCATTCCTGTAATAAACCCTCTACTTTCAAAGCGAAAAATGTATCCTTGTTCTTCTTTCTTCACTTGTTCCACTGTTATAAAGCTATTAAATATACTTTCATTTTTAAAAGGTTTATCCGCTATATAATCATTTTTAAATAATGTATGAACATAAGATACAATAGTAGAAACAAAACCAGGCGAACGTACGATAAAGTTATCTTCATGAAATGTAATCGACTTTATTTGGTTCTTTTCTGTTTGCATAGATTCTACTAAAATAAGTCTTTTTATTAATGACTGTTTTTGTATAGCTTGAAGTGTAACTTCACTCCATTTTTTTAATTTAGAGATATTTTCAATACTGATTTCTGGTGAATATGCATCCTTTTCTACAACTGCATATACTTTATCTGCCTGAATGAGAGAGTAACTTATATTACCAACTTGTAAATTTTTCTCAATCATATAACATAGTTTACTTTCAAACGAAACAGATACAACTTCATCATTCTCTACATACGCATGGATTGAAAATATACCAGATAGCGTTTCGATTTTGTATTGGTTCGTCTCTCTCTTTTTTAAATACCCGCTTTCTAGTAACATCGTTATGACTGCGACAATCCCCCCATAATGAAGCGGAATGGATCCTTCATGATTAAAAAATAATACAGCTGCATCGACTTCCATATGAATAGAAGGAACGACAATACATCCATTTAATCCGATAAAACCACGTGGTTCATTTAATAAAAGCTTCATTTCTTCTGCTAATTCACCTGAAAATTGTTCGTTTAATTGCTCTAAACTGTAGTAGTATTTGCATGGTACATCTTTCATTACACGAAATGCTTCACCATTTACATGTACGTCTACTGCTGTATACATTTTTTGAATGTTCATTTTACATCCTCCGTTTCATGTTCCATCGGCGGAATTAGCAAAAAGCCTTCTTTAAGTGGGTCCTTTTCATTATAAAAAAATCTATGCATCCCCATAAGCCAAGCTGAACCTGTAATTTTCGTTACGACAGCTTCAATATTTTCTACAGATGTTGTATTTATGACGCACCCTTTAAATAAAGAGCCAACGATACTCTCATGAATAAACTCTTCATCCACTTCAATTTTTTGATTTGCGTATAATACAGCTAACTTTGCTGATGTTCCTGTACCACATGGAGAACGATCAATTCCTCCTGGCGGAACGACAACTGTATTTTTCACATGAGCACTTTCATGAGTAGGATCTGTATAAAATTCAATATGGGTTAACCCTCTAATAAACGAATACTGCGGATGAATGATTTCAAATTCCTCATTAATGATATTTCTAATATGAATTGCCTTATCGATAATTGTAGATGCATTTTCCGGTACTAACTCTAAACCTACTGACTTCGCATCGATAATGGCATAAAAATTCCCTCCATACGCAATATCTGCTTCTACAGTTCCAATCCCTTCGACTTGTACAGTAATATGTTTCAGTAAAAAAGCTGGTATGTTACAGAAAGAGACTTCTTTCGCTTTTCCATCTTGAACAAAGATATCCACTTCAACTAAGCCGGCTGGCGTGTCTAACTTTAACGAAGTAATCGGTTCAACTACCGGAATTAAACCTGATTCAATTAAAGCTGTACATACACCAATTGTATCGTGACCACACATCGGTAAATACCCACCTGTTTCTATGTAAATAACACCAATATTTGCTTCAGGATGACATGGATCTGTTAATAGTGCTCCTGACATTACATCATGACCACGTGGTTCATTCATTAACAATTTACGAATCCAGTCATACTCCTTTTTCATATGTAACATCTTCTCTGCCATCGTCTCTCCAATTAACTTAGGAAGTCCACTAATCAATGTTCTCGTTGGATTCCCGCCCGTATGTGTATCAATCGTCGTAAAGACTCTTTGTGACCTCATCCGTTTAACACCCTTTCTGTAAAACGACTCAAACGAAGTGGTTCAATAGGAATAATTGTTTCTTTTTCATTTAATAATTCTTCAATCACTTTCCCAGTAACAGCTGCAAGGCTAATGCCATCTCCTTCATGCCCTGCCGCTATAAAGTAATTCGGGATATGTTCCACACGTGAAATGATCGGTAAATGGTCTTCTGTCCACGGGCGTAATCCAGCATATGAACGAATCACCATCATATCCGCCATTTTCGGATAAAAGCGAATTGCTCTATTCGCAATACATTTAATAACCTCGTTATTTATCCTCGTATGCATCCCTACAAACTCTCTACTACTACCAATTAAAAAATTTTGACTTTCTGTCGGCTCAAATACAAGAGCTACCCCATATTTTTCAGTTAAAGCATCCACTTTTCGTTTTCCGCCAAATTTAGAAATTAAATAACCAAATTCCATTACTTTACGACAGCCAACGTGTTGTTGCCTTGAAGCTACAATAATATGCCCTTTTCTCGGTTCAATTGGGACATTTATATCCAACATTTGTCCGATTTTTGGAGCCCATACACCGGCTGCGTTCACCACTTGCTTCGCAGTAAACGTCTCATTTGTCGTTTCTACAATAAAGGATCCGTCTATATCTCTTTTCATTTCTTTTACTTCCGTATGATTAAAAGCTTTCGTACCAAATTTCTTCGATTCTGCAAGAAGTGAGAAAGCAAGAAGATATGGATTTACAGTTGAATCCGTTGCGCATTCTAACCCGCCTAATAAATCATCTGCAAAAAATGGCGATTCTTCTCTTATATCGTGTCTATCAAGCATTCGAAACGGTAATCCAGCTTCCTTTTGACGATTCACCCATTGCTGCGCTGCTTCCATTTCTTCGTCCGACTCACATACGAGAATACTTCCTGGTGCTCTATATTCAAATGAATGCTCTAACTCTTCACTTAATTCTGTTACTAATTTTTGACTTACTAACGACATTTGACTATCAAACCCTGGGTCTTTATCAATAGCCAAAATATTCCCGTCACACCGTGAAGACGTCCCACTGACAAATTCTCCTTTTTCAATGATTGTTACGTCTCTACCGTATTTTGATGTGTAATAAGCGATAGAACAGCCAATAATACCACCGCCTATTATTAAAACGTCACAGTGCCTCACTTAGCACCCCTCCTTTCTTTTTACTCCCTCACTTTCTTTTATGCAATTGACGTGCCAACTCTACATATATACACTTTTTATAAAAAATATTTTTATTTGTAAAAATATTTTAAATTTATCGTAAATAGGTGTATTATTTTTTTATCACTGTCAAAATTTTTATACATAACAGGAGGACAATATGGCATTCTCATTTCCCACAATAAAAGAATTTCTAAAAAATTTATCCATTGATCATACATACAGCATGCAACCTATTGAGCAAGTTGGAGAAAAATTTTATTACCGCCCTTCTACTACTGAAGAATATAACTGCGCTGTTATATATGAAGATGACTCATTCACCACTTTAATTGACATGTTTTCCAATGAAATAGTTGTCATCATAATGAATGAAAATAAAGTGCCTATATGCTGTATAACAGCTCAGCAAATCATTCCGTTTCTTGTTAAGACTTACAATGAACTACAATCTTTTTATAACACCGTAATACAAACAACGGATTCTTCTGTTACAGTTATCGATGATAAAGAATGTGTTCGCACTTGGACAGATGGCGCCGAAAAGATTTTTTCGGTCAACCATACTGAAATTATTGGACAACCTATCACTCGTTTTTTTGACTATAAAGATTTGGAAATCTTGCAATCATTACATGACGGAAAAAGCATAATCGCTCAGTTCCATCAGCCTCGTCCAGATTTGTTCGTATTAATTAATTCAAATCCAGTGTATTGTAACGATGAAATTATCGGAGCTGTCGTTTCAGAAACTGATGTAACAAATCAAGTCGCTTTAAACGAAAAACTATTCAATATGTCACATGAAATGCACCGTTTAGAACAAGAGGTCGCAAAGTACAAAGATGAATCAGATCCTTTCCTTGCGATGAATGGAAAGAGCCCTGTTATTCAAAGAACAATACAATTAGCTAGAAAGGTTTGTTCGGTGAAATCAACTGTTTTAATACTCGGCGAAAGTGGTGTTGGAAAAGAAGTATTTGCAAAAGCAATTCATGAAGCAAGTGAAGCTACTAAGGCACCTTTCATTTCAATTAACTGCGGTGCAATTCCCGAGGCGTTATTTGAAAGCGAATTATTCGGGTATGAGCGTGGGGCTTTTTCTGGTGCAAATAGTAAAGGAAAAAAAGGTAAAATAGAGCTCGCGCAAGGCGGTACATTATTCCTTGATGAAATAGGAGAAATGCCGCTTGATATGCAGGTAAAACTTTTGCGTGTACTACAAGAACGAAAGTATTACCGTGTTGGTGGAGAAAAAGAGATTCATATTGATTTCCGCATTATCGCTGCTACAAATCGTGATTTACAAGAAGAAATGAGAAAAGGCACGTTCCGAGAAGATTTATACTATCGTTTAAATGTAGTTAGTTTGCATATTCCACCGCTTCGCGAAAGACGAGAAGATATTATCGAATTAACATACTCTTTCTTAAATGATTTTTCAATCAACTATAACAGACCAATTCGTGACTTACCTTCAAGCATTATGCATGAACTACTTCATTACAATTGGCCAGGTAATATTCGCGAACTCCGTAACGTTGTTGAGAGACTTGTCGTATTTGCGACTGACGGTATTATAAAACAAGAATATTTACCATTTCATACAAATGAAACGTTAGACAACCATACGGCACATTCCCTATTACTCAGCAATAATAATACAATCCTCTCTTTGCAAGAAGAGATGGATGAACATGAGAAAAAAGTCATCGAGAGGGCTTTACGCATTTTAAATGGGAATAAATTAGAATGCGCGAAACAGCTTGGTGTTACGAGGGCCACTTTATATAACCGCCTAAAAAAACTCGGGTTACAATAAACATTCCTTCTCTACTATGGCATAGTTTTTGCATAATAATTTGTGCAAACCGAACTAGAGGAGGAATACATATGACGAATAAAGATCACTTAATTGTTTGTCGATGTGAAGAAGTTACATACGGACAACTTCAATCGACAATTGCTGAATATAAATGCTCGGCAAGAGAATTAAAACTAAGAACACGTGCTGGCATGGGATTTTGTGGTGGCCGCACATGTAGAATGATGATAGATCGAATGATTGAAAGTGCAAATCCCGACGTAAACACTAATGAAATGCCATTAAAATATCAACCACCAGTTCGCGCAGTTACCTTTGGAGCGGTAGGTGAAAATCAATGAATAGAATTACACATCACCCTATTTTAGGAAGTTTAAATAGTAGTAAGCGCATCACTTTCCAATTTAACGGGCAACAATATGAAGCCTATGAACATGAAACCATTGCGGCGGCTTTACTTGCAAACGGAATACGAACATTAAGAGTACATGAAGATAGTGGAACGCCGCGAGGTATTTACTGTAATATCGGGCATTGTTCTGAATGCCGCGTGACAGTAAACAATCAAACGAACGTACGAGCATGCTTAACTGTTCTAGAAAAAGATATGGTAGTTGATAGTGGTAAACAGCATCCAAATATCGTGAGAGAGATGGTGAAAAAGCGATGAACGATGTCATTATTATCGGAGCTGGACCAGCAGGTTTATCAGCCTCCATCTCTTGTGCTCGTTTTGGACTAAATGTACTTGTTATTGATGAATTTATGAAGCCTGGCGGAAGGTTGCTCGGACAATTACATCAAGAACCTACTGGAGAATGGTGGAACGGAATAGAAGAATCAAAACGACTTCACGAAGAAGCAAAATCACTTTCAGTTAATATTCGATGTGGCATTTCTGTCTATAATTTAGATAAAGATGAAAGTTCTTGGTTCGTACATACGAATATCGGTACGTTAGAAGCACCGTTCGTTTTACTTGCTACTGGCGCTGCTGAGTACTCCATTCCCCTTCCTGGTTGGACACTTCCTGGGGTGATGTCAATCGGAGCAGCTCAAGTTATGACAAATGTTCATCGCGTTCAAGTTGGGAGAAAAGGAGTAATTATTGGTGCTAACATTTTGTCATTCGCTATCTTAAATGAATTACAATTAGCGGGCATTAAAGTGGAACATATCGTACTTCCTGAAAAAAGTGAATTAAGTCAAAAGGCTAGTGAACCAGAAGAAGTTTTAAACTCTCTCTTACATGCTGCACACCTTGCTCCATCACCTTTATTACGTATAGGTAGTCGATTGATGAAATATAATTGGGTGAAACAAGCTGGATTAAACTTCTATCCAAATAACGGTATGAAAATAAATGGCACACCACTTCACCTTCGAAAAGCAGCTCTTGAAATTATCGGTACAGATCAAGTTGAAGGTGTACGGGTTGCTACTATTGATACGAAAGGAAACATCATAACTGGATCGGAACAAATATATGAGGCAGACTTCGTTTGTATTGCCGGTGGCTTATACCCTCTTGCTGAGCTTGCTGCTGTAGCTGGCTGTCCTTTCCGTTACATTCCGGAATTAGGCGGCCATGTTCCTCTCCATTCCGAAACAATGGAAACCCCTCTTCCCGGTTTATTTGTAGCCGGCAATATAACTGGCATTGAAAGCGGAAAAATCGCGATGGCACAAGGAACTGTTGCTGGATATTCAATCGTAAAACAAGCAAATACAAAATCCCAGTCGGTTGAACAACACTTGCAACAGGCGATCCAACATGTACATACCGTACGACAACAAGCTGCCATTCAATTTAACCCGATGATTGATGTCGGTAGACGGAAAATGAATGAAATTTGGCGTGATTATTCCCTAGCATATGCACATACTAAAAAGAGCTGCTGAGATTACTCTCAACAGCTCTTTTCGCTACTCATCTGAGTTATTAAATTTCGCTAATGCGTAAATGCCTTCTTCATCATCTAATTCAAGTTGTAGTCTTGCTGCGAATGAATTGACATTATATTCTCTGTCAAGTAACAAGCGTAGTGCTTCAATTAAGTTTGCTTGAATTAATATTTGTTGACGGCCATTTACCTCTACTTCTGCAGAGAAACCATATTCATCATCATACATTAGCTCAACTAAAACTTCTTCTGGACCAACTTGTCTTTTTTCAGCGATATATACACAAAGCGCATTGATAAGTTCTTGTTCAGAAATTTTTATTGTTTCCATGCTACTTCATCTTCCTTTTTCTTACGTTGATCTTTGAAGTATTTAAATGCACGAACTGCTAACATTACGATACCAGCCATTACTAACATATTTACCATAAACGCTAATACAGAACCAAGAGCTCCCATATTTGCAAATAGGCTACCCATTAGTAAACCACCAAGACCACCTAGTAATAAACCTTTCATAAAGCTTCCTTTATTACTCTTTGGTGCTGTGTTTGTTGCCTTTGTTTTTGAATCTGTTGTTGTTTTTTGTGAGTTTACGTTATTATCTTTTTTGTTCAAATCAACTTTTGACTTTTGACCAGAACTTGGTGTGTATGATTTTTTACCAGATTTGTAACCCTTCGCTGCTGCGTGATCTACAAACATGAAGCTACTAGCTCCAAAGATAACCATGAATGCTGTCATGACTGCTACAAGTTTTTTCAACATATTATATCCATTCTCCTTTTATATAGATATATGTGAAATCTACCTTTCTAGTAAATTCAGAATGATAGATTTGTTTTTAAAAACATTTTAAAGGTTCTTATGAACTCATTATATGAACTTTTGTCGAAATATGCAAGCATTATTTACTTACGACAGTTTGGTGACAAAGGAAAAATTAAGCAAAACAGAATTGACTTTAAATGAAACAAAACATATTATAGGTTCATAAGAACTTTTTATTATTTTTGGAGGTGAAAAGATGGAAACATTTCATCTCACACGAAACGAAATGGCTACCCTTCTTCTATCTTTAAGAGGATGGAATACGAAAAAGCCTCTCGGTATTTTACAAGAAGCGTGGGCAAAGTCACATAAAAAAGATATTGAAAGCGGACAAAGCGTAACTGCTTTTATTACTACCGCACTTTCACCTATTTTTGAAAAACTGATTAAAATTGATGATACAGACGTCGGTTTTTCATTAAATGAAATAGTTGCGCTTGGAAATCAGATTGAAAATACAAGTTTCTCAGTAACGGCCATGCAAAACTGGGTGAAACGAGATATTAAAGAAATGATTGGCTCTCCTCAAAAAGGAAAAAAATATTCAATTGAACAAGCAGCCTTACTATTCATTGTTGAAGATTTAAAAACAGCACTTGATTTTGAATCCATTCGTAAGCTATTACGCCTTATCGTAAATGACCCAGCCGATCGAAGTGATGACTTAATCAATCCTGTTCATTTATATGGAGCATACTCTTCTCTATTTGAAGAACTCAATCAAGGGAATTGCTTACAACTAAATGCAACAGATACAATCCATACAATTGAAAATATCGTGAAAGAAAGAGCTGATAAAATTGCAAGCAAGTTCGATCAGGTTAACAACGAACAACGCGAAGCAATTCGTAATGCGATTATTATTGCCACATTATCTGTGCATACCGCTTATGTACAAATGTTAGCAAAACGTTACGTAACAGCAACTTTATTTTTACAAAATTTAGAAGTGAAACCGTAAAAAATAGGAGCAGAAATGCTTCTATTTTTTTATAACGAAAACAAGCATCAATCTGTTACATACTTAGAACAGGTTGATGCTTGTTTCTCTAGGTATTAATTATAAAAAACCATAATCGCCTATTATTAATTCAAAAATGATCATTTCATTCTATTATATTTCGAACAAGTTTTCTCGATAAATTTAATTCCCTCATCTTTGTAACTCTTTATAAATTTCGATTTGAGCTTTTGAGCTATTAGCAAAACTTAACCAACCCTGTCTCACATTACTAATATTTTCAGTTACCAAAAGTTCAACTATATCTAGATGTGAAACATTCGTTATTATCGATTTATTTATACCATTAACTTTAGCACCTGACATATACTTAGCGATCTCAGGGTTTAATGCAAAAGCAAAATCAATTACAGTAGCACCTTGCGGTAAGTTCACGGAATCTAACTTAGGAGTAAATACAACAATGTTATCTTGGAATAGTTCATATGATACTAAATCATAAAATTCAATCGCATCTTGAGTTACTAGATCATTTGTCTTAATAAAATGATTCATCAATTTATGAATTATATTTTGCATCTCCGTATCAGTTATACTTTTTGTAAGAATATGAAATACCCCTTTATCTCGTATCTCCTGATTTATTTTTGTTTCAATACATATCATTATTTCATGGTTATTGATTACCACTTTGGTCTTTAAGTATTTGTTTAATACATCACTTTCAATTGCTATGTTATCTTCAAATTGATGAGGAAATGGTTTGTACAGTTGATGTATAATTCCTAATATTTTATAACAGTCTAAATTACTTGAGACCGTGATAATTATTTTTGACACCACCGTAATGTCTTGAATATCTTGGAGACGAGAATAAGCTGTATAAATAGGACTTACTTCATAGTTAACTTCAAATATTAAAGGTGGATTTAGAAAATTATTTATATCTTGCATTATATTTTGAGACAAACCCTCTAATAACTTAACATAATTTTGTAAAAGTATTTTCATGCCCTTATATTTAGAATGATTAAGATAATAAAAACCTAAATCTTCTAACTCGTGTTGAATATGAAATAGCCCCAGCCTTTTACAAATCGGAGCGAAAATTTTGAGTGTTTCATTTGCATAAGGAACTTGTTTTTTTACAGCTTTTACCTGTAAAGTCCTCATGTTATGTAGACGATCTATTACTTTTATAATAGCTACTCTTATATCTCCTTGTGTAGCTAACAATAATTTCTTTAAATTTATTGCTTCATACTCTTCTTTATTAGGGATTTGTTTTTTATCAATTTTAGTTAATCCTTCTACAATATCAGCCACTTTTTTACCGAATATATCACGTATATACTCAATTGTATAATCTGTATCCTCCGCCACATCATGTAGTAATGCTGCAACTAAAGTTATAATATCAGCCTTACACTCTAGCAAAATTTCTGTAACTGCAAATGGATGAGTAATATACGGCTCACCCGAAACACGAAATTGTCCTTCATGAGCTTTCTCGGAAACTAATATAGCTATATGTAATTGTTCTAATTCTGCTCTATGTAGATATGAGGCCTTTTCTAATAATGCTTCTTTCATATTTTCACCCTCATCACGCTAATTTTCTATAAAAATTTCATTAACATTATAATTCGTTATTTGAAAGTGAAGTACCTGTCTACGTGAAAAGAGAATATTTATATTGTTTATTCCCCACAAAGTATTTTGAAGCTTCTAAATCAACTCAAATGGAATATGCATATTCTTTTTTAGGTAACCTTACTATCTCTCGAATAAAAGGGGATTTTTCTAAAATATCATCTAACTGCCCCTCACTAAAAACGTAAATACCACCTACATATGAACTGTATGCCTTTTTCTCAGTTATTACCGCTAATTTGGTATTTTCCTTTTTAAAATCACCCTCCAGTCCTTTTTCAAATGATAAACTTTTAGCACCTGAAAAATAAAGCTGAATTAACGCCACTAATTGTTTGTCCTCTGATTTTGCAAAGCACTGAATTTCATGTAAAATCATTTCATCTTGTAATGGGAGAAAGTCCTCTACTAATAAATCCTCTTCTTTATGAAAGAAATTTTGTAATTCAGTAGTATAGAACTTAAGATTTTTCTCAGTTATCTTTTGAAAAATGGATTGCAACAATAAATCTTTTCCTATTACAAACGGATGACCAAAGCCATTATTATAAAGTCCCTCTTTCATTTTCATTAGTTGTTCGATCAAAGGGATTCCCGATTCTTCAATTACAAGTTTACCGTTAATAAAACGCATACTAGCAATCAGTTCTTCAATTCGTAAGCCCTCTAATTCAAGCGTAGAATAATATAAATCTCTATTCCAAAAATCTAATTGATCCATTCCTAATGAATTAAATAATAGTTCATCTATAATTGGAAAAACTCCATCTTCTGTTAAAGCTTTCGTTACATCATCTAATAATCCAGGGGTCTGATTTAAAATCGTGCGTATTTCTTCGTCCTCTTGAATGATTCGTACCGTCCAATCACCATGATCTTCACCCGATATTTGCTGAAAACAATGTGAATATGGACCATGTCCAACATCGTGTAGAAGGGCTACAGTAGATACTAGCTTTCGTTCATATTCCGACAAATGTATGTCACCAATCTCAGTAAGATGTTCTATCACTTTATTTACTAGTACATATACACCTATCGAATGTTCTTCCCTCGTATGTATTGCGTTCTCATGTAAAAAATAAGTATGTCCTTGTTGTTTAATATAGGCCAATCTTTGAAATATTTTTGTATCTATCAATTGAAGGATATATCTATCCTGAATAAATATTGGTCCATAAATCGGATCTGTAATATACATACGTTCCCCTCCTATTTTTGTAAATTAAAGACCTTCACTATTATACTTAATTTTCAGTCTATTATCATTGAAATATGAGAAATTTTTAATAATCTTTTCATTATTTCTTCATGAAAACTGGGCTTATATGCTTTACTATAATACTTATGAGAGACATAAAAGAATTGAAATAGCAATCCCCTATATAAATAAGGTATAATATACACATAGTGAACCTTTTATGTTATTAAATAAAGGCGCATCTATTCAAAAATTCATAAATTAGAAGGTGCATCAATGGTTAGTAGTTTTATTCATTCAGTATTAACATTTTTTGAAGGATTAGGTTATTGGGGCATTATGCTTGGACTTATGATTGAGATTATTCCAAGTGAGATTGTCCTTGCTTATGCGGGATACTTAGTATTTAATGGTAGTATCTCATTTTTAGGCGCAGTTGTATTTGGTACAATTGGCGGTGTTATTGCTCAAATCTTTATTTATTGGATTGGACGATACGGTGGACGCCCTATTTTAGAACGTTACGGAAAATATATTTTTATTCACAAAAAACAAATAGACGCTGCTGAGGATTGGTTTAATCGTTACGGAACTGGCGTAATTTTTACAGCACGCTTTATTCCAGTAGTACGTCATGCGATTTCAATTCCTGCTGGTATTACAAAAATGTCATTCCTACGTTTCACTACGTTAACAGCAATCGCAATCATCCCTTGGTCTATCATTTTCATTTACTTAGGCGAAAAACTAGGTGAAAATTGGGAGAACATTAATGATATTGCTGGACCGTATGTGAAATCATTCGCAATTGGTGGCGTCTTACTTATTCTTTTATACTTCGTTATAAAAAAATGGACAAAAAAGCGTAAAAATCTTGCGTAAAAATATAAATAAAAAAACCGCTATTCATTCATTACGGATGTTAGCGGTTTTTATTATAGGTTTGATTATGTATTAGAAATTGCATTATTTCTTCTTTATGATTTAAATCATGCTGAATGAGTGATGAAAAGTAATTATTTAATCTCACTTTTTTAGTGCCCAATTGGTAGTCATTATAAAAATATTGGGTGGGAATTCGCTCAATTTCATCCACTAATTGTTTACGAGTAACACTAAATTGATTTAATAGTTCTTCTTTTGAAATACCAGATCTCGCATATTTAATTGCTCCCTTATTCATTTCCTCAACATCTATTGGAACATTTGGTACAGATTGTCCACATTTAAAGTATGGAATTCTATGCTTTATTAATAACACATCCCAAACGATAAAATGTGAAATCACATCCGCAATTGCCCACGAATCTTTTTTAAAAGATTGAAACCATATATCATCAGCTAATCCCTTCAACGTTTGACACCATTCTATTAAATTTAACTTTTCTTCCAAAATATTTTCTTTCTCCATTATTCCTTCCTTTCTCCCACTTATAATTCATTCATATTTATGTCTTCTAGAAATTGTATAAAAAGCCTCCATAATTACATGGATAAGCAACAATTCACTCATTCATTTCGTATATTATTTCAAAAAGGAGTGGTTCCCCTATGCATTGACAACAAAAAATACAATACTTAATCGGACGCCCTATCGGTATTTCCTTCATCAATGGGCAAGGAACCTCTGGTGTATTATGTTCAGCACATGATGGTCAATTATATGTGTATGAATACCTTTATCAAGCACAGTTCGCAATGAAACATTATGATTTTAGACAAATTCAAGATATACATGCCTTTCCGAATTGTCCAAATCAAAATCCTCTATACTAAAAAAAAGGAACAGCTTATAGCCGTTCCTTTTTCTCCACACTTATTTCTCAGTATAAAAGTTTTGCACTGCTTCATCAAAGTAAATCCAGCCTTTCCAACCTAAATGAATTGTATCTTTTAAGAAATACTTATCATATTCATGGCCAGAAAAATCAACTACTGGGTATCCTGCTTTCTCAACTTGTTCCCGAACTTTTTTATAATACACTTCACGGCGTTCTTTAGGGAAACCAGCGTAATCATACCACGGTCCATTTACAGGTACAGAAATAAAGAGTGGCTTAACATTTTTCTCTTTAAAAATATCTAAAACAATTTGTAAGTCATCATATTCTGGTGATTCTTCATACGATTCATTTGCTCTAAAGTTTTTTAGACCTTTTAGTTTTTTCTTCAGATTATTCTTATAATAATACGGATTTTCAATTCCGAATGCGTTTGTAGTAGATTCCGCTTTCCCTTCTTCCTCCGCATGTTTACGTGCATCTACCCAAGAAATTGAACGTAATCCCATATTTGTTTTTTCTTTCATCGGCTCAATCTTAAATATAGAGTTAAATAAATCTCTATGATCTAAGATATTTCGATGCATATAAGCAAGTGGTTTGACTAAACCTGCTTTTATGTTATGTTTTGTATCGTTATATACAATACCCTGTAATGAATTTTTTAATATATCATCTTCTCGAACAACTTTATAATCTAATAGTCGTTTCGCAATTTTCTTCTTCATTTCAACATTTATTTCATCATTAAAAATAAAATGATATGCTTGTTGTTTGGAGAAATTATTAGTAAAATCCCCTTGTGATACACCAGTTTTGGTAAACCACTGTGGTGATAGAACAAAGACTACCTTTTTACCTTCTAATTCATCCATTGTAGATGTCATATTTAATATATGAGCTAAACTTTGTGTACCGCCAATCCCGATTAAATATGGCGTAAAACCTGCGGGATTCACTTTGAAGTAATTAGATGGATGATATGCATCCATTCGTAAAAATTCAGATGAACCGTACATCGGTAAATACTGCGAATTCTCTAACATTTTTTGCTGTAAGAAAACACTTTGTAATTTTTCTTTTTGTAAGGAAGTTGCCGCATCTTCTACCTTCTTATCACTAATAAGTGATACTAAATTTTTCGATGGGATTAGTATGATAATGAAAAAAAGCACACACGCTAAAATTATGGGACCAAACGCATGCTTCATCTTCATCTGTTATTCCTCTTTCTCTCGCTATTAAATTGTAACCCTTGTTTTTGACACGTCATCTTTTTCTCCTTTTTCTCTATACATGTTCCATTCTATTTATCTATTATATACATGTATGTATTTCCTCCCTTGTCCTATTAAGTCCTATATAAATAGCACAAGAAAATGTTTCCATAGAAACACGTTAATTATACAAGATTCTACATAAATTTCACACTAGAATTTTAGTAATAATTTTATTTTTAATCAGTTAAAATACATAGAAAATGTCTATAATTCATCCAATGATGTATGGAGTTCAAAGTATGATAATAAGCGCCCACTATGATCAACATCATGAGTATATGTAAAACCTAATTTTCGTAAAAGTTTTTTCGAATTTTCATTTACTACTTTTACTCTAGCAATTATTCTTTTTACATTCATCGTCTCTTTTGCATATTGAATAGAAGCCTCTGCTGCTTCTGACGCATATCCATTTCCCCAATACTCCGGATCAAGTAAATACATAATTTCTATTTCGCCTGTTTCATCTACTTTTCTTAAACCACAATGTCCTAAAAGCTTCCCTGTTTCACTATTGAATAACAACCATACACCAAAATTATGCTGTTCCCAATGTAATATAAGTTTCCTGATATAATCATTTGTTTCTTCTTTTGACATTCCTCTTGATTTAGCAAGCCATTTGCCAACAACTTCTTCCTTTAATATGCTATAAAATTGATCAACATCTTCTATAATGGGCTTTCTCATGAATAACCTTTTGGTATGTATTACTTTCTTTTCTACAAACATAAACCTTTATTCCCCTCCAAAATTTTATACAGACTAGTACATTATACCATGTACTATTTACCCGACTTTAACTAAAAAAACAGACTATCACACATGTGAAGTCTGTTTCTCCATAATTTTATTTTTGTACATCTGCCCATTTTAAACTTGTAGCTGGACCGAATTGATGTACATATAAATCTTTCACATATGGCTTTTGTAAGTATGATAACCCGCGCTGGAATACCGGTGCAATTACTGCATCATCCAGTAACATTTTCTCAGCATCTTGCATTGCTTTCCAACGAGCTTTTTCATCATTACCTAATTCTGTTTTAATCTTCTTAATTAACGCATCATATTCTGGGTTTGCATATTCTGTATTGTTCACACTGCTTCCAGAAAGGAATACTTCTAAGTAAGTCATTGGATCTGGATAATCCGGTAACCAGCGTGATAATGACATTTCATATTCTTTCTTCTTCTCTAACGCCAGTTTTTGCGTATGTGGTTGTAATTTTACATTTACTTTTAAGCCTGGTAAGTTTTTCTCTAGCTCTTCTTTAATGTATTCTCCTACTTTTTTGAAGTTTTCTAAGTCATAGTTTAATAACTCAAGCGTTACTTCATTTGTACCTGTCTCTTGCTTCGCCTTTTCCCAATATTCTTTCGCCTGTTTTACATCAGTTTTATTAAACTCACCTGCTGTACTTCTAAAATCTTTTTTGTCTGGACCTTTTAAAAATCCTTTTGGTACGTAATAGTTAGCAGCAACCGAACCATCATTTAAAAATGAAGTCGCAAGTCCTTTCTTATCAAACACTGTACTTAGCGCAAGTCTTGCATTTTTATTTTTAAGAATCGGTACATTTTCATTGAATCGGAAGAAGTACATAACCGGATCTGTATATTGTTTTAGCTCTTTATTATTTTTATATTTATCTACGAATTCAGTTGAAATGACAGCCCTCTCAACTTTATCTGTTTCATATAAATTTACCGCAGTTGAAATTTCTTTAACAATTTGATAGTTTACTTCATCTAACTTCACTTCTTTTTTATCCCAATACTTATCGTTTTTCTTCATTGTAAAGCTCGCTTCATGCTTCCAATCAGATAATGTAAATGGCCCGTTATACACTGCTTTATTTGCTTCTAATCCGTATTTATCACCTTGTTCTTTCGCATATTTTTCGTTAATTGGATAGAATGATGGTAAAATAAGTAGTTTCGTAAAATACGGTACAGGATGTTCTAACTCTACAACGAACGTTTTATCATCCGTCGCTTTCACTCCTAATTCCTCTAACCCTAGTTGTTTCTTATTTATTTTCTCCGCATTTTTCACATCGTATGCAATGTATGCATATTGAGAAGCAGTATCCGGATTAATAAGCTGCTTCCAAGCGTATACGTAATCTTGTGCTGTTACTGGATCTCCGTTAGACCATTTCGCGTCACGTAAGTGAAATGTATATGTTTTTCCATCTTTACTCACTTCATATTTTTGTGCTCCAGCCTCAATCACTTCATCATTTTTCGATAAGCGGAATAATCCTTCCATTACGTTATTTAAAACGTTAAATGATACTGCATCTGTTACTTTCCCTGAATTTAACGACGGAATTTCACCCGTTTCTAGTAACTGTAATACTTTCTTCTCATCTTTCGGCTTTGTCGTTGTTTTTTCTTTTGCACAGCCAACTAAAATTGAAGAAACTAATAGGGTACTAACTAATGAGTAACGAACAACTTTTTTCATTTGAAAACCCCCTCTATTTTTTAAGGTAAGTAACGACGAGCACCAGCGTATTCTTCTATATATCCTGGTGTGTTTAGCGGTATAATCTCTACCGATCTTTCAGCCCTCGGTGAGTGAAGCATATTCCCATCACCAATATACATCCCTACATGATGAACACTACCTTTTCCTTGGTCATGTGCAAAGAAGATTAAATCTCCTTTTTGTAAATGTTCTTTATCAACCGCAACTCCATTCCTCGATTGCGGACCAGAATCCCGCGGAATTGTAATACCGTGTGATTTATAAATCGTATGTGTAAATCCAGAGCAATCAAATCCAAAACCACTTGTACCAGCCCATATATATGGTAATCCTAAAAACATTTTCCCTGTGTTTATTAAATCGTCAGCCGTCGGAGTTGGAATATCATTTTGGGAGCGATAAACAGTTCCGTCATTTTTTCGTAGCCAAGCTTTCTGCCCGTTTGGTAACAATACGCGGTATGAAATTGTATCTTCACTAAGTAAAGGAAGTCGCGTATTATAGCTCACTTCAAGCGATTTATGTTTTTCAGAAGGATTTATATATAAAATAGCTGTCGGTTTCGTTACTAAAACGAAAGGTTCGTTTGTTTTATCTGCAAATTCCTGATTATATGTTAATTGTTTTTCAGGCATCCATCCTGGATACCCTTCTTCATTTCGTGGTGTTGGTTGACCATGGACTAACACTTTCACCCAGTCCCCTTTTTTATCAACAACCGTTACTTCTTGACCTAATAGCGCTTGCGTTTCTAATTTATTTGCATTTGTTAACCAAAGTTTCTCATCAAGCGTCATTGATTTCGTCCACTTCCATAAATCAACTGGATTTGTAGCGCTTGGTACATCAATTGGTCGTAATGAATCAGGCGCGGTCCAAAGTGTTGCGGCAGATACATCGATAAATGCCTTACTATCTTTCTTCTCTTCAGCATTTGCTGATGTAAACGATGAAAATATAAATAAAGTTGTTAAAAATGCAGTTCCTACTTTTTTCATACATATCCCCCTTAAAAGATAGTTTACTAATCTCTTCTCCTAAGATTTACTATTCACTGTCGATTGAAGGTTTACCTTTGATCCAGAATACGTCATTCCTTCCGGTTCTTCCATTAACCAAAGCGGTGCATCCAGATCGAAGTAATGAATATTAGGATGTGCAGCAGCTAAATGGGCTACAGCGCTAACAGAAAGTGAAGATTCCATCATACTTCCGACCATACATTTTACACCAGCTGTTTCGGCAATATCGGCAATACGCCACGCTTCACGTATGCCACCACATTTCATTAATTTAATATTGAGCAAGTCTGCATATCCTCCTTGAACAATTTTCAATGCATCACTCGCTGAAAATATGCTTTCATCTGCCATAATGGGCGTTTGTACATGATCTTTGACATACTTTAATCCATCCCAATCTTTCGCATGAACAGGTTGTTCAATAAATTCGATGTTTAAATTTCGATTTTCCATCTCTTTAATGATCGTAACCGCTTCTTTTGGATTCCACCCTTGATTTGCATCTAATCGTAACGTCGTATTTTTTGGTACACTATTTCGAATTGCTTCAATACGTTCTAAATCTAAATGAGCAGATTTTCCCACTTTAATTTTTAAAGTTTGAAATCCTTTTTCTACATGTTGCTTTGCCTCTTTCGCCATAATAAAAGGCTCATCTACACTCACCGTAATATCTGTATGAATTTCTTTCTTCCCGCCTAATAATGCGTAAAGTGGAACGTTTTGGTGTTGACAATACACATCATATAAAGCAATATCTACCGCCGCTTTCGCACTTGGATTTCCAATACAACTCATTTGAATGTGCTGCAGTAACTGCTGAAATTGAATGATATCTTGACCAATTAAACAGGAACGCATCGGTCCTAAAATTGATTCTTCAATCCCGTTAGTGAAATCCCCCGTAATAACTGGTGTTGCGGTTGCAGCACCCTTCCCAACAATTCCTGCATCTGTATAAATATATACATCTATACTTTCTATTTCAGTTACGGTACGAAGCGCCGTTTTAAACGGTGTATGAAGATTTACACGTCTACGATTTACTTTTACATCGGTAATTTTCATATTGTTCATCCTTTCGTTGTCTGACAAAGTGTAACCTTAATCCACAAAATAGATTAGTTTTTTACGGGCAATTAATCTCCTCTTTCGCTTGCTTTTCATATAGGAGGTTAATGTAAAATAAAAAAATCCAGCCATAAGAAGATTCTTATGGCTGGATTTTGTCTAGGAATGGGTAGACAAAGCAGCGATTTGATTATATTTTTTCTGTGCATCTTTTAATGCTACAAGTAGTGCTTTTTGAGACGAACCGAAGTATCTATTTTTTATTTCTGTTACCAATAGTGGATCATTAATATTTTTATGTAGAAACAAATATTTAACGAATTGTGATGTTAATGCAATTGTCGCTGAGCAATCTGCATCTACAATTTCCCCAGTCTCCTTAACAAGTACAAATGCTACAAAATAACTTTTGAACTTTTCGGTAATAGGATTATTTTGAGGTGCTTTCGCATCCCCTACGATATAAATTGTATTTGAAGCGTACACAGCTATCTTCCTTTCTAATACGGGATAACGGTTTTCTTAATAGTCGTATGAGTGATAAACTCAACGTTGATTAAAAAATGTATCCGCTTACCTTGTATTATAATACAATTGACAGAATTTTAACAATACTTATTCCGGTGTATATTCCATAATTATAAAAACAGCTTAAACTCTTCATGTTTACAATATGTGATTGTTACTTGTACCATGCCATTCAGACATAAAAAAACAGCTAGCAATCGCTAACTGTTCTATTACACTACTTCGGCAACACAAATATAGTTTCATTTGACTTAGAAAATTGATATTCTTTTCTCGCAAACTTCAAAATTTCTTCCTCATCGTCTGTTAAATTTTCTATGTTAGTCTTTAAAAAATCCTGATCTTTCTTTAAAGAGACCAATTGTTTTTTTTGATTCGTTATAGTATCTTTTTTTTCTACGATTATTTCTTGTTGTTTCGTTAAAATAAATTGAAGGTACAAAGTAGCCGCCGCAATAAATATAAACATGAATATAAATCGTCTTAGTTTTTTCTTATTAATTGCTCGCTTCTCATTAGGCTGTGATAGTTGCTCTTCTATATTAGGAACATTTATTCGCTTGAGTTTCCTCATTATGAAATCCCCCTAACACATATATTTTCACTACCCTCGGCATAATCCCTTACTAACTATAATTCTATTCTTATAAAATAAGCTCCTTCACAAAAATATCTTACAAATTAACCAATTAAAGATAGCATTCGACGACATTTCCATATTTACATTGCATTTTTTTATGTATGCTGCCATAAAATAGTAGTTTCTGTTATTCTTTTTCTACTATTGTAGAAGAGTTTTTTTACACACAAAATACCTTACCTACATATCGATGTTATAACATGCTTACAAGGGGGAAAAATATGCATTACCGTACATTAGGTAAAACTGGAATAACTGTCTCTGAAATAGGTTTTGGGGCATGGGCAATCGGTGGTGATGAATGGGGACCTGTTAACGATAAACAATCTATAACCGCTATAAAAAAAGCAATTGAGTGTGGTGTGAATTTTATTGATACTGCAGATGTATATGGTTTAGGACATAGTGAAAAGTTAGTGTCTACCGCAATTAAAGGACATCGTAATGATATTATCCTATCAACGAAAGGCGGTTTAATCGGACATCACTACGATCCGAATGGAGATCCTGTATATGATACTCCCGAAAAAATTATCGCCGTATTTGAAACAAGTTTACAACGTCTTCAAACAGATTACATTGATCTTTATTTTTGTCATATTTGGTGGCATAATCGTAGAGAAACAGAAGCATTTTTACGTGCATTTGAAGTATTAAAACGTGATGGAAAAGTAAGAGCAGTCGGTGTTTCGACACATGATTTACAATACATTCGTCATTTCAATAAAAACAATGAAATTGACATCGTACAAATTGATTACAATATATTGAATCAAAAACCAGAAAATGATATTTTGCCATTCTTACAAGAAAAAAATCTAGGAGCTGTTATTCGTGGGCCGTTAAAAATGGGTATTTTAACTGGAAAATTCACAAATAAAACAACTTTTCCAAATGGAGATTTACGCAAAGATTGGCCAAATGAAAATTGGTTTCAAGAAGACTTACAAAAGGTAGAGAAACTTCGGTTGCTCTCAAATAAAAATCAGACCTTAGGGCAACTTGCACTTCGCTATATACTCAC
This sequence comes from Bacillus wiedmannii, assembly GCF_001583695.1. GTDB lineage: Bacteria > Bacillota > Bacilli > Bacillales > Bacillaceae_G > Bacillus_A > Bacillus_A wiedmannii. The sequence goes on along the minus strand of NZ_LOBC01000061.1, from coordinate 184,125 downwards.
TCATCCAGCAGTGAGCGTTGTAATCCCAGGTGCAAAAACAGAAAAACAAGCACAAGAAAATGCAAATGCGTCTGTTCGCCCTATTTTGAGTGATGAGGAGATTAGCTATATTCAATCAATATAAAAAAGCCCGGCCTGGGCTTTTTTATTTTGTAAATCAATATCATATTCCATACTTTTAGCTGTTTCCTCAGCAATCTCCACACCTAACAAATTTTTCACAATATGAAATGACATGTTAATACCAGCTGAAATACCTGCAGATGTAATAATGTGTCCTTCATCTACAAATTTCACATTCTCCATTACTTCTACATTCGGATAATCTTTTTTGAAAGTTTGAATACTAGCCCAATGCGTTGTTGCTTTTAAGCCTTCTAGTAAACCGGCTTTCGCAAGTAATAGCGCACCCGTACAAACTGAAGTCATTAGCTTTACTTCTTTCATTTGCTGACGAACCCAATTTATTATAATATCATTTTGCACTTCATTTTCCCGAACACCTTTACCACCTGGAATGATTAAAATATCAACTGGTGGTAAATCTTCAATACTATAATCTGGCTTTACCTTTAATCCTTTTCTTGCTGTAATCATTTCTCCATTTTGGCTAACTGTATACACAGTAAATGGTTTTTCTTCATCCGCTTCGGTTACAGAAAAAACTTCAAATGGCCCAGCAAAGTCTAACACTTCTACCTCGTTAAATAAAAATATGCCCACACTCCATTTATTTATCATACGTTCACTTCCTGTTTTAAATGATGTAAAAGGTGATCATGTCCTTTTTCTAATGCAATATAATATGCTGTTCTCCCATCTTTCAAAATATTTAAGTTTCCCCTTCTTCTATATGTTCTATTGATTATGATATTTTCCTGTTAAAACTATAGTTTACATAATAATATTATCTCTCCAATAATTATCTGTTATTTTAAATATTAATTTTTTTTTGAAATAACACTAATCATGTTTAATATGGAGGAGAGATTATGTTACAAGTAATGCCTTTAAATAGTGAAGACTATGATTTAATTAAAGCTGCTGAAAAAGTAATCGAAAAAAACTATAAATACGGTCGTCATCATATCGGTTCAGCTATAAGAACTAAAGCAGGTAATATTTATACAGCAGTGCATGTTGAAGCGAATGTTGGAAGAATAACAGTATGCGGTGAAGCTATGGCGATCGGAAAATCTATTTCAGAAGGTGATCATGAATTTGATACCATTGTCGCAGTTGCTCACCCACACCCTCATGAAGATATAGAAAAATGTTGGGTTGTTGCTCCATGTGGTATGTGTCGAGAATTAATAAGTGATTACGGAATAAATACGAACGTTATACTTTCATATAATGGTGAACTGGTAAAATGTAACGTAATGGAATTATTACCTGAAAAGTATACAAGCGAAGTAGAATAATCATTCATACTTTCAACATATCAAATAATATTATTTCAATAAAAAAAACAATCCATTTTTAAAACGGATTGTTTTTTTATTTCTTTTTTATGCAGTTTATTTTATTTTTCTATTTTCAATAATTATAAAATCATCATTAACAAAAATGAAATCCAAATATTTAAGTACGCATCGCTGTTCGTTTTTTCATTTGAAAACAAAAATAAAATTTCTCCTTACATTTGAAAAACATTAATATGAACTCTCTAAAATCAGCAACCTTATCATACCAATCTATAACAATTCTGTCTTCTTCCCTTACCTGTTTCCTTTAATACATATGATTTTAAAACTAGCGCTGTTAATGAATCCGTTAAAGTTTTATATGATAAATTAGATAATGCCAATAGATCGTTCGTATATAACATTCTATGCTTCTCTAATAATAATAGTACTAATCGTTCAGATGGTTTTAATGCCTCATCACTTTCTAGTATAAAGTCTATATTTTTCATTTCTCTTATTATTACTCCTTATATAAAAAATACTTAAGCAACTGATTTAATATAAAAATAATACACAACAAAATTGAAGTATATTAATATAACATCGTTTTAAAACACTATTATACTATAACATAGAAAAAGCATTTCCCGAAATAGGAAATGCTTTTTTATATTGCTTATAGGATTCTCCAAACCCTACATTATATTTCAAATACTGATCCGTACAATTCCCTTCAAACTTCTCTGATCATCCAAAAGTATTTGTAATAAATTAAGTTCTACTAAAATGATTTAAACAAATAAAAGCGGTTAGTCATTCATGCTCTAAACAGGACTGACTAACCGTTATCCAGTTTCTTCTCAATTAACATGTTCTACCTTAAATATTTCTTGCAATATGCGGCTTACTGTAATGACTTGTTCCACCGCCGCCTACTACTACTTTACCACCTTTTTCGAAAATTAATAACTTACTTGAACCGTCTGCAAGAAGTACTATTACTTCAGCATTATTACTTGTTGCTACATAAATTACATAACCGCTTTTTGATATACATGTTTCCCAATTCGCATCAAATTCTGATCTTACTACACGATTTGAATACACTTGATTTTCAATTCTATCTTGTTCTACGTTTTCCAAATTGATTCCTCCCACTTCACTAAAATAGCATTTATAGGAAAATAACAGCCCTATATAAAATAGTAGCTGACTTTAACATAAATAGTATATGTAGTTAGTAGCAGAATGCTTGGACAATGAAACGTAATAACATGTAAGCAATATACAATTAAAATAAGGCAATCGATATTATATCAATTACCTTATTTTCATAGATAGTTCTTTTATTTTTCGTTTCGCACAGCTTCAAAAGTAAACATTTGATTTGCATTTGACGGTTCTTTTTCATAAACATAGTCAGCAGAGCAAGTAATGTTAGAGAAACCTATACTTTCTAACAGAAGTCTGAACTCGTCTATCCCATACCAGCGCATCGCAAAGCGCTGTAGTTCTGTTTGTACTAACTGTCCTTTACTCCATTTTTCATATTTTAAATATGATAGAGTAACTTGGTTCAGCCAATCTATTTCAATTGATTTATTTTCTAATGTAATTCCGTCTCCACTTGGTAAAGAAAAAGTCGATGTATGAATCTCTCCAGTCTTCCAGTCATGCGGAAGCATAATATCTACAATTAATCGTCCCCCAGGATTAAGATGTTCATAAAAACATTTCAATGCGTTTATAGAATCATCTCGATTTTCAATTAAACAAAAAGATCCAGTCGGAATGATAATTGCCTCATATTTATGCGGCAGTGAAAATTTTTGTAAGCTTCCTTCATATAAATTAAGATGTAAACCTCTCTCTGTACAGCGTATACGGCAAGAATCTAACATTTCAGGTGAATAATCTATCCCATCCACTGTAAAACCAGCCTCAAGAAGCGGGATGATGACCCGACCTGATCCTACTGCTGCTTCTAGAATTCTTCCTCTACCATTTTTTAAACGTTCTTGATAATACTCAATATCACCATTTAAAGAATAACCGACAGGTTTTGTGTAATCATAAAGTTCCGTGCAAAGTGTACTATAAAAACTAAACATTTATTTTCTCCTCCGTTTTTAAGTACGGAAGATTTCAACTCAATTAATCTTCCTGTACCTTTACTTTTAATAAAAATTCGAAAGAGCTGACTGTCATAATATATCACTCGCTTTCCATAGAATATAATCATATTGTATAATATTTCCTTCTAGATGAAAATATAAAAATGAAAATTCGGAATTTTACCAGAAGGAGGATATGATGAATTCATTCATTATATTTCTTTTACTTCTTATTGCTTTTAATGCTGTAATTTTCTTTATTGCAAAGAAATATAGGCAAATATGGAGAATTACCAGTGGCATTTTCATTCTTTCTTCCCCCATCGTTTTCTTCACCACTTTGCATGTAATTGGTGAAAAAGTTGGAGATGGATTCGCTGGAGGTGCTGCTGGGTTAACGTTTAGTGGACTTTTAATCTTAAATGCGATTGTTTTATTTATCATAAGTATTTTTGTTTCTGCTAATAAAAATTCATATTAAACTCATGGTATTGGTAATGCATTTATATTTCAAAGTTTAAAGAGCTTACTATATAGTAAGCTCTTCATTAAAAATCATTTATTTCACAATCGGTAATGTCACTTCACTTAATTTTACTGTAAGCTTCGTGCCTGCTTTCGGTCTAATCGTATAATCATAGTCACTAGCGATTAAAATGACCCCTATTTGATGCCCCACTTTAAATACATAATCATCAGGCTGCATATCCCATGTGAATGTATAATCTTTGCCCGGTTGAATCGCTGTTGAATTTTCTATACTCTTTAAGTTTTGTGGATCCATCCAGCCTCTCGTTACAATTTCCGGCTTTGCTCCACCATAATCAACAAGTAAAGCAGTTAAATTTGATACAGATCGATCAATATTTCCTGTAATTGAAATCTTTGGTGTACCGCTTATACGCGTATCTTTTTGAAGTACAGGCATTGTATACACTAATCGATTGGCTACTTCTAATTCTGGGTTTGCTATTAATTGATTTGATTTCATTTTTGCATCATCCACGAATGAGAAAACTTTATTTGCAGAGCCCATACTTAATGGCAAATTAACTGCTTTGTTACTTAAATACATACGAACTTTTGACGGTACAGCTGCTGGATCCGGCCAATTTTTTATTTTATCCCAAGTTTTATTTTCACGTTGTACATCCACCATCGGTTCATTCATAATCCCATTTTCAATTCCATACAACCAGTAATCGAACCATTTATTTTGTGTTCTTTGCCAATCATTTGTTGATGTTCCACCGTGTCCACCTTGATGTAACCACATTTTACGAGGGACATCATTTTCTCCAAGTGCTTCCCACCACTGCGCAAACTGCTTCGTCTTTACATTCCAATCATTTAAACCATGAACAACAAATACACTCGCTTTTACGTTTTTAGCATCTTTTACATAATTACGTTTATCCCAAAAATCATTATAATTACCAGTTTTCCGGTCCTGTCCAGCTGTTAGCTCTTTTATTACTTGTCCGCAAACTTCAGGATTTTCTCTTGTTAGAACTGCTTCTGCCATGTTATCTGTATCTTCTCCTTGGTATCCACCAGGCGCAATGACTGCACCGTTTGCACGATAATAATCATACCAACTACTAATCGCTGCGATTGGAATAATTGTTTTTAACCCTTCAACACCAGTCGTCGCAACAGCATTCGGTAACGTACCATTATAAGATACTCCTGTCATCCCTACATTTCCTGTTGACCAATCAGCCTTAACTTCCTCACCATTTTCTGTATATGCTTTCGCACGTCCATTCACCCAATCAATGACAGATTTCGTCCCTAATATTTCTTGCTCATCCCCAGTAGTTGGACATCCGTCTGATTTTCCAGTTCCTATACTTTCACCTAAAATGACTGCATAGCCTCTTGGCACATAATAATTTCCGTATGAACCAAGATTAACAGCTCCATACGGTTTCCCTTCATACGCATACAATTCTTCATCTACATTATATACAGGAACATCTTTTAAGCCAGATCGATATGGACTCATTTCATAAATAACGGGAACTTTCACATTCGAATTAGTTTTTGGACGCATAACCTTTACTGATACACGATCCTTTTTTCCATCTCGATCACTATCAACTTCTGTTTCCACAAATAAATTTTCAATAATTGCTTCATCAAGCGAATAAATCGGTTTTGTCATTCCATTTTCTAATTCTATCTTCGTATTTGATTGTACCCCTTCTGAAACTTTCACATTTAACTTCACGTCATTCTCATTTATGTAGTTTGTTTCTTTATTGTCTGCATACGCAGTCATACTAGAAACTCCTGATGTGACTGATAAAGATAAGATTGTTGATAATGTAATTGCTATTTTCTTTTTCCCCATACCCTTCCCTCCCCATATATTTCTCCTTTTACTATACACTAAAATTACAGAAAATTCAGTTTATATTTTACGCAACAACTTGAAAAATTTGTACAACACTCTTCAAACGAGCTTTCGAGGTTATATATTCTGATTTACTACTCTCATATAATCAAAAAAACATCGCCTAATAATAGACGATGCTTTTTATAGTTTCGAATTAGTCATTCTTCATATTAATATAAAATCGTATATCTCCCTCTATTGTAGAGACTCCATAATCAAAACCATGTCTTTCTAAAATACTTTTCACTATCGCTAGACCTAGTCCTGTACCAGAATGGTCTTTACTACGAGAAGATTCTAAGACGTAAAAAGGTTCCCAAATTTTATCGATATCTTTCATTTGTTCAGCATTCATACCATTTTGAATTTGAAAATATATATTTTCATTTCTATCTTCTAAAGTAATTTTTATATTTTGATTTGCTGTATATTTTATCGCATTAGATATTAAATTTTGAAACACCATTTTCATTTTATTTATATCAGCATTAACCACTACATCGCTAACATTATAGTTCACTTGCAAATTGATTTCTTTCGATTCCAGTTCAATCTTATGCTTATCTAATATACTTTGGACTAGTGATTTAATATCGAATTCTTCTTTTTGTAAAACATCTCTTTCTAGTTTAGAAAATCGTAATAACTCTTCAATTAGGTTTGAAATGTGATCAGTTTGTTTAATGATTGTATCTATGTATGTACCATCATCTAAACCATCTTTTATTCCCATAGAATATGCTTTCACTAATGCGATTGGAGTCTTTAATTCATGCGTCACATCACCCATAAATCGTTTTAAATGTTCATTTCGATCTGTTAAATCTTCATGCGCTTCATTTAGTTTTTCACTCATGATATTAATACTATTAGCTAAGTCCCCTATTTCATCATTTGTTTTCACTTTCGCTCGTTCAAATTTCAAATTTGAAATATCTTCTGCAACATTACTTAATTCTTTCAATGGTCTGGTGATTGTCGTTGAAAGTATCCATACAAGTACGATAATGAGAAAAATCGTAATGCCAAAAATGTAAAAATAAAATGAATTTAACGTTTTTATTATTTCATTAGAATTTGCGATCGAAACTCCTACTAAAATTAACATATCGTCTTTCGCAATGTATTTCACAAAAAAACTAGATTTAATCTTTTCTTGATCATATATTTTATTCGCTTGCCCGAAGTTCTTTACTTTCATTACTTCTTCTTTTGTAATCCAAAGTTTATTAAGGGCAACCCTTTTCCTTATAAGTTGCATACGTAACTCATCATTAATTCGATCTTCCGAATTGTTAATTGATGTATACGCAATCGTAACATTTCCTTTATTTTCAATGCTAGTAATTGCTTCATCCAGTTGTTTGCTCGGTATGGACTGTATTTGTGCTGTAATACCTTCTAAACTTTCTCGCGTTTTGTAAATATTATATTTCGGTAAAAGATAGTTAATTAATAATAAAGAGATTGTAAAAATAAGAATAACAGTTAAAGAAATGCTGAGAAATAGCTTTTTTCCAAGTTTATTCACTCTGCTCCTCCAAACTATATCCTAAACCACGATGCGTCTTTATAATATTTTCTCCTACTTTTTTACGTAATCTTCTTACATGTGTATCAACAGTTCGCTCTTCTCCGAAATAGTCAAATCCCCATACGATATCTAACAATTTTTTTCGAGTTAAAATCATGCCTTTATGATTTAAAAAACACTTTATCAATTCTAACTCTGTTTTTGTAATATCTAACTCTTTGTCATTTTTATAAACTTTATTTTTAGTGAAATCTATTTTCAAATCTTGAATTTGAATGACATCATCATGCTGTATAAGTTTTTTCGCTCTAGTTATTAATACGCCTGGATGAAATGGTTTTTTTACATATTCATCTGCGCCACTTTGAAGTGCTGCTAATTCATCTTCACTTTCACTTTTCGCTGTAAGCATTAACACTTTTACGCTTGAATTCTTTTTTATTTCCTGACAGACAGTAATACCACTATGTTTCGGCATCATCCAATCTAAAACAGCTAAATCAACTTTTTCATCATAAAATATTTGAAGTGCTTCTTCTCCATCTTTTGCTAATAAAACTTCGAAGCCTTCTTTCTCGAAATAAGCCTTTAAAATCCTTAACATATCTTGTTCATCATCTGCTATTAATACTCTCATACATTATCCTCCATTGCTATTAAACAAAAACCAATTGTATTATACAACTTCTTTGTTACATCAATGTGACAGAAAAATATTTGAACGTTTTAAGGGTATAGTAAAAACGAGGTGTTGTATTATGATTAAAAAAATCGGGGTCATTACTCTTCTTTGTTTCTTATTATCAACAAATGTGTTCGCAAATACAAATCAACAAATTGAAGTGTTTGATTGTCAAAAAGAAATGGTCGTTCAAAAACAATCTTTAGATCCAGCTATTCAAAAAGAAGCTGTTCAATACGCTAAATCCATTACTGGCCCATTCAAAAACTTAAACGTCGTTCCAAAAGATGGTCACATGATAAAAATCCCATTATCTAAACCAATTTCTATTACAAATCAATGGTTACATACAACAATTGATGAAGTACTTATTCTCCTCCCGCTTAATCAAAAACCTTATATTATGCTTTACGATGATGAAAATAATCCGCATTTTTATTATGTGAAAGGTGATCCGAAGGGGTTATTGAAAGAAATGAATGTTAAAACATAATTGATTATCAAAAAGAGACTTCATAAGCTTATTTTTCGAAGCTGAGGTCTCTTTTTTACTAATATAATACTTTATAATGACTAGATCCTTTATATACTTCCCCCTTCACAAATCCATTTGCATTATAAAACACATCACCTTGTTTCGTATCTGTATGTAAAACAACCACTTTAAAATACTTTTCTGCATGTAATAATAATCGGTTTAATAACAAGTTCCCTAGCCCTTTACGACGATAGTTCTTTGAAATATAAAATCTCCTTAATCGGCCAATCTTATTGTTTTCTGTATATGGATCTTTGTTTAGCCCTCCTATTCCAATTAACTTTTCCCCTTGAAAAATACCATATAAACATTCTCCAGTTTTATTAAATATGTTTATTTTATTTTCATATTCACTTTTTAGTTTTATTAAGAAATTAAATCCTTCTTCTTTGCTTTCTTGAACAAGATAATCGTGTTCGTATATCATTAAATCTTCAATTTGTTGAATATGCTTTTCTTTCAAGTGATTTCCCCCTTAATTTGAAAATACATAAAAATGCTCTAGAATCATTTATTCTGAGCATTTTTATGATTGTTACCTTATTCAACTCGTAGCGTGCGTATTCTTCACTTCAGACAATATTCCCTTTAACTCCATTAAATCATCTATTACTATATCTGCCTGAGCAAGTTCATCTTCTTGTGCAAAATCAAAATTACATCCAATCGCAATCAAGCCATTATCTTTAGCTGCGTTTATATCAGATAAACGGTCCCCAACTACCGCTGCTTCTTTTATCTCATATTTGTTCAAAATACTTTTTACTAAGTCACTTTTATTAAGAGAGTTTATTTGTTCAATACTAAATGTTTCAGTAACCCACTGGTCTAAAGAATAATAATATACGATCGCTCGTAAATATTCAGTTAAACCATTACTAGCAATATATATTGAACAATTATTTTTTTTTATGTATGTAAAAACTTCTTTTACGTTCGGATATAAAGCACCTTTTCCGCTCTTAATGTTTTCAATTAATCTTTCTAAAAAATATGCATCAGTTTGTTCTCTTACTTCAAGAGAATGATTCGGTAATAAAGCTTCCCAAACTTTCGGTAAAGGCACACCCATAATTTCACGGTATTTATCAATAGGCGTTACCGTATCCCATAATTGTAGTGATCTTAAGTGATCAAATGTATCATCTAACGATAATTCTAAAATTTTATCTGTTTGAAATAACGTTCCGTCCATATCAAAAATTAATGCATGTAACATTCCATTCTCTCCTTTTGAACTATAAGTATTACTCGATATATTTTTCAGCATCTCCACGATAATTTCTGAACAATAATTTGCGGCAGTTTTCGCGAAGTCATCATAGGAAACTTGCGCTTCATCGTCTGCACTGTCAGAAATACATCGTATAACGAGAAACGGTATATCATTTATGTAGGCAACATGTCCAATTGCTGCACCTTCCATTTCTGTACAAAGCGGTGCATATTCGTCTATTAATTTCGCTTTTAGTTTTGAGTCTTCAACAAAACATTCACCGCTGACGATTCTTCCTTCATGAATCTCCATATGTAAACTACTACTATTGCATGCTGTACTTGCTAACTCTATTAATTTCTTACTTGCGATAAATTCTTCTTGGAACGGGAATAAGTTTTTCATTTGAGTTTTACTTACATCATGATGGGTAACATCCGTTGAAATAACGATATCACCAACTTTTACATCTGGATGTAACCCACCAGCAACACCCGTATTGATGATAGCATCTACATCAAATTTATGAATTAATATTTGCGTACATGCGGCTGCATTTACTTTTCCTACACCACATCTTGTAATAATCACTTCAGTTCCCATGAATTCGCCAATGTAAAAAGGCATTCCCGCAATCGTCTGTTCCTCTTGTATAGCTAGTTTTTCTAAAAGTAAGTCTATTTCAATTTGCATTGCTCCGATAATGCCGATTCTGTTCATGAATGTAGTCTCCTTTTTTCTTATAAATCTGCCAATATATTATGTAAGGCACCGTAATTTTCAGCTATCCAATTCATTTCATCCGCAAAGCGTGAAGGTGGTACACTATGCTGATCCATGTTGGCATGAATCCACCATGTACTCTCCATATACCAAAGCATTTGAATTGTCCGAACAATACTCCCTACTGGAAAGTCTAATTTATTACGGTATCCCGCTAAAAATGATGCAACTAGACTCTTATTTAATACTCCATCATGTAAGGCACAAGATATAATCGCACGCCCAATATCCAACTCTACATAATCATAATCCATACGATCAAAATCTAGAATTGCTGAGACTTCATTGTTATGGAATAAGAAATTATCTACCCATAGATCACGGTGCACCCATCCTCTTTTACTACTATAAAATTGACCTATATTTACTAATTGTGTTGCTTCTTGCTGTAATTTTATATGGTAGAGAATATGTTCTTTTCCTAGCTGTTCTGCTTCTCTCCTTTTATCTTCCCAATGTTTCAACCTTTCCTCTTTAGTAGGCGGAACAAATTTAGGTTTTTCTCCTTCTATTAAAGAGCCATCATTTAACAAATCATGCATTTGACCTATTGTCTTACCAAGAGAGTAGATTTCCTTTTCATTCAATTTTCCTGGTGAAATTAGATTACCTTCTTTATGTTCTAAAACTATAAATCTTTCATTATTTTTTGATGTATGCATTACATTATTTTTATAAGTTAGGAGCTTTGGACAACTTACACCATTATTATGTAATCTTTGCTGTTGTTGTAATGCTTGTAGTAAAATTTCTGGGTTATACATTTTGTATCGTTCTTTATTATATTGCTTTAATACAAAAGATCCTGCATCCGTTTCGAGTTTCCACTTTAAATTTAGCCAACCACGATGAATAGGTATTGCATTTCGAATTTTAAACTTAAATAAAAATTCACACTCCACCTTCAGCTCTTGAAAAATCATTGCAGCTTTTTTATTACATAATGGATCAATCATCTTACTTATCCTTCCTTTACGTGGCGTTCCTTACATCAATTGCAAATATTCATCAACATCTTTAGAAATTTGTCTAAAAGCTTTATTCCAGAACGAATAGCTTGTTATATCTATTTCAAAATGTTTTTTCATAAGCTCTTCCACTGAAGCTTTTCCTGTTTCTCGTAAAAACTCCTTATATTTCGAATGAAAAGTACTTTTACTTTCTTGAGCTATTTCTAATAAACTAAAACTAGCTAAATAGCCAAATGTGTATGGATAATTATAAAAAGGAACATCTGCTATATAAAACTGAACATATTTCATCCAAACAAACGGCTGATATTCTAATAATGCATTCCCGTATGCTTTTTCTTGCGCTACTATAGATAATTTCTCGATTTCATCAGCACTTAAAGGACCTTCTTTACATTTTTCATAAAAATTCTTCTCAAATTCAAATGATGCTCGAATTGCCATTACATAATTAAAACAGTTTCTTATTTTCCAACTAAGCAATGACTTTTTCATATCTATACTATCTGTTGTTTGAATTAGATAGTTTATAAGCACGGTTTCAAAGAATATAGACGCCGATTCAGCCGTACTCATTGGCAAATAATCATCTAAAAAAGAAGTAGATTGCTCAAAACTCATATTATAAAAGTGCCAAGCATGTCCTAGTTCGTGTGCAAGTACTCTTACACTATCAATACTTCCGTCATAACGCATAGAGATCCGTGATTCTTTTTCACCGAAGAAAGGAGCACAAAAGCCACCTGGTGGTTTATTCTCTCTCGGTTCCGCATCTACCCATCCATTCTCTATTGCATTCCGTGCAAATTCTGCTAATTCTTTATCTATATTTTCAAACGCATCGTATATGCTTTGAAGTGCTACTGAAAAAGGGATATTAACCTCATTATTTTCTTTTACTGTCATAAGTTCATGCCATGTAATTGAAGATTCCCCCTTCTTATACACGTTTAAAGCACTTACTAAATGTATCAAGATTTTCTTCTGTCGCATTCCACATTTGTAATAATACAGTTTCAGAAATACCATTCGCATGTAGAGATTGAGTTAAAATCACTCTATCTTCTAATTCATTACTCTTTGTATTGCGTAATCTCCCTAATTGATTTAAGACAGTAGCGAAGATTTCTTTTTCCTTATGTAAGGCACTTGTTAATAACTCGAATACTTCTAATCTTTCCTTTTCATTATCACTATTCATTGCAATATTATTTGCTTGGCCAAATGATAAGTGCTTATTATCGTGCTCTATTTCTATTTTATTCCTTAATTGTATGTACATATTTTCCCATGCGTTAAGTTCATCTTTTATTAACCTAGTATTAATATTATCGGAAGTTTCCACTTCACTTTTTTGTATTACTTGCTGCACTTCTCTTTTCAGATTTTTTACTGTAGCAGTCAATATGGTAAGATCAGATGAAACACTTTCTTCAGCTGATCGGCAATACAAAAAGTATTCTGCTTTTTCAATAGCTTGTATAAGTTTTGAAAGAATCGCTACATCTTTTGTCGCATAATATTGTTCTTTCAGCCCCAATATTGGAGTTAAAATATTCTCAATCGGATACAATCGATCTAAATCCCACTTAGCAATTTCATTCACTTTTATAGCCGCCTCCTATTTTTACAAATAGTTACAGATGTTTCTCCCCACACAATTATAAACGAAATGTAAAAATTTTAATATCTTTAAATATTTCGATTTATACAAACACATTCTTATTTATATTCTTTTCTTCTGCTACTGAAACGCACATAACATAAACATATTAATGCTACGGCTACTGGAATCAGTATTACTCCTCCAATAAAAGGATAAACTACTATACAACATGTAAAAGCTACTATAGAAAAAATTTTACCTAACCTATTCTTTATTAATTTCATTCCAGAAGCAGTACCTACTATGTATGTAACAATCCCTAACGAATTCGGTATTAAAACAATTTTATCTATACTAATATGGAAAACGAAACTTATTAACAAACCTATTATTGCAATACAACCTACAACTTTTACTGCATTTGTTGGTGTTTCTCTTTTTTTATTAATATGTGCTAAATAATGCGGTGCAACTTCTTCTTTTCCTAGTGAATAACCTAGGCGCCCCATACTTGCGATAAATGCATTTGTCGTCCCTAAACAAATGATAAAAGCTACAAATCCAATTATCCATGAAAATTTGCCGCCTAATGTTTGCTTGATTACAAGCACGAGAGCTGTCGTATTATCAGTATTTATATGATAAGATTTCGTTCCAATTACTGATAATGCAATACCAATATATAAAACTCCAATAATAACGATCGCAAATCCCGTAGATAAAATAATATTTCTTTTTCTAGGTGTTTTAAATTCTGGAGCCAAACTTGCAATGGCTTCCCAGCCGAAAAAAGACCAAAAAATTAATAAAGATGCATCTAAAATCGGATTTATTTCTTGCATAGAAATATGTACATTTATATTTTTCATTTCAATATAAGGTAGTGCACTAATAATTGTTACGATTAAAATAAAGAACGTTAATACACCAATACATATTTGAAACAATCCACTCATTTTTAACCCGTATAAATTGAAACCTATTGAAATACTTAAAATAATAAACGCTATAACATAAGAAAAATATGATGATAAAGCAAACACTTTCACTATATACATTCCACCAGTCATTGAGACAACGATTTGCCCAACGCTACCCGCAATAAAAAAACACCAACCTATAATAGCACCAATATTTTTACCGAAAGCTTTTTCTGAAAAAGTAGCAATTCCACCCGTATTTGGATGCTCAATCGATAAAAAAGCGAATGTGAATACAAGTGGAATACTAAGGGATATCATAACAAGCCAAGAAACAATCGCATTCCCTTCTGCTATACTCGCTGTCATACCAGGTAATATAAGAATTCCCGATCCTAAAACCGCTCCGACGTATAAGGCTGTTCCCCTTTTAATAGAAATAGTTTCATTAAAATGATTAGACATTACAAGCACCTCCATTTATATTTTAATTATAGAGAGTTATCAGTCTATTCAATATGCAAAAGTGTATGTAATTTAACTTAAGGTTTTATATTATGTATTTGTTTAAGAAATTTACTTTCAATTTTGCAAAGGAGTATAATTCATGGATAAAATTGACAAGAAAATAACCCTATTGCTACAAGAAGATGCCAGAATGACAATTACAGAAATGACTGAGCACTTACACCTCAGCCGCCCTAGTGTTACCGAAAGACTAAAGAGATTACAAGATGCAGGAATAATTGAGAAATATACCGCACGGATATCATTAGATGCAGTTGGAAAATCAATTCAAGCATTTTTAGGAATTGAAAATCTAAAGATTCCTTGTAAAAAATTTGAGGAGAAAATCTACGAAGAATATAGAATACTCGAATGTCATCGAGTAACAGGTGAAAGTAGCTATTACTTAAAAGTAGCAGTTCACTCTATGAAGGAATTAGAGGAATTAATTGATATCGTTATTCCGTTTGGCACGGTGAAAACTTCGATGATATTATCTTCACCGATACCATATAGACCGATTATTACAGATTAATAAGAAAAAAGGATTGATCAAAAGACCAATCCTTTACTCTACCTCATTTAAGAAGAACAATGTTAACGCACCAGGTCCTGTATGCGCACCGATTGCTGCTCCAATTGTATTTACAATAAATACTTCACAACCAAATCTTTCCGTAATTAATGTTTTTAAAGCCTCAGCTGTTTCTAAGTCATCACCGTGAGTCATAGCGATTGTTTGACCTTTAAGGTCTTTTCCGCGCTCTTCCATAATATCTACAATTCGGCCAAGTACTTTCTTTTTCCCTCGTACTTTTTCAAGTGGTACAAGCTTTCCTTCTTCCACGTTTAAGATTGGCTTAATATTTAGTAAACCACCGATAAAACCAGCTACTTTACTTAAACGTCCACCTTTCACAAGGTACTGTAAATCAGCTACAGTGAAGATGTGCTCCATATGGTTCATTAGAAAATCAACACGTTTTAAAATATCTTCCTTTGATGCGCCGTCTTTTGCCATTTTAGCAGCTTCTAATACGACAAGCCCTTGACCAAGCGAAGCACATTTCGTATCGATAATTTCTAAATCTAAATCAGCATATGTTTCTTTCACTTCTTCTTTAATAACAACTGAAGATTGATATGTACCAGACAGTTCAGATGAAAAAGCTAAATATATACAAGGATTACCTTCTTTTGCATAAGAAATAAATTTTTCTTGGAAAGTTTCAAGTGAAGGCAATGACGTTCTATAAACAGCGCCTTCTCTCATGTTTTGCAATAATGTAACTGACTCTAATGTAACTCCATCTAAATACTCTGTTTCTGCTTCATCATAAACACGGAGTGGAATTAAATCAATATCATATGCTTGCAGCAATTCTACCGGTAAATCCGCCGCACTATCCGTAATGATTTTAACACCCATTTTTAAACCTCTATTCTGTTATAAATATAAAAAATATAAAATAAAAATAGTACTTTTAAATTATATACGTAAAACTTAAATGAAGAAAGGAAAAGACTTTATATTGTATGCACTATTCTTCAAAACTTGAACTGTTATTAAAAATCATTCCATTTTAACCATTTTTTTATTGTTATTTTTTCTATAACACAAATAATTTTATGGGAATTTTACATAATTGCATTTAAATTATTTAATTTAGGATAATCTTTTCAAATTTATACTGTTTAAAATTTAAAAGCTAAATCCAATAAAGTAGTGCTTTGTTTTACTGAAAAGAGGTTGCGGAAACAACCGCCTATTTATTTGGAATAAAATAAAACTTTTATATAAAGGGTCCATAATTAAATACACTTAACTTCATATGATATATTGCATCCTTTCTTTTTAGAATGAGTAGTCATTACTGAAGGGCACTTTTCGAAGTGCTCTTATATTTAAATCCCTCTTCCTTTTCCCCTATTTCAAGAGGAGTTTTTGACTAAATCTTAATACGATTTGTATCACTCAGGCTGGCAATTACCACATTTCCTTAATAGTTTCAATTAATACAGTAGCTGCTAATTAAAATAACTCTATGATCTCTATACGCATAAACTAATTTTCATTTTGACTATGTAACACTAAATTCACAAGATTATTATCCTCTGTTTGGTGAAGCCATCATTTCAATACCAGTAAACCCATACCTTCAACTAATAACTTAAATAAATGTGCTATATCAAGGTTCTTTTGATATAGCATCTTATGTTTTATATAATGAAGATAGCGCTAATATTCCGAAGGAGGATGTATATGAGTATTCAATTGGCCACATATAAAGATTTAGAATGGATTAATAATCAATATGATTCAATAGGATTTGTACGAAGTGATTTAAAAAGTGATAAAGTTGCAATTATTACATACAACAACGAGTATGCAGGTGTGGGTCGATTAGTCCAAATAGATGAAGATACTATAGAAATGGGCGGGATTTTTATTCTTCCTAAATTTAGAGGTCTACAATTAGCTAAGAAGCTCGTGTCATTCTTAATACAAACTGCGAAAACATTAGAAATACAAAACGTATATTGTCTTCCTTTTGAAGAACTCGAGAGTTTTTATAAAACATACGGCTTTACTGATGTTGATACAACGAAAGAAATTGTCCATCCAATTATTCTAAAAAAATATAATTGGTGTTTAGAAAATTATGATAAACATGTATTACTATTTAAATTGTGAGTCCTGTAAAAAAGAAGTGAATACACTTTATTTTACACATCAGTTTATAACAAGTAATTATCAATGTTTTTTATTAAATTCTTAAATTAAACCACATATAATCCAAATTTTATATCTGTTTTTAATAAGTGTTAGTAAGTTTGTTTTCAAACATGTTAGCACTTATTTTTTCATAGACCTAAATAGATTCATATAATAAAGTAACTATCCCCGTTAGCAAAAATTAGTATTCATAAATATTACACTGAATTTATTGAGGAAAAACCATTTGTAGCATTTAGAGAATATATTCATTTTTATTTCATTCGTACTTGTACTTCCTGTTCTTGTATTACTTGAACGACTAATTCCAGTACAATATTTTGCATTAATTGATACACATTATTATGAAATGTACTTTGTTCTGATATGTATTCAATACATTGATAAATATAGCCTTCTACAAATAAGCTCCCTTTTTCAACTGTAAATGTATTTTGTCCATTTTTTATTACTTTTGGCACTAAGAATTCAGTTTTTGTCAAAACAATCTCCTGTTCCACCTCTTTTATTCCTATGACTTTTTCTTTAAATACAACTTTTTCTCGTAAAATAATTTCACCTTTATATTTTCCTATTTCTATTGGTAGCTTGGCGGTTATAACATTATTTATTTCTCCTTCATTTTCACCCTCTAATACTATGCTATGTATTGGGGTCCATGAAGATGTCTCTACCTTTTTCTCTTCAATATTCCCTATAACTTTTTTATTATATAATTCCATAAGCACTCTCTTTTCATGAAGATTAAAAGAAACTATTTCACAATAAGCCTCCGAATGATACTGTTGTACTGTAGTTAATAACTTAGAATCTAATTCACGCTTACCTACATCTTTTTCATTTTGAAAAACAAACGCTTCTTGATTTTTTATGTTTATTTTCGGAAATATTTTAAAACTAGACACTTCAGAAATAATAGAAAATGGTGTTTTCACTACCATTGAACGCACTGAAGATTCTAATTGTGATTCAGATGTTGCATTTTCTTTCTTTACTTCAGATACTTCCTCTTCTTTCTTTACTTCAGATACTTCTTCTTCTTTCTTTACTTCAGATACTTCTTCTTCTTTCTTTACTTCAGATACTTCCTCTTCTTTCTTTACTATTCTTTCTCGTGAATTATCTTGTTTATTCAGATCTTTATACTTGTGAATTTCATCCCATAGCACCTTACCAATCCATGGCTTATTCATCACCATCCCCCCATCTAATAAAATTCAGGAAAATATGTTATTTTACACGTATTCATTTTCATCATTATATATGTTTTATAATAATAAAAAAGACATTGTCTTTTTATCAAAGACAATGCTTTTTTAGTTTTATACTTGTACTTGTTGTACTTGTAAAACTTTTAAAGTAAGATCTAGTACAATTTTTTCACGAAGAGTATCAAATGGTTCATTTAGGTCTGTTGGACAAGGCGAAAAGTCTAATTCGAAAAATTGAGCGCTAACTAACTCGCAATATGGTTGTTCGTTATAAAAAACTGTATTTTCGAAGAAGTATTTGTCTAAACGTGGTAAATCACCATTTTTAGGATTAATAAAGTGAGAAGTAGTATCTGAGGAAGCAGCTACTATAGCTAATGATAGAAAATCAGCTTCTGTTAAATCTGCAAAACCAGAAAATGGAACATTTGCAATACGGTCATATAGCACTCCATTACACTCATCATTTGCATACTCAATATTTTTTCGAATATATCCTTGTACAAATAATTTTGCTCTTGTAACTCTTCGGTAAGGTGTACCTGGTACTGGTTCGAATGCTACAGGAACTAACTTACATTGTGTTAAAAATGCATTTTTTAAGATACGTTTAATTTCAACTGCTGGAGGATCTAATGAAATATCAGATTCTACAACAATTTGAATCGTTCTTTCTGCTAATACAACTGGTATTTTTACAATTGGTGCTCCTGGAGTAGTAATTGGTGTTGCAGGTGCATCACTTAATGGTGTTTGAGTTTGTCCTGCTACCTGACATGGTACATTAATTGGGCATTGTTCACTCATATTTTATAATCTCCTTTATAAAAAAATTAGAGTTTTTTAACTCTCTTTACTGTATATGTATTTTTTCTATTAATGCGTGGGTTTGTATCATAGTCACTTTTATCATTTGCAAATACACACAGTTTAATATAATTAGTTTTTATGAATATTTACCTATTAAAAAAATTCTTAACTATTATCGCGGAAAAACACCATAATATGTTGATTAAGTTCAATAGTAAAAAGGATATCCATATTTTCGAAGAAACTTTCAAAAATCTATTCTTAAATTTATTAAGACAAATAAAATTAATTTTGTTAATTTCTTCATTCCATAATATCTATGCAACAGCAAATTAATATTGGATGCACCTTATTGTTAAAAAATAAAAACCGACTTTTTCAAGTCGATTTTTATACCAATTTGTAATTTTAAAAAAGAGTAATTAACACGAATTTTATAGGATTTTCTAGACTTTTTCTGTTGTACAATTGTACAAATTCATTCATTTACCTATTATCCACAAAATAAGCATCATACGCCTTATCAAAAACATATCCTAGCTTTTCTGCTAGTTTAGCAGACGTAGTATTCGCTGCATCCCAATTTGGATATATTCTTTTTTCTAGACAGTCCAAGATTAGCGCTGCACTAACTATAGTCGCCAACCCTTTTCTTCTATGATTGTGATCAGTCGCCACTTCAATTTCAATGCCATTATCATAAATACTATACGATGATGCACCACATACAACTTCATCTTTATATAAAACGCTATAACCTATACCTCGGTTTATATAATCTTCCACCGTTTGAAATTGACTTGTAAAATCTTCAGAGACCTTATGTAATGTGGGAATATTTACGATATGTTCATCTATTTTTCGTAACTCGTATCCTTTTGGAAGCGCTGATATAAAAGATTGTAATTTTGAATGATTAAAAACTTCCGCATTCCGTTTGAACTTATAGCGTAAAAACTTATCTATTTTTCTTTCGTAACATGTTTCTAAACGCTTTTTCCACTCTTCACTATTTACGATTACTAACATTCTATCAGGAATGTTACGTACTAATTCTTCAGTTTCTTTCGCATTCGAATCACCAGCGTAAAATGTAAAGATCCCTACCGTAACTTGCGCTACTGTTGGATTTTCAAGATTATTTACCCAAGCAGTACCCATATGTCCTTGTAAATAAGAAAGTAAAACAACGTTATTGAAATCTTTGAACATATTAACTAATTTTTCTCTTGTATGTATATTCGCTTCATATATCATTTACATTCCCGCTTTCTTTGGAATCAGTTTAACTCTACTTTTCATATATAAACAAAAGTATATTAAACTATATATAATCGTAAAATATTCGTAAATATAAAATTATTATAACATCTAATCAAAAAAGTAAAATTCACTTTTGCAGTTTCAAAATACACATCTTTATATCTAAATAAATCCAATTTATTGAAAAACTTTTTCAAGTATACCAAACCCATCTAAATAACTGTAAGATTAATTTGTAAATAAACTTTTTAAGGGGGATTATAAAATGTCTGATTTCTATTCTCGTCTTTCAAAAAGTGATGCCGCTGTTCTTCTTGTGGATCATCAAACTGGTCTAATTTCTAGCCTAGTGCGCGACTATGGCACTGATGAGTTCAAAAACAATGTTTTAGCTCTTGCAAATACCGCTAAGTTTTTTGATCTACCGGTTATTTTAACAACTAGCTTCGAAGATGGCCCTAATGGTCCACTCATGCAAGAATTAATTGAACTTTTTCCAAATGCGCCTAAAATAGCGCGTCCTGGACAAATAAACGCATGGGACAATGATGAATTTGTAAAAGCTATCGAAGCAACAGGTAAAAAACAGCTAATTATCGCAGGCGTCGTTACTGATGTTTGTGTTGCATTCCCAGCGCTATCCGCTGTAAACGCAGGATATGAAGTGTTTGTTGCAACTGATGCATCGGGCACTTTTAATAAGCAAGTTGCTGATGCCGCTCTTATGCGTATGGCCCATGGGGGCGTTCAACTAATGAACTGGTTTAGCGTTGCAGCTGAATTACAGCGTGACTGGCGAAATGATGTTGAAGGCTTTGGATCATTACTTGCTAAGCATCTTCCAAGTTATCAAAATATTATCGGAAGCTACATGGGAGCTCAAAAAGAATTTAGTAAGTAACACAATCATGAATTAATCTTACTAAAAGTTACTAACAACTATTTACATAGTTAAAAAAGGGCTACTTCAATAGCCCTTTTCTTAGTTGCTTTACTAACATTCATATTAACAAAGCAATTTTTTCGTTAATACAATTCAATTCTTATATATAAAAACCCTCACTATCTTGTAAGAGGATTAATCAATTATAAATACGTTATATCTCCTTCTTAGAAGTAAAGGATTCTGTAGCTCCATTTTTATATATTTTAGTCAGCTTAATAATTGACTTGTACGTATTATTATCATTCTTTATCATCTTTTTCATTTCTTCTATTTCAGCATTACCAGTTCCACTCTCGATTTTCAAACAATTCGAAATATTGAGGTACCCACTCGATGCGAAAAGAATAATATACGTAAGATCAGGGAAATTAATGAACAGTATTCCAAACTTTAAAGGATTCGTAGCCGTATCAGATAAAACTAATTGAAAGTTTAATAGTTCTGGCACTTGAACAAAATCTTTAGAAACAATCGCTTCACCTATTATAGTAATTTGCTTTACGACATTCCCCATCTCATCTATAAATTCAGTACAACTAGGTGCATCAATTGTTTTTGCTTGTAGTGATAAATTCAATTCTGGATTGTAAAAGTCAAAAAAGAGTGTACTACCCTCTGTTAAACATTGCGGACAAACATTTCCAAGTAAACTAAAATCCTCTTCAATAAATTTAACTTTCGTTTTACAACTACAAACTTTTCCTATTCGAATTGCATCAATCCTAGAGCAATCTACAAAAATAACCTCATTGTCCTCTTGTACGAAGGATACGATACCATTCCTCTTATTAAATGAAAGAAAATAAGATACAACAATTTCGTTTCCGGCGATTACAATACTCTCAACTTTTGTAAAAGGCTCTAGACTTCGCAAAAATTCACATATACTATTTTGGCAACATTCACAATCACGTTTCGACTCACAATCCACTTACACTCCATCCCTTCTCTATATGTTTTTATCTAATACATATAATATGAGCGGAATATGAGAAAAGCTTGGACAATATAACTTTAACGTAAGAATATAGTTACTTACTCATCAAATTAATAATGAATTTACGCTAATAATTAGTAATAACACATAAATTTCCCTATAAATACATATAACAATTTCATCTTTCATGAAAAAAACGTTATAATAAGGTGTAGCCTCTACGATTACGTTATAAAGGAGAATAAAACAATGGCTAAAATTAAAGTATACCAAGCAAAAGAAGAAAATATGGATGCAGTAAAGAACATCATTGATGTCGAGGAACAAAACCCAACTGCTGAAAACTTACAAAATCTATATGCATGTGTATTAGAAACAGAAGATATGGCATTGCCTGAATCATACATTGAAGAAGATATCTTAATTGATTCTATGGAAGTTATGGTTAACGCTTCTCAAAACAAACTAAGAGACTTAGGTGCATACGATGTTATCGAAGTTCAAAACAAAGGTAAGAAAACACAAATCTTATTATTAGCAGACGAAGAATACGAAATTATCGAAGGCTAATCTAAATCCGTACATACGAAAAAGCTCCTTTCCAATTGGAAAGGGGCTTTTTCATTACGCTTTTGATGTTTCACTCTTTTTATTCGTTTGTTTTTTCTTAATTACCATACGCTCGTTTCCCATAAAGAAAATAAATATGAATGCTAGACCTGCTGGTACTAATGCCCACATAAATGTTTGAACAATGGAGCTAGAAAGAGCGTCAATAATCTTATCTAATATTTGTGGAGGAATTTGAGATCTTGCCGTTTCTGATAAAATGGCTCTTGAATCCCCTAATGTGTTTGTATTCATTCCCCCGCTCATACCTTTAAATGCTTCTTCTAATTGATCTTGGAAACCTGTTCTTTGGATCATTCCGAAGATTGTAATACCAAGTGTCATACCTAATGAACGAATGAAATTACTCGTCGAAGTCGCAGATCCGCGCTGTTCCATACCGAAGTTGTGAATAGCTGCCATACTTAGTACAGAGAATGAAAAACCGACTCCAAATCCGATAATAATCATATACACTGTTAATAATGCACGACTTGTTTCTGGCGTTAATGTGCTTAATAAAAATAGTCCAATTAGCATAATAACAGCAGAAATAATCATAATGTTTCGGTAGCTAAGCTTCGTCGTTAAAAATCCACCTAACTGCGCTGTTACGACTGATCCTAACATCATCGGTAAAAGTAATAATCCTGAGTTTGTTGCGCTGCCACCGTATACACCTTGAATGAATAACGGTATGTATACAGTTGCTGACATGAACGCAGCACCGTAACATAATGCAATAATGGTACTCATTCCGAATAAACGTTGTTTAAACATTTCAAATGAAATGATTGGTTCTTCTACTTTACGTTCAATAAAAATAAATGCAATAATTAAAATAGCGAATCCGCCAAATAAACTTAAAATAAAGTTAGAATCCCAATCATACTTTTGTCCACCTAGTTCTAAAGCAAACATTAGCGAAACTACTGCACCAACTAAAGTAATTGCGCCAAACCAATCAATTTTTTGCTTTCTATGAACTCGTGATTCTTTATAAAAGAATGTAATAAAAATAAGTGCTAAAACGCCAAGCGGTAAGTTAATGTAAAATACCCAGTGCCAGCTTATGTAATCTGTAATATACGCACCAAGCAGCGGACCAAAAATACTTGATAAACCAAATACTGCTCCGAATAATCCACCCATTTTCCCGCGCTTTTCAGGAGGGAAAATATCAAAAACGATAGTAAACGCGATCGGCACTAATGCTCCGCCGCCAATACCTTGAATGGCACGATAAATACCTAACTGTGTAATATTTTCAGCAGTACCACAAAGTGCCGAACCAATCATAAAGACGATTAAACCGAAAATAAAGAATCTCTTTCTACCATACATATCTGATAGTTTTCCGAATATCGGCATACCTGCCATTTCTGCGACCATATAGGCAGAAACGACCCATACAAAGTTTTCAAGGCCTCCTAAGTCACCAACAATCGTTCCCATCGCTGTTACGACAATGGTATTGTCCATTGATGCCATTAAAATACCTAGCAATAAGCCTGCCACAACAAAGCCGAGCTTATTATTCTTCTCAACCATAACCTTGCTCTCCCTCGTACTACTTATATTTGTTTATGTTCTTTTACGACTGCATTACCTTTTTGGTTAAAACTAGTATGATATTCTACAACACTAATTTCACATCCTGGACCAATGGTAACGTTGTTTCCTCTTACAACTTCAGCAATCGTATGCTCTAAATAAATTTCATCTCCTTCAATGATAGACGTTTGGAGGCTTCCAGCATGACTTGTAAATGGAATAAATCTCGCTTTTTTACGAACGGTAATCTTTTTACCGCCGATTTCTCTCACTTTGCTACCTTCATAGCGAAGTGAAATTTCAATATTTTCAGCATTAAATAATCCATCACTTTCAAGGCCACCAGTTAGTGATAGTTCTTCAACTTCAATATCTCCTTTTACATTTAAAGCGCCTTTCACATCTACGAAATCACCAGTTAACTTCCCTTTAACTTCTATCATACCTCTTACTTTCGTTTTTTCAATATGAGCATCACTATTCATTTGTGTATTTCCGTATACTTTTACATATTCAGCAGTTACATTTCCTTGTACTTCACTATCTCCATACACGACATAATTTTTCACTTTCATATTACCTTGTACATCACTCGTGCCGTACGTTTTAAATTCATTACAACTCATATCATTAGAAATCGTTCCTTCGCCGCGTATCTTCACTTTGTTATAATCCCCGCCTGCTGAACTACCAGAACCATTGACAGTAAGACTA
Source organism: Bacillus wiedmannii (assembly GCF_001583695.1). GTDB lineage: Bacteria > Bacillota > Bacilli > Bacillales > Bacillaceae_G > Bacillus_A > Bacillus_A wiedmannii. Next base: position 158,663 of record NZ_LOBC01000061.1, on the reverse strand, counting down.
TGTTGATGTTCCATATTACTTTCTCCCTCCCATTAAACCTGCTTCATTTCTTTTACATTTGCGCTTTTATCAACAGTAAGAACACCCGTATATTCAATCAATTCAATCTCACAGTTCGCTCCTACTGTCACATTGTTTCCTCTTACCGTTCTTATGTGAGCATAATCAATATCAATATTGTCGCCTTCTAATAGTTCAGCCTCTAATTGCATACCAAATACTGATTTAAACAGTCTACTAAAAGTACTTAGTCTATGTTTTACTTTAATCGTTTGACCACCAATTTCTTTTGCTCTACATGTACCGTGAATATTAATATTTATTTCATCTGCGCTTAATAATCCACCAATTGTAAATTGTCCTTCTGAAGAAAAAGTATCTACTTCACAATTACCGTCAATCGTCGCTTGACCATTGACTTTAAATTCTTCACCAGTGACATTTCCACCTATCGTACCTTTTCCTGCAATTTTCAAACTGTTTGCCTTTACATTTTGCGTAATTGTTGCTTTTCCATCAATTCGCATCGTTTCAGCATGAACTGTGCCATCGACTTTACCTGATCCGCTAATTCGTGCACTACTACTTTTCAAATCGCCTGTAACTGCACCGTAACCGTTACATTCAAATTGCTCACATTCAACATTTCCATGCACAGTTCCTTTTCCGTTTAATTGCACTTTATGAAACTCGCCGCCATTCGATGAACCGTAACCATTTATAATCAAATTATCTGTACGCATACTTTCTCCTCCACTACAACAGTTTCGTTTTTAATGCTTCGGTATATTTCATAATCGCTTCGCTTAAAACGATTTTGGTGCCTTTTTCAAAAATTAAATCGTCCACGTTTGAAACTAAGAAACATGTAGAAATCCCTAACTTTCGGACAATGATTAAGTCACAAGTTTTATGTTTAATTGCTTCATAATTTTCACGTAAAACTTGCAAGACCATTTTTCCTTCTTCTAAACTAATCTCTCCCGATTGTAGTAATTCTTCTAACATGTACACATAAAGAATATCTACAAATTGAAACTCTGTTGTTTTATTCGTTTGTTCTATGAAGAATTGTAAAACTGGCTCTGATGCAATCCCTTTACGTAAGACGTCTTCCTTAGTTAAAAGAATTTCGCTCACACTCGGTGAAAACATATTCGCTAGTTCATCAAGTGATAGATCCTCTTTCATCGTTTGGATTTTATCAATACGCTCTAATATCTTTTCTTTCGGAAAAAATGTCTCTTGACCCGTGAACGTTGACTTTCGTACAAACCAATCTTCCGGTATTAAATTTTTTCTTTTCCACCTATATAACTGTCCGTATGAAATACCAGTTAGTTCTAATAAATCTTTTTTTGAAATTAAATCTGTACTCAACTGTATAACACTCCTTCCCGATAACAATGTAACATAACACTGTTACGCTGTAAATACCCTTTTACCAGAAGTAGCGTAACAATGTGTAAAACAAACCTGTTTCACACACAAAAATAGGGTTCTCACGCATCCTATAAAATACGTAAAAACCCTTATATATCAACATGTAAACCATATCTCATAAAAATCAATCCACCCTTGTGAATTAATCATTATATTTTGTACTTTTTCGTGAGAAGTTACTTGTTGTTTGTTACGGTATAAAGGAATAATATGAATTTGACGTAACAAAGTGTCTTCAATATTGCGTAACAATGTAACTCTTTGCTCTAATTGTTCTTGTTTAAAATACGGGATCAATGTTTTATGAAAGTCCATGCTACTTTGCCCATGAATAAAACTATTTTTTGTAAGAAACATATATAGCAGACTATCTTCTATTCTTTCGCTAATCGTTGCACTATCATGCATCATATCAGCCTTTTGTATCGTACTGATTTCCAATAACTCTTCAACTTCAAGAAAATTATTTTCTACACGAATCCCGTACTTCGCACACTCTTTCTGAATCCATTGTGCATCTTCTACGTGATCTTGTCCTGTAAATGTGTAGAGTTGTAGCACTTCATGATGATACATACTCCTTTTCACTAAGCATTCTATCTCTTCCTTAATCTCTACTTTTCTTTCATTTGCTAATATTAGTTTCTTTGCCACTTCTCCACGTTCTCCGCCGAGTTCTTGAACAATTCTATCGCCATGAATGATTTTATGTAGTGCCTTTCGAAACAGCTCATCTTGCATTGGTCCTTCTTTTACAAGATTGCACGTTACATATGTCACGTTCGATTCAAGCCGAGACAACTCTTTATTAGGCTTTTCTTTATCTTTATATTGCGCCTTTACTAACACGTCATACGTATTTACATTTTGCTCTACATTCATTAGTTCAATTCGGTCAAGAAAAGGTCTTTCACGATAATATAGATCATGTACTCCTAAAACAAATAAATGTGCATTCTTTTCGCGTAATTTAAAAGGGCCTGTTCCAATGAGGTTTCCCGCTTCATCTTCATTTACGATAGAACACTGTTCTGCACTTAGCATATGTAAAAACATCCTATTTTCCGTATGTAATTGAATTTCAACAACAAATTCATCCACTGCACGAACATTTTCAACATGTTGTAACATCCATGCGTGTGGGTTGTTTTCCGCTTTCATAAATCGATTCAATGAATGTATAACATCATGTGCGGTAAGTCGTTTTCTATTATGAAGATGAACGCCTTTTCTTAAATAAAATGTCCAAACCTTTTCAGCGTCATTATATTGCCAGTGAAAAGCAAGTCTTGGCTCAATACAATTTGTTTCCTCATTCACATATACGAGTGTATCAAAAATATGTTTAACCATATGACATTCTGAGCGCATCGTAGCGTAGACCGGATCTAAAGCGATGTCTAGATTCATTTGTACTTGCAACCGAAGTACATCTTTTCTTCCTTCAGGTGTCCTTTCTATTTTATGACCAAATATTGAATCTACCCAAGCTTCATACTCTTTCTTTACTGATGGAAATTGTGAGCTGTATCGTTCCACAAATGAGATTCCACTTTTCACATCCCCTTTTTTCGTTAGTTCTTTTCCTCTGTCTAAAATCAATGTCATCGGTTGCTTTTGAAATATTAATTTAGAACGATTCCCTCTTCCGCGCCCTGGAAACCAAGTGATCCAATGTAACTCTTCTAATTTTTTTATAATTAATTTACTATTACGCTCCGTACAAAATAATATTTCTGCTATCATTTGTACTGTTACTTCTAATTGCTCTCCTTCTTTTTTCCCTTTCCCATAGGCAACCCATAGTTCAATGTATTGATCTAAAATAAACATCATATTCCCCCTAAAAGGTGAAAAATATTCCCTATTCTTTTTACCCTTTTTCCAATTCTCCTTTCATCTTATCATTTCAATATAGAAAGGGGGAAATAATATTGAATCATCTCTTTTTACGTTACAATAAACCAATCATCATTAGACTGTGCGGTGAATTATTAACTCGAACAACAGAATCAATGTTAGCTATCATTATGATTATTTATGTTAATAAGATGCTAAACGGCAATATTATGATGACTATGCTTATTTTCGGATTACAACCGCTTTCGGACATTATATTTACACTTATTGCTGGAAGAATGACTGATAAATATGGGCGAAAGAAAATTATGTTACTCGGCTTATTGCTACAAAGTGTTGCAATCGGCAGCTTCATCTTTGCTCAATCCGTTTTTATATTTGCTTTGTTATATGTCATAAATGGGGTTGGCCGTTCCTTATATATTCCTGCTCAACGTGCACAAATAGCTGATTTAACAAAACAAAATCAGCAAGCAGAAATCTTCTCGCTTCTGCAAACGATGGGAGCAATAGGTACCCTAATCGGCCCTTTAATCGGTACTATTTTTTATAAGACTCACCCTGAATATGTATTTACAGTGCAAAGCATTGTACTTATAGTATATGCAGTCGTTGTTTGGACGCAGCTTCCAGAAACCGCTCCGGCAATGACGACACCAACGCAAAAGCTTGAAGTATCATCTCCAAAACAATTTGTACACAAACATTACGCCGTATTTGGACTTATGGTTTCTACACTTCCTATTAGCTTTTTTTATGCACAAACTGAGACGAATTATCTTATTTTCGTGAAACATACTTTTACGGATTTCGAACTCATACTCGTTTTTATTTCAACATGCAAAGCTATTATGGAAATCTTTCTGCAAGTTTTCCTCGTGAAATGGTCTGAACGATTTTCCATGGCGAAAATCATCATTATTTCTTATGCCTGCTATACAGTAGCTGCACTTGGCTACGGGCTTTCAGCAACAATCGCGTCACTATTTTTCACATTACTCTTTTTAGTCATCGGTGGAAGTATTGCTTTAAACCATTTACTTCGATTCGTTTCAGAAATCGCTCCTTCAGATAAACGCGGATTGTATTTTTCAATTTACGGCTTACATTGGGATATATCTCGAACGTGCGGTCCTGTTATTGGTGCGGTTTTATTAAGCAAACTAAACGGCAGTATACTATTTTATATTTGTGCTTGTTTCTTAATAATTGGGGGCATTATTCAGGCTCTTTTTGTTCAAAATTTAGAGCGTAATAAAATAAAAAAAGACATTTCAGAGCATACTCCTCATGTTTTATAGGCTGCTTTGCTCATCCTTTTAACAGTAAAAAGAAGGCTATCACAAAAGTCTTGATGACCTTTGGTGATAGCCTTCTTTATTACCCTGCCATTTTATTTATACTATCCTCTGGTGAAAATACCGAAATATGATTTACCTTACCAGTCGATTTTGGAATAATGAATTTTAACTCAAACTGATTGTTTACTTTATATACGTATATTTTATCTTCCCCATTTACTTTAACTGAAGCTGGTTTTCCTAATGCTTTCTCTATTTCTTGTAATGTAATTGATTTTAACTCTGCATGATAGGAGCGTACATCAAAAACTTGTGACCCTTTATTAAAACCGAAGGAAACATTTTTATTTGTAAAGGTAGCGTACATTCTGTTGCCTGCTTGTTCCGTTTTATCTGCTTTACCCCAACCTTTTTCTATTTCTTCAATATCACCTGTATGTGCTGCGAACGGGACATTAGGTACTTTTCCTTCTTTCGCTAGTTCAAACAAATCTTTAATGTGGTTAATTGATTTTTGATTTATAACTGTATCTTGCGTGCTTGAATCTGTCTTTGGTTTTGCTGATCCTTCATTATTTGATTTTGCTTCAGGCTCTTTCTTTTCTTCAGAAGAATTATTTTGTTCGTTTTTACTATTTTCCGAGGTTGGGTTTGTTTCCTTTTTTTCGTCTGTCCCTTTACATGCTACTAATGCAAATATGCATGTAAAAGCGAGAAATAACATAGCTATCTTTACATACACTTTCATACATTTCGGCCCCCTATTATAATCTTATTCCTTTCGATAACCAATCCATGACACCGCTTTTCAAATTGTGTTTGTTCCAAAAAGTAAATGCTTCACTCTCTCCCAATGCTTGTACAACATATTCTACAAAAGCTGTTCCTAAAAAATAACCGATTCGGTTGTATCCAAAATACTGTCCTCCAGATAACCGAAACCACTCTTTCTCTTTTTCAAACGTCCATCCTTCTATATAATCTTCCAAAAAACGATTCTTTATTTGTTCTTCATTTTCTATATAGCATTGTAACCAACGTTCGCCATCATTGTTATATGAGTAGTACACTGATTCATTTAAACCTCTTATAATTTGCTTTGATAAATATGTTGCAACGCCTTCACGATACAAATTAACTGATCCGTCAGTCCAATCGGCTTTACCCCAATCCATTCCATCATTGTGTAACATAACATTATGATATATATGTCCTATTTCGTGAGCGACAATAACACGAAGATGATTTACATCTGGAGATAATTTTTCTGCCGCAAAAAATATGTCTCCAATAATTTCCCTTTCTACAAATGCATTAGAGCCAAACCCTCCAACAAATAGATGAAAATTCATATTTACATCAAAGTTATATTTATAATGATATTCATTCGTTATCTCTTGAATAATAGTCGGTAATATTTCTGCAATGATACGAATTTCTTCTATTTTTGCGGGATATCGTTTAATGGCATTAGAAACTCGTTCTCTCGTATGTGGACAATGATACTTAAAGTATTCTTCAAATATCTCTGGATGCGAAGTAAAGTATTGGTTGAGGACTACTACTTCTACATCGTTACTTTCCCACAATTTTAAAAAACTTGGAATCGTATTATTTATCATTTTTTCCATCTCCTTATATATCCCTTCTCGCCATTTACACTGCAATCCTTCCTGAAACGTAGAAAAAGCAACAAAGAAAGATGAGTCTTCTTTGTTGCTTTTTCTGTTTAATCAAACCATTTATCACCATCAGAAATCCATTTACCATTATGCAAATCATAACATTCATCATAATAATAAAAAAAGCTGTCCAAAAAGGACAGCTTTACATATGTATTTTTACACTTCGATTGACTTACCATCTTCAACAATATGATAAAGTAAGTGAGCTAAATGATGAATTGGGCCATACTCTTCCTCTTCCTCATCTGTTTCACCGTGGAATTCAAGATCATTTAAGTATAGTGCTAAAAATTGATAGTATAGTTTTAAATCAAATCCGTAGCACGCAGTTGGCTCTTCATGATCCCCTTCGTATTGTAACATTAAGTATTGATCATTACCTTCTGCATCTTCTGCGTCAAAGAATACGAAGAATCCAACGTTTGTATCTAAATCAAATAGATGACGAGTACCTTTTTCTGTTGCTTTGTTGAAGTCCTCTTCACTTAATTTATGTACTGTTGTCGCTTTAGCATTATCTTCTTGATGGAAATTTACTGTAAATGTTTTCAATGCTGACACCTCCTGATTGTATAATGCTAGCATAACATATAAAAAGGACTGCTTACAAATGTAAACAGTCCGTACATTCATTTTCGCATTGCTCGTAATAAGAAGCTTACGATGAAAATTAAAACGATCGCACCGATTAAAGCTGGAATAATTGCATATCCGCCAATGACTGGACCAAAACTACCAAGTAATTTCGAACCAATCCAAGAACCGATAATACCAGCAATAATATTACCAATTACACCACCAGGTACGTCCTTTCCAGTAATTAAGCTCGCAAGCCATCCTAATATACCACCGACGATTAAAGACCAAATCATATGATAACCTCCTTTATATTTTACCAATCAAAATATAATTAGAAACAATTGCTTACCATTAGTTATGTTACATTTTTCAGTAGTTATTCATACAAATCAACTATTAGATTATTTCAAAATAATGAACGACTAGTTTTTCGACTCGAGGTTGATGTTATTCGTAATACACATATTAAGGACAGTCAGGCTTTAATATTGTCCGCATAAACTCTTCTTTAAATGCAGGATAGTTAAAACCAACTGCAATTTTTTGAATTGGTCTATTATCAAACGTTGTTGACTCGGCTATTTTTCTAAAATCTGCCACACTTTGTCCTCTAGTTACGTCATTTGTCGTACTGATCCAAACTGCTGACTTTTTATATTCAAAAATATCATCATTAATAAAGGAAATGAACGGAAGTAAATCATGAATCGGACTTCCAGCAATACCCGGGTATTCTTTTTTATAAAAGTTCTCATAATAAAAATCGATCATTGGTTTAATAAGTTTCGCCTGTCCTGTTCCTTCTTTATTAATAATATCCACCATTTCAGGAGTAATGAGGGCTTCTTGCGTTACATTTAACGGAAAAATAGTCGCATTCTTTGCGTACTTCATCACAATATTTGCGGCGATTGGATCTCCATAAAAATTAGCTTCTGATACAGGAGTAACGTTACCAGGAAATAAAAACGCACCGCCCATAATATAATATGAACATACCTTATCCATTACATTTGGATATAATAAAAATAACGTTGCCAATGTTGTTAAACGCCCTGTCGCTACGATAATAATATCTTCTGGACAAGGTTCAATTAATTTAATTAGTTCACAAAAATTTTCCCGTTTACAAATCCTCATATCAGGTGGAATAATTGGCCCTAAACCATGATCTCCATGTATTTCAGGAAAGAACAAAGGTTCTTCAGCTGTCATCGGTCTTGCTGCACCCTCAATGATTTTTACTTCTGTAGCATAGTATCTTTCTAAAAAATACACATTTTCCGTTACAATTTCTCGCGATACATTCCCATATTCAGCAACAATACCTATAATATCCAATTGACATGTTTTATTTGCATAAATTAACGCCACCGCATCGTCAATACCAAAGTCTCCAAAAAAGATGATTTTCTTATTAACTATCCTCACCCCTCTTCAACATAATCTACTATTATTATTATGTAAAAAAGACAAGGCTGTGAAACGGTGCAAACTAAAAAAGTCGCCTATTTATTGGCGACTTCAATCTTTTTATAAGATAAATATGCTAGTACATTTTTACTTGAATCGTATTTCGGATTATTTCCTTTTCTCGGTTCTCTCATATGTGTTTTTTCAAATCCAGGAATATCTGGCATTTTCTCCATAAATTCAAACATTTCTTCTTCAGTTCCTTCAATACGTACGCGAATCATTATTACTTTTCCTCAATTCTCATTTTCTCTGTACTAAGTATAACGTACTTTGAAAAGACTGCAAGAAATTTATCTTTTTAATGTCGCGCTTTTTTTGCATACAAACAATGCCATTTCAGTATAAAACGATATAATTTTATTATTTTCATATTGAATGTTAAAGAACTCTTGCATTTCAACTGATGTTTTCATCATACATTCTGTTAACTTCACGCGTTTCTGCAAAGGTACATTCATCATATCGCACCACCAGTCAAATTCAAATTTCTTGTCAAAAGTAAGACATGACTGCATTTGTAAACCATTTTTTTCTAATAAGGTAATCCATTCTGTTTTTTTCATCGCTCGTTCATGACTCGGATCTCGCTTTTTTTCTATAAAATTATAAAATGTATCAAATTCATTATTTTCCGGTGAAACATTATCTATTAAAATAAACAATCCATTATGTTCTAACGTACGATTTACTTCACATATAAACTGAGCTGGATTCGTAAAATGATGTGCTGCAATTCGGCATGTAATCGTATCAAAAGAACTATCGGCAAACGGTAAACTTTCAGCGTTTCCAGCGACAAAAGATACATTTTCATATCCATTACTTATAATAAAGTTTTTCGCATTCTCTAGCATTTTTTCTGTTAAGTCTAAGGCAACTACTTCTTTAAACAATGGAGCTAATACATTCGCAACATGTCCACCGCCAGTAGCAATATCAAGAAGACGATTATTATGACGATACTCAACTTGTTGAACCACATATTGTAAGTCTGGTCCATTAGCATGAATTTTACTTTTCACATATTTTTCCGCATTATTACCAAACTGTTGTTTTACAAGCTCTTCTTTACTCATTTTATCATCTTCTTTCTATTGTTATTTACATATAGGATTCATATAATAATTAAAGTTCTCTTTATGTATTTTCAAATCCTCTTTTCAGCTTACTTCTTATCATGCTGTCCTATCATCAATATACTAAACAAAAAAGGCTACGGGAACTTGTCCCCTAACCCGACTAAATATTTATTACATTTTTACTTTTTCTTATACATCTATATAATATAAATCCTCTTTCAACTTCATAATAACGTCTACTTCGTTATAAGTAGCCTCACGAGCATGTAAACCAAATTGATCCATGCCGATCCATATCCATCCAGGTGTATGCTGTAGAACATCTAGGTTAAAATAATCTAATTTAATAAGCTCCGATTTTATAAATTTATCTTTATTAGCGATTTGTTTATCCATTAAGCCGTATTCTTTTCCATTTTCAAGTAGCGATATAATTTTCCCTAAAATCGGATGTTCACGTATAATAAAATGATATTCCCTTTCGTCTACATTCGCCATAATTAAACGGGAATTAGATAAATCTAATCCCAAACTCGGCATATTTATTTTAATCACCTCCTATATTGGTTTCATCTCCATCCTAACAAACAAATATTTAAATAATATTAATATAATGTAAAAATATAAAGGCTGATTTCCCTTTAGAAATCAGCCTTTATATTTTTATATCTTTTCTTTTTCCTCATTATTTCTAGAAACTAAATTTCCAACAGCATCTGCCGTTACTTCAACTACAAATTCACAAATACCTGCTACAACTTCCCCAATTACTTCATCCATCTTTTCCCCCCCTTATTTTATGTAACATATTTCTAGTATAGGAGATATTGGTTATTTTTAACTATCGGAAAACGTGACAACAACATTACAGTTTTGTAAGCTTTTTCAACTTATTTAGCTTCTATCCTTTGAAACTCCAAGTATGATTCACAAGCATATAGGCCATCATAATATTAGGTAAGTTCCAATTATGCTAGAGGAGGCGTGTAAAATATACTACGTAAAATTAATTAAAGGTCAATCATTCTATGCTTTTGATCATCGTTTCTTAATGTCTGAAGAAGAAAAGGTTTCCGAGAAAGTTTATAATTACTTACGTCGTAATGAATTTTTCGAAGTACGTAAAGAAGAATATTCAGCCTGATGTATTAAAAGCATCAAGAAAAATATCATTTAATAGTGATATTTTCTTGATGCTTTTATTTTATTTATCCTTACTTTCAATGAATATGTAATCATTGATTTTATACATTTTGACTTACTTATTTCATCTATTAACACATCAAATTTTTGACAAATCAAAAAGATTGAAATCCACTCATGAAACACGTAATATAGACTCTGACTCTAAAAAAGTTCGTTATAAATTCTATATAAAATAAGGAGGTTTTATATACGAGTTTTTCATTTTAAAAGACGGAGAGGTTTTACATTATGTGGCGTAATAAAAATGTTTGGATTGTGTTAATTGGGGAGTTTATTGCTGGTCTAGGGCTATGGCTTGGTATTCTTGGCAACCTTGAATTTATGCAAAAATATGTCCCTTCTGATTTCATGAAATCAGTTATATTATTTATCGGACTATTAGCTGGTGTACTAGTTGGTCCTATGGCTGGTCGTATTATCGATCAGTATGAAAAGAAAAAAGTTCTTCTTTATGCTGGGTTCGGTCGCGTTATTAGTGTTATTTTTATGTTTTTCGCTATCCAATTTGAAAGCATTGCCTTCATGATTGCATTTATGGTTGCTCTTCAAATTTCTGCAGCATTTTACTTCCCTGCATTACAATCTGTAATTCCACTCATCGTACGTGAGCATGAGTTATTACAGATGAACGGTGTACATATGAATGTAGGTACAATCGCTCGTATTGCAGGTACTTCACTAGGTGGAATTCTTTTAGTTGTAATGAGTTTACAGTATATGTATGCCTTCTCAATGGCAGCGTACGCTTTATTATTCCTCTCAACTTTCTTCCTACAATTCGAAGATAAGAAATCAACAACACGAAGTAAACAAGCTGCAAAAGATAATAGCTTTATGGAAGTTTTTCGTATTTTAAAAGGAATTCCTATTGCTTTTACAGCACTTATATTAAGTATTATCCCTCTATTATTTATAGCTGGATTTAATTTAATGGTAATTAACATTAGTGAAATGCAACATGATCCAACGATTAAAGGCTTTATATATACAATTGAAGGTGTCGCATTTATGTTAGGGGCCTTCGTTATTAAACGTTTATCTGACCATTTCAAACCTGAAAAATTATTATATTTCTTCGCTGTTTGTACCGCTTTTGCACACCTTTCCTTGTTCTTTAGCGATATAAAATGGATGTCTCTTACATCATTTGGTTTATTTGGTTTTAGTGTTGGTTGCTTCTTCCCTATTATGTCGACAATTTTCCAAACGAAAGTGGAAAAAAGCTATCATGGTCGTCTCTTCTCATTCCGTAATATGTTTGAGAGAGTTATGTTCCAAATTGTCTTACTCGGCACAGGCTTCTTCTTAGATACGATTGGATTGCAATATATGGTTCTCATTTTCGGTGTGATTTCATTATTAATTATTTTCATTTCATTATCTAAACAGAAACAATATGAAAAACAACCTTCGCAATCTGCGAATTTATAACATAAACAAAGACGCATGGATCATATTTGATTAATCCATGCGTCTTTGTTATATAAAGCCTTATTTATTACGCTTATTATAATTATTTAAAGGAGTACCCTCTTTCGCTTTCGAATACAGTATACTAACATGATATATACAGGAGGTGCGAAATTGTCTGATGGTATGCAGTTATTTAGTATCTTTATTTTTGTATTAGCTCTGTTTAGCATCATAAACTTTTTAGCAATTTCCTTATCTGGACATAACCTTAAAAGAAGAATTATCGCAGGTTTCATTTTTTTACTACTAACTCCTATTGTTTTTTTTGCTACCGTAGCATTTGCTTCTATATTCGATAAAGCTGGATTTGGCGCAGGTGGGATAGCCTTCATTGTTGCAATTATATATATTTTAAATGGAATAATGATCCTACTTTCCTCATTATTTTTCCTCAAAAGAGACATAACATAGGCTACAGTACTCGGCATGAATCTGGCTTTACACTAGATTCATGCTTTTTCAATTCTCCTTAAATTTTTATATGAAATTAAATAATTCTTTATAAAAATTTAAACTTTATTTATTACAATATTCGTATCGTATTCGCACGTTTATTAAAAATGAAAAGAAAGGAGTACAAAATGAAAAAGGTTTTATTAATTATTCCAATATTCATCGTTCTACTGAGTGGCTGTAGCAATAATGATATATACGGTTCTTGGGAAGTCGTTGACAACAAAAATGGTCTTTGCCCTGCATCTTATAAATTTGAAACAGTTGTAAAAGAAGAAAAGAAAGAAAAAATTGTTCAATATTTAGTGGAGATGCAAACATCAAAGGAAAAAGAAGATTTATACAAAGGCTCATTTGTAAAGAATTCTAATGTATATCACATTGATTATGGTAACTCATTTACATCGGATCAAACTTTAAAAGTTGTCGATGGCAAATTAAATGTATACTTTTATGCAGTGGAAAAGTTATGTACATATAAAAAGAAATGATTACACTTCATATAAGACGCAGAAAATATTTTCTGCGTTATTTTTAATTTACAAAACCTCCCCAAAAACATTTTCCTCTTTTAAATCTTTAAATTTAAATGTAGTATTATATAATAACAATATTTTAATGCGAGGTGCTTTTTTTGAGAAGTTTAAGTTCATTAATTGTCTCAACAATCTGTTCCATTATCCTAATCCTATGGAGTGCACTTTCATTTTATGAAAGATTCACGACGGGAAATTCATACTATTGGCTTAGTGGTATATTAGGCCTCGTTTTCGTGTTATTTTTCATCCAAAATATGCGGGATATACTTAATAAAAACTATAAAACATCCTAAACCGTATAGAAAGATATAATAAACAGTTCAGTTAACCAATCCTTATTTACAACGCCCTTTCAAAAAAGACTAATCCTCCCTCTAAATTTGTCAATCGTTTTAATTTTCATAAAAAAATGATAAAATGTAAACATGTGTTTTCAGAATAATTAAAAATGCAGAAAGAAAACACTGTTTTTAGGAGGGGTTTTGATGACTTACACGTTAGCAACTAGAATGAAAGCATTCCAATCTTCTATATTTAGTGAATTAGGGGCCTATAAAAAAGAAAAAATTGCAGCAGGTCACAAAATGATTGATTTAAGTATCGGGAATCCTGATATGCCACCTGCTGACTTCGTAAGAGAAGAAATGGTACATACAGCAAGTGAAAAAGAAAGCTATGGATACACATTAAGTGGTATTCAAGAATTTCACGAAGCTGTAACTAAATATTACAACAACACTCATAACGTTAAATTAAATGCCGATAAAGAAGTTTTATTATTAATGGGTTCACAGGACGGACTCGTTCACTTACCTATGGTTTATGCAAATCCGGGAGATATTATATTAGTTCCGGATCCAGGATATACAGCTTATGAAACTGGAATTCAAATGGCTGGTGCAACATCTTACTACATGCCATTAAAGAAAGAAAAGGAATTCTTACCTAACTTAGAGTTAATTCCTGCAGAAATTGCCGATAAAGCAAAGATGATGATTTTAAACTTCCCAGGGAATCCCGTTCCAGCAATGGCTCATGCAGATTTCTTTAAAGAGGTAATCGCATTTGCGAAAAAGCATAACATTATTGTTGTCCATGATTTTGCTTATGCTGAATTTTATTTTGATGGCAATAAACCAATTAGCTTCCTCTCTGTACCTGGTGCTAAAGAAGTTGGAGTAGAAATCAACTCTTTATCAAAAAGTTATAGTTTAGCAGGTAGCCGTATTGGATATATGATTGGAAACGAAGAAATTGTTCGTGCACTTACTCAATTTAAATCAAATACAGATTATGGTGTGTTTTTACCAATTCAAAAAGCGGCATCAGCGGCACTAAGAAATGGCGCTGCGTTTTGTGAGAAAAATCGCGGTATTTATCAAGAACGTAGAGATACTTTAGTTGATGGATTCCGAACATTTGGTTGGAATGTTGATAAACCAGCTGGTAGTATGTTCGTCTGGGCCAAAATTCCGAAAGGCTGGACTTCGATAAATTTCGCTTATGCATTAATGGATCGTGCGAATGTCGTTGTTACACCAGGTCATGCATTTGGACCTCATGGAGAAGGCTTTGTACGTATTGCACTTGTTCAAGATAAAGAAGTGTTACAACAAGTTGTTGAAAACATTAGAAATAGCGGTATTTTTTCTCTTGAAAAAGTAAATGAATTAGTTAAAAATTAATGATAACTCCCCTGCTTAACTGTAGCAGGGGTATTATTTATTGGAGGTACTTTCATATGCATATTAAAGACACTCTTCCTCATCGTTATCCTTTTTTAATGATTGATAAAGTAACAAATGTAAAACATGGTGAATCTGTTACGGGATATAAACTCATTTCAAATAATGAGTGGTTTATAAATGATAATCAAAAACATATGCCTCATATGTTAATTGTAGAAGCACTTGCTCAGCTTAGTGCATTTGTACATACAAGTGACTCTGAAGGTCTAGGCTTCCTCTCCTCATTAGATGGGGTTGTGTTCCATGGAAAAGCATATCCCGGTGATAAACTTGATTTACATTATGAGCTTACTCGCAATCGTCGAGGTTTTATTCTCGGTAAAGGTACTGCAACTATTAACGATCAGCCGATTGTAACTATAGAAAAGCTATTAATATATCAAGCAAAATAGAGACGATGTAATTCTACGGGGATCTATCTCCTACAAATTTGTTTCACTAACATGAACAGAGTAAATAAATTACTTGGTTAGGGGCAGGAAAATGGAAAGCACTATCGGTATCGATGCCGGAGGAACATTAACGAAAATTGCTTATTTGAACGAACAAAAGCAATTAGCTTTTGAAAAATTTTATTCAAATGAACAAGATAAAATAATAGACTGGCTTAAGAAAAAAACTCATATAAAACAAATATGTATAACAGGTGGTAAAGCAAAAAAAATACAGCAACTACTTTCAGATTCATATAAAATAGTAGAACTAAACGAATTTGAAGCTACTCATGTAGGTGTCCGATACATATTAAAAAAAGAAAAATATGATGTAAACAACTTTATTTTAACAAATATCGGTACAGGTACTTCCATTCATTACGTTTATAATGACAAATATATTCGAGCTGGTGGAACTGGTGTTGGCGGTGGTACTATTATGGGGCTTTCAAGATTGTTAACAAATATAGATCATTTTGAAGATGTGATTCCTTTAACAAAATTAGGTTCTAGAAAAGAACTAGATATTACGGTTGGTGATATTTATGGTGGCATTCTCTCCCCTATTGATAATAGCTTAACTGCAAGCAATTTCGGAAAAGCTACCAAAACAGATTCAAATTTTAGTAGTGCTGATATACTAGCAACTGTGCAAGGGCTTGTTGGTGAAGTCGTTACTGCATTAAGCCTTCAATTCGCCGAAACAAAAAACATTGACCATATTATTTATATTGGTTCGACTCTATGTAATAACGTACACCTTCAAAATATTATTAGTAACTACACAAAATATCAAAATAAAACACCAATCTTTTTACAAGATGGTGGTAATAGTGGTGCGATTGGTGCTTTACTTCATGTTACGAATAAAAAAAGCTGACTTTTGTCAGCTTTTTTGCAACGGTACTTCAAATTCAATAATTGATTCCCCGTTTTCTCCAATTCGCTCTACACTAATTCTATCAATTACACATTGTAACTTTTCAGGGAAACTATGAATATCCTTAGCTACTTCAGCAGCTAACTCAGTACTTTCTTTTCTCCCGACTGTTACATGCGGTATGTACGGAATATCTTCTTTCAAAAATTGTAATAAAGCGCCTGTATACAGCATATCATGAAGTTCTTCTATTTGTTTTTGTCCCTTTTCAACTCGTAAAAATAAATATTCTCTTTCACTCTTAATTTGATTCGCAAATTCAATTTCTATCTCCTGTATCCCTTTTGATAATTTTAAAATATGTAATTTCAGCTCATCATTTAAAGTCGAGCTTTCAAATGGGAATACAATTGTAATATGCGGTGGGATTAAACCGAATAAAGGATCATGTTGTTTCCTAATATCCTCTATTTCATTAATAGACATGTCGTTTAGAAAAAGTAAAATTGTACGCATTTTTATATTCATCATATTGTATGATAGCTTGCACTTCAACAAATGATTTCAATTACATATAAAAAGAAAAAACTTCTCAAAAGAAAAGTTTTTTCTTATAAAGCATGATTACTATTTTCCCGCCAAACTTTCCTAAACTTTATATAACAAGCAATTCTCCACGGAATAATATACGATACTGCAACAACATAAAATAATAAACCAATCGTTTGCTGATCTAAGTCAACAATATATTGTCTTGAACCATATCTCAAAACGACAAGTGCAATAAAAGTAATTAAAAAAGCTGCACTTTTTTCGTATAAATATTCCCATCATCTCTCCGCTCATAATTTGTTAATACTATAAGCGGCACAGCGAAAAGTACACCAATGAATCCCGCTATAACTACTTGTAATATAGCTGGATGTACGGGACCTAAAAACCATACAATACCTGGTGTTAAAAATAGGAATGGCCATAAAATACGTTTTCCCGATCCCTTTATTGGCTTATGCATGGAGCGATAACGACGCCAAAATATTAGTAGTGCAATACATAAAAAGACTGTTATTAATGAAGAAGTATCTCCCATTTACTTTTCCTTCTCTCTAAAATAATAATCTATTACTATTTTAAACCGTTCGTTCAAATGATACTTTACGAATAAATATACTACTAGTTATGATATAAAGAATAGTTAATCCGATTGAAATAACAGTAAAATAAGGAATGTCGATTAAAGATGCATCGTTTGTAAAAATTAAACCTGTTATCCCCGCTTCTCCATAAAGTACACTATTCATTGATAAGAAAAGTGTCCCACCAATCATAAGACCGATCCACTTAAATCTTTGCTTAAACACGACTACTAGTTGAAAGAAACATGCTGTCGTAACATAAAATAAAAATTGTAAAATAAATTGTTGTACCAATTGCTCCCCAAAGTTAACATTTACTACGTTATATTTTAAATCTTGTAAAAGCATAACTTGAAGAAATGAAAATAATGCAGATTGAAGTACAATATAACAAATTGCTCCGATAAAATATTGTGTTCTCGTTACACCGAATGAAACCGCTAAACGAAACAGCTCATCTTGTATGATGAAAACACTCCCTACTATAAATAACATAATTGCTATTGAAGGGTTATTTATAATTTCAGGTAAATAACCAATGTTCGCTCCATTTAAATGAGCAGCATTTAAAGCCCCTTTTATTAATAAAGCTACAATCCAAAATATTATAATTGCTTTATAATGAAAATTTATATGTAACTTCAACTGCTTCATTAACATCGTCATTTCACTTCACCACCCGTTATATGTATAAATAGTTTTTGTAATGTAATTCTATCAATTAGTAACCCTTCTTTTTCAAGAGAGTAATAATCTTCATTAGAAAGTTCTTCCCATATAACAGCAATCCCCTTATTTCCATAAACTTCTCGATTTATTACTTTTTTATTAATCGAAAATTCATCTACTTTATCTTTTTTCCCTGAAATAATATGAGCTTTTTGCAATAAATCTTCCACCGATGATTGAACAACAAGTGCGCCTACTTTTATGATGATTACATCTTCAATAACATGAGTAACTTCTTCTACTAAATGAGTTGATAATATAATTGTTCGTGGATATTCACCGTAATCTTCTAGTAGTAAATTATAAAATAACTCACGATGTGCTGCGTCTAAACCTGTAGTTGGTTCATCAAAAATAGTAATTGGTGCTCTACTTGCTAATCCTTGAATAATTCCTACGACTGTTTGCATACCATGGGATAGTTTATGGTATTTCTCTGTCATATTCAGCTGAAATTTATCTGCCAGTTCTTCAGCATAAGCTCCATCCCAATTTTTATAAAACATGCTACACATCTTAAAAAATTCTTTTACTTTATAACTTAAATGAGCCTCTTCTTTTACTCTAACAAAACAAATATTTTGCATCGCTTTACTATTTTCAAATACATTTTCACCAAATACAGATACGCTTCCACTACTCGAAATAATTTGTCCTGCTAGTAAGTTTAATAAAGTCGTTTTCCCTGCTCCGTTCCTTCCAAGCAAACCATATATTTTATGCTCTTCCAATGAAATCGTTACTTCATTTACAGCTATTTTCTTTTTATATTTTTTCGTTAACTCTAACGTTTCAAGTGCAATCATCCCTCTTTCCCCTCCTTCGTAATTTTTTGAATCATATCCATCAATTCATCTTTTGATATTTCTAGCACTTTCGCTTCTTCCCACACTTTAGGTAAATATTCGGTCATAAAAGTGTTTTGTCTTTTTTTTAGTACAACTTTCTTCGCTCCCTTTGCAACAAACATCCCGATCCCTCTCTTTTTATATAAAATCCCTTCATCCACTAATACATTTACCCCTTTAGCTGCAGTAGCTGGATTTATTTGTAACATCTTCGCAAATTGATTTGTTGATGGAACTTGTTCTTCTTCAAGCAATATGTCTTTTAAAATATCAGATTCAATGATTTCTGCAATTTGTATGTATATTAATTTATTTTGCTCTAGAGTAGGTTTCACAATTTCACCACCTTAGGTTCATAGGTTCATTACTTATGTAATTAACCATATCACATTAAATTATTTATTTCCATAAATTTCTTTTACAAAAAAGAGAGCCATTCTTAAACGAATGACTCTCTTTCTAAAATAAGAAATTTTGTATACTAACTCCATCTTTGTCCCTCCAATTATTTCGACTACTTTATTGGATATTTAACAAATAAAGATTTTCGGAAATCTTTATCATTCACAAACCTATTAATTTTTTTGTTATTATCATTAAGGAACTTTAATACTTTCCTTTTATTCCACATATCATCTTCTTTTGGAAAATCATCAAATTTTTCATACAGGACTGATAGTATTTCTTCTCTTTTTATCGTGAAATTTTTATTTTCGACTTGAAACTCGTAAGTTTTCGCATTTGGTACTAAAATCGCTAGATAAATAACGTTAAAGAGAAAATTCTTCTCCATCGTGTCCTTACCATCAAACCAATACGTCTCAACCATGTCTTCTGTAAGGTTTCCATTTCCTTTTGCGCCATAGTTCACCTTTATGCTTTCATTCTCCAAACTTATACTTTGAAATGTTTCACCACCGGGTAAATGATTCACAATTGCTACTACATCTGAGTTATTACCAACGTATGTCCCAGCATATTTCTTAAAATCACTAGGTTCAACATCGGATATTTCTTTTATTCTTTCTCTGCTAGAACAAGCAGTAATAAATAAAAAAATTGTTAGCATAACAACCATATTACGTTGCATATATTTCATTTAGCATCCCCCATTTTTATCAATATTTCGTTAATTACAATACTTCTTCTTAAAACCCTTTAAAACATACGCATTTTAATCAAAATTAAAAATTTTCAATTTTTGTGTTTACAATTATCCATTAATTGTATATACTTACTAACGTAAGAAAAATATTCTAAAAGGAGGTCGAAGGAAATGATGAAATTACAATTACATGCTTTAACTTTAGCGTTAACTGCACCTTTGTTTTTCGGACAATTAAATATGAATTCGACCACCCTAATGGAGAATTGAAAATCGTACATTATTTCGATTAATTCATAAATTCGCCACAGGAGGTCATATACTTTCCTGTGGCTTTTTCACGCCCTGCCATAGGAGAACTATATCTTCCTGTGGCTTTTTTGTGCGATTTTTTAGCCTCTTATATTATTTTTTAAAGAAAGGAGCAACATTCGATGACTATTAGCGTATTGTTTTTAAGTATTACGATTCAAAGAAATACAATTTCCAAAGATGAAATTTTTCATAACGAGCAAATTGAAAAAGCTATGAATGATGTTAAGGAGCGCCAAACGCTTTATTGTGATCACCTGTAATTCCTTTTCGAAAGGAGGAATTCATTTATGACTTTTCATATTTTCTTTTTTACAACTGTACTTCAGAAAAACACTTTATCTGAAGATGCAATCATTCGTAAACAACAATTAAAACAACTAACTGATAAAATGACTGACATTAAAAGTTCATACTATACGCAAATGTATTAAAAATATATTTTAAAGGAGCAATACCTTCATGAAATTTAAAGCATTCTTTTTAACAATCACCATTCAAAAACGTAAGCTTTCACAGAATGAGATTTTGCGTGAGCAACACATTCAAACTATTATGGACGAAGTGAAAGAGCACCAAGCTTCTTATTACAGCCGTCTTTTCTAAATAACTTTTAAAGGAGCATTATCCTAATGAAATTTAAAGCATTCTTTTTAACGATTACCATTCAAAAGCGTAAGCTTTCACAGCAAGAAATTTTGCGTGAGCAACACATTCAAACTATTATGGGCGAAGTGAAAGAGCGTCAAGCCTCTTATTATAGCCGTCTTTTCTAAATAACTTTTAAAGGGGAAAAAACAAATGAAATTTAAAGTATTCTTTTTAACGATCACCATTCAAAAAACTAAGTTCTCAGACAGTGAGATATTGCATGACCATCAAATTAATAAAGCTATGGAGGATGTAAAAGAACGTCAAAGTCATTACTGTAGCCATCTATAATTCCTTTCGAAAGGAGGAATGTACCATGAAGTTTCACCTATTCTTTTTAACAATTACAATTCAGAAAAAGAACCTTTCTGAAGCTGAATTAAAACAAAAAGAACAATATAAAGAGATTATGGACGAAATTCGAGATCGTAGAAGCAAGTACTACTCTCATCTATAATCCTTTAAAAATATAAAATTTGAAAGGGGTCGATTATGATGTTGCTAGCACGCTGTAAGGAAATGATTTGGATAATTCAGAGGGATTCCACATAGTTTTATAGACATACTATCACACAAGTATATCGTTATATTTGATGTGTAATAAATATATAATAAAATTACACCCGTACACTTTTAATATTGAGTAATAAACAAAAGATACACCACTTAAAAAGTGGTGTATCTTTCTCAACTTATACTATTTTCGATTACTTCGTTTCGTCTTAAACAATCTCACTAAGTTCGATACAACTGTTTTTGTTACTGCATAAACTGGTACTGCCAAAATCATTCCGATAATTCCCGCAAAGTTACCTACCCCTAAAATTAAAATAATAATTGTTAACGGATGGATATTTAATTTCGAACTCATAATACGCGGTGAAATGATGTTACTTTCAAACTGTTGTACAATTGTTACGATAATAATTACGTACAACGCTTGCATCGGAGATACGAACAGACCTACAATAACAGCTGGTGCTGCACCGATAAATGGACCTAAGTTAGGAATGATATTTGTAAATGCTGCTATAATTCCTAAAACGAAAGCGTACGGTAAATCGATAATTAAATAACCGATAAAAGTAAAAGCACCTACAAATATACAAACGAGCGCTTGCCCTTGAATATATGCAGATAATGTTTCGTTCGTTTCCTTAATGATACGAAGTCCTTCTTCACGGTAAGACTCAGGTAATAGACTAACTGCTTTCCCTGGAAACGCATGTCCATCTTTAAACATATAAAATAAAATAAACGGTACTGTGAAGATAACTAATGCAACGTTTGTGATAATACCAAATAAAGCCGTTGCACTCGACGTAATCGTGTTTGGTATATCCTTTAAGTATTCAATCGCATTTTTCTCAATTGTTTCAATGGAAACGTAGTTTTGTGTAGATAACCATTCAAATAATCTGTGATGGGATAAATCTTGTATGTATAGTTTTCCCTCTTTAATATAACCGGGCATATTTTTTACTAAATCCATTAACTGTTGTGAGATCGTTGGAACAACTACCCCAACTCCAACTGCAGTTAATGTTATAATAAAAAGATATAACAGTAAAATCGCTAAATTTCTAGGTACTTTTTTATTCTCCAAAAAGACTAACAATGGGTTAAATATGAAGTATAAAAATAACGCGATTAAGATTGGGAAAAACAACGTTGATATGAAGATACCAATCGGTTGAAATAGAAACGATATTTTTGTGCAAATAAATATGATCGCTACAACCATTAGCACTTCTAATGTCCAAAAGTGCACTTTCGATTTCAAAAAAACGTCCTCCTTTAAACTAGCACTTCTCTTCATTGTACCAAAATAAGCAAGAATTTCACATAATATTTTCCTTTACAATATTCCAAAATACCAATAAATACACTACAATGAGATTACATACAAATTTGCAGGTAAAGGTGATAAAAATGACACAATGCATCATATGCAGAAAAGATACGAAAGAACTTAGTGAACAATATGTCATCCCCGAAATATTATGTGGATATTATTTCACAAACTCAATTTGTGATACTTGCCATGAACAAATGACAACAAATATTGATCGTCCCTTAATTCGGCATAAATTAAGTCAATTTAAGATTGAGCAAATGAAAAAACAAATTGATTCCCCGCTCTATACGAATGAACATGGTGAGGAACTTGCGGCTGCTGAGACAGATGTTGTTGAAGTAAGTGATGAAATACTTTATTCCAATGCATTAATTATGAAACTATGTAAAAAGCACGATATTTCACTACATAATGAAATTTGGAAAGAAGAACGTGTAACGAAAGTAGCTAGCTCTATTCAACGTGAATTACTTTTAGATAACCGTAAATACAAAATGAGTGTATTAAAAATGGCTTATACTTTCGCTGTACAAGCTGTTGATGGCTATTTTGAAGATCCAGATGCGATTGATATTTCTAACATTCTATCAAATGGCGATTTTATGGAATTAAAAGAAAAAAGTATAGTTCGCGATTTAAGTAAAAGTTCTTTATGGAATACATTAAATACAAATAGTGAGAACCATTACTTTATTTTATTAAGTGATAAAGATGGCCTGTTCTGTTTCATTCGTCTATTTGATATATTTGACGTTGTCGTTCATTTATCAGAAAAGAGATATGAACTTTCATCTCCAATTGTCGGCGTAAATGATGTAAATAGGCAGGAATTTTATGTCCAAACTTTAAAACAGTATATGGATGGGCTATTTAAAGAAAAAAAACCTTCTATTTAATCGAAATCAGAACATACGGTCTCCTTTCTTGACGAAAAGACACTGTGTTATAATAAGTATGAAAAGAACAATACAATCACATAAACCAATTATTAATTGTAAATAAATAAAAAAGACCAGTGTGCGGCTACACACTAGTCCACGTAACTTAGCAGATTGGATTGTTCATTTATCCTATTTGTTTCTTACAAACAAAACAACCCACATTCTATTGGCATAGGTGGGTTGTTATTTTTTGAGCTTGTCTATTAAAACGACGACGAACGTTAACAATGCAACGAGAAACAGTCCACCCTGCAGTAGCAACGCTATTTCACTCACGTATTATCACCCCCCTCCTATTCGGAGAAGTGATAATTGAACAACCAACCGTACCTTAAGTTACTATTTAATTTTACCATATTTTCTAATAGTTTACGATGAAAACCCGCAAGTGAAATACTTGCGAGTTTTTTTATCCCGTATTAACAGGCAGTAAACAAAATGAAGCAAAACATAGGTGAAACTGCCTGTAAAAGCCCGATTGGTTCAACTTTATTTCTCACTATTTTTTTAAAGCATATGCATCAGCTATCATTTCACCAACAATTTTATTTTCTTGTTTCTTCTCGTCTTTCAATAAAGGAAATAACAGTTCTGCCACTTTATATGCCTCTTCTAAATGGGGGTATCCTGATAATACAAACGTATCAATTCCTAACGCTTCATATTCTTTTATTCTTTCTGCTACTGTATGCGGATCTCCAACAAGCGCAGTACCAGCACCACCTCTTACAAGCCCAATTCCAGCCCATAAGTTAGGACTTATCTCTAACGACTCTCTCGTACCTTTATTTAAATGTGTCATTCTTTTTTGTCCGACTGAATCATATCTTGCAAATGTTTTTTGAGCGAGCTCAATTGTTTCATTATCTACATATTGAATTAACCTTTCAGCCTCTTTCCATGCTTCTTCTTCTGTCTCTCTTACAATTACGTGTAGTCTAATACCAAATCGTACGTTACGCCCCTTCTCTTCCGCAAGTTTTCTTACTTCTTCTATTTTCTCTTTCACTTGCTCTGGTGGCTCTCCCCACGTTAAATATACATCACTATGCTCAGCTGCAACCTCTTTACCTGCAGCGGACGATCCGCCAAAATAAATTGGTGGATACGGTGTTTGAACCGGAGGAAATACAACTTTACTATCCGTAACTTTAATATGTTTTCCTTCTAAAGAGATTGTTCCACCTTGTAATACTGACTTCCAAACCTTTAAAAATTCATCTGCTACTTCATATCTTTCATCATGTTCAAGATACAATCCATCACCTTGCAATTCAACAGGATCTCCTCCAGCTACTACATTAATAAGTAATCTCCCATCTGAAATTCTATCAAATGTAGATGCCATCCTCGCTGCAACTGTCGGTGACATTAGTCCTGGTCTAACTGCTACTAAAAATTTTAATTTCTCTGTCTCAGCTACAAGTGCCGATGCTAATACCCATGGATCTTCACACCCTTGACCAGTTGGAAGTAATACACCCGAATATCCTAAATAATCAGCTGCAGCTGCAACTTGTTTATAATAACCATACTCAGCTGCTCTTCCTCTTTTTGTCGTTCCTAAATATCGACCATCTCCATAAGCCGGAATAAACCATAATAATTCCATACCTTTACACACCCCTTATTTATTTTGAAACGTATACTAACATACTCTATATAAATTACCCCTAATAATTTACCCCGCTATTTGCGGGCAGTAAGATCCCCACCTTAAAATTCAGCGAAAGCAAAGAAGTTAGGTGGGGGATGACCCTTCCCACTGATTAAAGTTTCACTTTATATGTTAATTCCCTGTCTCTCCTTTAAAATTATCTCGCCATCTTAAAAACTTCACTTCTAGTAAACGTACGAGTGAATCAGAAAACTTTCCAACGAATGCAAAAATAATAATGCCGACAAATACGATATCTGTATTTGAAAATTGCCTTGCATCCATAATCATATAGCCAATACCTTCTGTAGACCCCATAAGTTCTGCTACTACTAAACTCACCCATGCAACTCCTAAAGATAACCTTGCTCCGAGTAATAGGTTCGGCAATGCGGCAGGTAAAATTAATTTTGTAATTAATTTTCTTTTACTAAACTCTAACACTCTGGCAACATCGAATAACTTTGAATCTACACCTCGTATCCCTAAAAACGCGTTTACGTATAGAGGAAAAAATGCACCGTCCGCAATTAATAATACTTTCGATGTTTCACCAAAACCGAACCATAATACGAAAAGTGGCGCAACTGCTAAATGAGGTACAGTTCTTAACATTTGTACAGATGGATCTAAATATTGCTCACTTCTCGTTGAAAATCCAACAATCGTTCCTAAAATAATTCCTAAACTCCCGCCAATAAAGAAACCAGCCGCAGCCCTGAATACACTGATACTTAAATGACCGAATAACTCTCCTGTTTTTATAAGTTCTTGAAAAGCTAGAAATATATCTAATGGCGTTGGTAATACTGTTTTAGAAACTAGATCGAATACGCCGGCTAATTGCCAAATTATTAATACGATAACTGGTATAGTAATCGCTCTTACTAGCACTTTTACATTCGTCTTTCGCACTTTCTTTACATTGTTTTTGCCAATCGTTATACCCGTTGGTTTCATAACAGCTTTCGTATTCTCCAATTTACAAAACCTCTTTTCATTTCGCCTTTAATGCTTTTTCTACGAAAGAATTATCTACAACTTTATCTGTTTTAATTTCGTTCTTTATTGAACCGAGTTTATATTGAAAATCCGCTGTTTTTTGCTGTTCAGCTATTATTTCTTTCGTTACCGGAACTAAAATTGGTTTGTCGTGATCAAACACTTCTTTTACAATTTCTGCATCTATCTTCTTTGCAGAAGTATATATTTTTATCGCTTCATCTAAGTTTGACTCTTGCCATACACGTGCTTTTTCATAAACTTTAAGGAATTTCTCAACTAATTCTGGATGCTCCTTCGCGAATTTTGTTCTCGCAATTAAAAACTCTGGTGAAGAAACATTTAATCGTTCACCATCTGCAATAATCTTTGCCCCTTTATTTAACGTATGTAGTGAAATAAACGGATCCCAAATGGCCCATGCATCTACTGATCCGGATTCAAATGCCGGCTGCGCTTCATCTGGTTGCAGTTGAATGACATTTACATCTTTCGCATTTATACCTTCTTTTTCTAATGCTCGATATAATAAATTAAATGCGCTACTTCCTTTTGCTACTGCAATTTTTTTACCTTTTAAATCTTTTACACTCGTAATCTTGCTATCTTTTTGTACAAGAATTCCAGTCCCTTTCCTCGCATAACTTGTATTAGCAATTTCGGTAAATTCAATCCCAGCTGCTTGCGCTGAAATAACTGGGGAGTTCCCGACTTCACCAAAGTCTAATCGATTTGATGCGATCGCTTCAAAATAGGGAGGTCCGCTTTGAAACTCTGTCCATTTCACCTTAACCCCTTCTTTTTTAAACTCCTCTTCAAACCATCCTTTTTTCTGTGCTAATAATAGCGGGCTTAATCCTTGCTGTATACCAATTTGTACTGTTACATCTTCCTTCTTACTACTTGCTGTGCTTTTTTCACATCCAAATAAAAATAAAGAAATAGCTACTGCAAAAGAAAGAACTTTAATTTTTTTATACATATACTCACTCTTTCCCTATATACTTGTTTGAATTAATCCCCCGTGTTCAAACTGCTGTAATACTTTCTTTCGAATTTCTTGGAATGACTCCGAAGTTTTACTACGCGGATAAGATAAATTATTTTCAATCACTTTATGTATTTTTCCAGGCTTTGCACTCATGATGACAATTCGGTTCGAAAGATATATTGCTTCGTCTATATCATGTGTAACGAATATCATTGTCGTTTTCTTCTGTTCCCAAATGTTCAACAGTACTTCTTGCAAATGACTTCTAGTAAAAGCATCAAGTGCCCCAAATGGTTCATCAAGTAATAATACATTCGGATCTCTTAATAAGGCTCTCGCAATCGCAACACGTTGTGACATCCCGCCTGAAATTTCTTTCGGATAAGATTTTTCAAAACCGTCTAATCGAACGATTTCAACCCATTCCTTTACCTTATCTTTCACATACTTATCTTTTAATGACAAATCAGCTGCAATATTTTCTTCCACTGTTAGCCATGGAAACAATCGATGCTCTTGAAATATAAATCCTTGCTTCTTACTCGGTTTTGTTATACGCTCCCCGTCAATAATGATTTCTCCCTCAAAATCGCTGTCTAAACCTGCAATAATTTTTAATAGTGTACTTTTTCCGCAACCACTCGGACCAATTACTGTAACAAAATCCCCTTTCTCTAATTGAAAATTAATATTCTCTAATACTTGAACCGTAGCAGTTTGTTTCGAAAAATATTTTGATACTCCATCAATTGAAACAGTCACTTCTTCGCCTCCTTGAAATGATTCATCTAAATGAACAGATTCAGTATTTATGCAATAAAAAAACCAAAGGCATTTTATCAATAGATAAAATGCCTTTGGTTTCTCCAATCAGCAATACGTAATAGAATTAAGTACATATTATACAAATATTTCCGATAAGTCAACTGGGTTTTATTAAAAAATACATATGATTCGTTTGAACATCCTTATTGTTATTTATTTAAAAATTATTTTTTATGGTTCTTAATCCACTGTAACCAATAAGAAAACTCACATGCCAAATGCATTTGATGCGATTTAATAAGGCTATTAGGACAAAGTGCCGGAAACTCTACAACTAGACTTACTTCTATACCAGTATCTGTATCTTTGAATTGATGTCGAACTCCACCAATAGTAGTACCGTCTTTCATACGTGCAACACCTGTTGATTGATATTGATAAGACTTATCTCGAGGTGTCTTCAATCCCGTTTCGTCACCAAAAACAATAAAAAATTGAACTGGAAATGGAGAATTACCAGTAGTTTCGATAACCTCTAATTCATTTTCCCCAAAGGGTCTTAGTACGTAGTGATCTGGACAGGCTGATAAATTCACTTGATCATTTTCATCTGATTGTTCAAGCATAAAACTATCAATTCCATATATCGCTTCTTCTGCTGTAATCCCATCTAAATAGATACTTGTTTTTGAAAATTTTCGTCTATCACCAGATAAAACAGTACAAATACGCATACCCATTTCACTTAATTTCAGTTTAATTTTCAACTTATCATACATTTCATTGTATGAATGATTTAACTTTAGTTCCGTTAGTTTTTTTTTCATAACGTCTGTATCATTTAATTCCGGTTCTTTATGTCCTAATGTATTTAAAACTTTTTTAATACGTTCTCTTTTCCACTTTGTAAGTTGTTCATTCGAAATATTGTTTCCATCAATAATAATTTTCATATACATTCTCCTTCGATTTGATCGTATCGTAGTGTATTTAATACTAAATTAATCATTTCTTGCTTCGTGTCTAGATTCAAATTCACCTCTGAATGAGCAATACTGCTAAGACCGTATAAAATAAATCCTGATGCTAATAATGAGTTATTAGTATTAAAAATCCCAGTTTTCACCCCTTCTTCGATTACTTGTCGAATTAATGGCTGCATTCGCGTAAATAATTTCTGTTCCAGTTGAAAATGTTGTTCCGTCTGAAACGAACTCACATTTTTATAGGGTGCTAATTTTTCGATAAATGTCCAAAATATATTTAGAGAATCTTTCAGCTTTTGCATGACAGACCGTTCATTAGAAATAAGTATTTCTTCAATTAACTCCATATTTTTCACAATAAAATCATTTAATACTTCATCAACAAAATTCTCTTTAGACTTGAAGTAATAATAAAATAAGCCCGTTGCTACACCTGCTTGATTCACAACATCTTTTATGCCAAATCCTTTCATACCATTTTTCATATATAGTTCAAAACCAATATCCATCAACTCTTGCCTTCTAACATCTGGTTCTTTTGATATTCTTTTCATAGGTCATCTCCTACTATCTTTTACCTTCGACTGAATCTGATTCAATCATAAACGACTGAACTATATTCAGTCAATATTAGTTTCCACAAAAAAAGAGTAATCTCAAGAAATATACATCTAACCTTAGACTTATCAAAAAGTTAGATCATATAACTTAAGACTACTCAATTTCATTAAACACATATTTTCTTTTCAAATCGCTTTAGTTTAACCACACCATTTCTGTCTCTACAATCATTTGAGGAAGCGTCTTTTGAATTATTTCCTCTAATACATTAAGAGCTTCATTCACATAACCACCCTCAAAACCCTCTAAAGGCTCAGGTAACTCATCCTCATCTAAAATAAAATATTCTCCACTTGGAAGTACCAATATATCAATAATTAAGTCTTCAAATGACACTAATTCGTCTGTTATTTGCGTATTTTTTACAACATTAAAATAAGAGCCTAAATACATTCCATTTTTATCTCTCCATATGTATAAATTGTACGGACGATTTTCCCAGTAGTATGCAATGGTGTAACTTCCTTTTGGGATTGTTAAACTCGCACGATGTGCAGTCATTGTAAATGAATACTGAACCTCATGAAATAACACGATACTTTGCAACTGCTTTTCAAGTAATAAGCAAGTGTGATCTACTACGGTCGAGTCATACCGAATTTTTCTTTCTATAATTTCACTTTTTGGTGTTAGTAATTTATTCATTCTTTGTTTCCCCTTATGCTATTTCTAATCTTAATTATATCCATTTATATAGTGATAAAGAAGTGTTTGGTCTCCAAATACACAATAAAAAC
Organism: Bacillus wiedmannii; assembly: GCF_001583695.1. GTDB lineage: Bacteria > Bacillota > Bacilli > Bacillales > Bacillaceae_G > Bacillus_A > Bacillus_A wiedmannii. The sequence goes on along the minus strand of NZ_LOBC01000061.1, from coordinate 128,168 downwards.
TCCCTCTTATTTTAGAAGGAGTTTTTCACTGTCCATGTTTCATATTTTTTCACTTCTAATGGAAGCTCATTCGTTTTCAACCACTTCACTGCACTACATACAAGTGGAGATGAATTGTCTTCTGTAATGCTTTCTATAGAAACCCATCTCGCTCCTAAAGAATCTTGACCTTCAAATTGTTTTGGTACTATGATTTTCCCTGCACTCTTTTCAACATCATACAAAACTGCAATATGGTGTACATGTGTATAATCTTTAAACTTTGAAGGGTATTGAAAATCAACCGTACCTACTTGCTTTATAACCTTTACTTCTAATCCAGTTTCTTCTTTACATTCCCTATGGAGTGCCGATAACAACGACTCCTCTTCATTAAAGCTCCCACCAGGTAGATCATATCTGTTCTTATATGGACCTTTTGATTTATCAATTACTAATATATTATTATTTTCGATACAAATACCATACACACCAAGCGCACGATAAAAATTAGTAGCATTATTCATGGTTCAATTTCTCCACCATCACATCATAAAATTTTCGTTCCTCATCAACATTTAAGTAAACACGACTTACTGTTTTAGAAAATCCATATAATAATTGTGCTTTCATTGGCTCTTTGAGTATTATTTCAAATGTTGGAGGTTCCTTTATAAATTCCATCACCGTTGCATCAAGAACCTCTTTCTCTTTTTTTAAAAGTTCTCCTTTATAAAACGTAATCTTATCAATTTGTGTAAACGGTATAATGATTTTCTTCCCTAATCCAATTTGAATAATTACCTGTTCTTCCGTAACAATAATTGGATTTTTACGCATTGCTTGTATTTCAGCTAAAAAATAAAACATTGCATATACGTTTAATATAAGTAAAATCCATGCTACCACTGGATTCCATTGATGAAGTAAATAATGAAAACCGATACTTTCTATTATGGTCGCATGAATGATCATGATATATACACCTATTGCACCGGTCTTTTTGTGATATGAGTATACGGATTCACCTTCCGGTACTGTTGTACACCACGATAAAAATGCATAATAGATTAACTTACACTCTGTTACAATGATATCTACTAATTTATTTCTTTTCATAGTAGCATCAAACGCTGCATCAATCGCATAAGAAAATGAAGAATATTCTCTTCTATATTCTTTATATCGTTTGATTGTTTCAGGAAGCACTTTAACGATTTTATAGAGAAGGAATAATTCTAGACCTACAAAGGCAATTTCTCCCGCAACTATAATATAAGAAACGTTTGAAAAAGCTTGTAAATAGTCACTTGGAATAATAAATCTCGCAAATATATATCCAGCTATTACGACAGGAAATATATACGTTAGCGAGTATCTTTTTCGAATAATAAAGAAATATGTAATAACCGGAATTACAAACATACAATCTAATAAAGAACCAAGCACTACTTCTTTCGGAGCGGCTGGTACAATCGGAAGGGCATACAATAAATAGTTTGATAACACGATGAAAGATACGAGTCCAACCCAAATACCTTTTCGCCTTCGCGATAGTGAGTCATTCATACGTTCACTCCTCTATTTAAAAACCTCGTTTAAATGATCTTTATAAAATGTAATGGCACGTTCAAATTCTTTAACTTCTTCTACTTTTATAACCGTTTCAAGTAATAATTTCATCGCGGATTCATGATCGTTAACGTTATATTTTGCTAATGACAAAAATACTTTTATCACGGCATTATCCGGAAACTGCTGCAAACCTGTTTCTAAAACAGTAATTGCTTTGTCATACTCACCTATACAACGATATGTACTGCCAAGACCGATATATGCACCGCAAAGTGACTCCCCATCAAGACCATTTGCAATTGCCTGTTCATAATACGGCACAGCGTCTGTTTCAAGTCCCATTACATCATGTATCCAGGCACATTGAAAAAGCACTTCTGCATCCCGCGTAAAATTGGTTAACCCCATTAGTATCTCTCTAGATTGCGCATATTTCTTTTCATTTCTTAGTTTAATCGCTTGCTTTAATAAATGTTCCATAGAATCCACTCCTCACCAATTATTTTATGTATCCATCTTGAATGGTTAACGTTTGTGTAAAAGTAAAATTCCCATAAATTAAAGTTTCACTTACCTATATATACTATGCGGATTCACTCTTATCCAAATACTTAAAATTATAAAGCAGTAATGTGATTACATAGTACTTCTAACCTTTTGACAATTTCTTTCGCCGTTTCATCTTTCCCATTACATAACTTCCCTTTACCGTCCTGTCCAATTACGTAGTGCACCGCTCCACGTGAATATAAAGAATGTGGTGAATTTGCAATCATTACATTTGCCTTAGATTCTTTCATTCTATTTTTCGCTCTTTCAAACAATTCTTCTTCATTTACATCACTTTCAAGTTTAAAACCAACGAGTACGGTTTCTGGATCCCACTCTTTTATTTGCTTTAATACTTTTGGAGCCTTTTGAAAATGAATAATTGGCGCTATATCACTTGAAATTTTCCCATTCATATTAAGAACATTACCATCTTGATCACAAATTTTGTCTACAACCCAATCTGATCCAGCCGCTGCCATAATGACCGCATCGACTTTTTCATGCGTAATGATACTTTTCATTTTATCTTGTAAATCAACAATTCCTTCAAACGGGTGTAATTCTAATTGATTGTTTACATCGTTCGGTTTCTCAGCGAAATAACCGTGTAAATATATAACATGTGCTCCTTTACTTATAAACTCTTCAGCGATTATTCTACCAATTGTCCCTTTTGCCATATTCGTATGACCACGCACTTGGTCCCATTTTTCTAAACAACCACCACTCGTAATTAATACCTTTTTCCCCTTCATTGTAACCATCCCTTACTGATTTTTCTTACGAAACCATTCTGTTCCAAAGTCAACTATATCTCGTTGCTTCATAAGACGGCACGTTGCATTTCCTATTTTTCCATTTGTTACAGTTCCTTTTCGCTCAAACTCTACACCGATTTCTACAAACTTATCAGAATCGTAATCCATATCAACAAACTCTTTCCATACTCTTGCACCATTCTCTATAATTGGTGCCCCTACTTTTATTAACTCACATGCACCAGTACGTACTTCAGATAAATGTACAGACGTATTGGAATCATATCCAACACCAATTAATAATATGTATCCATCTAAATCGTATATTTTTCTTAATGGAGATTCCTCTCCTAAACTCATTGATAGCGACTGATTCATCGTTATTTCTTCCGCATGTTTTCCCCATGCAGCAAAACTTCCTAATGGATGATTGCTACGTACTACATTCGGATATGTACGAAAACATTCAACTACTTTTCCCATTGCCCTTGTTGGTGTTATATGTGGCTCAAACGCCGGGACGTTATCTCGAATAATTTGCCACCATTCTTCAGGTACAGGTGGTCTTGACCAATGTTTCGGATCAGATAAATCCGAAGATTGAGTTGGCATAATAATTGTTCCCTCTTCCGTAATAACTTTCATTAATGCCTCTACTACCGCAACGGCTCCGCCAGATACCCAGCCAATGGAACTGAGCGAAGAATGCACAATAACCGTCATTCCTTTTTCTAACCCTAATTCTCTTAAATCATTTGTAATTGTTTTGATTGTATTTGGCAATTGTGTACTTGCCACTATGTCATTCATTTTCACGATTGTTCCCCCATTTTTTTAAAACTAATACATACATATATTATCATATTTTTCTTAATTTTTAACTTAATCATTTCTGTCACTACAAAAAAAGGGTATATATTCACATGTATAATAATTAAGTGACAATATATCGATCTCAAATAACAAAAGCAGATAAATAAAAAAACTTTATTCTCTTTTCTACTATTTGAACTAATTTGTTTAATTACATACGTTTTTTTCAGTATGAAGAAAAATAAAAGTGATACGTCAAAACAATACAAACACTATATATAAACGAAAGAGCCCATCACAACTGATAAGCTCTTCCGTTTCATTTACCCTTCAATTGTTACCCCTGTAAACATCGATAAGTTTCCCGTTATTTTCTCGCCTACACGTAAAAATAACCCTGCGGCTCTCCCGCTAATACAGTGTGAACCAATTAATAGTTTACCAGTATACGGACCATCCCATGTGTCAATTGTATAGTCAGGCATTTCTATGTATTGCTGATATATTTTCCGTTGTTCAAAGTAATACTCCGTTTTATCTTCAGCTAATAGTTCATCATTTTCGTATATAGATACCCCTCCGCCTTCACGGCCGTATAAAGGTTTAGAAACATATGATTCATTTCTTTCTATAAACGGTTTATTTGTAAAATATGTTGGTAAGAAGTAGTTCTGAATGATTTCTCGCTCTTCTTTCTCAAAGAAAACTCCCTCTTCGAACAGTTGCCAAATTAATGCGAGTACACTTTTATTTTGCATAAGAAAAGCAGCAGGTGGATTAATAATTTTCATTCTTCCTTGCGCTATATGATCTAAAAGCTGAAGTCCAATTCTTTTCCCATTTTTATCGGTATCTGAAACTAAATATTCAATTGGATATAGTCTATATAAATAATGGATTCGTTCACCATTTGGTGTATATATACCATCATCTGCAACGACGATATCTTGTATTCCTATATAGTCCGTTGATTGATCTAAGCAATAGCTTCTTAAAAATTGAACTGTTTGATGATCTTCATCGTGCCAATCATAACTAGTAAAATATATCGTCTCTTCAGGACCTATATTATAGTCATGTTTAATTTGTTCCCACGCCTGCACAATATGCTCTTCTATATGATTTGGGTGATTCACATCGTGATAACGGCATAATACTTCATTTGCGACAGACGGCTCTAAATAACCTGTAGGTGTGTCACAATTTACTTCTATTAACTTTATATCTTCACCATTTACGATAAAGTCAAACCTTGTAAAATATGAAAACAAACCAGCATGTTTCATTCTCGCAATTTCCCACGTTTCAGCTGGAAATCCTAGTTTTTGAAAATCTTCTGTCGTATTGACAATATATTGATACGTTCTATATAACACGTACATAACTTCCTCTGTCGCTTTTGAAATAGCAGTATAAGTTTTTACTGGCATACGATACATACCTATTGCCATATATTGATTCCATTCTTCATTTTCTAATAGACTCGGCCATGTAAAACCATTCCGACCAGCCTCTTCCGCAAGTGAAAACCATACTTTCATATACTCTTTCTGCTCTTGTTCTGTATACATAATCCTATTATCCTTTCGTATTATGATCCGGCTGGCGCTTTTGCGTTTCCAATTCCACTTGAACCAGAATTCACTTTCGGCGTTTGAGTAGTAGATGATTTCGGCGTATTTGTATCTGGCGTCACTTTATTTGAGGAATTGGGCTGTTGTTTGTTTAAATCTACTTTATTGGAAGAATTATTGTTGTTACTGTTAGTTCCACCGTAGTATCCTCCACCACTGCTGCCACCAGTTCTACTTTGGTCTTTTTCATGATATGGAATAATATTATTTACATACGGTTTCTTCATTACATTGGGTTTTGCTGTATAATTCATATTTGAAGTTCTGCTTGCTAATAAATATCCTGCTACGAATGGCAGTATCGGTAAATGTGAGTTTTCATTATACGATGAAAACGATGGATTAATTTCCTTGCATAACTCATCATTTTCTACATTTTCATTGGTAGGAGTTTTATCATCACAATTTAAAGTTTCTTGTTCATTTCCTTGTTTTCCACCATCCGTTTTAACAGCAGTACTTTCTTGTTGAGCAGTATCTTCTTCATAATCGCCACATCCAGTTAATAAAAAAGATGATACCCCTATTGAAGTAGCAATTTTTATAAATTTACTTTTATCCATTCTCATGTGTTATACACCTAATTTCTTTTATCTATATTTTTCCAGATACCTTTATTATATAATGTAAATCTTACTTTTTTCAAACTATACCTTAGATGCACATTTGCATATTTTATACTTTTTATTCCATGAATAAAAACAAACTATCATTAGATTATAATTTTATTTATAGACTATAATAAATTGAAAGACGACCTAATATCCGGGTCGTCTTTCAATTGTTTTATTTTTATATATTAAACGTCTCAATAAAATCTCTAATGGTCCATTCAGATTGTTTTTCTCCATTATTGTAGCTAATATGACAGACAATATCCAAATACTTATAGCTATCAATGCAGCAAGAGCGTTACTTACATACCCACCTAAATCAAATGCTACAGGTGATAAAAGTATAACAAGCAGTGCCTCATTCAAAACAAAAAATGTTAATGAGCGCTTTCCCAAAGCAATTAATGAAAGGCTAAAGTACCCTAGATTTTTCAATCTACTCCCTATTATACCGAAACCCGTTGCATATGCTAACCCTCCAACAATTCCAGTTAAAATATGGATTCCATTTATCATTCCAGCTGTAAATACACTTGGATACCATATAGTCCCTATAAAAGATAGAGGCAAAGCACCTATTAAGGAAATTGCTAATCCTATAATTGTTATAAAATATAATTTTTTCAAATGTTGCTCTGGTTTTATTAATAACTGATATCTAGCAATCCACAAACCAAGAATTACAGAAGGAATAATCGGGAACATAAAATGGATGAGAACGGGTATAAGAGGAAAGAAAAGTAATCGTAACATTGTAGTACTAATATACGTGTCTTTTGCTGAAACATCTGGTGAAAAACCGTAATCGCCTATTGCTTGCATATTAAATCCCCATATTATTGGAATAAAAATGATATACAATATAGTGATAATCGTAAATGTTCGAATTAATGTTTTTATTTTACACTTTAATAGCGGGCTAACAAGAAGCCCCGCTACACCATAGGCCATAAGAATATCTTGCCCTCCAATTAAGACTGCTAACACAATCCCAAACAGTATTAAATACGAAGAGCGTCTTCTTACTATTTTTACAGCATGATTTTCATTTTTCCCTTTTGATATTTGCCCTTCGAGTGCTAGAACCAAACCGTAGCCTAATAATACGGCAAACATCGCTCTTGCACGGTTATCAATTATGAATATACCAAAAAGGTTTACAATTTGATCAAAGAAACTTCCGCTTTCCACCCTATGCATAATTCCAGGATCTGCAGCATACAAGTAAAGCGGTGCATGGGCAAGTACGATTAATAGTAACATAATACCCCTTGCTAAATCTAATGAGACTGCACGCTTCTTCTCAATTGCTCCATTATTTATTGATTTACTCATATTTTACTTCCTTCCTTAGCATCAACTAACCATTCCGACCTTTCTTGCGCTTTTGTAAAAAACTAACAAACAGTTGCTATTAAAATTAGAACAAATAAAGTGAAACTTTAAGCAATGGCAGTTTTGTTCATCACCCATTAATTATTATTCCGTACCAATTGGGCTTTTATGGGCTGCAGGGCTTCCACCTAGCTTCCTTACTCCAGCCGAATTTTGAGATGGGAGTCTTACTGCCCCCAAATAGCCGGATAAATGAAAAACAAACTAGTTCTTCAAATCCTATTCCGGATATTATATTCTAAGATGATTTTAATATGTTTTATTTTTAAAATACAAATGAAATCTTTCAATCCCCGGATATCTTTCTCCTAAACTTTTAACCTGAAAACCAATTTTTTTATAAAATTCTACTGCCTCATTGTCTGTCTCTGCTTCTATATAAGTTAATTGAAGCATTTTTACTACTTCTTTTATCATTTGCAACGCAATTCCTTTATTACGATATTGTGGAGCGACTGCTATGTGACATATTCTCGCTTTATTTGCTCCGATTATTTCAATACCTATACAAGCCTCTTCTTCATATCTGTACAAAGTCCCTTTATTACTTTCATAATATAAAACTGCTTTCTTTAAGCTAGTTTCACTTGGCCCAACTGCATACTGTAACACATTTAAAATTGGATCTTTCTCAATTTGTTCCACGCGTTGCAAATTCATTTCTACATCCCTTTCCATGAAAAAAGACTAGCTCTTTCTATAAAGAGCTAGTCTCATTACGCCGTTATTTTTTCTTCTTTTTTCACAACGACTGCTACATAACTATGTAGTATCATTCCGACAATAACAAGACTCATTCCGATCCAAGATAAAGATGACGGAATTGGCGCAGATAGCAAGATGAGCTCTCCTACTAGCGCAAATAAAACTTCACCGGACTGTGTTGCTTCCACTGTTGCTAGTTTTTGTGGATCATCTTTTACAAGATCTGTCGCAAAGAAGAATAGTACTGTCGCGATTAAACCAGAACTAACTGCTACAATAAAACATTGGAAAACTTGGCTACTTGATGGTAATCCGCCTGTTGATACTTCATAACCAGATAGTAAAAACCAAAATGGTAAACTTGCTAATGTCATACCGAGAACTCGCTGGAATACATCTAATTCACCTTTACAAACTTGCATCATTTTTCGATTTCCAAGAGGATACGCAAACGCCGCAATAAGTACAGGAGCTACACATAAAACGGTTTCTCGAACTCCTAATGAAGAAGCATGTTCTACTTGCATGAGTACAACACCGCATAAAATAACCCCAGACATAACTAATTCCTTCATTGGAAGTTTTTTATGTAATGGATCTACTGCAAAAAATGGTGTTAACAAAATTCCTGCGACAATCGTAATTTGCCAAGTTGATGCAACAAGCCAACCAGGTCCAAAAGCTCCGGCAAAACTAAGTGGTGCATAGAAGAGACCAAATCCAACGATACTCCACACTAACCATTCTTTTGGATTATTTTTCATATATTGAAAGAGTTGCTTTAAGTTCCCTCTATACATGACAATAAGTAAAAGCATTGGAACCATAAAGTAGTACCTTAATGAAGCACTCCAAATCCAGCTTCCACCTTCTAAGTCCATCGCCCGGTTTAAAACAAAGGTAAAGGCAAAGAAAAATGATGCCAATATCCCTACTGCAATAGCTTTCATTATAAAACTCCTTGTTTAGTTTCTTCTTATACTATACAACAAATTAAATATAATTAAAATTCGAAATCTTTATCTCGCATCTATTCTAGCTCTATATAGTTTTCTTAACTGACTAATATGAGCTTGATGGTACCGATTATGATCGGCTATATGCCATATTCCCCACCTTATAGTCGCAGTTTCTCCCTTCTCATAAAAAACTTCCCTTGTTAAATCATTTTCTGTTAGTTTCATACACTCCTCATAAAACATATGTTGCACTGCTTCATAATCTTGCATTAATTCTTGTAATTTATACTTTCTTAAACTAGGCAATCCTCCCATTTCATTCAACATTGGTCCATATTTATTTTCAAGTGTCGGTGGAACCTCCTCTCCTTTTAAACGGTACACCCAGTATAAATCAACAACCGCTAAATGCTGAAGTAGCTGCCCCATACTATTTTCATTATTTTCTAATCCTTTATAAGACAATTCTTTCTCAGCAGTACCTTCTACTAACTTTTGCAATCGTTTAAATGTATCAGTAACCGTCGCATATAGAATCGCTACTTGTGGGTTCATATTTTTTTCTAAATGGAGATCTTTCATACTAAACTCCCTCTATTAAAAGAACACGACCATATGTTCATCATCACTATACACACCATTCATCTTTATAGCTCTCTTTTCAATCCCATACGTTTTAAAGCCCATTGATTCATACAATTTTTTTGCTGGTTCGTTTGTAGATACAACACCTAAGTTCAATTGTTCTAAGTTCATTTCTCTTGCTCTTTCAATTGCCTTACGTATTAACTCACGTGCAAGGCCACTTCTTCGATTGCTTGCATCTACATACATCGCAACGATATGACCTTTATGTTTATACGCCTCTTTCTCTTCTGTTAGTAAAGTAACCACTCCAACTAATTGATTCTTTTCATTAAAAGCACCGAATGTACAGCTAGTAGTAGCTGTTAAATTATTTTCCACTCGCTTAATAGGATTTTCTTGACGAATCGCCTCTTCATAAGTTGTTACAAATGCCTCTGGATTTACTTGTAATGCCTGTAAACGTAACTCCCAATATTGTTTTGCATCTTCTTTCGTAAGTAATCGAATCATATTTCTCCAGCCCCTTTAAGTTAACATAATATTTTTATAAACTACTATTTATAGATTCGTATTCTTCTCTTAACATACTATAACGATAACGATGAATGAACTTTCCTTGACGTAATCGATCATTTCTCATTAATCCTTCACAAATAAAACCAGCCTTTTCATAACTCTTTCTAGCTTGAAAATTATCTTCATCTACACGTAGCCAAACTTTTTCTAATTCAAATTCAAAGAATGCTAGATGTAACATACTATATAAAGCTGCTAATCCATATCCTTTACCCCAATACTCTTTATTACCAATCGCGATTCCCAGTTCTGCATTTTTATTTGTTTTATCAAAGTTTTTAAGATCTACCCACCCAATATGTATGCTGTTTTCTGTAGTGATAGCTCTTTGTTCATAACCATTTTTTCGATTTATACATGCTTCAATCCACTTTTTCGTATCTTCACGAGTGAACGGTGGATATTGATCCGGTACAACTAAATGATTTGTCACTTCTCTATCTAATGACCATTGATATCGATCTTCTACATCATCTAGTGTCAATTCTCTTAATTGAACATATGGTACATTCATTGCGTTATCCCCTTTTTATTTTCCTATAGAAAACCCTTCAAACATTCTTCCTCCGTACTGTTCTAGCGTTTTTTCTACAAAAGTAATTAATTTTCTTTTCTCTCCCGTTGTATAAAAATGATCGAACGCTGCTACAAATTGATCTGCGTACTGTTCATCATATTTTCTAAGTACCCTTATAAACCATTTTGAATTTCCAAGCCATTTACCATTTACTCTTAATATATATTCATGTAATAAATCAGCTAATAAATTTGCGATAAACAATTCTTCTTCTCTTTTTGATGCACCAATAAAATCGTCCAAAGTATCCGTAATAAAATATCGTTTCTGCTTCATCATTTCTTCAGTCCATTTAGCTGGCCCTTTATTTAGTAAATCATTTGCTTCTCTTTTTAATCTCTCAACAATTTCATTTTCTCCTTTTAATACAATACCCTCTGAAACTAATTGTGGTAACGAAGGTCTCCCTCGGTCACAATCCATTTTAAAAAAGGTTTTACACGTTTCAAAATTATGTGCAAACACTTCAACAGGCCATCCATTACTATAGAAAGATTCTCTATAACAAGACGTTAAATTTTGATCAACTATAACAATGTCCAGATCAGATGTTTTTGTCGCTTCTCCTCTTACAACGCTTCCTCCCAGTAAAGCTACATCACAATTCGGAAATTGTGATGTAATTATGCTTTGTGCTGCTTCCATTGGTTTCATAACCGTTCCCCTTTTCTTATTTCACTTTCTTTTTTTCAGCTCTTTCTCTTGCCTTTTGTATATACGGTTCTGCGTCTGGTGTTTTGCATGACGTTGCCCCATGATCAACTTGTACTTTCCCAATTTCACGTGCAATTTCAATCGCTTTTCTCTCTAAGTCTTCATTACGAATTCCTATCGCGATTAAAGCACTATTCATCGCTTCTTTTTTTCTATTTTTTTCATTATGTATATTTGCTTTAATCTCTTCTAGATACGGAGTGAAGAATTCATCATGTAACGTTTTATTTTTAATCGCTATATTTGCTAATAGAGACCATCCTGCTCTTCCAATCCATTCATCATCAGACTTTGTCCATTCTTCCATTCTTTCTATCGCGATTGGCGACGTACAAATAGCCGTCATCAAAACGTCCATTAAACAATAATAATCAACTTCCTGTACCCATTTGTTTAGCTGTTCTGTCGTAACTTTCTTTGGTTCTAAAATCATTGTTGCTAAAGTCATTGCATCCATATTTTTTGTTTTCCATAACGAAATTGCTAAATCATGATCTTTTTTTATCTTCTTTTTTAACAATTTTAAATTGGCAAAACTAACTCCGAATAGTGGCTCTTTCGCTCCGTGATTTTTAAAGATCTTACGATTTTGTTCTGTTCCATATTCCTCTAGTTGTTGCATTACTTCTTCAAATAACATATACCCACCTCTTTATCTTTTATGTTGACTTCATATATGTATGTACGATATATTCTACATTACTTTTTAGTTTTCCTATATGTATTTTTAAAATACGGTATGTGAAATTTTATAGTTGCTATATATAACTAAAACAACCACGAAAAACCTGTACATTTTACATATACAGGTTTTCATTTCATCAATTTCCCAAAGTGTAAAAAATAGAATATGAAAGAACTTTTATTTGTTTGATTCTCTCTTTATTTTTTGTAAGCTCTTTACATCTGACCACTCTTCTATAGACACTGCGTCCGGAAAAACTATAACTACATTAAAATTCGCACCTTTTCTTTTTCGATTTGTTTAGTAGCTAATAAATTCGCTGCCGCAGACGTTCCTATTTTCATACCAGTTTCATTATAAAAACGTGCCATTTCATACAAAAAGAGCTTCTTTATTCAAATGCATTCATAAGCACAATTCTCCAACCATCTGGATCCTCTATTGTGGTCCCTTTCTCTATCCAATACGGATTTTCTGGTTCTACCTCATGATAGCCCATATTACTTAATCGATTCACTATTTTTTCAATTCCATCTTTATTAGGCATATAAAAAACTAGTAAATTATCTTTTGTCGGTGCCGGACATGGACTTCCATTAACATGCGTTGTAAACTCCAAATGATACTCGGCATCCGGTAATCCAAACATAACCCCATCATATCCTTCATGATTATAAAATTCTCCTATACGCTTTAACCCTAACCCCATCTCATAAAAACTTATAACTTCTTCATATTTATCTGTTGGTCTTGCCATTCTAAATTGAACCCAATTCTTCATGCAAATCTCCTCCTTTTCATTTTCCAAAGCTTTATAGTAATCATTATAGGTTACATATATTTCCTTTCACATCCCTCATTAGTGTGAGAACTGCCAAAGTTGAAAGACCTATTAGTTTATAAATAGTAGGACTTTAGTATTAAATTCATATAAAAGCAGTTATATAAATGTTGAGATGTAATAAATATTTCTTCCGATAATATCAAATGTTCCCCAGACCAAAATTTAATTGTTTCTATACCAATATTTTAATAGAAAATAAAAATATTCGAATCAATAATTGGAAGGAAAATGAAGTGATACAAAAGTATGATTAGTCCCCTTTCATTTTGATACCGATTCCCCTAAAAACCACCTACATCATTATTAGAAGAACCCAATTTGATTCTTGAAAATTTGGTTCTTGAAAATTTTCATAATAAACATTAAAATCACCCTGTTTTTTCAAGACTGCAATTGATACAAAATCTTGCATATTTTTGAACAAACTTTTTTGCACTTGTAAAAAAGTTTTTTTGCAATTACCTCCCTATAATTGCTAATATAGTAGAGTAGAACTTTTATAGAGAGAAGGAAAATTATGCACAATGGAATTCGAATGACAACTTTAGTAAAAAGGGCTATGTTGATTTGCGCGGGGGTATTATTTACATACGAAGCGGCTTTAGGATCAACACATATTGCTCTAGCAAGTACAGAGGATGAAGCAAAATCTGTTCAACTTGTAAGTGAAATTCAATCATCGCTTGCACCGAAAGAAGCTCCAAAACAATATAATGGGCAAGTTAGAAAAGTCGCTTATTTAACATTTGATGATGGTCCTGGAAAATACACAGCTGAGCTTTTAGATATGTTAAAGAGAGAAAATGCAAAAGCAACATTTTTCCTAATTGGTTCAAACGTAAAAGCATTCCCTGATCTTGTAAAACGTGAAGATGCTGAAGGCCACTATGTTGGGATGCACAGTATGACTCATAACTACAAGAAACTTTACACAGAAGGTCATTACGTAGATGAAATGAAGGAAGACCAAGGCTTAATCGCTGGAGTTCTAGGTAAATCGCCAGTATTAACTCGTCCCTCTTACGGCTCAATGCCAGGATTAAATGAAGCTCTTCGTAACAAAGTTGTAGAAAATGGCTTAAAAGTTTGGGATTGGACAATTGATTCTTTAGACTGGAAATATAACAAAATGCCTGTTGACGCTGCATCAGCTAAAATTGTTGAAAACGTTCTAAACGTTGCTAACAAACCGACAGAAGTTATTCTTATGCACGACATTCATCCTCAATCCGTTAAAGCAGTACCTGGAATTGTAAAAGGACTGAAAGAAAAAGGATATGAATTAGAAGCCTATAATGAGAACGAACACTTCCCATTAAACTTCTGGCATGATAATCGTATGTAATGAAAAAGACTTGATTTCCTCTAGTAGGTTATTGAGTCTTTTTTTATCGTTTTTGAGTATTACTTCTCGTATATTCAATTCAAATTTTTAGCACTTGATGTGCCGAATGAATGGGTACTATGGAGTGATCTTAGTTACTGGTGTTGTGCCATGACTGCTAGCTCTATGTATTTTCATCAAACAAATAAACGAACATTAGAAGACTGGTTTACTTTTATGGATGAAGAGTACAGATTAATATTCGACTTCGACTATTTATTATCTCATCCTGATTGGTATAAAGGTAAAGAGGCCTCATTAGAAAAACAAGGTGTTATCGGCAAAATCCCCCTTTCCTTTGTAAAAAAAGTCAGACGTTTTCGTGCTAAGGAAGATAAATCTATTAATGAAATCAGAAGTGATAACTGGGATAATAGAAAAGAAAATCGTATCAAAAAGATGAATCGAAAATTAAGAAAAAGAAACGACAAGCAAAAAAAATTGCAATAGCGACTTATACGGAATTAAAACATATATATCAAAATACAGTAAGAAATTATGGATTGAGTATACAAATTCAATCCTATTTTTTATATTATCAACACTTTAGCACATATTACTCTTAAGGAGTGATGTGTATATGGATTTTCTTTCAACCGAATATTTGTCTGCCTTACTTGCCATCATTGTAATTGATTTAGTGTTAGCCGGTGATAATGCCATTGTAATTGGGTTAGCAGCAAGGCGATTACCGAAAGATCAGCAAAAGAAAGTTATTATTTGGGGAACTATCGGGGCAATCGCGATTAGAGCCCTCGCTACTTTAGTTGTCGTTTGGTTATTAAAAATACCAGGGCTACTTCTAATTGGTGGTGTACTCCTTATATGGATCGCTTACAAATTAATTGCTGAAGGTAAAGATCATGATATTAAGGCAGAAGAAGGATTTTGGTCTGCTATTAAAACCATTATTATAGCTGATGCATTAATGGGAATTGATAATGTCCTCGCTGTTGCAGGAGCTGCGCATGGCAATTTTTCTTTAGTCATCATTGGACTATTAGTATCTATTCCAGTAGTAGTATGGGGCAGTACATTAATTTTAAAATGGGTGGACCGGTTCCCTGTCATCATTACGATTGGAGCAGCTGTTTTAGCTTATACTGCCGCGAAAATGATTGTAGATGAGAAATGGTTCGCTGGATTTTTCGAAAGTAATCCTTTCATAAAATGGGTATTTATCATTATTATCATTGTCGGTGTAGTATTCTTTGGAAAGATGAAACAAAAAACGAAAGATAATTCTATATAATGACAACGTTATATGTACAAACAAAAGCGCTACTCATATGAGTAGCGCTTTTTAATATTTATTTCGTTTCTCCGTCTTCAGTCGTCTTTACCTTCGTTTTATTTTTGTCACGATGGTTATAGTTGTACTTCGAACGATCGACCGGTGTAAATCCTTCCGGTGTATAGAATCGTAATAAGTCACCGTTTACGACTTGGTCAGAGTATTTCAGTGATTTTTGAACCATTTGTTCATTTTGTTTTATTTCGTCTGTTAATTCTACAGATTCACCAGTAGCTGTATCATAGTATTTTCCATTCAGTGCAGTAACTGTTGGACTTACGAAGTTACCGTTACGGAATGGAACAACTTGTTTATGCTCTGGTGATAATAAATCTGATCCGAACTGGACATAATTTTTCGTATCTGTACCTAGTAAGTGTAATAGTGTCGGCAGAACATCAATTTCTCCGCCGTATTGATGTTGTACGCCGCCCTTCATTCCTGGAACACGAATGATTAATGGCACACGTTGCAGTTGTGCATTTTCAAATGAGTTCATTTCTTTACCCATTACTTGAGACATTGCTGCGCCATGGTTATCTGAAATACCGTAATGATCACCGTACATAACGATAATTGAGTTATCGTATAAACCAGATTGTTTCAAGTAATCCAAAAATCCTTTTACAGACTCATCTAAATAACGTGCTGTTTGGAAGTACGTATCTACTGATGAATCACCTGTAGTCGCTGGTTCAATTGTTGCTTCCGCTTTATCAATTGGATAAGGGAAATGGTTCGATAACGTAATGAACTTCGTATAGAACGGTTGTTTCAATGTTTGTAATAACGGAATTGATTCGTTAAAGAACGGTTTATCTTTTAATCCATAGTTTACTACATCTTTTTCATTCATATCATAGTATGACGCATCAAAAAATTTATTGAAACCAAATGATTTATAAATATCATCACGGTTCCAGAACGTTTTGTAATTACCATGGAATACAGCTGATGTGTATCCTTGTTGACCTAAAATAGCTGGCGCTGATTGATACGTGTTATGAGCTTTATTTGTAAAAACAGATCCTTGTGGTAACCCATACATTGAGTTTTCTAGCATGAACTCAGCATCAGATGTTTTACCTTGTCCTGTTTGATGGAAGAAGTTATCAAAGTATAGCGTATTCGCATCTTTTGTAAATGAATTTAAGAACGGTGTAACTTCTTGCCCGTTTAATTTATAATCAATTAAAAAGTTTTGGAATGATTCTAAATGAATATAAATTACGTTCATTCCTTTTCCTTTACCGAAGTACTCAGGATTAGGACTTGCATATGTTGATGCAAGATAATTTCTAACCTCTGTCATATTATCTCCATCAGCTAACGCTCGTTCTGTTGATGCTTTCGCACTTTGAATGCCATCATAAATCGTATAGTTGTATGCCCCTAAATATTTCACAATGTAATTGCGATCAAATGTTCTTGTTAATAATTCAGGACGATCGGATTCTGCAAGACCTAAATTAATGCTGAATAATAAAATACCTGCTACAAATACTAGTGATACTTTATGTTTCGCAACACGAATTGGTTTTGGATTTGCAAATTTTGTTGCAACTAAAACGATTAAAATGATTGTATCTAAGAAATATAGTGGATCATATGCGTGTAGCAATGCAAAAATACTACCACCTAAATCTCCAAAGTTATTCGTTTGTGTTAATGTCGGGAACGTAATAAAGTCACTGAAAAAGCGATAATATACTACGTTTGCGTATAGCAGTATAGACATTAACAAATTAATAACAATTAACCAAATGTAAGCACGTTTCCCCTTTGCGAATAATGCGAGCCCTAAAAATAAAACTGCTGAGCTTAACGGGTTGAAAAACAGTAAAAACTTTTGGATTGTGTTGGATATCCCTAAATTAAATTCTGTCACATATGCTGCGTATGTTTTTAACCAAAATAAAATAATGGCAAACACGAAAAATCCAAAGTGATTGCTTAACACTCGCTTACTCTTTAATAGTAATTGTTTCATCTCTCCACCTCTTTTGATCATCCAAGGCTTATTTTTTTATAAGTCTGTCTCTATTCAATTTTTTATCTTCAAATAGATTTTGTTTGTTTAACTAAATGAAGAATATTAGTAATTATAATTTGAAGCTAGTATTTATTCAACCATTTCTTTCTAGACATTTTGACCTTGGTTTCTATTTAATAAAATAAATTTGTAACATTTTCTGTTTTCTCCCAAGTCTCATCCACTAATTATGACTCCACATACTATAAACCTTTCTTTACTGCTTCGCAAATAAATATGTCTCCAGTTCTGGAACATTAATGTAATATAACGAAATTCACAATAGATAGTATTTGTTTTTTTCGGTGTATACTAAATTCCTTCATATATTTCAAGTTTATTCTTGATACAGTCCTTTCTCTATATATAACATCAAAAGGTCTTTTCTTCTCTAAAGTTATTTCTGTATAATTATTCACAATTCATAAAATAAAAGATTATAAAAAACCTCGCTCTCATAAAGAGAGCGAGGTTTTTCATCATTTATTATTGACCTTTGTACATTGCTTCTACTTGTTTTTGAAGTTCTTCATTTTCTAAGAACTCATCGTAAGTAGCCTCTTTATCGATTACACCGTTTGGCGTTACTTCGATAATGCGGTTTGCAATTGTTTGTACGAACTGATGGTCATGAGATGTGAATAACATTGTACCTTTAAATGCGATTAAACCGTTGTTTAATGCAGTGATAGACTCAAGGTCTAAGTGGTTCGTTGGATCGTCAAGTGTGATTACGTTCGCACCACTTAACATCATTTTAGATAGCATACAACGAACTTTTTCGCCTCCAGATAATACAGAAACTTTCTTCTTAACTTCTTCACCTGAGAATAACATACGGCCTAAGAAACCACGTAAGAAGCTTTCTGACTCATCTTGTGGAGAGAATTGGCGTAACCAATCAACTAAGTTGGAGTCACTGTTCTCAAAGTATTTAGAGTTATCTCTTGGGAAGTAAGATTGAGATGTTGTAACGCCCCATTTGAATGAACCGCTATCTGGCTCCATTTCACCCATAAGGATTTTAAATAATGTTGTCATCGCAATATCGTTACGACCGATAAATGCAACTTTATCACCTTTATTTAAAGTGAAGTACACATTATCTAACACTTTTTCACCATCAATTGTTTTAGAAAGACCTTCAACAGTTAATAAGTCATTTCCTATTTCACGCTCAGGTGTAAAGCCAACAAATGGGTAACGACGTGATGATGGTCTAATATCATCTAATGTAATTTTATCTAATAATTTTTTACGAGAAGTTGCTTGTTTCGCTTTAGATGCGTTTGAGCTAAAGCGTGCAATGAAGTTTTGTAACTCTTTTACTTTCTCTTCTTTTTTCTTATTAGCATCTTGTGTTAATTTTAAAGCTAATTGGCTTGACTCATACCAGAAGTCATAGTTACCAACATAAAGTTGAATTTTACCGAAATCAAGATCAGCCATGTGCGTACAAACTTTATTTAAGAAGTGACGGTCATGGGATACAACGATTACTGTATTTTCAAAGTTCATTAAGAAGTTTTCTAACCATTGAATCGCTTTTAAGTCCAAGTGGTTGGTAGGCTCATCTAGTAATAGAATGTCAGGTTTACCGAATAATGCTTGAGCAAGTAATACTTTTACTTTCTCTGCCCCAGTTAATTCTGACAATTTCTTATCATGAACATCTTCACCAATACCTAAACCTTTAAGAAGGATTGCAGCTTCTGATTCTGCTTCCCAACCGTTAAGCTCCGCGAACTCACCTTCAAGTTCAGCAGCACGCATACCATCTTCATCACTAAAGTCTTCTTTCATGTAAATGGCATTTTTCTCTTGCATTACTTTATAAAGTTGCGTGTGACCCATAATTACTGTTTCTAATACTGGGAACTCTTCATATTCGAAGTGGTTCTGTTTTAATACTGCTAGACGCTCACCTGGCGTAATATGTATATCACCTGTTGATTGTTCGATTTCTCCAGATAAAATCTTTAGAAATGTTGATTTACCCGCACCGTTTGCTCCGATTAAACCGTAGCAGTTACCTGGCGTGAATTTTATGTTAACATCTTCAAATAATTTGCGATCCGCGAAACGCAAACTAACGTTACTTACTGTAATCATTTGTGTCCTCCTACTAATACCGCTTATTTCAGCGTTTTCTCACCGATTGTCTTAAAAAATCGCATATTACGACTCAATTATTGTAGACTATAGCTATTATATAGTAGAAGATGGATGAATAGCAACGGTTGATTGCTATTCCTTTCTTTTCAAAATTGAATAAAACATTTGTTTTTAATTATATTAAAGTTACATGCACACTTTAAGGATGATTTATTTTGAAGAAAATATTTATAATTGTAGCATTATGTTTATCAATTGCTTCCTTAACTGCATGTAGTAGTAATAACAATGCAAAAACACCTATTGAATCAAAACAAGAGAAAAAAGAATAAAGCACCAGTTTGTGTAAAAAACTATTTCACCATTTGTATTGTTAACTTATCTTTTAACATTGACCTATATGAGTCAATTTCATATTTTGTATTATTGATTTTTTCTTTTTTCATTTTTAACATATCGAATATTTCTAACTCTAAATTCCTTCTAGCTTCAAGAACTTTTATTACTCCTTCTACACCTGAATGGTTATGTTCTTTCCCATAGCCTTGGTTAGTGTAATAGTCGACAATTCCTGTGGACCATTCTGGAGTTCTTTCTTTTAATGCCTTCCTAAATGAAAATTCAAGATTATTTTGTTCTACATACAATAACATTGGATTTAAATTCTCTATGATTTTTGCAACTTTCATTACATAATTTATTATTTTTTCTTTTTGTTCACCATATTTAATCATCCCAATCGTTAATGGATTTTGTATGAAACAACATTCAAAGATATAAACCTTATTGTCTTCTAGAGCAATTTCAGCAAAGTCATTCCATGTAAATGGCATACTTTTAAAAGGGGATTCTTTTATTTTCTTTTGCTTAATTTCTTTGTATAATCCTTCATTTTACTCGTTAACCCTATTAAAGCAGGTAATAATATTGGCATCACAATTATCGCTAATAGTAACAGTGCAACACCAACAACAGATGCTACTTGTATAAGTGTCAATACACCTGAAGGGATTAATGCAGCAAATGTACCAACTAGAATCAGTGCCGCTGATAATACGACTCCCCCTATGTGACGAGATGCATTTACAATTTTCGTCGCTGGGTCCCCTTCTAACTCATTGTATCTCATCATTACAAAAATACTATAATCCACTCCTAAAGCGACAATCATTATGAAACTAAAGAATGGAACATTCCAGCTTAATGAATCTACATGTAAAACATGCGTACTAATTTGTTCACTTATACCTAGTGATGCAAAGTACGCTAATATTAGCGATCCAATAATAAAGATTGTGTTTAATAATGAACGTGTAATCATGATTAATACGATCGCAATGCCAATTAACATAATTGTAGCTGTACGTAAGAAATCTTGGCCTGTTACTTCTTTTAAATCAACGTTTCTAGCTGTTGTGCCACCGATTGCTTTTTTCGCCGATTTTAATTCTGTACCATTTAACGTACCGTCTATCGTTTTATTAATTTCTTCAATGATTGGCATCGCTTCTTTTGAATATGGATTTACGTCTAAAATGATTGTCATTTTAGCAGTCTTTCTATCATGTGACATGTACGTATTCAATGCTTTTTGGAAATCTTCTCCCTCTAACACTTCTTTTGGAATATAGAACTTCTCAGAGCTTTTGGATTCATTTAGCTCGCCTAAATATTTCTGTGCGTCATTTAGGCCGTTACTTACTTTTCCAAGCCCTTCTGTACTTTTAGATAAGCCTGATTGTAATTGCCCCATCTTTTCTTGCAAGTCTTTCAGCCCAGTTAATAGCTGGCCTTGCCCATCATTTATTTTTGTTAATCCGGTTTGTAACTCTGATGACTTGTTCGCAATTTGTTTTGAACCTGAAGCACCTTCATTTAATCCATTTTTAAGATCAGCTGCCCCTTTTTGTAATTTAATAACTCCATTGCTCATTTCTTTTAAGCCGTTATCCACTTTCAATAACGATTGATTCGCTTCTTTAAATGACCCCATCGCCGCTTTATGCTGCGTTGCTAATTCATTTAATTCTTTTGATAGTATACTTAATTGCTTTTGAGCCTCTTTAGCAATTCCTATCGTTTGCAGTATGTTCGGATCATTTGCTAATTCTGGTTTCGTTTGAATGAAATTGGTCATTAACATTTCGATTTGTTCGTATCCTTTTTTCGCACCATCAATCGCTTGAGAAATGCTTCCGAAGTATTGATTGTAAGCACTTAAACCTTTTTCTAACTGTGCATAACCAGCATGAAGCTGTGACGTTGCATTAGATAGGACATTTATATTTTCATTTACTGAAGTTAACCCACTCTCAATTTGCTGTGCTCCTTGTGCCCCATCGTTTATTCCATTCGATAATTGATTCAACGCTGTTCCTAAAGCCGATACACCATTTTCCGCCTCGTTCGTTCCATCAATTAACTTTTGAACATTTGCGAGGCCGTCTGACTCATTACCACCCATTTTATTTTTAGCATCCGTTAAACCATCATTGATTTCTTTTATGCCACCATTGGCATCTCCTAAACCTGTATTCAATTCTCCCGCTTGTTTATTTATATATAGTTCTTTTATCCTTTCACCGGTTGGACGCGTCGGTGAATATACTTCTGAAACACCTTTCACTTTCAAAATCTTATTAGTTAGTTCGTCTAAAGTTTGTAGAGACGTTCCTTCATCTAATTTTTTGTTTGATTGAATCACTAACGTACTTGGTGAAGAAAAACCAGGCGGAAAATGATCTTCTATTACGTTAATCCCCATCTTTGATTCGTACTTATTGTCTACTTCAAATAAGTCATTGTAATTTAGTGTGTTAGAGTATTTCATTACGAAAGGAATCGATATCACAAATACGATGATTAAAGCTGCGAACGGTCTTACTACTGAGTTTTTCGCAAGAAATCCCCATAAACGACTATCCTCATGACCTTTAAATGTTTTAACTGGATAAAACATTCCTTTTCCTAAAAGCACCATAAAAAATGGATTTAACGTAGTTATTACGAGTAATAATACTGCTACACCAATTGCTACGGCTGAAGTAGATTGATATAATTTAAAACTCGCTAAAGCAAGAGATGCAAAACCAATTAGTACTGCTATCCCGCTATATAAAACGGTTTTCCCTGCTGATTTAAACGTTTCTTTCGTAGCCAAAAATGCATTTTCTTGTTTACTTAATTCTTCTTTAAATCTTGTATATAATAAAATGTTATAGTCTGTTCCAACCCCAAACAGGACAACGACTACAAACACTTGTGTAAAGTTAGAAAACGGAAAATTAAATTGATCTACTAAATGGGCAATAATCCCCATTGAAACTAAATATGATACACCAACAGTAAGAAGGGAAACAATCGGAACAATTGGTGAACGAAATACAATGATTAATACAACTAGAATGAAAATGATAGAAATAACTTCTGTCTTCTTCACTCCCTCTTGAGAGGAAGTAAGAAAATCACCCGCTATTAAATCACTTCCTGTTAAGTACGTTTTTACCCCTTTCGTTTGCACTTTTTTATGAAGCCCATTTGCAACTTTTGATATTTCACCATTTTTTTTATTTACAGAGATTTGCGTTAAAATGGTCGTATTGTCTTTAGATATCAACTGTTTTTCCAAATCTTTATTATCTAAATGTGAAACAACTTCCTTAATTCCTAATTGCTCTTTTTCATTTTGTAAAGCATTGATTGTTTTTATTATTTCCTCTTTTTGTTCAGTTGTTAAAGCTGTTTTACTTCCACTATTAAAAACAGCTATAATTTCATACTTTTCAGTCCCGTCTTTATCCATCTCTTTTATCATCTTGTCAGCAATACTACTTTGTTCTGTATTAGGAATCGTAATGTGCCCTTTTTCTTTCACTAATTTATCCATATTAGGCATCGTTACGATCATTGTAATAGTAATAACTATCCATAATAGAAAAGATAAACTTCTCCAATTTTTCAGCTTACTCATTTTAATCATCTCCCGTTTTGAAAATTAAAAGGGAATGAACGTTCATTCCTATCATCCTATTACATTATTTTGTAAATTCTATTAAACTACCTTTACCGGAATGAATGTTCATTCCTATCGTTACACAAATATCCTCTCCTACTCTCATGTTTTAAATATATCCAGGAATGAATATTCATTCCTATACTTATTAGCTATAGAATCAAATGATTCTAATAGCGTTCCAAGAACTTTCTTCCAATTCTTTTACTAATTCTTTTGAGTATTCTAATTGTCCTGTTGCAATTACCTTCGTTAGTTTTTCTAGCGGTTGATATACAATAATAATTAAAGCAACTGGAGGCAATGGACGAAGAAAACCTTTTGCGATTCCATCTTCAATAATATTCATAAAGAAGCCTATAAAATCGTCAAATATTTGCTTACTTTGTTCGTCAAGAAAATAACTATCGCAGTGAGAATTTGTAAACAAAAAAGCGTCCACATTGTTTCTCGCAAATTCAAATAAACGGTTGTACGTATGACTAAACTGTTCACGAATATTTGCTTCAACAGGAAAATCCGTTTTTATCATTTCAGAAAGCTCTAACATACTTTTTGAAAATAATGAGTTAACAAGCGCCTCTTTATTTTCAAAGTAGCGATAAATAGTACCCGCACCGACCTTTGCTTTTTCAGCGATCATTGGAATTGTCGTACCATCGTAACCACGCTCTGCGAAAAGTTGCATCGCAGCATCAAAAATATCCTCTTGTTTGTTTTTAGCCATTTTTTCCACCTCTATTTTCAGGAATGAAAATTCATTCCGTTTTTAATTATAAATTACATGGATTAAAAGTCAAGTGCGTGACCAGTATCGTTTCGTTTTTAATCCCTTGTTTGTGAAAAAATTATATGAGCGATTTTCAAGATATATCGACTTACCGACAAAAACTGACAATATAATTTGAGCCGTCCCAAAATTTTATTTGGGACAGCTCAATTTCCTATTTATAACTTAAAAGAAATCATAAATAAATGCTTTACGTACTGGAACTATATTCTCAAACGCTCGTATTTCCTCTTCACTTCCGCTAATTAATTCTAGTTCATTAAGTTCTAACGGACGTTTGTATCCAAACATTATTGTAGATAATGCATTTATATCTAGCCTAATTCCTTTATCCTTTATTTCTTCTTCTATAATTGTTATTTCATGATTTGCAAGCCTCACTGTAACGTTATTCCACGGTGCAAATGAATCTATAATATGTAAAATCACTTCTTGCTGTGCATTGTTCCAATTCAACTCATATTGTTTTAAGAACTGCTCCACATCTACAATTCTGCCCATAAAATATGGCTTTATTTCTGCTTTCACGCGTGGCTCTTTTAGTGTATATAATAACGGTTCATTTTCACTTACTGTCATTTCAAATTCTTTAATCATAGAATCATGCTGACAAATAAAGTTCCACAGACCATTTCGCGCTTCATTATACAGTGGAACAAATTCTTCTACTGTCATTTTATAGTTTTCTATTTTATATAGCATGTAGCCAGCTGCCGTTTTATTTTTATCGTAATAAATCGCTAATGTTAAATCATCATAAACAGCTTGTAACCACCATTTTTCATCGCGAACTAGCATACCGGAAAAACGTTCTGCAAATGTTTCATAAATCTTTTCGACCTCTTCTGGGTGATTTTCTTTATTGAAACGTTTTACAGTACCATTTACTTGTTTTTTCATAACTAAATCACTCTTTGTCATATGACATACAAAGAGATTCGCACAAAGTTCCCAGCCGTATTTACGGTAAAATGAAACAGCAAATGGATGTAGCATTGATACTGTATATCCGTCATTTTTCATCGTTTGAAGTGAGTGTTGAAGCAATTCTTTTACATACCCGCTTCTTCTATACTCTGGATACGTCGCTACCCCTGCAACGCCTCCCATTTTTAATTTTTCTTTGCCTATGTATATATGAAACGGAATAAGATGCAGTTTTGCTGCTACATCTTTCCCTTCCATAATACCGTATATTTCATGACTTTCTTTCATCTTTGTAAGTTGTTGTTGCAATCTTTCCTCATCAACTTTATATTGAAAAGCGTATTCCGATAAGCGTAATGCTTCTCTAAATCTATCTTCTTTTAATCGTATAACGTTCATATATTTCTCCTCCATTCCTTGTTTGAATTGTACCATAATTCTCAATATTCCAGCGCGGTGAATGCAATTATATGGACTTAACGACACGAATCCAATATAAAAAGCAGATACATCCCGTATCTGCTTTTTATTACTTTATTTTGCTAACTTTTGAAGTTCTTCGAAGAATGTAGGATATGATACGCCTACTGCTTCTGCGTCTTCAATTGTTGTTTTTCCTTCTGCTAGACAGCCGGCAATTGCAAGCATCATTCCGATGCGGTGATCACCGTAACTATTTACTGTATTGCCTTTTAGTGCTGATTTCCCGTAAATAATCATCCCGTCATCAGTTGCTTCTATGCGCGCTCCTAGTTTCGTTAACTCCGCAACGACTGTATCAATACGGTTCGTTTCTTTTACTTTTAATTCGTGCGCATCTTTAATTACTGTAATTCCTTCTGCTTGCGTTGCCGCTAAGGCGATAACAGGAATTTCATCGATTAATCTTGGGATAATATCTCCGCCAATTTCGATTCCTTTTAATGAAGATGTTTCAATTGTAATATTTGCAGCTGGTTCTGATGCTCCTTCGTTAATTGGCTCTACAGTAAAAGTAGCACCCATTTTCTCTAAAACATCAATAATACCTGTACGAGTTGGGTTCATTCCTACATTTTGTAATACTAGTTTACTATTTGGAATAATTGCACCTGCTACTAAGAAAAATGCTGCTGATGATACGTCACCTGGTACTTGAACGTCTGTCGCTGTTAACTTCTGTCCACCTGCAAGTTTCACTGTTTTTCCCTCGCGAGTTACGTTAACACCAAATGCTTCAAGCATTCTTTCCGTATGATCACGTGAAATATGTGGTTCTGTAACAGCTGTTACACCTTCTGCACAAATACCTGCAAGTAAAATAGCTGACTTTACTTGCGCACTCGCTACAGGTGAAGTGTATTCAATTGCTTTTAAATCTCCACCACGTATTGTTAACGGTGTAAACGTCCCTTCTTCGCGGCCATCAATGTTTGCACCCATTTGTTTTAATGGATTTGTAACACGTTTCATCGGTCTTTTTGCGATAGATGCATCACCTTGTACGCAAGAGAAAAATGGTGTATTTGCCAAAATTCCTGACATTAAACGTATTGTTGTACCAGAATTACCAACATCTAATACAGCTTTCGGTTCTTGTAAGCCTTCTAATCCTTTACCAACTACAGTGACTTCATCACCATTTTGCACGATTTCTACTCCCATTTCTTTAAAGCAAGAAATTGTACTTAAACAGTCTGCACCGGGCAAGAAACCTTTAATTGTTGTTTTTCCTTCTGCAATCGCGCCGAACATGACAGCGCGGTGTGAAATGGATTTATCTCCTGGAATTGTAATAATACCATTTAATCCGTTATTAACAGGTTCTATTGTTCTTTCCTTCATGTTTTCACCTTCTCATTTAAATTGTTTCATAAGTTTGGTATTTTTCTTCTCTAAGCGCTAGCTTTGCTTTCATACGATCTTCTTCTCTTTGGAAGCTAATACGTAATACCCCAAGCAACCCTTCACGTGCTTCTAATATTTGCAAGTTCGTAATACTAATTTCTTCGCGTGCCAAAATACTCGTAATATGAGCCAATGCCCCTACTTTATCTAAAACATCGACGTATAAGTCGTGATAGGCAGGAATTGCCCCTCTCTTTCGTACTGGTAAAGAGTCACGGTATTCTTTCGCGTCTGCAAAATAGTTTTGAATCTCGCCTGCATCTCCGGTAGAAACTGTATCATATAAATCTTCCATTTCAGAGATCCACTCTTTTAATAATACCATTAAATGCTCGCGATTTTGCTTAACAATATCACTCCACATTTTTGGGCTACTAGATGCGATACGTGTAATGTCTTTAAACCCTCCGGCAGCTAGTTGATGAATGAGCGGATTATCTCCTGCATGTTTCTCCACTTGCTTTACTAATCCAGCTGCGATAAGATGCGGAAAATGACTAACGATCCCTGTTACATAATCATGTTCCTCTGTATTTAGAACGAGAAAATGAGATCCTGTTCCTTGTAACCAACGCTTCAGTTCTTCCACATGTTCATTTGGCACATGATTCATCGGCGTTAAAATATAAAATGCATTTTCAAATAAATGTGCTTTTGCACTTTCAACTCCCGTTTTATGAGAACCTGCCATCGGATGTCCACCAATAAAAGAGACTTCCTTTGAAAATAAAGCTTCCGCTTCATTCATGATCGTCCCTTTTGTACTACCAACATCTGTTACAATAACATCTTCTCGTAAATGAAATGACGCTAATTTGTGTAATAACTTCTTCGTTTCTTCAACTGGAGAAGCAAACACAATTAAATGCGCCTCTTCACATGCATGCTGTAAATCTACTGCTACTTCATCTACTACATGTAATTCTTTTGCACGCTCTACTTGTTCTTGAAATATATCATAACCTGTTATCGTTACATCGTGCTCTTTCTTAATTGCTAATGCGAGAGAGCCTCCGATTAAACCAGTTCCAATTAAAACTACCTTTTTACGCATTTTCCTCATCTCGAGACTTTCTTTTTTTATTTTCAAAGTGTTGTTTTAACACTGAAATCACTCCTTCATTTTGCTCCCTTGTTCCGACTGTAATACGGACACCATTTGGGAACGGACGAATAATAAATCCTGCGTGTGCACAAGCTTCATAAATCTCCCCAGCATTCTCAACTGGCAAGAAGATGAAATTTGTTTGCGATGGATAAAACGGAATTTCATTTTCTTTACAAAAGCTTTCGTATTGTTGTAATCCCTCTGTATTCACACGAACTATTTCCTCAATAAACTCGTCATCACCAAAAGCAATCGTCGCTGCTTTTTGCGCTAATGAAGATACGTTAAATGGCAAACGTACGACATTTAATTTCTCGATTAGCTCTTCCTGTCCAATTGCATATCCAACGCGGAAAGAAGCTAATCCGTACGCTTTAGAAAATGTTCTAAGTACAAGAATGTTTTTATGTTTTTCTAAAAGCGGTAATGTCTCTGGGAAATCCTTTGCTGTTACGTATTCATAGTACGCTTCATCAATGACAATTAACGTATTTTCACTAATACCTTCAATAAATTGAGTCAATTTTCGATCATTCACATATGTGCCTGTCGGGTTGTTCGGATTACAAATCCATACGATTTTCGTATTATTATTTATTGCTGACGAAATTTCGTCTAAATCGTATACACCGTTATTTAAAGGGATTTCTTTCACTTCACAACCTTCAATAATTGCATGATGACGGTACTGCGGGAATGTTGCACCAGCCGTTACGATGTTATCTCCTGCTTTAAGTACTGCACGGCTTATTATTTGAATGACTTCATCTAAACCACTACCGCAAAGTATTTGTTCCATTTGAACATGTAACTTATTTGCAATTGTTTGACGGAGTGCTGTAGCACCTCCGTCAGGATATAAAGCATGTTCCAACCACGATTTTTGCAACTCATCTAAAACACGTGGTGAGCAGCCGAATGGATTTTCATTTGATGCTAATTTGACAAATGAATGATCTCCGTACACTTCTTTCATTTGTTCAGGTGATTTACCTGGTTTATATGGTTGTAATGATGATAGTTGATCTTTTACTTGCATGTTAAAACCACCTTTTTATTAAAATTCTTTTGCGTATTTATTATGTTGCGTAATGTTTTGCTGAATTAAATCCATACGATCTTTTCCGAATTGTTCGACTAGTGCATGTGCAAGTTCCCATGCTATAACAGATTCAGCTACTACACCTGCTGCTGGTACTGCACAACTATCAGATCTTTCAATACTCGCTTGGAATGCTTCTTTCGTATCAATATCAACGCTTGCTAACGGTTTGTATAATGTAGGTATTGGCTTCATAACACCTCTTACGACAATTGGCATTCCTGTTGTCATACCGCCTTCTAAACCGCCGGCATTATTCGTTTTTCTCGTGTATCCATTTTCTTCATCCCATAATATCTCATCGTGTACTTTACTTCCTGGCTGTCTTGCTGCTTCAAAACCAACGCCAATTTCAGCACCTTTAAATGCATTAATACTCATAATTGCACCAGCAAGTTTTGCATCTAATTTACGATCGTAATGAACGTAACTACCAACGCCAATTGGCATACCTTCTGCAATGACTTCAACAATACCGCCGATTGAATCCCCACTACTTTTAGCGTTATCTATCGCATCCATCATCTCTTGTTCTACTTCTTTATCTAAACATCGAACTGGTGAATTTTCAGTAATCGTTTGAATTTCTTCTATTGGTAAGTTTGAAATTCGTTTCGCTTGTACCCCACCAATTTCAAGAACATGCCCTGCAATTTCTACGCCTAATTCTTTCAAAATTTGTTTCGCAACTGCACCAGCAGCTACGCGAACTGTCGTTTCTCTTGCAGATGAGCGCTCTAATACGTTTCTTATATCACGATGTCCATATTTAATTGCACCGTTTAAATCTGCATGTCCTGGACGTGGTTTTGTAATTGTACGTTTCATATCTTTACTTTCTTTTTCCGAAATTGGCTCTGCACCCATTACTTTCGTCCAATGTTTGAAATCATCATTTTTAACGATTAACGTTATTGGTGAGCCAAGTGTCATCCCATGACGAACACCACTTACAATTTCAACTGTATCAGTTTCTATTTGCATGCGTCTTCCGCGTCCGTGCCCTTTTTGTCTTCTTAATAATTCTTTATTAATATGTTCCGATGTTAATGTTAAACCTGCTGGTACACCTTCTAAAATAACTGTTAACTGCGGTCCATGTGATTCTCCAGCTGTAATGTATCTCATTTCTCTTGCCCCTTTACTATTTTTTTGTACAAAAAAGTCCCTACTGAGCGCTCAGTAGGGACGATGTTTATCGCGGTACCACCCTAGTTGTAGACAACTATCGTCTACCTCTCTTCTTCTGTAACGATCGTTTGACCGTCTTTCCCTCCAAAAGTTGGCGGAAAAGATGCTCCAAGGCTGTAATTCATGCTTATCTTTGTACTGATTCACACCGACCATCAGCTCTCTTTAACAGTGAGATAAGCACTACTGTCTCCTCTTCAGCGCATATATGATATGGAATTAAGATAATTTATTTTTGAAACCTTTTAACTCATCCATGAATCTATGGAATTCTGGAATATCCATTTGTTGTGCAGAATCTGATAATGCAACCGCTGGGTCTGGGTGTACTTCAGCCATTACTGCATCTGCGCCAATTGCAAGCGCTGCTTTCGCTGTTGGTAATAATAAATCTCTGCGTCCAGTTGAATGCGTTACGTCAACGATTACTGGTAAATGTGTTTCTTTCTTTAAAATCGGTACTGCTGAAATGTCTAATGTGTTACGTGTCGCTCTTTCGTATGTGCGGATACCACGCTCACATAGAATAATTTGGTCGTTACCTTGTGCAATGATGTACTCAGCTGCGTTAATGAACTCATCAATTGTTGCTGCTAATCCACGTTTTAATAATACTGGCTTGTTAACTTTACCTACAGCTCGTAATAAATCGAAGTTTTGCATGTTACGTGCACCAACTTGAATGACATCAACGTAGTCTAGCGCCATTTCAACATCGTTCGGATTTAAGATTTCACTAATGATCGCTAAGTCGAACTCATCTGCTACTTGGCGTAAAATTTGTAATCCTTCTACTCCTAAACCTTGGAAATCGTATGGAGATGTTCTTGGTTTGAAAGCACCACCGCGCATTAATTTTAGACCTTGGTCTTTCATCGCTTGCCCTACTTGGCGAACTTGCTCTAAGCTTTCTACCGCACAAGGTCCCATGATGAACGTTTGTGTTCCGTTTCCAATCAATTCACCTTTTACATTAACGATTGTATTTTCTTGTTTCTTTTTACGTGATACTAGTAATGCTTTACGGTTATCATCTTCTTGTAATTCTAAGCTAGCTTTGAAGATTGTTTTGAAAATGTGTTGAACTGTTGACGTTTCGAATGGTCCTTCGTTATGCTCTGCGATCATATCAAGTACTTCACGCTCACGTACTGGATCAAAACGTTTCGTACCTTGTACTTGCTTTTGCTCCCCAATTTTTTGAACGATTTCACCACGTTTGTTTAAAAGGTGTAATAGTTGTAAGTTAATTTCATCTACCTGTTTACGTAATTGATCTAATTCATGATTTGCCATTTGGAAATCCTCCTCTAATGTTTTAAAAGTATAGTAAGAGAATGAAAAATTCTCTATTTTCTGAACTGATAAATTATACAAAATTTAAGTGGAATCGATACCTCTTCTTATTTTAAACAAATACTTACTATAAGGACACTATCAACTCAATCAAAACCCACTTTTTTGTACAAAAAATCCCTACTGATCCAATCAGTAGGGACGATATTTATCGCGGTACCACCCTAGTTGTAGACTTATTTCGTCTACCTCTCTTCATTGTTAACGATCATCTGACCGTCTTTCCCTTCATAAAGACAATACTATCTTTACTACGAAAAAGATGCTCTAGGACTGTAATTCGCTCTTGTTTTTGTACTGGTTCGCACCAACCACCAGCTCTCTGTTACAGGGAAACAACAACTACTGCTTTTCCTTTCAACGCATATATATTTAATTTTCAAGTTAGACCACTAAAATACAAAAAGTCCCTACTGAATAAATCAGTAGGGACGATATTTATCGCGGTACCACCCTAGTTGTAGACTAACTTTCCGTCTACCTCTCTTCGCTGTTAACGATCAATTGACCGCTTTTTCTTCATAAAGACAATACTATCTTTACTACGAAAAAGATGCTCCAAGACTGTAATTCATGATTATCCCTGTACTGGTTCACACCAACCACCAGCTCTCTGTTACAGTAAGACTAACCACTACTGTGATCTCTTCATTGCACTTTGTTTATTCAAATGTTTTTGAAATTGAATAAGTATGATTCGTATTATAGAACGCTTTTCAAAACACTGTCAACAACTTTTTATATTTTTTTTAAAATTCCACTTCCGTCCTACATTTCTTCTTGTAAATTCTCCATAACAATTCCGATGCGAATTATCTCATTATCTATTGCATTTAATACATATTTTTCTACTCCATACTGGATTAATATTTCTTTTATTTGAATGATTTCATTTTCAAGTAAATCGGCTTCTTGAAGCGTTTGTAGTAAAGTGAAAAATACATTTGCATACAATTCTTTATACATTTTTATACTCTCTGTCTTTTCAAGTATTTCATTAAACAACTGTTTTAACTCCGTTTGATTCCCTTTTCCAACCAAACCTGAAAATGTTTTTATTATAGATAATCCTCTTTCTACTATTTCATCCATAAATAAAATAATACGCAAAAGCATTACATATTCTCTAGCTGTGATTTCACCCATTTTCGTTCGCTCTCGCAAAAATACACTGAGCCAAGATGCCCAAAATTTTTGTTGTTCTTTTGCACTTAACGTTTTGACGTAATAGCATAAAAACTGCATAAATTTAATTTTATTTTCTTCATTTTCTCGTATAAGTAACGGGTATAACCAATCTGTTTTTTGCTCCCAATACAGTACACATTTAATAAATACAAAACTGAGCCATTTCAAGAAAGCTTCCCTCGTATGCGGATGTAATACTTCCAAATGTTCTACTGCATACTTAATAAATCGTTTCATTTCTGTAAATAAAGGTAAATTGATTTGCGTGTAACATAAGCCTGCCCATGCATATTTCGTAATCTCATTTTCTTTCTTTAAATCTAAGCATGGCAACAAATATTTTCGGCACCATTGCTTCTCAATATGATAAAGAAATGTAACATCTGCTACTAAACGAGCTAACATAAAATTTGTCCGTTCTTTACTAACTCTTACTTGTTCTTCAAATAAAAATAAATATTCATATACATTACGATCGTATAAATGATCATATGATAACAGTTTTAATAATACAGCTGTCATTTTCCCAACAGGATGCTGGATCGATTCATTGTAAAAGTCTTGTTTTCCAAGCTTAAAATCTGTATCACTTTTCATTACTTGAGGGAATACCGAAAAAGCAAAACGTTTCACACTGCGTATACTATTTTCCTCTAACTCTTCTAATCGATTACTAATTTCATATAGAAAGCTACTAATTAACCAATGAAAAGAAGTATTTCTAACAAATTTCTGTAATAGCGGAATTACTTTTTGGATTTGTTCATTTGTCAATCCTCGATTATTTCGCCACTCTCTAATACAAACAAACCATACTTCATTACTTATTTCGTGCGTACCAACTAATTGATAGGCAAATGAAATACTCCATTCTATATTCAACTTACATGCTTTCGATAACATCTCTAAAAAATGGCGTTGTTCAAAAACACCATCTTGAGAAAATTGACGAACTTGCTTCATAATTTCATCGTCTTTCAACTGCAATAATCCATCAGCAGTTACATTGCAAGTAATACTTTGATCTGCCGTCTCTTTCTTTTGTACACTATATCGATCAGAATGAAAGTGAGGATGTTTTTGCTTCATTAACTCATAACCTTTTGCTGTAGATGGACTATTCGAATCACAAGTGAATAATAAATCTAAAACTAAACAAGCATCAAATGCTCTCTCCTCTGCAAGGTCCTTCAATACAATTTGAATAACCTCTTCCTTTGTTTTTTCTAAAGAGTGTGCGAAATGATTTTTTATAAGTTGAAAAACTTCGTGTTTATACGTGACATCTAAAAGAAGTCCTTCCTGTAACAACCATTTCATTTTGGCATCGGCGCTAACGAATATATTTTTATTCATCGCATCAATTGCAATTCGGTTCTGAAGCATGCTGTTTGCTTCTATCATTTCTGTAATATAATAATTTGCTTTTTTTTCATTATTTTCACACAAATAGACTAAACACTCTTTTACAGTTTGAATTAAAAATGCAAGATCATTTTGCTGAAACTCTTTTTCAACATTTTCCTTATCCTTTTTTTTCAGTGCCGTTTGTCGTAGTGATAACATTCGCATCTTCTCTATTCCCATCATCATAATTGGTACGGCGTAATAGGAAATATGAGGTTTCATCTTCTCATTCCAAATTTGCTCCACATAAGAAAATGTAGACACTGGTAAACGACTCGATTCCTCAAGTTCTATTGATTCTTGCGTATCATTTCCCCATTTTCTTTCCCGCTTCAATTTCAGTTTTCCGTCCAAAATAAACGTTAGTAATAATAAAGCAATTTCTTTATGCTCAGGAAAAGAACATTTTTGCAGTAAGCAAGAAATTTTTTCAATAGATTTACTATCTTTTTCAGCTGTTTCTAATAAAAGAAGTGTCCATCTTGCAAACAACAACGGGTCCATTTTAATTTTCGTTTCGTTTAAGTAGCTACAAATTGTTCTCCATAATAACGGAGATATTTTAGAATGATTTTTAAAAATTAATTGAAATAATTCTTTTTGATGACTAAAAAGAAATTGTTCCACCAACCATTCTGCAAGTAATTCATCTACCTCATTATCGTTTGATGTAACTAAAAATAAATTTTGTAATTTCCCTTCTGCTTCAAGCCATTCCACCCATTCATAATCATGAGCGAATTCAACAAAGTAGCGGACTGTTTCAATTTTTTTTATGGATTGTTTTATGTACGATAATTGTTCCTGCTCTACTGACGGTGGAACTGTTACTATGTCACGAATCCGCATTCGTTTTGTAATATAATTATCTCCCATTAATTCTGCCCATCGCTTCACTGCTTTAACAAGAGATTGATGATTATTACCTTTATTCGGGTATACAATCGGCCGTATTCCTAAATGCTCCCAATGGTACGTATTTTCCCCTTGTGCAACAAATGCATAACGCCTTGTACTTGGCGGTAAACCAGTAGCCAAATATTTCATTACTGGGTCATTATGGCTATATCCAACGAATAAAACAGTATAATTCGAGAATAAATCAACTAAAAACCTTCTTGCCCAGCCTTCGGTCAAGTAAGCCCTTCCAAAATCACCATCTGTTAAAATTAAAGCTTCTTTCTCTTGTTCTATATTGCCATGTATGTAAGCGAGTCCTTTAAACGCTCTACCTGTAGGTAACGCAGGTGCGTAATATACGTTTAATTCTCTATTCATTTCTTTCATCGCAGTTGTAAAATGCCGATCAAAATTTGTCGTGACAATGCGGACTTCCGTATCTAAAGGAAACAACCTCGGAATCGCATAATGAAGCGGATTCGGCTTTGATTTTTCAATATGAACTAAATCTCTTGCAACTTGATGTATATCTTTTGTTTTCGCAATTTTACCAAGATAATAATCATGAGGTTCTGTTATTTCACGCGTTTCTACATATAACGTTTTCGCAATCTCATCAACTAGATCATCAAAATTCGGTAAGTTTGATTTCCCTTTCATAGAAACTCCCGCTCCAACAAATAGTACTAACTTTCCTTGTTCAAGATGATCAATTAACTCCTCTGGAATTTCTACTTCTGAAGTAATCCACATCATGGATTCCCCCTTACCTAAAAATGTCATATACTCTCATTTTACTATAACATTTTTTCTTTTTTTTTTTTATATTTAGACAAAAAATGAACATGAAAAAGTTTTATGTAAATATATTCGTTACAATGTATGAACTCCTAAATTTATTGTAAAACTATGTATAAATCGGAGGTGTAAATATTGAATGGTTTTACTGTAGTACTTATCAAATTTATATCGTGCATTATCGCATTTAGTATTGGACTCGCTTTATTTTTCCCTGCAACGTTCGTCCAAATTATTTCATTCAGTCTTTTTGTTACAATCGTATCCTATATGTTCGTTGATAAAATTATATTAAACCGAATAGGCAATACTGGTGCCATTATGTCGGATTTCTTACTAACGTATTTAAGCGTATGGATTTTCGGTAATATTTTATTAGACAATTACATGCAAATTGCATGGGGCAGTTTCCTTTCCGCTACTGTCTTTACATTATCTGAAGTAATTGTTCATCGCTTTTCTAACTCGCACACACGGCACAACAATGATAACATTCATATTAATCGCCGCTTTGCATATGGTACTGAATTTGCTGAAGAACAGAATGTATTGGATAAAGATAAGAAGAAGTAATGTTTTGATAAAGGAACTCCATCGCCATCAAGCTAAAAAAGCAAATACCCCAAAACGAATAAATTGACATCTCCAAGAGAAAATGTACATTTTTTGTTTTGGGGTATAATAAAACGCTTAAGTTGATGAGCATGTTGTGCTACCCCGTCAAAAAAAGTAAAAAGTGTTTATCAAGAGTAGACGATCTTAACTGTAATAACCAATTAAAGAAAAGGGCAGAATCTGGATCTTCGGATACAGATTCTGCCCTTTTCTTTAATCACATTTTTCTATTTGGTCGCCTTCTTCACCTGCATTTTCTGCCGAACTATCCGTTCCGCCTCCCACTGCATGTTGCTGTTTAGTATTAGAACTTTCGATAGCAGCGTTGGTTCCTGCTGCACTGTCATCTCCACCACCACTTGCTACTTGAGTAGCACTAGCCTGTTCCTTACGGGTTTTATTAATTTGATTATTGATGATAATTACAAGTTCTTCCTCTCCATCCGAAGTTTCTTTTTTCATTTTATGCGGTTCAATCTGGTCTCCACTAATACCCTTATTTATGGCTTCGCCTCCAGCGCCCACTGTTTGTTGCTGTCTGGTATTCGATGAATCAATTGCTGCATTACTTCCTGCCGCACTGTTTTGTCCAGCCCCACTAGCAATTTGTGTTGTATTCGGTGCAAATGTAATCTGATTATTTATGACAATGACAATTTTTCGTTTATCAGCAAGATTTCCCAAATTAATTTCTTCTCCATCTTTTTTTACAAATCGAAACGTGATTTCTTCATTGTTTTCCATGTTCTCCCCCCTTTGTAATATTAAATGACTGGAGAATGATAATGGATTGGACAAGCGTATTTTTTTATAAATATGTGCCCCCGCCCACAATGAAGGATGTATTATCAGATTCCGGTATTTTGCTCGTATGAGGTACGTCGACTTGACGACAGTCCAGCATCCGCCGAATTTCGGGATGCATAGAGAATAATCTTATAGAAGATATAGAAAGAGAGATTAGTAGAAACATTGGTATATAAAGGTTGCTAGGTTCCATTTTATTTTTCTACTTTCCTTTTCTTATTTAGATTTATCAGCCAAATATCTAGCATAGTGAATTAAATTTCTAGCTACATCTAATTCAAGATTAAATATATTAGGTACCCCTGGTCTCCAATTCACCTCAAATAACCACAATTTTTGATCTTTATCAATCCCTACATCAATTCCTAACTCATCAAATAATACATCCTTAAATAAAGAATTAAAATGGTTAGAAAAAGTTACTGCAAATCGTTCTAAATACCTTTTAATATTATACCAATCGTTATCAAACTCCGCTTTTAAAAAAACATCTAAATAAGTACTATAACCACCCTTAGCCATATTTGATACAATACTTCCTAATGGACCTATTCTGGGGAATATAGAAGTAACAACCCACCTGCCTTCCCCATTTCTTTGAACATGCAATCGAAAATCATAAACATGACCAGATTTCATTTGACATGAAATAAACTGTTGAACTATGTAT
The DNA here is from genome assembly GCF_001583695.1 of Bacillus wiedmannii. Lineage (GTDB taxonomy): Bacteria > Bacillota > Bacilli > Bacillales > Bacillaceae_G > Bacillus_A > Bacillus_A wiedmannii. The sequence goes on along the minus strand of NZ_LOBC01000061.1, from coordinate 89,617 downwards.
CCTTGCTCTTGAATCTTATCAGATATAAAGCTCCGTAATTGTTTTTTATTAATAGATGCAATTTGTTCTGACTCATTCATACTATAATTCATCCCATTTTTTTCAATGAAAACAATACCACTACCTTGATGTCCAGAAATGGGTTTAATAATAAGTTTTTCATAACGATTAATCATGTCAAAAAACTTATTAACATCATTTAATTCATAAAAAGGAATAATATATTGCTTAAATTTTTTTGCTCTATTTATTCTGTTATATACACTTAATTTATTTCCAATTGAATGACTTGTAAAAGGAACTTTTTCATGTAGATAATCATAGATTTGCTGATTTTTATCACTTATATGAACACTTGCATTATAAATAACATCTGGAAAAGAAAATTCTTGTTCAACCCAATTACCATTTTCATAAGTTTTACCTAAAATCTTCTCCGTTTCTATATTTACCTTCCCTAAAGTAAAATAAAAAAAGTCCACACCTTCAGCTTTAGCTACAGCAGCGTAAGTATATGCTTTCTTTACGTCATTCGGATCTTTCCGATGATGAAGCATACCAATTATAGTCATGTCAGTTCTTCTTCCCTTCTTTCTAAAGGTCTTTTTCAAAATAAACATCCAATTCATTATATATATATTCATGTTCTCCCTCATTCAACCATTTTTCGAAAAAACCGGAACAAGCTTAACCTCATTTTAATACTCTACCTATAGAAATAATAAATCTGAAGTTTTATAAAATGATAAATGATAAATGATAAAGGTTAAGGTGACATAAAATGGATACTATCGTTTTCATTGAAACAAATAAATCTGGATCAAGTAGGGAAGCAATCAAAGCAGCTGAAAAACTTAATTTCTTTACTGTTTTATTAACTAAAAAAACAAAATTTATTAATGAACGCACTATATTCCCTGATGTACATCAGATGATTTTCACTGATATAAATGATTATGATAATATAATTACAACAATTGAAAAATTAAATAAATCAGGAAAAAACATAAAAGGGATCTTTAGTTTTATTGATCCTTATGTTTATGTGGCTGCACGTTTATCAGAAAAATTTTGCTCAAATATTGTATCTACTAATGCTATCCATCATATGGAAAACAAAATATTAACTCGTAATGTACTTAAAGATTTACCAATCTCACTCAGCTATTTAATTTATAAACCAACAGAATCATTATCATCTTTTTTAAAAAAAACTAATAAGATAAATTTCCCTCTTATTGTGAAATCCCCTAAATCAACAGGATCAAAAGATGTATTATTAGTAAAAGATAACGATCAATTAATTTTATCTATACAAAGTCTTTTGAAGAAATTACCTAATGAAGAAATTCTACTTGAAGAATATATAGATGGACCTCAGTACTTAGTCGAAATTTTAGTTCAAAATGGAAAAGTCCATATTATAGCAGTAATTGAACAAGAAATCACACTTTTTGAACGCTTTATCGTTACTGGTTATTCTTTATTAGGACAGGTAGACAAAAGACTATACAATAGTCTTTTCAATGCAGTAAATTCTGTTATTCAGGCTTTTAATATGAAAAATGGAGCTTGTCATCTAGAACTCCGGAGAATAAAAGATGTTTGGAAATTAATTGAGATAAACCCCAGAATATCAGGTGGAGCAATGAATGACATAATTGAAATTGGGCATGGAATCAACTTAGTACAAGAAACTATTCGATTAATGTTAGGAAATAAACCTTCACTAAATAAAAAACATCATAAATATGTGTATGCTCATTACCTAACAGTTAAATCTAAAGGAAAACTAATTCGAGTTACAGGGAAAAATCGTAGTTCTAAATGTCCTGGTGTAGAGAAAGTTTATATAAAACCTAAAAAAGGAACTTTTCTAAAACCACCTACATCAATGGGACATCGATATGGATACGTTATAGCAGCATCCTATTTTAAAACAGAGGCTAAAAAAATAGCTTTAGAAGCAGCTAAAGAAATTTCATTTGAAATCCAAGAATAATAAATACAACATATATACACCAACTGATAAAAATATACTAATCGACTCACTTCGACAACTTGATTTCAAATAAAAAAAGCGGCCACTCTTTTAGAGACAGCCGCTTTCCCACTTACGCTTCTATTTTCAAATCTTTTAACGCAATAACATCCGCAAATGATCCAAATATAACATTATGATGCTTTACAATATCTTCAGCTCGTAATACATCTGTATCAAATGTGCTATGTGCATCACTTATTAATGTTACTTTATATCCTTCACTAAACGCTCTGCGCGTTGTCGTATCCACACAGTACTCTGTTTGCATACCTGAAATGATAATATGCTCAATCCCTTTTTCGTGTAACACTTCGTTTAAGTTTGTCTTATGGAATGAATCTGGCGTCGTCTTTTCAACGATACTGTCCCCTTCTTGCGGAGCAATCGCCGCATGCACTTTCCAACCATCTGTACCTTTTTCCAAAGGATGATCTTTCGGCCCGTTATGTTGTACATAAATAACTGGAACATCATTTGAACGACATTCCCCAATAAGCTCTTGCAATATTTCTAAAAACTTTTCCCCATTATGTACTCGCATTCCTGCTGTATACATACCTGCTTGCACATCAATTACTAGTAATGCCTTTTTCATATCGCGCAGCTCCCTTTATTTGTATAGGCCTCTACATATTCATCATAATATAGTACTTCAATTACGTTGGACCAATTCAAGATTGATCCGATGAAGTCCTTTATATCTAATCCAGGCATTTCGTATACTTCTTCATCATTAGCCGTTCCCGTCGCATCTTCAATGAGCGTAACTTTATAGCCTTTTTCAAAAGCAGCGATACTTGTAAATAAACAACAAAATTCCGTATTAAATCCAACGATAACAACATGATCAACTTTATGTTTCATTAATATTTCTTCAACACCTGTATCTTTAAACGCACTAGGTGTTGTCTTCTCGGCTATATAATCCGCAAACTCGATATATTCTTCTACTAATGCACTTCCAGTTGATTCAAAATACAACGTACTTTCTGGATTATCATCTCGGTGTTTTAAGAAAATAATAGGTTCATTCTCTGCTTTAAATTGTTTTAAAACATTTGCGATTAACTCTTTTTCAACAGAAAAATCTTTACACTCTAAAATCCCCTTCTGCATATCTAATACAAGTAGCGCCTTCATTTTTATCACCTATCCTCTATACGTTTATATTCCACCATCCAACAATCTTCTAACTTTCCCTCATGTAGTTCATGTTCCTTTAAAATTTTCACCTTTTTAAATCCACATTTTTCATAACACTTTATCGCGCGTTCATTATTTACTTTCGGGTCCATTGCGATTGCTTCTGCTCCCGCGTTCTCCATAATATATGTAATTGCGGCCTGAACGAGTTTTGTTCCAATTCCTTTTCCCCAATAAATTGGCTCTCCGATAAATTGATCCATTCCCCAAACATTTTGCGATTCTTCATAGCCATATAATGATTTCCACTCAGAATCAACTGGATACATTTGAATATAACCGATCGGTATATTATCAAACTCTATTAAACATCTTTTTTCATGACTATTTGGATTATATATAAAACGATCAAGTACCATTTCTACAGATTGCGGATTATCTCGCCCTTCATAATACTTCAGGATTTCTGGGTCTGTTAACCATTTTGAAATGATTGGTGCATCCTCTTCTATTACGTATCTAACCGATACATTTTCATTTTGAAATAGCATATAGTACCTCTTTTTAATTATTTATATTTTTTTGTTGTGAAATCTTTTATTGCACCTATTAGTGCGTATGGTAACAATGTAATCGCAAAAAGAGCTGTAAATAAATTAAAATGAGGGATTTCATATGGAGTGAACCATTCAGTGAAAAATTGAGAATGTAAAATTCTATTTAAAAATTCTCCACTCGGTTTAAAGTTTGGTGCCCATGCAGTAACCTCACAAATAATAAATAGTAATTGAACAATTATAAATGCCCCTAGATAGCGAAACCATGTCCGTTTCCAAATTGGCTGCACCTTATTTAATTTATGTTCCATCTTGCCCCCCACCTTTTTATTTCCATCATATTAATTATACACTTTCTACGCTTTATTTGTTAGAATTTTCCACACACTTAAATATGTTAAAGGAAATATATCATCCCTAATCTTATACAAAAATTAACTTTAATCATCCTAAGGGAAATCTCTGCCAATGGTAAAATAACCCTCGCAAAAGAATTATATAAACGTTTCGGTCAAGGAATACTTCTAGTTTCTCAAAATGTCACACTTAAATATATGCTAAAAGCTCACGACACATTGATTAACTTAAATTATTATTCACTATACGAAATATGCAATATTTCATATTTTATTATTTTAATATCTTTTTATTAACTATCCATCAATAGAATTCCATTCGCATTATGCATTAAATCAACATTTATAATTTAATCATTTATTAAAATTCTGCAAAATCGCTCCCAAACATTATATTCAAATAATTATATCGGAAATTCTTGCTCTACATATCCATTTATTTTTGGTTTATTATGTAGCAGAAGAGTAATTAAAAGACTTACTCTTTGCTATTGAGGGAAGAGCTTGAGAGCCATATCAGGCTCTTCTTTGTTTATATACCATGAACTCATTTAAATAAACATTAATCTCCCCACGCTTTTAGTATAGTCTCTATTTATAAACAAGATACAAGTTTCATATCTCATTTTAGTTTTGGTATAGATTTAGTAATAAATCCATTTTAAATTTTGGACCAAATTGAAATTTTTTTCAATGAATTACACGAAATCAAAAATAAAAGCCAGCCTCAATAAAGAGAACTGACTTCTATTTGGATCATTATAGTTACTATAAAATTTTCACTTTAACAGTTTGTCTTCCCCAATTCATCGCTTTACTTTTTGAACCCATTAATACATCAATGCGATTACCTTTAATTGCGCTTCCAGTATCACCAGCTATAGCTTCTCCATAACCTTCTACCCATACTTTAGATCCTAATGGAATTACTTTCGGATCTACTGCGATAATTCTCATATTCGGATTTGACGTTAAATCATGCCCCATAGCAGTTAAAACGCGTCCACCATATGTACCATTCTCACTTGGATCAGCAGTATATGCTGTCGCTACTACCGTTAATTCACATTTAGCAGACTGTATGTTATTTTTAGATTCTTCTTTTGCTTTTGCTTCTTCCTTAGCTTTTGCTATTTCTCTTGCTTTCTCTTCTTCCTTAGCCTTTGCTATTTCTCTTGCTTTCTCTTCTTCTTTAGCCTTTGCTACTTCTTGGACTTTCGCTTCTTCTTTAGCCTTCGCTATTTCTCTTGCTTTCTCTTCTTCTTTAGCCTTCGCTATTTCTCTTGCTTTCTCTTCTTCTTTAGCCTTTGCTACTTCTTGGACTTTCGCTTCTTCCTTAGGTTTTACTACTTCTTGGACTTTCGCTTCTTCCTTAGGTTTTACTACTTCTTGGACTTTCGCTTCTTCCTTAGGCTTTGCTATTTCTTGGACTTTCGCTTCTTCTTTAGGCTTTACTACTTCTTGGACTTTCACTTCTTCTTTAGGCTTTACTACTTCTTGGACTTTCGCTTCTTCTTTAGGCTTTACTACTTCTTGGACTTTCGCTTCTTCTTTAGGCTTTACTACTTCTTGGACTTTCGCTTCTTCCTGTGCTTTCACTTCTTCCTGCACTTTTGTTGCTTCTTTAGCCTTTACTTTTGCTACCTGCTGTGTTTTAGCTTCTTCCTTAGCTTTTACCGTTTTTTGTACTTTTGCTACTTGCTTCGTTTTCTCGTCAGCCTTTTTTTCAACTGGTGCTGTACTTGATAAGAAAGAAACATTCGCATAGGCTGTTTTTCCTTTATACTCAAATTGCAGCCATCCGTCTTTTACTTGATGCGTTGATTCAATGACATCATCTTTTTTCAGTCTGCCAAGAATTTCTGATTCTGTATTTGCATCAGAACGGACATTCAACAAATTCGCTGTTACGTGATACACATCTTTTGTAAACTCCGCACTTACAAATACTTCTTTACCATTTAAATCAATTTTTGACCATCCTTCTTCCGTATGTATAACTTTTAACTTTTGTCCTTCCTTTACTTTTTTGACAACTTTTGATTCTGTAGTTGGCTTTTCACGTACGTTGAGTATATCCGCTGTTACGATTGTTTCTGCAGTTGCAGATGTGGTAAAAGCCCCCAATCCAAAAACTGTTGCTGTTGCTGCGCCAATTATTTTTTTCATATTATCCTCCATTACATTTTTTTGACTTCTATTATATCAAATGCTTCCATAAAATCAGGTACTTTCACATAATATCAAAACTTTTGTAACAATACATTAATATTACTTAATATATTGTTGTTCAAAATATCCTTTTTCTTCAAAAATATCAAATTTATATGTTATTCTATAAATAAAAAATCACGTCATCTTATATAAAATGACGTGATCTTTTTAGAGGAAAAACTATTTGTTACATCTTCTTTGTTTCTAGCGATATATTTCGAACATATCTAGCCACCATTCATGCAAAATTTCAGGGGCATTCGTCTTCATAATACATAAAAAACAATTTTAAATAATTTGAAAGTAAACTAATTTCTATTAGTCTATTTTATTTCACTAATTCATTTATTAATAATGTGTTTAAGAATTTCTAAAGTTATCTTTCTTGATTATCATAATAGGTTTTATCTGCATATTTTTTATCATTTCCTTTTAGATATGCTAAGATAATTTTTGGATTTTTAACTAAAGTCCAATCCCCATATGTATCAAATCTTCTGCACGAAGTTATCATTCCATTTTTTATTGTACCGAATTTCTTATTTTTTTGTTTTCCCCATTCTTTTAACCTGTTTGCAAAATCTGCATCTTCTGCCATAAGCATATTTTCATTAAATCCATTAATCGCCATAAAGTCTTTTCTATAGCACCAAAAAATCCCGACAGATATAGCCCCATACTTAAAAAATAAAGGAATTATTATTAACAATGCGGAAACAAATATTCCTAAAGATATTCTTTCAAACTTACCAGTTACCCCGCCGCCAATATATTTACCTGAAGCTAAATATTTGTCTACGTTAGACAAGAAAGACTCTGTCATTTGGGTATCAGCATCTATAGTAATGATTATTTCTCCGTTAGCTATTTCGGCTCCTGCATTTCGGATTTTAGATAAATTTTTATCGTCATTTTTTAATGTAATACAGTTATACAACTTTGCAATTTCCTCAGTTTTATCTGTACAACGATTTAAAACCACTATGACTTCAGTTTGATCTTTATATACTTCCGCTGCCTTTGAAATTGAATCTAAACATTTTCCAATGTACTTTTCTTCATTATGCGCAGGAATTATAATAGAAAACTTTACATCTTTTTTTAAATTGTTTCCTGAAGATTCATTTGTTTCCTTCATAACACTTCCCCTTTTTATAAAATGAATTTTCACTCTTTATAATATATATTAATATTTATGAGGCGGTATTATTAAAACTAGAAATAGACTATGAATCGTTTGATTAAAGTTCCCTAGAATTCTTGGATCAAAACAAAATTAAACAATACTTTTTATACTACATAGTTGTCGCGATTCCTGCCAAAAACAAACTTACAATTGCCAAAAATTGAGTACCTACTATAGCCCCTCTTAAATGGAACTTGTAATCTTTATATCCCTTCATCCCTTCTGTACTAGGAATAACAACAAATCTCGGGGTAATCCAGCAAAAGATTAGCCAATCAATTATAAACAAATCTACTAAATTGAAAATCATTAAAATACCAAAAGTATGTAAATAGGCATCAATATATAATAATTTTTCATATTTATGTAGTATATATGTAGAAACGACAGGCGTACCGAAAAGAATAGCATTATATGCAATATTAAAGTAGATTGTTTGCTTCTTTTCATAAATCGATTTTGGAAAAACTACCTTTTGAATATCTTTCGGATATTCAGTTAACGAAAGACGGGGATTATAATATAAAGATCCTAAAATCATTACGGATAGTACAATAGACATAATGACACCAACGTACATCATTTGCTCAAATGGATTCATATGCTTCATTCACCTTTTTCTGCATTCACTCCATAGTGCACGCACTTAATTACACATTGTATGTACGTTACTAACCAAAAATTAATAATTACCTTTAATAATCTTTTATAATTGAAATTATGATTTACGTGTCATTAAACTTTTCTGAAGAACATTAAAAATTAGTTTGGAGGAGTTATTATGAAGAAACTATATTTTAATAAATTTGAACCAACAGACTTCAATTTATATTTCCAGCTCGTTTCAAATGAAGAAGTAATGGTGCAAATTACCGAACGCGCTATTCCATTAGATGAAGCACGAAATGATTTTACAAGGCTGTTAAAGCGCAATGAAAAACATCAACTATTCGGCTCTTATAAAGTATATGATTCTATTTCAAATGAGTATGTTGGTCTTGGACATGTTACGGTAAACGAGGATAATATTAAAGAAGCTGAAATTGGTTATATGATTTTGCCAGAGCATTGGGGAAAAAGATATGGTAGCAGGATTGCAAATGAATTAATGAATATTGCGAAGCAGACAGATGTAAACGTACTAAAAGCAATAATCGATCCAAACAATATCCCTTCTCGCAAAATTTTAACAAATATAGGTTTTACATCTGAGAAAGTTTGTGAGATTGATGGATTACCTGGGGAGATTTTGAGTACATATATTTAACTAAATAAAAGGCAATACTACTTCTCGACCACTAGTAGTATTGCCTTTTTCTCTTAGCCATCGTTACATAACATGATGGCTATTTTTGATTACTTTTATTCATAATTAATTGATAGATACGTTCTTTTTAACTGAATATCAAGCTCCCTACTATACAATAGAAAACATCATATACACACCAACAACGAAGAATACGGCAAGTGTCTTAATTATCGTAATACCAAATATCTCTTTATAAGCTTCCCTGTGCGTTAATCCTGTAACTGCAAGTAAAGTTATAACTGCTCCGTTATGAGGTAAAGTATCCATACCTCCTGCCGCCATTGCAATCACACGATGCAGCACATCTAACGGAATATCAAAGTTTGCTGCCGCTTCAATATATTTTTCTGCCATCAAACCTAATGTAATACTCATTCCACCCGAGCCTGATCCCGTCAGCCCGCACAATATATTCGTCATGACTGCTCCACTAATTAAAGGATTTGAGAAAGTCCCCGTTAAATAGTTTTGAATCATGACAAATCCAGGCAAAGCTGCTATAACGGCACCAAATCCATACTCGGCTGCAGTGTTCATAGCTGCTAAGATTGAACCACTCACACCAACGCTTGTAATTGATTGAAAATGCTCTTTTACCGCTTGGAAGTTTAATAATATAGCAGATAATATTCCAATAAGAAGTGCCATTTCCACTGACCAAATCCCCACGACTTGTCCCATATCAATTGTTCCGTACTCCTTCAAACCTATGGATGCAAAATCAAATCCCTTTGTATACCAAACAGGAATGAATTCTGTAAAGACTTTATTCATCACTCCAACCAGTACAAGCGGAAGAAATGCTATCCAGTAACTAGCTGGAATTACATCGCTGGAAGCAATCGGATTTTGCACCAATTGCGCGCTAGTTGTAGCAGCCATCTCAGAAGTAGCATCGCCTTTTCCGAAGTACCCTTCGCCCTTAGCAGCAGCCTTCTTCCTACATCTTTCCAAATACAACATGCCACATATAAAGATAAATAGTGCTCCGATAATTCCTAATGTAGGAGCGGCATAAATATCTGTTTTAAAGAACGTAGTTGGAATAACATTTTGGATTTGAGGTGATCCAGGAAGTGAATCCATCGAAAACGTAAATGCGCTGAATGCGATTGTCGCTGGAATAAGACGTTTCGGAATATCCGCCTCACGAAATAATTGCGCCGCAAATGGATAAATCGCAAATACTGCGACAAATAAGCTGACACCACTGTATGTAAGAATCGCTCCCATTAATACGATGGAAAGAATCGCTCTTTTCACACCGATAAAACGGATAATAATTTTCGCGATTTTTTCTGCTATTCCAGTGATTTCTACCACTTTACCAAATATCGCTCCAAGCAAAAATACAGGAAAATATAATTTTATGAATCCGACCATCTTCGCCATAAAAACATTAGAAAAGAATGGTAAAACATTCGCCGGTTCTGTTAAAAACACAGCGAGCAACGCACATAACGGAGCGAATAAAATGACTGAGAAACCTCGGTAAGCCACAAAAATAAGCAAGCCAAGCGCTAACAATACAATCAATAAATCCATAAACCCAATCCCCCTCAATAATACGGATTTTTTATTTTTGTATCCTTTTCTGTTTGTATATTTTGTTGTAATGCCTGCCAGAGGCAGGCATTACTTTTTGCATATTATTATATTTATAGCTTTTTATTTATGATGAAAGATTGGTATCCTCTTTTCTATAAAGGCCTCCACTCCCTCTCTTACATCACTCGTTTGAAACACATGTCCGAAATTTTCAGCTTCTATTTTTAACCCTTCCTCAAGAGAAGAAGATAGCCCCTTATCGATAGATTGCTTCATCAAAGATAATGCAGGAAGAGAGAATCGAGCCATCTTCACAGCTAGTTCCTTCGCCTTATCCAGCAATTCGCCACGCGGAACAACATGATTCACCAAACCAACCCGCCAAGCTACTTCAGCAGTGAGTGCTTCACCAGTAAACATCATTTCCTTCGCACTTGCAGTTCCTATTAATCGAGGCAAACGTTGCGTTCCTCCCGCACCTGGAAACAAACCTAATTTCACTTCCGGAAGCCCGATTTGGGCATGTTCTTCTATAATCCGTAAATCACACGATAAAGCTAATTCACACCCGCCCCCAAGCGCTAATCCGTTAATAGCAGCGATTACCGGCTTTGGCAATCTTTCTATTTTATTTAACGGATTCTGGAGCCACAATGATTTTCCCTCCGCATATTCACTCCCTTTCCCAATCCATTCCGGAAACGATTTAATGTCTCCTCCTGCAACAAAGGCCTTTTCTCCAGCGCCAGTTAGAAGTACAACAATTACTTCATCATCCCGTTCAATTTCATCGACCACTACCGTCAGTTGCTCTACCACCGCATCGCTTAGTACATTCACAGGTGGATTATCAATGATAATCGTTGCGATTCCATTTTCTTTGGACCATGTAACAACATGCTTATTTTCCAATTCAATCCCTTCTTTCCGATATATAATGAGGTAGAATCAGCACATCAACTCGTTCTTTTAATTACATAACCGACCTGTTCGCGATCCCAAGCGCTGCCGATGCCTTCCTCCTGCAGCTTGAATTTTTGAATCCGTTCCGTCGCAGTTTTTGGGAAAGTTTCACTGAACTGAACATATCGAGGTACCATAAAGTAAGCCATACGTTCTTGACACCAATCTATAATCTCTTCATGGGACATCGTTTCATCTTTCTTTACAATCACATATAATTTGACATCCTCTTCTCCCACTTCTGACGGGACACCGATGGCCGCGGATTCAAGTACTTTCGGGTGATTATTCACAACTTTTTCGATTTCCCAAGAGGAGATATTTTCTCCACGCCTCCGGATACACTGTTTGATTCGATCGCTAAAATATAAGTAACCTTCCTCATCTAGATAACCGCGATCTCCTGTATGGAACCATCCCTCCTTCATCGCCTCCTCTGTTTTATCAAGCATTTTATAATAACCTTCCATGAATGCTTGTCCCTGTAAGGAACGAATAAAAATCTCTCCAATCTCACCCGTCCGCGCTTCATTTCCATCCTCATTGACAATCTTCGTCTCTACGTAAGAATATGGTTTTCCAATAGAAGGTGGCTTATTGGCATGAAGTGGATTCGTTACACAAAAACCCGTTGTTTCCGTTAATCCGTAGCCTTCCACAATTCGAACGCCAAATCTCTCCTCAAAAGGCTTCCAAAATTCCTTAGGAGTAGCAGCACAAGCCGTCACCCTTACTAAATTGTCATTATCGTCTTCCTTTTCTGGCTGTTTGCAGAGAATAGGAATCATAGATCCTAAAGAATTAAAAATGGTTGCGCCATGACTGCGAATTTCACTCCAAAATCTAGAAGCACTAAACCGTTTACCAAGAGCGATCGTCGCATTAGAAGAAATAGCTCCGAGTACTGTATGAGCCTGGGCATTTATATGAAATAACGGCAGCGCTGTAAATAAGACATCTTTTGAACTTGCGCCAACCATATAGTTAGCAAATGACTTCGCAGAATTTACATAGGCAGCATGACTTAACATGACTCCTTTAGGTAATCCAGTCGTTCCTGAGGTATAAAGGATACTGTCAATAGAAGTGGCGGAAATAAATTCAGTTGGAAGGTGATGGTTATTTGTATTTAGTACATCTTTCAATTCCATTACTAACCGCTCTTTACCATCGCCTTTAATGATCGCGCTTTCATTTTTTCCGTAAGCAACAATTTGGATGTCCCTATGTATAAATGACAAACAAGAGACAATTTGAGGAACAAATTCCTTATCAACGATAATTAACTTACAATCAGAGTGAGATACAATATACTGCAAACCGTCTCCTTTTAAATGCACATTCAGAGGCACCGCGATTGCTCCCATAAAAGATAAAGCAAACCATACATCCAGATATTCAGGAGTATTATGAAGCATAATACAAACCTTATCTCCTTTTTGAATACCGAGTTCACAAAATCCCGCTATGGCTCTTGTAATTCGATGATATAGCTCCTCATATGTAACCCTTTGTTCTTCAAATTGTAAATACACTTTACTTGGTGTTTTTTCGATACTTTGCATAATAAAATGCGGTAAGCTTTGATTTTCCAACATTGAATTCCATCCCCTTCCTGCTATAAGCCTTTTTATTTATATAGCAAGAAACATGCCAAAAATCGACTCCTTCCTTATTCCCTTATTCCTTCGTAATCTCCCTTACTTGTCCAATCTCATATGTCGCATTTGCGCTACAAATATTAGCAACCATGTCGCATCTATAAGAAAATGTCGCAAAAAAGAGACAGTGTTATTATTACAAACAAAAAAAGGGCCTGTTTGCCCTTTACTTTCCTTCATGACATTTCGTATTTTTCTATTTTTCGATATAAGCTAGCCCGATGAATCCCTAAAAGCTCGGCTGCCTCTTTTACATTTCCAGCTGTTTTTTCCAAAGCTCTCGTAATCGCACGTTTTTCAGCGGATTCCACTTCCGCCTGAAGTAAATAACTCGTCTCATGCTTCTCTTGGTCCATCGTAAATATTTCATGGTTTAACTCCTCTTCCAAATCTTTTTTCCGTAAATAGGCAGGAAGGTGATACACTTGAATAATCATTCCTTCTATAACATTCATCGCTCGTTCTAACACATTTTCTAGCTCCCTAATATTCCCTGGCCAATCATGCTCCATGAATATATCTCTAACTCTCTCATCCAATGAAATAACGTTACTACCTAGCTCACCATTCAATTTCTTAATTAAAAATTCCGTTATATGTATCATATCTTCTTTTCTATCTCGTAATGGAGGAATATCGATTTCAAACACATTCAACCTATAATATAAATCCTCTCTGAACTCCCCTCTTTGCACCATTTCACGGAGATTTCTATGTGTCGCCGCAATGAAACGAACATCAACCTTTTGAATTTTCGTACCTCCAATTCTTTCAATCTCTTTCTCTTGCAATACACGAAGCAACTTCACCTGCATGTCCAAAGACATATCACCAATTTCATCTAAAAATAACGTTCCCTTATCCGCTAACTCAATCTTCCCAGGCTTACCACCTTTTTTCGCTCCTGTAAAAGACCCGTCTTCGTATCCAAATAATTCAGCCTCCAAAAGATCCTTTGGAATCGCAGCACAATTTAATCGAATAAATGTGTCACTAGCACGCGGACTTGCACGATGTACCGCATGTGCAAATAGCTCTTTTCCTGTACCACTCTCTCCTCTTATCAAAACGGTAGACCGACTTTTAGAAACCTTCAAAGCCATCATTTTGACTTCTTTCATTTTTGCACTCTCTCCTATAATGCTTTGAAAGGAAAGTCGCCCTTCTTGTAGCCGCTGTAATTCAGTTTGATAGTAAGATAACTTCGATTCCATTTCACTAATTTGATCTCCCAAAGCTTTAAACTGCTGTATATCATGAAACATAATTTTACCAATTGCTCCAATAATCTTACCTTCCTTAATGATAGGTATGCGCGTTGCGATTATATTCCGATTACTTATACGCTGGATATGCCCAATTTCCATCTGTCCCGTCTTTACGATAATATGCATCCTCGTATTCTCAACAACCTCCGTACAATGCTTACCAATCGCTTCCTTCGGATCATCAATCCCTAAAAATTGTGCATACGAACCACTTAAAAAATTGACAATTCCTTGTTCATTTACACCTAAAATGCACTCAGACAGTAAATTTAAGGCACTTTCATATCGACTTATGATGCTTTCCAAAGACTGTATACTTTTTCCCTTGCTTTCCAGAATGGCAATTGATCCATATTCTGTCTTATTCTTATATACATGAGATTCATTCACAATTAAAACTCGGTTGCCACTCCTACACTCATACCTGTACAAACTATCATTTTGATTCACTACTAACTTTTTACGATTAGGAATAATCGTTGATATATGCTCACCTATTACTTCATATTCTTTTTTATGTAACATGCTACAGAATAGTTTGTTACTATATGTGATGATTCCATCATGGTTTATAATAGCAATTCCGTTATTCATTACCTGAAGAGCCTGACTAGTTACCTGCCAATTCATTCGTTCGTCCATATGCATTTGGAAGCCCCCTATCAAATTGTGCTCGTTCTCGCATGTATTATATATTCATTTTAAACATTTACTTTCCTTTGGTTTTTCCGTTTGAAGTAATAATTTCTTGAACTAGTAATATAGCTGAATAACCTGTGGGTTCTTTTTTGACACTAGGAATATTTTAACAAGCCACTTTCTTTAACTTCTTTTAGGAAGAAGATTATCTCATAGGCTATTTGCAACGTGCAGCAGGAAAATGTTTAATGTTTACATCGAATACATAATAAGATTAATAACAAGAAAAAACAGTTGACGGATTTCCTTCTGTCAACTGTTTTTATTACGAATATTGGTGACAAAACTCATAATTGTTAGGTTTTCTTTAGCATAAAGTCCGATCTCCAATCTTCCAGCTAAACCATTTCCCATGCCCTTCTGTTTCTCCAACCGTTTCACGATATTCGTTTCCGTTAATATAATAATCAATATGAAGGTCACGATCCCACATGTTGTTATAAAGGTGGAATACATCACATTTTGCGCCAATTTCTTGTATTTGTTTTTCTAACTTATGTTTTACTTGTTCTGGTATTTGATTTGCGACGTGTGTATGGAAAATACAAATAACAGCTTCTTCACTTATTTGTTCAATAATAGATGATAATAGCTCTACACCGTCTCCTTCTATTAATTGGACAGATTCATTTTTCACTAAAGATGCAGCTTGATCAAACATCTCAAGCCTTTCTTTATGTTCTGGCCAAATTAAAGCACGTAACCATAAATAATCTTCCTCATTATGTAAATCATTCACATGTAAGTCCAGTCCGATTCTTTCTACGACAGATGGGCTTTCTTTTAGAAAATGCGGCACATTCTCCCCTGTTATTTCAGAAGTTACATGCACATTTGAATTTATATTTCCGTACATTTCATCCGTCCCGTACGAATAACTATATTGGTCCCAGAACAGTTGCAACCCAGAACTTGTCCCAATTTCAATTAACGCTAACGGCTTCTTCACTTTGTTAAATATGTAGCAGAAACTTGGGTATAAATATGCGCACCTTCTTACTTCATTCGTTTGAACGAGTTTCGTTTGTAACAAAGTAATGATTTCTTCTCGGTACTCTTTACAGAAATCTTTAAAGTGATCAAAAGCTTTATCTAAATTTGTATCGGCATTTTCAACTAAACTACTATAATACGTTTTTAAATGATGTTCTTTCCCTGCTAACAATAAATAATGTACTGCACCTAATAGTAAGTTTGGGACTGGTTGACCTACCTGAGCATAGGACGATAGTGTAAGTACTTCCTCATCTTCAGCAATTTTCATCGATAAATATTCATATAAATCACTTGACCCTTTACATTCCTTTATTGAAAAGTTTCGAAATAAGTTTGAAATTTGCTCTTTTGTACGCATTAGAGTTCCTCCCTTTTTTCAGAATAATCTTACCATTACAGAAAGAATACTTCCATAAAAAGGTACTCAATTTAGTCACTTAAGGATACGTAAGCTTTTTCGAGATAATTTCAAACTGTAATTTTTTTCTATTTATCACCTTAAAAGAGCTTGTTAAATAAGATTTTTGGCGAATAAAACGTTAAATAGTTTAAAATTATCAGATAACACTAGATATTTTAGTCTATTAATTATTATAATAGAGTATGAGATGGTTATACAATTGAGACAAAAAAGGTAAATACCTAGGTGGGGCCTAGGCGGTGTTTCTCTTTTACGGCTTAGACATAGAAAACACCTACTCTTTTTTGCCAATATAGGGGATGGAGAGATTATCATGAGCAACATGCAGCAAAAAACAGACGTTATCTTAATTGGTGCAGGAATTATGAGTGCAACGTTAGGCTCATTACTAAAAGAATTAGCACCTGAATGGGAAATTAAAGTTTTTGAAAAACTCGCAAGTGCCGGGGAAGAAAGCTCTAATGAATGGAATAATGCAGGTACAGGGCATTCTGCGCTATGCGAACTGAACTATACTTCCGAAAAATCTGACGGATCTATAGATATTAGTAAGGCTGTAAAAGTGAATGAGCAATTCCAGCTTTCAAGACAATTTTGGGCATATCTTGTAAAAAGTAAATTAATTCGTAATCCACAAGATTTCATTATGCCTCTACCTCATATGAGTTTAGTACAAGGTGAAAAAAATGTTGAGTTTCTAAAAAACCGTTTTGAAGCGCTTTCAAAAAATCCACTATTTCAAGGTATGGAATTTTCCGATGCTCCTGAAACATTAAAAAAATGGCTTCCACTCATTATGGAAGGACGTACACCTAACGAACCAATGGCTGCAACGAAGATTGATTCTGGAACAGATGTTAACTTCGGTGCATTAACACGTATGTTGTTTGATTACTTACAAACGAAAAATGTCGAGCTAAACTACAAACATAGTGTCGAAAATATTAAACGCACAAAGAATGGTTTGTGGGAAGTAAAAGTACACGATATGAATAGTGGTAAAATTGAGCATCACACTGCAAAATTCGTCTTTATCGGCGGCGGTGGCGGTAGTCTACCTCTACTACAAAAGACTGGTATCCCTGAATCAAAACATATCGGTGGATTCCCTGTAAGTGGACTATTTATGGTATGTAAAAACCAGAAAGTTGTCGAGCAACATCATGCGAAAGTATATGGTAAAGCTAAAGTTGGCGCTCCGCCAATGTCTGTACCTCACCTTGATACGAGATATATAGACAATAAAAAAGCTTTACTATTTGGACCGTTCGCAGGGTTCTCTCCTAAGTTCTTAAAAACTGGCTCAAACCTTGACTTAATTGGTTCTGTAAAACCAAATAACGTCTTAACGATGTTAGCTGCTGGTGTAAAAGAAATGGGATTAACAAAATACTTAATTCAGCAAGTTATGTTATCTCACGAAAAACGTATGGAAGAATTACGCGAATTCATTCCGAACGCGAAAAGTGAAGATTGGGATATTGTAGTTGCTGGGCAACGTGTGCAAGTAATTAAAGACACTGATGCTGGCGGTAAAGGTACACTTCAATTCGGCACAGAAGTTGTCAGTGCAGCTGACGGCTCAATCGCTGCATTACTAGGTGCCTCACCAGGTGCCTCTACTGCCGTTCACGTCATGCTTGAAGTATTAGAAAAATGCTTCCCAAGCCGCATGGTAGAATGGGAAGGAAAAATAAAAGAAATGATTCCTTCTTACGGCATTTCATTAACAGAAAATCCAAGATTATTCCAAGACCTTCATACTTCTACAGGTCGTACCCTTGGATTAAATGAAAAAGAAACGGTTCATAATTAATGAAGAAATGAAAACGTCCGATATATTCGGACGTTTTTTCGTTACTAGAAATTATATTTATCAATATTATCCTTTGTAAATACAACTCGTTCTGGTAGTACGATAATTCCGTTTCCTTCTGCCTCATAATCATATCCTTGAATAGAGTTTGGCTCTACTTTCACTTTTCCGATTCCTTCTACTTCAAAGCTATCCCCTACTTTTAACTTCTTCCCTTTTACTACTATTTCATTTGCTACATACGTTGCGAGTGCACCTTGTTGTTTTACATCCCATAATCCGAATTGCTGTACTGTTCCTCGTTTTACATAATCACGCATAACATTCGGTGTAGAAAACCCTGTTACAACGACTTTTTTATCCATTTTTAAATTTTCCGCTGCTTGTGCCATCGCCGGAAGTGCCGTTGCATCTGGACAAATGACTGCATTAATATCTGGATACGTTTTTAAAATGTTCTCTCCTACAGATAAAGACTTTTGCGCATTATTTTCGCCGTACTGCGTCGTTACAATTTCCCAGTTCGGATATTTCTTTTTAATAATTTCTTTCGCTTTCGTTACCCATTGGTTTTGATCCGTTACCGTTGGACTAGAATAAAAAAATGCTACTTTTCCTTTATCCCCAATTTGTTTGGAAGTCATTTCAATTAATAAATTAGCAAGTTGATCTGGTGTTCCTTGGCTTATATAAAATGAACGGTCTTTCGGATTCACATCAGAATCCCATGTTAAAACAGTCATTCCTTTTTTCTTAGCTCGTTGTAATGATTGTGATAAACCATCTACTGACGTAGAAGAGACCATAAGTGCATCATAGTTTTGATTAATAAAGTTGTTTATATATTTCACTTGCCCTGATACACTTGCTTCAGACGGTCCATCATACTTCACTTGTACACCTAGTTTATCTCCCATCTCTTTTGCTCCTTCACCGCCCGATGTAAAAAAGCCAACTCCAGTTAATTTCGGAATGAATGCAAATTTCACATCATCTGCCTTCTTTTTATCTGCCGTTTGACTAGAGCAAGCGATTAAACCGATTAAACAAATGCATACAATGAATACAATCCCCAGTTTTCTCTTCATGACATTTCCCCCTTATGCAAGTTCTTTCTTTTCCACGGTGTGAATTGATGTAATTTGAAATGTCTCATAATAACTGAAAGAATAAGGATAATACCTATTACTACATTGGATTGTTCATTTGTTAAACCCGTCATTTGCAAGCCATACTGCATGAGCCCAATGAAAATACTCGCCAGTACAGTACCGATAATGCTTCCTTTTCCGCCTGTAATAAGTGTACCACCTAAGACGACTGCTGTAATGATTGGTAAAATTGTTTCACTTCCCATATCAGCACGTGCGGAACCGAAGTAGGCAGTTAAGAAAGCGCCTCCTAATCCACCTCCTAACCCGGAAAGTATGTAAGCAATAATGACTACTTTTTTCGTTTTAATCCCAGTGTATTTTGCTGTATTTTCGTTCGCACCTGTTAATTTTACATGGCGCCCGTATATAGTTCGATGAAATAATACAGTACATAAAACTGTTAATACGATCAGTAGCCATAATAAATTCGGTATTCCTATAAAACTACCATTTGCCAGTTGTACAAATGCGTCAGGCAAACCACTTATCCCTTCATATCCAGAAGCACCTGCCCCTCCTGAAATGACGAGTGCAATTCCGCCGTATAAAAACATCGTTCCGAGTGTAACGACAAGTGGCTCTACATCTGTCATTTTTATAATGATTCCGTTTAAAGCTCCTGCTAAACAACTAATTATAAGAGTTAATATGACAGCTAGCAAAATAGGTATTCCATTCATCCAAAGTACACCAATTATAATCGAAGTTAACCCCATAATAGATCCTACAGAAACGTCAATTCCTCCTGTTACAATAACGAAAGTCATTGGTATCGCTGCGATTGCTATAAATAGAAAATCATTTGTACTAAATAAGAGATTACTAACGTTTAAAAAATCACTATTGATTAAACTAAAGAGAATGAATTCTACAAGAAGTAATACAATTAGAACCCCTTCCCATCTATATACATACTTCATAGATTCATCCTCCTTTCTGCCTTCCACTTTTTCATAACACTATCTAATATGATGATAAGTAATAATAAAAAACCTGAAATAGCATTATTCCAAAATGCTGGTATTTTTAAAAAGACGAGTGAGCTACTTATTGTTTCTAAAAATAACGCTCCTAATGCAGCTCCAAATAAAGATCCTGTTCCTCCTTTTAAATGAATTCCTCCTAGTACAGCGGCTGCGATTACTTGTAATTCTAATCCTGTACCTGTTTGATTTGGGACGAACCCGATATTCATAACAAATATGCAACCAGCGAGCGCAGCGCTTATGCCTGAAATCATAAACGCATATATCTTCACTTTATTAACAGGTATACCAATAAGTCTCGCGCCATCTTCATTGTCACCTACCGCATAAAAGTATCTTCCAAATGGCACTTTTCTTAAAAAGAAGTATAGTAGTAGTAAAATAATAAGAACGAACCATACAGTTATAGGTAAACCAAGAATGATGATAGATGACAGCTGCTTAAAATCGTTTGGAATATCTTCAATCCACTTCCCGCCTGTGAAAATTAACATTGTACCTCTAATAATTCCTAGCATGCCTAATGTCATAATAATGGCTGGTACCCGAAACTTCGCAACTCCAATACCATTTACGAAACCGATAATGGCCCCAAGTATAATAGCTACAAATATCGACAAGAATGCACTATACCCATTCGTTAACATCATTCCGCAAACTGCTGCACTTAACCCCATGCTTGAACCAACTGATACATCTATATTTTTCGTAAATAAGACGAACGATTGACCGATTGCTAGCACGACTAAAATAACGCTTGATTTCATCAGTAAAGATAACGAGTTAAATTGAATAAAACTAGGGTTTATCATTCCTACAATAGCTATATAAATTAGTAGTAACAGTATGATAGACGTTTCATGCATTTTATACATACGTTTCATTCCGTTACACCTCCGTATGCAAGACGTGTAACTTTATCTACAGTCATATTTTGTTTCTCTAAATGAGAAACAAATTGTCCATTTCGCATTACATATACACGATTTACTAATTGAACGATTTCTTCAACATCGGAAGAGATTAATACTATTGCGAGTCCTTCTCTTTTCATTTTTTCTATCGTCTCATATACTTCAATCCTTGCTTTCGCATCAATTCCGCGAGTCGGTTCATCAAGAATAATAATTTTCGGATTACACGCAAGATATTTTGCAAGCACGACTTTTTGCTGATTACCTCCCGATAAAGATGCTAGAACTTCATCCATGCTTCGTACAACAATTCGAAACTGTTCTATATACGCCTTCAATAAAGCGCTTTCTTTTTCTTGGTTAATGAAAAATCGACTATTCTGATGTAAACTTGCTGCAGTCATATTTTCTTTAACCGATGCAATTGAGAAAATACCATTTCTTGCTCTATCCTCTGGCACATAAACTAATCCCTCGCTAAGTCTTTTATGCAAAGAGCATGAATCAATTGATTTTCCTTCTAATAAAATAGAACCTAATTTTATAGACTTCAATCCAAATATGGCTTCTGCTAATTCCGTTCTGCCTGATCCAACAATGCCAGCAATTCCTACAATCTCTCCAGCATGTACAGTAAATGATATATTTTCGAATGCGTGACTCGTTATATCAATTACTTCTAATATTTTTTTCGTTTCTTTTGTCTCTTGCACTATTTCTCTTTTCTCTTCTTGTTTATACCCTTTCGGCAATAACCCCTCCATTAGCATGTCATATGTATAGTCACATACATCACCTTGGCTTACAATCATTCCATCACGTAATATCGCTACTTTGTTGGCAATTTCAAAGATTTCTGGAAAGCGATGCGTAATATATATCATTCCAATTCCTTTTTCTTGTAAGCTTTTCATCAGCACAAAAAGACTCTTTATTTCGTGAGTTGTTAATGTCGATGTTGGCTCATCTAAAATAAGAATCTCGGCTTCCCGTATTAATCCTCTAACGATTTCTACTAACTGTTGCTGCGCAATGGATAGTGATCCTCCTAATTCTTTAAGGTCAATATCCCATCTTAAACTGTCAATCAATTGCTGAATCTTTACTTTTAATTCCTTTTTCTTCCCTTTTAGTCCGATACATATATTTTCTTCAATGGTCATATGCGGAAAAATGAGTGGTTCTTGTGGTATTAAGTAAATCCCTTCTCGGTGTGCTTTTTCCGGATTTACAAACTGTCTCCTCATTCCTTTTACATACATTTCTCCACTATCATACGAATATAACCCCGTTAATATTTTCATTAATGTTGATTTTCCAGCACCATTTCCTCCAACTAAAGCGTATATATCGCCACGCTCTACTTGTAAGTTCACCTCTTTTAACACATGTTGATTTGAAAACGCCTTACTCATTCTCTTTACATGTAATAAAGGTACGTTCTCCACATGATGTCACCTGCCTTCATCCAGAACATTTTTTGAGAAAATGATTATTTGTTCTACTTGTTTTGTAGCATTGTATATTTCTTTTTTCATATCTAGAACACTTTTTTCATCAGACAATTAATCGTTTCAACTGGAATAAACAAAATATATGGCACATATGTTTAAGCAGTGGTCAATTGTTGAAAGGGATGACGCGTATGACACAGCTGAACTTTGAAGAGAATTTATTAACTAAAGTAGCTTGGTATTATTATAAAGACCAATTAACACAACAGGAAATTGCTTCACTTCTTCACATTTCAAGAAATAAAGTTGTCCGATTATTAGATAAGGCGCGGAGTGAAGGTATCGTTACATTTCACGTAAAAGGGACTGGTTTGCACTGTTTAAGTATTGAGCGTGACCTAATGAAAAAATTCCACTTAAAAGATGCTTTTATTATCCCTACCCCAGTAAACAATTATCACGCTTCTCTCGGAAAAGCTGCTGCACAATATTTAGAAACTCATCTCCAGCAAGGCGATTTACTCGGTATTGGCTGGGGAGAAACAATTAGCAAAATGCTAGAAAACATTCATTTTGAAACTTCTATCCACCTTTCAATTGTAACGCTAACAGGCGGAGTAAATCACTATCTCCCGAGAAAACAAAACTATTTTCACTACATGCAAGGCGATTTTCACATTATCCCTACGCCGTTTCTAGCATCTACAACCGAAATGGCACAAAGTATTCTATCAGAACCGAGTGTAAAAGATATGCTTCATGTCGCTTCACTTGCTCATACAGCAGTTGTTGGTATTGGCGGGCTATCCCAAGACGCAACTATTGTAAAAGAAGAAAAATTAACACTACGTGAGATGACATATATTCGTAGTCAAAACGGTGCTGGCGATATTTTAGGGCAGTTTTATAATACGAATGGTGATTTATTAAAGCTCCCACATCATAATCGACTAATTGGTACGCCGCTCTCGATTCTGCGCAAAATGAAACATGTCGTTGGTGTTGCTGGAGGTATAGAAAAGATAGATGCAATTTATGGTGCCTTAAAAGGAAAGTTCATTCATACATTAATTACCGATGAGGAAACGGCCCTCTCCTTATTACGAAAGGATGGTGATTGTTAATGTCTCATTTATTAGCTTTTGATGCTGGTACAGGAAGCATTCGAGCTGTTCTTTTTGATTTATTAGGTAATCAAATTGCGGTCAGTCAAAAAGAATGGGTTCATAACACGGATCCTCGTTACCCGGGTTCTATGAATTTTGATGTAATAGAAAACTGGAAGCTAGTACAACAGTGCACGAAAGAAGTTTTACAAAGAAGTAATGTCACGCCCTCTTCTATTCTAGCTATTAGCGCTACTAGTATGCGAGAAGGTTTTGTTTTATATGATAAAGGTGGGCAAGAAATATGGGCTTGCGCAAATGTTGATGGACGTGCATCCGCTGAAGTTAGTGAGCTAAAAGAAATACGATCACATCTTGAAGAAGGTTTATATACTAGATCTGGTCAAACTTTTTCATTAGGTGCTTTACCTCGACTACTTTGGATTAAAAAACATGAACCAGACGTCTATAGTAATATTCATTCTTTTACGATGTTAAACGATTGGATATTATATAAACTAAGCGGCGTACTACAAATCGACCCTTCAAACGGATGTACATCCGGTATTTTTGACCTACAAAATAGAGTATGGGATAACGATGTCGCTATCGAGTGCGGTCTAACTTTGCCATTTTCACCAACAGTAAATGAAGCTGGTACAGTAATTGGCAACGTCACAAAAGAGTGTGCAACATTAACTGGATTATGTGAAGGAATTCCTGTCGTCGCCGGGGGCGGAGATGCACAAATGGCCTCACTTGGAACAGGAGTCGTGAAACCTAATCAAACGTTAATATGCGGAGGTAGTTTTTGGCAACAAGAAGTCAATGTTACAGAACCAAAAACAGATCCACATGCTTCCATTCGGGTAAATTGTCACGTCGTACCTAACCTTTGGCAATATGAAACGATTGCCTTTTTCCCAGGCCTTGTTATGCGCTGGTTTCGAGACGCTTTTTGCCATGAGGAAAAGAAACTTGCTGACAAACTCGGTGTAGATGCTTATGCATTATTAGAAGAACAAGCGAAAGACGTACCTGTTGGTTCACATGGCATTATCCCTACCTTTTCAAATGTTATGAACTATATTTCTTGGCGTCATGCTGCACCTTCTTTTTTAAATTTAAGTTTAGATGCTGACAAATGCGGAAAAAAAGAACTGTTCCGTGCTATTGAAGAAAATGCTGCCTTTGTTACACTTGGCAACTTAAAATTAATAGAAAATCTCACAGGGACATTCCCTTCTGAAGTCATTTTTGCTGGCGGTGCTGCTAAAGGAAAACTATGGCCACAAATTTTATCGGACGTCCTTGGTATTCCTGTAAAAGTACCTGTTGTGAAAGAAGCAGCTGCTTTAGGAACTGCGATTGCTGCTGGATTTGGCGCTGGCATATATTCATCTATGGAAGAAACTGCCGAAGAGTTTGTACAGTGGGAGCAAACATTCGAACCAGTTACTGAAAATCACGAACTATATAAAGAGTTCTATGAAACATGGAAAACTGTATATGACAGTCAGCTCGCTTTAGCTGATAAAGGGCTCACCTCACATATGTGGATTGCGCCTGGTGCACTGTAACACATTACATAAAGGAGTGAACTGTATGTTAAAAGCGAATGAAAATGACTTCTCCTATCGATTCGGTGATAACGGGCCCAAATATTTAATACAAGGTCCAAATATTGATCTTGGCCTTGTTGTCATTCAGCCTGGGCAGGAGTTTCAAAACCATTATCATACGACGTGCGAAGAGGTCTTTTATGCATTAGAAGGTGAAATAGATTTCTATGTGAATAACGAAAGAGTTCCAATTAAACAAGGTGATGTCCTGCAAGTTCGTCCTCATGAATCTCACTATCTTATTAACCATTCTGACAAACCTTTTAAAGCAGTTTTTATTAAGTCACCACATTTACCAAGTAAAGATACGGTACAAACGGAAAATCCGACATTAACGAAGGAGTGATTTCGAATGACTTGGGGATTTAAAAATCGATTAAATACAATTTTACCTGATGGCAGAGCGGTTATGTTAGCGATAGATCACGGCTACTTTTTAGGACCAATTCATGGGCTTGAACAGCCACTTGAAACAGTTAAAAACTTACTTCCTTATACGGATTCGCTCTTTTTAACGCGTGGTGTACTTAGCTCCTGCATTCCTGAAAACTGCAGCACACCGATGGTTATGCGTGTATCTGGCGGGGCTACTGTCGTCGGTAAAGACTTAGCGAATGAGACAATTGTTACGCCTGTAAAAGAAGCAGTAAAACAAAACGCAATTGGCGTAGGTGTGTCTGTTTTCGTCGGATCAGACTATGAAACACAAACAGTTTCGAATCTCGCAAATGTAGTTTCAGAAGCTCACGATTATGGCCTGCCAGTACTCGGCATTACCGCAGTTGCCAAAGAACTACAAAAACGTGAAGCTCGCTTTCTAGCACTTGCTTCCCGCGTATGCGTTGAAATGGGTGCTGACATTATTAAAACGTATTACTGCGAAGGGTTCGAAAAAATTACAAGCACATGCCCTGCCCCAGTCGTAATTGCTGGTGGACCAAAACTGGATTCAATTGAAGACGCATTAAACATTACGTACAATGCACTGCAAGAAGGCGCAATCGGCGTAGATATGGGCCGAAACATATGGCAATCTGAACATCCTGCTGCGATGATTCAAGCGATTCATGGCATTGTGAAGAATGGATTGAATGTGAAAGAGGCACTCCAATTATTCGACGATGTAAAAAATTAAAATAAACGACAGACTATTACTCTTAAATATATACAAAATTAATATTTACAATAAAGAAAAACCTCTATGTTAGATTACTAAGTAACCTAACATAGAGGTTTTCTTTTACATTTTTTTGTTCCGGATTTAGTCAGATTTCTACAGATCGCGTACGTTCCAAACAATCTCACCGCGCTCCCCCCATGTACTGTGATGCCGATGAAACCCTATCTTTTCTAATACCCGGAAAGACGCTGTATTCCAAGCGCCTACAGTTGACCAAAGTCTTTGGCGCCCCGTAGCGATCGCGGCCTCAAGCACTGCTGATGCTGCCTCTGTCGCATAACCATTACGATGAACTCTTTGGAACAACTCATATGCAATCTCCGGCTCTTCAAGCGTGGCACGACCAATAATTAAGCCACAGTATCCGATGAAATCCCCTTCTTCTCGCCTACGTATAGTAAGAAGAGAAATACCATTTTCAGTTGCTTTCTTGCGCATTTCGATAAGAGAGCTACGAACAGATTCAATGGTAGGCATGTCCACACCACGTTCACCAATTAATTGTCTCAGCCAGACTGCATCAGATTCCTCCCACATATTCAGATCGAGTCGTTCCGTTTTTAACTGAAACGCCATATCTTTAAAAACAGCTGTCATACCGGTAACCTCCTATTGATTTCACTGTACTACTTATAATAGTTTCGTACTTTATCATATGGGAAACCTGCTTGATTCATACATTAGTATTATTTTATGCATAAGCAATTCCTCTGCTAAATAGACCTTGTTATCAAACTTCATTTTAAGTCTACAATATTTGATTTATGAATGAGTTTAAATTTACATTTAAAAATGTATCGCACTTTCTTTTTTGTTAAAATAAAGAAAAGGAGGAATGATTATGAAACGAATGGGTTTTGAACGGCCTAGTGATTATTACGATGACAGGTTATATACTATCGATGAAAAAATTTGTGCCCTATTAAAAGAACGAAAAGAACTTTCAGGTGGTGATCCAGGTTTTCCACATGATGAAGCCATTTATAAATGGGCAAAGCAATACGGATTTTATCCAGACTATCTAAATTCACTGTTCTCTTCTATGATGGACGAAGGTGAATTTAAACCTCGCGTAGAACCAACTACATTCAAAAAACATATACCTGTTTTTAAAACGTATGAACATAAAGGTATTATGTATACCGTAACTTTTATTCGGCAATACGCAAATGCTAGTGTAGTTTATTTATATAGCGATTGGGATTCCACGAATGAAGCTTTTAATGAAGTTAAGCCTCATAGTTTCTTCCAATTATCAATAGATGATACATATGACTGCTGGCCAGAAGGTGGCGGCGGCACTGATGGACATTTGAGTCATCATTTCGTTGTATCTCCTGCTCTTCCTGATAATTTGTCTGGAATAAGCTTACGATTCAAAGAACTCAATATGCCGTTTAGGAAAGATCAAGCTGTGCTTGAATTTGAAATTCGCTTGGATTAAAGAGAGCGTAATCTAGTTGAAAATCAGACTAGATTACGCTCTTTTATTTTGTACTTATACGATGTATAAAATTTACATCAATGCTTTTCGATATACCGATAACCCGACAGAAGATATCGATATATTAACAGAATTAGACAAAATCATTTATATAACACCCACTCCATTAACATGATTGCCGATTCAATACGTTCTTTCGTATCCCCTAAAAATAGTTTATGAAGTAATGCCTCCAAATGAATTGGTTTATTAGGCAACACTTGTATATACCTTAAAACAGATCCCGCTGGCGGTGTAGGCTTGTTATTAATAGCCCATATCCCTTCTAACAATGTCCAAGTTGACGTATGAACAATGTATGAAGCTTTTAACTCATCATGTGCTTTCAAAGCAGACTGAATTTTAATGAGCGAACTACGCAACCAATGAGAAATACCTTTCTCTTTGTCGCTAGAAACACGATAGTTTTCAAATTCATATGTAGCTATTTCCTTTAACTTTTTCAACTCGCCGCTTTTATCAAATAAAGTTTCCCCTTCTAAAAATGAGTATAATTCCATCGGATTGTTTTTGAAGTTTTCTAGTATTTGATTAACGTCTGCATACTTATATTCAACTAAAATTTCTTCTCTCGTTTCAGAATGAAATTTCTTATTTTGTCCGTCTTCTAAAAGAACATAGAAGTCTAAATCCGAATCAGGATATGCATCACCTCTTGCGACAGATCCGATAAGCATACATCCAGTTATCTTATTTATAGATAAGATTTCAGCTACTATGGTTTGCACTAATTTTTTATGTTGTTCATGTTTAATAAATATTTGTGCTTCTAACATTTGTAACCTCCACACACATTATTAAGGAGTTATTCGTTACCTATATATTTTTTACTTCTCTTATATCTTTCATCTTCTACATACTTATTCAGCAATTGTCAGTTCATATACAATTACATCTTCACTGCTTTTTGTTTTATCTTGAATCGTTACAATGTCTCCAGCCTTTATTTTCGAAGCGTTCACTACTTTTACCATCTCTGGTGGAACAACCCCTCCATCTTTCTCTTTATTTAGTGGTAACCACTTAACTGATTTACTAGTTGCTTCTAAAATTTTATATTTAATTGTACCATCATACTTTATTTCACCAACAAGATCTTTTACTAATGTAGGTGTGTATTTGCCCCCTTCTTTTTCCAAAGAGATATGATCACCTATATCTGGGATACCGTTTCTTACAGGTGCCTTCCATTTTGTTGAGTTTAAATCATTTAAACTTACTTTCACACTATCTTCTTTATTTGAACTAGCATCTTTTAGAAATATATCATTATGTTTCTTATCAATAATGATATACTCCTTCTGCTCTACTATTTTTGCACTGCTTTCACGTTTTTCTTCCTCATTCTTAAATACTTCTTCTTTCACATTATTATTACTACACGCTGATAATAATGTCGTTGCTAAAGATGTCATTAGTAATATTCTTTTCACTTCATTTACCTCCATTTACAATTAAACAAATAAACATATATCACATCCATATTTTACTATAAATCAAAAAAGAGGATATTTGTTTATTAATAAACAAATACCCTCTACCTTTACATATATATTACAACTGCTGATAAGCCGCTTTTGATGATTTCACATAATAAACCGCATGATCCACATTAATAATATGATCTGGTTTTGGTTTACCACGGCTTGCTCTATGACCTGCTAAATGCTCTTCACTTGTTTCCCAGTTTTTCCATGCTTCTTCAGATTCCCAGCGAATCATAACGACTACTTCTTCGTCGCCGCGTCTTACTTTTTTCACAAGAACACTTAAATCAATAAAGCCTTCAAATTTTTCGATAATACCTTCTCCAGTAAAACGTTCTACAACTATATTTGATGTACCTTCTTTTACTGTAAATGTTTTCGTTTCGATAAACATATATCCCACTCCTTCATTGTAATACGAATACTACTATACTTCTATTATAGTTGATTATGATAATTATTTTCAATTATAAAGTTTGGATTTTTCGAATTATGCTGTTTTCTCTTCAACTGCCCCATCTAAAAATTTGAAATATGGGAGTAAGATTCCGATTAAAGAAGTGACACATATAATTGAACCGATAATAAAGTATAGTACTCTTACTCCCCACATTTCACTCAATATTCCCCCTACTAACACACCTAATGGCATAGCGGATCGTATGAAAAATAATCGCACCGAAAATACTTGTCCTATCATATTGTTCGGAACTGATTGTTGGCATATCGTCGTATTATAAACATTGAAAAAGGCAATACAAACACCTGCAACTATTTCAATTATTACCGCTATTACAATACTGTGGTTAAAACCTAGTGAAATGTATGTGAGTCCCCCTATAAACAATCCTCCAAGCATAAGTATGCGCCGGCTTTTATATGTTAGTTTTCCGACTAGTATAGATCCAACTACATAGCCAAGTGGGAATCCGGCCATAAAATAACCAAATTCCGCATATCCCGCTGATAGCTCATCTTTTATATAAGGAAGGTTTGTGACCATTGTTACTCCTACTCCAAATTGAACAAAAGTTAGAAATATACCGAGCCAAACGATGATTGGTTTTGTGAAAAAATATGTAAAACCGTGAAGAAATTGTTCTAGCCACGTTTTCCGAATGGATTGTGACGTTCTATTTTCTTTTATATAAAGTAAGACAGTACCACTAACAAATAAACAAATGCATACGAAGAATAATGCAAGTTTTGTTCCAATCAAATGAATGACTACTCCGCCTAATACTGGCGCAAGAAACATCATAAGGCGAGTCATTCCATCAATGTACGCATTTGCATCTTGAAGTTGTTCTTTCCTTACAATGCTCGGTGTAATTGCTTGACTTGCAGGTGTATAAAGTGGTGTAATAAGCCCCACTACAATTTGAACAACATAAATGTGCCAAACTTCTATACTACCTAAAACTAGCATCACTAAAGGTAATAAAAATACAGACGCTCGTATCCATTGTGAAAATATCATAATCCACTTCCGGCTCCATTTATCAATAAATGGGCCACTTATTAATTGCAATATGAGTGATGGGATGAAATATAATAACCACATACTACTTAAAGCCATTTCCGATCCTGTTAACTCATATACTAGAATTGAATTACACAACGTTCCGAAAGCCCCTCCTAATTCAGAGATTGCACTACCAATCCACATAAAAAAGAACGAACGATTTTTCAATATATTTTTCAATTTCACACACCAACTTTTCTTTTATATTCCTCCCTTTATGTACATTCTCGTTGTTAATTATCTATTCAAAAACATATCTAATTCTTTCGCTAAAGACTGTACTGCTTTCTTTCTCAATACATATTTCCCCTCATGTATATCAACTAACTTCGCCGCACGTAACAATTTCAAATGGTGATGTACTGTCGATTTACCGAGTTGCAGTCTTTCTGTAATTTCCTGCAAAGTCCGTTCTTGTTCGAACAACATTTTTACAATGCGTAGCCTCGCTTCATCCCCAAGTGCCTTATGTTTTTGAACTAAAAAATAATTCGGTTCATATAGATCTTCAGGATGGATGCTTTCGTTTGCAACTGGGTAATGAAATACTTTCGTATCTTCAATATCCGCCTCAATATTCCACGGTCTGTACGTCATTTGCGGAATAAGAAGTACGTGATGAACACTTGGCTCTGGCATATAGTTCACGCCACCAGTGGCCCACTCGACAAACTCTTCCGGTTTCATTTTTTTATTCATTTCATTCTTTGCTTCATAATCTCGTTTTAATATAGAAAGTATTTGTTCTTCCTCTCTTTTAATAACACTGTCGTACCATCCTGTCATAACAGCAATTAAATGGGATTTCAGCACTTGTACATCAACATCACATATAAAACGAATATACGTAGAGAAAAACTGATGATCATGTGTTAATTCCTTTAGTTCATGTATTGCAGTTACATCTCTACTTGCGGCTAAACGTCTTTTTTTCTCATATTTCTCCCCTAAAAACGGTAAACATATATACTTCAAATCTTCTTCTGAAAGTGAATCGATTTTAGCATGAAACTGCGATACATCCTGCATGTCTTCTTCATACAACAACTGAAGTAACGCTTTCCACGTATTATGTTCTTCTACAAACTGTAAGTGCTCTCTCATTTCTTCTGTTAATGATTCCTTAATTTCTTCCCATTCATTTTGACTCTTTTCAAGGGTATCGATTAACCTTTTATGAGTAATTGCCGCAATGCCAAGTGCACATTCGAAAAGTATCGAATACTTGACTTGAACATGGTAAGTTTCCCTCTTTCTACTCGTTATGTGATAGACCTCCATTTTATCCCCTCCTTGTTTACTATATATTAAATTCTATTTTTATCGAATTTTACCTTCTGTGTTTTTAGAATTAATAAAATTTTAGTTGAAACACATTCATTCTAAATTAAGAAGAATAGGAGCTTTTTTATATACAAATAATAAGCCTCAAGGAGTTGTTGATATGCATTTTATATTAAATATGTTAGGAATTTTCGTTGTAATATTAATCGTTTTCCTATGTTCGCCTAATAAAAAACAAATAAAATGGAGACCAATCGTTATTCTAATCATATTGGAGCTCTTTATTACATGGTTTATGTTAGGCACGAAGCTCGGCAGTATTATCATTAATAAAATCGCGTCATTTTTCAGTTGGCTACTATCGTGTGCGAATGAAGGTATTCGGTTTGCCTTTCCTTCCGCTATGGACAGTCCACACATTGATTTCTTCTTTAGTGCATTACTTCCTATCATTTTCGTTATCACTTTTTTCGATATTCTTTCGTACTTTGGGATCTTAACTTGGATTATTGATAAAGTAGGTGCAGTTATTTCAAAGATTTCTCGTTTACCAAAGTTAGAAAGTTTCTTTTCGATTCAAATGATGTTTTTAGGAAACACCGAAGCACTTGCGGTTGTTCGTGATCAGTTATCCGTTTTAAAAGAAAATCGTTTGCTGACTTTTGGAATTATGAGTATGAGTAGCGTTAGCGGATCCATTCTTGGCGCCTATTTATCAATGGTTCCAGCAACATATATTTTCAGCGCTATCCCTTTAAACTGTATTAACGCATTAATTTTAGCCAATGTATTAAATCCTGTAGAAGTTACGAAAGAAGAAGATGTCGTATATACACCTTCAAAAGATGAAAAAAAGGATTTCTTTTCTACTATTTCAAACAGTATGTTAGTCGGGATGAATATGGTTAT
This sequence comes from Bacillus wiedmannii, assembly GCF_001583695.1. Taxonomy (GTDB): domain Bacteria; phylum Bacillota; class Bacilli; order Bacillales; family Bacillaceae_G; genus Bacillus_A; species Bacillus_A wiedmannii. The sequence continues at coordinate 56,311 of NZ_LOBC01000061.1, read as the reverse complement.
CGTTATTTTAGCTATGGTAATTGGTTATGTGGCATTAACTGCATGTTTAAATGGAATTTTAGGCTTTTTCGTCACAGGTTTAACAATTCAAAAAATCTTCTCCATTATCTTTAGCCCCTTTGCTTTTTTACTCGGTTTATCGGGCAGTGATGCGATGTATGTAGCTGAATTAATGGGGATTAAAATAACAACGAATGAATTTGTTGCAATGATGGATTTAAAATCGAACCTAAAGTCTTTACAACCACATACGATTGCGGTTGCAACAACATTTCTAGCTTCTTTTGCTAACTTTAGTACAGTAGGTATGATTTACGGAACTTACAATTCATTATTTGGCGGAGAAAAATCAGCCATAATCGGTAAAAATGTGTGGAAGCTTCTCGTTAGCGGAATGGCAGTTTCCTTATTAAGCGCTATGCTTGTTGGGCTATTTGTATGGTAAATAAATAAAAAGACACCCAAGCAAATTGAGTGTCTTTTATTATTATTTTCGAATTTGTCCATTTCCACGAATCACGTATTTAGTAGAAGTTAATGCAGGTAGTCCCATTGGTCCCCTTACGTGTAACTTTTGTGTACTGATGCCAATTTCAGCGCCGAATCCGAATTCAGATCCATCAGTAAAACGAGTGGATGCATTATGATACAGTGCAGCCGCATCTACAGCTGTGAAGAATTTGCTGACGTTTTCCTCGTTTTCTGAAATAATCGCTTCGGAATGCATAGAACCATACGTATTTATGTGATGAATCGCTTCTTCTATAGAAGAAACTACTTTCACTGCCAACGTGAGTGATAAAAATTCTGTTTCCCAATCTTCTTCTGAAGCAAGTACAATTGACGAATCGATTGCCAATGCTTTCTGATCACCACGTAGCTCCACGCCTTTTTCCTTCAAAGTTGAAAACAGCTCGCTACCAAATTGCTGCGCCCACTTCTCATGAAGTACAATCGTTTCAATTGCATTACATACAGATGGACGCTGCGTTTTTGCATTTATAATAATATCAATTGTCATTCGCTTATCCGCTGTTTCATCAATGAAAATATGACAATTTCCCGCACCTGTTTCAAGTACTGGAACAGACGCTTCTCTCACTACCGTATCAATTAATTGTTTGCCACCTCTTGGAATAAGAACGTCTAAGTAATCATTCATTGTAAACAACTGCTTTGCGCTATCCCGCGACGTATCTTCTATAAGCTGTACACTTTCTTCTGGCAAGCTTGTTTGTTTAAGCGCTCGGTGAATAACGGAAACGATGGCTTTGTTAGAATTGATAGCAGAAGAACTACCACGTAATATAACTGCGTTTCCTGTTTTCAAGCAAATTGTAGCAGCATCTACTGTTACATTTGGCCTTGCCTCATAAATCATCCCAACAACACCAAGTGGTACACGCATCTCCTGAATAGATAGTCCATTTGGTCGCTCCCATTCGCTTACACGTTCTCCAACTGGATCACGTAATTCGATTACCTGCTTAATTCCCTCTGCCATATCAACAATTCGTTGTTCAGTTAGCATAAGTCGATCAAGGAGTGAATCAGAAAATCCTTTTGCCTTACCTTCTTCGATATCACGTTTGTTTTCCTCTACAATATAAGCTGTTTCTACTATTAGCCTTTCAGCAATAGCAGCAAGTGCTTCGTTTTTTTGACTTGTAGATTTTAGTACAAGTTCTCTAGCAATTTCTTTCGCCTTTTTTCCCTTTGCCAACACTTCATTCATCTTCATTTCCTCCTTTTTAACATCACTATTCTTAAAGTGACACCCAATAATCTCTATGAATGACTTCATAATTATGCCTTTCGCCTCTTGCTTGAATATGTTGACTTTGCATACCTTTTATCTCTCTTAATTCCTCTGCGCTATATGTGCATTGTCCTTTTCCAATTACGCGCCCTTGTTGCGTCATTACTTCTACGACATCGCCAACTTGGAAAAATCCTGAAACATTTGTAACGCCAGCAGGAAGAAGACTCTTACCATGCTGAATGATAGCAGTAGCTGCTCCAGCGTCTACTTCAATTTGTCCGCTAACAAGCGAATGCAACGCGATCCATTGCTTGTTCATCTTCATCTCTTTTTGAGGGGCATTTCCGACATACGTACCATCACCTTTGCCCTTCAAAACATCTACAAATTTCTCTTGTCCACGTCCTGTTCCGATAAATACACTCACGCCAAGAGAAAGTGCTGTCTTCGCAGCATCAATTTTTGATTTCATACCGCCAGTCCCAAGTTTGGACCCAGCATCTCCTGCAAGAGAAGCAATCTCTTCCGTAACTTCAGGAAGGAAATAATATTTTTTCGCATCCGCATTTTTCTGTGGATTTTTGTCATATAAACCGTTCACATCCGTAAAAATCATAAGCATATCTGCCGAAACAAGTCCGCTTACTAAAGCTGACAGCATATCGTTATCACCGAACGTTAGCTCCTCTAAAGAGATGGAATCATTTTCATTAATGATTGGAAGAGCAGAACGGTTTAGTAACTCTCCTAAAGTAGCGTAAGCGTTACTATATTGTTCTTTTCTAGAAAAATCACTTCTCGTCAGTAATAGTTGCGCAGTAACGATGCCATATTTACGAAATTCCTCCGTATACGCCTGCATTAACAAACTTTGTCCGACAGCCGCAGCAGCCTGTTTTCCTTTAATTGTCACAGGTCTGCTAGGATATCCTAGAGCAGAAAAACCTGCAGCGACAGCCCCAGATGTAATTAACAAAACTTCATGCCCTTCCTCTTTCAATCGAGCCAATGCGGCAACATGATCTGAAAGTTGTTCTTTAGAAATGCCTCCGTGACTATCTGCTAGAGAACTGCTCCCAATCTTTACAACAATTCGTTGTTTTTTCACTTTTGTATCCCCCAAGTCTAAAATCAAAGTTTTTTATACATTACACTTTTATTCATTCGGCTTGCAGCGACTTCTATTCTCACCAATGCTGCATCTAGCCTATTAAAGAGCAAAATAAAAATGACCGCTTCGCCCTTAATAAAATAAAAAGGACGAAACGGTCATTGTTCCGCGGTACCACCTTAATTGATATACATAGATATCCACTTGGCGCCTATAACGCAGGCGAACGCCTAAACTTTCATTTAAGACTCAGGGATAGGTTCGATATATTCTATACGAGGAATCTTTCAGCCGGTGAATTCCACTCTCTTTCGCAAGAAGACATATGTACTATTTCCCTTCAACGATTTTCGGTTTAATTTTTTATATTATGCGATATAATTTGATTTGGTGTCAAGAAGTATTTTTAAAAATAAATAGAGCGGTAAGTTACTTGTATGAAATTATTACCGTACTGAATGAAAATACAAATCGATATAAGTTTAACTCATATTCATCAACATAAAACCTAAAATTAAAGTGTATATATTTACATAATGTCGAATATAATTGATTTTTATCTTTTGGTGTTGCAAAAAGGAATATATTCTCTTAGAATGTTTCTTTATATTACATAAAGATGTCATTGTTATTTTAAGATAGCAATTTCAAAATGATATAATTTATTATAAAAGGAGCAAGATTGAGTTATTATGGATAAACAAATTGGATTTATCGGTTGCGGAAATATGGGAATGGCTATGATTGGTGGTATGCTACACAAAAAGATAGTGTCTGCAAATAATATTATTTGTTCGGATTTAAACACTACGAATTTAAAAAATGCTAGTGAAAAATATGGGCTAACTACAACTACTGACAACAATGAAGTAGCTAAAAATGCTGATATTTTAATTTTATCAATTAAACCAGACCTATACACATCAATCATTAACGAAATAAAAGAAGTAATCAAAAACGATGTTATCATCGTAACGATCGCTGCCGGGAAAAGCATTAAAAGTACTGAAGAAGCTTTTGCTAAAAAATTAAAGGTTATAAGAGTAATGCCTAACACCCCTGCTCTTGTTGGAGAAGGAATGTCTGCATTATGCCCTAATGAAATGGTGACAGAAAAAGATTTAGAAGATGTGCTAAACATTTTCAATAGCTTTGGTCAAACAGAGATCGTAAGCGAAAAATTAATGAACGTTGTAACATCTGTAAGCGGTTCTTCACCAGCATACGTATATATGATTATAGAAGCGATGGCAGACGCCGCTGTACTTGATGGTATGCCACGCAATCAAGCATATAAATTCGCTGCTCAAGCTGTGTTAGGCTCTGCAAAAATGGTACTAGAAACAGGCATACATCCAGGTGAATTGAAAGATATGGTTTGTTCTCCTGGCGGAACAACGATAGAAGCTGTAGCAACATTAGAGGAAAAAGGATTACGAACTGCAATTATTTCAGCAATGCAGCGCTGTACACAAAAGTCTGTTGAACTATCTGGGCAAACGAAAAAGTAAAACTATAAAAGAGATCACGTTAGCTTTGAATTTAGTTAGAAAACGGTGGATTACATACTCTCTCGCTTGCACTAAATGATAAACGGACAAACTCATAGATACTTGATTTTGTCCGTTCTTTTGATTATACTACAATAATTTTATTTGTATCTTCTTTTGAAATTTTAGTTTTATCCCCTCCTTATTCCCTACTATGATTGTGTAATTTTATTAGAAACTAATAATTTTTCAATGCATTTCGGTAACATATCTAATAGCGTTTCAAATGCGTAATTTACATCTAAACGTTCTGTCCATTGATGTGCATCTTTTCCTACCGGCCCCATATTTAATACCGGAACGTCAAACTCTTCTAGATCCTGAAGTGGAATCGAATAACCTTTATCCCATAATGGCATATTGTCTACAAGTGAACTCATTGAATCTAGTGGATTCTGTAAGCCCACATAGCTCAAATCTGAAATTCCCCCAAAATAGTTTTGTTTTTCAAATGTAATGTTATGATTGTAGTGAGCATACTTTTCCATTTCTGCAACTACATCTTTAATTAACGGATTGTTGCGTGAACTTACAGCTGGATAATATGGTGGAGCAAAGAAAAGTACAATCATCGGCGCCTTTTCTTTACATAAAATAGATAGTTTATCTACTAAATCAATTGTTACCGCACGATCATCTTTATCTTCTCTATTTTTTATTATACTAGATTGAATATCATCTATTTTCTCTTGCCCATGTTGTTCAATTGCATAAGCGATAAGCTCTTCATACGTTAATACATTTACTTTCATATTAGGCGGTATAAACGGATTATATTTAGAAAAACGATATGCTTGCTTCTCGTATGATTCTTCTATTTTCTCTGCTACTTTCGTTACTTTTTGACGTAACATTGAAACGACATCTGTCATCGTTTTTTCCAGTAAAAACAAATTGAATAATGTGACTGCACGATGCGGAATTTGTACAGAATAATCCTCCTTTAAATCACGTTGAAGTAAGTTAGTTGGGGGAGGACTCGCTTCTCCTTCTACAACATCACAAAGGTCCGTATTCAATTCTAATTCAGCCGTTAATAAAGCAGCCATATAACTCCCATTTAAACCTGCAAATGGCTCACCTACATGTGTCTCTTTTCCGTAGCAAAGGAATCCAGGTAACACTTTACCAATAGAACCAGTGTAAATATACTTATTTTGGTCACCAGGATGTCGTGAAAACATAGGCTCTGAATTTAATACCGTTTTATAATCCAAGTTATGTTCTCTTGCTAACTCTAGTAGTCTTGGAACAGCAGCTCTCATTCCCACAGAGTTTACTTCTTCATCTGGTACAGCCAATAAAAGAACATTTCCATCAAATCTTCCTTCACAAGCTTGCTCAATCATTGCCATTTGTAACGTGAGGCCGCATTTCATATCCATTGTTCCTCTACCAAACAGCCAATCTCCATGTTCTATATCTTCACGTACATGGTCTGGTAATTCATCTTTATGAGAATAAAACATAGATGTTAACTTTTTAGGACTAAATGCATCTTCTTTCCAAACTCCGTAATCTTGCACATCTACAACATCAAAGTGACTAACTAGAATTACGGTATTTTTTGTACTATCGCTTTTCTTCACTAGGGCTGTAACAAAATATCGTCCGTCCCCCGTCGGATTTTTTTGCAAATGATGCGGGTTTTCTTTGAAGTACTGTAAATCAGATAATTGTTCCACAACAAAGTCTGGCAATATCACTTCAGCTTCTGTACCTGTAATACTAGGAATTTCAACAAGACTGCTTAATAATTGAATCAATTGTTCTTTTGATTGCCACTTTGACATATAAATCCCCCTATTTTTCCGCATTATGAAAATGAATTCCATTATATGAATAAAAAATGACGACAGTTATCAAAATTATAGTTCTGATGTACTGCCGATTTTTATTGATATTTCATGAGCTGCTTGTTTTACCTTACTAATAAGAAAAGATAGTCGATCATCATTTATGCGATGACTAATTAGCCCAACACTTAATGCTCCTACTACTTTATGATTAAATCCGATAATAGGTGCAGCTACTGAAGCTGTCCCTTCTGTTTTTTCACCATAACTTACCGCATATCCTTCAGTTTTTATTTGCTTTATTTGATCTAAAAGAATGTGCTTTTGTTCTGGTAATGAAGAAAGTAAATGTTCTACAATATGTTCCATTTCATTCGTTTTCATATTGGCAAGCATCGTTTTATTTGCGGCACCAATTGAAAGTGGAATTTGTTCCCCTAAGTTATCAATAACTCGAATTTTTAAAGGGCTATCCATTCTTTCAATGATAATAGAATGTGTTCCATTTGGAATGTTCAAATAAACACTTTCTTCCACTTCAGAGGCTAACCGCTTCATCACTTCTCTTGCAACTGATCTGTAGTCTACTTTCTCCAATTGACGTAATCCTATTTCCATCCACATTGGCCCAATTTTGTACTGTTTCGTTTCTGAAATTTGCGTAACTAACCCATGCTCGATTAAAGAGTTAAGTAATCTATGTACTGTACTAACTGGGAGATGTGTTCTGTCCGCTATATCAGAAATAGCCCAATACTCTTTTTCATTAGTAGAATTTAACAACTTTATAATACTTATCGCTCTATCAATGGACTGCACCATAATAACTCACCTCAGCTTGACTTGTAATATGCTAGTTCGCTCAATTACCTATCAATTTAACAAAAATTTAAAATGAAATCAATCTATTTATTCAATTTTCTAAAAATAAAAATATGCCACTGATAAGAATTTGTAAGCGCGAACAAAAAAATATTGACTTTTCTTTTTAATTATCTGAAAATTATAACAAGATTTCACATCACGGAATACATTCCACAATACGGAAAAACATCAAACTTCATTCTATCAACTATGAAAGTGAGGAAAACAATGACGCAAGTAAGTAATACAAACAATGAATTAAAACGTACGATGAAAAGTAGACACTTATTCATGATTGCACTCGGTGGTGTGATTGGAACGGGGTTATTTAACGGATCTGGTTTTATTATAAGTCAAGCTGGACCCGGTGGATCCGTACTTGCCTTTATGGCCGGTGGATTATTAATGTATTTCGTTATGCTTTGTCTTGGTGAACTTGCTGTAGCCATGCCTGTTTCAGGTTCTTTTCAGGAATATGCAACTAAGTTCATCAATCCTGCAACTGGCTTTACAATCGGATGGTTGTATTGGTTAAGCTGGGCGAATACAACCGGCCTTGAATTTACAACTGCCGGCATTACAATGCAGCGCTGGTTTCCTGATATTCCTGTTTGGGTTTGGTGTTTAATATTTGGCGTTACAATCTTCACGATTAACGCATTATCTGCTCGTAGTTATGCAGAAACAGAATTTTGGTTTTCAAGTATAAAAGTATCTGCCATTATAGCTTTTATTATCCTTGGCGGTGCCGCTATGTTCGGTTTTATTGACTTAAAAGGCGACGAACCAGCCCCGTTATTATCAAATTTCGTAAATCATGGCGGTTTATTCCCAAATGGACTTGCAGCTATTCTATTAACAATGGTTACAGTCAATTATTCCTTCCAAGGTACAGAACTTGTCGGAATCGCAGCAGGTGAAAGTGAAGATCCAGCAAAAACTTTACCTCGTTCTATTAGAAATATTATATGGCGCACGATGTTTTTCTTCGTCTTAGCAATCTTTGTTCTTGTTGCTTTAATTCCTTGGAAAGAAGCAGGATTAACAAAGAGCCCATTCGTTGCTGTATTTGATAATATTGGTATTCCATATGCAGCTGATATTATGAATTTTGTTATTCTTACTGCTGTTCTTTCTGTCGCAAACTCTGGACTGTACGCTGCAACTCGCATGCTTTGGTCATTATCAAAAAATGAAATGGCTCCGGCTTTTTTAAAAAAATTATCTTCACGAGGAATACCTTTAAACGCTTTAATTTTGACAATTTCTATTTCTGCTTTTTCTCTGTTAACAAGCGTCGTAGCTGCTGAAACAGTTTACTTATGGTTAATTTCCATTTCTGGCGTTATTACAATCATTGTTTGGATGTCAATTTGTGTCTCTCAATTCTTTTTCCGTAAACATTATTTAGCAGAAGGTGGAAAATTAGAAGACTTAAAATTTAAAACTCCACTTTATCCACTTGTACCAATTCTTGGTTTTGGATTGTATGGCATTATATTAATCAGTCTTATTTTTATCCCAGAACAACGACTTGGAATCTATTGCACTGTACCGTTTATCATTTTTTGTTATACTTACTATCACTTTAAAGTTAAGAAAAGAATTTCTACTAACACTCATAGTGAAAGTGAAATTAGCGAGACTATGTAATACTATACTTATATATAAAAGACCGCACATGGCTTTCATTTCATATGCGGTCTTTTATCATTGGCATTTGTTCTATTCCCTTTTCATTCATTACCTCATACGAGTCAGTATTACTATATACCTTTACTTGGGTTGTAAGTTCTTTGAAAAGTGATACCGATTTCCATAATGCGGTAAATACTACAATACTAGTAATTGGATTTTTTCACTTTTAATACGTTATTGATTTTCCTTACTGTTACTGTTTTGATATATTGAATATATATTGCTTAAAAATTTAAAAAAAGACAGGAGTTATCTACAATGATAAAAGGGTTCGGGGGAATATTTTGGAGAACTAACAATCTTGATGTTATAAAAAAATGGTACAGTGAAGTGTTGAAAATTGAAATCGAAGATTGGAATGGGACTGTGATTAAACCCCAATTAGGAAATGAGACTATTTTTTCTTTCTTTACCGAAAATGATAATTATTTTCCAATAGAACAGCAAGTGATGTTAAATTTTGAAGTACATAATTTAAATGAGACTATTCAGCATCTTGAACATATTGGTGTACCTCTTGAAAAGAAAGAAGAAATTAGTGAGTTCGGAAAGTTTATTTGGATTAAAGATCCTGAAGGTCGTCTAATTGAGCTTTGGGAGAAATAGACGGTTATAATCCGTTGCTATTAAGCTAACGGTTGCTTTCATCCAACAAAATAAATAAAAAAGTCGATTTCTTAACTCCACAGGAAATCGACTTTTTCTATCCCATCGCAATAAAATGAAACTACTTCCCTTGATTAGATTGTTTCCAAACAAAAAATACGAAAAATAGTTTTTTCTGGCTGCTTATTTATCCCTTCTAATTCGCTTTAAAATTATATAATGGCTTAATATTGTGCTTTATATCTATCGTTTCTTTTGTATTTGTTATAATTTCATCCATTGGCTTGTATACCATTGGTGCCTCATCAATTGTGCTCTCTACTACCGATGTAGTCCAAACCTCTTTCATCGTATTTTGGAAGTCCTCTAGACTCAATAATTCTTTAGCCTTCTTACGACTCATGATACGTCCTGCCCCGTGCGGACCAGAAAAGTTCCAGTCTGGATTACCTTTACCAAATATTTTATCTTGTATTGTCATCGTTGTCCCAATCGTGCAACCTGCTCCTGCATGTGTATCTGGCATAATACGAATTTGACTATCCTTTACGAATTCTTGGTTACAAAGATCAATAATCTGCCCAGTTGCAGTCTCATCAATGTTATTCGTAAATACTTTTGCTTCATTGTATTTCCCTTGTAATTTCAACATCTTTCATGTCCCCTTCCTTTTGAAAGAATTATTTTATTACGTTGTATGTGTTCTTATAATTACTATCATCCACCTTCTGCTTTCCATTATATATGTACTATATCCTTCACTATAATAAAAAATTATAATGAAGGATTTTGTTTACATAACATAATTACTGTCTCTTTATATTTATACCTACACATAAGCATTCCCCCCCTCCTCAATATCGGTCATATAATAATTAAACAAAAACTCCCCTTAAATCGAAAATGATTAAGGAGAGTTTTTTATATACGATGAAATTATAGTTCAGATTTCACTCGAACAGAGACATTGTTTTTAATTATTTTTTTGAATTCTTTAAAGGTAACAAAATTGTTACTTTTCTCATCCCAAAGACGAAAACGGAGTGATCGTAAGCTTGTAGCAAGTGTAATCGTTGGTACATTTTTTAACGGAAGCGTATTATTGTGTGCCTCTTCTAGTTTATAGTTAGGTACTCTTGGACTTAAATGGTGAACATGATGGAATCCAATATTACCAGTTAGAAATTGCAAGATTTTTGGAAGTTTATAAAATGAACTTCCTTCCACTGCCGCTTTCACATATTCCCAATCTTTATCCTCTTCAAAATAAGAATCTTCGAATGTGTGCTGTACGTAAAACAGCCAAATTCCTACTGAACCTGCTATTAAGAATATAGTGCCATGCACTAACAGAAACGATTGCCACCCAATTGCCCAGCAAAGTATAGCTATTAAAGCAACGATTATAATATTCGTCAAATACGTATTCATACGTTCTTTCTGTCTAGCACCTTTTCGGTTAAATCTATTTTTAAGTAAGAAAACATAAATCGGACCTAATCCAAACATAACGAATGGATTGCGATATAAGCGATATGCTAAACGCAGTCTAAATGGAGCAGCTACATATTCATCCACTGTAAGCGTCCAAATATCTCCTGTACCTCTCTTATCCAAATTACCACTTGTAGCGTGATGAATAGAATGCTCATGTCCCCATTGATCAAACGGGAATAAAGTTAACACACCCATACATGTCCCTACGATTCTATTTGCAGGTCGACTTTTAAAGAATGAATAATGGGTACAATCATGAAAAATAATGAAAATCCGTGTCATAAAACCAGCGGCTAACAGAGATGGAACTAACGATAACCAATAAGAAACGGACAAACTTTTATAAGCAAGGTACCATAAAATAATGAACGGCACAATTGTGTTAATAAGTTGCCACACACTTTTTTTAATCGTTGATTTTTCATACGGAGCAACTTGTTTTTTTAAATTTTTAGTATTTTCTAATGTCATTGGTCTAATTCCTTTCCTTTATGTTGCTAATTCACATTATAACATACTATTAGTATCAGGTGTTAAAAGTAGCTGTAATAAATATTATATAATATAAAAATCTCTTTTTTCTTACTCATTACTTACAAATTACTTACGGTCAAAAAACCTTATATAATCGGACTGATGGAGCATTTCAATTATAAAAGAAACATCTATTTTTTCCAATAAATATATATAAAAGCAGAGGACTTTTTCACTTCTGCACATCTTTTCATTTTTTAAAATGGTAATTTTTTTCGATTTGTATTTATGTAACAGTTTTTTCTCACAAGAAGAAAAGAGCTGCCATAAGTCAGGTTTCACCGACTTATGGCAGCTCCTTTTCATTTTATTTTAGCGATGGATCCAAACTGCACCTGCAGACTTGTCTTCAGCTTGACCTACTACTTCAAACTTCAATCCAAGTTTCGGCAACTTACGTCCGGCATCTGGAATAACACTGTTGATGTACTGCTTAGAATCATCAAATTTCGCAACGCCTGGCAATCCTTTATAATCAAAGATACCGCGGGTTGGCGAATTTACTTTCCATGCTGGCGTTTGATCAAATGAGAATGCCGCATCGGCAATTTGATAACGCGTACTGCTCTTCACAGTTGGTTGTCCATTTAATGTTCCTACGATTGCCTCTGGATGAGAATCTACTACCCCAAGGAATCCTTCGCCTGGATGAACGCCTACCCAGTTATCTGTAAAGCTTTGATCCGCATACCATACAATCATTCCTGTATTAAATACTGGACCACGTGCATGTTGTAGCGCCGTGTCAGACCCAGCGTAATTTCGCCACTCGATATAGTAGTTATGTTTTTTCTGTTCAAATCCGTTAGACACAGTAAATCCTTTTAGCGTCATTGCTGGCTGTCCTTCTGCATCATCAGAGAAAACAACTTTTCCATCTACAGTTAATGCTGCATTGTCTAACGCAAATCCTTTATAAGCTACTGCAATATCTGTTACATACTCAAATTGCAGTTTTACTTTCTTTCCTTTAAATTGGCTTAAATCGTATGATTTATCAACCCACTTACCATCTGTTGTATCTACGCCGCCTTTTACATCTTTTTCGCCCATTCTATCAATACGTGTCTTCGTTCCATCTTCTGCAATCGCATTTACGTCAAGGAAATCATACTTCGCTTCCAATTCATAAAATGCCTTATAATCAAACTTAGCATCCGTTGCAGTCGTTAAGTCAAATACTGGTGTCTCAAGTGTTGTATGAATGTCATTTCCTTTTGTGCTGTAATAAAACTTCTTACCAAATGCTGATTCGATATTTTTTATATCTTTGTCTGGCAAGTTAACACGAACGATTCCTGGTCGTTTTGATTTTGTAACACTTTGATCTAAAAATGTTGCAGTACCGATTCCTGTGCGCAGTTTATCATAATCTACCTCAACGATATTCGCCCAGTTACCCTTCATATTCTTTTGGAAAAACTCTTTATTTTGTGGCGAGAAACTTGTTGGCTCTGTTCCCGCAATTTTTCCAGCCCAGCTACCGCCGCTCATAAGGGACCATGATTCAACAGGTTCACCTTGCCCTGAATACTTTGTATCATATTCATCTGGTAAGCCTAAATCATGACCGTACTCATGTGCAAACACACCAACTGCTCCGTCTTCAGGCTCAATTGTATAATCATATGCAGCCATCTTTCCGCCCCAATTTGAAACTGAAGATTTTGTACCATCAATTGCATATGGCTTTGAGCCTAGTTTTGAACGATGAGACCAAATCGCATCATCTTTCAATTTACCGCCGCCAGCTTCTTGACCTACGCCCGCATGTACAACCATTAAATGATCAATAATTCCATCTGGCTCGTTTTTATTTCCATCACCATCTTGATCGTATTGATCAAATTGATCATAATCAGCTAAATTAATGCCTTTTGCTACCGCTGCTTTTAATGCTTCTTTCACAAAATCTTTTGGTCCTAAAGGCCCCTTGTTATCATGACCAGTACCCGCATCCGCACCATAATCTGACGCTTTTCCTGGAACAGTAAGCCATTCTGTTACAGTTCCATCAACTGTGTAGCTTCCGCCAGATTGTTCTTCATAATATTGTTTAAATGTATTAATCTTCGATCCATCAAATAACGTAAATGGCTCATCACCAAATAACATTTTTTGATAATGTTCACGATTAAAGTCCTTAGAATACATATAACCCGGTTCTTGATCAATATTATTATGCTTAAAATCGCTAAATTCTACGAGTAAAACAAGCACTTTATCTTTTCGAACAGCTCCATTGTACTCAGCTTGCTTCGCTGGTGTAGTAGGTACTTTTCCATTTAATTTTCTAGAATTCAATACTGCATCTTGTCCAGCAACTGGTCCTACTTCTGGTTGCTGCGCCTGTTCATTCTCCTTCATTTTTGCATCTTTTACTTTTTTCATAAAATCTGTAGCTTCTTGCGTAAGGTTATCTCCTGTCAAGATTTCTTTTCCAGGGTTTTCCCCTTTCTTTTTCTCAACATATTTTTCGACAGCCTTTGATGTCTCGGCTTGTGATGCAGATTGATCAATTACTCCCCGTTGTTTCAGCGCTTCTGCCAAACGTTCCTCTGGTATTAAGTGCTCATCTATTGGTAGAGATGATGTTGGTGTCTCAGCATACGCTGCATGACCTCCAAAAGCAAACGTACCACTTAGTACTGCTGCTGTTGTTAATACCGCTAATGGTTTTAATTTCTTTTTCAATGTATTTCCTCCCCAGTGTCTGCAAATTATCGTTTTTTGCCGATAACAACATAATATTCGTTATAATACGAATATTCAATCTTTTTCAACAAAGAGAATGTTGAGAAATATTTTTTTAGGCAGGGCGAAAAATATATGATAGCAATAGGTCTAATATTGCAAAATCCTCATTCACAATAACTTATAAACGTAGAGAATATTTTTGTAGAAACAGCGATTCTCTTTACTCTTGTTTTCGAATGAAATTTCATCTACACAAAAAATGCCAATTCCTAAGTACTTGCTAAGGAATTGGCATTTTTTAACGAGAATGCTTTATGAATAAGCGGATTGCTTCTTCTGGTATATAGAACTTGCCATTGCTTTCTACAACGACACTACCTAATTCATATTCTTTATTCTTAATACGAATTATATTTTTATTTACAAACAATTGAGCTTTTACATTATTACGTTTTACTATGAGCACCGGGTTTTCTGCATCAGTATTATCTATTGTTACTGTTGCACCTTTTCGTTTAAAGGCTAATTCACTCTCTACAAATAATTTGTTTGTTACTTCTTCTAAGTTAAAGCCCATTGCTTTCGCCATCGTCTTCGCAAGGTCTATGTTTTGGATCAAACCGTTTGGCTTTTGAGGACCGTAAGAATATAAAAACACATCCTCACCTGTATGGCCTCCTGTTGTGAAGCCTATGTTCGCATGATTGGCCAATAATGTAGTAAGTATTGGACCTACATCCGATTTCTTTTTTGCTGCTTTTACTCTTTCTTTTTCCTCATAAGTTAAATTGTCCAAACCGTATAATTTAGCTACATCTTCTACATTTGATAAATCAGATTTCAGTTTATTTGTAGCACCTTCAAGTGTCATTTTCGATTTTTTTAATGGATTAATGTATGCAGAGACCGGCGTAATATTATAGCCTTTTGTCGTATTCGTATTCCCAATAGAAATACCGCTGTTACCATGATCAGTTACAGCTATTAACATCGTATTACTATCTTTTTTTGCAAATTCCAATGCTTCTGCAACTGCGTTATCAAATGCTAATACATCACTAATCATCCCTATTGGGTCGTTCACATGAGCTGCCCAGTCTGGCTTACTTCCCTCTACAAATAAAAAGAAACCATCTTTATCTTTTGATAGTGTTTGAATTGCTTTTTCCGTCATTTGAGAAAGTGTTGGTTGCTCCGGATTTGTTGCTTCACGATCCATATCAAACGCAAGAGCATTATGTGAGAAAGAGCCCCAAATTTTCTTAGATTTAGAGTTCAATAATGCATCTTTCGTTTCAACAAAGTCGTATCCTTTGTCTTGAATCACCTTTACTAAATCTTCACCATCTTTTCTTTTTATAGGTAGCAGTGCCTCTTTTCCCCCACCTAATACGACATCTATATTTTGATACACTTGCTGCTCCGCAATTACGTCAAAACGCTTACGGTTAATATGGTGAGCAGAAAATCCAGCGGGAGTAGCATGCTGAATTTCAGCTGTAGCAACTATTCCAGTTGCGCGACCAGTGCGTTTGGCACCTTCTAAAACATTGGCAACTGGACGTAACTTGTCCTCTTCTTTTATTGATTTTAATCCAGGTGAACTTACAATAGAAGGTAATATACCTACATATCCTGAATTCGATTTATTCCCCGTCGCTAAAGCTGTAGCTGCTGGAGCTGAGTCTGTTATAGCTGATTCCGCCGAATAGGTACGAACTCCTCCTGTTACAATTTCATCTAGTGCAAGTGGTTTCCCTTTATACAAGCGAGCTAATGTCGTTGCTGAAGAACTCGTTCCGTCCATAACCATTATGATTACATTTTTCGGTTGCCGTTCTACTTGTTTCACCTTAGCTTCCACCGTATGATAATTCATCATGCTTTCCGTACATAACATACTTAGTGTGATTGTTCCTACTAACAGTAACTTCTTCATCAATAAACCCAAATTCGACATTGTTGTTCCTCCGTATGTTTCACATTCATTTATATACAAAAAGATTTCCACAACCTATATATGTTTTATTAGTCCCCAATTTTCATGAAGCTAACAATCATTACCTTTACTTTCTTTTATTAGTAAAGCAACGAACGGTACATATCATAGCTTTTTATGTTCAAATAACTAGAGACCACACCTTTTTTATAAAAACGTCTTATCATTCTCTTCACTAAAATTTGTTTCTCAATAAAAATCCGATTGAAATAAATAAGAATTTATTGTTAAACGATAAAATTTATGTTAAATTAATATGATAATTTAAAAATGAGGTGCTTTATATGAAACAAGGATCAACACTCTTTTTAAAGACAGCAATTATCCTTATCGGTATTCCTGTTTTTGCTTTGTGTATATTTTTAATTCCTAATATCGGGAATTACGCAGCGGACTTATACCCGGATATTGCATATATAAAATATCTTGTTTTAATCAATCTATATGCAACGGTGATACCTTTTTATTTTGCTCTATATCAATCCTTTAAACTTGTAAGCTACATTGATAAGGGGAACGCCTTCTCGAAATTATCTGTTAGAGCTTTAAAAAAGATAAAACAATGTGCTATTACAATTAGTGTATTATATGTAGTAGGTATGCCGCTTTTCTATCTTGTAGCAGAGAGAGATGATGCACCAGGTATTATAATAATTGGCATGATCCTTATCTTTGCTTCAATAGTTATCGCAGTCTTTGCTGCCGTTCTCCAAAGACTTTTAAAAGATGCGATAGATATAAAATCAGAAAATGATTTAACGGTCTGAGGTGAATAACATGGCAATAATAATTAATATTGATGTAATGTTAGCGAAAAGAAAAATGAGTGTAACTGAACTTTCAGAGAAGGTTGGAATTACAATGGCTAACCTTTCTATATTAAAAAATGGAAAAGCAAAAGCAATTAGAATTACAACTTTAGATGCTATTTGTAAAGCGTTAGAATGCCAACCAGGGGATATTTTAGAATATCAACCGGAAGATACCGAATAAAAAGAGTCCTTCATACGAGAAGGACTCTTTTTATTACATATTACGGCGCAAAACTAATTTGACCAGTAAACAATAAAATAATTGCGATGATCCAAAATATAAAAAATGATGAGGACAGTATTAATGAAAGAATAGCAATCCCCTTCTTCTCTGCTTTTTTCGTCATCGTAATGATAGAAAGTATAATTCCTGCAACTGTGAGTGCGACTGTAATATAATCTCCCACTATATTACCTGCATTCGCTATCCTTGTTGGCGTTATAAAAACGAATAGAAAACATAAAATGCCGATGAGTAAAGATATGTAGCTTATTATGCTGTACTTCTTTTTAGGAACTATTTCAGTTTTCATACTCACACCCCTTCTCTATAGCTATGAGTTCATATTAGCACAAATATCCATAATTTAGTTAACACAAAAAAACAGATACAGCGAGAACTTCCACTGTATCTGTTTTTAGTTAATATATAAACCTGCTATTTCTTCTTTATTATTATAAGTTATAATGAATGTCCGTTGTTCTTTACTATATTTCGCTACAAGAATAACAGTATATGAACCATCTTTTTCTTCAATCGATTTTTTCTCAATTTTTTCGAACGTACCGGCTTTCTCAATTACAGGTGTAAGATCTTTCATTTTTTCTTCTGGCAATCCAGCTTTCATTTTACTATCAAATTTTTCGTGTACGTCTTTATACTTCGCCTCATTTAGTAATGATACAATTTCTTCCGCCTTTGGAATAAACTTTTTTGACGTACTTTCATCTACTTTATTACCGGTACATGCTGCAAGCGCGAACGCCGCGATAGCACTTATAATAATAAGTAACATTCTTCTCATTTTCATACACCCTTTCTTTTTAAAGTGAAACTATAACTAAAAACGAGTAAAGCACAAATTGCTATTGAAACTTCTGACATTATGATCCCGCTTTTCCCTGGTACATATAGCGATATAATGCCAGCTAATGCATTTGCAGTTCCATGGATGAGAATTGCATAGACAACATAACGAAATTTCTTTTGGACGACAGCTTGTAATATAATGAAGGACAGTCCAATATGCAATACCATCGCGAAGATGCGCTCAATACCGCCGAAATAATAACTGTCACCATTTTGAATGACTGTTTGTGACAATAATAGGGATATTACCGGGATACCAACTATCAACACCGCTTCAATACCACCATGCCCTGCTCCAAATAAAAAACCAGACTGCCAATCTCGTTGCTTCATAAAATAACGCATTGCGATAAAACGAGCTATCTCTTCAAAAATTCCAGCTGATAAACTAAGCAAAAGTACAAATAATACAGGCTGCATTATTGAAAACATTTGAAAATCTGTGCTAGTTCCATTTACATAATTCAGTATTGGTATGCGGATCAATATTTGCGATACAACAAAAGCCAATACACCTAACATATATGGAATATAGCGTTTCTTCCAAACAGTATATAAAAGTGCTACAAGCGGTAAACCAAAGCAAATCATTGTTGTAAAAATAAGTCCATTCATCTCGCTTCACCTCTTACTTGAAGTATATAAAAACGAGTGAAGAAAGTATGTAGTTCTTTCCTATTCGGTTTCATTTTCATCATAGATGGTCATTTTATCTCTTTTAATATGAATGTTTGCGTGAAATAAGGACGTACATAAGTTGTTTCTAACGTCGCATTATTTGTTTTATTCATAATACGTTTTAATGAGAATAACCCGTATCCTCTAGCCCCCTCTTTACTTGAATTGTTTTTCTCATAAATTTTTCGCAGATCAATCTCTTCACTCTTTGAACTATTACGCACGATAAAATATTGTCGTGAATCCATTTCAAAGAAGGCGATTTGCAATATCTTTTCCTCACTATGTACTGCTTCTTCAATTGCATTGTCTACTAAAACTGAAATGATACGAATAAATGAAATAATCGTCATCGAAACACTTTCAATGTTTTCCGGTATATCAAGCATTACTTTTATTTGTTGGTGCTGAGCAGTGCTAACTTTCGCCCTTAATACACTTCTTACTTCAGGAATATATATGCGAGATAATTTCGCAATATCAAGTTCATGATCATTTATTGTTTTTAACGTAGGAGCTATAACGTCATAATACACTTGCTCAATTTCTTTCACATTTTTCGTACGTATTCCCTCTTCTAACGATAATAATACATTCATATAATCATGACGGAAACTAGCAAGCTCGTCATGCATATCCTCTAATTTCTCCACATAATCTAATAACTCTTTATCTAAGCGTTTTTCATGCTCTTCTCGTAACTTTGCTTTCGATAAATGTGAACTTATAAGTACTATAATGACTAATAATAAAAATACAATAATCGCTGAAATATAACTTAATTCACTGTATTGTCGATTTAATTGTGCTAAAAACGCAGTAGATGGCTGAGTTAAGATTAATTCAATAATAAATCCGGCAATTAATAATATATAAGTTACATAGTATAGCCGACTACCTACTATATATTGAGCAATTTTTCGGATTCTTTTCCGAGCTACAAAAATACCGATAAAAGTAAGGGTTGATACGATAAGATGAATCATGCTACCCGTCCATAAATATAAATTGAATGGCGTTAACATAAAGGTTTTCATTCCTAAATCGAAAAGCAACATTTTCACTAACGTTATAATTACCATACTCACTAGTGCAAAATATACATTATGCTTAAATTTC
This sequence comes from Bacillus wiedmannii, assembly GCF_001583695.1. Classification (GTDB taxonomy): domain Bacteria; phylum Bacillota; class Bacilli; order Bacillales; family Bacillaceae_G; genus Bacillus_A; species Bacillus_A wiedmannii. The sequence continues at coordinate 36,498 of NZ_LOBC01000061.1, read as the reverse complement.
AATTCATTATGCATTAATCCTAAACTTATTAAAAATAACACAATAGTACTATTCAACTCTGGGTATCTCGTTACTGTTACGACAATAGCAAGTAAAATAATGAATACTGCACTTAAAGCTATTAACATTCTAACTGACAATCTGTTGTACCGGATTAATTGAATGTATAAAAACGTATGGCTTATACTAGTAAGCAGTATTGCAAATAAATCATAAATATACATTACATCTCACCCTTTAATATGTTACGTACTTTACTCACTAAGCGCCGTGATACTGGAATGCGTTTCCCGCTTTTTAAAACTATCATTTTTTGCTTCGCATTGTAAGAAGACAGTTGCTTCGTATTCACGATATATGATTGATGACAACGAAATAAACGTTCATCTACTAATTCAATTTCTTTTAAAGTCCCATAAAAATAAACAATTCGATCTAACGTCACTAATGCTAAACGGTGCGGTTCATCGGTCATAACATATTCAACTTCATGAAACGGAACCCGCACAGTTGCATTACTATTTTCAACGATAAAGTCATCGGACGGAATAATATGCTTATTACGCGCTTCATATTGGAGTAAACATTGTTCAAAAACGTTACGCCTCTCCTCGTATGGCAACCCTTTATCAATAAAAGTTAAAGCTGATACCATGTATTGATACGAAATAGGTGCATATTCAGAATGCGTCGTTACAAACACAATAATTCCTTGCGTATCATACTTTCGTATCTCTTGTGCCACTTGTAACCCTTTACGTTCTTCTCTTTTTATCTCTATATCTAAAAAATAGATTGGGACATACCTCGCCTTAGGAATGTTCGTAATAATGTTTTCACTTTTACTAGTTACCTCTATAAAATCAAAAGGCAACATATACTCCTCACAAACCTCTTTAACTAACCGCTTCATTTGCCGTGCTTGTATGACATCATCTTCTAAAATAAAAATACTCATGGGATCACTCGCTTTATTGAAATCTTTTTATCTATAGATTTATCTATAACTATATAATTCAAATTGTTATACTAATCTCCTTCTATGTACTAGATAGTATTAATTTTTATAAAGCATAGAAAATAACCTCTACTTTCAAGAAAAAAGTAAAGGTTTTATTTGAATTATTTATAAAATAACCTCTCTATCAATCACTACCTTAAAAAATTCCGAGTAATGCGATAAAGAATAATTCGCTACATCACAATTCCCTTGAAACATACATGTTGAAATACCTAATTCTTTTGCAGGTAATAAATCTAATTCTCTATCACCAATAGCTAAATCAATACTGTGCTTTTTATGCAAATAATCATAAGATAAAGCGTTCGGTTTTCGGGGGAAACCATCGTCAATTGTAACCATGTCTACGAAGTATTTGTTCCAGCCGTAATATTTTAAAATTTCCATAACCCCTGCCCTATGTTTATGGGTCATAATCACATTTTTATCTGCAAATTTCAAAACCTCTTCGACACCTGCAAAAGGTTTCATATCTTTTGGAGTGAATTTCTCCTTCAAAATTTTAATCTTTTCTTCCTGTTCGCATGAAATATTATAATACTGAATTGCATGAGAGTATGATATTTTTAAGTTTTTGTATATTTCTTGTTTATCCACACTATCACCTAAAATTTCAGATAGCATCATTGTATATGCAGGATACGTATCAAATAACGTCCCATCAAAATCCCATAAAATATTCATTATATTCACCTTCTATTTTCAAATCATTGGATGACTACATCCGCCCTATCCTTCGGCAATTCAGTTTCTAAGTAATAATCCTCTGCCTTCCAATACCTATTCTCAAACTTTGAAAGGTTTTTCTGCGTTTCCACACTCTCGCGTAGAAACCTTGTCTCTCTTGCACAATCCAAATACACCATATAATGAAAGAAATCTCTCCATTCTTTTCGCTGAAGAAATACTCCTTCAATTACAATTACACCTACAATAGGGATCTGTACTTTTTTCATTTCACATATATCTGTTTCTTCATGATAGAAAGGTAATTTCAATTTCGTTTCATGGTGTAGCTTTTGAAAAAATTCCTGCCGGAGCCATTCAATGTCCCATTGTAAATGGTAATACTCATGCCATTCTTCATGGTTTGTATGATAGCGTCTATTACGCTCCACTATATGATCATCAATATGAAAAATATGAAACGGAATACTTTCTTGTTTCATATTTTCCTTTAAGTTTGTTGCGAATGTCGTTTTTCCGGAACGACTTAAACCATCTATACCTAAAATGAATCTGTTTTCTTTATGTTTTTTCATAACATTTATAATTTCAGCCGTGTGCATTACTTCTTCCACTCTTCTTTTAATAACGAGTATAAAATGGTATCATGAGCGACTCCATTTTGAATCATATGTTTTCGAAGTAATCCTTCTTCTTGAAAACCTGCTTTTTTTAACAACTTTTGAGAAGCTTTATTTTCTACATATACAACAGCAGCAATTCTAATTAGTTGCAATGTTTCAAACCCGTAAACTAAAATCGCCTGTAACGCTTCAGATGCATATCCTTGTCCCCAATATGTATCGTCTAATTCATAACCAATTTCAGCACGTTTATGATGATTGTTAATTAAATGAAATCCGCACGTTCCAATTAATTGCCCTGTCCCTTTTTTCTCTATTCCCCAGCGAAATACACTTCCCTCTTCATAACGATTTTTAAACGTTTGAATCGTTGTTTTCGCTTGCTCAATATTTTCGAAAGAATCCATTCCGAAATAACGTATAACAGATTCTTTTGAAAAATAATGAAACATCATTTCTGCATCTAACAATGTAAGTTCTCTTAATTGTAAACGTTCTGTTTCTAGTTTCGGAAACCCCATCTCTTTTTCTCCTTCTATTCTAATGAACTGCAAATTTCAATATAATTCCCATCTGGATCGGCAATGTATGCAATTGTTTGTCCCCACGGTTTCACAATTGGTTCAACTAAGATTTTAATACCTTGCTCTCTAAATTGTTCGATTGTTTCTTGTACATGATCAACAACGAATCCCAATTCAAAATGAGAAGATTGTAACTCACCTTCTGTAAGTGGTAGTCCTGTTAATTCTTTCACATCTTGCCTTGTGTTCATCGCTAAAATTGTAGAACCAGTATTAAATTCAATATATGTACCATGCTCTGCTTTTATAGGTAACTGTAAAATATCTTTATAAAATCTTAAACATTCTTCAAACTTTTCTACATATAAAATGATGTACTTCATTTTTAAATTCATTTTACATCCTCCTTTATATCCATCCCTAAAATTTCGACAAATGTCTCATAAAAACCTTGTTCCTTATAGCAACGAGCACAAAAAAATGAGGCCGATTTCTCGGCCCCCCAGCTTATTGGCATAAAACAGGAGATTTGGTTTGGACATAACCAGTTCGTACCTTTATTATATTTTATTTTTTCTGAATTTTGAATACTTTAAATACCCATTTATATTGAGAAAGTTTTTTTGCTTGCATAAAATCATATCAAGTAAGAAATGCTACAAATGGAGGTGTATACATATGGAACCAATGCTATGTCCAAGCTGTAAAACGAACCGTACTCGCTTTAATATTCTTGAGCAACAAGTAAAACCAGTCAAGTTAAATCCACAAACTGGTCAAGTAGAAGAGGAATACACAAATGAAAATATGAATGCTTTTCATATGGCCTATCAAGGACCTACTTACCGCGTCCAATGTGCTGTATGTGGGCTTGTTGAAAATCCAGAACAATTTATTAAACCTGCACAAAATCAGTCTTTCTAATAATGTCATTACTATCCCTTATAGAAATAGATTTTCTATAAGGGATTTTCCGTTTAATACGGTAATTAAAAACGTATCTCTTCCTTATTATATGTTAAATTTCAAACCGTTTTAGCCATCTATTGTTTTTGGATCTTCGAAAATAGATTTTTGCTACTGCTTGCGTTCTTTTACTTTATCACTATTTTAAACATCAAAATTCAAATAAACTAATGTTAATTGGTAGTTCATTATTATGTATCGTTACTTCTTCATTTATTATTTTCTGGTATTATTGTTCTGGTTATTCATTCTACTCCTTAAATATATAGCCTTTTATTATATAAAAAAGATTGAACAAAATAAACATATATAGAAATTAAAGGAGATGATTCCATACAAATCCACCTCCATTAATAGTCCCACTCTTTGTTACAATATTTCCTTTTTCAACTTATTAATCTTCCAATATAAATTAATAAGTATATACAAATATACACAGCCAAAAAAACCTACCATTCCTTTATATAATCCAGATTCTGATATTCCAAGAAAACATAAGTAAAGTGCTGGCATTAACGTTACAAACATAAATGCAAAGAACTGTAACAACTCAGTGAGTTTTTGTATCCTCGTTTCCTTATCTGAATATATATCAGGCAGCTCATTTTCCTCTTCTACTTCTTTACAAAAATAATTCCATTTTGCAAAACTTGTTACATGTTTCCAACCACACATTTCATATATTTCAATATATTCTTTTTGTTTTTCTTTTGAATCTTTATAATCCAATCTAAAATCCGCTTTATATATTACATCTTTCGGCTCGGTTTTCTTAAACGTATACATCACATTATACTTTTGTAGCGCCCAGCCTTGTTGATGCATTTTTCTTAAAAAGGCTTCCTCTTTTTCTAAACTCCATCCAGCGAAAAATTTAAATATTTTCTTTGTCTCCATCTTCCATTCACTCCCCTAACATACTATTTCCATTTCTTACAGATCTCTGCAACCTGTTGTACTCTAGTTCCAACACTTCTCTCCCAATGGACGTCAACTCATAGCACTTCTTTCTATCTGTAGAGGCAACTTCAACTATTAACTTCTCTTTTAGTAACTTCGTCGTATTCCCGTATAAAGTACCTGGACCGAGCTTTACTTCTCCATTTGTCATCGCTTCTACCATTTGCATAATTCCGTAACCGTGCATTGGCTTCACTAATGACAACAATATGTAATATGTCGCTTCAGTTAACGGAATATATTTTTGCGCTTTCACATTCATTATAACTACCTCCGATACATCGCCTTCTGATATATCGAATTACGATACATCGTATACCGATATTATATATTCACATTCCGAAATATGCAAGGTTATAATTTAATAACCTAATATTTATTTCTTTGAATTAAAAAATCATATAAATTTTCTGAAAAATTTGTTAAAATATAGAAATATCCGTTTATATTTTGAAAGGAATGATACATATGATAAATAAATTGAAAGAAAACATAGGGTTAGTTTTTGTCGGTAAAGAAAATGTTATTGATCTATTACTCGTTTCATTGCTTGCTGATGGACATGTACTACTTGAAGACGTGCCTGGCACCGGGAAAACATTACTAGCAAAAACAATTTCTAAAAGCATTGGTGGTAGTTTTTCTCGCGTTCAATTTACCCCTGATGTACTTCCGAGTGATGTGACAGGTATTGAATATTTCAATCCAAAAACGAGTGAATTCGAGTTAAGACTTGGGCCAGTTATGACTAATATTTTGCTTGCGGATGAAATTAACCGTGCTATGCCTAGAACACAGTCTAGTTTATTAGAATCGATGGAAGAACGACAAGTAACGCTTGAAAAACAGTCTACTCCTCTTCCGAAACCGTTCTTTGTTATTGCGACGCAAAATCCAATTGAATCACAAGGAACTTTCCCTCTTCCAGATGCACAGCTTGATCGCTTTTTAATGACAATTTCAATTGGTTATCCGGATCCTGAAGATGAGTTAAAAATGATGCGTCGTTTCCGTAACGATACACCGTTAGAAAGCGTCAAATCTGTTATTTCTTTAGAAGACATTTTAGAAGCACAGAAACGAGTAAAAGAAATTTTCGTATCAGAACCGTTAGAACATTACATTATTAAACTTGCTCACGCTACAAGAAATCATGATTACATCGCTAATGGTGTAAGCCCGCGTGCCACACTCGCTTTAGTGCGTGCAGTTCAAGCACTAGCCTTTTTACGCGACAGAGAATATTGCACTCCTGAAGATATACAATTTTTAGTTCCTTCTGTTTGGAATCATCGTATCGTCTTATCAATGGAAGGGGCATTACGCACGACAAAAAATGAAATTATACAAAGAATTCTCAAAGAAGTTGACGTACCAGTGGAGATTGAACAAACATGAATGGACAGCGTGTTGTAACTGTACCTTTATTTTTCCAACTCCATATTATTCAACTAACTGTCCCAGGCGCTATACTATTTACATTTTTTATGCCGCAACGAATCATTATGTTTCTCTTTTTCTTCTATTATTTATTTGCGATTTTCATTTATAAATATGTCGCTTACATAGAGAAAACATTTGAAGTCGTAAATGAGAAACAAACTACTCGGCTTTTTACTAATGAATCTGGGCAGTTTTTTATTCATTTAAAAAATGGAGCAAATATACCGCTCGTTAACGGTGTTTGTTATTTTCATTTAAATCCGTCACTACTACCACAAAAAGATCAAGGAATTGAACAAATATCAAAAACACTATTCTCTTTCCCGTTTTCACAACCTGCTCATTCGGCGCAAAAGTGGGATTTAACATTAACCGCAACGAAACGTGGTGTGTTTCAAATTGAACAGTTCGAATGTGTCTTGAAAGATCCTTTTCATCTTTTAACTGTACATTTGCCCATTTTTGATAAATTGAGGACTGAAATTATTGTGTACCCTTCTCCTAAAGAAGTAGCAGGCTTACAAGAACTACAGCAACTTTTAACCGGATCTTATCGAACGAATTTTTCTTTTTACAATGATGAAACATCTATTATCGGTGTTAAACGATATGAACGTGAGTCTTTCCGTTCTATTCATTGGAAAGCATCTGCTAAAATGCAAGAATTACAGGCGAAGCAATATGAACCTGTAAAAAATTATAGTTGGACGATTTGTCTTTCATTAGCTGCTGATCGCGGGTTTGGTTGGAAAGATAATATAGAAGACCTTATTTCATTTGCAACATACATTTGTCAATACGCAACGAAGCATCAAATACCGTTTGAACTATTTATTAGTGTATTAGCTGAAGGTGGTCCTCTGCACTTACCATTAAACGAAGGGCAAACACATTACGGAATATCTTTAGAGGAATTAGCGCGTATTTCAGATGATAGTACGTTACTTCCGAAACAAGGATTTCTTCATTATGTAACGAGAAAAAGAGAACGATCGTCTACAATGATATACATTGGTTTACAGAGAAATGAACTCCCTCTTCTCTCTCAGCCTACGTTTCTCATTAATAACGAAGGGATGGTGGAAAAGCTTGAAAACTTGGCTTTATCACGTTAATGACTTTATTCTGCTGCTCCTCCTTTCGTTATTAACGGAAAGAGATGAACTCATCGGCATTGCTATATTTTTAGCAACAGGCTATATTGGAGTATTTCTTATCCATAAACTAATGAAGAAAAAAACAACAGGTTTTGTCATACTGTTAATTACTCAAATAATCGGTTGTTCTCTCTTTCTCTCTTTCTCTCTATTTGGCACAATAATGTTACCGCTTTTCTTCTTTATCGTACATGTAATCGGACCAGGATATCCAGTTCAAAAATCATTAGGCGGTATTGTTTGGTTTAGTATTTCAGCCGTATTTTATGCGCCCTTTCCACCTTTGTGGAAACTGTTACTGTTAGTTATACACATAATGATTACATTTTGGTTAACCGGGGCAAATCGTAATCAGCAGTTATTACGTTTCGCGTCTCTTATTACGATTGGAATAATTAGTGCTTTCCTCATTCCTATTTTCCCATACATTCGGCTTCTTTTTTCTTATACCGTACAAGTAGTTGCTTTAGGATTTGGATACGCCATTAATCCGTTATTTTCGGCAGCTGAATCAAAAGAAACAGACGATTTTTGGTCGAATAAAGGAAATTTAAAAGATCCTCAAATTAAGGATGAATTTGGACATCGTTCTTTTGATCCAACCCTTATAAATAGTATTACAATATTAGTTTGTACAGTCATCGCTTTTTACGTCGTTTGGAAAATAATAAAAAAACGAAAACAATTAAGTTTACCAAATATCTCTGCCTTCGAATCTACTATTATCACTGATAAAGAAGGAATGAGTTTAAAACATTTTAAACGAAACAAACCGCCACATAATGAAATTCGAAAAGAAATTTTTAAACTGGAGAGTAAATTAACTCCTCCTTTAAATAGAAAAAGAGGAGAAACTGTTGAAGCATGGTTAGAAAGAATAAATAGTGAAGAAGATGTAAATATTCAGAGTCATATTATTGTAAATGCTTATAATACAGTACGTTATTCAAATAGTGAGGATATGATGCTACTTCAGGAATTTAAGGAAGAGATTCATAAGCTTTATTTGTATCAGAAGAATTTGATGAAAAGAAAGAAATAACATAACAAAAAAAGACTCCTATTTTCATAGGAGTCTTTTTATACTTCTACGTTACTTTTTAAATTGAAGCATTTTTCCCTGCTTCAATTTCTAACGACTCTTCATGCCACCAAAGTGTTTCTTCAGGGTCTTCTTTTGCAATCTGGTGTGCTTCTTTTTTCGATTCTACTGTAGGATATGAACCTTTTAGTGCACGTCCTGAAGTTGTAACGAATAATACACTAAATACGACTAATCCAATAATACTTACACCTGCTAAATAAAATGCCGGTGCAAGCGGGTTACCGGTTGCATGAACTAAGTATGAACATACGAGCGGTGTTGTTCCACCGAATATCGATACAGAAATATTAAATGAGATCGAAAGCGCTCGATAACGTACATCGGTGAAAAATAGTGATGGTAATAATGAAGGTAATGTTCCTTCATATACACTTAGGAAGAATCCTAATACGAAAATACCTGCAAATATAGCTGCAATATGTCCGTTACCTATTAGTAAAAATGCTGGAATTGCAAATACTGTTAAACCAAGTAAACCAATTTGCACGACGCGTTTATTACCAATTTTATCACTTAATTTACCGAAATAAAGTGCTAGCGGAATCATAAGTGCCATCGTAATAGAAATAATTAATAAGCCAGTTGTTTCTTTGACTTTAAGTACTTGAGTTAGATAAGAAGGAATATACGAAAGAATCATGTAATTCGTAATATTAAAGAAGGCGACAATTACTGTGCTTAATAAGAAGTCTTTTTTGTGATATTTTAATATATCCATAAATGAAAATTGTTCGTTGTCTTCAGATTCCTCTTGTGCTTTTTCCATCTCTTCAAAGATGGGAGATTCATCTAAATGACGGCGTAAATATAAACCGACCAAACCAATTGGTGCAGCTATTAAGAAAGGAATACGCCAGCCCCAGCTGAGCATTTGCTCATCTGTTAACAATAACGTCAAAATGGTAACAATTACCGATGCAGCAATGTAACCTGAGAGTGTTCCAATTTCAAGACCACTACCGAGTATACCACGCTTTTTATCTGGAGAAGATTCTGCGATATAAACCATTGCTCCTGAATATTCGCCGCCTGTAGAGAAGCCTTGAATCATTCGGGCAACTAAAAGTAGTATTGGTGCCCATACACCAATTTGTTCATAGGTTGGTAGTAATGCGATGAATAATGTAGAAAGTGCCATTAAAATAATAGTAGTACTTAACACGATTTTTCGGCCGTACTTATCTCCTATTCTACCAAAGAATACACCTCCGATTGGTCGAACGAGAAAGGCCACTGCAAAAGTAGCAAATGTAAGTACAAGTTGCAATCCACTATTATCAACACCTGAGAAGAATAATTGACTTAAGATAACCGCTAAATACGCGTATAATCCGAAGTCAAACCACTCCATTGCATTCCCTATACCAGTAGCAACTACTGCTTTCCTGGCTTGTTTAGGATTGACAATATTAACGTCTTGAGGTTCAAAATTTAAATCATTATTTTGTTGCATATAATAAATCAGCTCCTTTTTTAATTTAACTTCTTTAAGCACACCTTCTCTTATTGAATAAAATTAATTCGAAGCACTTAAGGAAAATCAACGTCTCCTTGTCTGTTATTATTATTTCACATAATTAATTATTTGTCCAATTAAATGCTCTTTTTGTATAAATTTACACCCTATTTAACTTTTTATAAAATGAAGTTTAGGCTATATAATATATACCTTTACACTACAAATGAACCTTTCATTTATTTATATTTATAACGTTTCTATAATTGCTTCCTATAACTTAGAAACCAGTAACTTTTACTAAAGATTTGCATATATTTAAAAAGTGAACTCATTAGCTCGAATTCTGTTTTATTACATTCAACTATAATATTATTATAGTTTTAAAGGAGGCTATTTTATGTTGGAAATAATACTTTCACTTACTACTGTTTCTTTTCTCTTAATTATTTCTGGATTTTTCATTACCTTAAAACAATATAAAGAAATTAAAAATATAAAGACTATATTAACTACAAAAGAAGAAAATGAGAAAACTCCATCCGAAAACTCCATCCCTCTGCAATTAGACCTTAGCGTTCTCAATAATTTACTCGCTTCTGGAATAAATAAAGGTTCTAATACAAGTAAAGAAAATTGTGAGTCTAATAAAACTAAATGATTGTTATGCTTATAACAAAAAGAAAATGTATCTCCTCTTTTATCTAATCTTATTAACAACTACCTCTGATTAAAAAGGAGACTGCTTATGTGTAAAAATCCAATTTCTATTATTATCCCCATACAACATAAAATAAAAAATTTACCTAAAATTTTGAAAGCATGTGAACAACTACAACCTTTTGAAATTATCCTTACTATTATTAGTAGTGTCGATGATTCTATTGATATTGCGCGATCTTACAATTGTGAAATTATTACACTAAAAGAGCCGATAGAATCTACTAATTGTTATGTAATTGGTGCAAAAAAAGCAAAGGGAGAGTACCTCTTATTTTTAGATGAAAATTACATTATTCACGCCTCCTCACTTATACAATTTCTTCAACCGTTACTAAATGGATTTGCTGACGTCGTATTAAATAATTTAGATGATTTTTTTTATCAAAAACAACAGCCAAATTTAGCAATGATTTGGCAGCAAGTTACGAATCATTTTTTTCATCGTCCAGATTTAAATGTTAACTCCTTATTATTTCCTCCCTATGCAATGACAAAAGAAGTACTTGAGGTAATTACTTCAGATAGTTTATCAAATCCAATATTGGCACAAATGAAAATTATTGAACATAAATTTCGGATTTGCGATCAATTAAAAATTTCTATCCCTCAAGTTCCCTCTTTTCCTTCAACTCAACTCATTCATTATCATCTTGCAGCCATTGCAAATTGGATCAATCTAGTGCGAGATCAAAGAGGAAACTATACCGATTGTAATCGAAATCGTGATATTATTTTAGGGCTTCAAAACGGTGAACCAAAATACATCCCAAAAATAATTACAGGTAAAGAGTTTTATTCAAATACTTATGGAGATAAGCAATTATCAGTTATTATCCCTGTTCAAAATGAAGAAAAAACGATAGAATCTGTCATTTTTGAGGTACAGAAATTAAAACCTTTTGAAATTATCGTTATTGTTAATGGATCAACAGATAAAACAGAGGCATTGGCGAAGGGTTGCGGTGCAACAGTTATAAGTTACGAAGAAGCACTTGGAAATGATACGGGACGTGCTGTCGGTGCCTTTTTTGCAAAAGGTGAAATACTATTATTTGTAGATGGAGATTTCTTAATTTCTAGTTATGATTTATTACCATTTGTACAATCTATTCAAAATGGCACGGACTTAGCTTTAAATAAACTAGAGTACTACTATATGTATCGTCTACCGTATTCTATCGTCACCGCATGTAAATATGCTATCAACTTAGCATGTAATCGGAAAGATTTAGGTATGGGATCCACAATTGCTGTCCCTCATGCTTTTAGTCGAAAATGCATTCATACAATTGGGTTTGATTCACTTCTTTCACCAACCTTAAGTCAAGTTAAAACAATTTTAGCAGGCTTTCATGTACAAAATGTCCATTCTGTCGACGTTGATAAATTGAATCGTGTTCGACCTGAAAAACACTTCTCTGAGGAAAGTTCCCTTTCATTAGCAACACAACAAATCATTGGCGATCATATAGAAGCAATTTCTTACCTCATCGAACAAAAAAGAGGTAAAGAGTGCTTTTAATTATACATCCTACATCCTACCTACTAAATAATATATTATCTCATTTTTAATATATGACAGAATAAAAAAGATGGGTTGTAACCATCTTTTTTATTTTTACATTAGATCAAAAGAAAAGTAGCAGGCAGGCTTTTCATTTCTGTATCTTTCTTAAGAAGTTTGAAAAGAGAGGCTTGTTAATGAAGAGTCAACACTTAAATCATCTTTTAGTGCAATTGAGAAACATGCAACTAATGGTAAAGTAATAACAATTGATCCACTAGGACTAATTACAATTGTAGGACTTGTCCCACATGTGCCCCCACAATCCACTTCTGCATCAATTCCACTACCAGGGGTAATTGTAATTTTAAGACACACATCTAAACAAACATTATTCGTAGTACATGCCATAACTCTCCCTCCTTTCTCTTAACAATATATGCAGTTTATCGAATTTAGACACGACTCTCCTACTAAATTTTATAAATCAGCTGCTATTTTCTTATCAGTTTTATATATGTTTAATTTATTATTAAACTAGATAAATTAATTAATAAATTCAGATCATCTTTTACTGAAATAGAAATACATGCGGTAAATGGTATTACATTAAAATTAGATGAAAATTCATAATTGCACCTTAGAGATATTTCTGCCCCAACATTTGGATAGACCTTAATTTCTAAATACATATTAAAACACCTTTTATTGATGTAAGAAAAGGTATTCCCTCCTTACTTGCATCTGATATTAAGTTATATAGAACTTATCGTTACTTCTTTATTTATTTTTTACTTGATATACTTAAAATAAGTTAAAATAAAAAAGTAAAAACCTCTTCATGTATTTTAAGAAGTTTTTACTTTTCACTTACACCTGAACCAAAATGGTAACTTTTTTAAATTTTGTTTTCATTCCAATACTCAACTTATACTCTATCCGTTGCTATTCCACGCCTATTAATAATAGTAGCTTCCAAATTAAAATAAATCTTTAAAATCCCTATTCTTAAGTAAATAAGAAAGCCCTTCTACATGATCGCCGGTAATTCTCAATACAGCTGGTGGATGTCCTACTGTTGCAAAGTGCTCATTTGGACGAATACGATTTGGTTTCATTACATCTACAAAATGGACACATTCGACTTTATACCCTTCTAATATTGCCTTTACTTGCGCAACACACGCTGTGTGAAGAGTGTCCCAGCCAATTCCCTCTAAACATTTTCTACTAATAGCATGGGGAACAGCAATTGTAGATCCCACTCCTAAATCTTTACGGTTACAAGCAATATTCAACATATATTTATATAAATTTACAATATATAGGGGGAATCTAAGATTTAAATTTAAATCGTTTAAAGCTATATCAACACCATCCGTAACAGCCTGTGTTAACGGATGAAGATCTTTTGCTGGAATAGCAAAATCAGCATCAATAAAGAGAAGTATATCCCCTGTGGCTTCTTGTGCACCAATTGCCCGTCCTACATCATGCCCTAATGCTTCTTGATAAACAATTACGGTTGCCCCTAATTGCTTAGCAATTACTTCTGTCCGATCTGTTGACCCATTAATGACAACAATTATTTCTTTCGGTTCAACTTTTCTTGCCTCAAGAATAACTTCTTTAATCGTCGCTTCTTCATTTTGTGCTGGTATAATAATTGATAACTGTTTCCCATTATAAATCGATGAATTCATACCCCATCCTTTATGAAAACTTGAATAATTCTTTTGTTTTTTTAGTTGCTCTATAATTTCTCTTTTTCTTCCTCCATCTGTATAGTTACCTCTAGCATTTTTTCGTTGTAACCAACTTTCCAAAGCTTTTATGTTCTCTTTAATCTCACATACTTGTAATTTAGTTAATTGATTTTTATAGAAAGAGGTTTTGTTTGCGGTTATATTATTCAAAGAGGTGTTAGTGATGGCTGACGAGGATTGTAGTCGCCACCCTTTCTCAATAAGGGTGATTTGGGAAAGAACTGGATTTTGCAAGGTGTCATATTCAATGTCTTCAATTGCTTTTTTAGTCATAGCATATGGCATAGATAACATCGAATCATATTTTAAATCCATACGCCCCAATACATCATTTACTATTTTTCTATACACCATAGCAATAATTGGCCATTCTACTCTCACCTTTTCAAAACATACGGAGTCTATGTTATTCAAGATTACATCCTGTTCCTTTTTCAGTAGTGGTTCTATAAATCGTTCTAATTCTACCGAAAAAATAACATCTTCTCCATTTAAAAATAAAATTACATCTCCATTAGCGATTTTCGCCCCATGAACTGGTACTTTCCATTTATTTTTCTCTTCAATAACAACAACGTTACTCTCAACAAATGTAGGTATGGATTGTATCGCACTCATTCTATCATCAGCTACAATGATAATTTCTAATGGTTTTATATGGTGCAATTTGTTTAAAATTTGATTCAATTTCGATTTTTCTTCTCCTAAAACTATAACGACTGACAGTGCCACTTCTTTTTGTTCTTTTTTTACAGTCTGATTAGGCTTTACTTTTTTTATATATTCAATTGTTTCACTCTTACCTACAGCTGCATGCCCTGCTTTTTTATCGAAATATAAGTCTATTACAATTTGATTTACTTCTGTATCTTTATCCAGTTGTTCTAATTCAAAAATGAATGGTATTAAATGATTTTGCACATCAAATTCACACGCGAAATTTTGCAAAAAATAAATATTCGGTACATATTTAATGTGATTAAAAAATTTCACAACATTAATTCTTTCGCCAAATTTCTCCTCAACTTCTTCTCTTGATAAACCTGGATAAGACAAATCGAAAACTAGATTTATTGGTACAGGTATCCATTTTAATAAATTTGTTTGAGGATTATTAATTAAAACTGTGGAGCCCTTAACGAATCCAGCTAAAATTAAAGACATAAACCCTCCCCCGGAACTGCCATAAAACAACACATTTTTCGAATCAATATTTAACTTTGTAAATAATATTTCTAAAATATTTGCTATATCTTGTAAGTAAAATCTATCTAACTCCCCTTGTCCCCAACCTAAAGATAATTTTCCAAGATATAATGTAGGATCATTATAATATATAACAGTATCTTCAAACTCTTCCATCCAAGAATGTCTATGAAAAATAGGTGGACCAATTGGCTGTTCTTGAAATCCACCTGCTCCGGATCCAAAAACAATAGTGTTAGAAGCACCCGGCTTAATACGAATTAAAAATTCATACGCTACTTTACCCCAATCAACCTTGAGTATAAATGGTTCTGTAGTTTGAAAATCCATTTGCCATAATTCTTCATATGAAATGTTAATTTTTTTGTATTGGTCTAACAGTTTAATCACCCTTTCCATCTATTTCAAGGTGTTCTATTAAGTAAGAGAGAGCTTCAACGTGATCACCAATTATTCTTAATACCGCTGGAGGATGTCCATTATGACTTACATTCTCCATTAAACGAATTCTATTCGGTTTTACAACATCAACGTAATGTACACATTCTACTCTATACCCTTGTAATATAGCTTTTACTTGTGCAAGACTAGGGCATAGTAAACTTTCCCAGCCTATTGCATCTAAACATGATCTACTCATAGCATGTGGAATCGCTACTAATGAGCCATTACTTAATTCTGGACGATTATATGCTAAATTAAGCATATACTTTACGACGTCTACAACATAAAACGGAGGATTTAACATCGGATTCAAATCATTTAATGCTATGTCTACACCAGCTGAAACTGCTTTTGTAAAGTGATGCAAATTACTTCCTGAAACACTAAAATCACCATCAATAAATAAAAGAATATCTCCTGTAGCTTCAAGCGCTCCAATAGCACGTCCAACATTATGACCAAGTCGTTCGTTATATTCAATAATAGTAGCACCAAGTCTTTTAGCAATATTGGCCGTTTGATCTGTTGAACCATTTACAACGACAATTATTTCTAGCGGTTCTATTTTTCTTGCCTCAAGTATTACTTGTTCTATAGTCTCTTCTTCATTTTGCACTGGTATAATGACAGATAGTTGTTTCCCGTCATAAATTGAAGAGTGCATTCCCCAACCTCGATGATACGAAGGATACTGCTTGCTTTCACCTAATCTTTGAATAATATCTCTTCTTTTTCCTGCATCAGTAAACCCTACTCTTCTTCCCTTTTTCTCTATCCATTTAGAAATACCGATTAAATATTTTTCCACTTTCCTCTTTTCATTTTCTGATAATTCTTTTTTTAATAAATACCCTTCTTCTTCTAACATTTCATCTTCAGATAACGTTTTTATTGCATATTGATCGTTAATCCGCCAGCCTTGATTCACTATGTTCATATGAGCTAGAACGATATCTTTTATATAACCAAAGCCGATATTTACCACTACTTCTTTCGTAAGTGCATATGGTAATGAAAATATTGAATTGCTTTTTAAATCTGGTCGACATAAAATTTCATTTAACATTTTTCTCCAAACAATATCCATATTTGGACATTTACCAACTTCGATAAATTTATCTATTTTGTTTAATACTACATCAGCCTGATTTGTAATGACTGGCTCAATAAAATTCTTCATTTCATTTGAAGATAATAAAGAATTATTATCTACAAATAACAATACATCTCCTTTTGCTGCCTTTACAGAAGCTTCATACCCATCATAATACGTACTATATTTATCCATCAAAACAATATGGCATTTATGTTTCTTTGCTATTTCATACAAATTACTTCTATCGTTAGGAACTAAAATTATAATTTCAAGAGGATTTAGCTTCCATATAGATTGAATTGATTCTTCTAATATTTGCGCTCTTTCACTATACAAAATAATAACCGTTAACGATTTCACTACACTCCCCCTTTGCACATCATGTGACATAAAATATTAATACCATTTCCTATGAATTTGCTACTTTATTAACATATTCAACAGTGAATTATACTGTGTAAAAACAACCGTCTATTTTTGAAAATATAAGTTCTACACTCGCTTCCTTCCTCTTATCATTGTGTGTTACAACAATCCCCATTTAAAAACAAAAAAAGCCCTAATTTCTTTAGGACTCTTTTAAACTAATTTATCAATATTATTAATTTTATATACTACCTTTTTCCATGTTATACCGCGATCTTTTGTATTAAATATTTCTTTTTTATTACACGCCCAACCTTTACGAAGATTAAAAAAATGCAAACAAAATACATTTTTTAACAATGGATTACTTGATACTTTGATCCATTTTGATTCTTTTTTTATTATTTGATACACACTTCCATTTTCACTATTTATAACCCAGCCATAATAGGAACTAAAAAACGAAACAGCCACTTTACTAGTATTTATTGTTTTATTTGAAATATGCCACGAATTCCCCTTATCAAATGAGTAATTCATTAAAAATTTGTCATCATTCATTTTAGTTGGTATTACTAATAGGTTATTTTTATAGATTGCTTTATAAGCCATAGCAGTCCCAGTATTAATTCCTTCAAGACTTGGAATATCTTTTATAGCTTGCCAACTTTCCCCACCATTTATTGTTTTAAATACCGTTGATGTTTCATATTGTTTTTGTAATGAAATAAATCCGACTAAATCGTTTATAAATGTTATCCCTGAAATACTATCACTAATACTTATATTTTTTATTACTTTCCAAGCTTTCCCTTTCATTTTCAAATAGTATAAATTATGTTCAAATTTATTTGATGCAAGCTTTCTAGATAATACAATCCATATACTATCCATATTCGTAGCATGCAATTGCACTTGAACATCAGTCGATTTCTCCCAATCTTCTTCAACCGGTAAAATAAAATCACTCCATCTTTCCCCTCTATTAACTGTATAAAATATAGCTGGCAATAAATTGTCATTCGTTTTTGTTAAACCATATGCCCAAGAGCTTCGAGCATTTATTGGATATACAAATAATACAATTGAATTTAGAGGATTAACAACATCCCATTCTACTCCTCCGTTTCGAGTATATAAGATGGCTTGCTTTTTATTTGCATATTGAATACCAGCCCAACCATATTTATCCGTTCTCATTTGTAAAGAAGTAAATTGAATATCATTATTTTCCAATATATCACCTCATTCTTATTTTATATATATTCGTATGCTATTATTTTCAAAACGTTCTATCACTCGTTGTTAGTACCACTCGTTTTATCTACTATCTTTATATTTACTTTCTCTTTTCTTCAACAGTAAAATATCATTCAATCATGTATCAAATATAATGAAATTCCTTCTATTTTTTTCGTTATCATTTACCAACAACTGTATTTTACAAAATTCAACTATAAAAAATGCACCCCAATTGTAAAACTATTTTTAACAATTAGAGTGCGCTTTATATAAAATTTAGCTTTTAACTTTTAAGCACTTACTACAGCAGCAACTTTATCCATACAAGAAATAAATTGAGTAATAAATGCATCAATTTCTTCTTTTTTAATTATATATGGAGGAAGTAAACGGATGATGTTCCCTTGTGTAACATCAACTAACATCCCTTTCTCCATTAGCTCTACCTGTAATTTCTTTACATTTTTATTCGTATCATTCAAACTAATTCCAAACATCATACCAGCATGGCGTACTTCCTGAATATAATAAGAATTTTCTTTCTGAATTTCTTGCAATTTATCATTTAGATAGTGTGACGTTTCATACGCTTCTTGCATTAAACCATCGTCAATCAATGTGTTTAATACCGTTAACCCTAAAGCCGTTCCCATTGAAGAATGAGCAAACGTTGTGCCGTGATCTCCTGGTGCAAATACATCACATAACTTTTCACCTACAATAATTCCGCCAAGCGGTATCCCGCCTCCTGCTCCCTTACCAATTTGAATAATATCCGGAGTAATATTGAAATTTTGATAAGCAAATAGTTTACCAGTTCTCCCCATACCACTTTGAACTTCATCAACGATAAGAATAACATTATATTTATCACATAAGTTTTGAACACCATGTAAATATTCACTTGATAAAGGGTATATCCCCCCGCTTCCTAATACAGGCTCTAGCATAATCGCAATTGGATTTTCTTTAACGATTGTTTCTTCTAATTGCTCTATATTCTCGCGCTCTACTTCATATACAGGAATCGATGTTTTAGGGAAATTTTGATATACACTTTCTTGTCTCGTGAAATGAAGTGCCCCTAACGTCCGCCCGTGGAAACTATTCTTCAGCACTACGATTCCTTCACGTTCTTCATGCGTATTAGCTCTATATTTATCAATTAATTTCAACGTTGTTTCTGTCGCTTCCGTACCAGAGTTTGTAAAAAAGACTTTTCCGTTTTTTAAAGAGCAATCAACTAATTTCTTTGCATATTCAATCGCAACTGGATTTAAAAAATGAAATGGAAGATGCAATGATTTCGTAACTTGTTCCATTGTCGTTTGCACGATTTTCGGATGGTTATACCCTAATACGTTCACTCCGACACCAGAAAATAAGTCTACATACTCTTTACCATCCACATCATAAAGCTTGCACCCTTCTCCTCTTTCTATCGCAACCTTCGTACGACAGTAAGTAGGCATCATATATTCTTTATCTAATTGAAACCAATCCGACATTTTAAATTCCTCCTAGTTATTTTCCCTGTTTATTTCTGTTCATTCTCTATAAAGTCATGTATAAATTCATTTTTAAGATTGAAATTTTAATTGTTATTTTCTTCCCGATATTCATTTTTCCATAATTTCTTCTATTTCAACAGGTCCACTACATACACGTTTTTTTCATCTAGCGGTCTGTTACTAGTTTGGACTTTGCGTGTCATACATAATCAAGGCTATGAAATCATATTAAGTAACAATGGACAAAAAAGATTTGGAGGCTATATAGATGGATGAAAACTATGATAAACAGGGGCAATCTTTACTAGGGAATGACTTTAATGAAAATAGAGAACGTACTGAACAAGCTATACTTCACTCACAAACAGTTGGTTCACGTGGACCTGTTCTAAAGCAAGATAGTGTACTTCACGAGACGCTACAAGAATTTATTCACGAAAAAATTTTAGAAAGACCTGTTCATGTAAAAGGATTTGGTGCGTTCGGTTATTTTCAAACGATCTATCCAATGTCTGAACATACTAAACTACGTTTTTTACAAAATTCTAATGCGAGAGTTCCTGTTATGGTGCGATTTTCATTAGCCGTTAGTACGAAAGGAACACCTGACACTTCTAGAAATGTACGCGGTTTTTCTACAAAGTTTTATACAGAAGAAGGCATTTTCGATCTTTTATGTAATCACATCCCTGTCTTTTCCGTTCGTGATCCGATGCGTTTCCCTGAAACGATTCAAGCGTTGTTACCTTCACCTATAAATAACTTAATAGACCCGAATAGATTTTGGAGCTTTGTCGCTAGAGCGCCTGAATCCATTCATTTCGTTGTCCATTTATATTCTGATGCTGGTACGGCCAAAAGTCTTCGCCACATCCCAGGACATAGTGTTAATACATATGTATGGAGAAATGCAGAAGGTAATCGAAAGTATGTAAAGTATCATTGGTACCCCTTTGAAGGTGTACAATACATTACTAGTGAGGAAGCGAATAAACTGGCTGCTGAAAACCCTGATTATAGCGGGAAAGATTTATATGATGCAATTGCAAATGGTAAACCAGTAGAATACGGTTTATATGTCCAGCTCATGGATCCGAAAGATGAAGCACATCTTTCTTATGACCCTTTAGATGATACAAAAGTATGGGATGAAAAGAAGTATCCTCTTATACCAGTAGGCAAAATGGTATTAAATAAAAATCCTGAAAATTATATGGAGCAAGTAGAAAAAGTCGCCTTCTCCCCTTCTAATTTACTAGACGGTGCAGAACTATCAGATGATAAAATGCTGCAAGGGCGTGCTAACATTTACAGTGATTCTCAAAGAAGAAGAATTGGTTCCGAATTTCGCAAATTGGCGATTAACAAACAGCAAAATTGGACACCTGCTAATCAAATAACGAGCGGTGACGGAAGATACGTTGAAGGTAAACTTGAAAGAACTTCTATTACGAAACAGGATGACTTTACGCAGCCTACTGAATTTTATACGAAGTTAAAACCTATAGAAAAAGAACATCTTGCTAAAAACTTAGCTAGTGATTTGAAAGTTATCTCTGATGATATTAGAAAGGTCGTTTTAGGATATTTTCATAAAGTGTCTGCCGAGTTGGTAAAGAGGATTGAAAGTGCGCTGCAAAAGCTTTAAGTATATAAAAAAACGTCATTTTAAAAATAAATAATGACGTTTTTTTATGGCGAAATTACTAGTAATTTCTACCGCTTCATTTACAATTATTAATGAATTTTTTCGCACCCAAAATTAAGTTATTTCATTTTACATTATGGTACTCATTTCTCTTTTTCAAATAATCTTTTTCACATTTTAACGGCTTGAATTTCACTTTTTTCCCTTTCTTCTTTTTCGTTTCTATAACGATCCATTCCCCTTTTTCAACATCTAGGTTTAAGTGTTTCATTACATTGATATTATCTTTTTCTTTATAAAGTAAAAATGCTTCTTGCGCACTCACAAATAAACTAGGCTGCTCACTAAATCCACCACTATCATAAATTTTAGTTAGCGAATTATAATAAGAGTCATTTTCCTTTCCACCATACATCAAATGGGCAGCCTCCAGATCTCTTTTACTTACTTCCCAAAAACTATGTTCATCAATATTTAAATTAAATGTGGATTTAATGTCACTTATTATATTTTTCACATGCTTGTCATCTCGAATTTTCCTTTTTTCAAGACAATCAGAAGATAGCTCTGGTGCATCTGTTTGAGAATGTACAACTTGTTGAATAGATACACATAATATAAATACACTTAAAATATACAATATTTTTTTCATACTTACGTTTCACCTCAAGTAATTTAGATACTATATTATTTGAGGCTCACAATATTCTTATGCTAACAATGTGAAAGGCCCTATAAATTGGACTTTTATAGGGCCTTTCATATTAACATTGCTTTATCAAATTCACTGGTGAAGCAATTACCTTACTACTTTTTACGTCATATAGTCCTATAGGTGTTACCCGTATAAAAGGCAGGT
Source organism: Bacillus wiedmannii (assembly GCF_001583695.1). Taxonomy (GTDB): domain Bacteria; phylum Bacillota; class Bacilli; order Bacillales; family Bacillaceae_G; genus Bacillus_A; species Bacillus_A wiedmannii. Next base: position 14,191 of record NZ_LOBC01000061.1, on the reverse strand, counting down.
GCGTCGCAGAAAAGAATAAAATGGTAAATGCCGGATCGTCATACGCGTAACCACGCTCTTTTAGTAATTTCACCAACTGTTTCTCTTCCTGTATTAATTTATTCATTTTTAAATTAGACATAATCCCGAGCAATGGTAATGCGATTTCGTGTAATACTTCATTCTTTTCAGCTATTACCATTCCCCCGCCAAGCTCTTTTACTCTATGAAAAGCTGTAAGCATATCTTCTTTATTCTTCCCAATAAGAATGATGTCACCGGTACCAGAATAAGAGCTAGCAAAACCACCTAGTTCTTTCGCAAACCCCTTTACAACTGTATTCACTCGCCAAGTACCATCACGAGCAATCATCATAAGAAAACACTCATCATGATCTAAAGAAAGTTCATCACGGTTTAAATCAATTTCAGTCGTGTATGGTTTAGTTATAACGTTATTTAATAATTGTATACCCACTTTTTGAGAAAAAATCATATCCTCTTTTTCTATAGACCAGTTTAATAATAATGGAGTTACTTGGAATTTACTCCAGTCTATTTGTAATGATTCATTTTTGTTTATTCCGTCAAGCTTCACCCATTTCCCTTTTGCAATTACGCTTATTGGAACTGGGTTTTCTTTACTTTCCAAAATATTAATATTAGCAATTCTACCTGTCACAATTGAACCATGTATATGTTCCATATTGTAATAACGAGCGATATTATAGCTTGCCATATGATAAGCATCTATTATTGGCACTCCTTGTTTTATCGCGGTAGCTATCATTACGTTTGTCATTCCATTTTCATAAAACGAAGGATGTGAGCCGTCTGTAGTAAGAATAAATCTATCAAACTGCTTTACTCCTAGTTCCAGCAATTCTTTCAGTAAAACTTCTAAATCTGGTCGTATGGAAGAATTTCTTAGAGAAACAGTGTAACCTTGCATAAGACGAGCGAAAGCTTCCTGCCCTGTCATCGCTTCATGATCACAATCTGTACCTAGCAGTTTTAATTTCGCTAAAGTTGTTTCAGATGCTCCTGGAAAATGTCCTTCTACTTTTTTATGTAATCGTTTCGTTTCCTGCACCCAATGTAACATTTCATCATCGCCATGTAATAACTTTGGCCACGCTGTTAGCTCGCCGCCTTGAAGAACTGCTTTATGCTTAAGCCACTCTATTATTTCTTCACGATTAAATAAAGATTCCCCGTTTTGCAATTCAGTTTGTCCATCAAAACGACACCACCAATACATACTTGCTGGAATCTTTTCAAATTCATCTAATAAACGAAATGCTTCTTCACGTTGTAATGTGAAAAATAAAGTTAAATTATCATTAATGAAAGTCGTTGTCCCAAATTGCATCGCATGATTCGCTAAAGTCTCTGGATTATATAATTGATATGGATGTGCATGCGGTTCTATGTAACTAGGAACTACATACTTTCCATCACAATCAATGACTTCACATTCATGTAGTTGCGCTGGTAGTTTTTCTCCTACATATACAATGCGGTCATCATAGATCCAAATATTTGCTTGCACCCACTCGCGCATATAGGAATTTAAGTATGTTGCATTCTTTAATAAAATGTGCGGACTTCTTGTGCCGTCTATTACTTCAACATGTTCTCGTAATTGTGTGTTACTCCATCTAAACTGATTTTCTCCCAATGTATTTCACTCCAAATCAATTTACTTTTATTTATTAAAATAAAAACAATTAACAAACTAAAGTATTTTCCATTCATAACTCCCCTGTATAACCCCTATACCCTTCATTATATGGAACGATTGCAAAAATAACAATTTTCAAAATTCAAAACATACTTCTTTGATTCTCAATAAAAAAGGATGTCGTGTAACCGACATCCTTTTTTATACTAAACTATACGATTGAAATACACTTGATGTCATACTAGGAATGCTAATACTGTCCTTTACAGCAGGAGCCTATTCGCATTCTATTCATCTATTTCTTAAATTCAATTTGCATCATTTTATTAAACTGTGTACCAATATCAATCACACCTAAAGAATTAGTACTGACAGCCAATGTATGTTTGCCACCCATTACTCCACCAGCAAAAGTAGTAAATCCAGGAATTCCTCCTGTATGCCCCCAAACTGAAGCACCGTTTGGAAGTTTAGTTTCATAGATTCCAAGACCATATCCATGACCAATGTCTTCTCTTTCTGTAGGAACTGTTGTCATCATTTCTTTTAGCTGAGTTTCCTTTAGTAACTTGCCACCAAGTAAAGATGAAAAGAACTTATTTAAATCGTCCGCATCTGAAATCATATCTCCCGCTGAATTAGCTAAACTCGGATTATAATACGTCATGTCTTTCAATTCACTTGTTTCGTCAATTTTCATATACCCTCGAGCATGATTCTTTCCTGGGATGACGGGTGAATTACCTGGTAAAAACGTATTTGATAGGTCCAAAGGCTCAATAATGCGCTTTTCGATTTCTTCTGCGTAACTATTACCAGTTATTTTTTCAATAAGCATTCCTAGTATTACGTATCCTGTGTTTGAATACGACCAACCTTTACCTGGCGAAAAATCTGGTGGTAGAGCAAGTCCTATTTTCACTATTTCTTCTGCTGTATACGTTTTTTTCGAATTCATAATGTTAGCGTCTTTTGACTTTAAATATTCAGCTATACCACTCGTATGGTTCAAAAGTTGACGTATCGTAATTTGATTCCCATCATACCCATTTCCTTGAATGAGACCCGGTAGCCACTTTTCAATTGGATCGTCAAGTTGCACACGATTTTCTCCTACTAATTGAAGAACAGTCGTAGCAGTAAAAGTTTTCGTCACACTACCAATCCGAAAACGATAATCCGATTTCATCGATTTCTTTGTACTTAAATCCGCCACGCCAGCAGTGTAGCTACTAGTTTTTCCGTTTTTAAAAGCCTTAGCTAATATACCTGGTGTTCCAAGCTGTACCGTTTCCTGCATTACTTGTTTCCAACCATTCCGATTCTTTTGATGATTTGCTTCTGACGAATTAGAAATATTTTGAGTAGACTCTGCTTTCACAGTAAAACCTGGTGTGAATAGAGTAGTACTCGCTATTAACACTGCCAAACTTCCTAACTTTATTGAAGTACATTTTTTCATAAGGTTCTCTCCTCTTTTAAAATCGTATTGATTCAAGTTATACCTTAATCCTAAATGATAAAACTTTCTTTTTTCTTATCCATTCCTTACGAAATACTTACTTTCAAAATTAGACGACCAAATGGGAAAAAGTAATGTGTGAAAATAAAAAAGAACGTGTTTTCAATTTATGAAAACACGTTCTCTTACATACTTAAAACCCTATATCAACTTTTTAGTTTATTCACTTTTACCATCCTGCACTAGCATTCATGCCATTTCCGATAATAGAAAGTAATAGTGGCCATAATACTGGTCCTAACGTAAGCAGTACATTTAGAAGTATAAGTATTCTATATACACCGGTGAAATTATGATTTTTACGATTAACAAATACGAGACTGACTAACGATATTATGGTTGTTAAAAATAATACTAACATTACCAACCAATACCACACCATTAAACTGAGACTCCATGGTGTTAATAGCTCGTGTATGATACAAAATGAGATTCCTAATACAGCAAAACTAAAGCTAGTCACCGCTGTTTTTATAAGCCACTTACTTATTTTTTTATCGTATGTATTTTTACAATATAAATCTATTAAAGTGAATAAAGATAAATATGCCATTAATACGCCTATCCAAGACAATAACCAGTCTCCGTCCCCTTTGAATAATAAGAACAGTAACCAACACATACCTACTGCTGAAAAAACAAAGGAAATAAGTATGCTTTTTAATACCGATTTCATTACACATTCACACCCTTAAAAAACTTAAAAATTAATTATAATTTATAAAAATTAAGTATAGGTTAACATGTAATGAAGTATAAGTAAATAAAGTTAATTTTGTTTTCCTATTTGAAGACAGTTTCATATAAGAAAATAATTCATGTTAATCAAATTTACGTATAAAAAAAAGAAAAGGTGGATATTTATACATCCACCTTCCCATCTCCCTCTACCCACTTCATTATTTTTTCTACATCTAACTCCGTATACGTCTTTTCACCATAACGAACAGACTCATATAACGAAGTAATATTTCTCGTTCTACTAATTCTTTTTAACCATTGTTGCATCGTTTCATAGGACCTTCTCTGTTCATGAAATGGTAATGTTCTTTCCCATTCAACTAACGTTTTTCTTATCGTATCTGTCGGTAACGACTGTTCTAACTGATGAATGACTTTCTTGTTATTTTCGGTTCTTACCGTATTTTCTTTTGTTACCGATTTTTTCTCCTGTTCTATTTCTGGTTTCGTTAACTTTTTCCTAACTGATTTATAAAGAAAATATATAATTACCCCTGCAATAACTACATAAAAAACTATACTAATCCATGAATTTGAAAGCACAGAAAGCACATCACTCCATGAATTCTCCCGTTTGAAAAGCGGGATTTTCCTATCTATTTTCATTCTTGTATCTACAACTCCTGTTTCTTCATCTATAATTCTTTCAGGCTCATCAAACTGTTCGTTTATACTAGTAAAATCATAATTTCTTTCCAACATTGTCTCCGTCTTATTAAAAAAACGTTCTTTTACTATGTCTTGCACATGCACAACACCTTGTGATAACGTTATCGCACTAACCGTAAAGAAAAGTAGCATTAAAACTCTAACACTCCACAACTTCACTTTCATATGCCGCGCTTTATTAACCATGACATAAGCCCCTTCTTATTCTTTAATTACAATCCATTTATTCGTTCTACTGTATTTCTTTGGTGAAGTACCAAGAATTAAAGGAACTGCATCCAGTTCCTTACGACGAAAACCTGCTGTGTAAAAATAAGAAGAAGATACAGGCGTATCCTGGTCCGATATTGAGGCAAGTACCTTTAATACATTTTGCAAATGTTTCCGATTATCCCCATTTTTTATATGTAGCAAACCGTTATCTTTTACACTATTGATCCATACTTCAAATGAACAGTTTTGCATGAGCAGTTGTTTACATATGCCTGCCGTTAATTCAATTAATTCTTCTGTATCATTTCGCAAAGAAACACCACTTTTATTTTGCAAGTTGAGATAAATCGCATATTTATCTGATTGTGTTCGCTCGTACTTTTTCGCAGTTATCGTCCCTGTTTTCGCTGTTGCACTCCAGTGGATGGAACGAAAATCTTCATTTTCATAAGACTTCACTCCCATTACTTTCGTTTCATCATATAGCGGTGAAGACATCGCTTTTCGAAATCCCCGTGACCATTCTTGTAATTCAGGAACTTGCATTTTCGGAACAGCTGGTAAGACTAAATAGGAGGGCGTATCAACTTGTTTATATGTTATATGGTTCGTTATGAATCCAAAGAGATCAGTAATAACAATTTCAACTTCTTCCCATTTCGCAATTCCTCTTTTTAACGCTACAGCTTGTAAATCAAATGAAACTGACTCTCTTCCTTTTAAATTAAAATTCATATAATAATTTGAACCTGTACTATAATTTTTATTTATTTCATCATGATTCCAAGTTAGCTTATTTTCACATTTAAATCGAAATACGATATTAAGAATAGGAAATATCGATTTGTTTGAAATTTTAATTTTACACGTATTCGTTTCACCTATAAAAACGTTTGAATTCCCCTGACTGTATTCCCATTCAACACGAGATACTTTACGCATGTATACATGCATCGCACCTATTAAAATTACATACAAAAATACGAGAGATAAAAACAATAGATTACTTGAAAATACACTTAAAATAACGGCTACAACTGACATAACTCCCATTACGAAAGGCTCCGCTAAAGGTGTATACACAAGCTGTTGATTCATCGTACATTCTCCACTGGCACACTAATCGTATGAAGAATTTCTTTCATGATTTGTTCTTTCGTCGTTTTCATCTCTCCCTCAATCGTTAACGTTAAACGATGAGCGCAAACGGATGCAGCTAGTAGTTTTATATCATCTGGCGTACAATAATCTCTTTCATTTAATATTGCCCGTGCTTGAATCGCTCTCATAAATGCCAACGTCCCCCGCGGACTTACTCCAATTTCAATTAGCTCATGCTTACGAGTTGCTTCAATGATTTCAAGGAGATAATCTTGCACATCATTTGTTACTAGCACATCCCTTGCGCGTTTTTGCATCATAATAATTTCTTCACCTGGAATAATAGAATGTAACGTATCTAGCGGATCATTCTTTTGAAAACGATTCATCATTTCCTTTTCTGCTTCCCTCGTAGGATAACCTTGTCGAATCGTAAGTAAAAATCGGTCTAATTGAGCATCAGGTAAAGGAAATGTACCTGCTGATTCGAGTGGATTTTGCGTTGCAATAACTAAAAAAGGTTCTGGTAATGAATGTGTCTGTTTCGCAATCGTAACAGTACGTTCTTCCATAACTTCAAGTAACGAAGATTGTGTTCTCGGTACAGCTCGATTAATTTCATCGACTAATACTATATTTGCAAAAATAGGTCCTAATCTCGTTTTAAAATCCGATTCCTTTACATTAAAATATTCAAGACCAATAACATCTCCAGGCAAAGTATCCGCTGTAAATTGTATTCTTTGAAATTTAGCGTCCACACTTTTCGCTAAACTTTTCGCTAATGTTGTTTTTCCCGTCCCAGGTACATCTTCTAATAAAATATGCCCTTTTGCTATAAGGGCTATAGCTGCAAGTTCAATCGATTCATCTTTTCCTATAATAACCTTCGAGATATTGTTAGTAATTTTCTTTAATGTACTCATACAGTATCTACCACCTTTTTATTATCCGAAAATTAAGAATATATTTTTTCCAAATTATAACATGTAATTCAAATATGAAATAGAGCAAAAAGGAAACTTATATTTTTTCTTCACTGCATGTAAAAAAAGCACCTATTGTCTTCCGTTGACAATGAAGTGCTTAACTCACGTAATTTTCATATTGGGCATTTGACACCTTATATACATTCACTATCTTTCCTCTCTGCACAAATGAATATAATGACCAAAATCAGGAAACACATCCCAGTGATTTTCAAGATTATCATCACCCTCTCGTTCCTCAACTAATCCTCTATTCACATCCACCTTTTCCATTACTGTATAACCATTTTCGCGGAAATTGAAAATCATGCTAGTTTTTTCTTTTTCATTCGTATCATTATATTCCCAATACATAGCTGTTCTTAAGAAAATTCTATTATCATTTATAACTTCAAAATCATAATTTAAATACTTACGAACTAAGTCATCATAAAACCCAACTAAAACCCAATCTTTTGTAACATTAATAACATACTTAATCCTTTCACCTTCAGTTAACACGGCCGTATATGGTTCGTGATTTTGATGACACAAGTATGCTTTACATGCATCAATTATATTCCAAGGTTTCTTTCTAATATCTGACCATTCGTCACAATAATAAATTTTCAAAGTTAATAATCCCTACCTTCTATACCTCTTAAAAACATACCTATTTTCTAGTTTTTTCATCTGGTTGTTGCATTCACACAAAGTAATAATGTTTTGAGCATATGAATCACTTATGTATAATAATTTACAGTATCGTATTACTTACTACTTTCAATTGTGGGTTTTACTATACACATTACTTATTTCACTTTTAAAATCATCATACATTAAAAATGCCTCTTTTAATATTTCCTCTAACTCCATATAGTTTCGATATACTGGTGTTTTTATTCTTTCACTTGCATTCATCAATAACCTTGAATAAACACTCCAAGGACTACCTAGTCTTACTTCATTATTATGATAGACAACCCATACAAACACTGTCATTCCATGTTCTAAAATTATATGAAACCATACCATATAATTTGGAGAATAATCTAGAACACCTACCTTAAAAAATTTCTCCTTCTTATCAAAAGTTGCTACATATCCCAACCTTATAAATATTTCATTTACCTTTTCCATATCATAATCCTCAAGTCTATCATTTAAATCATTAAGATTTGATCTAAAGTTTCCAGACAATTTTTTATATCTATCTATAAATTTAATTTTTTTCAGAACTTCTTTAATTTCAGGTTTCATTTCAACATTCATTTTCTAACCCTCCATGAAACTTTTCCATTATATTCACTTCATTTATTTTCTAATTCACTCCAAATATCAACATCACATTCATTTAAAATCGCTTTAATTTTGTCCTTCTCAAATACTACTAAATACTCATACGGTAAAGCTAGCACTTGAATAATTGCAGGTTTCATTTTTAATAATTCGTAGGCGTATATGATTTCCAATTCTCCTGATACTTCTTCATTGATAGGACCTATATACCAACCTGAATCACCTTCATCACAACCACTAGATCTTTGTAAATACACCTCTTCTTGTTGCAACACATTTTTCGCTATCACAATCTTATCGTTAAATTTTATTAATTCTCCCTCTATATTTAATCGACGTAAGCAATGCGATTGCTCTAGTTGTATCCATAATGCAATCGTTAAATCTTCCGTCGTATCTATAAAAGGGTTTCTAGTATAATCCCGGGTGATAATTTGATAATAATCTTCATACTTATATAAACTATAAACAGACCATCCAATTTGTATTGAAAATCTATCTGCTAATTTATCTTTTACATTAGATAATAAATTAAATAAAGTTTCTACATGAAGACTTAATGGTTCTTCTACTTTAGCTTTTATATTTTTATTACCTATATTTTTGATTATTGTTTTCAAATCAATATTCTCCACTTCTATTGAATTTCCTCACTCAACCTGCATTCCTCAACTTGCCTTATATAGACTTTCGTTATTAACACCAATAAAATTTCTAATATTAAAACTCTTCTTCCCATACTTCTTTTGCATCTATTAACCTTTGTGATAAAAATTCATAAAAGTTCTTTGCTGTACTATAGTCATCAAGTCCGCCTTGTCTATTCCAGGCAATTATTGGACACTCATTATTTTCCATATGACTCATATCTAAACAATACGCATATTCTCCAGCATCTTCAATAACTACTAAATTGTCACTCATTTCTAAACCTCTATAGTCCTCCGTTACAATAACAACTGAAGCTATATTTGACTTACCAATCCCTAATATATCAACACCAAATAACCCGCCGGAACCATATGTATTTAAAAACCACTTATAGCTATCTGGTAATTCTACACTCAGCCTGTATTGAACAGCATAAATTTGACTTTCATTTACTCCGCCTGTAAAGTCGTCTATTTCCTCATGTTCTTTAATAAAATTTGTTAATTCCTCTTTATTCATTAACTACTACTCCTTATTTTGCAGCTTCTATTTATATTCTCATTATAAAAATGCTTTTCCTTAGCTTCACGTAATCATTTCACTGCACACAAAAACTCATAACAATATATGTATACCTTTTCAAATATCGTTTTTCTTTTATATCACATCAAAGTTTATCTATAACCTTCTCTCCTTCATCATAAGCATCTCCAAGTGGTTTAAAATTTCTTTTTAGCCAATACCAATATTGCCCTTGATTGTTAATGAGGTTTATAAGTAAATCAGTAAAAGAATTTGCGATAATTTGTGCCTCTCCAACTATACCGTGCCGATCGAAGAAACTATCATAACATCTACCTAATCTCTCTTCACTTAAATCCATCGTTACATACCCATCCATACAATCTTTACCTATAATATACCAATTTAATGAAATATCATCCGCACATAACTCTCCTATAATTATAGGATTAGCTAAAACAAATTCCTCTGGCGCCACAATATGAATAGCGTATTCCTCATTTTCAAATAAAACAAGTCCTCCACAAAGACTATAAAACTCTTTCAGATCACTTGGAAGCACATGCTTATCCTTATCAAATTTAGGTAATCTTGTAGGCCCATGAACCCGACAATTTGGTAATGTTTTTATTATTTCAATTAACTGTTTCATATTATATTTATACCTTCCTTCCATTTATTTCTTTATTTAATCATTTCAAAATTAATTCACACATATTCTTCTGCTACCCTCCAGTTCTTAAAACAGTAGTATGTAGGTCACAATTTTTAAAAAAGGTTTTTACTTTCTTCTCATTAATTCTATTCCACGATTTCTTTTGTAGATTAGACCACTTATCGTAATAATAAATTCCCATTATGTTATACACCTTTCCTTTAATATCACGAATAATACACCCTTGTTCATTAGCCTCGTCAATATTTTTTTGAGGAACTATTTTTGTATACAGGTATTTCAAAATTTAATTCTCTCTTTAGCTGATTACCTTTTAAAGCCAATATTTCTTCTCTATTGTAATCAACCATTGCCAAGAAATACTCTTCAAAATTCTCAAATCTGTCTATTTCCTCTCCTGCAAACCAAATTATCTCACCTGGTTTACGTGAATTTGATAAACATAAAACAAATAAGTCCTTATCAAATTCAGCGACCGCTATTGGTAATAGCTCCTGTCTTAAAACATCACTTTCTTTTAAAACATCGTCATCAATAACTGTTAATAACATTTGAGCGTGATCCATTATAGCTGATTTCTTCAGCTGTTCAATGCTAAATAAGTCCACAGTTTGATAAATACCTTTCCAACCATTGGCATGTTGTAGAAAATCTCGATATATTAAATCCAGTTTATAACCCAATTCTTGTTCAAGAGCATACACATACTCTTCACTTGCTCCTACTTCAGGAAAGTGATGTGGCCATATTTTCTCTACATCTTGTTTCATTAAATCTTGCTTCACTAAAGCTAAAGTTGTTATCTTTTCTTTCCAATTAATCACCTAGTAGTCCTCCTCTACATATTTAAGTTCATTAGGTTATAACCCATTATTTATCTATTAACCTGTCCATAAAGATTTAACCAACTATGATGATTCAGTTTTCCCATCTAAGTTGTATTAAAGACAAGACTATTATGCTCTTTATATGATTTTTCGTTTTCCGGAAAATTTTCAACACTCTACTTAAATCACATAGCCGTATGTAAATACAAAAATAGTGACAGTCGGATTCCCAAAACTACCACTATTTATAACCTCTTTTATTTATTGAATTCTATATGTTTTTGATGTACTGGTTATTGAATTTCTTCTACTTCGACAACCTCTATCTTCACTTCATACATATTTGGGATATTTATTTCTTTCGGTACCCATGCATAATAATTTTGATCATTCTCTAATATAAATTGAATTAACTTTATTTCTGATCCATTCCAGAAATTTTTAAGATTATCAATGTAGTCCTCTAAATCCTCTTTATAGTCCAGTTGTAATATATAATCTCTTACTGTAAGGGCAAACACAATTAAACTTCCTAATAGATCCTTTTGCTCATTTTCTTCTTCATATTCTTGTGGTAAGAACCACACTTGACCTATTCCTATTGTTTTTTTGTATTTTTCATAAAAACTACTATCGTCCATATTCTCATAATCATGTATTAATTCATCGACCAATGAATGCCATTTTGGCGGAATAATATTTTCCAATGCAGGATTATGTTCAATTCCTTCTACTATTTCCTCTATTTCTTCTGTCTCATCTTCATAGTGATATTCACTTAAGTCTATATGCTTAAATTTTATTTCATTTTTATAATGTGCCAAATCATATGGATAATGATTATTATCTTTTAAATTTGTATCATCAAGTTCCAAAATTTTCACAAGCGCTGCTGTTTCAAAGCTCCAATATCCTACATATCCAGGTTCTTTATGCGCGTTTTTCCACTCATAATCATAATGGTCTCTAAACCATTCTTTCTCCATATACGTTTGTAATCTTTTAGACGCTTCTTTTTTATCTGTTTGTGCAAGTTCTATAATCTCTCTCGTTTTTGCATATGGATTGTCTTTATAATATCTATTCGTCATTTTTGTGTATCCGATATCACTAGCACATAAGAGAAAATCAATTACTGCGTCGTTCATATTTTTTTTATCAACTATCTTTTTTAATCTTTCTATATTCTTTTTATCCGTTTCTAATAGAATTCCTAAGGAAATCATCCATAGCATATATATATATCCAACATTGTTAGTACCTGTTTGCTCTAAATCATCCAATGCATTATAAAAATATGCTTCCATTGTACTTATGTCTTCTCCTAAAGAATACATGGCCCTAATATCGTTCATCTCATGTATAAAATTCGACAAATAATTTTCTAATATAATACTTTTGTTATCATTAGGATATCTTTGAATACCATTTTTTTCATCTTCTTCTAAACTTTTAATCTCTTCTCTATTTTCTTCAATAAACTCTTTATGATACTCTATTCCCCTTTTACATTTTTCTTCTATACATAATTGATTTCTCATTCTATTTGATTCCTCCTAGCTTCTAAATTATGGCCATTCTCCAATAATATTTCCCTTTACATCTATCCTAAATGTTTTCACATTTCCACTACTATCAAGTTTATTATCTTGCAGTACAGTTTAACATTCACTTTCTAATTTCCAATTTATACAAAAACAATAACATATCTATAGATTTCGAATAAAGGAAATATTTATTTGAGAGCAATAAAAAAAACTTAAGGTAATTACCTTGAGGCTCAAAAATCACGAGTTCATTAGTTTCATGTTTATATTCAAAAGAGTTACCTCTCCTCTTTGCACAAATATAGGTATTGGCCAAACTCGGGGAATATATCCCAATTTCTAGATACATCATCTTTTATCTCTCGTTCTTCTACTTCACCAGTTTTAGAATCTTTTTGTTCCATAGCAATATGACCATTTTCTTGATACCCCAAAATCATACTTTTTAACTGTGTATCCCCGTCATATTCCCAATACATTATTGTCCTTAGGAATACTCTATTATCTTCTTTAACAATAAAATCGTAGTGTAAATATTTACGAAGAAAATCATCCAAAAAACTTACCGATACCCATTTATCAGTGACATTTACTAAATACTTTGGCTGCTCTCCATCATTGAGAACAGCAGTATAAGAATGTCGATTTCCATGAAGTATCTTGGCTGCATTCTCATCAATAATATTCCAAGGCTTCTTCTTTATATTAGACCACTTATCACAATAATAAATTCCCATTAATTATACACCTTCCCATTAATATCACGAATAATAATCCCTTTCTCATTCGCCTCTTCAATAATTTTTTGTGGAACTGGTTTTGTTTGTACAGGGACTTCCAAAATTAATTCTCCATCTAGTCGACCACCTTTTTTATTACTTCCGCCAATTTGATCAATCTCCTCGAAACAATACCCTCACCTGGAATATAAGAATCTATAATATAGTTCTTCTCATTGTTTTTTCACAAAATCAGCATTGATTTCTTATTAGATATCCTAAGTACACTCATACTCTCATCTGTCTCTTAGTATTGTAACCAATTTCGTACCACTGATGAACACCCTTTACAGGTGTTAAAAACATAGAAAAACCTTGAAAAGCATATATGCCAATCAAGGTAACAGTTTAAATACCAACTATTATTTACACATTTCTCTTTCCCATACTCTTTTTCCGTCAGTTAAAAACACTGCACTTGGCGGATCATCATAGAGAGAAATTTCAACCAATGAACTTTTTTCTTGTTTTAACCAATTATATACAGTACCTTCGTTTGTATTAGGTCGAGATAAAATATTATTTACTCTAAATACAGCTGCATCATATTCTGTATAATTTATATCATCCTCATCTAATCCATTGTCTGTTTCAAAAACTGTATCTAGTTCTCCAATAATCCTCAATCCACTTTTCCATTCTAGTATCATGTCACTATGTTCATAATTTATTAATGTTCCAATTAAAGAATCGTACCCCATTTGCATCCTCTTTTCTTATGATTTTTATGGTCTTGATGGTACTATATGAGCGCCATCTTTTCCATAATGAATCAACCCTTTAGTAGTCTCATGGTATTCACCAGTATTGCGGTCATAATATTTTCCTATTGGCTCACCAAAGTCTACTCTTTCTCTACCGTTTTTTAATAGTTCACCTTTCCCGGCGAACTTATCAAGCAATTCTTGTGCTATTTTATTATCGCCATAGAAAATGCTCTTATTTTTTCCATTTGCTAATTCTTGTTTATAATTCGGTGTATCGGGAATATGCTTTTCTTGAGCTCCTGCTTT
>NZ_LOBC01000060.1 GCF_001583695.1 Bacillus wiedmannii | reverse complement strand
CAGATAAAGAAGGAAAAGCAAAAATCTCAGACTTATCTGTAGGCAAGTACAAATTAGTAGAGAAAGAAAGCTTACCAGGATACAAAAAATTAACAGAACCAGTATCATTCGAAATTACAAAAGGTATGACGAAAGTCTTATCAATAAAAGTAGAGAATGAGCAGTTAGACAAAGGTTCAGTAGAAATTACAAAAGTGGACAAAGAAAGTGGCGCAGTATTAGCGGGCGTAGCCTTCGAAGTGCAAGACGAAAAAGATAAAGTAGTAACAAAAGTAACAACAGATAAAGATGGAAAAGCAACAATTTCAGATTTATCAGTAGGGAAATATAAGCTAGTAGAGGTAGAAAGCTTACCAGGATATAAAAAACTAGCGAAACCAGTATCGTTCGAAATCAAAAAAGGTATGACGAAAGTTTTATCATTGAAAGTAGAGAACGAAAAGTTAGATAAAGGTTCAGTAGAAATTACAAAAGTGGACAAAGAAAGTGGCGCAGTATTAGCGGGCGTAGCCTTCGAAGTGCAAGGTGAAAAAGATAAAGTAGTAACGAAAGTAACGACAGATAAAGATGGAAAAGCAACAATTTCAGATTTATCAGTAGGTAAGTATAAATTAGTAGAGAAAGAAAGCTTACCAGGTTACAAGAAGTTAACAGAACCAGTGTCATTCGAAATTAAAAAAGGTATGACGGAAGTCCTATCATTGAAAGTAGAGAATGAACAGTTAGATAAAGGATCTGTAGAAATTACAAAAGTAGATAAAGACAGTCAAAAAGTATTAGAAGGCGTAGTCTTCGAAGTACAAGATGAGCAAGGCAAAGTAGTAACAGAAGTAACGACAGATAAAGATGGAAAAGCAAAAATTGCTGATTTATCTGCAGGAAAGTACAAATTAGTAGAGAAAGAAAGCTTACCAGGTTACAAAAAGTTAGCAGAACCAGTATCATTTGAAATTACAAAAGGTATGACAGAAGTTCTATCATTAAAAATAGAAAATGAAATGGTAGATACGGGAAATGTAGAGATAACGAAGATAGATAAAGATAATAAGGTATCGTTAGCAGGTGTAGTCTTCGAAGTTCAAGACGAAACTGGCAAAGTAGTAACAAAAGTAACAACAGATAAGGAAGGAAAAGCAAACGTTTCAGACTTATCTGTAGGAAAGTACAAGCTGGTAGAAGTAGAGAGCTTACCAGGATACAAAAAATTAGAAAAGCCGGTACCATTTGAAATTAAAAAAGGTATGACAAAATCTCTAGCGTTCACTGTAGAAAACGAAATGGTGGATACGGGGAATGTTGAAATCACAAAAATAGACAAAGATAGTAAAGCACCATTAGAAGGTATTGTATTTGAAGTACGTGATTCAAAAGGGAAAGTAGTAACAAAAGTAAAAACGGATAAAGATGGAAAGGCAAACGTTTCAGATTTATCTATTGGAAAGTATGAGTTGGTGGAGGTAGAAACACCAGCCGGATACAAACCACTAGAAAAACCAATTTTATTCGAAATTGAAAAAGGTAGAGTTACAGCATTACAATTAACAGTCGAAAATGAATTAGTGGATACAGGAAATGTAGAAATTACAAAAGTAGACAAAGAAAATAAAGATGCTTTAGCTGATGCAGTATTTGATATTCAAGAT
>NZ_LOBC01000059.1 GCF_001583695.1 Bacillus wiedmannii | reverse complement strand
GTATTGCGTGTATTAACTGTAGTATTAGGTGATACTTCTCCTGTACCACCTGATAATGATCCAATTTGTACGTTTTTAGCTGTACCAAATGCAAGATTAATATCGACCAACACTTGTCTTACTGTTGATTTAAGTTGCTTCTGCGCTATTCAATGCTTACGTGATGTTACGATTTAAAACTAAATAATGAGTTAAGCATGGATTGGGTGGCAGAATTTTCTGCCACCCAATCCATGCTTAAAAGGTATTATTATGTATTTTTTATAAAATTGGGAACTTGTCTAGAACATAGAACCTGTCCTTTTCATTAACTGAAAGTAGAAACAGATAAAGGAGTGAAAAACATGTTCTCTTCTGATTGCGAATTTACTAAAATCGATTGTGAGGCGAAACCAGCTAGTACACTACCTGCCTTCGGTTTTGCTTTCAACGCTTCTGCCCCTCAGTTCGCTTCATTATTCACACCATTACTATTACCTAGCGTAAGTCCAAACCCAAATATTACTGTTCCTGTAATAAATGATACAGTAAGTGTCGGCGATGGCATTCGAATTCTACGAGCTGGTATTTATCAAATCAGTTATACATTAACAATTAGTCTTGATAACGCACCTGTTGCACCAGAAGCTGGTCGTTTCTTCTTATCATTAGGTACGCCAGCTAACATTATTCCTGGATCAGGTACAGCAGTTCGTTCTAACGTTATTGGTACTGGTGAAGTAGACGTATCCAGTGGTGTTATTCTGATTAACTTAAACCCTGGCGATTTAATTCAAATTGTACCAGTTGAGTTAGTTGGAACTGTAGACATCCGTGCTGCAGCATTAACAGTTGCACAAATTAGCTAGTAAAAAGCGGTATTTCTTCATTAGAAATACCGCTTTTTATATTTATAATAAAAAACACTCACAGTAATATGAGTGTTTCATTCTTCATAATGTTTTATTGTGTTCTTCTTTTTCCCGCAATTACATCCCTTTTTCTTCACAAATCCTTGTTGTTGTAATTGTTCTTGGTATGCCTGTTGTTGTGCTTGGTGTTGTTGCTGTATATGATACCATTGCTGCAGGTCATATGAATTTTGCCTTGGACTATTACTCACAGCAAACATCTCCTCTACTGTCAATTGTGTCTATTTACTATATGAACAACTCTTTATTTCCGTTCCCTCATTCTTTTAAACTCCGCTTTTTCTCGTATTATGAAAATATATTATTCTCCTATAAAGTATCCTGTAATCGTTTCAATGATTGCTGCTGCTCCTGCAATAGCTAATAATGCAAGTAACGGCTCTGCAACGATAGGAATCCAATTATATAAAACTAATAAAAAAGCACTAACCCATACACCTGTACACCAATAACAGCTTAATAATTCTCCAATCCACTTTCTTAATCCTTTACCTTTTACTTTTGTAAAAGTTGATACACTTCCATCCGGCTCTGTAATCTCTAATTCATCAATAAACGGTCTTCGCAAAAAAGCTGTAATTTTATCATAAACAATTAAACGGGTGAGCCTAAAAGCAGCTAACGCGAAAATGAAAAATAAAAGCCAACTTGTAAACAGCATGATTCCACCTTCCCTTATCTTCTTTCGCCTATTTAAAAAAAAAGCTCTTGAGAGTGTGACCAAATCTCCTCGACTCCAATATCTTATTAATGTAAATACAAACAAGAAGATAAGGAGTGACATTAATGAGTTGTAACGAAAATAAACACCATGGCTCTTCTCATTGTGTAGTTGACGTTGTAAAATTCATCAATGAATTACAAGATTGTTCTACAACAACGTGTGGATCTGGTTGTGAAATCCCATTTTTAGGAGCACACAATAGTGCTTCAGTAGCAAATACACGCCCTTTTATTTTATACACAAAAACTGGAGAACCTTTTGAAGCATTTGCACCAACTGCAAGCCTTTCTAGCTGCCGATCTCC
>NZ_LOBC01000058.1 GCF_001583695.1 Bacillus wiedmannii | reverse complement strand
GTTGGGACCTTGTCCCTGTGAGAGTAGGACGTCGCCAAGCAACTTTAAGACGAGTCAGAATGACTCGTCTTTTTTGTGTTTTAAACTTCTTATCAGCTTCAAGTAAGTATCCGTATTCTTTTGATCCCCTCATATTCATTTTCTTTCATCATTTTTGATGTGTAGTTTAAGATTTTCTATTCTATTTTTTGTAGAAGCAATCTATCGGTGTGTTAAAATAGTACAGTTGTTTTTTGAGGTACCTTAATATAGGGAGATTTAAAATTTTTTAAGGAGATAATATGAAAAAGATAGGTGTAATTACTATAGTAGTTTTATTCCTTCTAGCAATTACTTATATGTTAGTCGGGAATTATTTTTATAATTATGCGTTGAATGCGAAACAAGAGAAAGAGTTTTTAGAGGATAATCCTCACTTAGTAGAAACTGTGAATGCATCGGGAGTTGTGTTCGCTACAAATGAAGAAAAGGATGCGAACTTTGTATCAAATCATAAACCTAATAAACAAAACATAAATTCTTTCGATAAGTTGAAATTAACAGGTTATGAATATATGAATGAACAATCTAGCCATAAATGGGCAATTGTAGTTCATGGATATGATAGTAGGGCATCGAAAATGACGAAATATATCCGGAACTTTTATGAACAAGGATATAACGTTATAGCACCAGACCTTCGTGGGCATGGAAATAGTGAAGGTGATTATATAGGGATGGGCTGGCATGATCGTAAAGATATTTTGATTTGGATTCAACAAATTGTAAAGAAAGACCCTAATGCTGAAATAGCACTCTTTGGTGTTTCAATGGGCGCGGCAACTGTAATGATGACTTCAGGTGAAGAGTTACCTTCTAACGTTAAAGTTATTATTGAAGATTGTGGATACTCAACTGTTATTGATGAATTTACTTATCAATTAAACGATTTATTCCACTTGCCGAAGTTTCCTGTTATGAATGCGGCAAATACAGTTACAAAATTAAGAGCTGGATATGATTTAGAAGAAGCTTCAGCTATAAAACAAGTGGCAAAAAGTAAAACACCTATGCTATTTATTCATGGGGATGCTGATACATTTGTTCCTTATGAAATGTTAGATGAAGTATATAATGCTGCAAAAGTAGAAAAAGAGAAATTAATTGTTCCAGGTGCTGGACATGGAGAAGCCGAGAAGGTAGATTCGAATAAATATTGGAATACCGTATGGAAGTTCGTGGGGAGATACATTCCAGCGTAATTAGATTGTTTTAGATTTGTATATACGATAATCAGAAGAAAATGTTTTTATACTTTTGATTATCGTTTTTTCTATTTAAAAACTTATTTTAGTTTGTAGTATATAAGGTTTGAAGCATAAATTTTTGAATTCCTTATTGCCAGTGCTACAATAATTGAAAACTACATGTTAATGAGGTGTTTCTATGAAAATTGAAGTATGGTCAGATTTTGTATGCCCATTTTGTTATATTGGGAAACGTAGATTAGAAATGGCTTTAGAGCAATTTCCGCATAAGAAGGATGTTGAAGTGGAGTTTAAAAGTTTTGAATTAGACCAAAATGTTCCAATCTATTCTGGAACAAGTATTAATGAAGTACTTGCATCAAAGTACGGAATTAGTATTGAAGAAGCTAAGCGTAATAATGTACAACTAGGAAGTCATGCAGCTAGTATGGGTTTAAGTTTTAATTTTGATGAGATGAAGCCGACGAACACTTTTGATGCGCATCGTCTAGCTAAATTTGCAAAGGATCAAGGGAAAGAAAAAGAGATTACGGAAAATCTACTTTTTGCATATTTCACTGAATCGAGAAATTTAAGTGATGTGGATACGCTTGCTACTATTGCTGAAGCTTCAGGTTTAGATAAGCAAGAAGCTTTACGTGTTATTAATGATAAAGGTGCATATGCAAATGATGTTAGAATTGATGAAGCGATTGCTCAGCAATATCAAATTTCAGGAGTACCTTATTTTATTATTAATCAAAAGTATGCTATTTCAGGTGCGCAACCACTCGAAACTTTTGTCGGTGCACTTCAACAAGTGTGGGAAGAAGAGAATCCAGCACCTAAGTTACAAGAGCTTTCTTCAGAGGGTGGAAGCGATATGTCTTGTACGGATGAAAGTTGTTCGATACCTTCAAAAGAACAATAGTTTTTATGAAGGAATAGCAACCCATAGAGTATTTTATGGGTTGCTTATCTATTCTTATAGAAGAGGTATATAAATAGATAATTTAATAACGTAAATAGGATTTATAAAAAATGAAGTTTTTTTATAAAAACATATTGACGGTTGTATCTTAGAGGTGTAATATAGAACAAGTCGCCGATGCAATAACGCAGAACGCGGCAAACGAAATGAAAAACTTAGTTGACAT
>NZ_LOBC01000057.1 GCF_001583695.1 Bacillus wiedmannii | reverse complement strand
GTTGGCAGGCCAAAACGGTAACCGTTTTGACAATCCAAGAGGGTCGCATAGTGAGTATGTCAACTCCTTATCCTCCCGTACCCTTTCGGGTTCGGTCCGGTACCGTTGACACACCCCATGTAATTACCTTTTTTCATTCACTTTCCTTTTTCTATATTCAAAAAAGGAAAGCAAACCAATAGCTAACACAAAAATACTAATTGGAATATAAAGAGGATAATCCGATTTTACATAACCCCGTATACAAATGAAGGCTACAATTAAAATTTCAAAACAAAATATTAATCTAATATTTTTTAATAAATTCATATAAATTTCCCTTTCTTTTTTTAATATCAATATATCAAATTTACTAAATTTACCAATAAAAATCAAATTAGGTAACTACGAAAATACCTTCTTTATCTGTCAAAACCTAATTTTCTACTTCTGTCATGCTACTTAAGTTTTTACCTGTGGATCGTAAGTATTACATGAGAGATGTAATCTTGATTACAATGATTTGTTGTAATGTTTCAAACAGTATGGTTTGCCCCTTGTTTTTGGGTGTGAGTGTTGGCTGGGGGTTTGGGGGCTAGCCCCCTGGAACTTCACGTAACTAAATATGGAGTAAGCATGTTGCTTAGAACGATAGAACTGGCGGTTCGGCGGGTATAATTGCTAGTCCAAGTCGAGCAACCTAAATCCTCGTTTTTGGTCTGTTCGGCTTGGCGACATGCCAACCCCCGCCGAATTTCGAAATGCAATGGAGGAAAGGTGGAGATTTTTTGAGTGGTTTTCACAAAAAATACTACCTGACCATTGCGTGGAGAAAAGCCCCCCTTATATAGATATAGAAGGGCATTTAGTAAAAACATAGTAATATCAATAGTTTACGAGTTTAGTATGTTGCATGTGGTGAAACATTAATGTTGCATGTGGTGCATCATAGTTTGATACTTTCTAGTTAGTTTTTGAAACAACTTGTTGCAAAAATAAATTCAAAATGGTAAAATCCGGTTATGAAACATGTTGTTTCAAAAACTATACATTAATGTATCATAGGGGGTTACATATGTTTGCAGAAAAAGGAAAAAACACAGAAATTAAATACATAAACATAGAAGACGCTGAAATCTTTGATAGTGCTAATGAAGCCCTAGAAGCTAAAAGAGCGAAGGAAAATGAGAAAAACAAGAATTTCATACAAATCAGTAGAGGTTTAGGCACTAAAGCATTAGCCTATATCATTTCTCAAAATGCAGTTGCAGGACAACTTTACATGTTTTTCATGGAAAATATGGACGTCAGTAGTAATAGCATAATGGTTTCACATAAAATTTTAGAAGAAGTTACTGGCAAATCAAGAACAACAATATTTAGAGCAGTTTCATGTCTAGAGGAAAACGGATTGATCGCTATTGGTAAAGTTGGAAATACAAACGTGTATATCCTAAATCCAGAAGTAGCTTGGGCTACAAGCAGAGATAAAAAAGACTTCGTGAATTTCAAAGGTAATATACTCCTTGGTCGTGAAGAAAACGAAGAATTATTTAAGAAATTCGAACGTGCAAAATACACTAAAACAAATGTTATGAGGTAATGAGCGAGGTTATCAAAAATTTAAAAAACGAAAAGAAATAAAAAATGTTCCCTGCATACTGGATACAGAGAACACTTATGCAGATAAGATTGAGACCCCTATTTGCATGTCTCCAGTATGCACAAACCTTTTTTATAAATCAAATACATTTACTGGAGGTAACTATAATGACTGCAAACCAAATGTTAGAAATGATTGTGGAGCAAAGTGTACAAGAACTAGAAAAAATCGAAAATATTGAGGAGTTACATAAACACCAAGATAAGTTCACTTTTGAGGAATATGAACAAATTGAACTAGCAATACTTCTAGAAATGTCGAACATGAAAGAAGAGTTTTATAGAGAAGGCTTTAAACAAGGCGTAAATTTCATTTTATCTATGCAAAAATAAAGTAAAAAAGCGATGCCCCTTATAATGGGTATCGCTTTTTTAAAGCTCTATATCTCTATTTTTTTGTGTCTTTGGTCGTCTCGTTTGTTTAGATTGCTCTGATTGGCGTTTTAAGCCCGTTAGAGAGAATTTCTGGTCTTTCCCTAGTATTTTGTCTAGGAATTCTTTTAAACGCTCTATAAAGCCCTCTAAACGCTTCTGAGGGATTGTCTTTGCCTCTTTATTCTTTTCCAGGATAGAAAGCCACTGTTCGCCTTCTTTTCGATTTTTAGGCTTATGCCCATTCTCTAGGTTATGAAGAATCAAACGCCCTTTCTTTTCAGTGTCGCTAATCTCTAAATCTTTGTTTATATCTTGCAACATGCTTTTATAAATAATAGCGTTCTCTCGGTGTTCCTTCAGCTGGTCTACTTCTTTTCCTAGTAAACCAAATTGAAATTCAGCATTATCTGCCCTTCGATCCGCCTCGTAATACTTCTCTTCTAACTCCTCAATTTTTTCGGTTGCTGCAGCCATTCTTTTTTCAGCTTGATATTGCACTTTCATGCTAGACACAGATAAATCTTTTAATTTCTCGAAGTCTTTAGATGGCAATGTGACCTTATCTCCAAACATCGTTTTCTTTGCTGATGCTTCAATTTTCTTCAGTACTTCTTTTGGTTCTTTAAACACTTTCATTTCTGCGGTCGCATCTGCTTTTTGTTGTTGTTTTTGTTTATGTATTTCATCCGAATGTTTTTTTAAATCTTTAACCGTATCAACGCCAATCGTTTTATCGTTTAAAATGCCACCTTTGTAGATATGCGGGAGTTCTTTTTTAAAAAATTCATCTAAATCCTGATGAAAGGTTCTTAAATCCTTTCTTGTTAAAACTTCTTTCGCTGAAACCTTTTCTCTCTGCTTTTTCTCGTCCCATACAACAGGCATAAAGGCAAAGTGCATATGAGGGGTTGTTTCGTCGTTATGGACATTGGCGGACAAAATATTCTTTTCACCACCATAACGATCCGTTAAGAATTCATATGTTTTCTCGAAAAATTGACGTTGCTCCTGTTCGGAAGCACCTTTCAAGTTTTCGGGTAACGTGACAATCCAATCTGCACACACTTTTAAATCATTTCGATTCAGGGAATGGACCTCACTTAATCTTTCATTCATCCGAGAGAGTGTGTCTCCTTCTTTTTCACACAAATCATAATTCAAATCCGACCGCTCATTATCAATGTCTGGATTCGAGTGATTTTCTGTTTTTCTATCCCAGTGAATGGATAGTCCTTGTACATTTCCTTTTGTGTATTTTTGAACGTGAGCCATGAGCGAGAACCCCCTTTTTGGTATCCAGTATAACATGGGGATTAGCTAGACTCATAGTATATGGTCTAGCACGTTATACCAAATTTCATTTGGACGTGCTCTGCGAGGCTCTTTGGCTCCGCCAATCCATGCGCTGCATGGAAAAGAAACACCTCGGACTTTGTCCGAACCTACAAGGGGAACTCTTCCCCTTGACCCCCTCCATCCAACTCCCCAACCCCTCAATCCTTGAGGGACTCCCTCGCCGGTTGGCAGGCCAAAACGGTAACCGTTTTGACAATCCAAGAGGGTCGCATAGTGAGTATGTCAACTCCTTATCCTCCCGTACCCTTTCGGGTTCGGTCC
>NZ_LOBC01000056.1 GCF_001583695.1 Bacillus wiedmannii | reverse complement strand
TAGTTGGGACCTTGTCCCTGTGAGAGTAGGACGTCGCCAAGCAACTTTAAGACGAGTCAGAATGACTCGTCTTTTTTGTGTTTAATGGAAATAATCTTGTAATTAATGTTGGTTCTATGAGTACGTGTATCTAGCAAAAAACAGCTTTATTTTATTATGATTTCACATCTAAATAGCATACCTTCAGAAAAATATGGATAAGTTTGTTAGACCATCTATTCGTTAACAAGAATAGATACAAGGTATTGCCCTCTGTAGCCTGCTCACACCTTCTTTTATTTCTTCAGTTGTTAAATGTCCATACCCTATAATAATTCGATTATGATGTTTTCCTTTT
Organism: Bacillus wiedmannii; assembly: GCF_001583695.1. Lineage (GTDB taxonomy): Bacteria > Bacillota > Bacilli > Bacillales > Bacillaceae_G > Bacillus_A > Bacillus_A wiedmannii. The sequence goes on along the minus strand of NZ_LOBC01000056.1, from coordinate 3,571 downwards.
TTTATGGCGTGCTCTTCCACAGGATATACTTTCACTCCGAGTTGTTGGATTTCCTCAAGTAATTCTTTTGTGAATTGAACTTGATTGAATTCAACAATCAGATGTAATCCTGTAGAATAACCGAAAATATTGATCTTATTGGAGAATGCTAATTTTAATTGCTGGATAAGGAAGTCTCTTCGAGTTTTATAAATTTTTTTCATCTTCATAATATGTCGCTCCAAATAATCTTCGGCAATAAATTTAGCAAGAACAAGCTGATTTAAAGAAGGTGTATGTAGATCTGAAAACCATTTTACCCTGCGACATTTTTCAATAAGGTGTGAGGGAAGAACTAAGTATCCCATCCTAAGGGCCGGTGATAAAATTTTACTAAATGAACCTATATATATAACACGCTCGGGATCCAATCCCTGTAATGAACTTACAGGTGAGCCTTCATATCGAAACTCACTGTCATAATCATCTTCAATGAGATAACAATTTGTTTTCCTTGAGTAGTTAATCAATTGAACCCGTCGTTGAATCGGTAACGCTCCTCCTAAAGGAAACTGATGAGAAGGAGTAGTGAAGATGAATTTTGGGTTTTTATTTGCAGGCAGCAAAGATGTATCCATCCCATTATCATCAACTGGTATAGGATAAAGGAAGGCTCCTGAATTTTTAAAAATTGTTTGAATGTCATTGGTGATGGGATCTTCTATTAGTACTTCGTCGCCTGTTGACAAAAGTAGCTTAGAAATAAGTGTTAAAGCTTGCGTTGCACCGGAGGTAATTATCAATTGTTCTGGATGACAAAAAACTCCTCTTGTTTTAAGTAAATAGTGTGATAAAACCTTTCTTAATTCGGGACGCCCTTCGGGAATATCGTATCCAAACGTAGAAGGAGGTGTTTCATTCCATATAGTATGAGATAACTTTGCCCATCCCTTACGTGGAAATAAGTCTAATGCTGGTATCCCTGAACGAAAATTAATGATGTTACTGTCTTTGTTTATTTCTTCGCACCAAGATAAAGAATCAATTAGAGTTGATTTTTTACGTTGTTCTAAATAAGTTCCTTCTGCAATGAATGTCCCGGCGCCCTGTCGAGCGACCAAAAAACCTTCGGAAAATAATTGATCATAAGCTTCTAAAATTACATTCCTAGACACGCTTAACTCAGAAGATAATTCCCGTGTAGATGGTAGTCTTTCTCCAGATTGTAGTTCTCCGTTTAATATTCGTTCACGTATTTGGTGATAAACCTGTCGAATTAAACTTATATCTAACGATCGATCAATAGGTATCCAAAGCATATAAATGCTCCCTTCATCAAAATTGGTACCATAAAAGTTTGGTTAAAATGGTACTAATATGAACCATTTTAGCATGCTATAGTTGGATCAAATAGTTCTAAAGGGGATGAAAATGTGATGACGAAACCAGAATTCCAAGTAGCTCAGGCATTTAAATCGATTGCACGAAATGAACATATAAAATCCTATGTACAACAATCTAATGAACTCTATGCGTTGTTATTGCAAGCTGCGAAACGCTTTGTCACCGGAGAAACGAGACATGAGGGGATTGTGATAGCAAAAGAACTAATTACAAAAGGTTATCATACTTCACTAGAATACATAGGGGAAAATACTCTAGATATAGAGGAATGTTATAAAGCAAAAAATGAGTTTTGGAATCTTATTGGGGATATGGCTGCTCTATCTATGAAGCAAACAGTATCACTCGATTTATCGCATATTGGATTATCTATAGATCCAAAAATATCTTATATTCATTTAATGGAGTTGGCAGAGAAGGCAAAACTACATGGAACTACCCTTATGATAAGTATGGAAGAATCATCTAAAGCAGCAGACATTCTTTCCATCTATAAAAAAACAACTGAGCAATATCCTAATGTAGGGATAACGATTCAGGCGCATTTATATCGCTCAAACGATGATATTCAAGAACTCCTACATTATCCAGGGAAAATACGAGTTGTAAAAGGTGCCTATCAAGAAGTTTCGGATATTGCTATGCCTAGGTCAAATGACTTAAACCAACAGTATCTTCAGATTGTAGAACAACTAGTTGAAAACAATCATCCTGTATCTATAGCTACACATGATGAAATTCTTATTAAAGAAATGGAGAAACGTCAATGTTTTAATCAATCTAATGTAGAGATAGAAATGCTATATGGAATTCGTCCGGATATGTTAAGTGATTTGAAAAACAAAGGGCATAATGCTAGGGTGTATTTGACCTATGGGAAAGAGTGGTACTTGTATTTATGCCATCGGATAGCTGAATATCCGGAAAATTTATATCGTGCAGTGATAGATATGATGCATTCATCTGCAGTACAGCAGAGTAGGGAATATTAAATAGACATTTTAATATTAAATATAAAAATTATTTTGGCTATGGTTATTATGAGGGCGTTCAGTTGTAGTGAGTAAGTTAAATTATTTTGGTTGTGGCCCAAAAATAAGAGTCGGATGTTCCTTAGAGTAGAAATTCCGGCTCTTTTTATATTGAAAAGATTATAGTTTATAAATTGTACAGCCGTAGTATACCTTGTTGTAGAATTTGTTTTTGTGGGTGTTTTATATGCATTGGTTTCTTATTGTTATGTATTCTTAGGTTTATAGCTAGAAATAAATGAATTTGTAATTCTATATGTATTTCAAAACGGAGGATATATATAAACAATAAAATTACATACTTTGTTAGTAACTCGATTCGCTCTCCTAGCGGTAAAACGTAAATATAGGTATAGGATAAACATCCTTACATGTGATAAAAAGTAATAAAATACAAATAGAATGAATGTTCCTTGTGAGTGTGTTATGTGCACTCGATCAATTGAGGTGCGTATTTTTAATCGGGTATATGTGTTTAAAAAAAGAAATGCTATTAATTGGTTCGGACCTCGAGTATAGTTTATTTGTATATCTGAAATGTTTGTTAAGAGGATATAAAATTTATTACGACTAGGCCATATGGAAATGGATGCTGCTAAAGATGAAAGAGATATAAGTCTGCTATTTCAGTGACATAGGGATAGTTAGTAAATATATTAGTGTGTTTCTATATATTTACGAGTGAACAGGTAAGTAACCATTACCTCATATAAGGGGAACTCTATAGCTAGAGTAGTATATAAGAATTTCTGTATCGTTGTCTGTTTATGAGAATACGTATATCTTCAATCGTTTCTAATAGAGTGCCTGATAAACAAAGAGGTGTTAGGGAGTGGAATAAGTTTTTAATTATATATTAGTATTTATTAAAATAAGGTTGTTAGTTTCCCGGGGGGGAAACTTCCGTACCAATTCAGTCTAGGGTGTAAGTAAACTTGAATATATTTTGGGAGAAGAAATTAAAGCGAAGTTGAAGAGGATTTTCGGATAATGCAATATTTATAGGTTCTTCTCTAGATTAGAGAGTGCAAAAATATTAACTTGAATAACTTTATGAAAAAGGTATTGACGATTAGTATATAGAGGTGTAATATAGAACAAGTCGCCGATGCAATAACGCAGAACGCGGCAAACGAAATGAAAAACTTAGTTGACAT
>NZ_LOBC01000055.1 GCF_001583695.1 Bacillus wiedmannii | reverse complement strand
ATCCATTGTTCTCCACTAAGATTTAACCAACCATCCTTTTCAGCCCATACAGCATAATATAAATCATTAGCATCAATTTATTACTTTCCCATTTGTATTTCACCTCTACGTTATACTACATTACCTATTTAGAACTATAACAAACACATATGTTGTAAAATACATTTCTTCCAAGGAAACTTTAACTATTTATTGTATAATTATATCTGCAATATTTTCCCAGGAGAGGCCCTATGAAGAACAGTAAGATAATGGACATACATACTAGGCACTCCCCTTCCTTAATACATTCATAGAAATAAGAACAAAAGGTATGTATCAAATTGAGGGAAAAGTAGATGGAATAACATATATTGTTGGATTTAAAAATGGCAGAATAGGACAATTATATCCTAAATAGAAATCCGAGGAGACGTTAATATGATTAGTGTAAAATCATATATAAAAAATGATAAAATAATAACTTCATTAGATAATATTGAAAGTAACTTTCTTGAATATTTCATAGATTTTGATAACACGAAATGTTTAGAACTAGTTATTGATTTTGATTATATGGAAGGTGCAATAATAATAAACTATTACGGAAATACTATTTTAGGATTTAAAGAATGGGATATGATTGATCAGTTATGGTCATATTTCATAAATGCAATTGAAGAATTGTTTGAAAATCAAAACGATGTAAGTTTTTATTTTCCAGACCAACCTTTAGAGGTAAAAATGCAGGTTATTTCGCAAGAGCAAATTTTATTATCTATTGCAGGAGAAAAAACATGTTTTAATAAAGATGAATTATTATTAGCTTTATTAAAAGGAGCAGAAAACTTTTTTGATATATTGAAAGAATGTCCTGATGAATATCTTGTAGAACAGAGTAATAATGAATTAAAGAGAATAGAAAAATTATTAAATAAATTGAACATTTAAATGAGAACATATTATTAAATACACTGTTTAAATTTAACACCTATAGTATGGTTAAAGTAGACACTTGAACACTAAAAGAATCTATAAACAGTAAAGAATAAAGTTGCAATTAACAAAGCCGACTCATATCAATTTGAGTCGGCTTTTACTATTACTTCACACTCACATACTTCTCACTAGCAGTAATATAAAATGTCTTCCCTTTAGAATTATGTACACGATATTGTGGAAAACCATTCACCATTACTTTTTTATCAATTGCAAATCCTAAGCCTACATCTAATGTACCAGCAACATCTTTATCCTGCCAAGAAGGAGAATCATAAAAACGTAGATTGTTAACTTTCGAAACAACTCGCTTCCCTACAATAGAGGAATCTACTGTACTTTTCTTGTTAAACTTCACATAAGATGGATCGTTCTTAATCCATTGTTCTCCACTAAGATTTAACCAACCATCCTTTTCAGCCCATACAGCATAATATAAATCATTAGCATCAATTTATTACTTTCCCATTAGTATTTTACCTCTACGTTATACTACATTACCTATTTAGAACTATAACAAACACATATGTTGTAAAATACATTTTTTTGAGGATACTTTAACCGTTTATTGTTATAATTATATCTGCAATATTTTCCCAAAGGAGTTCCTATAAAGAACAATAGGATATGGAAGAAAAATTCTGTAGGGACCAAGAAAAAATCCTAATAAGAATGAAATTATTGGGGGACATTCTTCTGGAATAAATAATAATCATCATAACTATGTTGTAGAGGAAATTAAAATTAATCCAGATGGAACAAAGAACATTAAGTATACTACTCAGTTTCCAGATGGTAAATTATCTAAAATAAAAAGTAGTACAGTATTTCCAGATGGGTGGCGTGACACAAAAATAATAAATTGCGTTGAGAATATCGGGAATTCTAAATTTATAAGTACTAGAGCTAGGGACGGAGCAACTTGGCATCGAGGTACTATTGATGGTGTAGAAATAGGTGTGATAAAGAAAGGAGATAGTGTTATTAGTGCCTATCCGACAGGTAAAGCTAATGCATTACCACCATCTGGATTTTAGAAATAAAGGAGGAATAAGAAATGTATGAAGAATTAAATGAAATATTATCCGAAAATAGTTCAGAAGATTCTTGGTATGATGATGGATTTATGTATGCTCAAGAACTGCTGAATGATTTTACTGACAAAGATTGGGGAAAATTATTTCAAAGTATTAATGATAAAAATGATAAGTGGAAAATTAGGCTGGCTTATTGCATTGATGATGATTTAGGGATAAATGGATTAGAATTACTATTGAATATGCTTGATGAAAGTGATGAAGTTGTTGAGACTACGATAGATTCTTTAAGGTCTTTCAATTCTGAAGAACATAAAAAGATGATAGTATCCAATAGTCGAGTAATTGATACAGCACAAAAATTATTGGAAAAGGCTAGCTTACCCGTCAAAAAAGTTCTAGAAGATTTTTTGAAAGATATTAAAAATTAATTTTTTCGGAATATGAAGAAGAAGTAGCATGGGTGAAAGTAATTGAATTTGACTAGCTATTTTGGTAGATTCTGAGCACAAGTAAAGTAGAGAACTTTTCGAAGAAAAAGTTTTCTTTAAGATTGAATATTTCAATGAAGCATGTTATCTAGCTTGGATTAAGTGAAGAGAAGTTACATATGGAGAATAATCAACAAAAGAGGCCTCACATTTGAGGTCTCTTTTGTAACTCTTACTTTACATACACATAGGCTTCAATTGCTGATACATAGTATGTTTTGCCCTTGCCATTGTGTATTTTGTATTGTGGCGAACCATTTACACTTACCTTTGCACCAAGAGTAAAGTCTAATCCCATATCTACAGAACCAGCAACATCTTTCCCCTGCCAAAAAGGAGATTCATAGAAAGGAGAATTTTATATGTCTTTAGATAAGTATAAAAATATGTCTGATGAAGAGTTTAAACAATTGTCTACTGAAGAATTTCAAAATTATATTAGATTAAAGCAAGAAGATTTTTCAAGACATTATAGGAAAATAAATGAAATTACTGTAGATGTGATGTTAAAGCCTCAGGAAGCAATAGAAATTGCTAAACATTATCATAAGAAAAATAAATTAGATGGAGTAGTTAATGAAGATATCAACCATCTTTTCTTTGATGAGGCTTATACATTTAAAATTGAGAAAGAAAATAGAAACAAAGATGATATAAGACCAGCTTGGAGAATATTAGTGGATTTACCAAAAAAACCTTTTCTTATGGAGGACTATACACTAATTGTGTCTGATAAGGATAAAAAAGTGATGGGTATGCTCGATCCAAATGGGCATCCAGTATTTAAAGGCAATGGATTTACAGATGAAGATATCGAATATATTATGAGCGATGAGGATTCTAAAGATTAATTAAGGTAATAACTTAGTGGATAGTTTTATAAATAGAATTACTGTCTTTTTTAATTAGTTATTATCCTATTTTGCTAGATTCTAAGGGCGGAGAAAGATGAATTTAAAAGAACAAGATAAATAGTTAGAGCAAACAGTGGTAGCAGAAGGAACAAATATAGAAGCGTAAAAGAAGACAGCCCCTTAACAGACAGTTTTTCTATGTCCTCACAACACTACTCTACTATTTCACAATGGAAGAAAAAATTTCTACATCTCCAGTTTTTGATATAATGATACAGTTATTAATATCATCTAGGAGGAACAAATGCATTTAAAGATTTAACTTTAATACAAAATCATTCCTATCATAAAGCTATAACTAATACACAACGTATATTAACTAGATACTTACAAGATGGAGATAGTGTAGACGTAAGCTGGCCTATCCAAAAATACAACATCTACCCTAAGGAAAAATAAAATAAACTTAGAAAGGGATTTTTATATGTGGAAAAATCTGATTGTAGATATTGAAAAAATAGAGAAAAGTTTTAATGATAAACTGAATACACCAGCAACAGATAGTGAAGTTCAGAAATTAAAAGAACGTATGAAAGAGAATTTTAATATTGACTTACCGAGTGAATATGAGGAATTTCTCAAAACTGTAAATGGATTAGATTTTAACGGGCTAGTACTTTATGGAGTTGACTCTTATTTGTTAGATATAGAAAGGGACGAATCAATTTGCGGGCTTATAGAAACCAATGAGATTTGGTATGAAAATGAATTTCAAAAAGAGTACCTTTTCCTTGGAGATTCAGATATTGCATGGTTTTGTAAAAAACTATCTGATGGTACTTACTTAGAACTTGATAAACCATCTGGTACAGTGATGGAAACATATAATGATTTCAATACAATGCTTGAGGAAGCATTGAAAACAGC
>NZ_LOBC01000054.1 GCF_001583695.1 Bacillus wiedmannii | reverse complement strand
ATTATACATCACGCTTATATTTATGCGTGAACCATATAGGTCGTCTTGTCTCTTACCTTGTATTCTTAATTTAATTATCCTTGTCATGCCCCATAGTCTAAGTCATCTAGATTTATTTTTATAATTACAAAAACGGTTTATACGATTTTATCTGGAAAAGGGTAGTAATAACGCAAATTAGGGGGCAGCATATGAATCAAAAGGTAGTGGCCAAAGATGATTTGGCTATTAATATAAATGATATAGAATTATCTCCAAAAAATTTAGAGAAGATTCGAAAAAAAGCAAAGAGATATTCTTTAGCTGATTGGAGAAATCGTGATAATAAGGAATACATAGAAGTTCATCTTGATGAAGATGAGAAAAATAGAGTTATTGCTTTGAAAAATAGTATTATGGGAAATCAAGATGCTTTTAAAATACTTTTAAGTAATAGCTTGAAGTTTTCAGATCATGGAGATGAAAGAGTTGTGTGGCGAATAGAAGGAAAAGAAACTCCTTATGAAACGCCAGATTTGGATACACAAAAATCCCTAGTTGAATTTTTACGTGATGCTGGTATCAGGGATTTAAGTAATAAAGCAAGGTGGAAAGGTCGCAGCGGTTTAAACTACAATTTCAATGGTGTTTTAAACAACGATAAACTGACCGTTTCCATCGGTTTTGAGGGAAAAGTTTTAATTATTGTAATAACAGTAATAGTCCGGAATAAATTTGAATTTCCATTAGCAACACGTTTTGATGAAAAAACATTAAAAATGTTAAATGCTATTAAAAGAGATTCACATTAAAAAAATCCTCCAGTTATTTTTAACTGGAGGATTTTTTTAATGTAAATACTTGCCTAAGTATTTGTTTATTAGCTCCATAATTGAATTGTTCTCGTGGTATTGAGAAAAGTCAAAGTTTGAAATGCTATTATTTTTCATATATTCCGTGATAATTGATAAAATTAAACTAGTTTTACCATCTAGTAAGTATTCAGTAAATTTTTGATCCCCTATGATTTCTATATGTTCTTCATGAGGTACATTTTCAATTACAAAACCATTATTATAGGCAACACGTCTAGGAACTTCAATGTTTTCATTTTCCATGTGTTTTACCATCTCCATAACAGCCATAATCAACCCCCTACAGTTTATCCATATTTTAGCTAAAATATACATAACAAATCGATAATTATATCATACATCTGTTATCAAATCATAATACATTAGTTCTGTCTAAGCAATATTTTTGAAATGTTTTTGTTAAAGGGAAGGATGATTTTCAATAGATAAAATGATTTTACTAAGATATAGTATGCAAAATAGATATATATGGTAAGTGTCAATGGTAAGCGGACTGGAATGGATCAGCGATTTGTGCTGATCTATGAAAGGAGCATTAAGGAATTGACACGTGCAGCTGATTTTCCATCCTCTTGTCGCACTCCCAAACCTATTGTTTGGGGGACGGCACCGCCGAGGGAGCCCCTCAAGGATTGAGGGGTTGGGGAGTTCGATTGATGGGGGTCTGGGGAATTCTTCCCCAGCAGGTTTGGACAGAGTCCAAGGTTTTATTTTTTTGCCATGCATAGCATGGTTTGGCGGAGCCAACAAGCCTCGCAGAGCACGTCCAAATAAAATTTGGTATAACGTGCTAGACCAAATTATTGGTTCTAGCTAATCCTCATGTTATACTAGTTACCAAAAAGGAGAGGTTTGCTCGTGGCTCACGTTCAAAAATATGCAAAGGGAAACGTACAAGGATTGTCCATTCATTGGGACAGAAAAACAGAAAATCATTCGAATCAAGATATTGATAATGAACGGTCACATTTGAATTATGACTTATGCGAAAAAGAAGGAGATACACTTTCTCGCATGAATGATCGGTTAAGTGAAGTGCATTGTTTGAATCGAAAAGATGTAAAACTCTGTGCAGATTGGGCTGTTACATTACCGGAAAGTTTGAAAGATGTTTCTGAGAAGGAGCAACGTGAATTTTTTGAGAAAACTTATGAATTTTTAGCGAATCGTTATGGCGGTGAGAAAAATGTGTTGTCTGCCAATGTACATAATGACGAAACAAGACCGCATATGCATTTTGCTTTTATGCCTGTTGTTTGGGACGAGAAAAAGCAAAGGGAAAAGGTTTCAGCTAAAGAAGTTTTAACAAGAAAAGATTTAAAAACATTTCACCAAGATTTAGATAAGTTTTTGAAAAAGGAAATACCGCACATCTACAAAGAAGGTATTTTAAACGATAAAACGATTGGCGTTGATACAGTTAAAGATTTGAAAAAGCATTCTGAAGAAATAAAGAAACAAAAGGATGATATGGATGCAGAATACAAGGGATACGAACAAAAGATAGAGAAACAGATGCAATCTGTAGATAAAGAATTGAAAAGTAAAAAGAATGAGCTTCTAAACTTGAGTGAAGCACTCCCTCAAAAATTCAATCTCAAAGTAAAAGGGAAAGAGAAGAAAAAAGAGGTTGTTAAGAAAGGTATGTTTTCAAAGGAAGAAGTAGAAATAGATACAGGAAATTGGATTGTTTCTGATAGTGAAATGAAAAGGATGCAAAAAGTCCTGAGGGATGCAAATTTCGTAAAAGAAGATTATGAGCGCTTGCAGCGTACAGATTTAGTTAAAGAAAACAAAGAATTACGTGATAGAGTTGATAGTTTAACCGATGATTTTATTGAAGCTATTAACGAGCGTACAGATTTGCATGAGAAGAATAGAGAATTAAGTAAGGAAATAAGCTCGTTAAAAGCTCATATAAAGGATTTAAAGGATAACGTAAAGGTTTTATACCACAATATGAAAAAAGTCCTTGGAGAGCATTTTAAAGCATTTAGAGGGCTTATTAAGAATGAGTTGGATATGAAGAGCATAGATAATCAATTTGAGCGTGAACACAAGAAAGAAATAGCTAATAAACAACGAAGATATGACATGGAGCGTTAGAAGACAGTTAAAAATAGTAGTGAAAATTTTAAAGAAACTTTGTTTAACAATTTCTTGGGGTTACATGTGTGATAAAATAAAAAACGAGCCATGCTCCAACATGGCTCGTTTCAAAGGGTATTTCAGCAAAAATACCTAAAAATTAATGTCTGTTTATAGATTATCATAATTTTATTACTAGGGTAATACCCCAAAATTATGAATTTGGTATTTTTGTTGGTGCTCATAAGATGAGAGGAGCAACAACAGATGACAAAAAAGATTATTAACTTTGGACAAGCTGAACAAAATGCTAGAAAAAGAGATTTAGAGATTGAACAGAAACATTTTGAAGAAGAACATTATGGAGTAGATCGAGAAATAGTAGATGAAGCATTAAAGATTTTGAGTAAAGCAACTGGTGGTAAAGAAATTTACATAGGTATGAAGAAATCCCCACAATCGAAAGTGAGGTTTGCTCAAATCTTGCAAGGGAACTTGAGTTATCTAAATAAGAATGATTATTTAACAGGTCAAGAAAAAATATTTTTAATAGATATCACTCCTTATGTTTCATTTGGAAGTAATGCACTTGTTTTTGATATTAAAGAAAAAACACCAGTTCCAATGAATATCACAAAACTCGCTGAAGAACTCGGTAGAGGTAGAAACAAAACAAGTGAAATAGTTAATTCCTTAGTTAAAAAAGGTTTAATAACTAAAGCAGAAAGCGGTATAGAAGGTAATAATGCGAAAGCATATTCACTTTTCGTAAATCCTCATATTATTTTTGCAGGGGATAAGGAAAACGTACCAGAGCATTTACAGGTGATGTTCCATAAAGCTATGAAAATGCCTATATTAAAAGAATTACCTAATAAATTATTCTAGGACTTGATTTTTCAAGTCCTTTTTTGTTGTTATTTTGTGTGTCCCTTTTTGGGGACGGAAGTGTCCCTTTTTGGGGATGCACGGAAATCTTTATAACTACTGATATATCAACCTTTTTAAACCTTTTTAAAGTCTTTCTCTTCTCACTCTCTATATAAGGGCTAAAAGTTCTGCAAGGAACAGGTAGTATTTTTGAGCAAAGAACGCTCAAAAATCTCCACCTTGTTCGCGGTGCTCCCTCCTTGCAAAACTTTTTCCGGCTGGTTTTTAGCTTTCGCCAAGCCGAACAGACCAAAAACGGGGTTAAGTTGCTCGACTTGGACTAGCAATTGTACCAGCCGAACCACCCAGATCCATCGTTCTAAATAATTCGCTTATTCCACATTCAGTTACGTTAAGTTCCAGGGGGCTAGCCCCCAACCCCCCAGCCAGCACTCACACCCAAAAACAGGGGTTAAAAACTATCAATATGGTAATATTATACTATTATGTCGAAAACTTTTACTTGACAAAATAGATTTTTAGTGTTATAATGTATTATACATCACGCTTATATTTATGCGTGAACCATATAGGTCGTCTTGTCTCTTACCTTGTATTCTTAATTTAATTATCCTTGTCATGCCCCATAGTCT
>NZ_LOBC01000053.1 GCF_001583695.1 Bacillus wiedmannii | reverse complement strand
TGCTTGGCGACGTCCTACTCTCACAGGGACAAGGTCCCAACTACCATCGGCGCTAGAGAGCTTAACTTCCGTGTTCGGTATGGGAACGGGTGTGACCTCTCTGCCATCATCACCAAACTATGAAGGCATATTCCTTCAAAACTAGATAACATTGCTTCATATTATATGGTTAAGTCCTCGATCTATTAGTATTCGTCAGCTCCACATGTCACCATGCTTCCACCTCGAACCTATCAACCTGATCATCTTTCAGGGATCTTACTAGCTTACGCTATGGGAAATCTCATCTTGAGGGGGGCTTCATGCTTAGATGCTTTCAGCACTTATCCCTTCCGCACATAGCTACCCAGCTATGCCCTTGGCAGAACAACTGGTACACCAGCGGTGCGTCCATCCCGGTCCTCTCGTACTAAGGACAGCTCCTCTCAAATTTCCTACGCCCACGACGGATAGGGACCGAACTGTCTCACGACGTTCTGAACCCAGCTCGCGTACCGCTTTAATGGGCGAACAGCCCAACCCTTGGGACCGACTACAGCCCCAGGATGCGATGAGCCGACATCGAGGTGCCAAACCTCCCCGTCGATGTGGACTCTTGGGGGAGATAAGCCTGTTATCCCCGGGGTAGCTTTTATCCGTTGAGCGATGGCCCTTCCATGCGGAACCACCGGATCACTAAGCCCGACTTTCGTCCCTGCTCGACTTGTAGGTCTCGCAGTCAAGCTCCCTTATGCCTTTGCACTCTACGAATGATTTCCAACCATTCTGAGGGAACCTTTGGGCGCCTCCGTTACACTTTAGGAGGCGACCGCCCCAGTCAAACTGCCCACCTGACACTGTCTCCCGGGTCGATAAGACCCGTAGGTTAGAATTTCAATACATTCAGGGCGGTATCCCACCAGCGCCTCCACCGAAGCTAGCGCTCCGGTTTCAATGGCTCCCGCCTATCCTGTACAAAATGTACCAAAATTCAATATCAGGCTACAGTAAAGCTCCACGGGGTCTTTCCGTCCTGTCGCGGGTAACCTGCATCTTCACAGGTACTATAATTTCACCGAGTCTCTGGTTGAGACAGTGCCCAAATCGTTACACCTTTCGTGCGGGTCGGAACTTACCCGACAAGGAATTTCGCTACCTTAGGACCGTTATAGTTACGGCCGCCGTTTACTGGGGCTTCAGTTCAGAGCTTCGCTTACGCTAACCCCTCTCCTTAACCTTCCAGCACCGGGCAGGTGTCAGCCCCTATACTTCGCCTTACGGCTTCGCAGAGACCTGTGTTTTTGCTAAACAGTCGCTTGGGCCTATTCACTGCGGCTTTCCGTTAAGAAAGCACCCCTTCTCCCGAAGTTACGGGGTCATTTTGCCGAGTTCCTTAACCAGAGTTCTCTCGCACACCTTAGGATTCTCTCCTCGCCTACCTGTGTCGGTTTGCGGTACAGGCACCTTTTATCTCGCTAGAAGCTTTTCTTGGCAGCGGGGAATCAAAGACTTCGCTCCATAAGGAGCTTCCCCATCACAGCTCAGCCTTCACGATAAGCGGATTTGCCTACTTATCAGCCTAACTGCTTGGACGTGCACAACCAATCGCACGCTTCTTCTATCCTTCTGCGTCCCTCCATTGCTCAAACGATAAAGAGGTGGTACAGGAATATCAACCTGTTGTCCATCGCCTACGCCTGTCGGCCTCGGCTTAGGTCCTGACTAACCCTGAGCGGACGAGCCTTCCTCAGGAAACCTTAGGCATTCGGTGGACGGGATTCTCACCCGTCTTTCGCTACTCATACCGGCATTCTCACTTCTAAGCGCTCCACCAGTCCTTCCGGTCTGACTTCACTGCACTTAGAACGCTCCCCTACCACTGATACCATTGGTATCAATTCGCAGCTTCGGTGGTGTATTTAGCCCCGGTACATTTTCGGCGCAGAGTCACTCGACTAGTGAGCTATTACGCACTCTTTAAATGGTGGCTGCTTCTAAGCCAACATCCTAGTTGTCTAAGCAACTCCACATCCTTTTCCACTTAATACACACTTTGGGACCTTAGCTGGCGATCTGGGCTGTTTCCCTCTTGACTACGGATCTTATCACTCGCAGTCTGACTCCTAAGGATAAGTCATTGGCATTCGGAGTTTGACTGAATTCGGTAATCCGATGAGGACCCCTAGTTCAATCAGTGCTCTACCTCCAAGACTCTTACACTTAAGGCTAGCCCTAAAGCTATTTCGGGGAGAACCAGCTATCTCCAGGTTCGATTGGAATTTCTCCGCTACCCACACCTCATCCCCGCACTTTTCAACGTGCGTGGGTTCGGGCCTCCATTCAGTGTTACCTGAACTTCACCCTGGACATGGGTAGATCACCTGGTTTCGGGTCTACGACCACGTACTAAACGCCCTATTCAGACTCGCTTTCGCTGCGGCTCCGCCTCTTCAGCTTAACCTCGCACGGGATCGTAACTCGCCGGTTCATTCTACAAAAGGCACGCCATCACCCATTAACGGGCTCTGACTATTTGTAGGCACACGGTTTCAGGATCTCTTTCACTCCCCTTCCGGGGTGCTTTTCACCTTTCCCTCACGGTACTGGTTCACTATCGATCACTAGGGAGTATTTAGCCTTGGGAGATGGTCCTCCCAGATTCCGACGGAATTTCACGTGTTCCGCCGTACTCAGGATACATTCAAGAGAGAACGAAGTTTCGACTACGGGGTTGTTACCCTCTACGACGGACCTTTCCAGGTCGCTTCGTCTACCTCGTTCCTTTGTAACTCCGTATAGAATGTCCTACAACCCCAAGAGGCAAGCCTCTTGGTTTGGGCTATGTTCCGTTTCGCTCGCCGCTACTCAGGAAATCGCATTTGCTTTCTCTTCCTCCAGGTACTTAGATGTTTCAGTTCCCTGGGTCTGTCTTCCTTACCCTATGTATTCAGGTAAGGATACCATACCATTACGTATGGTGGGTTTCCCCATTCGGAAATCTTCGGATCAAAGCTTACTTACAGCTCCCCGAAGCATATCGGCGTTAGTCCCGTCCTTCATCGACTCCTAGTGTCAAGGCATCCACCGTGCGCCCTTTCTAACTTAACCAAACTAAAATTAAAAAAATATGAGCTACACTGTTATCTAGTTTTCAAAGAACATACATTTATATATGAGAGATAGTTCTCTCAAAACTGAACAAAACGAAACACGGAAACTTATATTGATGAACAGCGTTCATCAATTCTCCATAGAAAGGAGGTGATCCAGCCGCACCTTCCGATACGGCTACCTTGTTACGACTTCACCCCAATCATCTGTCCCACCTTAGGCGGCTGGCTCCATAAAGGTTACCCCACCGACTTCGGGTGTTACAAACTCTCGTGGTGTGACGGGCGGTGTGTACAAGGCCCGGGAACGTATTCACCGCGGCATGCTGATCCGCGATTACTAGCGATTCCAGCTTCATGTAGGCGAGTTGCAGCCTACAATCCGAACTGAGAACGGTTTTATGAGATTAGCTCCACCTCGCGGTCTTGCAGCTCTTTGTACCGTCCATTGTAGCACGTGTGTAGCCCAGGTCATAAGGGGCATGATGATTTGACGTCATCCCCACCTTCCTCCGGTTTGTCACCGGCAGTCACCTTAGAGTGCCCAACTTAATGATGGCAACTAAGATCAAGGGTTGCGCTCGTTGCGGGACTTAACCCAACATCTCACGACACGAGCTGACGACAACCATGCACCACCTGTCACTCTGCTCCCGAAGGAGAAGCCCTATCTCTAGGGTTTTCAGAGGATGTCAAGACCTGGTAAGGTTCTTCGCGTTGCTTCGAATTAAACCACATGCTCCACCGCTTGTGCGGGCCCCCGTCAATTCCTTTGAGTTTCAGCCTTGCGGCCGTACTCCCCAGGCGGAGTGCTTAATGCGTTAACTTCAGCACTAAAGGGCGGAAACCCTCTAACACTTAGCACTCATCGTTTACGGCGTGGACTACCAGGGTATCTAATCCTGTTTGCTCCCCACGCTTTCGCGCCTCAGTGTCAGTTACAGACCAGAAAGTCGCCTTCGCCACTGGTGTTCCTCCATATCTCTACGCATTTCACCGCTACACATGGAATTCCACTTTCCTCTTCTGCACTCAAGTCTCCCAGTTTCCAATGACCCTCCACGGTTGAGCCGTGGGCTTTCACATCAGACTTAAGAAACCACCTGCGCGCGCTTTACGCCCAATAATTCCGGATAACGCTTGCCACCTACGTATTACCGCGGCTGCTGGCACGTAGTTAGCCGTGGCTTTCTGGTTAGGTACCGTCAAGGTGCCAGCTTATTCAACTAGCACTTGTTCTTCCCTAACAACAGAGTTTTACGACCCGAAAGCCTTCATCACTCACGCGGCGTTGCTCCGTCAGACTTTCGTCCATTGCGGAAGATTCCCTACTGCTGCCTCCCGTAGGAGTCTGGGCCGTGTCTCAGTCCCAGTGTGGCCGATCACCCTCTCAGGTCGGCTACGCATCGTTGCCTTGGTGAGCCGTTACCTCACCAACTAGCTAATGCGACGCGGGTCCATCCATAAGTGACAGCCGAAGCCGCCTTTCAATTTCGAACCATGCAGTTCAAAATGTTATCCGGTATTAGCCCCGGTTTCCCGGAGTTATCCCAGTCTTATGGGCAGGTTACCCACGTGTTACTCACCCGTCCGCCGCTAACTTCATAAGAGCAAGCTCTTAATCCATTCGCTCGACTTGCATGTATTAGGCACGCCGCCAGCGTTCATCCTGAGCCAGGATCAAACTCTCCAATAAAGTTAGTTTGTCTAGCATCTAAAAATAAAAATTGACGTTTCACGTTGTTTGTTTCGTTCAGTTTTCAAAGAACTACTT
>NZ_LOBC01000052.1 GCF_001583695.1 Bacillus wiedmannii | reverse complement strand
GGTGAAGTAGTTCAGTGGTAGAATACAACCTTGCCAAGGTTGGGGTCGCGGGTTCGAATCCCGTCTTCCGCTCCAATAAAATTTAACATGGCGGCATAGCCAAGTGGTAAGGCAGAGGTCTGCAAAACCTTTACCACCGGTTCAAATCCGGTTGCCGCCTTTCTTTTGTGCCGATGTGGCGGAATTGGCAGACGCGCACGACTCAAAATCGTGTTCCTTCGGGAGTGTCGGTTCGACCCCGACCATCGGTATCGTTAAATGGTTATCGTGAATTACAGAAGAATTAAGTAATAGCAACGTTTAAAACGTCTTTCTACAGTTTTGTAGGAAGGCGTTTTTTGTGTTTTCAGGGGTAATTTTGCTTGAAAAATCCACTTTTAAAATCGTATTCATTGGTCGTGTTCACAGGTAAAGAAAGGTGGTTAACTTTTGGCTAGAAGAAAAAACACTTTAGATGAAAATGAATTAGCTGTTATTAAAAAACAAAGTAAATCTTATGTTGAAACGTTTGATGAAGCTATCACTTTGTTTGTGAAGGACTGTGAATTAAGAAATCTTAGACCGTTTACCATTAAATATTATTTAAATGAGTTACAAGCGTTTCTTAATTTATTAAGAGAACAGGATATAGACGTTTCTATTTAGTATATCATAGAATCAGGTTATAAAGAAAAGCGGATTGGAAATGAGGAGTAATTTTGATAAACATTGAGATTCCTAAGTGTTCTTTGAGTATCCCCGTATCAGAAATTCATAAAGTTAGTTCAGATTCAGGAATTTATTTTATGAGAGATTCAAATGGGGAAATTGTTTATATTGGAGAGTCTTTGAATTTAAAGAAGAGGCTTACTAAACATATGGCTGGTAAAAGTAGTACTACAAAGAGATTTTATCATATGTTTCATTCTACTGATGTTCTTTATTGTGATAGAAAAGACAGAAAGATTTATGAACTATATGCTATTAACTTATTCAATCCAATTGGAAATGTTGACGGTAATGAATCAGCTAGTAAAGTGGAGTTGAAAAAAAGACGTGAGGATTGGTTAAGGAATTTATAAAATAAAAGTTAGGATTATAGAAAAAAATAATATGGAAATGCTTATTTGATTAGGAATAATTTGAGATAATATAGAAGGTTCATTCAACCATTAACCGTTTAGAATTATAAAGGGATTTTAATTTATATCGAAAACGCTGTATAAATAGGTGGTGGTTGTATATGTTTAAATTCTTCTACAAGAAGGATTCAGATACAACGGAAATGTATTTTCATGTTGATTTTGATGTTATCATTTCTGGTGTGGCAATTGAATTTATCAGACAACTGTTAATGAACATATAGCAACTTGAAAAGGGAATGTAGAGATAATCTACATTCTTTTTTTATTTTTAAAGTAATTTAAAGAAGATTAGTAGTGCAGCTATACATAAAACAAAAGTTAATCGCCTAGAAATGCCAATCTCAGTGATTAATTTTATGGAAAAAGCAACCTGACAGAAGGGTAAAACAGGAAACCTGTCTATGCCTAGTGTAAAATGCAAAATAATTCTAAAATATACCTGTAAAAGTACCCTATTTCACACACATTAATATAGGGGAACTTATTAGACCGCATACTTCATGTATGTGGTTTTTTGTTTTCTCCTAAACTCATTCTCCTTTAAGTTGTGCTTTTGGTAAGTAGCCCTTATGTCATTTGATGTATGGGTTATTTTTTTTAGCAGCAGAAGGAGAAAAGGAATTAATACAACTAATGAATACAAGGGGGATTTAATAATGATTGGAAACGAATATAAAAACTTACCTTATAAACCTGAAATCAAACCACAAATGCTACGCTATATCCGTTTGAGTAGGAACATTACCCAAACTACTGCAGCTGCAAAGTTAGGTGTCAGTCAAAAGATGATTAGTGACTATGAAAACGGAAAATATGAGGACTTCAGCCCCAACGTTTACGCCCGTGTACGTGAACTGGTGAGGGCATATCGTATAGACCGCTATGAAATAGAATCTTATAAAAAACTTATGGAAATTAAGGCTAGACGTGGTTACAAGGTATGACAAAGAAAGTGGAAAGATTATGTGCAGCTATTTTAAGTAAGGGTTATAACGCTAAAGAGTTGGACAGCAAAGCAAATGCCCTGTTAGATAAGTTATTTAATTTACGAACTATTGAAAAGGAAACAGCCATTAGCATAAAAGAAACGAAAGTAGCTATACAAGCTGTAATGCTTGCTAAGAAACAGCAGGTACAAACGAAAGGGGAAAATACAAATGCTATTTAAAATTAATCGTGAAGAATTGGACAAAGTAATTGCAGGTTATAAGCCGCATCGTCATACAAAGAAAGCTGTTCAAGCATTTCAGAAAGATATGGAAGAAATTGAAAAGTATGCTGCTAGTATTGAGAAGGAGAAGGCAGAAAAACAGTTACAATTAACAAAAGTACTTGTTGATATGGAAGCAACTTTTGAAATTGTTGAACGTATTTATCTTCAAAATGAACAGGAACATTTATCAAAAGAACTGCAAGCACTAGATTTCTTTTTAGAAGAAACTAAGGAACGTACAACACAGGTAAGATTAAAGCACGCCCCAGCAGTTGCACAAGCTATTGATAAAGACAGAAGTGAGTTACTAGCTACTTTTAATGAGGAAATGAATAGGGCTGTACGGGTGGCATTGTCTGACGTAATGGACTGTGTAGCGGACGTTAGTAAAATGCTTGAATCAGAACAAAAAGAATTTGAACATGACGTATACGATTGTTTAGCTGGTGATAGTTCGGTCACTGAAGTTTACAACTTCCAGAATAAAACAATTAAGACGTCAACACCATTAGAAATTGGATATCTTCAGATTATGCCTTCCCACTTCTTAGAAGCTACGAAAGGTAATAACACTGTTAAGAGTAACAGCTTTATTATTCGTGACTATGGACAAGAAGGGGGCGAATAGTAATGAGATACAGCCAAGAAGTGCTAGATAAAATAAGAAGCGGTGATACTTCCCTTTTGCAAAACTTGTCCCCCATTGCTTCCATTTCATTAGGATTGCAATTACAGCAAGAAGCAAAAGACAAAGCTGAAGGTAAAACAAAATAAATAACATGAGATAGTGAAGGCAGCCGTTTTTGCGGTTAGCCTTCTTTTTTTTATTAATCACATACATGCGTGTCCTTATTTTGTCCTTATTCGGTACTGCCTTTTTGTAACCTTTTTTTGCAAGGTTACAAACAAAAGGAGGAACTAATATGACGACAATTCAAGGAACGAAGAAACTAGCAAAGGAACACATTAAGGAAAACTTCGAACGCTTCCCAGCCGATATTATGAATTACGTACAACTGGAATTGATTACGCACACAGACGTTTATCTTTATATGACACTGGTACGCTACCATAGCGAGAAGTACGGCTATGCTTATCCATCTAATAAGCAACTAGAAGTGGAAATGGGTATTAGTTCTAAGACGGTGACTATATCCATATAAATTCTGATAAATAATGGCTGTATAGAGTAAATAAAATATAGTTACAAAGAATATTCCTATGATATAGAACCAAAATTGTAGTTTGGCTTGATTAGACCTATCCCTAAATTGCTTATCCAGTGAATTAGTTGTCATTATGTATATAAATTGGTTGCTGGTATACATGAAAACCCCTGTAATAATCCCCATTATAGCAACAATAACAGGTGAAAACTTGCTTATTATTTCAATAGATATTCCATCAAACATACTTTGTATTCAGTCCTTTCAAAGTTAAAGTTAGATAAAAAAGAACGCACTTTTAAGGGTGACGTTCTTTTTCTTTCATTAAATTGTTTTATTGTTTTTAAACTAAGTCAGGTTTTTGTGGTATTGGTGGTCGTCCGTGGTCATAAGCAGGTGAACCAGTGTTACCATCAGCTATACCCCATGGTTCTCCGTGTGTGTAAGATGGAGACCAACCTTCTCCATGTGTATATTCAGGAGAACCACCAGTATGACCGTGACTATACGCTAAGCCAGGCTTTTGTGGTGCAGGTGTGTCACCCTCAGCCATTGCTAAGAAACTAAATGCCGTAACCGATAAAAGTAGTGCTGTTTTAAGTTTTTTCATTACACTAACGCCCCTTTTTCTTCATATTTCTTTCTTGCTTCATTATTCATGTAAAAATACTTGCTTGCTTTCTTCTCGTTCTCTTCCTTATAAAACATAGTTGCTAATAGTTCCGTATATTCTTGTACGCAACGTGTTAAATTTTCTGCTTCGAAGTAAGAAATTCCTTCTAAAATAATACTTTCCAACGTTAGAGAATCAGAACCATTATTCATTTCCTTCAGGATATTAAAACGGTGCACGTATTCCTTATTTTCTATCTTAGTACAAGCTGCAAGTCCTTTTTCAATTAGTGTATTAACCTTGTTGTGTTCGCCCAATTTATAATATTCCCTAGCCTGTAAGAATATAGCTTTATAATGGTTTGGAAGATGTTCTGTAACTTCTGATAAATGACGAATAGCTAAATCTGAAAGGTTTTGATTTGCGTATAACCAACCTAAATTATTTCTAATACGTAACAGTAGTTCATTGTTATTAATCTCTTTAACAATGTCAATCGCTTTATTTAAATGTTCTTCTGCTTGTTCAAATTGTCTTATCTGAATACACGTTAATCCTAGAACGTTTTCGCATAAAGCAATGTTAATGTTATAACAGTTAGTTTTGCTGAAAAAGTCTTTTGCTTTGTTAGCATATGAAATAGATGGTAGGGGTTTATAAGTTTGGTAATAGAAAGATGCCAACCTATAATTAAATTCTGCTTCTTCTACTTCGGCAGGCACATACATTAAAAGTTTTTCTGCTTTTTCAAAATGTTTCCCACCTTCATTGTAGTCTGCAAGAATTGTGCTGTGAATAGCTTTGAAGAAGTGATAATAATAAGTTA
>NZ_LOBC01000051.1 GCF_001583695.1 Bacillus wiedmannii | reverse complement strand
AATATATATTAATATTCCAAAGAAAGGAGAGCAAAATATTTATGGCTAATTATTTTTATAAAGATGGTAAAAAATATTATAAAAATCAATCGCATTCGAACGATCAAAAAAATAACTGTTTTATTGAAACTCATACGATAACTGGTTCTGCAGAAAATGCAAATGGAAATATACCTTTATCTATTTTCCTTGAAACCACCGCGCCACAAACTGTATTTGAGGATTTCACAAACAATCATAATAAAACATTAATTCAGTTATTCGTTGTCGGGATGAGTGCACCCGTTCAAGTAACTATTCTAACAAGAAAATCTAGCCGCCCAATTACTGCAACATTACAACCTGTTCAAACAAAAATATTTCAAGTTAAAGATTTTCAAAGTCTTACTTTTACCAAACAGGAAGGTCCTACTAGTATAGTTAGTTTATTTGTGCAAAAAACATTTTGTATTTGCTGTAACGATAATAAGGATTCATGTGATGAATATTATCAAGATTGTAATTAATAGATTAACGCAGCAAAAGAAACCGTTTTATACAGGGTTCTTTTTATTTCGCTCCATACATTTTCAAAAACATTTTAGAATCATACACTATGATTTTTCTTTAAATCTCTCCTTTCCCCGTTATTTTATGAAAATAACACTTTAGTTTAATTACGGGACTTATCATCATTTAATGAAGGAAAGTAAAATTTAGAAAAAAAGACGACGTATTCAACGTCGTCTTTTTTATAAACAGAAAAGTGAATTCTCAAAATTTCCTTTTGCATCAAAGCCCATCATCTCTTAGTTCATACCTAGGTAAAGCTTACACTGTTTTCCATAATGATAAGGCATAAATCCAGTTTGGATCCCCATTTCCTTGATAGCTCTGGACTGCTTCATATACTTTTCCTTCGTGTAGAACTCTATCTCCCTTTTCATATGCTTTCTTTGCATCCCAACCTTCATATGAAGCGCTTTCAGTTTTTGTAGTAATTGTGAATATATCACTCTGTACAGATTCATTTCCAACTACATCAACAGCTTTCACTACATATTTATAAGTAGTATTAGAGAGTAAATTTTTATCCATATAAGAAGTCGTATTAGATGTTGCAATCTTTTTCATTGATCCTTCTGTTTCTCTATAAATATCATAACGGTCTACACCAATATTATCGTCAGATGGACTCCACATTAAATCTACACTTGATGCTGTCGTTCCCATACTATGTAATCCTTTTGGTTGTGTTGGTGCTTCTGTATCAGGAGCCTCAACTTTTGTTTTTACTGAAAGCGCTGCACTTTCTTTCGAGACATTTCCAGCTACGTCAATTGCTTTTACAGTATAAGAGTATTCTGTACTTGGTTGTAATTTTTTATCAATAAAATGAGTTCCTGGTACTGTATCAATCATCACTCCGTTACGGAAGATTTGATACCCTTTTACCCCTATATTATCCGTAGAAGCGTTCCACGTTAGTTCTATACTATTCGCTGTTACGTTTTGTGTCTGAATTCCATTTGGACTACTTGGAGCTTCTATATCTGGTTTCACATCATTGATAAGATTAACATCGATTACATTATAGAATGCATTTGCTGTATCAGCTACATCCCATACTGCTAAAATCACATGGTATCCACTTCTATCAGTAGGTACATTAATTTTGTGAGTTAAATGATTTGAGGCTGCAGAACCATCATGTTGTACAGTTCCAATTGGTTCAAAATCTGCTCTTGTGAGCGCTTTATTTGGATTCCATCCTTTTTTTGTAATATAGTAATGCCATTTGCTCGTTAAGTGCGGTGCTGTATACTTCCAAGTAAAAGAATTTTCCCCGCCTGTGATTGTATTTTTAAACCAACGATTTGCAGTTTGTTGATCTAAAATACCACCAAATTTTCCACCTGCAGAAGCGATTTGTCCATCAAGTGGGCCACCTTGCGGGAATCCTTTTGGTGCTTCTAAGCTTTGTGGTTCATACATAACACTTCCGCAGTTTACATTTAGTGCACCATAAGTTGGACTACATTAAGCAGATCGACTACCAGGCTTTTCAACAAAACCATGCGCGTATGCGTTTTGAGGAATAAGTGTCGTGCCAATAATTCCGGCTGTTAATGCAACAGCTCCTAGACTTTTTTTGTTCATTTTCATGTTTTGTAGTTGTTTTAAAAATCGATTATTCATGTTCCTGTCCCCTTCTTGTTATACTTTGTAGTGTAATGTGGGCTTCGATGTAAAAGAATAACAAGAGACAATCTTGTATCGATGTATGTGTTATTTATTCATACACCATAGTGAGAATATATTTCGTTTCTTGTGAAATATTTCACTTAATGAATATATCATGACATAGAAATCACTAAAATATGTGCAGAAGTTGCGCAGAAACTGTGAAAGCATTACTAACACGTAAAACTATCGCCTAAATTTATAATGCAGATATTTAACCTTTCAAAACAATCGATTCTTCGCTTCATATAACAGAAGAGTGCCTATATCCTTTCATATAGACACTCTTCTCATGTATAATTTTCTAATTATTACTGGCCTGCAAATGTAGTAATTTCATCAACAGCTTGCTTATATCCACCTGCTTTTCGGAAAGACTCCTTCAAATTCAAAGCTGCTTCTTTAAATGAAGGATTATTTAATACGAATTCTACACTTTCACGTAGTTGTTCCTCAGTTAATTCCTTCATAGACAACTTAATCCCAGCTCCGAGATTCTCCACTTGCTTTGCGATTACTGGTTGATCTGCACTTTGCGGAATTACAATGAGTGGAATCCCGTTATATAATCCTTCATGTGTACTGTTCATTCCGCCATGTGTAATAAATAGCTTTGCATATGCGAGTAGTTTCGTTTGTGGTACATAGTTTTTCACAATGAAGTTTTTAGGAATATTACCTAAATCACTTATTTTCGTTTTATTACCAATAGACATCACAATTGTATGATCACTATTCTCGAACGCCTTCATACAAAGTTTATAAAAATCAAGCGCTTCATTGAAAACAGTACCTAATGAAATGTAAATCGGGCTTTTTTCTTCAAGTGTAGTAATATCAAACTCTTTATTTTTTATTTGTGTAGAGATGGATGGACCTACAAATTTAAATGTTTCATCAAACATATCTCCAAAAGGTTGGAATTCCTTTATTGTATACACAATAGTAAGTGGCGCTGGATTACAGAAAACTTCATACTGTGAGTTTATTTCAACACCATATTTTTCTGCAATTCCCTTCGTTAAGCTTTCAAAATCATTATGTATCTTATCCTGAACTTCCACGGGGATATCTTTAGACAAGTGGTCTAACATTTGTTCAAATGATTTTTCATCCTGTGCAAACGATGTACAGGAATTTATTGCTGGAAGCTTTAGAATTTGAGCAATTATATGTCCACAACCAAACATTGAATCATGAATGATGTAATCAAAATGTTCCCCTTCAATTTGTTCAAGAACATTTGGTATAATAACATCTGCCGTATGTAAAAGACCATTTATTCTCTCTGATAAATAATTTCGACCACCAGAAAGAAAAGCTTTTAAAAACTTTTGCTCGTCAATTGTTCGTACAGTAGCACCTGTCTTTTCAATACGATCTCTAAAAGATTCAATTGAAAAATAAACTACCTCTTCCCCGCGTGAAACTAATTCTTCTACAACTTGCAATGTTGGATTTATATGTCCTTCTGATCCAGTATTAACGAATAAAACACGTGCCACTTAAAACACTCCTTAATTTAAATCTTTTTCTAAGTTGTCATTAGAATTATAGGTATTTTGTCTTATTCTTCTAAATGGACCTAGCAAGCCTAAACCCAAGGTCATCTATATGAAATGTAGGATGACTACGGCGACGACAAGTCGCACCGCAACCTCTAGCTGCTTCAGCCCAGCTACCACCTCGGAAAATTCGGTACGATCCATATACCTTTTCATCATACAAATCAAAGCACCATTCCCAAACGTTTCCTAACATATCATACAAACCCCATGCATTCGGCTTTTTTTTACCGATTTCATGAATACGTCCATCTGAATTTTCATTATACCAAGCAATCTCTTTCAGTTCTCCATATATGTATCCCGTAGTTCCTGCCTTACACGCATATTGCCACTCTGCTTCAAAAGGTAATCGGTAGCCATTTGAATCTAAATTACAACTAACAATTAGACCATCTTCACTAATAGAATAATATTCTTTTAATCCCGCTTTTTTGGAAAGTAAATTACAAAATATAATGGCATCATTCCATGAAATATTTACAACTGGTTTATTTTTATCTTTGAATAAATTTGGTTTATTATTCGCAATCGCATCATATAATTCCATCGTTACAACGTACTTTGCTAGAAGAAATGGTTTAACTTGGACTTGCCATTCTTTTTTAATTCGATCATCTCTTAATACTACTTTTCCTTCTGGAATTTTCACCATATTAGAATCAACCGGGCCAATGAATCTATTCAATCCTATCCCCCCATTTTACTTCTTTTTATAATCTAACTATTTATGGTATCGTACTTCTCTAAAAATAGTCTTACTTCATTTGAGGATTTTAAAATAATAACTTCTTTATCTTTACTCAATTGATTTAGCCTCTTTAAAATTGAAGGTCGTTTCGTTTTAGGATATTGCCATATCCATTTGAAAAATTGCAAATCAAACCTTTCTTCACATCCAGCACCCATATCCGGTCTTGTTTTATTCCGATATTGTACAACCCTTTTAAAAGCACGATAAACACATATTGTTCTATGAATATCAAGAAAGATAATTGTATCAGCTGCGTTAATTCTTATGTCCATTGTCCCGCCATAATTCCCATCAATAATCCAATTTTCCCCTTTAACTAATTCATTTTGAACCGTTCTTTGCTCCTCTTTCGGTACACCTTCCCAATTCGGTTTCCAAAATAACGCATCAAGATGATGTACTTTAATATTTAATTTATTCCCTAACTGTTTTGCTAATGTAGATTTTCCTGAACCACCAGAACCTATTAATATTATTTTTTTCATAAATACCCCTTCTTACATCTTTTATTTCTTCCGTAACATAAACTCACAAAACATTCCAATCCCAACACCAATTGTATAAGCAACTAAATCACTCCACAAAAATCCGTAACCTAATACGAGTCCACCTAAGGTTGTTGCACGAATGCTATCTATCCATTCGGCATGGTACAATTGGCTCAATTCAATCCCGTAACAAAACAGCAAACTTATAAAAGCCAATTTCTTCGTTTCCATTTTAGGAAATAAAAATCCGAATCCAGTAAAAATCATACATGCCCATAAAGCATCTCCTAAGTAGTCATTTAATAGATGAGGTAACGTAAATGCAAATTTTCTGGAACATAGACCTAAAATAATTACAACTATAGTAAACAATGCATATAATAATCTATTTCTTTTCATATTCATCTCAATATCCCCTAATATGT
>NZ_LOBC01000050.1 GCF_001583695.1 Bacillus wiedmannii | reverse complement strand
AAATTTATCAAGATGGGTAAAATAAATGCTTGATAATAGGAGGTAACGATACTGCCTCGTGTGGAGTGTTATACCCCTCGTCCCTTTGGGGCTGCGAGAACACGATGAAGCACTAACTTGTGTAAATTTGATTGAATTGTATAGATTTAGTTAAGTTTATCGTATCGGAATCACTATATAATAAGAAGAAATAAGGCTACATTTTTTATGAATTGGAGAAGGGTATATGTTATTAAATAAACGTTTTACAATTGGAGAAATGGCAAAAATGCAAAATATAGCGGAATCTACTTTACGCTATTATGATGAAAAGGGGATTTTTCATCCGTCCATTGTGGACCCGCAAACAAATTATCGCTATTATACGATCGATCAATTTTCACTATTAGATACGATTAAATTTTTACGCCAATTAAATATTCCATTAAAGGAAATTAAGAAATATATTGATGAAAGAAATCCGGCATACGCACTCAATTTACTGGAAAAACAACAAGAAATGATGTTGAAAAAACAAAGAGAAATTGAGTATGCTTTGGCGAAAATGGAACATAAAATTCATTTAATTAAGGAAGCGACAAAAGCAAAAGCTGAACAAATGGTAATTAAAGAGATCCCGCAGCGAAAAATTACAGCAATTGCGGTTGCCCCGAATACGACGGATGATATGTTTGAGTACTATATTCATTCGTTGCAAAAAAATATGAAACAAATGGATGATAGCTTATTTTCTGGAGATATCGGTGTAACAGTTGCGAAAAAAGGATTAATGCAAAATGAGTTTCAAGCATATAGCAGTGTTTTTATTCTTTTGGATTACATGCCTTTTCAAATACATAGTTCAGATGAAATTAAAGAAGGCATGTTTGCCTGTGTATATCATCATGGACCATATGAAGAAACGGATGAAACATATAAGAAGTTAATGAAATATATTAATCAAGAAGGATACGAAGTAAGTGGAGATGCGATTGAGATTGCATTAATTGATTGGTCTGTAACAGACAATCCAGAGGAGCAAGTAACAGAAATTCAAATTCCTATAATGAAAAAACAAAGCAATAAGTTGTAGGACGCGTATCATTACAAATTGGCTCCAAACATGATAATTAAGTTACCTATTTTTTAATTCTCTATTGACCTTCAAGTAACTTGAAGGTTTAAACTGTGAACAGAGCATTGAAAAAGGAGCATTTATATGATGGAAACAACAGAAAAGTTAAGAGAAAAACCGATAAAAAGTTTATTTATTTCTTATTTAATACCAGCCGTTCTAGGAATGGTGTTAATGTCAGTTAATATTGTGATTGATGCGGTTATGATTAGTAGGGGAGTTGGAGCAAACGGATTAGCAGGAGTAAACGTGGCTATTCCAGCGTTTTCAATTTTCTTCTCTATTTCATTATGGATTGGAATGGGCGGGGCAACGTTATATTCCATTGCACTAGGTGAAAATAAATTAGATAGGGCAAGATCTATTTTTACTCAATCCATGACGGTAGCAGTAATTATCGTAGGTGTGTTAGCAGCGATTTGCTTATGGAGAATAGAAGATTTAGCATACTTATTCGGTGCAAACGAAGTGATTTTACCGTATGCGTTAGACTATTTACACGTGTTATTAACATTTGGAATGATATACGTTTTAGAAAATATTTTAAGTACATTTATACGAAATGATGGAAATCCTAATTTAGCAATGGCAGGGCTAGTTGTAACGGCTGTATTAAATATAGTGTTTGACTATATCTTTATTTTCATCTTTGGATGGGGCATAACAGGTGCGGCTTCAGCGACTATTCTTTCAGCAGCGATTGGTTTCCTTGTATTATTAACACACTTCTTTAGAAAAAGTAGTATTTTAAAATGGACGAAATTCCATTTTGAATGGGATACAGTTAAACAAATTATGATCATAGGTTTCCCGAGCTTTACAGCAGAAAGTACAGTAGCGATTGTTACGATTGGTTTTAATATTACATTCGTTCAATATGCAGGAGAAGTAGGAGTCGCTTCTTATGCGATGGTGAATAGTATTCATGCGATGACATTACTATTATTCTTCGGCGTTGGAGCAGCGTTACAGCCAATCGCTAGTTTCCATTACGGTGCAAATTTAGCAGAAAGATTACGTGAAGGATTGCAGTTTGCTGTAAAAATTGCGGTAGTACTTGGGGGCGTAGCAATAATTGTCGGATTATTCTTCGGGAAATATATTATTGGTCTCTTTGATGTCCAATCTCCAGAGTTATTGGAGTTAACATTAACGGGTATTAGCTTGTTCTTTATCCAATATGTATTTTTAGGCTATAACATTGTGTATGGAGAGTACTTCCAATCCGTGCGACAAACGACAAAATCAGTGCTGATTATAATGAGCCGAGGGTTACTATTTATTATTCCATTATTATGGATTATGCCAAAATTATTTGGGATAAACGGAATTTGGCTCGTTATGCCAGTAGCTGAAGTATTGACAGCGATTATTGTATTTACGATGAATCGTATGAAACATCCTGTTCCATTAAATATGGCGGGAGAGAAAGAAGCGATATAATGAAGAAAATCCCCTTGAGTAAGTAAGGGGATTTTTTACTCTTTTAAACTAATCGCAAAAGATCCATCTGTTTCTTGAACAGACGCGAAAGCAACGCTTTTAATATTAGTGATGCCCTTTTCTTTTAATTCTTTATATAACCATTTTTCGTCCTTATGAATTAACTTTAAGTTATCGTATTGAATTTGCGAATCAACGATAAGGGCAATTGGTAATCCGGCATACGTAACATCTATGTTCAAATCTTTTGGAGTTAATGGTACAAGCTCACGCTTTGGTAAAATACTAATGGCTCCGTTTGCTTCTAAAATAGCGTATTCAATTTCGTGAACACTTGGGTATCCCGCGACGCGAAGGTTAGAAAGAAGTTCAGCGATTGGATATCTACTTTTTTGTAAGTTCTCAAAAATAATATCACCATGTTTAATTAAAATGATAGGATGTCCGAGAATGAAACGATTTAGTTTGTTTAGTAAGCTTAATTTTGTAAGAAGCAAATGCAAACATGTAATAACGACCATACCGAGAAAAGCTTGCAAAGCACCAGAGACTGGTATGGCCTGAAAAGCTAAATAAGATAAAAAGATAATAGCACCAAAATCATGAGGAGTTAGTTGTGCTAAAGCTGATTTACCGAGCATTTTAAGTGATAGTAAAAATAAGATAAAAAAGAACGATACGTTACATAAAAAGAGAAGCAATAGAGACACTCCTTCGTGCAAAGTTGTACTTACTGTTCCCGAAAGAAATATAAATATTACTTTCCAGAGGATAAATTAGACTGAATTGGAATTTGTCTGTATACAAACAAATAAATGGATATTATCATGAAAGAAGCAAAGAACATAGGAGAATATGGATATGAAAAAGAAGAAAATAATTAAGTATATGATAGGGATTATAATGGTTTGCGCTGTTTATGCGGGATTTTTACAATATAACATTTATAAGCATGGGCAAATGAATGCGGCCTATGATGCTGATTATATAATTGTATTAGGCTCGAAAGTAAACGGGACGAAACCATCATACTCCTTGCAATATCGTATTGATAAAGCTGCTGAGTATTTACAATCACATGAGAAAACAATTGCTATCGTGTCTGGAGGGAAAGGAAAAGGAGAAGATATTTCAGAAGCATTAGCAATGAAAAATGGATTAATGAAACTAAAAATTGCAGAAGACCGCATAATAATGGAAGATAAGTCAACGAGTACAGATGAAAATATTACATTCTCAAAACCTTTAATTCCGGACAATATGAAAAAAGGGATGATCGTAACAAACGATTTCCATATGTTTAGAGCGAAAAAAATAGCAGCAAAGCAAGGTTTACAATTAGAAGGTCTTCCGGCCGAAACGCCGAAGCGAATTGTTATTCCATCGAATATACGAGAGTATTTTGCTATTACGCAATATTGGTTTATGAATCGAATATAGAGAAAAATAATCCCGTCTGGAAGTCCAGGCGGGATTGTTTTGCGGAAAATCTTACAAAAATGTCATGTTCCTGAAAGGTAAAGCGATAGTTTCTACAATGCATTCCTGACATAATGAAGATAACAAAAACTATTTAGAGGTGAATCGGATGAAAGGAAATAATATATTATCTTCACTATGTTACTTTAGTATCTTTTTTGCACCATTTTTACTGCCAATTATCGTGTACTTCATTGCGGAGGATGAAGTGAAATATCACGCGAAAAAAGCATTTTGGTCACATGTTTTCCCGTATGCGGTTTTATTTGGTGGATTAGCAGTATCAGGCATATATGGTTTAAGTTTCAATCAATCTGATGGTGCTGGAATTGGGATTATGATCACATATGCAGTATTCATTCTTGTAGGGGTTTATTACTTCATTTGGAATATCGTAAAAGGTGTTAAAGTTTTGAAAACAGCGTAATAAGATAAGGAATAATTCGGAGTGAATTTGTCGTTATTTGTCGGTAAGTCGATATCCCTTGTCGAATCGTCGATATATCTGAAAAATCGCTGATATATTTAAATAATCGTCGATATAATTTCATGCACCGTATTGATAGACGTTTTAAAAAGAGCAATTCAAAAAGAATTGCTCTTTTTGTGCTTATAAGTTGTGAATATTGGAAAAGATATGTTAATTTTTCATTATGAAGAGAAAAAAGGAGTGTTTTTCATGAATGAGATCATACATACAATGGAGCAACACGTTTCAGTTCGTAAATATAAAGAAGAATCAATTCCGAAAGATGTAATAGAAAGAATGGTGCAAGCTGCGCAGCATGCTGCTTCCTCGCATTTTGTACAGGCGTATTCTGTTATATATGTAACAGATCAAGACTTAAAGGTTAAACTAGCAGAGCTATCCGGAAATCGTCACGTGAAAGACTGCGCAGCATTCTTTGTTTGTTGTGCAGATTTAAAACGACTTGAAATGGCGTGTGAACAGCATGGTACAGAGATTAAGCATGAAGGAGTAGAAGACTTTATCGTTGCGACGGTAGATGCTTCACTGTTCGCGCAAAACTTAGCGTTAGCAGCAGAATCGTTAGGATACGGTATTTGTTATATTGGTGGTATTCGTAATAACCCGAGAGAAGTAAGTGAATTGCTTCATTTACCAGATAAAGTATATCCTATATTCGGAATGACAGTTGGTGTACCAGATGAAAATCATGGAGTGAAACCACGTTTACCAGTAGCGGCAATTCTACATGAAAATGGGTATGATGAAAAGAAATATGATGAATTACTAAACGAATACGATGAAACGATGAGTTCGTATTACAAAGAAAGATCAGCAAACAAGAAAAACGTAACATGGACAGAATCAATGAGTTCGTTTATGGCTAAAGAAAAAAGAATGCATATGAAAGAGTTTTTAAGTGAAAAAGGACTTAATAAGAAATGAATAAAAAGGCAGACCTTCATGTAGGTCTGCCTTTTTTGGAGGAGAAATATGATTGTTTTCGAATAAGTATAGAAGGAGGAGATAATATGAAAAAAGCTTTAATCTTTTTATTCGATGGATTTGCAGAATTTGAAGTGAATATAGCGAGTTTATTTTTGATAAGTAAGGAATTTGAAATAATAACAGCAACAATAGACGGAAAAACAGTTACAGGAGAAGGCGGTTTTTTATGTCAACCACATGTCTCTATTGAGCATGTTGAAGTAGCAGACTATGAAGTGTTTATTGTGCCAGGAGGACATATTTTTGATCATTTAGAAAATGAACAATTGTTATCGATCGTGAATGAATTACATAAGCAAAATAAATGGATAGCAGGTATTTGTGCAGGGACATCATTACTACATGCAGCAGGAGTACTTAATAAGAAGAAATTCTCAACATCATTAACACCAGATGAAAAACAATTAGCGCATTTACATGAATGGGAATATAAACAAAATAAAGATGTAACCGTTGATGGGAAAATCATAACCGCGGTAGGATCTGCGTACGTGGAATTTGCTGCTGAAATAATGAAGCAGCTCAATTTATTTAACGAAGCTGAAGTGAAGGAGAACTTGCAATACTTTAAAAATGTAACAGAGGTTTGTGATGAAACGTTAGTATAAGTGAATATAAAAAGCGGCATAATAGCCGCTTTTTATCGTTTAAATCTATGAGTTTTTGTACAATTTAAAGCATCTATTGTCTTGAAGAGTTTACTTATAATAAATGCAAACTCTCAATAAGAAGATACATACCCGTGCAACTCAAAAGGATGTACGTAAATATTTTAAAAATCCGTTGATTAAGCCATTTGAAAATAATTTGACCTATATACAAACCTAAAAAAACAATTGGGATTGCATAAAAACTTGATTGCCAAATTGTTTTGTTTGTGCCAGTAAAGAGTATTTGAGTTAGTAGACTAATGAAATATATAAATAGATAAAAAGCTAAAGTAGTTGCTCGTAACTTCTCTTTTTTTGTATCAGTTCCTGTAAAATAAAGTAACAGGGGAGGTCCTGGCATACCGATACTTGTCGTTAATAGACCAGATAATCCACCAACTATGAAATCTCTAGATTTTGTTGATTGAATCTTAACGTTGCATATTAGCATCAACGTTAATAGTAAAAGTAGGATGCTAATTGCTAATTTAAATGTGTTGATGTTAATGGAAATGAAAATTAATATTCCAAAAGGAACACCAACTATACTTCCGAAAATTAATCTTTTCAGTAGAATAAAATCAATGTCTGTTTTTATTTTCCAAATGAGCGATATGGAAATAATTAATGATAAAATGATATTTATTTGTATAGCTTCTTGTGGTAGAAATAACATGAGTAAGAAAGGTGTTGCCATAATAGAAAAGCCAAAACCTGTACTTGTTTGTAAAATAGAAGCTACTAATATAATACATATGAAAGTGAATATAATCTCCAAAATAGTCCTCCTATATAATTAGTTCCAATACATATTTTAACATAAAGTGAAACTTTAATCAGTGGGGCTTACTGTCCTTTAAAACGGGAAAAAAGCGGCTAAATAGCCGCTTTTTTCTCGCATTTAATATTCCAATGATGACCCTGTAGCTTTAAAATATTTTTCTCGTGAAGGCGTCATTACACGGATTGCTAATAAACAGGAAAGGAAAAGAATAAGTAATGAGCTGGTTATTACAGTGATTTGAACGGAAAGAAATTGTGCGGATGCCCCAATTGCTAAAATGAAAAAGATTTGGATGAAATTTTTTATGGAATCAAATACGCTATCAATACGACCTATCATATGTACAGGGATGTTATTTTGATAAAATGTTATAAAGCCAGTACCAGCAAATGATGAAGAAATGCCAAGTAAAATGAAACCACTCGCTGCAACTATAAATGAATTTGAAAAGGCGAAAATTACATAGCCTATTGCTGTGAAAATCATACCTAATCCGATACAATGTTGAATTGGTAATCGTTTAGCAAAGAGAGAAACAAGAAATGAACCGAAAACGTAAGCAGCACCAGTTATACTAACAAGCATGCTATATTCTATATTGGATAAAAACAGTACTTGTTTTGTGAAAACAACCTCTTGTGAATCGAGTGCCATAGAGACAAGCATAGTAGCTTGAAATAAAACGAATATGAGAATAATGTAACTTTCAGTTCGAGCGAATGAAAAAACTTGTTTCCAATCACTTCGTAATGTTTGTACGAAAGTATTTGCAACTTCTTCGTTTTGTTTTGTTTGTAGTGTAATGTTTGGCAAGAAGTAAATGAGAATGGTAGAAAGTAGAAAGGAAAGTGAGTTGCAGTAAATCACAAAGGATGCTGAGTACGTGGTGAGAAGTATTCCAGCAAGGGCTGGACCGATAATGAAAGCCCCGTTTGTATATAAGCTATTCCAAGCGTTAAATTGAGCGCGTTCTTCAGCTCGTATGAGCATCGTTTTATAAGTGAATGAAGCTGGATCGAAAAATGATGTAGCGATGCGAGTTAAAAAGATAAAAATATAAATGGCCCAAATAGAATCAAATAGTGGAATACAGCCAATAAGAGCTGCCCGAATTATATCTGTGATGAGCATAATGGACCGTTTGTTTAATCGATCTACTATACTACCAGACCATATTTTTGTAACAACGGTGGCAATTGGACCTACAATCCATAATCCTGCTACAGCAGCAGGGGAGTTTGTACTATATAACACCATTACGTTTAGGGCGATGAGATACATAAAATCACCTAAACGAGAAATTCCTGTTCCCGACAATAATAAAAATTTATTTTTCATAAGCAGTTGGACCTTTCTTTCATTGTTTTTTAATCCTGCAGGAAATAGCGTATTCCTCTTCGGAGTTTGATTGACGAGCGGTTTTGTTTTCCCAGCGTAATAAAACTTGTGTAACTTCCCATGTAAGTTGTTGTAATTCCTCTGGAGTTAAAAATAAATGAGATACAATATGACTGCCTGTATTCGTTCCTTCTGTGCCGCTTTCTTCAATATAGAAATGAGCAGATTTTGCCTTGTAATATTTTTCAATAATTCCTCGTTTTTCTTTCGTGTCTACTAATTCAAGTAACCCTCCATCATATAAAATTTGAACGTGATAATGTACGCTACCAGCAGATTTATTTAGTTTAGTAGCTACTTGTTTTGCAGTGAGTGCCTCGTCTTTTAAAAGGTGAAGAATTTGAATGCGAGTTGCATTAGAAATGAGCTTCTGCTGCTCAGCTGAAATAGTAAGTCTATCGTCAAACATTATGACATCTCCTTTCTTGTAATCTAAATTTATTGTACATTCTAAAAAATTAGAACGTAAGGGAAATAAATCGCCTTTTTCCTTTATATTTCGACATAAAGAAAAATAGCATGTATATAAACATGCTATTAAGTGATAGTAGATTCTTCACTCAGTTTCCCGCGATAAAATAGGTAAAGCCATATAAAACTAACAAAAATACAGCATATAGCTAATAGGCTACCAATAATTTGCGGAGAAAGGACTAAGTAGAAGTTGAGGTAAACCTTTACTTATAAAAGTTAGTGCGATCATAAACGGAGATTCCGTCATGCTATAGACGAATGTTACTAAAGCTACAGTATGAAACCAATCTCCAAGTACACTTAACGTTTGCCCGTAAAATAATTTATTGAAGTTTTTATTTGTTTTTAGAAGTGTGGAATAAGAAACTGACATAAAATTTAATCTTTATGTAATGATGATGCTTGAACTTGTTTTTTCCACTCGCTTAAATACACTTTCTCCGCTGTAGGAAGTCCAACAGGTAATTGTGCGATCAATTCTAAACTATTTCCGTCAGGATCATTAAAGTATACGGCGGCATGTGCTAATTCTGGAAAAACAATCGGTTCAATTGGTTCCATTCCAAAATCTTTTCGTGCTGAAATGCCTTTTTGATTTAGCCAATGAATCGCATTTTCTAAATCATGTAAGCTTACTTGAAAGGCGATGTGTCGTAAAGATGGATGATAATTAACTTTGTATTCTGTGCCTTCCCAAAGACCGAGCCAACTTTCGTTTTCTTTAATCCAAAAGAAAGCAATATCATCTCCTCTTTTATATAATTTCAGTCCAAGTGATTTATAAAAAGATATTGATATCTCTAAGTTACTGACAGGTAAATGTGCTTCGTAAAGACCTTTAATCATTGTAATCCTCCTTAGTAAAATATTTCTTATTTCATAGTAAACTTTTTTTTATTAGTTGAAATCACAAAATAGAGGGATATCACTTCATACGAAAGTATGAAAAAACAGCTCAAATATGAGCTGCTTTCGTATAGTTTTTCGTTCATTTGTTAAGGATAGGATATATTAGTATCCGTATCCGCCGCCACCCCAGCAGCTACAACCGATGATGATTAGAAGGATGAATAGTACGATAAGCAAAGCAAATCCACCGCCGAAACCAGCGCAACTTCCACCATAGCTCATATGTTTTCCTCCTTTTGAGTAAGTTAATCTATATAATTCATGGACTACTATATACAGTATGTTTTTTGTGTGGAAAAGGAGCCAGTCTCTTTTGTAATTAGACAAACGCCTGTATGGTTATTTTAATTGTATATTGTGCTAGGGGTATGTGAAGAAATCGTTATATATTTTGCGATTTGTTCATAAAAAAATATAAAAATTGTAAAAAAAACCATTTTTATATTTTTTTATGAGAGGATTTGTACTATAATTTTACAAGTAATATTATGGGAAAAGGGAGTTTTAGTAAAGAGATGGAGATGGGAAAATTACACAATAAAATAGAAAACAAAAAGAAAGAGCTAATCCAACTTGTTGCTAGACACGGATTGGATCATGATAAAGTTTTGTTATTTAGCCGAGATTTAGATATACTTATTAATAAGTTTATGAATGTAAAAGATAAATTACATAAATAATTTGTAGTTTTTTATATTAGGATATTTTGCGAAAAAGGAGAGAAAATTATTTGGAACATTTACAAGAAGAGTTATATAAACAAATAAAAGAAGAAAAAGGTATTGTTACAGTTTTTTTAAAGAGTGGCGTTAGAATAGTAGGAGAAATTGTTGCGATAGACAAATTTACCGTTTTAATGTTAGTTGATGGAAAACAACAACTGATTTACAAGCAGGCTGTATCAACGATAATGAAATAAGACACTCAATTTGAGTGTCTTTTCATTATCGTTTGCAAGCTTCCACGTCAATGCCGGCAGCTAGTAATTTCTTTTCGCCATCTTGTTCAATCATTTTTTGTAATTTAGATAGGAAAGAATCAAAGTTTGTATGCTTTGCCACTTGGAATGTCATTTTATGCTCAATTGGTAGCCACGTATCAATATCAGCTTCGTTATGCTGAATTTTCACCTCAAGCTTATCAAGTGCGTTGGCAACTTTTGCTTCGTACGTTTCTTTCGCTTCAAACTCCATCCATAAATCATATAATTCCTCACCGAGAGAACCTTTTAATGTTCGTTTAATATTTAAAATGGCTTCTTGCTCATTTTTTTGTTTTTGTAATTGTAATTCATGACTATTCATTGTATCAAAAGCAGGAATATCACCAGCTTCTGCCTCGACTAGGTCGTGAATAATAACCATTTTAAGTAATTTTTCAATATTTACTTTTTGATCTAAATAAGGCTCAACTAAAATGGCCATTAGAGACATGCGCCACGTATGTTCAGCAACACTTTCTTGACGCCCGTTAGAAAGCCAGCTATGTCGCATTTCGTATTTTAGTTTTTCTGCTAGTGCAATGACTTGTAAAATGTTATGTTCCATCGTGATCCTCCTCATATTTCCATACTATAATTCTAATATGGAAATGAAATGTGTCAATTTTATGAGTATATTGCGATAAATAGATGATAAGCGTATAATAAACATTATATGTGAAAACGCATTATTAAAATAAAAAAATGTTTTATAAAAATGAAAAGGGAAGGTCCGGAATATGGGAGATGAAAATCAAGTGTTTGCTAGACCAGAAAGAAAAAAAAGGAAGTTTGATATTTCTAGCCCAGTGGGCATAATAGTAGGTTTTGCTATTGTAATAGCAGCAATTATGATTGGCGGCGGCGGAGTAAAAGCTTTTAAAAACTTTTTAGATGTTTCATCTATTTTAATTGTAATAGGGGGAACAACTGCGACAATTGTTGTGGCATATCGATTTGGAGAAATAAAAAAATATACGAAAAGTATTTTTACTGTTTTACATAGAAAAGAAGAAGATTTAGAACAGTTAACGGATTTGTTTGTCGATTTTTCGAAAAAGTCTAAAAAACACGGCCTACTTTCTTTAGAAGTTGATGGAGAGCAAGTAGACAATCCTTTTATTCAAAAAGGAATTCGATTAATGTTAAGTGGTTACGATGAAGATGAATTAAAAGAAGTGTTAATGAAAGATGTTGAAACGGAAGTGTATGAGTTAAGAAAAGGGGCAGCATTATTAGATAAAATTGGCGATTTCGCTCCAGCTTGGGGCATGATAGGAACTTTAATCGGTCTTATCATTATGCTTCAAAACTTGCAAGACACATCGCAGATTGGTACAGGGATGGCAGTTGCGATGTTAACGACATTGTATGGGTCAGTACTTGCAAATATGATTGCAATCCCTCTTGCTGAAAAGGTGTATCGTGGTATTGAAGATTTATATACAGAGAAGAAGTTTGTTATTGAAGCGATTTCAGAATTATATCGCGGTCAAATTCCTTCTAAATTAAAGTTGAAACTCGATACATATGTATACGAAACAAAGATAAAAAAAGTAAAACGAGCAGCCTAATATTTCAAGGAGTGGTATGGTGATGATGAAACGACCGCAAAAGGGATCGCCTCGTTGGATGACGACTTTTACAGATTTAACGATGTTATTATTAACTTTCTTTGTATTACTAGTTGCTACATCAAAGCAGGATGCAGTAAAATTCTCAAAGATGCTTGAAAAGTTTAGTGACGTGGAGCAAGTAGATGCAAAAGTAATGGAAAATACAATACCAGATATTTCACATGAAAAAAATGATGAAAAAATGGTCTCGAAAAAAAGAATGGATGAATTATATAAAAAGTTAAAAGCATATGTAGATAATAACGGTATTAGTCAAGTGAATGTATATCGAGAGGATACGGGAGTAAGCGTCGTTATAGTAGATAATTTAATATTTGATACGGGTGACGCGAACGTTAAACCAGAAGCGAAAGAGATAATAAGTCAATTAGTTGGATTTTTCCAATCAGTACCAAATCCGATTGTTGTTGAAGGGCATACAGATAGTAGACCTATTCATAATGACAAATTCCCTTCTAACTGGGAGCTGTCTTCAGCAAGAGCAGCAAATATGATTCACCACTTAATTGAAGTGTATAATGTGGATGATAAAAGGCTAGCTGCGGTAGGATATGCAGACACAAAGCCAGTTGTACCAAATGATTCACCGC
Organism: Bacillus wiedmannii; assembly: GCF_001583695.1. Lineage (GTDB taxonomy): Bacteria > Bacillota > Bacilli > Bacillales > Bacillaceae_G > Bacillus_A > Bacillus_A wiedmannii. The sequence goes on along the minus strand of NZ_LOBC01000050.1, from coordinate 249,759 downwards.
AAAATTGGGAGAAAAACCGTCGCGTTGTCATTTACATAAAAGAATAGTATATTATCATTTTAATAATAAAATAATGAAAATACGAAAATTCTTTTAAAAAAATATTAAATTTTATCATTTTATTTTGTATAATGAGTGAGAATGATAAGGTGAAATATTAAGATATATTTATACATAGAAGGAGAGAATTAAAAAGAATGGCACATAAAATTTTAGTTGTAGACGATGCGATGTTCATGCGAACGATGATTAAAAACTTATTAAAAAGTAATTCTGAATTTGAAATTATTGGTGAAGCAGAGAATGGAGTAGAAGCAATTCAGAAGTTTAAAGAACTTCAACCGGATATTGTAACATTAGATATTACTATGCCAGAAATGGACGGACTTGAAGCGTTAAAAGAAATTATTAAAATTGATTCAAGTGCAAAAGTTGTTATTTGTTCTGCAATGGGACAACAAGGTATGGTATTAGATGCAATTAAGGGTGGAGCAAAAGACTTTATTGTAAAGCCGTTCCAAGCGGATCGAGTAATTGAAGCTTTAACAAAAGTAGCAAACAGCTAATATAGAAGGGGTGCCACAAGGAATCTAAACATTGATAGCGGATATGCGTGTGGCCCCCTTTTTTCTTGCTATAAAACACTAAATTGTTATACATAAATGAAATGTTTGTTAGACAGGTAGGGGATGAAAATGCAAACAGATCTATTAAATATATTTTTTGAAGAATCAGAAGAACATTTACAATCGCTAAATGAAAATGTGCTAACTTTAGAACAAAATCCCACTGATATGGATGTTGTGGGAGAAATATTCCGCTCAGCCCATACATTTAAAGGTATGTCAGCGAGTATGGAATTTACGGAAATGGCGGATTTAACGCATAAAATGGAAAACGTTTTAGATGAAATTCGTCATGGGAATATAGTTGTAAATGCAGAGATTATTGATGTGATTTTTGAGTGCATTGATAATTTAGAGAAGATGGTTGCAGATGTGCAACAAGGCGGAATGGGCAATATTGATGTAATTACAACTAAGCAGAAATTAGAAGCATTATTGAATGGCAATGTAGAAACTCCTGCGGAATATATTGAGCAAGAACCTATAAATAATGATAATGCAGTTTCGCATGAAGTGCATATAACTGTTGAGCAACATGCTATTTTAAAAGCAGTACGTGCAATTATGTGTATTGAAGCACTGCAAAATGTAGGTAATGTACAAAAAACAGTTCCAAGTATTGAAGAAATTGAAGCGGATGCTTTCGGGTTTGAGTTCACAGTATTAATGGATACTGATCAAAGTGAAGAAGAATTAAAACAAGTAGTGCTTCATGTTTCTGAAATTGAGAGAGTAGAAGTGAAGCAAGGACATACATTAAAAGAAGTAGTCTCGAAAGAATTGGGTACACAAGAAGCTATGCAGGAAGATTTACAAGCGGCTACGCATGCGGAATCAACTAAAGAAGTATCGAAGCAATCAGCTAATGCTACACCTGCTAAAAGCGCTGCAAAAACGAAAAATGGTAAAGTGGAAAATCGTTCCATACGCGTTCAATTAGAAAAAATTGAAAGATTAATGAACATGTTTGAAGAAAGTGTAATTGAGCGTGGTCGTATAGATGAATTGGCACAAGCAATTCAAAACAAGGAATTAATTGAGCATTTAAATCGATTAGGCGATATTTCAAAAGATATTCAAAATGTACTACTAAATATGCGTATGGTGCCGATTGAAACAGTCTTTAATCGTTTCCCACGTATGGTACGTATGTTAGCGAAAGATTTAGGGAAGAAAATTGATTTACAAATTACAGGTGAAGACACAGAAGTTGATAAAATTGTTATTGATGAAATCGGTGATCCACTCGTTCATTTAATTCGTAATGCAATTGATCACGGTGTTGAGACTGTTGAACAACGTCGTGATGCTGGTAAAAATGAGACAGGTACAATTAAATTAGAAGCGTTCCATAGTGGAAATCATGTCGTTATTCAAATTACGGATGATGGAAATGGAATTCATAAAGGGAAAGTATTAGAAAAAGCGATTAAAAATGGTGTTGTAACAGAATCTGAGGCAAATAAATTAACGGATCGTGAAGTATTTGATTTGATCTTCCAACCAGGATTTAGTACAGCTGAAGTTGTATCAGACCTTTCTGGTCGTGGCGTTGGATTAGACGTAGTGAAACATACGATCCATAGTTTAGGTGGACATTTAATTATTGATTCTGAAGAAGGAAAAGGTAGTACATTTAGAATTGAACTGCCATTAACGTTGTCCATTATTCAATCTATGCTTGTTCAAACGAATGATAAACGTTATGCTTTCCCTCTTGGTAATATTGTTGAAGCAATTCGGATTAAGAGAGAAGACATCCAATCCTTACAAGGAAAAGATGTGTTAAATTACCGTAATCAAATTATTGAAGTGAAGCATTTAAGTACTGTATTTGGTGAGAAAACAGTAGATGAGGCGTTTGCGTCATATGATGGTCAAATGGTTCCTGTGTTAATTGTTCGTAATACACATCGCAGCTATGGACTTATTGTAAACACAATTATCGGTCAAAGAGAAATAGTCCTAAAGTCATTAGGTGACTTCTTTGCAGAGAGTTCTAATTATTTCTCTGGTGCGACAATTCTCGGTGATGGACGAGTGGTCCTCATTTTAAACCCAGAAGGTTTATAATAGGAATGAAGGAAAGCTCCCCACTTGTATACAATTGGGGAGCTTTTTGGTTAATCGTTACTAATCTAAAAATGGGAATAAATACATATTAACGTTTTATATAATAAGTTTGTTAAAATAAAATGAGAGTTTATATCATTTGATAGAAAAACAGAAATGAGGAGGCAGAGAAAATGCCTGAGCAACACACAAAAGGGGATACGAGCACAATTGTGCTAGAAAAAGAAAATGAGCATTTAACGCCTCAAGAATGCGATATTCTTGGCGAAATTGCAAATATATCATTTGGTTCAGCTTCGACTGTATTATCAACAATCTTAAATAGGCAAGTAAGTATTACTGCTCCTCGCATAGAATTGGTAGATTTATATGATTCAAGCGACGTCGAAGTTCCACACGTTGTATTAAACATTCATTTTACAAAAGGATTAGATATGGAAAACCTTCTTGTCCTTAAGCAAGATGTTGCATTATCCATTGCTGATTTAATGATGATGGGAACAGGTGAAGTAGAAGACGGAAAAGAACTTGGTGAATTAGAGCTAAGTGCTGTACAAGAAGCAATGAATCAAATGATGGGATTCGCAGCTACATCTATGTCTGAATTCTTCCAAGATACAGTAGATATGTCTCCGCCGACAATTAAAGTTGTAAAGTTATCAGAAGAAATGGAGAAAATTTCTGAGATTGATGGGAATCAAACGATTGTTAAAGTATCGTTTGATTTAAAGATAGATAATCTTGTAAACTCTAAACTTGTGCAAATTGTTTCAGTTGAACATGCGAAACGAATGGTAAATAAATTAATGCAATTATCTGGTGGAGTAGAAGAAAAAGACGAGCCAGCGGAAGTAGTGGAAACTGAGATTGTAGAAGAACAAGTTGAAAAAGAGCATTTAACACAAGAAGAGAAAGATGTCCTTGGGGAAATTGCAAATATTTCAATTGGTTCCGCTTCAACAGTATTGTCAACACTTTTAAATCAGCCAGTTACAATTAGTACGCCCAATGTAGAATCAATCAATGTTCGTCATTATGACGGAGTACCAGTCCCATTTGTTATTTTAAATGTTGATTTTGTTGAAGGACTAAAGAATGAGAATGTATTCGTATTTACGAAAGATGTCGCTTTAACAATGGTAGATTTAATGATGATGGGAACAGGGGAAGTTGATCCAGAGAAAGAACTTAGTGAATTAGAACTGAGCGGTATTAAAGAGATCATGAACCAAATGATGGGGCACGCTGCAACAGCGATGTCAGAAATGTTTCAAGAAAAAATGGACATGACACCACCAAATGTTAAATTCGTAACGTTAAAAGAAGAAATGGAATATTTGGGAGAGTCAATGAAAGTGGACGAACTCGTTCAAATTACGTTCAACCTTGAAATTGGCGACCTGCTTCAATCGAAAATGTATCAAATTTTACCGATTTCAGAAGCGAAAGAAATGGTAAGAAGACTTCTATATCCAATGATGGAAGAGGAAGAAGAGATTGTTACAGAAGAAATTGAAGAAGAAAAAATTGTAGAATCTGTTGTACAACCTATTGAATTTAAAGAAGTAAAACAAATGGAACCAGTATATATGGACACATCCATCTTACAAAATGTAGAAATGAATGTGAAATTTGTATTTGGAAGCACAGTGAAAACCATTCAAGATATTTTAAGTTTACAAGAGAATGAAGCAGTTGTGCTAGATGAGGATATTGACGAGCCAATTCGTATTTATGTAAATGATGTATTGGTGGCGTATGGTGAACTTGTAAATGTAGATGGATTTTTCGGAGTAAAAGTGACGAAATCGCTATAAGTCGTTGAAATAGGAGTTTGAGCTAGTAGATGAAAAACGTAAAGTTTTTTCTAATGAGCTGGTTATTCATAAATGTGTGTCTGTTCTTCCCTCTACAAAGTCAGGCGGAAGAACAAATTGAGCCAGATCAAAAACTAAATGAAATGAATGTACAAGAAGAAAACAAAGAAGTTCAAGAGCAGCCAGAGCAAGTGGAAGTGAATCAAGGTAAAGAGGAACAACAAGAAGTAGTAAATGAACAAGAGGTCGAAAAAAAGATAGAGACGGATCAAGGGGTTATTACAGTAAATAAGTCGGAATTAAAAGTTGGCGAAGAAGTGCGAGTTATTGTAGAGCCGAAAGAGCAAAATGTTCAAAGTATAAAAGGTATTTTGCGCTTGCCAAAAAACGGCGATCAGTATGAACAAGAAAGAATGCTATCGTTTAAGTATGAAGAGGAAACAAAGCGATGGATTGCTAACTACAAGGTCGAAACTTTTGATTTGCAAGGTGATTGGAATCTTCAGCTCATTCAAAGTTCTAAAGAAACTGAGAAAGAAGAGCTTATAGAAAATGAAGTGAAAGTCCCATTTATTCGTATAAATAATGACACGCCAACAATAGATAAAGAACTGCCGAAGTTGCATAAAGTTACTGTTGACGAGGCGAAAGAGAAGCTAATTGAACGGAAACAAGGCGATTCTATACGTGTGCGAGTGAAGGCGACAGACGGAGAATCAGTTGTGAAAGAGGTTCGTGTTACATTAAAAGGGAAAGAAAATAAAGAGATTACATTTTTATTAGATTACAATAAGCGCGACATGGATTGGCAAAAAGTATTTGAAATAACGGATGCGTTGCCAATCGGGACATACGAAATACTTGTAGAGATAGTAGATGCGGCCGGCAATAAACTGGTTGAAGAAAGTGAGTATATCGTTTCTGTTTTGGAGCAACAAACAGAAGAGGATAAAAAGGTAGAAGAACGAGAGAATGAAGATAAATTAGAAGATAAGAAAGAAACTGAGGAGCAGGAAGAATCGAAAGTAGAGATTCCACTTCTGGAAGAAAAACCGCCAGTTGTTCAAATTCCGAAGCAAGAAGAGAAAATAAACGATTTTATAAAAGAGCCGCTGAAAGAGAAAGAAGAAATTACTTACTTTATAAAAGAGCCGTTGGAAAATCATAAGGAAGTAAGTGATGGAAAGGCTCAAAAAGAGAATAAAAGTAGAAATGACAATGGAGTCGTTTCGAAAAAGAAAGAACAAATAGAAGAACCGCAAAAGAAAAAAGAAGACAGTAGCGAACAAGGAGTACAAGCTTCTAATGTGTTTGCTATTATGTCAGGTTTATTCGTATTGTTTTTAGTTTTAAAGAGTAATAAAGAATGGGGCTAATTATTTCATCGTAATGGAGGCGCTTAAATGGAAATTAAACGTACGACAATTGAAAATAAGACGCTACAACCATTAAAACAGCCTGCAGCTATTTCAGAACATGAGATTCAGAAAGAACGAAAACGTAGTAACCTAGTGTTTACTGGACATTCTAAAATCATTATGAAAAATAATGAAATCGGAATTTTACTTGCTAGTTTAGGTGATGGAAAGATTGTGAAAGAAATGCTTTCTAAAGAGATGGATACAGTGTTACAACTTTTTAAAAAGTTACACACGCTATCTGGAGAAGGAAAGCAAACAGAAAAAGTATTTGAACAAGTAATGAGAAGTTTACAAGGGCTTGTTAAGCAGGCGCATATAAAAGAACTTTCTTTGTTAGATGGAACGTATGATTTCGCAGAAGTACAACTATCATTTGGTAGAAAGGTACATATTCCGTTATTAGATGTAAGTGCACTCATTTCTAGAGTGGAAAGTGATTCGTCAGAAGGAAATATAAATTTAATGGTAACGGTTATTACTGCTTACATAACGAAATTGTCTAACGAAACTATTTTAATTAGCGTTACAGATCGCACTGCTAAAGAGCGGGATGTAAGTGTATGGAGAGCGCTCGCAGAAATGAATATGACACAATTATCACAGGCGTTGAAACAAACGATGCAAGAACATAAATGGTCAATGACGTTTCTTTTTCTCTTTATATGGGTTGTTTGTATTATTTTAATTCGAGTTATATAAAAAGGTCGTCACTTTACATTGTGACGACCTCTTTTATATTTTTTCGTAGAAGAATGTATCAAATCTCTGAAGATTATAACGTTCAGGTGTTAAAATTTGTTCTGTGCTACCAACAAATAGTACGCCGCCTTTTCGTAAAGAACGACTAAACTTTTCATACAGTTTTACCCTTGCTTCTTCAGTAAAGTATATCATTACGTTGCGACAAATGATTAAATCGTAATTTGTATCGAACGACTGCATTAACAGGTCGTGTTGTTTGAACGTGACGTTTTGCTTAATATTTTGATGTAATGAATATATATCATTCTCTTTTGTAAAATGGCGTTCTTTCAAATCGCTAGGTAATTCTTTTAAAGAACGTTCTGTATATTGACCGCGTTTTGCAGTTTCTAAAATGTGAAAATCAAGATCTGTTGCTTGTATTTCAAAACGAAATGGAGCTAGATGCTTCGATAAAATCAAAGAGAGTGTATATGGTTCTTCACCGGCAGCGCAAGCGGCACTCCATACTTTTAATTTTCCGTTATTTTGTTCAAGTAATTTTGGTAGTGCTTTCGTCTCTAACGTTTGCCAACGTTCTTTATTTCTAAAAAATTCTGAAACGTTAATTGTAATATAATCAATAAAACTTAAAAATAAATTTTGATCGGTACGTAAATTGCTTAGAAAACTAGTGTAGTTCCCAAAGCCCTTTCTCGAAATAAAAGCGTCAATTCTACGACGCATTCTATCTTGTTTATATGAAGCGATATCCATATTGAATTGTTGTTTAAAACTCGCGATAAAATGATCATAATCTTGTTCAATTATCATATTTATAATAGGCACAATAACGATATTGTGCCTCCCCCTTTACATCATACGGATTTTTTGTTCAAAGTTTTTTTTCATCTGTTTTTCATGTAAACCTGGTAAATCATAAATAACAGCATCAATCCCAGCTTCTTTTGCAATATCAACGGGAATGACAGATGTATGCTTGTCTCCGTTATAAAAACAGAGAACTAAATCGGTATCTTCAATAATTTGTTTAACAAAAAACATATAATCTGATCGGTAAATAGAGTCGGAAGGATGATCAAAAGCAACATACTCGGCTCCGTGTGTTTTTAAATAATCAACGATTTCTTGAAATTCATCTGTTACTGCTTGAAACGGTTGTAGCGTGTAAAGGCATAAATTTTGAGCGAGTCTTTCGTTTTCGACGAAAAAACGAAGTACCTCATTTTCAATAGATTTATAACATAATATGTAAATTTTATGTTTGTGAGCATAGTCAGTTAAAAATTTTTTAATTTCTTCTTGATCTAATGCTGTTAATTGATTTGAACCACAAAGAAAAATATTCATAGAATTGTGCCACCTCATGCTAAATTGTAACATATCTTCTATAAAAAATAACTGCAAAATATTAGTGTTCAGAGTATAATTATAAATAACTAGATTTTACGATTAACTTTAGGAAGAAATAAAAAAATAAAAAGGTGATATATATGCTGCGTTCTATCTCGCATAATCCAATTTTATCGCATATACCGCCTGCTACTCAAATGCCGAAAGAAGCAAATGTCAGGACAGGACTTGCATTTTCGGATAATTTGCATGCAGATCCGAAAAAAGATAAATTGCTAGAACAAATGGAAGCATTTGTCGATAACATTGGAGAAATTAAAGAGAAAATTGAAATGGAATTAACACTTGATAACGTAATGGAATACAAAAATACAGTAAAATCATTTTTGAATTTTTACGTTGACAATGTATTGCAATATAAAGATGTCATGTCTCGTCATCCACGTTATGGATATTCACAGAAAATGACGATTGTGAAACAGGCGGAAATGGGATTAAATGAGTTAGAAGATGTTATGAACTTAATTAATACGAAAACAGGACATTTAGAAATGTTAAATCAAATTGGAGAGATCCACGGTTTAATTGTAAATTTAGTCTTGTAAAAGGAAGGAAGCTATATGTACATACAATTATATGAAAAGCTTGTTATTATTCAAAAAGCATATGAAAACATTCACACGCTTGGTGAACAAATATATGAGAATTTAAAAAATAAAAATGTAAATGCAGTTCAAAAGTTACAAGTAGAGCAATTGCATTATATTGAGGGTTTAAAACAATTGTCGAGATCATTTGAAGAAATGGTTGTTCAGTTTTGTAAAGAACAGGGAATGGAATCATTTCGCATAAGTGCGTTATTTTCGTATTTTTCTCAGGAAGAAATTGAAAAAATGGAAAAATTACAAAAAAACTTAACGGAATTAGAAGAGAATGTAAAAATGCTTCTTTTGAAAAATCAATATTACTTAAACGTACTATTAAAAACTACAGAAAGTATTGTGGATTCTGTTTCTGAATATAACTTAGAACGAAACAATAATTCGCAAATCTTTATGAACGAACTATTGTAAAGGGGAAGTGAAGCATTATGAGATTATCTGATTATAATACTCCGCTATCGGGTATGTTAGCGGCACAAATGGGATTACAAACGACGAAACAAAACTTGTCTAACATTCATACACCTGGATATGTACGTCAAGCGGTGAATTTCGGTTCTGTTGGAGCAAGTAATGGGCATACACCGGAACAGAGAATTGGTTATGGTGTACAAACGTTAGGTGTTGATCGTATTACAGATGAAGTGAAGACGAAACAGTTTAACGATCAATTATCTCAGCTTTCTTACTATAATTATAAAAATTCGGTTTTATCAAGAGTAGAGTCTATGGTAGGAACGACAGGGAAAAATTCACTATCTAGTTTAATGGATGGATTCTTTAATGCTTTTCGAGAAGTTGCAAAAAATCCGGATCAATCAAACTATTACGATACATTAATTTCTGAAACTGGGAAGTTTACAAGTCAGGTAAATAAACTTGCGAAAAATTTAGATTCAGTAGAAGCACAGACGACAGAAGATATTGAAGCGCATGTCAATGAATTTAATCGTCTTGCAGCTAGTTTAGCAGAAGCGAATAAAAAAATTGGACAAGCGGGTACACAAGTGCCGAATCAACTTTTAGACGAGCGAGATCGTATCATTACAGAGATGTCTCAGTATGCCAATATAGAAGTATCTTATGAATCTATGAATCCTAATATCGCAAGTGTTAGAATGAATGGTGTTTTAACTGTAAATGGACAAGATACATATCCGCTCCAATTAAATAAAACGAAAGAACCAATGTCTGTTGAAATTTACGGTTCGGAAATTCCTTTAACTAGTGGTGCGATAAAATCAGCGGTCGATACGAAAGGGCAGATTGCTAGTTATAAAAAAAATCTTGAAGACTTAATGAGTTCAGTGAAAAAACAAGTAAATACAGTGATGGGAAAAGAGTTCTTCGTTGGAGATTATGCGAAAGAGTTGAAATTAAATCCAGAATTCGCGAATGATTTTTCGAAAATGAAAATATCTGCTGAAACTGCAAATAAACTGGCAGGAATTACAGATGACGATTATAAAGAGGGACTTTCTTATAAAAAAGCATTAGACCAATTCATAGTTGGAGTAGCGTCTGATAAAAGTGCAGTGAATGCTTATCGAAGTATTCATGGAGATTTATTAGAAGGTATTCAGCAAGAAAAGATGAGTATCGAAGGCGTGAATATGGAAGAGGAAATGGTTAATTTAATGGCCTTCCAAAAGTACTTCGTAGCGAATTCTAAAGCTATTACTACGATGAATGAAGTGTTTGATAGTTTATTCTCGATTATCCGATAGGTAATAGTAATTGACCGAAAATAAATAAGGAGGAGATAGAAATGAGAGTATCTACATTTCAAAATGCAAATTGGGCAAAGAATCAGTTGATGGATTTGAATGTGCAACAGCAATATCATCGAAATCAAGTAACTTCAGGGAAGAAAAATCTTCTTATGAGTGAAGATCCGCTTGCGGCAAGTAAATCATTTGCAATTCAACATTCATTGGCGAATATTGAACAAATGCAAAAAGATATAGCGGATTCTAAAAATGTGCTAAGTCAGACAGAAAATACATTGTCAGGTATTGTGAAATCTTTAGCGAGAGCGGATCAATTAACAGTGCAAGCATTAAATGGACCAAATGGTGAAAAAGAATTAAAGGCAATCGGTGCCGAAATCGATCAAATTTTAAAACAAGTTGTATATTTAGCGAATACGAAAGAGCAAGGTCGTTATCTTTTTGGTGGAGATAGTGCAGAGAAACCCCCATTTGCAGATGATGGGTCATACCAAGGTGGCGAAAAAGATGTAATGTGGAAGCTAAATGATGGTTATGAAATTAAAGCTTTTCGTAATGGTGAGAACTTACTAACGCCTGTTATTCAAACGTTAGTAAAGATGAAAGACGCGATGCAAAATGGTGATCAAAAAGCGTTACAACCGTTTTTAGGAGAAAATAAGAAAAACTTGGATAGTGTTATTAATCGTACAACAGAAGTAGGGGCAACGATGAACACTGTAGATACGTTTAAAACAATTTTAAGCGAGCAAAATCTAGCCCTTCAAGAAAATCGTAAAGAAATCGAAGATGTTGATTTAGCGGTAGCAATTTCTGACTTGGCGTATATTAATGCGACGTATGAAGCGACGCTTAAAGCAGTTAGCACGATGAGCAAAACGAGTATTTTAGACTACATGTAAAAAAATAAGGAGTGAGAAATATGGCAGGAACGTTAACGGGTATTGGCGGTAGACAACAGATTTGGAACCTTGGAAATAACATGATCGATACTTCTAATTTCGTTGAATTAGAAATGAATGCGCTGGATATGAGAAAAACGCCGTATACAAATGAAAAGAATAGCCTTTCACAAGATAAACTTTTATATACAAGTTTAAAATCAGAATTTAGTTCTTTCACGCAAACATTTAAAAATTTAGCGGCTTTTAAAGGAAATGAGAAAAAGGTAACAACATCACAAGACGGTTATATTAATGTAAAAGCTGATGGCGGTGCGATTGCTGGAACTTTTAATATGACGATTACACAGCTTGCGCAGCGTCATCAAATAGCTTCTGACCAAATTGAAAATATAGATGCCAAGATTAATAGTAATGAAACATTAAAACTAGGTGGTAAAGAACTAAAAGTAACATCTGATATGACATATAAAGATTTAATTAATAAAATTAATGATGGAGATTACGGCGTATCAGCATATACACTGGGGAATAAAATTTTCATGACCTCAAAAAAAGAAGGCGAAGATGGAGTAATTAATTTTGAGGGGAACAAATCTTCATTGTTTCAAAAAATAGGTTTAGCTAATGATGACGGCGTAGCGCTTCATGAAATAAATAAAGCGCAAAATGCTGAATATACGATTAATGGTATTAAAGGTGATAGCTCTACCAATACAATTGAAGCACTTCCTGGTGTGAAAATTGAATTGTTAAAAGTAACCGAGGAAAAAGTAGAAGAAAAGCCAGTAGAAAAACCAGAGGTTGATCCAAAGACAACAGAGGCGAAAGCAAAAGGGATAGAACTGAAGTTTACAGTAAGTGACTCAAACGTAACAGATGCATCAAATGTTATTAAAAAGATGGTTGCGGATTATAATAAAGCTGTTTCTACAATAGATATCTTTGCTGGAAAAGGCGGAGCTTTCCAAGGGCAAACTATTATGCAAAGTGTACGCCAAGCGATGAATAACGTCGTAACATTTTCTCAAGATGGTAATTATTTATTCTCATTTGGTATTCAATTAAAACAAGATGGAACGATGGAAGTTAATGACGAAGCATTAACGAAAGCGTTAAAAGAGAAGCCAGATGCAGCGAAGCAATTTTTCTTTAGTTCTAACGGTTTAGGGAAAATGATGGAAGAACCACTTGATAAATTATTCGGTGATAAAGGTATAGTTGGAGAACGTGTGAAAAACATTGATTCACGTGTAAGTGATTTAGATAAAAAGATTAAAGATATTGAAGCACAAAACTTGCAAAAGCAAGATGAAATTGTGAAGAAATATCAAAGGTTAGAAAGTACATTAGCGGCGCTTGATAGCCAACTAAAAACAATTAAAGCAATGACAAAACAAAAAAGTGATGATTAATGAAAGTTGAGGAAGTGATCGTATGCAAGCATGGCAACGTTATATGCAAAATGATATTATGACGAGTAATCCGATTAAAAATACAATTTTTATTTATGAAAAATGCATTGTAGAGTTTTGTAATTTAGAAGAGCTTTTACATACTTTTAAACTACAAGAAGGTGATGCACTTCTTGAAAAATTGGAACGTATTTTTGAAGAATTAAAGCTTCAATTAAACCCTGAGATTACGAAAGATTTATATGATAGTCTTTATGGCTTATACGATTGGATTAGCGTTCAAATTCAAATGATGAAAGTAACACGTGAAGCGAAAGATATTGATGCGATTGTGAAAGTGTTACAAGATTTAATAGACGGTTATCGCGGAGCGCTTGAAAATGAACAATGATATTTATCGAGCATTTGTCGGCTGTTTTAATGAAATCGGTGAATTGCAAGTGTCAGATGGAGAGTTTGCTGAGAAGAGTACGATGTTAAATCGCTGGATGATGACATTGGATGAAGAAACGCGTGCGAGAGTTGCGGCAGAAGTAAGCCCATTCATTATTAAGGCAGCACAGCATATTCGAGATAAGCAAAAGATTTTGGAAGAAATGATTATGACAAATGATGGGCGAATGAAAGCAAATTCATTTTACGGTAAATATTAATAATAATGTGTGGGAACGGATTCCTCTTTTTAAAAAAGGGGGTCCATTCCTTCATGTAAATAAAGAATTCCGCTGGTTGAGGTTTCATTTTATGGCTGTAAAAAAAACAGGAGTAATCTAAATAATATAAAAATAAGATTCAGCTAGTCGTAAATATATTGAAATGTTATATAGATTACTACGCTTATACAGTTTTTTTATATTCTTTTTATATTTTTGTATTTTTCTAAAGACAACAATGTAAAAATGGAATAAAATATGTAAGGGTACATAATAGTTAATATTTTAATAAATACATATAGGAAATTAAGTAATGAAGTGAAACTTCCATCAGTGGATCATTATGTTCAAAATGGTAAGTTAAAAAGGAAGGGTGTGGAGTATGCCAGATTTAGTGAGTGATGTAAGCCATTATATGAATTATTTAGTGACGAAACGAAATACGGTTTCTAGTAATATTGCAAATGCGAATACACCTGGCTATAAAGCACAAGACGTTACATTTGCTGAGCAAATGAATAAGAGTAGTGCATTATATAAGAGTAATGCTGCAGATTTAAAAAGCAATCCAGATTTATATCAAACGAATGAAATGCACTTACCGACAGTAAATACGAAAAATACTTATGCAAAGATTCAAACGAAATCAATGCAAACGAATAAAGATGGAAATAGTGTGGATGTAACGACAGAAATGCTAGATTTAATGAAAACAAACCAATTATATGGTGTTTCCATTAATGCGATTAATACACAATACGCAATTAACCAAGCAGCGCGTGGACGTTAATAGTAGAAGGAGAGACAACGATGTTTCAGGCAATTAATGCAAGTGGATCAGGGCTGACGACAGCGAGAAAGTGGATGGAAGTTACTTCAAATAATATTGTAAATGCAAATACAACGGCAGCTCCGGGGGCAGATTTGTATGAGCGCCGTAGTGTAGTACTTGAATCAAATAATAGTTTTGCCAATATGTTAGACAGTATACCTACTAACGGGGTGAAAATAAAAAGTATTGAAGCGGACAAAACTGAAAACTTAGTGTATGATCCGACGCATCCACATGCTAATGAAGAGGGATATGTACGTTATCCGAATGTGGATGTGACTGCTGAAATGACGAATGTAATGGTTGCTCAAAAAATGTACGAAGCAAATACAAGTGTATTAAATGCGAATAAAAAAATGCTTGATAAAGATTTAGAAATCGGCCGAGGATAAAGGGGGAATATGGGAAGATGAAAATCCAACCAATGTTAAATACACAGCCATTTGGCGCGATTCAGTCAATTGGTGCACCGAAAACTTCAGAAACACCTGTAGTCGAGGGGAAGAAGTTTATCGATTTATTGGAAGATATGAATCAAACACAAAACAATGCGCAAACAGCGGTATATGATTTACTAACAAAAGGGGTAGGAGAAACACATGACGTTTTAATTCAGCAAAAGAAAGCTGAGTCTCAAATGAAAACGGCTGCTCTTGTACGTGATAATCTTATTGAAAATTATAAGTCACTAATTAATATGCAAATTTAGGAAAATGGACGGGTGTGTTTAAATGGAAAAGTTAAAAAATGTTTTCCAATCGTTAAAAACGTGGCATAAGTTAGTCATTGGTGCTGCGCTTTTAGCAATTGTAACAGGAGCACTTTTATACTTCACCTTGCCAGATAAATATGTTGTTGTATATCAAAATTTAAATGATGCAGACAAGCAAGAGATTACAGCAGAATTATCGAAGCTAGGTGTCGATTACCAATTAGCAGCCGATGGTTCGATTCGTGTGCAAAAGAATGATGCTCCATGGGTTCGAAAAGAAATGAATGGAATGGGATTACCGTTTAATTCAAAAAGCGGTGAGGAAATTTTATTAGAAAGCTCGCTCGGTTCAAGTGAGCAAGATAAAAAAATGAAGCAAATTGTCGGTACGAAAAAGCAACTAGAGCAAGATATTGTAAGAAACTTTGCTGCAATAGAAACGGCAAATGTTCAAATTACATTACCTGAAAAAGAGACGATTTTTGATGAAGAGAAAGCAAAAGGAACAGCAGCGATTACGGTTGGCGTGAAACGTGGTCAACTATTAACAGCTGATCAAGTTGCGGGTATACAGCAAATGATTAGTGCAGCAGTTCCTGGTGTAAAAGCAGAAGAAGTAAGTGTTATTGATAGCAAAAAAGGTGTTATCTCAAAAGGAGCAGATGAAGCACATTCTAGTAGTTCCTCTTCATATGAGAAAGAAGTAGAGATGCAACATCAAATTGAAGGTAAATTAAAGCAAGATATCGATGCAACATTAATGACGATGTTTAAGCCGAATGAATATAAAGTGAATACGAAAGTATCTGTAAACTACGACGAAGTCACACGTCAGTCAGAAAAGTATGGTGATAAAGGTGTACTTCGTAGTAAACAAGAGCAAGAAGAAAGCTCTACTGCGCAAGAAGGAGCAGATACGAAGCAAGGTGCTGGTATTACAGCAAACGGCGAAGTGCCAAACTACGGTACGAACAATAATCAAAATGGAAAAATTGTCTACGATAATAAAAATGGTAACAAAATTGAAAACTATGAAATAGATAAAACAGTTGAAACGATTAAGAAACATCCAGAATTAACGAAAACAAATGTTGTTGTATGGGTAGATAATGATACGTTAGTAAAACGAAGAATTGATATGACAACTTTCAAAGAAGCAATTGGTACAGCAGCTGGACTTCAAGCTGATCCAAATGGCAACTTTACAAATGGTCAAGTTAATGTTGTAACTGTTCAGTTTGATCAACCGAAAGAAGAGAAGCCGAAAGAGCCAGAAGAAAGTGGTATGAATTGGTGGTTAATCGGTGGAATTACAGGTGGCTTATTAGCGCTTGCCTTGCTAATATGGTTCTTCTTAGCACGACGTAAGAGAAAGAAAGAAGAAGAGGAATATGAAGAATACTTAGCAGAAGAGGAAGTTGCTGCAAGTAGTGAAAGTATTATGGAAATTCCTGAAGAGAAAATAGTACCAGAGCCAAAACCTGAACCAGAAGAACCGAAAGAACCAACGTTAGATGAACAAGTGCAGGATGCTACGAAAGAACATGTAGAAGGTACTGCAAAAGTAATTAAAAAATGGTTAAACGGACAGTAAGGGAGGAACAACGATGTTAGATGAAATCTCCTCCAAAGAAAAAGCTGCCATCCTCATTCGTACATTAAATGAAGAGGTGGCAGCGAAAGTCATTGAATATATGACGGCTGAGGAAAAAGAAGTGTTACTGCGTGAAATCGCGAAGTTTCGTGTATATAAACCAGAAACGTTAGAGAATGTACTAGGGGAGTTCTTATATGAACTTAATGTAAAAGAATTGAACTTAGTCACTCCAGATAAAGAGTACATTCGTCGCATATTTAAAAATATGCCAGAAGAGGATCTGGAAAAATTATTGGAAGACCTTTGGTATAACAAAGATAATCCATTTGAATTCTTAAATTCACTTACAGATTTAGAGCCACTTCTTACAGTGCTTAATGATGAATCGCCACAAACAATTGCAATTATCGCTTCTTACATTAAACCGCAGCTTGCTTCTCAGTTAATTGAGAGATTGCCAGATCATAAGCGAGTAGAAACGGTAATGGGTATTGCGAAACTAGAACAAGTTGACGGTGAACTCATTAATCAAATTGGTGAGTTATTAAAAGCGAAATTAAATAATATGGCATTTAGTGCAATTAATAAAACAGATGGCTTGAAAACAATTGTGAACATTTTAAATAATGTTTCACGAGGCGTTGAAAAAACAGTCTTTCAAAAGCTGGATGAAGTTGATTATGCATTATCTGAGAAAATTAAAGAAAATATGTTTGTCTTTGAAGACTTACTTGGTCTTGAAGATCTTGCGCTTCGCCGTGTACTAGAGGAAATTACAGATAACGGTGTCATTGCAAAAGCGCTTAAAATTGCAAAAGAAGAAATTAAAGAGAAATTATTTACATGTATGTCTTCAAACCGTAAAGAGATGATTCTGGAAGAATTAGATGGCTTAGGGCCACTTAAGATGACGGATGCTGAGAAAGCACAGCAAACAATCACAGGTACGGTGAAAAAGCTAGAGAAAGAAGGAAGAATTATCGTTCAAAGAGGTGAAGATGATGTCCTTATTTAAAAACAGAATTCCGAAGAATTCTGTTTCTTTTTCTGAAGAAACGTATGAATTACAATTTCCAAAACCAATACCAGTTCACGTAGAAGAAGAAATACAAGTGGACCATGAAGAGCTTCTTGCACAGCAACAATCATTACATGTTGAACTGAATCAACTAAGGCAAGAACAGCAAATGTTAGAACGAGAGCGTCAGCAATTATTACATGATCAAGAACAATTTCAAAAGCATGTTCAGCAGCAAATGAAAGAGATAGAATCGGCACAAATGCAGTTTCAAAAAGAACAACAAGAAACAGCATACGAATGGACGGAATTGTTATGGGATCAATCTTTTCAACTAGCAGAAAAAATTGTGAATCAAGCAGTTGATGCGCGATTGCTTGATGTGCTACCTATTTTAACTGGTATCGTTCAAACATTGCCTACTTCGTTTGAAAAATTAGTCATTACCGTACATCCTGAAACATTTGAACGTATTCAAGAAGAGAAGGAAAATACGAAAGAGTATTGGTTACTACAATTAGTAGAATGGAAATACGATTTCTCCTTACAGTTCGGTGAATTTGTTCTGGAAGAAGAGAAAGAGTTCTTTGAATTTAAATTTGCACCTATATTCGCGAAACTTCGCCAGAAATGGGAAGAAGAGAAGTTATTTGAGGAGCAAAATGTATGAATCGACTGTTAATGAATGAAAACCAAAAATGGAATACGTTTATTGAAACGCCGTTTTTTACGAAAGTCGGTAAAGTTCATAGTGTACAAGAGCAGTTTTTCGTAGCGAAAGGGCCAAAGGCGAAAATAGGTGATGTTTGTCTCGTTGGAGAACATAGCGTTTTATGTGAAGTAATTGCGATTGAAAAAGAAAACAATATGTTACTCCCATTTGAACAGACAGAAAAAGTATGTTACGGAGATTCCGTTATATTAATTGCTGAAGATGTTGTTATTCCTCGTGGTAATCATTTACTCGGAAAAGTGTTAAGTGCAAATGGCGAAGTGCTAAATGAAAACGCTGAAAACATTCCATTGCAAAAAATAAAGTTAGATGCTCCGCCTATTCATGCATTTGAACGGGAAGAGATTACTGATGTATTTGAAACGGGAATTAAATCCATTGATTCTATGCTAACAATTGGTATCGGTCAAAAGATTGGTATTTTCGCTGGATCAGGTGTTGGTAAATCTACTTTACTCGGAATGATTGCTAAAAATGCAAAAGCTGATATAAATGTTATTAGTTTAGTAGGAGAACGTGGCCGGGAAGTAAAAGACTTTATTCGAAAAGAATTAGGCGAGGAAGGCATGAAGAAAAGCGTCGTTGTCGTAGCGACGTCAGATGAAAGTCATCTTATGCAACTTCGTGCAGCTAAGCTTGCAACATCTATCGCGGAACATTTCCGAGACCAGGGCAATAACGTACTACTTATGATGGACTCTGTTACTCGTTTTGCTGATGCACGTAGAAGTGTTGATATTGCCGTTAAAGAGTTACCGATTGGCGGTAAAACACTCTTAATGGAAAGTTATATGAAGAAGCTGTTAGAGCGATCTGGGAAAACGCAAAAGGGATCTATAACAGGTATTTATACCGTACTTGTTGATGGAGACGATTTAAACGGTCCTGTACCAGATTTAGCACGTGGTATTTTAGATGGACATATTGTATTAAAACGTGAGCTTGCAACGCTTAGTCATTACCCTGCTATTTCAGTGCTAGATTCAGTAAGTAGGATTATGGAAGAAATCGTTTCGCCAACCCATTGGCAACTTGCAAATGAAATGAGAAAAATTTTATCTATTTATAAAGAAAATGAATTATATTTCAAATTAGGAACGATTCAAGAAAATGAAGAAAATGCTTATGTTTTTGAATGTAAAAATAAAGTAGAAGGTATAAATTCATTTTTAAAACAAGGTCGATCAGATCGTTTCCAATTTGATGATATTGTTCAAGCAGTGCACCATATAGTATAAGACCTCGCGCCCTGCAGGTCTTATTTTTTTGTTTTTTAATATTTCACAGATTTTTTTGGAAAAAAACTATATAATAGAAAAAGAGAGCGTTATAATAGGAAGGGGCTATGAAAACAGGTGGATAAGCAGCAGTACGATACGATAAAATTGCAAATAAATCAAGAAAAAGAACAGATCTTGAAAGAAGTGTATGAATTAACAGCTGAAAAAAGAAAAATAGAACGAAAAAAAGAATATGATTTATATGTTGTGAAATCGCGTAGTAAAGTCGTACAAACTGGGCAACGTATTATGGCTGGTATGCTTTCCTCACATACGTTTTCACCTGAAAGAATGGAAGAATGGAATCGGAAAATTAAAAAAACAGAAGATTTTATTCAAAAAAATGAAAGCCTTTTAGAACAAGTAAAAGAAAAAGAACGTGTCATTGATGAGATGTATCAAGAAGAGTGTAAAAAACTTGCAAAAGTAAGAGAAAAGCAGGAAGAAAAAATGCTTCTTGATTTGAAAATGTGTATGAATGGATGAGGTGAATGTAGTGATACAGTCTGTATTACCGGTGCAACAAAGTTTACCTCCGCAAAAAGAAAAAAGGCTAGAAGTACAATCTAAAAGTGAAGATTCTTCATTCGATCGTACGATGAGAATGGAAAATAAAAAGCAGCCGCAAACGGAGAAAACAAAGCGAGAAGATGCACCAGAAGATAGAAAAGAACATATTCTTTCTAAAAAATCGGCAACGAAAGAAGAGCCTAATGTAAAGAAAGAAGAAAAAAAAGAGACAGAACAGTTGTTATTAGCTGTATCTGAGCAAATGGTTGCAATTGAGCAATTACGTGTGCAGCCAGAATTGTTATATCAATACATACAAAAAATACAAGAGCTATATAAAGAATATGGAAATATAAAACTTAACGAATTACCCGCAGGTGAATTACAACAGTTACAAGAGCTCCTTTCAAATATGAATATCAAAAATGCTATATGTTTAGAAGATACAATGCAAATGGCATTAGATAAAGTGACGATGCCAGAACAAATGATGCAAGTATTGAAAGTTGTAGAAACAGAGACTTGTAATATTGCAAAGAAACAAGAAGAGTCCAAAGACTTAGATTTAGATCTTCCGAAAGCTGAGGGCGATGATGTAAAGATAGAGTTGCCAGAAGGTGATGTATTAAACGATTCGAATTCTGCGGGTGCGGAGTTATTAAATAAAGCGACGAGTACCGATTCAATAGGAAAATCCAATAGTGGCGCTGAGAAAGTTTCATTGCCTGACTTAGGGAAGAAAATGGAAGCACAAGTAGAAGCACTGCAAAAGTTTGTAGTGAAACAAGAACGTGTTTTATTTCAGTTAAATCCAGAAAAGCTCGGTACATTAACAGTGTTTATGAAAAAACATGGAGATCAAATTGATGTTCACGTAGAAATGGAAAAACACGATGCGAAAAAACGTGTTGAAATCATTTTTGATGAATTAAGACTGAAGTTAAAAGAAAAAGAAATCAATATTCAAATTAGCTATTCAGATAAAGATGAAAATCGTAAAGAGCAGCGAGAACAAGAGCAAAGGCAAAAGCAACAATTAGCAAGTACGAAACATGAGAAACAAGAATCAAAAGAATTTGCGGGATTATTGGAGGAATAAAGCGTGCCAACAGTTGGATTAAATACAACGAGTACAAATCATATTCCGTTGCAAGCAGGAGCACAGAATAGGAACGCATCTGTTAACGGTGCACAACCGGCAGTAGGGCAAACGAATGGAGTAGCAGCAGGAGAACAAAAGACGCCTGGTGTAATGGGGAAAGATGATTTCCTAAAATTGTTTTTAGCGAGTTTCCAACATCAAGATCCATTTAATGCGATGGATATGAATCAAATGATGAACCAAACAGCGCAATTATCTCTTATGGAACAAGTACAGAATATGACAAAAGCAGTAGACTCTTTAAAAACGACAATGTATTCGACAGCGCTTGATGGTGGAATGAAGTTTTTAGGGAAGTATGTAAGAGGTGTTGATGGTGGTGGTAAAAAAGTCACTGGTCAAGTAGAGACAGTTCGCCTCGCAGAAAATAATGAGGTACAGCTCGTTATTGATAATAAAGTTGTATCCCTTCGTTTCGTTGAGAGAGTGTCCGATAAACCAATTGGAGAAACAAATCCAGAAGATGCGAAGAAAGACGAGAAAAAAGTAACAGAAGAAGTAAAAACTACAAATTCATAAGGAGTGTCCATACGTTATGATTAAAGCGTTATATACAAGTATTACAGGAATGAATGCAACACAAAATGCATTAAGTGTAACTTCAAATAATATCGCCAATGCACAAACGGTTGGTTATAAAAAACAAAAAGCTATGTTTGATGATTTACTATATAACAACTCAATTGGTTCAAGAGGTGACAATAAATACGCTGGAACGAATCCGAAAAGTATCGGTAACGGTGTGAAAATGAGCGGTACAGTTACAGACTATAGCGACGGAACAATTACGTTAACTGGTGGTAAAACACAAGCGGCAATGGAAGGTAATGGTTTCTTCGTAGTAGGTGATTCAGCAGGCGGAAATATGGAATTTACTCGTAAAGGTACGTTTGGAATATCTTCAAATTACTATATTACGAACACAGAAGGTCAATACGTATTTGCATACCCTGCAAATGCAGCAACAGGTGAAGTTGATTTATCTGGTATTCCAGGACCATTACAAATCCCGATGGGAACTGCAATTGGTGGTATTCAAACAACGAAGGGTACAATTAAAGGGAATATCCCGGTGAATGAAAGTAAAATTACGCAAGATTTACCATTTTATGATGATGCCGGTAATACATGGACGATGCGTGTAGAATTTACGAAAACGAGTGAACACGAGTATACATATAAAGTTCAAAGACGTAATGACTCGGCAAAAGATCCAAAGTTTGAAGAGGTTACAGGAGCAGGGTCAACAGGTACTTTGAAATTTAATAATGTTGGAAATCCAGATCCGGTACAACAAGGAGCAAATATCCCGTTTAACGGCGGAACGATAAATTTAGATTTTAGTAATTTAACAAATCATCCGACGGATAAAACAGTATCAGTAACAGATGTAGACGGTAGAGCAGCAGCAACCGTTAAAGATTGCTTTATTGCTGACGGAGGATACGTAATGGTAAAATACTCTGATGGAAGTATGAAGTCAGCTGGTCAATTAGCTGTTGCGATGTTCCCGAACGAAGGTGGACTAATGAAAACAGGTAATGGTAACTATACAGCGACGAATACAACGGGTATTTTAGCACTTGGTGCATCTGGTCAAAACGGCGCAGGTAAAGTACGTGGTGGTGCACAAGAAGGTGCAAACGTAGATTTATCTGTAGAATTCGTTGACTTAATGTTATACCAACGCGGATTCCAAGGAAATGCGAAAGTAATTAAAGTATCAGATGAAGTATTAAATGAAGTTGTAAACTTAATTCGATAATATATAATAAAGAAAAATTGTAATGTAGTAGGAAGGATTTTTTATTCGTATGACAAGACAAGAACGAATTTTACAATTGCCTTTTTTCGAAAATAAACGTGAACTTGCCGAGCAAGTGTTAAAAATGGAACGAGAAGAGCATGTATATTTACCAGATCAATTTGAAATTAAGCAAGTACCTCCGTACTCATTTGGTGAAAAACAAGCAATCATTGGCCGTATTCACGAATTTTATTTCGTAAGTGTTGGTAGCGATAGCGTTTGGAAGTATCAACTGTTTAAAGATGAGATGAAATGCCGTGAGTTTTTTGTTACGTTGCCGGATATTGCGGATCAGCAAATAGCGTTTTGGTTCAATAACATCGAGTTACTGAAAAGATCTTAAAAAAATCTTAAAAGCTCTTTTTTAGCTTTTGAGAGTGGGCCTGTCGATGTTTGGTAGCGGTCAGTGCCTAATAAGTCTCGCCCGGTGTTTTTAAGACCAGAGATATGGAGAGTTGCTAGGGTAGTTGAAGAAGAGGTAAGTGAAGTGTAGTTGCAAAATGGATCTATGGAAGGTTACTGGGATGGTTCATCGTTTTATGGCAGACCAGTGCCTTTCGATAGTAAGTGACGATAGATTTTTATAAAAGGAGAGGTGAGGAGGATGGCGCAGAATAAGTATCGCGTTACATTCATTTCGCCGAGTGAGGTTGAGCAGCGGACTGTAATGTCGGCGAGTAGTTTGCCAGATTTAATTCGTAAAGTAGAGAGTATTATTGCTGATCCGAACGGTTATTTTGTAAATGATAAAAAAAATAATTGCTATTTTAAAGTGATTAAAGAAAATGTTACGTTTATTCAATATGAGTTGCTATTTTCAGATAAAGAGATTCATATTGAAAAATTAAAACATATCGCACCGGCAGTATTAAAACGATTATTTGAAAAAATAAATGATCCGGAACTATATGCACTTGCGCTGCTGGATGTTGATATAGCAACGAAAGAATATGTGCTAGCAGAAATGAATGCAGAGTTAAGGATAAGAGTAGAAACGGAGCTTTCGAAAAAATGGGAAGCAATGCCGACAGAAATTGTAGGAGCCCAAGAAGTGTTATTAGAGGCACTTGCTTCGTTTATACAAGAGTAACCGCCTTTATAAATAAAGAAATGAATTATTCGACTATCTATATTTTTCATATAGGTAGTTGACTTTTTCGTTTTAATAAAGCTTAATAATTAGATATACGGAAATAATGAAAGGGGAGCGACACCTTTATGTCACAAGCACAAAGTATTTTATTAGAAAGCGGAACAAATGAATTAGAGATTGTTACATATACTGTTGGTGAAAACCTATTTAGTATTAATGTAATGAAAGTACGTGAAATCATTAATCCATTCCCTGTTACAACTGTGCCAGAATCTCATCATGCAGTTGAAGGTGTTGTTCAAGTACGTGGTGAAATTTTACCTGTTATTAACTTAGCAACGGCTCTTAATTTAAAATCAACAAAGCCACTTGATCAAACGAAATTTATTATCTCTGAATTAAACCAAATGAAGGTTATTTTCCGCGTTGATGAAGTGCATCGTATTCAACGTATTTCGTGGGAACAAATTGATGAACCAGCTTCATTATCTATGGGATTAGAAGAAACGACATCTGGTATTGTAAAGCTAGATGGACAAATCATTTTGCTATTAGATTATGAAAAAATTGTATGCGAAATTAGCGGTACTGGTTATGACAATAAATCACTTGCAGGGTTAGAACAGAAAACAGATCGAGCTGAAAAAGTGATTTATATTGCAGAAGATTCAGCAATGCTTCGTCAAATATTAGAAGAAACATTATCATCAGCTGGCTATACGAAAATGAACTTCTTCAGCAATGGTGCAGAAGCGTTAGCGCAAATTGAAAAGCTAGCGAAAGAGCAAGGAGAAAAAATGTTTGAACATATTCACTTGCTAATTACAGATATTGAAATGCCGAAAATGGATGGACACCATTTAACGAAAGTCATTAAAGATGGTGAAGTAACGAATCGTTTACCAATCGTTATTTTCTCTTCCTTAATTACAAATGAATTATTCCATAAAGGCGAAGCTGTGGGGGCAAATGCTCAAGTAAGTAAGCCAGATATTCAAGAGTTAATCGGCTTAGTAGATAAGTTAGTGTTGTAAAAGAGATTTAAAAGCTTTTTTTAGCTGGAATAGAGGATCTAGCCATATGTGGTGGCGGTCAGTGCCTAATAGAGTCCCATGCCATGTTCAGACCAGAGACGTCGAGCAGGTTTTAGGGGAATGGAAGAAGTGGATCGCCGAGAGCTTTTTAGAAGAACTGGTGAACAATTTTCTACTTTTTTCTGGAATAGGAAACTAGCCATGTATGATAGCGGTCAGTGCTTAGTAGGGTCCCATACGATGTGAGATTTCAACTGAAGTTTTGTAGATGTTATTTATAACTCTATTCTTTTAGTGGAGAGAAGGGAACTAGCCATGTGTAGTATTGGTTAGTTCTTTTTTATTGTTCTATACGCTGTCTAGGTAGAAAGATGGAACGTTTTTGGAGTGTTTGTGGTTGTATGTATGAAAAATCTTTATTTGAAGATTTTTGATTTAAAAATATAAAAAATGTATCTTTGGATGATTTTAGTAATTTTTCGTGATAACGCAAATTTTTTCGGTGAAATTACATTCTAAATACCATATAATATAATTAAAAGTAGTTAATATGCAATTATACATATTAATGAAAAAATCTTTTTCTATTTCTATACTTTCTATACGTTTTTGTATGTTTATTATTTGACAGACAATTTTGAAATGTTATAATATGGATATGTAAAAATTGCTATTTTCTGAGAAGACATGGGAGTCAGATGAGAATTGTGAAAGGATGAGGGGGAGTGACACAGATTATGTATCACCACACAGCAATCAATGTATTAAGTCTCTTACAAAACATGTCAAATAATAAAATGAACGATACACAACTAGAAGCGGAATTTAAAAAAATAGAAAAACAATTCCAAGTAAAGTATGAAGAACTAGTTGATTTACATAATAGAATGGTATTATTTCAAATAGATATAGAAAAACATGGCGGGATGCGAGCATATGAAAAATCAGCGATTACATGGCTGAAGTCAGAGCTAGAGTTACTGTATGAAGTGTATCAATTTTGCCAACGTCACGGTTTAAACATTATTAATATTTCAAAATACGTTAGTAAAAACGAACTAAATCTTTTCCCGAAAACAGAAAGTCAATTACAAAATACGTATTACAAATTGAAAAAACATGAAATACCTTTTGAAAATATTGAAAAACAAAAACCTGGACGAAAGCGAAAATATACACCCGTAAAAGAAACAATCGTTGAAATGAAAAAAGAAAACAATTATGTATTTAAAGAGGAAGTACAACATAAAGAAAATGAAAAAAGCCTCGTAACAGTTATATCGGGTATCGTTGATAACTTTGAAACAATTAGTCAACATAGTGAAAGAAAAGAAGATGAATTACATCAGCTTATGGAAGGTATTTATAAGCTTTCTAGCATGGCTGCAGGGCATTTTAAAGAAGAGTCTAATAGAAGTAGTCTAGAAAGAGAATTACGAGCACTACAATTGGAAAATGAAAGGTTAAAACGAGAAAAAGAAGAGCTTGTGCAAGATGTGAAAAATATGACACAACATTTAACGTATTTCATTAAAAGTTCGGATGTCGATCAAATTCGTAAATTACCAACCTTCGTACAAGAATGCAAACTAGAATTACACAAACTAGGATTATATAACGCACAAGACGGAAAAATGAAAATAAGGATCGACCGTAGAGGACAAGTTATGACGGTTGCGCCATAGAAGTATTGAGTGAAAAATAAAAGGGAAGTACATAGTTTATATGTATTTCCCTTTTGTTTTGTGTGGGAAAGGTTTGAAGGTTAAAAAAGTAATTAGAATTGTGATAAGCTGGGGGATTTGATTAGCTCTTGTATAGAACCGAGTCATAATAGCCACATTTGCTGGATTATTTCTTACCTTGCGCAAAATAATTCATAGTATTGATCATGCTCACTCCTATACAACAACTGCCTAGCCTTCATACTTTAAACATTCGTACCAATACATATAATACGTATAATAGTCACTCTTTATAGATTGATAGGTGGATATTTTAAGCTAATAAACGGCTATGGAAGGATAGAAAGTTTTATACTTATTGTATTTTTTGTTTTAAAACAAGGGAAGAGAACGAAAATAAGCACTGACCGCTTCAAAATATGGCTAGAGATTCTATTAAAGCGAAAAAAAGCTTTTTATCTATCTATATAGAAAAAATAAACCTCTCCGCTTGCGGAGAGGTTTATTCATCTCAAATGGATTATTGTAATAATTTAGAAACCATTTGTGGAGTTTGGTTTGCTTGAGAAAGCATGCTGATACCAGCTTCGTTCAAGATTTTGAACTTAGTCATTTCAGACATTTCTTTCGCCATGTCAGCGTCTTCGATTTGAGAAGCAGCTGAAGCCATGCTTGATTGTTGGCTCTTCAGGTTATTTACGTTAAAGTCTAGACGGTTTAATGTAGCACCTAGAGTTGCGCGGTTGTCAGCAACTTTTGTTAGTGCGGCGTCAATTGCTTTGATAGCGTTAGAAGCATTGTATGATGTACCAGCTGCAGCTTGTGTAAACATTGTACCAATGGCTTGAGCGTTTTCTAGAGTATTACCAGTTCCGTCAGCTTTTTCGAAATTAGCAATTGCAGCGTTAATTTTATCTACATTTTCTTTACTCATACCAGTTTTAACGTCGGCAAAAGCATTTTTGAAGTTATTCATTGCAATTGTTCTCGCATTTGCATCATTACCAGTAGTAATGCCGTCTAAGTTAGTTAATTTAGTAGCTTGAGTTTTAGCTGTTGTAACATCAGAATCTTTGGCGAATGTCATAGTTTTATATAAAGTACCAATATCTTGAGCGTTTTTCAACGATTTATCACCATTGAATTTATCAATTGCATCATTAATTTTTTGTACATCTTCAGTGTTTAATCCACTTTTAATTTCATCAAATTTAGCTTTGAAAGCATCAACTCCAGTAGTTCTTTCACCTTCATCTTTACCTTTACCAGCAGTAGTTCCGTCAAAATCAATTAGAGCATCGGCAAGGCCATCTGTAGCAGTAATAGTACCTGCTACTGCACCGACAAGTGGTGCACCAGAGCCTGCAGCTGCAATGCTTAAGTTATTTATCTCTAATGCCGAAGAAGACATGTCTGCTAGGTTAATATTGATTTGTTTGTTTGTATCAGCACTATCTAAAGTTTGGATAGCGATCGCAGAATTTTGTCCATTTAATAATTTTTTATCATTAAATTCTGTATTTTTAGAGATATAATCGATTTGTTCTTTTAATGCAGCGAACTCTTTGTCTAGTGCGCCTTGGTTTTTATCTGTATTTGTGCCGTTTGCAGATTGGTTAGCAAGGTCACGCATACGAAGTAAGATGTTAGATACTGAGTTCATTGCTGAGTCAGCTGTACGGATTAAAGACATACCGTCTTGTGTGTTATTAGCTGCAACACCTAATCCGCTTTCACGTGCACGCATACGAGTTGCGATTGCAAGACCTGCTGCATCGTCAGAAGCGTTGTTGATACGTTTACCGCTTGATAAACGATCCATAGAGTTGCTCATTTTAGCTTGGTTTTGGCGCATGTACTCTTGAGTACGCATGCTATTAATGTTTGTATTAATTCTCATGTAAAAGAACCCCCATTTTTTTATATTGACTTTTCTGCAAATTGAAAAACGGTAATATGCGAAAAAATCGATTTCGAATTTATTGTAAGCCTTGCTATAATGGGTGTCAACTGAAAATTTGAATTAATAAATATAAAAAAATAACAGTTTAACAATTTAGTCGTTTTTTTATTACAATATAATTGCAAAGGATTATTGCAAACTTTACGAAAAAACTCTAATATTAGATTATCTTTGTTTACCGAAAAGGTGATATTATGGTAGTTGGAAATATAGTAAAAGAAGTACTTGCATATAAAAAAGGACAGTTTCAGCAAAAGTTGAGTAGTCCGCAGGCGTTCGTTAGTAGTAGGTTTCAAGAAAAGTTGCAGAGCGAGCCTACGAAGGAGACGAAAGCTACTACGCAGCCGGCAAAAGTAGAAGATATGAGTCAGCCGGTACAATCTACGAAAATAGAAGCAGTTGTGAATAAACAAGCAGAGTCTATTCATAAAGTAGAGGAAGTAAGTAAGCCAGAAGAAAAGCCTGAAACGAAGAAAGTCGATGACGTGCAAGTCGCGCAAAAAGAGTTTGAACGACGTTTCCCGGAAACGAAAAATGAGGCTGTTGATACGTGGGGATTAACGAAGAAGTATAATATTCAAAAAATACGTTCTTCAAATGAAGGGAAGTATGAGGATATTATTGATCGCGTGAGCCGTTCCTACGGAATTCCGAAAACGTTAATTCAAAAAATGATTGAAGTAGAGTCTAATTTTAATCCGAAAACGGTGTCGCATGCAGGAGCAATGGGACTTATGCAGCTTATGCCGGCGAATGTGAAAGAGATGGGTATAAAAAATCCGTTTTCACCAGCTGAAAGTATTGAAGGCGGCGTGAAAGAGTTAAGCGGTTATTTAAAGAAAAATAATGGTGACTTAGTTTTAGCGCTTGCTTCTTATAATGCTGGTCCTGGTAATGTGAGAAAGTACGGAGGCGTACCTCCATTTAAAGAAACGCAAGGATATATTAAAAAAATATTAAATATCGACGTTTCAAAATAAGAGATTTCATTCATATAGAGAGAACATGAAATTTTCGTGAACATGATATGGGAGTTGGCCAGTTTGAAATTACAAGATGATATTCCGTTAACAATTTATTTTGAAATCGGAAATACGAAAAAGAAAATTGAAGATCTGCTTCATATTACGAAAGGTACATTGTATCGTCTTGAAAATTCAACGAAAAATACGGTGCGTCTTATGCTTGAGAATGAAGAGATTGGAACCGGAAAGATTTTGACGAAGAATGGAAAAATGTACGTTGAAATCGTTGAATTGAAAAGGTAGGGAAGGGGATTTTCATGAGTGGCGATAAATTAAGCCAAGAGCAAATTGATGCCCTGCTGAAGGCGGTAAATGAAGGCGAGGAAATGCCAGCTTTTGCACAAGAAGCAGGGAAGCAAGATAAATTTCAAGAGTATGATTTTAATAGACCGGAGAAGTTCGGTGTGGAGCATTTACGTAGTTTGCAAGCGATTGCTTCTACGTTTGGTAAACAGACGTCACAGACGTTGTCAGCGCGTATGCGTATTCCAATTGACTTAGAGCCTTCGACAGTAGAGCAAGTTCCATTTACGAGTGAGTATGTGGAGAAAATGCCGAAAGATTACTATTTATATTGCGTCATTGATCTCGGACTTCCAGAGCTTGGAGAAATTGTTATTGAGATTGATTTAGCATTTGTTATTTACATTCATGAGTGCTGGCTCGGCGGAGATAGTAAGCGTAACTTTACGATGCGTAGACCACTGACAGCGTTCGAGTTTTTAACGCTTGATAATATTTTTGCGCTTCTATGCAAAAATTTAGAGCAATCATTTGAAAGTGTTGTAGAGATTAAACCGAAATTTGTAACGACAGAGACAGATCCAAATGCGTTAAAGATTACGACAGCGAGTGATATCATTTCATTACTGAACGTAAATATGAAAACTGATTTTTGGAATACGACAGTTCGTATCGGTATTCCGTTCTTATCTGTTGAAGAAATTATGGATAAGTTAACGTCTGAAAATGTTGTCGAACATTCTTCGGATAAGCGTAAAAAGTATACGTCTGAAGTAGAAGTGAAAGTAAATCAAGTGTTTAAACCTGTTCACGTTGCGATTGGTGAACAGAAGATGACAATGGGTGAGATTGAACAAATTGAAGAAGGCGATATTATTCCGCTTCATACGAAAGTTTCAGATGAATTAATTGGTTATGTAGATGGAAAGCATAAATTTAATTGCTTTATTGGAAAAGATGGAACGCGTAAGGCGCTCCTATTTAAAAGTTTTGTAGAGTAGGAGGATCCATATGAAACATGAAGTATCTCCTGTGTCATTAATGGGATTAGAAGATTTTGCAGGAAAGCGAAATGAAGCAGGTAAAGCACATATTGATACTGTTTCAGATATTTCGATTGAACTTGGTGTAAAGCTTGGTAAGTCATCTATTACGCTCGGTGATGTGAAACAGTTAAAAGTGGGCGATGTTCTGGAAGTAGAGAAAAACTTAGGACATAAAGTAGATGTGTATTTAAGTAATATGAAAGTTGGCATTGGGGAAGCGATCGTAATGGACGAGAAGTTCGGTATTATCATTTCTGAAATTGAAGCTGACAAGAAGCAAGCTGCGCTTATGAAAGCGCAAAGTCAGATGCAAGATAAAGAGTAGAGGAGGAGTCATATGTCGTATATGACGACCTTATTTCAAGTCGTTTTACTGTTTGGTGCGCTCGGCTACGGTGCATATTATATGACGAAAAAGACGCGCAAGCAGCAGTTTTTTAAACAAGGTGAAAATGGCCATATTCAAGTGAAGGACGGCGTTTATTTAAATCATCAAACGAGCGCCTTTTTATTTGAAGTTGATGGCAAGCAAGTGTTCACTGTTATTAGTAATAACGGTGTACAATCTGTGCAATTAACAGGAACAGGAAATCAGTTTCAACAAGCGCTAGAAGACGCGGTGAAGAGTGAAACGAAAAAAGTAGAGGATCCATCATGAGAATAAAGAAACAGTTATCATTATTAGCCGTTATTTTCGTATTTTCTATCGTTTTTTCAATTGTTTTTGTAAATCCAGCGTATGCGGCCCCGAACGGTTTTATTAATTTCGAAAATGGAAAAGAGTTTACGAGTAATTCAAGTGTACAACTATTTGCGCTCGTTACCCTTTTATCATTATCTTCTTCTATCGTTCTATTATTTACACATTTTACTTATTTTATGATCGTTCTGGGGATTACACGTCAAGGACTTGGGGTAATGAATTTACCACCGAACCAAGTACTCGTTGGACTTGCACTATTTTTATCCCTCTTCACGATGCAGCCTGTACTTGGGCAGCTAAAGAGCGATGTTTGGGATCCGATGACGAAAGAGAAAATAACAGTAAGTCAAGCTGCGGAGACGACAGCTCCGATTATGAAAGAGTATATGTCAAAGCATACGTATAAGCATGATTTAAAGATGATGCTGAAAGTGCGCGGAGAAGAGTTGCCGAAAGATTTGAAAGATCTTTCTTTATTTACGCTCGTGCCATCCTTTACGTTAACGCAAATTCAAAAGGGATTGTTAACGGGGATGTTCATTTATTTAGCTTTTGTATTTATAGATTTGATTATTAGTACACTTTTAATGTACCTCGGGATGATGATGGTACCGCCGATGATTTTAAGTTTACCATTTAAAATACTCGTTTTCGTATATTTAGGTGGATATACAAAAATCGTCGACATTATGTTTAAAACGGTCGCCTGAAGCGTTTGATGCTATGTGATAGGAGTCATATAAATGAATACGTCACCAGTTATAGATATTTTTCAAACCTTTTTTTACAAAGGGGTTATGATTTTAATGCCGGTTGCCGGCGTAAGTATGATTGTCGTTATTATTATCGCTGTCATTATGGCGATGATGCAAATTCAAGAGCAAACGTTGACGTTTTTACCGAAAATGGCGAGTATTGTACTCGTTATTATCATTTTAGGTCCGTGGATGTTTCAAGAGTTAACGACGCTTATTTTAGATTTATTTGATAAAATCCCATCGCTATTGCGTTCGTACTAAGATAGGTGAACTGAAATGAATATGGAATTATGGGCGGCGACGTTTTTTGCGTTTTGCCGCATTACTTCATTTTTATATTTTTTACCGTTTTTCTCAGGTCGATCCATTCCAGCGATGGCAAAGGTTACAGTAGGACTTGCTCTTTCGATTACAGTGGCCGATCAAGTGGATGTTTCTCACATCAAGACAGTTTGGGACGTTGCAGCTTATGCAGGTACGCAAATTGTAATTGGATTATCGCTTTCAAAAATTGTAGAAATGCTGTGGAACATTCCAAAAATGGCCGGGCATATTTTAGACTTTGATATCGGTTTATCACAGGCAAGTTTGTTTGATGTAAATGCAGGCTCACAGTCTACTTTACTATCAACCATTTTTGATATATTTTTTCTCATTATTTTTATTTCACTTGGCGGCATTAATTATTTCGTTGCCACGATTTTAAAGTCGTTTCAATATACAGAGGCGATTTCAAAATTGCTGACGACTAGTTTTTTAGATAGTCTACTCGCAACGTTATTATTTGCGATCACATCAGCGGTTGAAATTGCTCTTCCGCTCATGGGAAGTTTGTTCATCATTAACTTTGTTTTAATTTTAATCGCAAAAAACGCTCCGCAATTAAACGTTTTTATGAATGCGTACGTCATTAAAATCACATGTGGTATTTTGTTTATTGCGATGAGTGTACCGATGCTCGGTTATGTGTTTAAAAATATGACGGATGTATTGCTTGAGGAATATACGAAACTATTTAACTTTTTCTTAACGAAGTAGGGGGACGCACATGGCAAAGGATAATAAAACAGAAAAGGCCACCCCGCAGAAGCGTAAGAAATCGCGTGAAGAAGGGAATATTGCCCGGAGTAAAGATTTAAATAATTTGTTTTCCATACTTGTATTAGCAGTTGTCGTTTACTTTTTCGGAGATTGGTTAGGGTTTGAGATTGCAAATTCTGTAGCGGTGCTGTTTGATCAAATTGGAAAAAATACAGATTCGACCGAGTATTTTTATTTAATGGGTATTTTATTACTAAAAGTATCAGCTCCGATATTAATACTCGTATACGCTTTTCATTTATTTAATTATATGATTCAAGTCGGTTTCTTATTTTCTTCTAAAGTCATTAAGCCGAAAGCGTCACGTATTAACCCAAAAAACTATTTTACGAGATTGTTTAGTCGTAAAAGTTTAGTAGATATATTGAAATCACTATTTTATATGGGATTAATCGGTTACGTCGCTTACGTTCTCTTTAAAAAGAATTTAGAGAAAATCGTTAGTATGATTGGATTTAACTGGACTGCGTCACTTACTGAAATTATTAGGCAAATTAAATTTATCTTTTTAGCTATTTTAATTATATTAATCGTTCTTTCTATTATTGATTTTATTTATCAAAAATGGGAGTACGAACAAGATATTAAGATGAAAAAAGAAGAAGTAAAACGAGAGCATAAAGATAATGAAGGGGACCCGCAAGTAAAGGGAAAGCGAAAAAACTTTATGCATGCGATCTTGCAAGGGACAATTGCGAAGAAGATGGATGGTGCAACGTTTATTGTAAACAATCCGACTCATATTTCAGTCGTACTTCGGTACAATAAACAGGTTGATTCGGCGCCAATTGTCGTTGCAAAAGGGGAAGATGAGCTCGCATTATATATACGAACGCTCGCCCGCGAACAAGAAATACCAATGGTGGAAAACCGTCCACTTGCTCGTTCTTTATATTATCAAGTCGAGGAAGATGAGACGATTCCAGAAGATTTATACGTAGCTGTAATTGAAGTTATGCGCTATTTAATTCAAACGAATGAACTTGAAGTATAATAGCGCGGTTGGAGGAGATCTCTTGTGTTTAAGATAGATTCTGCAAGAACCTATTTTTCTATCTTTTTAGCAGCGTCATTCGTAGTGGCGCTCTTAATTCCACTTCCACCATTTATACTTGATATCGTTATCGTTTTTTTACTAAGTATGTCAGTGCTTATTTATATGCGAGCAACAAGTATTAACGAGTGGGATGAATTAAAGTCATTTCCGACGATGCTGTTATTAATCGGGATTTTCCGCGTATCGATTAACGTATCGACGACGCGAGCGATTTTGACAGACGGAAATGCGGGGCATGTTATTGAAGAGTTCGGTCAGTTTGTAATTGGCGGGAACTTATTAATTGGTATCGTTATTTTTATAGTATTAATTATATTCCAGTTTATCGTTGCAAACGGTGCATCTCGTACAGCTGAAGTTGCAGCTCGTTTTACACTTGATTCTTTACCCGGGAAACAAATGTCGATCGATGCGGATTTAAACCAGCGTATTATTACTGAAAAAGATGCACAGGCAAAACGAAAAAAATTAAATATGGAAACAGAGTTTTACGGAGCGATGGATGGTGCCGGAAAGTTCATTAAAGGGGACGTTATTTTCGGGATTGTCATTTTATTCGTAAACATTATTTTCGGTTTAATCGTCGGGATGATGCAGCAAGGAATGAGTTTTGCTGATGCAGCTATTCACTATACACAGCTAACTGTCGGTGACGGAATCGTAAACCAAATCGGTTCGTTAATGCTTGCGATTTCAACAGGTATTATCGTAACACGTGTATTTGATGGTTCAGCGGATACGGTAACAGAAGGTATCTTTAAAGAGTTATTAGCGCATGAAGTAGTTGTCTATGCGCTCGGTGGTTTATTTATTGCGATGGGTATTTTCACTCCGCTACCATTTCTACCGTTTGCTCTTGTTGGTGGAACAATTATTTTATTAGGAATTCGTAATAAAAACCGAATAAAGAAAGAAAAAGAAGACGAGCTTCAAAAAGAATTAGAAATGATTCAAGGCGAAGATGAGCAACTGCAACAAGTGGAAGATTCATTCGGAGTATTTACAGATAAATATCCAATTATAGTAGAACTCGGTTTAGATTTAGCAGCCCTTGTAAAGCAGAAGATTAACGGGGAAACAGCTCGTGATAAAGTTGTTTTAATGAGGAAGTCGATTATTACCGACCTTGGTATTAACGTTCCTGGCATTAACTTTAAAGATAATACGAGTTTTAGACCACGTGGACGTTACATTATTCGTATTAAAGGTGCGAAGGCAGCTGAAGGTGTTTTAAAATCAGGTTATTTATTAGCATTGAAAACACCGAATGTAATGGCCGATTTAGATGCAGAACCAGCAAAAGATCCAATTTTCGGTGAAGATGGATATTGGATTTTAGAGCATATGGTACAAGATGCACAAATGAAAGGCTATCAAGTATTAGAGCCGCTTAGCATATTAATTACGCATTTAGATGTTGTCGTTAGACGTAATCTTCATGAGTTAATTCAGCGTCAACATGTAAAAGACTTAATTAACTCGCTTGAAAATGATAACGGTGTTTTATTAGAAGAGATTAAGAAGAAAGAAATCGACTTATCACTCGTTCAAAATGTTATTAAACAATTGCTAAAAGAGGGTATTTCTATTCGTGATTTACCAACTATTATCGAAGGTATTATTGACGGAAAAGAAATTTATCAAAATCATGTAGACGGTGTAACGTCATTCGTCCGTGAATGTATTTCAAAAGTGATTTGTGAAAACGCAAAAAATCCTGACGGTAAAATTTATGCGGCGCTCTTCTCAGATTCAATCGAGTTAGATGCGGATGTTGTAAATAATTCATACCAAGGTTACTTATTAAACTGGGATTTAGATTTAGAAACACGTGTTGTTGAACAAGTACAGCGTGTCTTTAAACAAGCTCGTCTAATGGGAAGAGAACCAGTATTATTAACGCGTAGAAAAGATTTCAGATTTGCGATTGTAAGACTTCTTGAGCGTTATCAAGTAGAAGCGCAAGTACTTTGTATTAGCGAATTAGCACCGGAAATTGTTGTAGATCAAATTGCCTATATTGAATAGTAGGGGGTGAAGTAATGGAAAGTACAGAAAAGAAAGAAGCGTTAATGCGAATAAAAGCAGCTTCGAAAAATGAATTGTATCGAAAGTTATTTGACCAATATGGTACAGATTATTATTACGTTGTCGATGAAAGTGTAAAACGAAATATCCCGTTTTTTTGGAAAAAGAATTATGAAATGTTAGTTGCTTTTCCAGAGGATAAACAGGAAGAAGTGAATGAAGGCACAGCTCAATTTCATGAACAACTAATGGATGTTGTAAATGATTCTTCAGAACAAATTGTAAAGGCGAACGGAATTCAATCGGTACTGCACAATTTAGAAAACGTGACGACTTCTATGTCATATGCGGCGATGCAAACAGGAAATAGTGAAGAATGGACAAGAAAGAAAGAGAAACTATTAAAGCTGTTTGAAAAAGGTATCGTCGTTGTGAAACAGACGGAAGAAACGAAAGTAGCGAAAAAGCAAAAAACTGTGAAAAAAGTTGTTCCGGTCAAGAAAGAAGAAGTGGTTGTAAAAAAAGAAAACCAAGAATCTGTACCGTTTATTATTCAAAAAGTAATTCGCATGCTAGAGCAAAACGATGTAGAACAATATTTCATTCATGCATATGCTGAGAAGTTAAAAGTGAAGTTTGAGAATGCAACGATGATTACAGAAGAAGAAGTGATCGGATACATATTGGAAGATATGAGATCTCATTTCAATACGGAAAACGTTTTTGAAAAAGAAGTGCAAACAATTGCATTAATCGGTCCAACTGGAGTTGGAAAAACGACGACACTTGCGAAAATGGCATGGCAGTTTCACGGTAAGAAAAAAACGGTCGGTTTTATTACGACAGATCATTCGCGCATTGGAACAGTACAGCAACTGCAAGATTACGTCAAGACAATTGGATTTGAAGTAATCGCTGTACGTGATGAAGCTGCAATGACAAGAGCACTTACGTATTTTAAAGAAGAAGCGCACGTCGATTATATTTTAATTGATACCGCCGGAAAAAATTATCGTGCGTCAGAAACAGTAGAAGAAATGATTGAAACGATGGGACAAGTAGAGCCAGATTACATTTGTTTAACGTTATCAGCTTCGATGAAAAGTAAAGACATGATTGAAATCATTACGAATTTTAAAGATATTCATATTGATGGTATCGTATTTACGAAATTTGATGAAACAGCAAGTAGTGGTGAATTATTGAAAATTCCAGCAGTATCATCGGCTCCAATTGTATTAATGACAGACGGACAAGACGTGAAGCAACATATACATATCGCTACAGCTGAACATTTAGCGAAACAAATGTTGCAAACATCATAGAAAAGAGGTGAAGGATAAGGCAACTGCCTTATTCAAACGAATATGAACGGTCTTTATATAGGTTCTATGGGTATGATGAATTACATGCAGCGCATTAATGTTCATTCAAATAACGTTGCAAATGCTCAAACGACAGGATTTAAAGCAGAAAATATGACTTCTAAAGTATTTGATGTACAAGACACATATCGCCGCGGAGATGGGGCTGTGACAAATATCGGTTCGACTGATTACGCTGTAGTACCAGCCGCAACGCATGTGAACTTAGTACAAGGAAATATACAAATGACAAATAGTGCTACAGATTTCTTTTTAGATGACGGTGCAAACGGTACAACATCATTTTTCGTTACATCTAAAAACGATGAAACGTTTTTAACGAGAGATGGTAGTTTTACAATAAATAGTGATCGTTACCTGCAAACATCATCTGGTGCGTATGTTATGGATGTAAATAATGAACGTATTCGTATTCCAGAAAATGTTGATTTCTTCGTATCTAATAATGGAGAAATTTATAGAGAAGTGAACGATGGAACTTTGCAAAAACCAGATATTAAGAGAATTGTAATTGCACAGTTGCAAACAAAAACAGTAGATGCAGAAGCAAATGCACGTCTAATGCAAAGAGAGAACAAAAGCTTTACACTAGCAGAAGGGAATATTGCTGATTTACCGAACGGAGCAGGATTAGTAAAAAACCATATGCTAGAAAATTCAAATGTAGATATGACGAAAGAGATGGCTGATCTTATGACGGATCAAAAAATGATTTCAGCGTCACAACGCGTTATGACTTCATTTGATAAAATTTATGAAAAAGAAGCGAATGAAATATTGAGATAAAAGACTTCCCATAGTGGAAGTCTTTTTTATTATTGCTTTTATTACAGTTACATCATAAAATGATAATGATTATCAATATCATATTATCTATTTTCATAAGAATGGAATTTCATAATGACAGTAACATTGCTTAACTAGGTAAATTAAAAATAAGGGGATGGTGTGTGTATGTCTACGAAAAAACAACTTTGTATTGGATTATGTTTAATTTCTAGAAAGAAAGAAGAAGATAGTATATTTGATTCGGGAATTGATGAACAAGTAGAGTTAGCGAAACGAGCAGAAAAATCGAAGTTAGATTTTGTTTTTAAAGCAGATTATTTAGTGGCGCACCCAGATTTAATTGCTCGTAATAAGGGAAATGTCATTTTAGATCCGACGTTACTGTTTACGGCTATTGCATATGCAACGGAAAAAATTGGAGTCGTTACGACTGCGTCAACTTCGTTTTATCCACCATATATATTAGCGAGGCAATTACAATCTTTACACTGGATTAGTAACGGCCGAGTAGGGTGGAATATTGTTACATCCATTGACGGTGCTGAAAACTTTGGTGAGGAAGGGATGCCATCATCTGAGGAACGATACGCGAAAGCGGCAGAATGTACAGCGTTAGTAAGAAAACTTTGGGGAAGTCACCCTAATGAAGTATTGAAAGTAGATAATCCCGATGTTATTAGAGAAATGGTAAAGCCAATTGAGCATAATGGTGAATACTTTGAGGTGAAAGGTCCACTAAATATTCCGCAGCATATTTCAGGGGAAATGCCATTATTCCAAGCTGGCGCTTCAGAGTCAGGC
Source organism: Bacillus wiedmannii (assembly GCF_001583695.1). Taxonomy (GTDB): domain Bacteria; phylum Bacillota; class Bacilli; order Bacillales; family Bacillaceae_G; genus Bacillus_A; species Bacillus_A wiedmannii. The sequence goes on along the minus strand of NZ_LOBC01000050.1, from coordinate 210,043 downwards.
CGGAATTTTGCTGCTTCTGTTGCTGATGCAATTTTTGCTGCAACGCCAGATGTAGAATCAGGAATGGAACTGCGTCAAGATTTAAGAAAAAGGGCAGAACAGCATGGCCGAAAGCAAGATGATATACGTATATTGCCTGGATTATATTTCTTTATCGGTGATACATATGAAGAAGCGTTAGAAATGCATAGGCAAGCTCATCAACATCTCACAAAAGAGAAGAGATATGCGTTACTTGAAATGGTTCTCGGACTAGACGCTAGAGGGATTCCGCTGGAAAGTAAGGTTACAGAAGAGATGCTGCCAAGTCGGGATCAAACGGTTCGCAGTAAAACACATGCCGAATTATTACGAAATTTCATTATGAAAAATGAACCAACTGTTGAACAAATACTAGAACGACCAGAAGTTGTTGGCTCCGCACATTGGGTTGCAGTTGGTACACCGCAAGACGTTGCGAAGCAAATTATGGATAGATTTGAGGCCGGAGCGTTAGATGGATTTATTGCCATTCCAGGAGGACCTCCAAAGTCACTAAATCTATTTTTTAGTGAAGTCATTCCTTTATTTGTGAAGGTTGGTGTATTTAGAGAAGAGTATACAGGTTCTACTTTGCGCGAACATTTAAGGGGAAATACATCAAAATCTTTGCAGTTAAAATAACAGGATATGTATAAAAAGCCTTTCATAAGAAGGCTTTTTATTTTCGGTATAAATTTCAGAATTATCAATTGACTTTACGGGTCTGTTTTTTTATATTAGTAGGTATACTAATAACTACTAATATACATACATCGTTTTGAGATGAGAGTTATATAGAATGTGAGGGGTTACCGATGGATGAAATTATAAAGGAATTACAAAAGTTGGGTTTTTCTCAGTACGAATGTAAAGCGTATATTGGACTACTAAAACATTCTCCAGTAACTGGGTATGAAGTGAGTAAACAAACAGGGGTACCTCGTTCGATGATTTATGAAGTACTCGGTAAATTGATGGATAAAGGAGCGGTGCATATTGTTCCGTCAGAACCGGTGAAATATGTACCAGTACCAGCTACGGAATTAATGAATCGAATGCGAAAAGACTTTGAGAAGTCCTTTGAGTTTTTAGATGAGAAATTAAATTGTTTAGAACAAGAGCGACAAATAGATGTAATTTCGCATATTCGCTCAAATGATCGTGTTGTAAAAGAAATATGCAATATAATTAATAGGGCGAAGGAAGAGTTATGGATTTCTGTATGGGAAGATCAAGTGCATGAAATTGAGCCATATCTTCATCAAAAGGAAGAGGAAGGTGTACATATATTTTCAATCGTATTTGGCGCTCCAAATACAAAAATAGGCGCGACGTTTCACCATAATTATATGACGCCCCACGTTGTTGAAAAGAGAATGGGTGGTCATTTAACTGTTATTGCGCGTGATGGAGAGGAAGTATTAATTGCGAACTTCTCAAATGATAGCACTTCATGGGCCGTTACAACGTATGACCCAGCACTAGTTCTCGTTGCTACAGAGTATGTGCGGCACGATATTATGGTCGAAGAAATTACGAAGGAGTTTGGAGCTGATAAGTTAGATACGTTGTGGCGTGAAAATATAGATTTAGTTCATGTCGTAACAGGAAAACGAACTTTAGAAGGAATGGAGGATGATAAGGATGAGTAAAGCTCAGGCACATGTAGCTTTGCAGAGCGATGATACATTTCAGCAAGGAGTAAAAGATTGTTTACCGACTGTATTTGGTTACTTGAGCATCGGTATAGCAGCTGGTGTAATTGCAAAAACAGCAGGTTTTTCCATCATTGAAATTGCGTTTATGTCCACTTTAATTTATGCAGGTTCTGCCCAATTTATATTAGCTGGTATGTATGCAGCCGGTGCTCCTACTTCAGCAATTATTTTCACCGTCTTTTTTGTTAATTTACGCCACCTTCTAATGAGTGCTGCACTTGCGCCGTACTTTACGAAACTTCCGCTATTAAAAAATGTAATTATCGGTTCTCAAATTACAGATGAAACGTTCGGCGTTGCAGTACAGCATGCAGCGCAAAAAGGATATGTAGGCGACAGGTGGATGATGGGCTTAAATGTAACAGCATATTTAAATTGGATTCTTGCTACTATTATCGGCGGGCTGTTTGGTGAGTGGATACCAGATCCACATACGTACGGGATGGATTATGCATTACCAGCAATGTTTATCGGATTATTTGTCCTTCAGCTCATAAGTAGTAAACCGAAACTAGCAATTCATCTTACTGTTGCAATTGTAGCGATTATGATCGCATACGTTTCACACTTATTTATGCCAGATAGTATAGCGGTTATTATCGCAACATTACTAGCTGCGACGATTGGAGTTGTGATTGAAAAATGGAAATGAGATTGGACGTACTATTACTTTTACTAGCAGCAGGAGCTGTCACACTCGTGCCACGTATTTTACCTCTACTCGTATTTAGCAAACTACAAATTCCAGACTGGGGTTTAAAATGGTTAAATTACATACCAATTGCGATATTAGCAGCACTTTTAGCCCAAGTATTATTTATGCATGAGACGATGCAGTGGGATTACTTGATCGCAGCAATTCCAACATTTCTTGTAGCGATATATACTCGTAGTTTGTTAGGTACAGTATTAACAGGAGTGATTGTGATTATTTTGTTACGTTTCTTTTTCTAAAAAGGATTACGCTCATATAATAGCGAAAAGTGTAATAACATGAAAAATATAGGGGTGGTGTTATGATACTTTTAACGATAGGAGCAATTTTGTTAACGTTGTTTATTTTCTTTATTATCGGCTTCATTACGTTTATGATGTTTGTTGATAGAGCGACACCTCAAATTTATTATACACCTTGTGAATCAGTGACAATGAAAGCTAAAGGTAAACATAAAAGGAAGAAAAGTTGAAAGTTTGCTTTTCTTCCTTTTTCTATTACATCCCCGAAAGAACTAACAACAATAAACCAAATAGAAAACTAATAAAGGAAAGAAAACCAATACATATTGAGAACACACGATTGTTTCTCCATTCGCGCCAAAAAACGATACATCCTAAAATACAAAGGAAAAACCAAATGGGTAAGAATATGAACTCGCTAACTACCTCGGGAAGTAAACCATAAAAAGATGTTAAATATAAGATCCAATTTGCAAAAAATAAAATGAAAACGATAATAGATTGTAAGTAGGGACGTTTTGAAAACTCCCCCTTTTTTACGGTTACAAAAATGATAGTTAGCGCTGAGAAAAAGGCAATGAATATGAAAATAAGTAAGAGTAATGTAAGCGTCATTTAAATCTCCTTTATAAGAGTGTTTTTACAAGAAACGAATCTATTAAATTGTATGCTTGTTTTGTAGAGTGCACGTTATATTTTTCAGTGTACGGATTTAGAAAACCATGTTCACCGTGTAGTTGTTGTATTTCTAATAAAGGATTTTTTTGTTGCTGCAATGTTTGGATTAAAGAGGATACTGAAAAACTAGCTTCTTTTTCAGGGAATATAAGCAATGTAGCGCATGTAGGCTTCATGTGAATATAGTCGCGTATACGAGAGCCGTAACATCCGATAATAAAATCTATTTTCGGATTGTTACTACATAGCCATGAGATGGTAGCTCCAACGCTAAAGCCGATAAGTCCAATATGTGTATAATTGCTTGAAAGAGTATGGATGAATTCGTCAATTTGGTCTTTTCCATCATCAAATCCAATATGATTTACAAAGTGTTGATACGCTTTTTCTTCATCACTATAATGAAATGCGTGTTGCGTTTGTAGAAGATTAGGACAGAATACATCTATATGGGATGAAGTGAAGTGGTGGATAACGTGATGCATATGGTCGTTCACACCATATATTTCATGAACAATAACGAGAGCTAATTTTTTTTTCATAATTACAATGTATCTCTATGAAACTTAAATTCTTTCTCAACAAGGCAGATACGTAGGTGGAAGTTTTCATACCATTGCTCACGACCTCTTTTTTTTGCTTCTTTATGTAAGGCGTTCTGTTTCCAATTGTCAATCGCCTCAAGTGATTCCCAATAAGAAATTGTGATTCCGAGTCCTGAATGATCTCGTGCACTTTCTACACCTAGAAATCCAGGTTGCTGCTTTGCAAGTTCCTCCATTTTGTCGGCAACGCTACTATAATCTGTCGTATCAGTTGATAAATGAGAAGTGAATATAACTGCATAATAATGACTCGTTTTTTGTGGAGCATTTTCCATAGGATTTCCCCTCCTTTTTTATAAATATTGTAGCATATAATGTTCAACTAATCGGACTTTTACAGGCAGCTTGACCCCACCTAACTTCATTGCCTTCACTGGACTTTGAGGCGGGGGTCTTACTGCCTAGCAAATAGCGGGTAAAAAAAGAAAAGAAGCACGAGGCTTCTTTTCTTTTTTACGCTGTAAATTTTAATCCCGCATATATTTTACGACCCTTTTTTTGAATCCAACATACTTGCGCTTTTTTCTTTTGAATATTACGCTCATTCATTGTTACGTGTATAAATTGATCAATGGCGAGTGGGGTGTTCGTTTGTATTTGACACCCACCGGTACTGTAGTCGATAATGGTCGCTTCAATTGGCATCCCGTTCATATGTAATGTTCCAGGAGTCATAAGTTCTTCACGTATATGTTGCCTGCGAAATTGCCTTGGTGATTTCTTTGTGTTTTTTATGAAAGATGCAATTGCTAGTGTAAGAAATGCCTTATCGTACACCTTTTCCACCCGGTCATTAACAGGTTTACTAAATAGATGAAGAATGAGTTTACAATATTGCTCATGGGATACATCATGAAACGACACGCCAATTTGCACAGAATTTTCTTGTCTCCGAATCCATTTTTTTCTACTATGAATCTTTTCTACCTCTCCAAAAGATAATGTATAGGAAGATAGACTTGATAAAGTTTCAAATGGAATGTATGAATCTACTTCAAAACGTGCACCAGTTTCACTAATATCAAGGACGTGGCAAGAAATCGTCATATCTTCGGTTTGTAAAGTACCTGGTAAATTTACTACGAAACGTTCAGAGTTTCGGAAACGCGGTTTTTCAAATGCTACAAATAATGAAGTGATAATCGCTACCCCGTTGTATAGTACCCAGAAAATATTAATATATAAACTTTCTCTTTCAATATGATATTGCGCAGGGTATAAGAGCATAAGTGTTGCCCGAATAAGTGCAATAACTGTTAATATTAGTAGCACGAGATGAGGGACACTTGCAATCCATAAAAAATGTCTCGTATTATTTTGGACGCCTTTTCTCGTTACATGAAATTGAAACTTTTTTCGTAAGAACGTTTCTGATAATATAGCAAATCCCATATAAGGTGCCATAGCTACTTCGTATACATGACTCCACGTAGTCGTTCGTTTTTTATTCGAAACAGCTTTGAAAATAAGCTGTGACGTTAAAAAGGCAGGAGCCCAAAACATAAATAATTGCATAAAATTAATTTCTAAACTGTAAATATCAAATACTAAAAATAATAGTGGTGCTAGTAAAAATATCATTTTATAAACGCCGAAAAACCAATAGTGAATTCCATCTGCATATAAAAGACGCTGCATAAAAGATAATCCTTTTAAAGTGAAAGGATTCCATTTTTTTACGACTTGAATATTCCCTCGGCACCAGCGATCACGTTGTTTTAATAAATCACTAAAAGTTTCTGGGGATAATCCAACAGCGAGTGTTTCATTGACAAATACAGTTTCCCATTTGTTCGCTTGTAGTAGCATACCAGTTGCCATATCTTCAGTAATAACGCCAGTTGCAAATCCGCCAATTTCTTCAAGAGCAGTACGGCGAAATAGAGCGTTACTACCAACATACATCGTAGCATTAAATCGATCTTTTCCTTCTTCTAATTGACGCATAAAGAAATCTTGTTCATTGGCTATGTTATCTTCAAAAAATAAATTATATTGGAACGGATCAGCATTATAAAACACTTGTGGTGCTTGAACAAATACAATATTATTTTTAGAAAAATAACCAATCGTTCGCTCTAAAAAGTTGGCTCTTGGGACCATATCAGCATCCATTGTAACGATAATATCACCTGTCGAATGGGTCATGGCATGATTTAAGTTTCCTGCTTTAGCATGAGTGTTTTCAGTACGAGTAATATAGTGGACAGAAAATTCACTAGCAAGATTTTTAACACTTTCGCGTCGACCAACATCACAAATGTAAATATTGAGCAACTCTTTCGGATAAGTTAACATTGTACAACCAGCGACAGTTCGTTTTAATAAATCGAGTGGCTCATTGTAGGTTGCGATAAAAATATCAACGGTAGGTAATGTTTCGAAAGTAGATAACGGTACTTCTTTCCGTTTATACGGTTTCCATGAAATGATGCTAAAAACGATAGATTGTAAATAACCAGCCCACTCTGTAACTAACAATATAATACCCGCGATAATACTTATGAGATTAATAGTTGGTAACGAATAAAAAGTTCGCCAAATAAGGTAAATGGCATTACTAACGAGAAATAGAATAATAAGTAATTTTTTTGACCATAAATATTTGTGGGCGAGAGCGTAAGTAATAATGATTATGAAAAAAATAATACCTAAACCTTCGTATATAGAAAGGTTCATGAAAAGCCTCCTTTATTAATAGGGTACGGAATTATAAAACTTTTATATTTGATTATAAAGATTTTGTAATTACCATTATATAGAATACCATAAAATAGGTTTAAAGTAAGAAGTTTCTATATTATTTATATTCAAAGCTTAATTATTATTAGATACTATTATTAATCTTAAAATCTCTATATTAAAATGTATAAAATAGTAATAAATCACATATTTTGTTAACAAATCTTATGATTTATATTAGAATAATACATATAAAGTATATATATATAATATGTTAGTAAAATTTATTGAAGGAGGTGACCTCTTTGCACAGTAGGATAAAAGAAAATAAAAAAATATTAAATGTATTTATAGTTGTTATGAGTTTATTCTTGCTGTTATCTCAATACCAGTTTTTAAGTTCGATTGGTAAGGTGAGTGCAGCGGTAACAGATGATGAGGGATTCGATAACCCTACTTATCAATCTATTCATAAAGGTGATATGTATTCTACTGGGAATGTGAATTTAGGTATTAAAGCTACTGAAGCTCAGAAGAAAACAGCATTGTATTCAGATATAACGTATACTTACGCGACAACACCGAATGGCTATACACGTGAACTCATTGATGTAGATGATGATCCAACAACTACAAATTCATCTAAGGCATATATTCCTGTTCCAGAAGATGCTGAAATTGAATGGGCTGGGCTATATTGGAGCTCAACACGTTATGAATTAACGCAGCAACAGTATGTAGCACCAATAAAGTTTACTACTCCGGTAGGGAAGAGCTTTCAAGTAAAACCAAGTAATACGTATTACGGTAGTGGCTTGCTTTATGGTTTTGGTATTGATGGTACTTATTATTCTAACTATGCAGATGTTACAAAGCCTTTACAGTCCTCTAATTCAAAAGGAGGAAGCTATACTGTAGCAAATATTCCTTATCCAAATACAAACCTTGCATATAATTATGGATATTATTCTTTTGCTGGCTGGTACATGTTAGTTATCACGAAAGATAAGTCAAAAACAAGAAAAGCATTTACTGTTTATGATGGCGGATTGAAAAGAGCTACTGGGTCTGGTGAAAAAGAATTTACTGTGAAAAACTTTCTTGCTTCAAAAAATGGAGATTTAGATCCAAAAGTTTCTGTTTTCGCTGTCCAAGGTGATAGATATTGGCAAGGTGATAAACTTTCTGTTCATACAGATAATACCTGGAAGGAAGTTACGGATAAGCTGAATCCAACAGGTAATATATTTAATTCCACTATTTCTGAATATGAAGAACATATGAGAGATAAGTATCCAGGTACTTTTAATCCCGATTATAAAAATAATTTAGGAATTGATGCAGATTTAATTAGGTTACCAGCAGGATATATTAAGCCAGGTCAACGAGAAATAAAGTTAAAAGCATATACAACAAAAGACGACTACGTATTAAACACATTAGCCTTTGCTGTAAATGCAACAGCGCCAGAGCTTGTAATCGATAAGGAAGTAGTAGATGCAAAAGAAAAATACGAGCCAGGTGATGAAGTTACATATCGTTTACGGGTGAAAAACATTGAACCGAATTCGAGTTCTGTTGATACAAAAATTGAAGATGTTTTAGATTCACGTCTAGAATTTGTTCCGAATTCGGTGAAAATCATTTCTGGTCCGAATGCTGGAAATCAAACAGAACAGGTTGACTATGACGTAAAGACAAGAAAGTTAACAATAAGAATTGGTGAAGGAGCAAATGCTTCTAAAGGTGGAAACTATACGGATAAAACACCGGAGACAACGGTTGAATTTAAAGCGAAGTTAAAGGGAGAAAAGGTAGAAACTGAAGTTCCTAATACTGCCGTTGTTCAAGGGATTGATGAGTTAACAGGAAGTAAAGTTGAGGATAACTCTTCTAATAAAGTAGTAGTGAAAGTATTACCCGAACGAGAGGAGAAACCCGGGAAGTTAGTAGCTACTAAACTAGCTAAGGATATAAACGGTGGTACGCTGAAGGTTGGCGACAAACTAGAATATACAATTCATGCTAAAAATAGTGTGCCAGATTCTCTCTTAAAATCTGTTAAACTTACGGATAAACTTCCTGAAGGAGTAGAATATGTTCCAAATACGTTAAAGATAAACGGGAAGGAACAAACGGATGTTGAAGATGAAGATCATGCACATATAAAAGATGGAACGATTTATGCTCATCTCGGTGACCTTAAAGGTGAGGAAGAGAAAACAATAACGTTTGAAGTTGTTGTAAAGCCGGAGATGGCAAATAAGAAAATAAAAAATATAGCAACAGTTGAGACTGATAGTTCGAAAGATAAGGAAAAGCCAGAAGTTGAAACACCGGTTGATCCGTTGTCTGGACAACTAGAGTCGAAGAAAGAGATTATTGGTATAAAGCAAGAAAAAATTCATGTCAATGATGAATTTGAGTATCAAATTAAAGCTCGAAATAAGGTGGAAAATGGGCTTATTAAAGATATGCGTCTAATGGATAAACTTCCTGAAGGAGTAGAATATGTAGCCGGTAGTATGAAATTGAATGGAAAATTATTGACAGATATAATTGACGAAGATGAAGGATCGTATGAGGATAACACGATCAAAGTAAACTTTGGTGACGTACTTGATACAGAAGAAAGAACGGTAACTTTTAAAGTGAAAGTTACACAAGACGCATTAAAAACGAAAGAAATTGAGAACATAGCGGTTGTTGAGGGGAAAACACCAGATAATGAAGATTTACCACCACAAAAACCGAATGTAAAAACGAATGTGGAAGCAAAGGAACCTAAAGTAAGAAAGATGGTTTCGGATGCAGATGAAAAAGAAGTGGAAAAGGCGACATTACAAAGTGTAGGTGAAGAGTTTACATGGCATGTAAACTATAATTTTGGTAATGATGTCATGAACCTTGAAAAAGTGGTATTGCAGGATGACTTAGAAGATGTGTTAACTGTCCTACAAGTACGACTTGTAAACAGCGATGGAGAAGAAATAGAAGTTATACCGCAAATTGATGAACAATTAAAGAAAGTAAGTATTGAGTTACCGAAGCAGGACAGAAATTATACTTATCTTGCGAATCAATCGTATACAATGCATATTAAGTCAAGACTAAACGCTAATGTAAATGCAGATATACTAACGAAATACAATGTGAATGATGGTATTCCAAATAAAGCAGAATTACTGTTTGATCAGAAAAAAATTGTGTCAAATGAAGTATTCGTAGTACCACCAACATTAGGGAAGTTTGAGATTGAAAAAGTAGATGCGAACGATGAAAATATCAAATTAGAAGGCGCAGTATTTCAAGTGATTGATAAAGGTGGAAAAGTAGTATCTGAATTAACAACGGATAAAAATGGTGTAGCTATTTCTAATCCATTGCTAGTTGGAAAATATATGTTAAAAGAAGTGCAAGCGCCAGTAGGATATATGCTTATGAAAGAGCCAATTGAAATTCATGTGACTAGCGATGTATCTACCAAAAAAATAAAAATAGTAAATCATAAAAATGAGTGGATTATCCCTGAAACAGGTGGCATAGGAACAATTGTCTTTTATGTAATTGGTGGAATATTGATGTTTATTACATCTTTCTTCTTCTTCAGAAAAAGAAAGATTATGAAATAGATTAGTAGTTTGCAACAAAGGTAGACACAATAGGGGAGTGACGAATAATGAAAAGGATTTTTAGCTTATTATTAATATGTGTATTAGCTTTTTCGGCATTAATGAATATGACGGTTAGTGCTGAATCAAAAAGTACAGGTACTTTAACGATTCATAAGTTTGAACAAAGTAAAGACTTTAAAACAACTACAAAAGGTAATGGAAAAGAAGGACAAACTGTTCCAGAAGGGGCAAAACCTTTAGAAGGTGTAACTTTTGAAATTAAACGAATTGAGTCATTTGAAAAAATTTCAAATGATGGAACTGTTATAAAAGAAGAAGCAAAGCCAGTCAAAGATGCTGCAATTACAAAGGTAACAAATGCAAAAGGGGAAGCTGTTTTTACAAATCTTCCACTAGGACGTTATGAAGTAAAAGCTATTAAAGGTCCAGAACATATTGAATTGGACATGACTACTTTTATAGTTGATATTCCAATGACAAGTACAAACGGTAAAGAATTAAATTACGATGTTCATATTTACCCTAAAAATGAAACAAAACGTGGTTCAGTAGAATTCGTAAAAAAAGGTGAAGGCGGTAAAGTATTAAAAGATGCAGAGTTCCATTTATTTAAAAAGAATAAGGATGGAACAAGTACACAAGTTAAGACACCGAGTTCATTAGTGACAGGGGAAGATGGTAAAATTCGTGTAGATTCTCTAGAATATGGGGATTATTATTATTTTATTGAGCATAAGGCTCCAACAGACTATTTAACTAGTAAAGAGGAGCGTCCTTTCTCTATTAAGGAATCTGGTAAAGTAGTTAAGCTGGACGATATAAAGAACTATAAAGAACCTACCATTACTAAAAGTATAAATAACGGTTCAAAAGTAGCTGGAATTAATAAAGAAACAGATTATACGTATGATATTAAAACACTACTTCCGGAAGATATTCAATCATATAAAAAATATGTTGTAAAAGATATTTTAGATGATCGTTTGGAAATAAAAGGCCTACCAATTGTTATGGTTGACGGAAAGAAAGTTGAAGATGATAGTGTAAAAGTAGTTGTAGAAGGCCAAAAAGTAACCGCTACGATTGAAGATTTTTCAAAAATAAATGGAAAAGAGCTTCATTTACAAATTACTGCAAAAATTAAAAGTGATGTTGAATCTGGAGTGAAAATTCCAAACAAAGCAGTGCTTGATTTTGTAAACAAAGATGATGTTTCATCAGAAAAAGATGGAAAGCCATCTAATGAAGTGGTGGTTACACCGACAACGGGAAATATTAAAATTGAAAAAGTTGATGGTAAGGATAAGACGCTTAAATTAGAAGGTGCGAAGTTCCAATTACAAGATAAAAAAGGTAATGTTATAAAAATTAATGGGAAAGAAATGAACGATGTAACGGATGCAAATGGTATTATTACATGGAATGAAATCCCGTACGGTGAATATCAAGTTGTTGAAACGGAAGCACCAAAGTATAAAGATAAAGACGGTGCAGTAGAACAATATCAAAAATTAAGAGATCCAATTGATATTACAATTGATGAAAAACACCAAAAAATAGAGCTACAAGTTGAGAATAATAAGAGCGGTTGGATTATTCCAGCAACAGGTGGTATGGGTACAATTCTCTTCACGGTAGTGGGCCTTATACTAATGGCGGTAGCAACATTTATTTTCTTTAGAAAAAAACCTGTAAAAAATTCTTAATTTATATGTTTATAATAATTGAGTTTAGAAAAGAGGAAAGGCATATTGCTTTCCTCTTTTCCACATTTTATCCGTAGTGAAAGAGGCTATTATGAAACGAAATATAATTTTTGGAAGTATTTTTTTACTAGGATTAAGTATATTTCTCTATCCAACTGTAAGCAATTGGTTTGCAACAAGAACACATTATTCAGAAGTAAGTACGTATGATGAAGCGATAAAGGGGCTGGAGCAGGAAGAGATTGATCGTAAAGAAACGGAAGCACGAGAGTATAATAAGAAGGTACAAAATACGACGCAAACATTTTCAGATCCTTTTCGGGAAAAGGATGGTGAACGTAAAAGTTCTACTGTGGATATGTTAAATGTTGGTGATGTTATGGGGTATATTGAAATCCCAAAAATTGATGTAAACCTTCCAATTTATCAAGGGACAACAGAAGAAGTGTTAAGCCGTGGGATTGGTCAGTTGAATGAAACCTCATTACCAATAGGGGGAGAAAATACGCATACAGTTTTAACGGGACATCGCGGTTTACCTTCAGCGCTAATGTTTACTCATTTAGACAAAATTGAAAAGAAAGATATATTTTATATTCATACATTAGATAAAGTGCTTGCCTATCAGGTAGATCAAATAAAAGTTGTGTTACCAAATGAGACAGAAGATTTATTAGTTGTACAAGGACAAGATTATGCAACATTGATTACGTGTACCCCTTATGGAGTGAACACGCACAGGTTACTAGTGAGAGGTCACCGTGTTCCCTATGATATTGTAGAAAAAGAAATGATTACAAAACCTTTCATTTTAGAAGAGTGGATGATCGTTATTCCTATTGTTATGATTTGTATCATCCTTCTAATAATCTATTTAAAAAAACGAAAATAGTATGTATTGTGTGGTGAGTGTGTGAGAAGGGGATTCATAAGTTTAGTATTGTTCCTTGCAGGTTTATCTCTATTTCTATATCCATTGGTTGCTAATTATATAAACAATTATGTATATAAAACGAGAGTAATCCGTTACGAAAAAGTGGTTGATAATTTAAAAGTAGAAGATGTTAATGAGAAATTTCAGAAGATGGAAACATATAATAGTTTGTTAGGAAGAGCTGCTTTCAAAATGAATGATCCATTTGTTCAGGATGCTGAAGTAAATAAGGAATCGTTAAATTTTATAAATAAAGATGAGATATTTGGTACGGTTTCTATTCCAAAAATAAATGAGGAGTTGCCAATTTACTTAGGGGCGACTCAAGAAAACTTAAGTAAAGGGATAGGGCAAATCGAAGGGACTTCATTACCAATTGGTGGGAAAGATACACATGCTGTTTTAGCAGGGCATCGAGGTTATCATGGGGCAAAGATGTTTCGCCATCTTGATTGGTTAACTGATGGAGACTTATTCTATGTAAAGGTATTTGGAAAGCAGCAAGAGTATAAAGTAGTTGGCCGTGAGATTATTAATCCTAATCAAGTTGATAAATTAAATGTAATAAAAGGAAAAGATAAAGTTACATTACTTACGTGTGAACCATATACATCAAGTAAATATCGTTTGTTAGTGTATGGGGAGCGAGTAGAAGCAGAGCAAAATGAAATTGAAAGACAAAACAAAAGTATAGCAGATGCGAGGAGTCATGAAACAAGAGATTTATTTGAAAAACTGGTTTTTGGCATAGTAGGTCTCATTGTAATTTGTATAGGGTTGTACGGTTTATTAAAAACGAAAAACTAGTGATGCAATATATAATAAAAGAAAATGCCACTTCAAAAAATGAAGTGGCATTTTTTATATTTCCTCTAAGCTATTAACTGGAACCGTTAATTCGCGTCCTGGATTTTTTACTTCATATATGCGGGCGGTTTCGTTGCTTTCGTCGACGTGTTGAATCGTAACAGGCATGCCTTGAAAACTAACATTAGCTTGCTCCGCTGACACAGAAAGCTCTTTTGCACGTTGAATATTCATTTATATTCCTCCCATCATTATTATCTTTGCTAAAAAAGAGGAATAATATACCATTTCGAGACATTCTTAAAGTTTTTGTATTATTTGTAATGTTTCTTTAATAAATGAAGAGAAGATGGAATCAGGATAGCTATCTATTGCTTGAACTGCTTCTTTTGCTTCTTTCAAGGCCGATTTTTTATCTTGAAGTTCTATATAGCAAAGGGCACGATAAGATCCAGCTGTTAATAACCACGATTGATCAAGTGGATGACTCATATAATCCGGTATGATAGCACGATCTAATACTTCTAAAGCTTCCTTGTAATGTTTTAAACCATACAGAGATTTTCCTTTTTCAAGATAATACAGTCCATCGTCTTGAAAAATTGGTACATCTTTTAGTTTTTCTCGGAATTGTTCTAAATGTGCTAATGCAATTGTATATTCATTCGTAACGGTATTGTAGTAATAAGCTTTTAATATATCTATATTTGCAACAGATAAAGTATCTTCTGTAAAAATGGCAAATTGCTCAGATTTTTTTATGTAATATAAATATCTTTCTTTATCAGTTGTAATAATTTTTTGATAAGATAAAATACGGTAAAATTCATCTGTTTTATAATACACTTGATGTTTTTTTGAAAATGCAAGTGCATCTAAAATGACTTTTTCACATTTTTCATAATTACCATATGCGAGTAAAATAATTGCTTCTTTTAAATATAATTGTATATGTGTAATAAGATCCATTTCTAAATTCTTCGTTTTATATTCATCGCGAATTCTGGTAATCAACTGTAAACATTCTTTATATTTTTTCCGTTTGTAGAGCATATAGTAAAACAGTAGTTTCGTTTCAGTACTTTCGCGATACAAAGTATATTTTTCAAATATAGAAACAGCTTTTTCAACGTAATATTCAATATTATAATCGTTCATAATAGCCGCTCCAGTTATGAACTGTTTATATAAACGTGCTGTATTTAAAGTAAGAGGTAGTTCTTTTTGAACGATAGGTAGTAAAGTCTCATATACTTCATCGCATTTATTTGCTTTTATTAATGGCTCCATTTTTTGAATGAGTGCTACAATTTCTACATCATCTTCTTCTAATAAAAAACTCGTTTCACATTCAAGTTTTTCTGCAATATATTGTAATGTTTTCATAGAAGGTGTAGCTTTTCCATTTTCAATTTGACTAAGCATGCTTTTTGTCAATTCGGAACCTGCCAGTGCTGTTTGAGTAAGCTTTTTTTCTTTTCGCAATGCCTTAATTTTTTCTCCGAGAGTTGCCATATTGTAGCTCCTTTATAATTAAAAAAGTTAAATACAATTAAACTTTTTGTTGTAATAATTGGAAAGTTGATTATATAATAAGTTTAACACAATTTAACTTTTAAGGGGAGAGTGTCATAATGGAAGATGTAAGTATAGGTCAAGCTGATTCAAGAATGAAGATTGCAACGAGAAATATCATTTTAATGATGATTGGAAAAATGACGTCTTTATTAGGAGCAGGTATTTATACGTTCGCAATGGGGTTATACGTACTAAAGACAACTGGTTCAGGAATGGGGTTTGCAATTACGCTCGTTTGCGGATCACTTCCAAGGATGATCTGTGGTCCAATTGCAGGTGCTGTAGCAGACCGTGTGAATCGAAAGTGGCTTGTCATTGGAACTGATTTATTAAGTAGTTTAACGATGCTTATTATGTTTATTCTTGCTACTATATTTGGACCATCACTTCTTTTTATTTATATTTCAGCAGCATTATTATCAATTTGCGCAAGTTTTTATTCTGTTGCATTAACGTCGTCTATTCCGAGTTTAGTGGATGAGGGGCGTATTCAAAAAGCGAGTGCTTTAAATCAAACGGCAGCTTCTTTATCAAATATTTTAGGGCCGATCATTGGTGGAGTTGTATTTGGTTTCTTTTCAATTAAGTCGTTCTTTTTGTTAAATAGCATTACATTCTTTTTAGCGGTTATTTTGCAATTATTTATTGTGTTTGATTTATATAAAAAAGAAGTGGCTGAGAGTAAAGAGCATTTCTTGACGAGTATAAAAGAAGGTTTTTCATATGTAAAACGACAGCATGAAATATATAGCTTAATGAAAATAGCATTGTGGGTAAACTTTTTTGCTTGTGGGCTAACCGTTGCACTTCCATACATTATCGTCCATACATTGCATTTATCTTCAAAGCAACTCGGTGTTGTAGAGGGAATGTTAGCAGTCGGGATGTTAATGGGGGCGATTGCTTTATCAGTGCGTAAAGAAGTGAATAATCCGTTTCGTTCTATTTATACGGGACTGTTTTTGTTTGCTGGTTTGAGTTTATGTACAGTCTTCCCGTTGTTAGTTACCATTCCAAAAGTGGCAAGTTTTATTTACTATATTGCTTTTATGATGTTAACGGGTATATCAATTATGATTGTAAATATTCCGATGCAAGTACATATGCAAAAGACGACAGATCCGAGCTACTTAGGGCGTGTGTTTGGCCTACTTGAAACAATTGCTACTGCAATTGCACCGCTCGGTATGATTGTATATGGATTATTATTAGATATGTTGCCAACTAGCATTGTTATGATGACATTAGGCGGAGGTTTATTGTTAGTTGTATTAGTTGGAGTAAAGCAACATATGGCGAAAAAACAAGTGGACGTGTCGGCTTAAAAATAAGAAAATAATAAAAATTTGACTTATCATTATAAAAATGACCAAATTAGTATTTTAGTTTTTGAAACTCTTTTTCATGTATGTTACAGTATAGTGAGCAAGCAAAGAAAAGGAGAAAACATCATGAAAAAATTAAGTTTTGTTATGCTTTTTCTATTAGTCGTGATGGCTGGATGTAGCAACTATGACACATATATTGAAACAGGTATGCAATCATTGAAAGATGAAAAATATAGTGATGCAACGATGTGGTTTGGAAAAGCAGAAAAAGAGAAATCAGGAAATGAAGCGAAATCATATAAAGAAGTTGCTGAGAGAATGGATCACGGGGCAACAGCATTAAAAGACGGTAAGTATTTAGAAGCGAAAGATATTGCAAATGAAGTGTTACAAATGAAAAAGGACGATGCACTTGAAACAGCTGTAACATCAAATGCAGAGAATATGCTTCAAAAAGCAAATGATGTGGAAAAGAAAGTAAATGAAAGAGTGGCAAAGCGTAGAAAAGTAGAGGAAGAAGGAATTGATAAACTTATCAAAGCTGTCGATAGCATAGATGACGTGAAAGAAAAAGAGAAAAAATTTTCAGAAGCATTAGATAAGGCTGAAGAGGCACAAGCAAGAATTGAAGCGAAGAAAAATAAATAGAGTTGTTGTTTAAAAGGCTGTCGTGTATAACGACAGCCTTTTAACTTTTTTCTGCATAAGAAGTGATGCTATGTAGTAAAAAAGAAATAATTTTAGAATTCCATCTGTCCTCATGATGAATTGTATAAATGTTACGCTGAAATTCAAATTCAGGGATAGGTATGTAGCATAGTTCATTTCGTTGTACTTCTTGTTCAATAGCGAGTTTAGAAATAAAAGCGACACCATCACCGTATTTTAAAATTTGTTTCATCGTTTCTAATGAATCTAATTCAATTTCGGATTGGAATGTAATGTTATGAGCTAACATCCATTTTGTAAGTAAATCTCTCGTTGTAGATGGATTACGATGCAATAATATACGTTCCTTTTCAATGTCTTGTAATGATACATTTTCTTTTTTTGAAAAAGGATGTTCTTTGGAGAAAACAAGAACAAGTGTATCAGGCATTACAATCGTCTGTTTTAAAAGTGATTCATCAAACGGTGCTGCAGAAATTACCCCGAGATCAATTTCATGATTTTGTAGCATTGTTCGAATTTCAGGAGCTGTTTTTACCATAAGTGTTATTTTTATATTTGGAAATTCACATTGAAATTGGTGAATAATTTCTGGTAAAAGATAAGTCGCTGGTACATAACTAGCGCCAATTGTTATAGCGCCTTTATGAAAATCTTTAAACTCTTGCGTGACCCGCCTAGCTTCTTTCATAAGTGCATCTATTTTACAAGCATAATGATGCAATGCCTCACCAGCCTCTGTTAAGAAATATCTTCCAGAACGTAATTCAAATAAAGACACACCGAGTTCCTCTTCTAAGCTTTTTATATGGAATGTAATAGTAGGTTGTTTAATACCAAGTTTTTCTGCAACAATCGTAAGCTTTTTATATTTCTTAATAAGCACTACAATTTCTAATTTTAAGAGATTCATGGCAATTTGCCCCTTTTTCTTCTAACTATAGAAAAAATCTATAGAAATAAATAGTTTATTAGAAGTTTTTTAATTTAATCTTTACAGTACATTAACATTCAGTATAAATCTTCCATATAGAATGAAAGCAGGTTAAGAGTGAGGGGAGAGAGGTGAAACGATGGACATTAAAATTAGTGGATTAGAAAAGAATTTTGGAAAAACGCAGGCGTTAAAGCCGTTACAAATTGTCATGAAACAAGGTGAATTTACCACACTTTTAGGACCTTCGGGATGCGGGAAAACGACTTTACTTAGAATGATTGCAGGACTTGAAGAACCAGATAAAGGAGAAATATATTTCGGAGATACGTGCATGTATTCTAGTGCGAAAAAAATAAAAACATCTCCTCATGAACGTAATATCGGTATGGTATTTCAAGATTTCGCTTTATGGCCACACATGAATGTATTTGAAAATGTTGCATTTGGTTTAAGGGCTATAAAGCAAACGAATCAATTACGGGAAAAAGTAGAAGATGCAATAAAGCGAGTTCGCCTGCAAGGGATGGAGAAAAGATATCCACATGAACTCTCTGGCGGACAGCAGCAACGTGTCGCATTTGCTAGAGCGATTGTAACAAAACCGCATTTTATTTTGTTTGATGAACCGCTGAGTGCACTCGATGCAATTTTGAGAGAAGAAATGCGATTAGAGCTTATGGATATCGTTCATTCGATCGGTTTAACGGCATTGTATGTCACTCACGATCAAACAGAAGCAATGTCAATGTCAGATCAAATTATTGTCATGAAACAAGGAGAAGTATTACAAAAAGGAACACCAGAAGACATTTATGTGAAGCCATCTCATGAATTTGTTGCAAAATTTGTTGGTAAGGCAAATTGGCTTGTAGAGGGTAAACAAATGATTCGTCCAGAGCATGTGAGCTGGACGAAAAATGAAGTGTGTGAAATGTATACAGGTGAAATTCAGCACGTTACATATGTAGGAGAACGGTATGAAATGAAAGTAAACATGGGTGCACTTGGAATATGGACAGCTTATCACAATAGTAAATTAAGCATCGGTAAACCAGTATCGTTATATGTGCCAAAAAAATATATTCATCATATAGGGGGAGAATCGTATGAAGAAATTCAGTTCGCTTAAGTCTTTATTTGTATGTACGTTATTATTTTCTGCTGTAGTAACAGGGTGTAGTTCAAAGACAGGTAGTGCAGATGCTAAAAATAAAAATGCGAATGAAAAGAAAATTGTTGTATATAGTGCGGGGCCAAAAGGATTAGCAGAAAAAATTCAAAAGGACTTTGAAAAGAAAACGGGTATAAAAGTAGAAATGTTTCAAGGAACAACTGGTAAGATTTTAGCGAGAATGGAAGCTGAAAAGAAAAATCCAGTCGTTGACGTTGTCGTACTTGCATCTTTACCAGCGATGGAAGGATTAAAAAAGGATGGGCAAACGTTAGCTTATAAAGAAGCGAAACAAGCTGATAAGCTTCGTTCTGAATGGTCGGATGATAAAGGACACTATTTCGGTTATAGTGCTTCAGCGTTAGGAATTGTGTATAACACAAAAAATGTGAAGACAGCGCCTGAAGATTGGAGTGATATAACAAAAGGGGAATGGAAAGGGAAAGTGAACCTTCCAGATCCGGCACTTTCAGGTTCAGCTTTAGACTTTGTAACAGGATATGTGAAAAAGAATGGGAAAGATGGATGGAATTTATTTGAACAGCTTAAGAAAAATGAAGTTACAGTAGCAGGTGCAAACCAAGAAGCGTTAGATCCAGTAGTAACAGGTGCGAAAGACATGGTAATTGCGGGTGTTGATTATATGACGTACAGCGCAAAAGCAAAGGGGGAACCGGTTGATATTGTCTATCCAAAAAGCGGAACAGTTATTAGCCCGCGTGCAGCAGGTATTATGAAGGATAGTAAAAATGTAGAAGGTGCAAAAGAGTTTATTGATTATTTATTATCAGATGATGTGCAAAAACAAGTTGCTAAAGCGTATTTATTACCAGGCAGAACAGATATAAAAGCTGAAAATAGACCGAATGTAGAAGAGATTCCCGTATTAAATATTGATTGGAAGACAGTTGAGAAAGAACAAGATGAAATAGGAAAACAATTTAAGAAAGTATTTCAATAAGATGGTGATTACATGGTAAATCGATTCGTATCAGTAAGACAAGTTGGAATGACGGTAGCGTTGTTACTTGTGGCGATGTTAATCGTCATTCCGCTTTTTCTCATTTTATTTTCTAGTGTATATGAAAATAGTAGTTGGAATTTTTTAAAGCCTTTTGAAGTGATGCAGAGTGGTGGATTAGCTGGGATTTTTCTAAACTCAATGCTCCTAGGTGTACTCGTAGTAATAGGAGCAACCATATTTGCATTTCCATTAGCATTTATTATGAGCAAAACAGATGTTGGAAAGTATAGTAAGTTAGATATTATTTTTATGATTCCATTTATGACACCGCCATATATTGGATCGATGGGCTGGATTTTGTTCATGCAACCGAACGGCTATTTTGAACAGTTTTTTCCGATGCTAAAGACGATTTCATCTTCGTTTTTTAGTTTAGGAGGTATGGTTTTAATTATGAGTCTGCATTTATTCCCATTCCTATACTTCATGTTGAAAAACACGTTACTTCAAATTGGGAGTAGTAAAGAAGAAGCGGCAGCAGTTCATGGCGGAAGCTTTTTCTATCGTTTACGAAAAATAATATTGCCGTTATTAGTATCAAGTTATGTAATGGGTGCTTTACTCATTTTCGTAAAGACGATTGCTGAATTTGGAACACCAGCTACATTCGGACGAAGAATAGGATTTCATGTGTTAACATCAGAGATTCATAAATTTATTTCGAGTTGGCCGATTGATTTTAGTAGTGCAACAGCATTATCTTCTTTATTACTTAGTGCATGTATGCTCATTTGGTATATGCAAAATGTATTAAATCGAAAGTATTCATATGCAATGGTTAGTGGAAAAGGTGTGAAATCTAAAAGGTATACATTGTCTATATTTACACGCGTTGTGGCATGGGGCTATGTAATTGGTTTATTAATCGTATCAATTGGAATCCCATACTTTTCTATAATGATTGCTTCATTATCAAAATTAAGAGGCGGCGGCTTGCATATAAACAACTTTACAACAAGCCATTATGAAGCATTATTTACAATTGGATCTCCAGGATTAGAAGCTTTATGGAACAGTTTTCTATTTTCACTTATAACGGCGATTATTGCTGTTATGATTGGAGTCTTTTTGGCGCTTATGATTCGAAAGGGGAAAAAGTCCTCTGAAAAATGGCTTGATATGTGCGGTATGTTACCGAATATGGTACCAGGAATCGTGATGGTTGTAGGGCTGATTTTATTTTGGAATTCACCCTATATGCCCATGTCAATTTACAATACACCAGTCATGGTTATCGTGACGTACGTTGTTCTTTTTTTACCTTATACGGTGCAGTATGTAAAAGCATCGCTCGGGCAAATTGATGATTCTCTTGTACAGGCAGGAACCATTTTTTCTGGAAATTATATTTATATTTTTAGAAAAATAATATTACCTCTTATTATCCCGGGTATTCTTGCTGGATGGGCGATGACATTTACAATCTCGATAAGAGAGTTAGTAGCATCCCTTCTCATACTGCCTCCATCAGTAGAAACTTCAGCAACATTTATTTTTGCTCAATTTGAACAAGGAGAAGTATCTATTGGAATGGCAATGGCTGTCGTTTCAGTTGGACTTACAACAATATGTTTATTACTTCTGCAACATATGGAGCAAAAACGAAAAGGGGTAGCATGATGAGGATAGAAGTATGGGGAGGAGCGGGAGAATACGGTCGTTCCTGCTACTTCGTAAAAAATAAAGAGACGAAAATAGTATTTGATTGTGGTATTAATCGATCATATGAGGATAGTTATCCAAAAATAGAGAGGGAAGTTGTACCGTTTTTAGATGCAGTATTTTTATCACATATTCATGAAGATCACACGATGGGCTTACCTTTATTAGCGAAGTATGGATATAAGAAAAAAATTTGGACGACTCGTTATACGAAGGAGCAACTTCCCACTTATTATGAAAAATGGAGAAACTATAATTTGACGCAAGGATGGAATGTACCTTATAACGACCAAAATGTTAAAGATTTAGATTATGTATATATTGATGAAATTAGTAATCCGAATGAGTGGATACAGATTACACCTACATTGCGTTTTCAATGGGGGTATAGTGGGCATGTATTAGGGGCTGTTTGGTTTTTAGTGGACATGAGTCATACATATGTATTTTATTCTGGCGATTACTCAGCAGAGTCTAACATACTACGAGCTAATTTACCTGAGAAATTGCGTGGCGATATAAAAGTTGCAATCGTAGATGCCGCTTATCATACTGAGGATGTTTCGCAACATGAAAGAGTAAACGAACTGTGTGCAGAAATTGAACGAGTTGCGCAAAATAAAGGAAGAGCATTACTACCGTTGCCACCGCTTGGTAGGGCGCAAGATATCGTATTGTATTTATATGAAAAATATAAAGAACTTCCCATTATAGTAGATCAAGAAATTTTGGATGGATTTGAGGAGATGTTCGTATATAAAGATTGGATTAAAAATAATGAAGAAATTGAACGGGTGCTGGAGAGTTTAAAAAGAAACATAATCGTTATGGATCATGACATCGGTACGCAAAATAGTTATGGAATAGTTGTAATGAGTGATGCGAATATGCAAACGAAACGAGCGCAGTTATATTATGAACAACTGCGATATGAAGAACGAAATTCCATTATATTTACTGGACATATTGCTAAAGGGAGTTTTGCAGACAAAGTTTTGAAAGAACGTGTAGGTAAAGAATGTAGGGTGAAGCGAGTTCCATATAAAGTTCACCAAAGTATAAGAGATGTGAAAGAGATGTTAAATACATTATTACCAGAACATACGGTGTTAGTACACGCTTTGAAAGAGGATACGGATCGATTACAGAAAAAGCTTAGCATAGCAGGATATGAAAATGTGTATTCACTAACTATGGAACGTATAGAAGTCATTTAAAATGTAAAGGGGATAGGTATATGAAAAAAGTATTTGTATTCGTAAGCATATTCTTTTGTTGTTTCCTTTATAACGTTCAGGAAGGGTTTGCTACTAGTCCAATTAAACCTAGTTTTGAAGTGAAGTTATTATTAAAGCCAGAACAAGTATTAGGTTACAACAAAGAAATGAACCAAGAGATATTAGAATATTTTCAGGCTGGTACAAATTATGAAAGCATACAAGTGCAATTTTTAGATACGGCAAATAAAAATTTAAGTAATGAAGGGTGGTTTGCGAGAATTCGAAAGAAAGAATTTAGTAAAGATTTTGAGCTAACATATAAAAAAAGATATCCGATTCAAAATGGTGTAATTCAAGATGCACTAGAAGTGGCTCAAAAGGATGGATTTGATAGTAAAACTGATAACTATGAGGCAGAAATAGATTGGGGATTTGAGAAGAAAACGTTAAGTATTTCAAATAAGAAAAGCTACAGTGCTAAAGGATATGGAGTACTTGATTTACCAAAAGAACGAGCTGCTCAAAACATGTTAATAGAAAAGTTGCCAGGGAAAATGAACAAATGGTTGTATACGAATTGGGGAGAAGAAATGCTCAAAAATTCTCGTATTTATGGCCCTGTATTAATGAAAAGGTATACAGCTGAATTTGAAAATATTAAAACGAATATTGAAGTTTGGCCACTAAGTAATACAGGGAAAATAGAAGATGATTTCGTAATAGAAGTGTCGTTTAAAACAAATGAGGAAAGTATTGCAACAAAACAAAGAGAATTATTAATGAAGAGTTTAGAACAAAAAGGATGGTTGTTACCGAAAGATAGTTTGAAGACAGAGCTTATTTTTCAGTGAATAGTAAAAAGGAATCCATATTCCATGGATTCCTTTTTCTAATATATGAGTATTAAGCTAAATCAGCTGACACGAACATATCATTATTTTGAAGGTTTTTAGAGCGTAAACTATAAGCAACTACTTTCTTTTTATGTTGCTTTACAACATCAACATGCTCTTCATGACTATAAATATAAAATGTAAAATCTTTTTTGCCACGTTTTGCATTGATAATTAAAGGCGTGCCCTCATTGTGAGGTGGTGCATAATAGCGATCTAAAAATAAACCTTCGTTAAAATCATGAATAATTTTGGATTTCTTTTCACCTTCTACGTTATTGCCATTGATTGTAACAGTCGAATTCTCTTCTTCAAGTTGTGGATGTGTTTCGTACTTGCTAATAATGGATTCAATAACAGTGTTAGGAAGGCTAGAAACGATAATTTTAAATGCCCCAAATACAACTAACATTACAATAAACCAAGTCGTCATAGTATATCATCCCCTTTATTCTATTTAATAATATAACTCATATGGTAATAGTACATATGGTGAAGTTTTGTATAATTTGTGAAAAATATGCCATTTTTACGAACGAAATGTTAGAAAAATCAATTTTGTTACAAAAAGTTGAAATCGAAGTATTTTAAAAGAAAAAGGTTTATAATAAAAATATAACTAATAACCACATTACTAATTATAAGGAAGTGTAACTATGAGTACTGTAGCAATCGTATATGGTATTATTCTTTCCACAATTATTGTTTTGTTTTTTGTTGGGGTTTCACGTTATATTCATAAATGGAAAGAAGGCGTTGCGAAATTAAATCACATTGAAGAAGAACTTAGTGATTTAATGTTACATCATGGTAAGTAAAAAGTTTATTTTTTAACTAAATAATGTGAAGAATATCACAAAACATGCTCTCATTATGAAGGCATGTTTTTTTGTTATGTGAATGATTAGGCACATTCATACATTTTTTCCATACGATACAGTGTGAAGATGAAAATGTTCGGAGTGGAAAAGAGGGATAAAATGAGTAGTTCAGGTTATGTTCCAGATAATAAAAATTTAAAGAAAAGCTCAGGAACTCCAAATCTTTTCTTTGATTCGAGAAAAAATATCTTTTTTAAAAGGGATGAGAAAAACGTTGCATATGAAGTTACGTCAACGCAGTTACCAGCGATGATAGGAGGGGCGTTTGTTGATTTGTTTATGACAAAAGGGCATATGCGAGAACCGCATTGGCATCCGAATGCGTGGGAGTTGGATGTTGTTGTATCAGGAGAAGCAGTTACATCCATATTAAATCCCGAAACGAATCAATTGCAAAATTATCATGTAAAAGCGGGGCAAACTGTATTTATTCCAATGGGATGGTGGCATTGGATCACAGCGGTAACAGAAGAAGTACAATTGCATTTGTTCTTCAATAACGATCAGTTTGAAACAGCAGAAGGATCAGACGTACTTAGATTAACACCACCAGAAGTATTTCAAGCTGCATACGGTGTAAGTGCAGAAAAATTAGGGAAGGAACTTTCGCCAATTAAGGAGTCAGTTGTAATTGGTCCTCCTAATTCAAATCGACTAAATAGCGTTAAAGAAAGTGACGACTCAAATATAGTTGTTACGTTAAATGGACATATAACATCATGTGAAATAGAGTAACTCTTTCTTTTTTTAGGAAGAGTTATTCTGTTTTGTATAATTTTGTATTTTTATTCGTTATAATTATTATATAGAAGGGAATTTATAGAGGGGGCATATTGTGAACATATTAAAGATTATAGGAATTATTGCAGGAGTCATTATAGTAGCCGTTATAGCTTTCTTTTTTATTATGAAGTACTATTTGTCAAAAGAAGATCCTGATTACGTATTAAAGTACATAAAAGAACATAAAGATGATGAAACTTGTTCAGTACTAATTAGAAAAAATGGGGAAGTATTAACATCTATAAATGAAAATGAAAAATTGCCATTAGCGAGTACGGCAAAAATCGTCATAGCAGTTGAATTTGCTAAGCAAGTGTCAGAAGGAAAGATAAGCCGTAATGAACAAATTTCATTGCAGGAGTTAGAAAAATATTATGTTAAAAACACTGATGGTGGAGCGCATCCTGACTGGTTAGAAGATGCAAAAGTGAGAGAGTTAGTGCAAAATGGACGGATCGCTTTAGAAGAAGTGGCTAAAGGAATGATTCATTATAGTTCTAATGCGAATACAACATATTTGTTAGATAAGCTTGGAATAGAAAGAGTGAATGAAAGTATAAAAGAATTAGAGCTTACTAGTCATGACAAGTTCTCTTCGTATACTGCTTCACTATATATGAGAGGGTATGTAGAAAAAGAGCTTCACGAGCCAGAAAATCAATCGTTAGAAATGATACGTAACATGTCAAAGGACGAGTATACTAAACATGTGTTACAAATTCATGAATGGATGAAAGATCAAGAAGAATGGAAAAAACGGGATATCCCATTAAAGGTAGATATGGAATTTCAGCGAATTTGGTCAGATCGATTAGTAGGTGCAAACGCTAAAGATTATATGAGTATAATGGAAAAAATAAATAGTAGAAAGTATTTTCCAAAATCAATGCAAGAAGAAATCGAGAATATTTTCAAAGGAACAGTTGATAATAGTAAGTTTGAATTTGCTGGTCAAAAAGGTGGATCTACCGCATTCGTATTGACAAAAAGCTTGTATACTACAGATAAGAAAGGGAATAAAGTAGAAGTTGTCATTATGTTTAACGATATAGAAGATCAAGTTGCATACAAAAAGCTGAGAAATAATATAGATTATTTTATTCAAGATGCTGTAACAGATGAAGAGTTTAGAAGGAAATTATAACGAAATAATTTTATTATGTAAACAAGGGCGCTTTTTAGAAAGTGTCCTTGTTCTTTTTATAATACAGGATTTCTTATTTGCTTCATTGAATGTAGATTGAAAATAAGAAGGGAAGTTGAAAAATGACCACAATATATTTCGTTCGCCATGCCCATTCTACATATACAAAAGAAGAACGGGAAAGGCCTTTATCTGAAAAAGGTTTGTTAGATACGCAGCATGTAACACGCTTATTAAAAGATAAACATATTGATGTTGTGATTTCTAGTCCGTACAAAAGGGCAATGCAAACTGTGCAAGGAATTGCGAATACATATAATTTATCAATACAACTGGAAGAAGATTTACGGGAAAGGCTATTAAGTAAAGAACCAGTACAGGATTTTAATGATGCTCTTAAGAAGGTATGGGAAGACTGGACTTTTGTATACGAAGGCGGAGAATCCAATGATGTAGCACAAAGACGCGCAGTAATATGTATGCAAAGTATATTAAAAAAATATAAAGGTAAGAATATTGTAATAGGTACTCATGGGAATATTATGGTATTACTCATGAATTATTTTGATTCGAAATATGATTTTCAGTTTTGGAAAACCCTTCATATGCCTGACGTGTATAAATTAACTTTTGATAATAATTGTTTCATTTCTGCTGAAAGAATACAGTCTACAGATTATCAGATAAATAATTTGTAAAAGTTTATCAAAAAAAGAGGAAAGAGAGATGTTATTGTAGAAGTATGACTTTGTAACATAAAAAATATATGTTAAAGGAGGCTGTTTACATGTTTGAGAAAGAGAAAGAAGGGCTTATTGAAGTTCACAACGTATATGAAATTGCACCAGCAGATGGAGCAATTATTGGTATGGCAACGGAAGAAGAAATGGAAATTGCTGCTGAACTAGAGCTGCAGTACTATGCCCATTCTCGTTTGTTAGAAGCAAATATTCAGTTAGACGGTTCCTCCTACAAAGAGTTACTTCAGGAGTTCCAGGAGTACGAAAGAAAATCAATGAGCTTTTGGCGAGCAATACATAAACGTTTAGCTGTGCCATGGGCATGGGTATTACGTATTGACGTTGCGAATGGCCCTATATATGTAAGTAATGGGAATTCGTATTATGAAGAAATCGATGATGAAGAAGATTATGAATAGATAAGTAAGGAAGCAGCGTTAGTTGCTTCCTTTTTTTATTCGTAGAGATTGAACTGCTTCAATAATAATATTTGGTCGATCATTTTCGATTCCGTGACCAGCATGTTCGGCAAGAATATATTGGCTATTTATTGAGATTTGTAATTGTTCATGAATCAGTTCTTGCCACATTGCTTCAAGTTGTATCGCTTCCTCTTTTGGCATGCCGCCATTAGTCAATTGAGTAATAGAATATTGAGGATCTCTACCGATAACGATTAATGGTATTTCTAATGTTTTACATAGCTCTTTTATTGAGAGAGCACAGTTTTTCCACGCCGATAGTTCAGAAGCTGTCGCTTTATATAATGAAGGCGAGGTAGAGAATTCAATTTGCTGTTTTGATTGATCGGTGAGAATAGGTTTTAGTTCGTTATAAAGTGTGTCTACATCCATTTTTGAATACATATTATATTTTTGAAACCAAACATCATCAGAATCAGTTTGATCAGAAATTGGTAAATGAAGTTCATCTAAACGGTGTAAGTTCATCGAAGTAGAATCAACTAAAATAAGTGCTTGCAGCTTATCTTCATGTAACATCGCAAAATGTTGTGCACATAATCCTCCATAGGAATGACCGATTAGAATAAATGGCTCTTGAATAGCTAGTTTGTTTAGTAACATATGTAGCTCTTTTGTAACTTGCCTTATTGTACGCGGCTGATTGCCTAAATCACTTTTTCCGTAACCTGGGCGATGGTATGAAACGACTGTAAAGTGCTCTGAAAGCTTTTCTATAATAGGAAACCAATCATAAAATGAGCAACTCATTCCGGTTTGAATAACTACCGTTTGTTTACTACTTCCTTTTATATATACTTCTATAGTTTGCTCCAATACCTCTACAAATTTATAAATAGTAAACCCTCCTAACTAAGCTTGAAATAATTTTTGGCAAGCAAAAATAATACACCAAACACCTACACCGAATAGGACCGATGTACTAAGTGAAAATGAGTTTTTTAAACCAATATAAACGATAAATAATAGTAGTGCGGATGCAGGAAATCCATATAGTACGCCTATAGCAAATTGACTCAATTCTTGTTTGTTCCCGCCTTCGAAAGAAATCCAAAATAGACTCAGTAAACTAACGAGAGGAAGGGCAGCAATAAAGCCGCCTATCGTACTAAAATGTTTAGCGACTTCAGTAATAACGCCAATAATAAGTGCCGAAACGATTACTTTAACGAGGAAATGCATATTTTGCCTCCTTCGCTAATAACGAAAAGGCTTTTTCAATTAATTGTTGTTCTTCTTTTGATAACTGTGATTCTAATATTTTTATCTTTTCTTTATCGAGTAAAGTATGTTTTTCTAATACTTCAATGCCTTCTTTCGTTAAAGTAAGGTTCACAACTCTTTCATCTTGTTTGTTTCTTTCTTTCATGATAAACCCTTTTTGAATAAGGCGTTTTACGTGTTCAGACGCTGTGTTATGAGAGAGACTAAGCTCAGTAGCGACTTTTCCAATTGTTATATCTTTCTCACGAGAAGCGATTTGTAAAATACGAATGGCTTGGTGGGAAAGGTTGTCTTCATATTCATATCGTAAGTGATAATAAATACTTTCCCAATGTTGATTGATGTCTTTCATAATGATAAATCCCCCTATTTTTATATCGTATAATAAGATATATTCGTTAGTATAGAGATAAAATCCTTTTATTTGGATAAAAAATGTTGAAAAAGTTTATTTTTATTGAAATATAAGGTAATCTATGTGTAAAGGTATACATTTAGCAAGAGAGAGGATGATAGCTGTGAATACATTTAAATGGATGAGTCATGAGCAGATGTATGTAGATGAAATACATGTTGAAAAATGTGGTCCTCTTTCAGTCGGCGTATATGGGGGAAATCAAGAAAGTGATGCATATGAAAGAGGAGATGCGGTGCTGGCTTGGTGGGATCCTAAATTACAATTTGAATTTGTTATGATTTTTGATACACACCACAAAACAAAAAATATAAATTATATAATAGAAGCAATTTCAGAAAGAAAAGAGAAATTAAAAGAGTTATTTTCCTACCCTATACATTTAGCTTTTCATCATACACATATGTACTTATTAGCGTTATTTACAGATGAGTTGTTTATTGAAAAATGTGATCAAGATGATGAGGAACTTGCATGCTTAATTTGTTTGCGAAAAGGCGAATTTTTATATTGGCTATCAGTTGGCGATTGCTTCGCATATTTATTCCATTCTGAAAAAACGAAGAATGGTAAAGGGCGGTTAAATAAACGGAAGAATTACGAATATATTGGTAGGAAAAATATTTTCGCAGCAAATACACCTTGCTTTACGTCAGGTGTCAGAGGATTAGAAAAAGGAATGAATCACATTGTAATGGCAACGGACGGTATTTTAGAGTGTGATAAACGAAAATTTGATGATGATCAATCTTTAGTAGAAATATTGCACGACGGAAGTTGCTTACAGATTGAGCCAGTATTAACAAATGTACTGCAGTGGAAAGGTAGAGATTGTGCCACTATTATTGGGTGGTCTATTGACACTGAAAATAAACAATGTGCTAATTAATATAAAAGGAGTTCAAGGTTTTTATCCTTGAACTCCTTTTTGTTAAGCAATATGAATATGATACGTTTTCAACCATTCATTTACTTGTAGCATATATTCCATAGCACTTCTTGCTTCAAAATTGTTAATTTCTTTATTGCTTTCATCGGCAATGGCAAGTAATGTGGAATGATTAATAAGTGAGAAAATAGGATTGTTTTTATTACTGCACAAGTCGAGTGATAAATGACGGATTGTTTGTAAATAATGTGGATCTTGTGAAGTTGGGTAAGCACTTTTTCTTCTATTGCGTACATCGTCAGGTAAAGCTGGTTGTAGTGCTCTACGTAAAATGCCTTTTTCAATATTATCAATACTTTTTATGTTGAAAGGAACATTCCATAAATATTCAACTAATCTATAATCGCAAAACGGTACACGAACTTCAAATCCAACAGCCATACTCATACGATCTTTACGGTCAAGTAAGAAAGGAAGGAATCTCGTTAAAAATAAATAAAACATTTGACGTTGTTTCGCGGATTTTTTACTTTCCCCTTCAAGAGTAGGTACTTCAAGTATCGCTTCTTGGAATCGTGTATCAATATAGTTTTCTAGATTACATTGGTTACTTACTTCTTTTAGTAGAAGAGGAGATGTATTTTTCCAATTTGTTAGCCAAGGAAACTTATCTACATATAGTAATTCTTCTTGATGAAACCAAGGGTATCCACCGAATACTTCATCAGCAGATTCGCCGGATAAAGCTACGGTCGCATCTTTTTTCATTTCGCAAAATAGTAAATATAGTGAAGTTTCCATTTCACCAGCACTCGGTAAATCTTTTGCACGGAGGGGAACGAATAAGTGATTAGCTAATTCTTCAGCATTCACAATAATATCATGATGCGCTGTCCCTACATGTTCAGAAACGCGTTTTACCCAAGGAGCGTCTAAACCAGTGCGAGCAAATGTCAGCTCGAAATCTTTTGCACTATTTACAAAGTCAACGGAATACGTATGAAGTGTTTTATTTTCCGCAGCAAATTCTTTACCCGCAAGTGCAGTAATACCGCTAGAGTCTAATCCGCCTGATAACATACAGACGAGAGGAACATCGGCAATTAATTGTCTTTTTACTGTATCTTGTAAAATAGATAAAATATGTGATGATGTATCTTCAGTAGAGTCTGTATGAATCTTACTTTCTAAATTCCAATACTTCTTAACTACTTTTTTATCACGTGTAAACGTTATAGAATGTCCAGCACGTACTTCTTGAATATGTTTAAAGACGCCACATCCTGGAGTTCGAAATAAGCCTAATCCAAATATTTCATTTATGCCATCCGCATCAATTTCAGCAGGAACAGATGGATGAGCTAATAATGCTTTTATTTCAGATCCGAAAATAATACTGTCATTTCTTTCTGTATAAAAGAGTGGCTTTACGCCTAAATGATCACGTGCTAAAAACAGTTGTTGCTTCTGATCATCCCATAAGGCGAAAGCGAAAATTCCGTTTAAATGTTGTACACAGTCTTCTTTCCATTCTAAATATGCATGTAGTAATACTTCTGTATCTGAATGCGTTTCAAATGCATGACCACACTGTTGAAGTTGCTCTCTCAGTTCACGGAAATTATAAATTTCTCCATTATAAGTAAGAGCATACGTATAATCACCAGCACGAAATGTCTTCGGCTGTGTCCCACCTTCTGGATCAATAACAATTAAACGCCGGTGTGCAAAAGCCGCACGTGGTGAAAACCAAAATCCTTCAGCATCAGGACCACGATGCTGGATACTATTTGCCATCTTTTCTAAAATAACATGTTCATTGGAAAGATCCTTACTCCAATTTACCCAGCCTGTAATTCCACACATACACATCTCATCTCCTAGTTTAAAATGTTGAAAAGTAGATTAATGAAATAAAATGTACACCTAGTTAAAGGATGACCATATAAATAGTGTACTACATGAATTAAAGCGTAGACTTGAGAAAATTTTCTTTGAACGCGTAGTTATGTGAGACAATGGCTAAGGGAAAGTATTCCATTACATACAAAAAATAAAAAAAGATGAGAGAAAATATTTTGTAAGACGTTATATAGGGTGTAAAAGCTTTTACAAAAATATAAGGGGAATCGCTACATGAAATCAAATGAGAAAAATTTTATAAAAAGATTACAGCGGCAAAAAGAAGATGCGCTAGAATTTGTTGTCGATACATACTTACCACTCATAAAGGGGATTACGCACAAAGTTCTTCTTCCAGTTCAAAATGATGGACTCATAGAGGAATGTGTAAACGATATATTTCTTTCCATTTGGAATAACGCAAATAAATTTCATGGAGAGCCGAGTGATTTTAAAAAATGGATAGCGGCAATTGCAAAATTTAAGGCGATTGATTATTACCGGAAAGCGGCTAGAAAAGTAGAAATTATTTCAGATGAGTTTCATATTAGTACAGAAAAGTCAGCGGAAGACGAATTAATCGTTATGGAAGATAGGGAAGAGTTATTGAAGCTTCTTAACCAATTAGAACCGTTAGATCAAAAGGTGTTCATTATGAAATATCTTCTCGGTATGAAGACAGAAGAAATAGGAGACAAGTTAGGGTTAACTCGGGCAGCGATCGATAATCGTGTGTACCGTGGAAAAAAGAAACTACAACAAAATGCTACGAAAATTAGTTTTGGAGGTAGTGCAATATGAAAGACATTTATGAATTATTAAATGATATTGATATAGATGAAAAAGAACTTGAGGAAATTGAGGCTTCTGAAATTGAAAAAGAAAAAGTGAAACGTAATGTAAAACAATCGATACGTATGAAGAAAAAGATGAAAAATTGGAAAAAAGGTGTTGCTGTCGCATCTATTTTAGTAGGGTTATCAGTTGCAACGCTTGGTATTGGGTTTCCTACATATGCAGGGGGATTGCCAATTGTAGGTGATATATTCCGATTTTTAGATAATGGTAGAACAGGGTTATATGAAAATTATAAAGAGTTTTCGACTGAATTGAATATGACGAGAGAGAGTAATGGGGTTAAGGTTACAATTAATGATGCTGTGTTCGATGGTAGAACAATTACAATCACATATTCTATTGAGAGTGATAAAGATTTAGGGGAGAAGCCAAATATATTTGGATATCCGCAGGTGATGGGGTTTAATGGCGGGGGAGGAAGCTCTCAAGTAACAAAAGTTGGAGAGAAAAAGTACGTAGGTATGACTACGATGAGTGGTAATAGTAGTAAAAGGTTAGATGTTGCAAATGTTTGGTGGGATATGGAAGAAATTGAGATGGATTATAAAGGTAATTCAATTAAGGGGAATTGGAATTTCGCACTTAGTTTAAAGGCAATGGATAGTAAGGAAATAAAGGTTAATGGGGTTTCTGAAAATGAATTAATAAAAGTAAATATAGACAAAATGGAAGTAACCCCGATGTCCTTTATCGTTTTTTACAATCAGGAAGAATCTAAGGCATTACGAAGTATATGGGATAGCGCTGATGTGGAATTAGAAATAAAAGATGATTTAGGAAATAAATATGCAGGTGAAGGAAATGGCGGAACTAGTACAGTAGCAGATCCACATAAAAGTAGTTGGAGTGCTACATTCCAAAAGTTAAACGAAAATGCAACAAAGCTTATCGTTACACCTCGTGTACACTTGCGAGTACATACACCTGAAAATCATGGTGGAGTGGAATATGTGAATGGAAAAGAGAAGAAAATTGAAGTGCCGAAAAAAGAAGAGAAGAGTAAAGATATTGTTCTAGATGATATCGTAATTGATTTAAAGAAATAAAAGAGAGACTGCCTAAAAACATTAGGCAGTCTCTTTTCCGTTAAAAACTAGTTACGAGTAATGCATGCGGATGCTGCTTTTTATACTCATCTTTCCACGGAATGTTTAGTTGTTCCCACGATTCGCCGCTATCATTGGATTGAAAGACGCCATTGTTATTTAAAGTGTAAAACGTATGTGGTTCTGCTGGATTTGTCGCAAACATTGAAATGACTGTACCAATTGCAGATGGTAGACCTTGCTGCAATTGCTGGAAAGGAGTATCTTTCGTTTTCCGATAAATATAAGATTCATAAGGAATACGATGATGAGCGAGGTCAGCACTCGGTGCGGCAGAAACGAGAATTGTATCACAATCAGCCGGATCAATAGCCATGCTGTATAAATAATGGTGTTCAAGTCCTTCACTGCATGAGATCCAGCTGTTTCCACTGTTATAACTTTCAAGGTATGCGCGATCAGGTCCGCCCATAAAACCATCACCACATGATGCATAAAGGCGATTTGGAGCTTCAGGGTGCATAAGCAATTGATGCGCATCGATAGGAGCACCGAATTTTTTATCAATCCAAGTATGCCCTCTATCATTACTTTGAATAACAGCACCAGCTTCAATTGAAACATGGATTGTATTTGGATTGTTTGGATCAACTGTAATCCAGCGAACATGATGGGTGAAAGGTCTAGGCGGGAAAGCCCACGTATAAGAAGATAATAATGATTTCATATTTTTAAGTTCAGTCCACGTTTCACCACCATTTTCAGAACGGAATAAAGCGCTCGGTTCTGTGCCGACATAAACGACGCCATAGCCGTTAACTTGTTCATTAGGACTTATCGTAATGGAAGTTATCGAAGAGTGTAAAATACCATCTTCTTTAGGGAAATCAAAGTAACGATATGAATCTCCAATCGGTTTCCACGAATCTCCGCCATCGTCGCTTAACCATAAACCTCGTCCAAATGTTCCGCAGTATACACGATTCTTTTGAAATGGATCAACAGCGATACAGGTAGGTTGCATATTTTGTAAGTGACACGCTGTTTCAAAGTGACCATATTGTTCTTTCACTACAACAAGTTCTCGCTCCATACAGAGAAATAAACGTTTCATTTTAGTAACCTCCTTAAAAATTCTTTCATTAGTAAACAATATGAAGCTGAAAAAGAAGTAGTCTTATTTTTTGTTGAGAAAAAGGACTTGTTTGAAAAATATCGAAGTGTGTAGGTAGAGGAAGCGGACGTTTATGGGCAGTTAATGGGGGATAAAGAGGGGGAGTTTGTTTCATACTAACATACAGATATTGCACTTAAAGGAGCATTCGTATGGGACATTCACATGATCATGGTCATTCTAACAATAAAAAAGCGCTACTAATCGCTTTCGTATTAACGACAAGTTTTATGATTGCTGAAGTTATTGGGGGATTTGTAACAAATAGCTTAGCACTATTATCTGACGCGGGGCATATGTTAAGTGATGCAGTATCCTTAGCGTTAAGTTTACTTGCGTTCAAGCTCGGAGAAAAAACAGCAACAACTGCGAAAACATATGGGTATAAGCGAGTCGAAATGTTAGCGGCATTATGTAACGGTGTCGTTCTTATTGTCATTTCAGTATACATTTTTATTGAAGCAATTCGCCGTTTTAAAGAGCCAGTTGAGATTGCTAGTAATGGGATGCTCATTATTGCTGTACTTGGTCTGCTTATTAATATTTTATCAGCTTGGATATTAATGAGAGGCGGAGATGTGAAGGGGAATTTGAATTTAAGAAGTGCTTTCTTACACGTATTAGGCGATCTATTAGGATCAGTTGGAGCGATTATTGCTGCGCTACTTATTAAATTTTTCGGATGGACTGTTGCAGATGCGATTGCTAGTATTCTTGTGTCTATTTTAGTCATTATTAGTGGATGGCGTGTAACACGTGATACGGTCCATATATTAATGGAAGGTGCACCCCAGCACATAAATGTTGAAGAGGTAAAAAGTACATTATTAAATATTACGGTTGTAAAAGAAGTTCATGATTTGCACATATGGTCTGTCACATCTGATTTTCAAGTATTAACTTGCCATTTGATTATTAAAGGTGATGAAACGCAAAATGTATTAAAAGAGGCTACGGATGTATTAAAGGAGAAGTTTCATGTAGAACATGTCACCATTCAAGTGGAAATAGATGGTGAATTTAATCATGGTGAGACAACTTGCAAAGTATGAAAGAAAAAGGATAAGAAAATGTGTCATAACATTTTTCGCACGGCATACATATATATAATGTGGCCACAAATACTTTGTAAGGTAAATATTTCATGAAATTACTTTACTTATAAAGAGTCATCTTTTATAATCAAAAGTGGTAATTGATAAAGATTATCATTTTCAATTATCGCGGAAAGGAGTTTTTTAAAAGATGAGTAGTCAACTCCGTTTTGCTGTTGAAAATCGTAAGAGGCATTTAATTGATGAGTTAATTGGAGCAGGTGTGTTTAAAATTCGCGACCGACAATTATACGAGCTGTCTTTAGAGGAATTGGAAAAAGAGTACGAAGATATGGAAGAATATGCAGATATTCAGGCATAACTATATAGATTAGTAAAAGGTGAGCTGGTTACGATTTTGTGTAACCAGCTCTATTATTATTTCGTAGACATTATTTTTGATATTTCTTTCATTGGACGGAGCCAGTTTTGAGACATCATTTGTTCCATTTGTTTTTCGTCCTGCTTTTGCAATGCTTGAATGATAGAGTGATGTTCTTCAATAGATTGACTTGCTGGAACAAAGTTTTGGAAAAACAAATATTCAAGGCGTAAAACGTGAAGTTGCATATTTTCTAGAAAGGGTTCAATATATTGGTTTTTAGCAATAGAAGAAATTGTATTGTGAAATTGTATATCTAGTTTTAAAGCTTGTTTTGCGTTTTTCGTCTCTATAGAGCGCTGAAAATCAGCATTTATTTCAGAAAGTAGTTTCAAATCAGCGTCTGTAATGTTTTGAAGTGCTTGCTTTCCTATAATAGAGTGAAGACCAGCCATCGTTTCATAAATGATAGGAATGTCGTCTAACTTAATAGGAGCAATTTTTGTTTTTTGCCCAGGTACCATTTCCACTAATCCAGAAAGCTCCAATATTTGAAGTGCTTCTCTTACAGGTGTTCTGCTTACTCCTAGTGCTTCAGCCAACTCCCCATCATTAATTTTTTCATCAGGCTGCAGTACACCTTCAATAATCCAATCTTGTAGTTGATTTAAAACGAGTGATTTTGCCGAAACTCTTCCTTGTTTTTTATAATTTTGAGGGATAGGCATAGTGAATTCGATCCTTTCATTGTATATTTTCTTTTTTCTCATGAACAAACTTTAATTCCTGTTTCCCTTCATCCGGTTTTTGGCTTAAGATGAGCACCATTACAATGACACAAAAAGCCCCTAATAACTGAAAAGATTGAAAGGGTACGTGTAATATAAGTACAGAAGAAATAATAGCTGCGAGTGGTTCAGTACAACCGAATAATGTCGTTTCTTTCGGAGTCAGGTATCGTATGCTGTCTAAGTATAAATAAAATGCAATCAGTGTTCCGAAAATGACGACAAATGTGATGAGCGGTAGGGTACTTAGTTTTACATATTTCATAGTCGATAATAAAATGAATTCGTTTGTAGAAATAAAGTGTAGAATCGTAACGCCAATACCCCCAATAATCATGCCCCATCCAACGATAACAGAGGAAGACCAGCTTTCTAGTAATTCCTTGGAATATAAACTATAAAAAGCAAGAGATACCCCAGATAAAATACCCCAAATAATAGCCGGTGTAGAAACAGCCAAGTTATGAACAGACCCATTTGTTAGTAAGAGAAAAGTGCCTACTAATGAAAGGGTAATGGAAATGAAATCAATTTTTGATGGCCGAACGTTCCATTTGAAAAGTAAGTATACAGTAATAAATATAGGAGCTAAATATTGCAATAATGTTGCGACGGCAGCATTCCCTTCTTTAATAGAAGCGAAGTACGTGTACTGTACAGCAAGCATACCGAATAGGCCAAACAATATTATTTTAGTAGCATCAGATCTTTGTTTCCATATGCCGAATATTTCTTTTTTTCTCGTTCCGAATGATGAAATCATGAGCAAGATAATGCCAGATATAAGCAAACGAATTGTAACTAACCATTCAGTAGAAACATTTTCATATTGAAAAAGTTGTTGTGCAGCTGTTCCGGACAATCCCCATAAACAAGCACCAATTACAACCATAATGATTCCTTTTAAACGATTTGGATCCATATAGTTTTTATTCTCCTTTTCTATAAATTCGTTTCGGATACAATATGCAATATATCACAAAATGAATAAAAAATAAACTGAAATTTCTGTGTTATAAGGTGGGAATTTTAGTAGTTCCAGTTATGTTTACGATACAAGTGAGGAGGTGAAATAAAGCGAGATAAAATTATAAAAATAAATCATAATCAAGAGGATAAAAAAATAAAGATAAGAGTAATTTGGTTTGTTAAAAATATGTGTAGAAGGAGAAATGTGATGAGCTGGGTTACTCATAAACCAACATTTGAATTTGATCAATACAGTCCATATATTCGTATGAATTCTGCTTGGGTGGGACATTTAAACTTCGCTTATGATTTAGTAAGATTTGAAAAGCCAGAAATATTAGTTGAGTTAGGTACACATTTAGGAGCTTCTTTTTTCAGTTTTTGCCAAGGGGTAAAAGATGAAGGGTTATCTACAAAATGCTTTGCTGTAGATACTTGGGCAGGAGATGAGCACACAGGTCCATATGGAGAAGGTGTTTTTCAAATAGTGAGTAAATTTGTGAGCACGAGTTATCCTCAAATAGGGAATTTAATTCGGTCTACTTTTGATGAGGCCGTGGATCAGTTTCAAGATGGAACGATAAATTTGTTGCATATTGATGGCTATCATACGTATGAAGCAGTTTCTCATGACTATAAAACATGGCTACCGAAACTTGCGAATAACGGTATTGTGTTATTTCATGATATTGAGGTGAAAAATCGAAACTTCGGTGTGTATAAATTTTGGGATGAGGTCAAGGCAAAGTACCCTCATTTTCAGTTTGAGCATTCCTATGGGCTCGGAGTGTTATTTCCGAAAGGCTGTAGCGATCAGTTTGTGGAAATACTTAAAAATAAAGAAGAAATACAAAATATGTATAAATAAAAGTAGAGCATGCATCATTTTAATGATGTGTGCTTTTTTGTGGAGAAAAATGGTATTCCATAAAAGGGGAGGATAATAGTAAAAAGTTTTGTTGTGGCAAATATTAAAAAAGTTATTTTTAGATTGTTCTATATAAAAATGTAACATTTTTTATATTTTCCATTGCGAAAAGTAACATCTACTTTTACAATAGAAAAGGTGTTATATTATACTGGAAAAATAAATCGAAATAATATGAAAATTTTGTTTTGTCTTCGCTAATTGTATATTACATACATGTAAGACGACACACGTCATGTTATCGACTTGTAAGGAGAGAAAAAAATGAAAAGTGTAAGATTACCATCGATGCTAGAAATCATAGTTCTTTTATTACTATTTCTTGCTGTTGTCTTTTCCTTCCAAACGATTTTTGATCTCCCAATTCAATTAGCGCTATTTATTTCATGGTTTTTAGTAATTGCGCTTGGATTAAGATTAGGATTTCGTTATCAAGAATTGCAAGATGCAATTACGAAAGGGATTTCTAACGGATTAGAAGCAATACTGATTTTAGTTGCGGTAGGTGCTTTAATTGGAACTTGGATTGCTGGTGGCGTTGTACCAACATTAATCTATTATGGATTAGAGTTTATTCACCCTAGCATATTCCTATTAGCAACATTAATTATTTGTTCGATAACTTCTATTGCGACAGGAACATCATGGGGAACAGTTGGAACAGCAGGTATTGCTATGATGGCGATTGGTGAAGGACTTGGCTTACCACTTCCGCTTGTTGCTGGTGCAGTTCTTTCAGGAGCTTATTTCGGTGACAAATTATCACCACTTTCTGATAGCACAGTTCTTGCAGCTTCTATGGCGAAAGTAGACGTTATTGCTCACGTTCGAGCTATGCTCGTATTAGATGTTCCGGCTTACATTATTACTAGCATTATGTTTACTGTAGCTGGTTGGATGTATGGCGGCGATAATGTAGATTTGAATCGAGTAGAGTTTTTAAAAGAAGCTTTATTAAAGGAATTTGATATTAAAATATGGATGCTTGTTCCGGCAGTCATTGTTATCGCTTTATTAGCGATGAAGAAACCTTCTATGCCAACAATTGCAATGGGAGCTTTAATTGGTGCAATTTGGGCAACTCTTTTCCAAGGAATGAACTTTGGAGAGGCGATTGGAACAGCGTATAACGGATTCTCAATTCAATCAGGTGTTGAGTTTGTTGACAAGTTATTAAACCGTGGTGGAATTAACGGTATGCTTGGCTCAGTAGCCGTTATTATTTTCGGTTTAGGATTTGGTGGATTACTTGAAAAACTAGGTGTTTTAAAAGTGATTGTATCAAAATTTGAGAAGAAATTAAATTCTGCAGGTAATGTAACATTGTCTACATTAATCGTAGCATTCTTAGCTAATATATTTGGTTGTGCGATGTATGTATCATTAATTTTAACACCGAAAATTATGGAAGATAGCTATGATAAATTAAAAATAGACCGACGTGTATTAGCGCGTAACTCAGAAGTAGGTGGAACGTTAACTTCTGGTATGGTTCCGTGGTCGGATAATGGTATTTTTATGGCTGGTATTTTAGGTGTAGCAACGTTCTCATACGTTCCGTTTATGTGGTTAAGCTTTGTTTCATTAATTTTAGCAGTTATTTACGGATACACAGGCAAGTTCATTTGGTATGTAGATGACGTTGAAAAAGGAAAGCAAGCATCATAAAAAAATACCTTCTGCGATGGCAGGAGGTATTTTTTTTATATATACGAGTGAGAATTCTTATCATTTGGGTGAGATTCTGTTAAAATGAGAAATGTAGGTATTTTATTTTCAAGGGGATGAAAAAATGGAGTACAGAATTGAAAGAGATACAATAGGAGAAATAAAAGTTCCAGCTGATAAATTATGGGCAGCACAAACGCAACGTAGTAAAGAAAACTTCCCAATTGGAACAGAGCAAATGCCGCTTGAAATTGTAAAAGCATTTGCCATTTTAAAGAAAAGTGCAGCACTTAGTAATCAAAAATTAGGAAAGCTATCAGAAGAAAAAGCAGAAGCAATTGTGGCAGCAGCTGACGAAGTGATTGCAGGGAAATGGAATGAACATTTTCCACTTGTCGTATGGCAAACTGGTAGCGGTACACAGTCAAACATGAATGTGAATGAAGTAATTGCAAATCGAGGGAATCAAATTTTGAAAGAGAAGGAATCTGACGTACATATTCATCCGAATGATGATGTGAACATGTCTCAAAGTTCAAATGATACATTCCCAACGGCGCTTCATGTAGCATGTGTAATTGCAGTGGAAAATCACGTATTACCAGCAATTACGAAATTAAAAGAAACGCTAGCAGAAAAAGTAACTGCATTTGAACATATTATAAAAATTGGTCGTACACACTTACAAGATGCAACACCGTTAACATTAGGACAAGAAATTAGCGGATGGCACCGTATGCTTGAAAAAACAGAGCGTATGATTGCTGAGAGCAATACATATATGAAAGAGCTTGCAATTGGTGGTACTGCAGTTGGAACAGGTATTAATGCTCATACTAAATTTGGTGAGATGGTGTCAGAGGAAATTAGCCAATTTACAGGTAAGCAATTTATTTCTGCACCAAATAAGTTCCACGCATTAACGAGCCATGATGAAGTTGTATATACGCATGGTGCATTAAAAGCATTAGCAGCTGATTTAATGAAGATTGCTAACGATGTGCGCTGGCTGGCAAGTGGTCCACATAGTGGTCTAGGAGAAATTATTATTCCGGCAAATGAGCCAGGAAGCTCTATTATGCCAGGTAAAGTAAATCCAACGCAAAGTGAAGCGTTAACGATGGTTGTAGCGCAAGTGATGGGAAATGACGCAACAATCGGATTTGCAGCGAGCCAAGGTAATTTTGAATTAAATGTATTTAAACCTGTTATTGCATATAACTTCTTACAATCTGCTCATCTATTAGCGGATGCAATTGTTTCATTTAATGATAATTGTGCAGTTGGTATTGAAGCAGATGAAGAAGTAATTAAAGAGAATGTGAATCGTTCATTAATGCTTGTTACAGCATTAAACCCGCATATCGGATATGAAAATGCAGCAAAAATTGCGAAGCATGCTCATAAAGAAGGGTTAACGTTAAAAGAAGCAGCACTGCAATCTGGACTACTAACAGAAGAACAATTTAATGAAATTGTCGATCCGAAAAAAATGATTGCTCCGAAAGAGTAATAGAAAAAGCCAAGGTTCTTTGTGTAGAATCTTGGTTTTTTTGATATTTATTTTTATGTCCCTCCATTTGTACTACTACCAGTGCCAAAATATATTATTTGTTAGTAGGCATATTCATTACTTTCATATGTGGACAGTTTTCTTTTAAGAGTGCAATGAATTTTTCCTCTTCTTTGGGTACGAAAGTTGTCACAGAATCAAATAAATTGTAATGGATTTCTAATTGCTGCCTAGTCCACTTTTCAGAGCGAATTGTTTTGCCAGAGAATTTAACGTGACGAATATCTTCAAATGGAATTTCAGTATGAAATACAAAACCATGTTTTACAACAAGGGATGATTCCGTTATATTGTAGTGAGAAAAATAGAATGAAGAAAGGTTCACGATATTTAACAGCATCATGAGAGTGAAAAAAATAGAATTTTCATTTTGGAAGAATAGTGAAACGAGAAAAATACTGATAAATAATGTAATAAAAATGACGTGAAATGGATTCTTTTTCGCTTTAAACTTCAAGTCAGTCACCTCGGTATACGTGTTCTTTAACTAAATTAAATCACAATATCGTAATAAAGCGTGTGAATATGCATAATTGCATATTCACACGCTTTATTATTCATGTAAAATTTCCTGATGGGATAAATTTAAATGGAATTTTGTAATAGTGGAGAGGTATGAAGTGACTTACAAGAATAGAAAGTTAGCGCTAGTCATAATTAGTTGTATGACGGTTATGGGTAGTTGTGCAAATAAATTTGTTGAGGATGGAGATCGAAAGCATATATTTGTACAGGTAAGTAAGGCTTTAGTCGAGGTTATAAATAGAATATATAATGGATAAAAGGTGTTTCCATATACGGAAATACCTTTTTTGTAGTTAAAATTGAATGCTGAAGTTTTGGAATGAGTGAGTACCAGTTCCGTGTAGAACGAGGTTGTTATCACTCAAATATTGAATAGCGTATTTTAGTTCTTTCAGTATAGTAGGCGGGAGACCAAGAGTATGATGTGAACCGTAAATTTGATTAACAGTAAACCAAGGATCTTGCAGAATAGTCATGTTTTGTTTCACATCCTATCTTCATTTGTGTATTAAATACATTCGCTTTTTTGTTACTTTAAGTCTTTTTATAAAATTATTTAGTAGACGTTTTTTATAAAAGTTTATAAAATGGGTAAACGAAACATTGAATTGTTTGTTTGTTTTATGTTAAGATGATGAAGAGATAGTAAACGTTATTGGGAAATGTCTGTTTTTAGATAAACATTTTAAAGGAGTGTTTAGTGTGAGTGATATTTCAGAGAAGTTTTGGGATGCTTCGGTAGAAGAATTGAAGAAAGGGTATGTATTTGAAGCGGAAGCAGAGGATTATATTTGTTTAGCTTGTGGAGAAGCGTTTATTAAGGGGGTTATTTATCAAGATAATCAAGTTTTGTATGAAGCAGAGAAGTTTGTGCAATTGCATGTGCAAAATGAACATACGTCTATGTTTGATTATTTATTAAACCTTGATAAAAAGTATACGGGTTTAACGGATTTGCAAAAGAAAATGGTTCAGTTTTTCCATATGGGGCTGAATGATAAAGAGATTGTAAAAGAGATGGATGGCGGAAGTACATCAACCATTC
Source organism: Bacillus wiedmannii (assembly GCF_001583695.1). GTDB lineage: Bacteria > Bacillota > Bacilli > Bacillales > Bacillaceae_G > Bacillus_A > Bacillus_A wiedmannii. The sequence goes on along the minus strand of NZ_LOBC01000050.1, from coordinate 165,368 downwards.
GTAATCATCGATTTACACTTCGAGAGAAAATGAAGCAAGCGAAAGTATTTTTAGCATTAATGGAACTGTCAGAAGAAAAATCAAAAGTACAAACGAAATTTGTACCCATTCATAGAACCGCAACGATGGTAGATGATCGCTACAATATTACGGAAGAAGAAAATGATGAAGTATTAAAAGCGCATTTTACAGAAGGATTAGATGGACCACTTTCTACATTTCCGAAAAAGCAAAAGCGCAAATTAATTATATTACGCCATTTAGTGACGAAGTTTGATAGTAATAAAAAGTACACTGAAAAAGAAGTAAATACTATCATAGAAAGAGTATACCCGGATTTTGTAACTTTAAGAAGGTATTTAATCGAATATGGGTTTTTAGATAGAACAGCAGATGGAAGCCAATATTGGGTAAAGTTATGATAATATGGAAAAGAAAATAAATAGAGGCACATTATTATAACAACTATACAAAGAAATAGAAGTTGAAAAACAGATTTTTAATAAAAGGAGAAATGAAATTTGAAACCACCTACAGATAATAATAAAGAAGGTGCGGAGTCACATAAGTTAGAAAGTGAGAGTAAACCGATTTGGAAATCGATGTCCATGTTTTTAGTACCGTTACTATTAAGTAATGTATTACAATCGATTGGACAATTATTCGGTATGGTAGTAGTAGGAAGATGGCTTGGCGTTAATGATTTAGCAGCTATATCAGCATTCTTTCCACTATTTTTCTTACTCGTTTCATTTGTAATTGGTATTGGTTCAGGGAGTTCTATTTTAATTGGTCAGGCGTTTGGTGCTAAAAACGAAGATCGTTTAAAAGCTATCGTTGGTACGACACTGACATTTACATTTATTATTGGAGTTGTGTTGGCGATAATAGGTAGTATTTTTGCGATGGATATTATGCGCCTAATGGGAACGCCAGAAAATATTATTGATATAAGTGTTCATTATGCACGTATTTTATTTATATCGATGCCAGTATTATTTTTATATTTTGCATACACAACATTTATGAGAGGTACAGGAGATTCTAAAACGCCATTTTACTTTTTAATTGTAAGTACAGCGCTAAATATGATCTTATTACCAATTCTTATTTTTGGATGGTTAGGAGCTCCGAAATTAGATGTGTATGGAGCAGCCTATGCTTCTGTTATATCTACAGTGATTACGTTTATTGTCATGCTAGTGTATTTAAAGAAGAAAAATCACCCACTACAATTAGATAGTACGGTAAGGAAATATCTTCGCATGGATAGGGAGTTATTGAAGCTATTGTTACGACTCGGAATTCCAGCGAGTATTAATATGATATTAGTTTCATTATCTGAAATTGCGGTAATCGCGTTTGTGAATCGTTATGGTTCGGATGCAACAGCAGCTTATGGCGTTGTGAACCAGGTTGCAAGTTATGTACAAATGCCAGCAGTTAGCCTTGGTATTACAGTTTCCATTTTTGCAGCACAATCAATTGGTGCGAATCAATTTGATAGATTGCAGAAAGTTGTGAAGGCCGGAATTATTATGAACTACGTCATCGGTGGTGTGCTAATATCTCTTATTTACTTGTTCTCAAGAGACATTCTATCACTATTTTTAACGAGTCAAACTACAATTGAAATTGCTCATAGCCTAGTTATGATTACGTTATGGAGTTATTTAATTTTCGGGCATGCGCAAATTATTAGTGCGACAATGCGAGCGAGTGGTACAGTATTATGGCCAACTGTTATCGGAGTTGTATCAATTTGGCTTGTTGAAGTACCTGTAGCGTATTACCTTTCTTACCATACAAGTCTTGGCATAGAAGGGATATGGATTGGGTACCCAGCAGCATTTATTGTCAGCTTAATATTACAGTATGCATATTATAAGCTTTCATGGCAGAAGAAACGAATTACACGACTAGTGAGTTAAATCATGCAAATGTCCCTAAGTTATTATACTTAGGGACATTTTTTGTAAGTGTATGTTTACAAATAGCTTTTTAAAGTGATATCAAAATGTTGTCTAATGAGCTTGTTATCGCTCATATAAAACTCCCACGCTTTTTCAGGTTCACCGATAATTTCAAAAGATTCTTCTGTAATATATAAAGCGCAATTATCCTCTAGTGCAATTCCTTCTATATTACCTTGATGATTTTGTAAAAAGGAATGGAAGGCGTTCATTCTATTTAATTGATTATAATGTGGACAAAACCTTTTGTTAACAATCCCCCAACCGTTACACTCTATATAACCAGAACCTTCATAATTTGATCGGATACTAGATGTGAACCAACACATAGCACCAGCGCTATTGCCTGCAATGAGTGTTCCTTGCTCAAGAGCCAATAGTAATTTTTCATCGAGTTTAAGTTCTTTCCATTCTGTAAGCATGTGAATATAGTTCCCGCCACCGAGATAAATTAAATCAGCAGACTGAATCATTTCGTCTATTTCATATTTAGAAGGTGTATCAGCTATAGTACGTAAAATTTGTACTTCACAGTGTAATTGTTTTTCGAACGTGTCTAAAAATAACTTTATATAGCTTTCATCATCATGACTAGCTGTAGGGATGAATAATACTTTTGGATACTGTTTATTTGTTAATTCTATAAGTCGCTCATTAATAGGCAAGTGATTTGAATCTTGTAAATCACCGCCACCAATGACAGCTAATTTCATAGTAAAGCACCACCTAATCATTTTTGTTATATAAAAAATTCGATAGAAGAGAGTTACATTCCTTCTCTCATGTAATGAATAAGTAGAAAATATAGTTTAAGTATATCGGAATAGTAAAGGTAGTGATAACTATATAGAAAAATGAATTTGAAACAATTTACCCCGCTATTTGCGGGCTGCCTGTAAAAGTCTGATTGGTGAGGGTTGATAATCAGTGGGGGATGAACAAAACCCCATTGATTAAAGTTTCACTTTATCGATATATAATACTTCATACTATTGTTTCAAAATATGGAAACAATATGTTTAAATGGATATAACGAAGCATTAATTCAAATTGAATTAGTGTTTATACTTTAAAAAGGAATCGGAAATAGTAGAGATTTCACAAATCGTTTTTTACTTTTAATAGGAACTTGTATTACAATATGGTAAAATTATTTCAGTATATTTATTTAATATAAAAATACAAAGAGGGAGCGTGAAAAAGGTGGATTTTCGATTTGAGTTTGCAGCGAAGGTGAAAGAATACTTAGATGATGAGAAGGATGAAAAAATAATAAAAGATGGACATAGAGATATAATTTTTCACTATTTATATGCGTTAGAGGCTGAAATTGGCGTTGTTAAAAATCCTAATTTTACTTTTTTTACATCAGGAAGACGTTCACATATCGTATTAGAAAATGTTGAATTTAAAACAGAGGTAAATGTAAAAAGTAACATCATTGAAATTACAAAAATAGTGGATAATGTCGTTATTCCTTTAGATACTATCGTAGCAAAGGATCGGGAATTATTTGCACTTGGGCGCAATGAGAAGTTTAATGTACAAATATTAGAGCAGTATCTCTTTGAGACATTTGGAGAGAAATTAGGTTTAAAATGAATGGAATGGCCTACGTATTTATAGGTAGTGAATTTTAGTGTATATCATTCTTGTTTGACCTTTCATTTAATTTGTACTACAATTTGTAGTGTGAAAGGAGCCATACTATGTTTACTCAAAACTATAAATTAAATGAGCAAGGATTAAATCACTTTTTTGGACCTCTTGAAGCAAAAATTATGGGGATTGTTTGGTCTACCGAGGGTATTACGATTAAAGAAGTGCAGCAGAAATTAAGTGAAGAATCACCTGTGAATTTTAACACTGTTATGACAGTTATGAACAGGTTAGTAGAGAAATTACACTTAGAAAAACAGACGGTGAAAAGAAGTGGCATATATCGTACTGTACAAACAAAAGAAGAATTCTTATCCAATCAAACGAAGAAAATGACACAGGAATTGATGGGGGAATTTGGAGATTTAGTTGTAAATCATATGCTAGATGAGTTAGAGCAGGCTGATCCGACTTTAATAAAAAAATTAGAAGACAAATTGAGTCAGTTAAAAAAAGAGGATCAATGAAATGAAATGGCAAATGCGTAAAATCGTATTGTTAGCAGTAATTGTTAGTACCCTCTTTTTCAGTATGTTAGTGTATTACGTTACATATCCATTTCTGTTTCAAAATAAGGCGTTCTTTTTTTCGAATTTTTGCTTGTTTCAATTAGAAAAACATATGAAGGAATTATCGCTCATTCGTATTATAATTGCTGGATTACTATTACTTACAGTACTCATAGTGTGCAAAAGAATTTGGCGACAATTTTTCTATAGTAAAAAATTACAAAAAGTACTTATCCCTTTCACTCGAAAAGGAAAACAAATATATATATTGCCGAACGCGGAAGTTGCAGCATTTACAATTGGGTTATTTCGTCCGAAAGTTGTCATGTCAGAAGGCATGCTTCAAACATTCTCAGATGAAGAAATGGATGCGATTATTTTCCATGAAGAATATCATCAAACTAATCGAGATCCATTAAAATTATTTTGTTTTACGTTATTAGCAGAAGGAATGGTGTACATCCCGATATTAAAAGGGTTATTGCAGCGCTATCATGTGTATCAGGAGCTAGCAGCAGATAAATATGCAATGCAAAAGATGAAATCTTCATTCGAATTAGGTAGTGCGTTATTAAAATTAATTAAAATAAAGACAATGGAAAATCGATGTGTGACAGCTTCATTTGCAAAAACAGCAATAAATTTACGAATCGAGCAAGTGTTAAATGAAAAAGTTGTTAAGCTCAATATTCCATTACATACGAATTCGGTATATGTAACATTAGGTTTATTCTGTATGTCGATTGTACTTATTGTCGGAGAGTGCATATAGCCTCTTTTTTTTAAGAATTAACACTACTTATTGTAGTGCTTTAGGGGGAGTAAAATGAATGCAGCAGATTTAACAATTTGGCTTGTAGCTGGGGCAGGGGTATTGTCATTTATATCACCATGTTCTTTACCGCTATATCCATCTTATTTATCATATATTACAGGTGTGTCTATTCAAGATTTAAAAGAGAATCGTGGAATGATGCAAAAATCAGCGATTATACATACCGTATTTTTTATGATCGGATTTTCGGTTATATTTTATGCGTTAGGTTTATCGGTAAGTTGGATTGGAATAACATTTTCATCTAACCAAAAATTGATTCAACAAATTGGTGGGATTTTTATTGTTTTGATGGGACTGTTTATGACAGGTTTGTTTCAACCTAAGTGGCTTATGGCAGAGAAAAAAGTACAATACAGCAGTAAATCGACTGGATATATTCGCTCAATTTTAGTCGGTATGACATATGCAGCGGGTTGGACGCCATGTGTTGGACCGATATTTTCAGCTGTACTCATGCTTGGTGCGACAAATCCAGAGGGGGCACTTCTTTATATTACCGCGTATACTCTTGGGTTTGCGGTTCCATTTTTCGTGATGGCATTCTTTATTGGGAAGGTAAAATGGATTGTTACATATGCCAATGTCATGATGAAAATTGGCGGTGGAATGATGATTGTAACAGGGGTTTTATTGTATACAAATCAAATGACGAAAATTACCGCATTCTTTATTCGTCTATTCGGTGGATTTACAGGCTTTTAAAAATGAGGAGGAAGAAAAGTGAAGAAGCTAATTGCGATTATACTGGCCGGGGCATTAATTTGGGCCGGAGTTAATTTTTATAATACAAAGAAAGAAGAAAAAGAAAGAAAAGCAAAACAAGCGGAGTTACAAGAAACAGAAGTATTACCACAAGTAGGATTTAAAGCGCCAAACATAACATTAAAAGGGTTAGACGGGAAGCTGTATTCGTTAAATGATGCAAAAGGAAAGCCATACCTTATTAATTTTTGGGCATCATGGTGTGGCCCATGTGAAATGGAGGCACCTGACTTAGTTCGTATGTATGATAAATATAAAAAGGATGTTGAAATTTTTGCGGTAAATGCGACAATTGGAGATCCAGTACAAGAAGCGAGTGCATTTGCAGATCGTCACGGATTTAAGTTTCCTGTTTTACTAGATATGGACGGAGTAGCTGGATTAGATTATAAAGTATTTTCATTACCAACGACATTTTTTGTTAATAAAGATGGAATTATCGTAGAGCAAGTACGAGGCGTATTACCTCCAGATCAATTAGAAGAGAAATTTAAGAAATTAATTGAGAGTTAAAGAGGGGATTTCATAGTGATGGAGTGGATCGTGAAGTTACAACCCGTATCTCTTATAATTGGAAGTTTATTTGGATTTATGTTGATGAAACGAAAGATGAAGAAGCAAAGTGTACCATATGAAAAAATGATGGATGCAGTAACAAATGCTTTTCTTATCATCGTATTTGTATGGAAATTTGCACCGGCAATTTTAAATCCAGTATGGGCCTTTAGGTCGCCATTGCAGGCACTATTAGCTGTAGGAAGAATGCAGCATATGATAGCAGGATGTGTAATTGCGAGTATATACATTGTTTGGAAAAGTAAAAAGGGACAATTTTCGCTTCGTATTTTACTTGATGCATTACCTATTGGACTATGTATGAGTATTATTTTTTATTTTCTATTCAACCACAAAATAGGTGTACAAACGACATTGCCTTGGGGTGTGAAAATATATGAATCTAAATTTTTATATCATCCCATTTTCGCATACGAGATCATCCTTGCCCTTTGTATAATCGGCTTGTTATGGATGAAAAATGAAAGACTTGGAAATGGAAAGAACATAAGTGTTTTTCTAATTATTGAAGGGTTTGCTCATATCATTCTTTCGCTTGTCAGTGAACAAAATTCGGTTTTATTTGGTTTATCAGTACAGCAAATAATGAGCTTTTTTGTTATTAGTTTAGGGATTATGTTCGTGCCGAAAAAATAAAAAGATAGCCACCTATGGAGTGTATCCATGCGTGGCTATCTTTTTATTATGTATTAAAAAATCGGCGGAGTAACAGAAAATAAGACAATCGCATTTTTCTCAAATTGATTTACCCATTTATGCTTTAAATAAGCAGGTATTTTTACACTATCACCAGTTTCTAATATGTATTCTTCTTCGTTTAAGTGCAATGTGATTGTCCCATCTAATACAAATGCTAATTCCTCACCTTTATGTTCTAGTACATTTTCTGATGAAGCTGTATTCGGTGGAACAGTCATAATTGCTGTTGCTAAATTTCCTGTGAAATCAGGTGAGAGCAATTCATATGATAAATTATCGATAATCATTTTTTTTCGTTTATGAGAACGTACAATTAAATCGTCTGTATTTGTATCTTCAAGTAAAAAGCTAAATGTTGGAACATCTAACGCTTTAGCGAGTACTTTTAATGTTTGAATAGAAGGGTTAGCAGACCCACGCTCAATTTGACTTAACATAGATGGTGTAATACCTGCCATCGTTGCTAGTTCTTTACTCGTTAAACTTTTTTCTTTTCTTTGTTTTTCAATCTTTTTACCAATATCTATATTTTCCATAATGAAAATCTCCTTACTAATTATTAAATTATATTTAAATAAATTAAATTAAAATTAACTGAAGTGAATAATTTATGTTAAACTATATTAAAATTAATTTAATTATAATTTATTGAATCGTAAGCTACAAGGTTATGAGGAGGAAGAGAAATGAAGGAAATAGAGAAATTAAAAGAGCAATATCCACTAATAAATAAATTAATCGCAACAGAAGAAGTGTTTTGGATGAATCCGAACATGGAAAAGTATGAAATGGCAATAATAGATTCGCCACTGAATGAAGAGAATGTACAAGATGCGGAAGAGAGATTAAAGCGTTTTGCACCATATATTGCGAAAGTTTTTCCTGAAACGAAAGAAACAGGCGGTATTATAGAATCACCTTTAGTGAAGATACCTTCTATGAAAAGGTCTTTAGAGAAAAATTACGGGCAACCTATATTAGGAGAATTGCTATTAAAGTGTGATAGTCAGCTTCCAATATCAGGATCAATTAAAGCTAGGGGCGGGATTTATGAAGTGCTGAAACATGCTGAACAATTAGCTTTGCAGCATGGGATGTTAACAGAAGAAGATAATTATTCTATTTTAGACAGTGATACTTGTAGAGAGTTTTTTGCAAAATACTCAATTGCGGTAGGTTCTACAGGTAATTTAGGGCTAAGCATTGGGATTATGAGTGCGAAACTAGGTTTTAACGTAACTGTTCATATGTCAGCGGACGCAAAAGAATGGAAAAAAGATTTATTAAGACGTAAAGGTGTAAACGTTATTGAATATGAAGCTGATTATAGTAAAGCAGTAGAAGAGGGGCGTCAGCAAGCAGATGCAGATCCTAGCTGTTATTTTGTAGATGATGAAAACTCACATGATTTATTTTTAGGATACGCAGTAGCAGCATCGCGTTTACAAAAGCAATTAGAAGAGTTAGAGATTGTAGTAGATGAAGAGCACCCTTTATTCGTTTACCTTCCGTGCGGAGTAGGGGGCGGACCTGGCGGAGTCGCATTTGGTTTAAAGTTATTGTATAAAGACAACGTACATTGCTTCTTTGCAGAGCCGACACATTCACCATGTATGCTACTCGGATTAATGACAGGACTTCATGATAAAATTGCCGTTCAAGATATCGGTATTGATAATGTAACAGATGCAGACGGACTTGCAGTAGGAAGACCATCAGGATTTGTCGGTAAAACGATGGAACCATTTTTGAGTGGGAATTATACAGTAAGTGATGAAGAGTTATATAAGTTGTTAAAAGAACTGGCGGATACGGAAAATATTTATTTAGAGCCTTCTGCGTTAGCGGGTATGATAGGGCCAGTGAAAGTATGTAAAGAAGATGAGTATTTACAAAAACAACAGTTAACAGAGAAGATGAAGAAAGGTATTCATATTGTGTGGGGAACTGGCGGTAGTATGGTTCCGGAAGATGTAATGAATGGCTATTATAAAACAGGTGAGGCATTAATGTTAAAACAAAAATGAGGCTAGTTGTAGCCTCATTTTTTATTTATATAACAAATGTATTATTATAAATTCTTTGTTATTTTCGGATTAGTTCATTATAGTATAGATATAAAGAACGAATATGAAATAAACATAACAAAATAGCTTTATTTTACATAATAAGAGGATGTGTATACGATGTCATTACAGACTAAATATATAGCGGGTATTTCGCTTGGGGTTATGGGAGTAGGCTTTGCGGCTTCTATCCCTTTTCAAGGAACGGTAGCTGGAGAGATTATTCAAGGGGGATTTGAAGCTGGGTTAGTTGGCGGGCTTGCAGATTGGTTCGCAGTTACAGCATTATTCCGTCATCCGATGGGAATTCCAATTCCGCATACAGCTTTGTTACCTAAAAATCGAAAGAGAGTAACGAAAGGGCTCATCAATACGTTAGAAAATGAGTGGCTAACGAAAGAAAGTATTACGAATAAAGTAAAAGAAATGCAGCTAGCGCAAATGGTGCTGCAAATTGCTGAGAGAGAAATGCAGTCTGATGCTGTGAAGAAAGGAATTGTAACGATTGCGGAGAAAGCAATTGTTTCAATAGATACAGAAAAGTTAGCGGTTATTATTGAAAAAGAAATGAAAACATATTTGCATACAATTAATACAAGTAACATCTTACAAGTGCTTGTTGATCAATTAGTTGTGCAAGAATATGATGAAAAGACACTTGATTACATATTAGTAAAAGTGAAAGATTGGACAGCGCAAGATGAAGCACGTTACCAGCTCGGAAGCTTAGGTATGAAGGCGATGGAAAATATAAAAGTAGATGGATTCTTGCAGTTTACTTTGAAATCATTTATGAATATTGTAGATGAAGATAAAATTGGTGGTATTTTGCAGAAGTTTATCATTAGCAATATTAACAGCTTACAAGATGCTGATAATAGCACAAGACAACTTATTTTAACAAAAATTCGTCAAGAAATTATAAATGTAAAAGAAAATGAAGCTTTACTACAGGAGTTAGAAAATTGGAAAGAAAAATGGATTGCCAATTGGAATGCTACTGACAAAATTAAAGAGATGCTGGAGCAAGTGCAACAAAGGGCAATTACTTTTGTGAAAAATGAAGAATTTACGGATAAATATGTTATTCCATTTTTACAAACACAAATGAACAAAATAAAAGAAGATGAACAGACTGTTCAAAAAATAGAAGATTGGTTACAAAAACAAGTTGTCACACTGGTTGAAAAGAATCATTCGAAAATTGGAAAGCTTGTACAAGAAAACCTTGATAAGTTAGACGATAAAACATTAATCGAAATGATTGAAAATAATTTAGGAAAAGATTTACAGTGGATCCGAGTAAACGGGGCTGTTTGCGGATTTATGATTGGATTAGTGTTAGAAGGAATTAAAGCGATTATATGAGAAAAACCTTCCACAATTGTGGAAGGTTTCTTATTTTTCAATAACACTCATATTTAAATTGTAAGCTTTCTCGATGTTTAACTTGTACGTCCCATTGCCTGTTTTAATCGAATTTTTATACCAATGTTCTTGCTCGTTTAATTCTGGATTTTCTTCTGAAGAATTGTTTTCTTTTTTTGTTAAATCTTCTACTTGTTCCCAAGGTGTATTTCCAATAGCTTCTTTTTGATTTGTTACTGCTGTTAGAGATACGTCACTCTCTTTTATTAAATGAACAGATACACCTGAGCTTTCTTGTACAAACCAATTGTTTTGTAATTGACCTGGATAAAGAGAAAGATCTCGATTAGAAGCACGAATTTCTACATGTTTCGTTTGTGGGAGTACAAGCGTCGGTTTTACTCGTGGTTCATGACCAAACATTTTTTGATGAAACGGTAATGACTTTAATGTTATATACATTGTTTCCCCAGTCGTTTGAACTGAAAGAAAATCTTCTTGTTTTAAATTGAGTTTTTCATTTCCTTTTGTCGTCATTTCGTATGTTCCAAGAAGGCTAACTTCATTTGAGTTCCTGCCGTCTATCGTTAGAGGATAATTGTCTGTACCTGCATCCACTACAATTTTATTGATAGATTCAGGAATATCAAGTTTACTTTCTGGAATCGTGTTCGTTTGTCTAGTTGTATTAAAGGCGTAACGAACTTCATCTAATAATCCAGTTGATAATAAACAATAAAAAGCAATTCCAACGCTTCCTAAAACGCCGATAAAGAAAATACTAAAAATATCATATTTAATAAATGATTGTTCCTTCTTAGAAAATAGAAGATATAGTAAAATTTCAGCGCCAAGTATAATAAGTAAAACAGGCCACCATGCAGTTAGTGTATCCAATACTTGAGTGCCTTTAATGACTGAAAATAGTAAGAAACAACCTAATGTAATAATGGAAAGCCCCATTGAGAATGTTCCAACGCGCCATGTTCTCATTCGTTTGTACCACCTTTGTTTTCTTTGTTTCCAAGTAACAATTTAAAGCCGCCACCAATTAAGAGGAGTGCAACGATAGATGTTTGGAAATAGCGATAATATAGTTCGCTAAGATGAATATTAAATATAGTTGCAAAATAGTCATTCAAAATAGGAAGGACTGTTTGATCTAATAAATAGTAACCACCAAGTGTAATTAATCCGATACCGATCCATCTTTGATGATTGATAAAATAATCTATGATAGGTTCGTCATTAACACGTTCTTTTCCATATTTTGCAGTTTGCTGTAACGCATCAAAAAAGCTATAGAACCAAATGATTGGTACTAAAAATAAAAACGCAGAAAGTCTTAATAAGTCGAGCAAATAAATAGATAGTAAAAAGGCTGCCATAAGCTGAAGGCCGCGGCGTTGTAAACCTAAATACATATGTCCTGCTCCGGGGAACATCGCTAAAATAGAAGCGAATGTTTTATTCTTCTTTCCTTGTTCACGATGCTCTTCAAACTCTTCGAAAATAGTACGATCATCTAGTTGCTCGCCACGTTCTTTTTTCTGGAGTTGCTGAACAACATCGAAGAAATTGTAAATCCATAAAACAGGTAATGTAATAAGGAAGATAAGGAAACTTTCTTGCGATGTTAAAAGTGCAACGAAAATAATCATACTTCCGATTCCTGTGCAAGCTACTAAAAATGTAAGTCCACGTTGCATAAGTCCTAATTGAAAATGTCCAAGTCCAGGGATGATTGATAGAAGAATGATATAAAATCGTTCGCTCTCTTTAGAGGACTCTGTAAATTCTCCGGTTGCTTGTTTTTTCGATTGATTAATAATAGTGATGACTAAATCTAATAAATTGATCGCCCATAATACGAAGAGTAAAAATAGAGAAAGAAAAGCAATATCACGCGCTCCTAATGCTATTGTACAAAATGCTGCAAAGATAAATAGAAATACAGCCCCTCCGCTATATAAAATAAACCTTCCAAATTTCTTTAAATATAAATGTCCAAGCCCGGGAATTAGCCCTAATACAAGTGCTAAAAAGGGATTTTTATTCATGCTTTGAACCTCCGTCCTTTTTTGATGTATCTACCGATTTGTTTACAATTTGTTGTGAGATAGAAGACTCGTTATGTTTTGAAGATTTCTCGAAATTTGATGTCGCTGTGAAAATATACTGGAATAAACCACTTACCATAAAAATAATTGTAGCTGCCGTAGCAATTATGTAGTGAATAATCGTTCGCTTTAGTGAGTTTGTTTTTATATTTTCATTAGGTTGTAGCGTTTCAAAATCAATTTTCGCCATAACTTCGTTCGTAAATGAATCATCATTTATCATTGGAAGGTTTTCCTGTTGTTCATCGATACTTTCCATATAAAGTGCTAAACAATGATCACATTCATAAAGGTGTTCTTCCATAGATTCACGTTCATTGCTTTCTATAAAATCTAAAGTATAATTGCGCCAATCTTCTTTTGAATAATGCATCATAGAAACTCTTCCTCCTTCCAATGTTTTTTAATCCATTTTCTTGCCCGGTACAGTTTCATTTCGACTGTTTTCACTTCGATGTTTTCCTGTAAAGCAATTTCTTGATAGCTTTTTTCTTCTAAGTAATGTGCGAGAACGACGTCACGGTAATTTCCAGGAAGTTCTCTCAGTTTTTGAGCAATGAGTAATTTTTGCTCTTTCGTCAATAATAAAGCCTCAACATTATGAGAGGATTTTATATTTTCCTCAGTTTCTTTACATAAGGAGAGTTCTTCGTTTTCTCTAGCTTTTTTTCTCTTATAATCAATAGCGTGATTGGTGGCAATACGAGCCATCCACGTTTTTAATCCGCGAAATTGATAATTAGGGAGAGAGGCGTGAATTTTTACGAATACTTCTTGTGTAACATCTTTTGTATCTTCTTCATGTCTTAAAATAGAAAAGATAACTTGAAAAATATAATGACGATATGTTTGCACAAGGATACGAAAAGCATGTTCGCTTCCTTGCTGTGCTTTTTCAATTAATTGTTTTTCCTCAATGGGTCTCTCCCTCCTTTTTGACGCATTCTATTATATAGACGTAAGAAATGATAGGTCACCCTACACATGTTGTAAAAAAAGAATAATATATTTTTAGGAAGGAAGCTATATGAAAAAAGGTGTGAAAAAATGGTAAAAAGAAGTATATAATGAGCAAGTGAGAAATGTTACGTGAAGAAAGGATGTGAATGTTAGTAGGGGAAGGTCCATACTAACAAACATGAAAATTAAAATATTAATAGCGGATGATAATTCTTTTATTAGAGAAGGCATGAAAATTATTTTAAATACATATGAAGAGTTCGAAGTGGTAGATACAGTAAATGATGGGAAAGAAGCAGTGGAATATTGTAAAAAGAACGACGTTGATATCGCTCTTTTAGATGTCCGCATGCCAAATATGAATGGGGTAGAGGCAACGAAATTTATTTGTGAAGAAACGGAAACGAAACCACTAATTTTAACGACGTTCGATGATGATGAATATATTTTGGACGCAGTGAAGAACGGGGCGAAAGGTTATTTATTAAAAAATAATGATCCAGAGCGTATTCGTGATGCAATAAAAGGAGTATATAACGGTCAAACTGTTATGCAAGATGTAGTGCTTGATAAAATTAAGAGCAATTTAATGGAGAGCAAAGAGGACGAATGCAAAATAGATACAAGTCTTTTTACAGAAAGAGAACTTAGTATTATCGCATTAATTGCGAAAGGTTTCTCGAATAAAGAAATTTCAAAGCAACTTTTCATATCAGAAGGAACGATTGCAAATTATATTACATCAGTTTTAGGGAAAACTGGACTTGAACATCGCACACAAATTGCGATTTATTACTTAACAGGGAAAGTAGATTAAAGATATGGAATTTTGGTTAATTGTAAGTAAATTAATTGTATTTATATATATTGTGTTTAGTTACATTTATTTAAATGTTGTGAACTTACCATGGATTATACTTACTTTGCTTTTATATCTTTCTGTAAACGTGCTAATCTCTATATTTAAAAAAGATACGCACAAAAACATATTAACTTCTCTGTCAATTGGAGTAGTTATATTATTTGCATGGAAGGTTCATCCGTTTTTTATTTTGTTTTTACCATTGAACTTATATGAAATTATATTTCGTTATATAGAGAAGAAATGGCTGATCTTTAGCATTATGATGATTCCTATTATCTTTACAGAAGAAAGTATTCGAATGACATATGGATTAATTGTTGCATTTTCTTTTATCGTATTAACTATGGCAGATCGTTATATCGCTCGTGTATTAAAGCTGGAATCACAAAATGATAAGATGCGCAAAGATATGCAGCGGCTGACGAAAAGCTTACATGAAAATAAAGAGTACATAAAGCAATCAGAGTACACATTTAAGTTAGAAGAGAGAAATCGGTTGTCACAAGAAATTCATGATAAAATTGGCCACTCGATGACAGGGGCGCTAATTCAAATGGAAGCAGCAAAGAGGTTAATGGGGATAGATAAAGAAAAATCTGCCGAGTTATTACAAAATGCAATTCATATATCGAAAGATGGAATTGAAAGTATTCGGGTTACATTAAAAAATATGAAGCCGCCAACTGAGCAAATTGGTATTCATCGTATGAAATTATTCATAGAGGAATTTGCCGGTAAACATGATATAAATATTCCTTTCGTATATAAAGGGAATTTAGATATGATTTCTCCAATTCAGTGGAAGATTATCGGTGAAAATGTTACGGAGGCACTAACGAACGCGATGAAATATGCTGATGCGACAGTCATTTCAATCGATATTCATGTACTTAACAAGATGGTGAAAGTACAAGTGAAGGATAATGGAAAAGGTGCAGCTCTCGTTAAGAAAGGTCTCGGGATTATGGGGATGGAGGAGCGAACAGCATCAGTAAACGGAAAAATTATTGTAGACGGAAGAAGTGGTTTTTCAGTAACGATGCTGTTGCCCATTTAGGAAATTATGACGAGGATGAATCATCTCATATGAAAAAAGTGAATAATCTCATGTGAAAAGAATGAACTTCTGCACTGAGCAGGTTCATTTTTTTTGTTTATACTAAAAGCAGAGAAACCGAAATAGGGGTGAAATGATGAATACATTAGAAATTAAAAATTTAACGAAAAAATTTGGTGATTTCATCGCGGTAGATAATATGTCTTTATCTATTAAAGAAGGAGAGATATTTGGCTTTTTAGGATCAAATGGTGCTGGTAAAAGTACAACGATAAATATGATTGCTGGATTGTTAAGAAGTAATGAAGGTGAAATTAGCATACTAGGAAAAAATATAAAGAAACATAATCGATTTGCCAAAATGAACATCGGTATCGTTCCGCAAGATATTGCGATTTATGAAGAGTTAACTGCCTATGAAAATGTGAAATTCTTTGCTGGATTGTACGGGTTAAGAGGAGCTGAGCTAAAAGCGAGAGTAGAGGAAGCACTTCAATTTGTAGGGCTTAGTGATAAGCATAAAAGTTACCCGAAAAACTTTTCTGGCGGGATGAAACGAAGATTGAATATCGCTTGTGCGATCGCTCATAGACCGAAGTTAATTATTATGGATGAGCCGACAGTTGGAATTGATCCGCAGTCAAGAAACTATATTCTCCATTCTGTTCGAAAATTAAATGAAATGGGAAGTACTATTATTTACACGAGCCACTACATGGAAGAAGTAGAAGAGATTTGTACGAAAATAGCAATTGTAGATCACGGTAAAGTGATTGCAGAAGGAACGAAAGAACAGTTAAAAGCGATTATTACTGATACGAAAGACATTTGGGTTGAAGTGAAGTCAGTAGAAAATTTAGATGTAGAAAAGTTAAAAGAGATAAACGGTGTGAAAGCTGTTCAAGTTGAAGAGAATGTAATCAAGGTAAACTCGGATGCAGGAGTAAATAATTTAAATAAAATTATTCAGCATTTCATTAATCATGACATTGAAATTCGTTCGTTAGAGGAGCAGGCCCCGAACTTAGAAACAGTATTCCTTACGTTGACTGGAAGAAACTTACGAGATAAATAAAAGGTAAATGAAGAAAAGGTAAAGGGAGGTTCATCAATTGAACATCTTCAATATTGCAGCTATGCATATTAAAAGAGATTTCAGAGACGTAAGAACTTTAGTTTTTATGTTAGCATTTCCGATT
Source organism: Bacillus wiedmannii (assembly GCF_001583695.1). Taxonomy (GTDB): domain Bacteria; phylum Bacillota; class Bacilli; order Bacillales; family Bacillaceae_G; genus Bacillus_A; species Bacillus_A wiedmannii. The sequence continues at coordinate 148,717 of NZ_LOBC01000050.1, read as the reverse complement.
GTACTTATGCTTGTGTTAGGAACAGCATTAACGAATGCATTTGATAGCGATAGTCAAGCGATTAAAGATATACAAGTGCTCTACAAAGATGAAGCGAGTAGCACGTTTTCTCAATCGTTCGAAGCATTTACGAAAGAAGTCGATAAATCGGGTATTCATTTTAAAAAAGTTTCCGGCAGTATAGATGGGAAAGAAGAAGTGAAGCAAAATAAATATGCTGCTTATGTAGAATTAAATAAAGATGGTGCGAAATTTTACGGAAGTGACAAAAGTAGTATTGAGGGAAGTATTGTGGAAGGCATGCTTACAACATTTATTGATAAGTACAATGTAGCGGCCGAAGTTGCAAAAGTTGATCCTAGTAAGGTGAGCGCGGTTATTTCAAGCGGAAATCATAATGATTATATAAAAGAAACATCTTTACAAGCTGCGAAAAAGCCAGGTTCTATGGATTACTATGCGGTTGTAATGACGACGATGATTGCACTATATGCTGGGATGGGAGCGAGTTCTTTAATTCGAGGAGAAAGAATACGTAAAACAGGAGATCGTCTCATTGCTGCACCTATAAGTAAGGCTGAAATATTCATTGGAAAAGTACTTGGTAGCCTAGTAGCAAATGCCCTTTGCGTATTACTTGTCATGTTATTTAGTAAATTTGTCTTTCAAGCGAATTGGGGCGATCATCTTGGAATCATATTTATTATTTTATTAACACAAATCTTCCTAGCAATTAGCTTCGGTTTAGGGATCGGATATATTACGAAAACAGCTGAATCATCGAGAGCAATTATTCTTGTAGTTGTGCAATTAGCCTCTATTTTTGGTGGTGCATATTTCGTAATAGAAGAAAATTTCGTTACGAATTTATCACCATTAACGTGGGCAAACACAGCTGTTATGAAAATTATTTATGCAAATGATGTAGGAGCAGCACTACCGGTAATATGTTTAAATCTTGGAATCTCAGCACTCTTTTTATTAATTGCGATTATTGCATTACGTAGACGGGAGGGGCTATAGTATGAAAGATATTTTATGGCTCATACAAAAAACGTTATCTGTACTTTTGAAAAATAAAAAAGGGTTATTCATTATTATTAGTTTGCCGATAATCGGAACACTAATCTCCTTCTCGATGTATGGGAATATGGGGCAAGGGACGTTAAATATCGGGGTTATTAATAAAGAAAATCAATCTATAGCAAATGATACGGTGAAATTTTTAGAAGGATTAAATCATGTAAAGGTAAGTAAAATTAAAGAATCTGAAGTAGAAGATAAACTCACTTCCAAAAAACTTGATGGAGTTATTACAGTAGATTCTGGTTTTTCAAAAAGTGTTCGAGAAGGGAAACCAAATCATATTGAAATTTCATCGATTAAAGGTGATCAAGTAACAGGATTTATAAAATCATATTTATACAATTATATTGATAATGTAGCAGCTATTAGTAAAGCAGCAGGAACAGATCAAAGTGCATTTGATACTATGTACGCAGGATATCAAAAAGGTTCATTTAAAATGAAAACGGAGACGCTAGAAGATACTTCGAAAAATAAAGATATGACAAACCAAACGATGGGTTATCTTATTATGTTTATGCTGTTTTCAGCAGCGAACTTATCAGGTTATATTTTAAAAGAAAAAGAAAATAGAACGTATTTTAGACTCTTATCAACGCCGATAGATGGGAAGAAATTCATATTATCTAATGTCGGGGTAAATATGATGATACTCACAATACAAATTTTGATTACAATCCTATTCCTAACGAATGTTTTTCATACGAATATCAATATGCCTTTCATAGTGATGCTTGGCGTACTCATGCTATTTGCTTTAATAGCGATTGGAATATCGTTAGTGCTTGTCGCATTTTCGAAAAACTCAGCATCGGCAAATGCACTGCAAAATATGATCATTGTACCGACATGTTTACTCGCTGGATGTTATTTCCCATATGACATTATGCCGAAAGCAGTGCAAAAAGTAGCTGATTTTCTTCCGCAAAGATGGCTATTAGATACGGTATCAAAACTACAACAAGGAATTCCAATTTCAGATTTGTATTTAAATATTTTAATCTTATTTGCCTTTGCGGTAGCATTCTTCTTAATTGCTATTTATAAATTTGGAAGAAATAATGATGCGAGGAACTTTGTTTAATATAAAAAAGGGTGTGACGTTAAGTCGCATCCTTTTTTGTATGAAGCATGAAATCTAAATTTGAATGACAAAATAGAAAGGTGGAAAGAAAACGAGCGGAAGGAAATTAAAATGATTAAAAAAATATTGCGAGTTATTTCTATTATTATGGCTATATTTATTTTTATATTAATTTGGATGCATATTGACGTCACACTCGGAAGAAAAATGGAAGCTGGGAAAAATATGCCGACAGAGTACGCTCCTCATTATAGTGACTTTCAATTATATGTAAAAGGGAAGTCATTTTATAAACAGTTATTTACTGACATAAGAGAAGCAAAGCAATCTATTTACACGTATTTTTTTATTTTGTCGGATGACAAAAGTAGCCATACTTTTTTAAACTTATTAAAAGAGAAGGCAAAAGAAGGAGTAAACGTCTATTTATCAGTTGATCGCATTAATGATTTATCATTTGAAAGAAAGATGATAAATGAATTGCGGGAAAGTGGCGTGCATTTTACATATAGTAGAAAACCGGAATTGCCATTCGGATTTTATTCACTTCACCATCGTAATCATCGCCGTATTACGACGATTGATGGGGAAATTGGCTATACAGGCGGATTTAATATAGGAGATGAGTACTTAGGGAAAGATAAGCGATTTGGATATTGGCGTGATTATCATGTACGGCTTAAAGGAGAAGGAGCAAAAGATTTAGAAGAACAGTTTGCTTTAGATTGGAAACGAGATACGAAAGAAGATATAAAGAGAAGTACGAATAAAGCTAGTAAAGGGAACACATTACATACGATGGCTAGTTACAATGGGCATCACGTCGCTGAAAAATATGTTGAGTTAATAAACCAAGCGAAGCATTCGGTTGTCGTTACGACGCCTTATTTTATAGCGAAAAATAAAGAGTTAATGAACGCTTTAATCGCGGCACAAAAACGTGGCGTTACAGTAAAAATACTTTGGTCATATAAACCAGATATTCCTCTCATTAAAGAGGCGGCCTATCCTTACATACGTCAAGCTGTTAATAACGGGATTACGGTATATGGTTATAAAAAAGGGATGTTTCATGGAAAGTTAATGCTGATTGATAATGAATTAACTGTTATCGGTACAATGAACATAACCGCACGTAGCTTTTATATTAATGATGAGATGAATTTGTATATTCATGGTGGAACTATCGTATCAGAAGTGAACGAGGCATTAGCGCAAGATATTCATGATTCAAAAGAAATGACGAAAGAATTTTTTGAGAAGTTATCTTTTTGGGAGCGTTGTAAGGAGAAATTGGCGGGACTGGTGGATTTTTATTTGTGATGATTTAACTGAGATACTGGGAATTTAGAATATAGTAAATAGGAAGTTGTATTGTTTATTTAACAAGTAGAGAAGTGAGAAGGAACCTTCAAAAATAGAAGGTTCTTTCTTGTTTTATACTTTATTATTGATAGTTACAAAATAGTTTGGCCTATTGGAGGCTCTGCTGTTAACGGAGTATTTTTACCTGGATATCGAGCAATAGATAGTAAATATGTAACTACGGAGGCAATGCATATAGGTAATCATGGACCTGAGTATATAGAATTAGTATATAATACTCTGACAGAGATTAAAGAGTTTGGTGGTACTCAAGCTGATGCTGTTGCAGCGCTCCAGACAATCAGAGAAGGATTATTAGATGGCAGTATAAAACTAAATCAACCAAAGTAATAAAAATTGAGTAAGTAACAGATCCTGTAGGAGGGAAAGTATGAAGATTTGGGGATTAAGAAGTTCCTCTGATAACTATAAGTCTTTTCAATTATTAAATTATAAAGAAGATAAAAAGTTTTTTGAAGGGAAGTTTAACTCTACAATAAAATTAAAAGATTCATGGAGAAAGTTACCTATTGAATGTTTAGAAGAAGGAAAGGCCAGTGATTTTCCACAATTCTGGGGAGAAATTGGTGCCCTAATGGTTAGTGAAAAAGCAAAAGCATTATTAGAACCTTCAATAGGCGATAATGTTGAATTCTTACCACTTTTATGCGATTCAACTAGTGAGGTATATTACTTGGTCCATGTGTTGAATGTACTAGATGCAATTGATAGTGATAAAGCAATTTTAAAAAAACTGATTACAGGTTTAATAATAGGATGCGAAAAATTCGCATTTAATAGTAATACTGTTCAAAATGAGATGATTTTTAAGGTTTATATAAATGGGAAAATTCATCCCACGGCTGTGTTTATTTCAGATGAATTGAAGAATCTTATTGAACAAAGTGATTTAAAAGGATTTGAATTTATTGAAGTGTGGGATTCAGAAGAGCTTTCGTAAATAAATTCTAAAATTATAAATGGTCCTGATAAGTTTACGATAAAAACTTAAGTCCCCTTGTTATACAAAGTAGGGGACTATTTACCCTGCATTAACGAGCAGTAAGATTCCCACCTCAAAATTCGGCTGAAGCAAAGGGGCGAGGTGAGAGATCAATTGCTTGTAAAAGGCTAATAATTCCTGGAGATGAACAAAACTTCCGATAAAAAATATTATTTTTCATGCACCAGCATCGAAACATCATCATTAATTAACGTCCCAACATGTTCACCTAAACAAATTCTTTTCATCACGCCAGGCTCATCAAAGTTAAAGACATGTGCTGGTAAATTATAATCACGGGCAAGTAGTAAAGCGGCTTGATCCATGACTTGAATGTTTTGCCTAACAACATCATTATAGTTTAGTTTGCTGTACATTTTTGCTGATTTATTATACTTTGGATCACTTGTAAAGACGCCATCGACACCTTGTTTTGCGACTAATATGGCATCGCTATTCATTTCAATAGCTCTTTGTACGCTTGGATAATCTGTCGTCACGAAGGGTTGCCCGTTTCCGCCTCCAAAGATAACGATATAGCCGTTATCTAAATGGTGGACTGCACGCAAGCGAATGTATGGTTCAGCTACTGCATTAAATGGAATGGACGTCATAACGCGTACTTCTCTATTTGTTTTACTTGTTAAAACACCACGAAGCATTAAGCTGTTAATGATTGTACCTAGTGTACCGATATTATCAGCTTCTACGCGATCAATTCCCCATTCTTCAGCTAGATGACCTCTGAATATGTTACCACCACCAATTACGATGGAGACTTCGATGCCTAAATCAACGATGGATAAAATTTCGTTTGCGATATGTTCTAATCGTTTGGAGTTAAAGCTATTTCCAGTTTGATCGGCAAGTGCACCGCCGCTTAATTTAATTAAGACACGTTTATATGGTCTCATAACAATTCCCCCTATATAGATCGCAGTCAACTCCCCCCACTGAGATGAAGCGTTTCAGTGGGGGCTTGAGTTAGAACACTAGGTCTTTTCTTCTATCACTAGACAGTTTGACGCTCTAGCATTCATGCCACCCTACGGTAACACCCCAAGTAAGTTTTTGGTTGGTACTGGCAACGAACGATAGTTTTCCCACTTGCACCACCCTTTCGAAAAAGAGCAGTTCTCCCTTGTGGAAGAAACCACCACTCAGATGAATCCGGCGTGTGCTACAAGCCCCGACAAGTCGAGTACACATGGATGGTTGACGCACCCACTAAGCTATGCACGAAGCAACAGCCTTACGTTTTTGCACTTCTAATAGAATCGGCGTTTTCACTCTAAGATTGTCATCCCATTCTACAACTCTTGATTTTTCCAATGTATTCAATGCACCATTAATATCAGCATGAATACATGTTCCTACTTTACTTTGGTACAGACCACGAGTGATTCTTTTGCCACTAAAGCGATAATGCGTACTATCATCCTTAGACCAAACTGGAACCGGATCTTTGTCTAGAAAACTGGCCTTTGAAGTATAGCTTTCTTCTTGTTTTAAAAAACGGATGCCTTCTTTTACGCATTTATTCTCAATTGCTGCAATCAGTTTATGGAACGGGATTTGAGCAAATGTTTGATTGTTCTTTTTTCCTATATGAGATTTTTGTTTCCAGCCAGTGTTATACCCTATGACAATTGTATCTATGTTATATGCTTTCACTTCTTTAAACAACAGGCCCACAGTTTGTGAAATGTAACCATTTATTTGTCGTTCTCGTTTATGCCAAAGTGCAGCCATTTTATTCGTTACAATACGATTTGAAATTCCATTATCCATATTTTTCTGTTGCAGATTACGTATCATTTTGTTGAAGTATTGATTAATGGATTTTAATTTTTTTCCATCAATTAAAAATGTATCACCTATATTTGTTACGCAACTTACTAATCTATCTACACCTAAATCGCAACTCAAAGCGTTACTCGTAGTCGTGGATGGTTTCTTCATTTGAGAAATGTGCATTTCATATGTGTAATGCACCTCAAAGAACCGACCTTTTTGCTTTGGTACAATCTCAATGTAGGAGATTTTTTTATTTCTTACGTTTTTCGGCATACGTATTTTAATGGAACCGAATTTTTTCCTGAATGCCACATTCATCGGAATCATCCAATACCCGTTATCATCAACTTTTGGGACTTGATAGATTTCAATAATTCGTTTGTCAGTGGAACGAGAATAATTCGGAAACTTAGGACGCCCTGTGAACTTCTCAGGTTTTTTCTTCCACTGTTCCAACGCTTTAAAAAAGCTCTTCACTTCTGTAAACAAGGCTCTACGAATCGCTTGAACAGAATTTGATTGAATGCCCCAGTAATTCATATCGGCTTGCATGGCAGTATCCACTTCTTTTATAGTAGCCATTTTATTATGATTCAAGTAACTTTGTTTAATCGTGTACAATCCAACATTTCGCAATGCTTTTGAACTATGTGACATGCGTTGCAGTAAGCGGAAGTCTTTAGCAGTCAAGCAAGCTCGCCCGATATTTTGTTTTTGAGTGAATCGTTGTATGATTTCTCTTTTCTTTTGTTTACGTAATACTTTCACTGCTTTCTTTCTGGCCATTGTTTTCACCGCCTTTCTTAGAGGAATCATTAAAAATTTTTTAACAAATCCATATTTGGAACGAAATGAAACAACATGCGAACATGTTCTTCATCGTAATTCCTTTTGACTCAAGTAGCTGAATGATAATCATTATCCAATTTCGTTGTCTTACAATCTATTCCCTCCTCTCCTTATCTACGCAGATTATATCGTAAGACAAAAAAACAAACATTCGCACTCAAAAAATTATTATGAGCGAAACAAAAGAGTTCAGCCTACCTTCTGACAGCAATTCATCTCCACCTGAATTGTTGAGTTTCACCCGTAACACAAATCGGAGGGAGTCTTCTTGCCGAAAAGGATAAAAAAAGGAACAAAGGCAAATGCCCTTGTTCCTTTTTAAGAAAATGAAAAAGAAAAGAAGAAGATAAGACGAATTGCTTTGTATAGTTTTTCATATCATCCACTCCTTTTCATTTCGATTTGTTGTAAGTATATATCTTTTAGATTATACGAAATAATCTGATGTTTTATCAAGTATATTTTATTTCTTTTTACGGAATATGTGTCAATGAATATTATAAGAAAAAAATTCGAATTTTTTGTGACGAACTTGTAGGTTTTTGTATGATTTTGTAGGTTCGCCTATAAGATGTGTGAGTAAGCTTTTATAAATACGAAATGAAAGCGTTCGCATGAAGGGGATGAACATAAATGAAAAAATTCGGATTGGCAACACAAATTTTTGTCGCGCTTGTTTTAGGGATTGTAGTAGGGGCAATCTTTTATGGCAATAAAACGGCGATTTCTTATATCACACCAATTGGGGATATATTTATTCACTTAATTAAAATGATTGTAGTACCAATTGTTATTTCAGCATTAATTGTTGCGGTAGCAGGTGTAGGAGATATGAAGAAGCTTGGGAAACTGGGCGGTAAGACAATTCTTTATTTCGAAATTATTACGACGATCGCTATTTTAATGGGATTACTTGCGGCGAATATATTCCAACCAGGTACTGGCGTTGATATGAGTAACTTACAGCAAAGTGATATTTCTTCTTATAAACAAACAGCAGATGCTACAGAGAAGAAAGGTTTTGCTGAGACAATTGTTCATATTGTACCGAAAAACGTATTTGAATCGATTGCACAAGGTGACTTATTACCGATTATTTTCTTCTCAGTATTATTCGGTTTAGGAGTTGCGGCAATTGGGGAGAAAGGAAAGCCTGTCTTTAACTTCTTTGAAGGTGTACTCGAAGCGATGTTTTGGGTTACAAATCAAGTTATGAAATTTGCACCATTTGGTGTATTCGCATTAATTGCTGTTACGGTTGCAAAATTTGGTGTAGCAACATTACTTCCTTTAGGAAAACTAGTGCTAGCTGTATATGTAACTGTTATACTATTCGTTGTGATTGTATTAGGTATTAATGCACGAATGGTTGGCGTAAACATTTTTACATTAATGAAAATTTTAAAAGAAGAACTTATTCTTTCATTTACGACAGCAAGTTCAGAAGCTGTTTTACCTAATATAATGAGAAAAATGGAAGAGTTCGGTTGTCCAAAGGCAGTTGCCTCTTTCGTTATTCCGACAGGTTATACATTTAACTTGACTGGATCGGCTATTTATCAAGCGTTAGCGGCATTGTTTGTTGCACAAATGTACGGTGTGCACATGTCACTAACGGAGCAAATAACGTTATTATTCGTTCTCATGTTAACATCCAAGGGTATGGCGGGAGTTCCAGGTGCATCGTTCGTTGTTGTATTAGCAACGTTAGGTTCAATGGGGTTACCACTAGAAGGTATCGCGTTAATTGCGGGAATTGACCGCATTTTAGATATGATTCGCTCATCTGTCAATGTGTTAGGAAATGCATTAGCGGCCATTGTTATGTCGAAGTGGGAAGGCGAATTCGATAATGAGAAAGCAAAACAATATGTAGAAACAGTCAAAGAAACAAAAGCAGCATAAGAAATCGTTAAGGAGTGAATAATCATGGCAACATTAACTGAAGTTAAAAACGGTGTTCGAATTGAAAAAGATTTTTTAGGTGAAAAAGAAGTGCCAAACTATGCATACTACGGCGTACAAACAATGCGTGCAGTTGAAAACTTCCCAATTACAGGATACAAAATCCATGAAGGCTTAATTAAAGCATTCGCAATTGTAAAAAAAGCTGCAGCGCTTGCTAATACAGATGTAGGAAGATTGGAATTGAACAAGGGCGGCGCGATCGCAGAAGCCGCTCAAGAAATTCTTGATGGAAAATGGCATGATCATTTCATCGTAGATCCAATCCAAGGCGGAGCAGGTACTTCAATGAACATGAATGCAAATGAAGTCATGGCCAATCGTGCTCTTGAGTTATTAGGAATGGAAAAGGGAGACTATCATTATATTAGTCCAAATAGTCATGTAAACATGGCGCAATCAACAAACGATGCGTTCCCAACGGCGATTCATATCGCAACATTAAACGCATTAGAAGGTTTATTACAAACGATGGGTTATATGCACGATGTATTTGAATTAAAAGCAGAGCAGTTCGATCATGTTATTAAAATGGGTCGTACACATTTACAAGACGCTGTGCCAATTCGTCTTGGACAAGAATTTAAAGCGTATTCTCGCGTACTTGAACGTGATATGAAACGTATCAAGCAATCACGTCAACATCTATATGAAGTAAATATGGGAGCAACTGCAGTTGGTACAGGCTTAAATGCAGATCCAGAATATATTGAAGCAGTTGTAAAACATTTAGCTGCAATCAGTGAATTACCACTTGTTGGTGCAGAAGACTTAGTAGATGCAACGCAAAATACGGATGCATACACAGAAGTATCTGCAGCACTTAAAGTATGTATGATGAATATGTCTAAAATTGCAAATGACCTTCGCTTAATGGCATCAGGTCCACGCGTTGGTTTAGCGGAAATTATGCTACCTGCTCGTCAACCAGGTTCATCTATTATGCCAGGGAAAGTAAACCCTGTTATGCCAGAAGTAATTAATCAAATTGCGTTCCAAGTAATTGGTAACGACCATACAATTTGCCTTGCTTCAGAAGCAGGACAATTAGAATTAAACGTTATGGAACCAGTACTTGTTTTCAACTTACTTCAATCAATTAGCATTATGAATAATGGTTTCCGTGCCTTTACAGATAATTGCTTAAAAGGAATTGAAGCGAATGAAGATCGCTTAAAAGAGTATGTTGAGAAGAGTGTAGGAATTATTACAGCCGTGAACCCTCATATCGGTTATGAAGCAGCAGCTCGCGTTGCGAAAGAAGCAATCGCGACAGGGCAATCCGTTCGAGAACTTTGTGTGAAAAATGGTGTATTGTCACAAGAAGATTTAGAGTTAATTCTAGATCCATTCGAAATGACACACCCAGGGATTGCAGGAGCAGCTCTTTTAAAGAAAAATTAAAAAAAGAGGGGGGACAATCCCCTCTTTTTTGTTTACAATATAGAAATGTTATATATGAATAGAGGTAGGGATGTTATGAGTAAGTTTACAGTAGCTTCTAATGGTTCATTAGAAACGACATTAAGAGGAGTAGAAGTATTATCAACACCACTTTTAAATAAAGGGGTCGCTTTCACGCAAGAAGAGAGAGAAGAATTAGGTTTAAAAGGGTTATTACCTCCAGCAGTTTTAACGTTAGAAGAACAAGCACGCCGAGCATACGAGCAATTTTGTTCTCAGCCGGATGATTTATTAAAGAATGTATACTTAACAGCGTTGCATGATCGAAATGAAGTATTATTTTATCGTATATTAACAAATCATTTACGTGAAATGTTACCGATTGTATATACACCAACTGTTGGTGTAGCAATTCAAAGATATAGTCATGAATATCGTAAACCACGTGGTGTATATTTATCAATTAACGATCCGTCAGGTATTGAAGAAGCATTCGCCAATATCGGTGCAACAGCAGAAAATATTGATTTAGTCGTTGTAACAGATGGAGAGGGCATACTTGGAATTGGTGACTGGGGCGTTGGTGGTATTAACATCGCAATCGGAAAATTAGCTGTTTATACGGCTGCGGTTGGAATCGATCCTAGTCGTGTATTACCGGTAATTCTAGACGTAGGTACAAATCGTGAAGAGCTATTAAATAATCCATTTTATATTGGAAATCGTCACCCTCGTATAACTGGTGAAGCTTACGATGAATATATTGATACATTTGTTCAAGCGGTAAATAAACAATTCCCGAAAGCACTTTTACATTGGGAAGACTTCAGCTCTCGTAACGCACGAAAAATTTTAGATAAATATCGTCACGACGTATGTACGTTTAATGATGATATTCAAGGTACAGGTGCAGTTTCACTTGCTGCGGTATTATCAGCAGTAAAAGCTTCTGGTGTACCATTAAGTGAACACCGTGTTGTTGTGTTTGGTGCTGGTACAGCTGGAATCGGTATCGCAGATCAAGTAAGAGATGCAATGGTCCGCGCTGGCTTATCAGAAGAAGAATCATATAAGCGTTTCTGGTGTATTGATCGTAACGGGTTAGTTACAGATAATATGGAAGATCTTCTTGATTTCCAAATGCCGTATGCACGAAAAGAAGCGGAAGTAAGTGAGTGGAAACAAAACGATGTGATCGGACTTGCTGAAGTTGTGAAACATGTAAAACCGACAATTTTAATCGGTACATCAACGGTTGCAGGAGCATTTAAAGAAGAGATTATTAAAGAAATGGCTTCTCACGTAGAAAGACCAATCATTTTACCAATGTCGAATCCGACGCCACTTGCTGAAGCAAAACCAGCAGATTTAATTGAGTGGACAGAGGGAAGAGCATTAGTTGCAACAGGAAGTCCATTTGAACCAGTTACATATAACGGTGTAACGTATGTAATTGGACAATCAAATAACGCACTTATTTTCCCAGGGCTTGGTCTTGGTACAATTGTTGTTCGTGCAAGCGTCATGACGGATGGAATGTTCGCAGCAGCAGCTGAAGCGGTTGCAAGCATGGTAGATACAAGTCATCCAGGAGCACCTATCTTACCAGAAGTCGAAGAGTTACGTAATATCTCGGAAATGGTTGCGATTGAAGTAGCGAAAGTTGCAGTTGCAGAAGGTGTTGCTAGAGTGAAATTAAGTGATAATGATATCAAGATTGCAGTGAAAGAAGCAATATGGGAACCAGAGTATCGCCAAATAAAAGCGGTAGAAAAGGTTAGAATATAGAAATAAAGCCCGTTTATCATAATAAACGGGCTTTCACTTTTACTATTGAAAAAAAGTATAGGAAGTGGCACTTTTGAATTGGAATCAATTATGGAAGAAAGATATATCCCTTTTAATTATACTAATGGTTGTTGTTCCAATTGCTGGAGAGCTTAATTTTCATCCTTTCAACGATACGTTTCGCGTTAGCTTTGGGACACCACTTTTCTTCTTTTTATTACTCTTTTTAAGAAGAATACCAGCAGCAGCTGCAGGTATTCTTGTCGGTATATGTGTCGTTTTATTCCGTGTATGTCTTGACTGGGTATTGCAAGGTTCATTCCATATGACAGAATCATTTTATTTGCGTTATCCTGTGTTCTTTTATTATTTTATTTATGGAAGTCTTTTTTCACTTTGTAGGGTGAATAAGTTTCATCAGAGACCAATCGTTATTGGATGCCTTGGAATTACAATTGAAATTATTGCAAGTATGTCAGAGCTAGCGATTTATCATATGGTAGTGCTCGGTACAACAATAACAGTTTCTGAAGTGAATAAACTTATCATTATTGCTATTTTCCGCAGTTTCTTTGCGCTCGGCTTTTTAAATATGATGAATTTATATGAAACAAAATTAAAAGAATCACAAGTTCGAAAAGAAAATGAAAAAATGTTCATGCACTTGTCCAATTTATATGTAGAATCTGTTCATTTGAAAAAAACGTTACAAAATGCAGAATTGATTACACAAGAAGCATATCAACTATATCGAAATTTACAAGCGAACGATGCCTCAAATAGTAAAATAGCATTGAAAATAGCAGGAGAAGTGCACGAAATCAAAAAGGATAATCAAAGGATTTTTGCAGGATTATCTAAACTGTTATTAGATAAAAATGTTGCTGAGTATGTAGAAGGACATGAGCTTACAGAAATGATTGTAAGAATAAATGAAAAGTATGCTGAAATGCTAGAGAAAGATATACGTTTTTCTAAACATATAGAAGGTGAGCACGCTGCATATCACGTGTATACAGTGCTATCCATCTTTAATAACTTAGTTGCCAATGCAGTGGAAGCAATTGAAGATAGAGGTCTCATTCATATTAAGTTATATAAACGAGAGCAACATGTAATCTTTGAAGTAATTGACGATGGCCCTGGTATTGCACAAAAGTATAAGAAATTAGTATTTAAGCCCGGGTTTACTTCAAAGTATGATCAAACGGGAACACCGTCCACAGGAATCGGACTTTCTTACATACACGAAATGGTCACAGAGCTCGGCGGAGAAGTAAGGTTAGAAGACAATGAAACTGGAAAAGGGTGTAAGTTTATCGTTTGTTTATCGGAGTGCAGTTTAAAGCGGGAAGGGGAATAGATTTGTTTTATTATATTGTAGATGATGATGAAGTTTTCCGTTCGATGCTTTCGCAAATTATTGAGGATGGCGATCTAGGGGAAGTAATTGGAGAATCGGAAGATGGAGCGTATATTGAAGCAGAACAGCTAAATTATAAAAAAGTAGATATTTTATTTATTGATTTACTCATGCCAATGAGAGATGGCATTGAAACAGTTCGCCATATAGCGCCTTCATTCAATGGGAAAATTATTATGATTTCTCAAGTTGAATCGAAACAGCTCATTGGTGAGGCGTATACACTTGGTGTGGAGTATTATATCACGAAACCACTAAACAAAATTGAAGTTGAATCTGTCGTACGAAAAGTAATGGAACGGATTCGCTTGGAGCGTTCCATACATGATATTCAAAAATCATTGAATAACGTGTTTCAGTGGGAGCAGCCGCAAATGCGCAATGAACCGGTGCAAGAAGGGAAAAAGATATCAGATTCAGGACGCTTTTTACTATCTGAACTCGGTATTGCGGGAGAGAATGGCAGTAAAGATTTACTTAGTATGCTGGAATATTTATATGGACAAGAAAAGGCGCAAACATTTGAATTTGGATTTCCTGCGTTAAAAGATATCTTTCACCAAATAACATTAAAAAAATTAGATCATATAGCTTCGGATGCAGATATAGATAAGGAGAGAAAAGCATCTGAACAACGTGTAAGAAGAGCGATTTATCAGTCGTTAAATCATTTGGCCTCTTTAGGGTTAACAGATTTTTCAAATCCGAAATTTGAAAGCTATGCCCCAAAGTTTTTTGATTTCACTGTAGTTAGAAAACGAATGACAGAAATGACAAAGGATGAAATAGCGACTTCTGGCCATATACGAATTAATACGAAGAAATTTATTCAAGTGTTATATTTTGAGGCGAAACGGCTGATGGAGATAGAGTGAAAAGGTGCTTATAAATAAGCATCTTTTTTTGTTAAATCAATATTTTATATTTTCTCGTAGAGCATGTAAAATGTTAAGTAAGAGAAAATGGTTTTACATTAAGGAAGTGTCAAAATAATGAGTTTTACATTAAATAAATCGATTATAAAAGAAGTATGCGGAGAGACCTCATATAAAAGAGGGGAAGCTTATTATAAATCAAATAAAGTAATCGTGAATCATTATGATGAAATGAAAGAAATTTGCGAAGCGACGGTAAAAGGGAACGAAGATTTTCATGTTACAGTAGAAAAAGCTAAAAAAGGTGATGTTGTTGCGAGCTGTAGTTGTCCTTCGTTAGCGTCTTTTCAAACGTACTGTCAACATGTTGCAGCCGTACTGATACAAATAAATTATAACCAGCAAACGGGAGGCATGTCCGAAAATATGAGCGGAAATGATCAATTAACGAGCGGAATGTTTCAGTTGTTTGCAGACAAACCACTGCGGCCAAAAAGTAAACAACACCGTTTTGATACACGTGAAATATTAGATGTTGCGTTTATATGTTCACCAGTAGCGACGAAAAGTGGTGGGGCCCTTCTTGGAATTCAGTTAAAACTTGCGAAAATATATTTTATAAAGCATATTAGAGAATTTCTTTCTAAAGTGGAGAAGAGAGAGACTTTTCATTGTTCTAATGAATTTACATACACACCAGATGTACATAGCTTCAGGCAGGAAACAGATGCGGTTATTCAGCAGCTTATTAAAATGTATCATAATGAAAAAATGTATGAAGATGCGTTAGAAGTACATGCGAAACAAGATGAAAGTATGATATTCATACCGCCAGCTTCGTGGAAAGATATGCTCTCTTCACTTTATAAAGTTGCGTATGTACAGCTGAAACAACATGAGCAACTGTTTCATGGCTTACAAATTTCAAACAGTTTATTGCCATTACATTTTGAGTTTACGAAAGGAAATAATGGTGGATTCACACTTCATATAGACGGCCTAAATCGTGTTCAAGTTATGGAAATGTATAACAACGCTCTTTACGATGGGAAATTATATCATTTACCTATGGAAGATTGTATGCGACTTATTGAATTGCAAAAGATGATGAGTCGCTCAAATAGCAATCAGTTTTATATTCCTGAAAGTAAGATGGAACATTTTGTAGCGAAAGTTGTGCCAGGATTAATGAAACTGGGAACGGTACGCATTGATGAAGTAATATCAGATCGTGTTGAAACGCCGTCGCTAAAAGCAAAACTGTATTTAGATCGAGTGAAAAATCGTTTGTTAGCAGGTCTTGAATTTCATTATGGAAACGTCATGATCAATCCGTTAGAAGAAGACGGACAGCCGTCTGTTTTTAATCGTGATGAGAAAAAGGAAAAAGAGATTTTAGACATTATGAGTGAAAGTGCCTTCGCGAAAACAGAAGGTGGTTACTTTATGCATAATGAAGAGGCTGAGTATAACTTTTTATATCACGTCGTTCCGTCGTTAAAAGGCTTGGTTGACATTTATGCGACGACAGCAATTAAATTACGTATTCATAAAGGGGATACAGCACCACTTATTAGAGTGAGAAGAAAAGAAAGAATTGATTGGTTATCATTTCGTTTTGATATAAAAGGAATACCAGAAGCGGAGATTAAAGGTGTATTAGTCGCTCTTGAAGAGAAACGCAAATATTACCGATTAGCGAATGGTTCTTTATTATCACTAGAGAGCAAAGAGTTTAATGAAATTAATCAGTTTGTAAAAGAATCAGGTATTCGAAAAGAATTTTTACACGGGGAAGAAGTGAATGTTCCGCTTATTCGGAGTGTAAAATGGATGAACGGACTTCACGAAGGTAATGTTTTAAGTTTAGATGAGTCTGTTCAAGATTTAGTGGAAAGCATTCAAAATCCGAAAAAATTAAAGTTTACAGTGCCAAATACTTTACATGCTGTAATGAGAGAGTATCAAGTATACGGATTTGAGTGGATGAAAACACTCGCCTATTACCGCTTTGGCGGTATTTTAGCAGATGATATGGGACTTGGAAAAACGCTGCAAAGTATTGCTTACATAGATTCTGTGTTGCCTGAAATTCGAGAAAAGAAACTACCTATATTAGTCGTTTCACCGTCCTCTCTTGTTTATAATTGGTTTAGTGAATTGAAAAAATTCGCCCCGCATATTAGAGCGGTTATTGCAGATGGAAATCAAACGGAGCGGCGAAAAATATTAAAAGACATAGTGGAATTTGATGTCGTAATTACGTCATATCCATTACTGAGAAGAGATATAAGATCGTATGCGAGGCCGTTTCATACACTGTTTCTTGATGAAGCACAGGCGTTTAAAAATCCTACAACCCAAACTGCAAAAGCAGTGAAAACAATTCAAGCTGAATATCGTTTCGGGCTAACGGGAACGCCTGTAGAAAATTCATTAGAAGAGCTATGGTCTATCTTCCATGTCGTATTTCCGGAATTATTACCAGGAAGAAAAGAATTCGGTGATTTAAGGCGCGAAGATATAGCGAAGCGCGTAAAACCTTTCGTATTAAGACGATTAAAAGGGGACGTATTACAGGAGCTTCCAGATAAAATAGAGCATCTACAATCATCGGAGTTGTTACCAGATCAAAAGAGATTGTATGCTGCGTATTTAGCGAAATTAAGGGAAGAAACGTTAAAACATTTAGACAAAGATACGTTACGCAAAAATAAAATTAGAGTTTTAGCGGGATTAACAAGATTACGCCAAATTTGTTGTCACCCTGCTTTGTTTGTTGATGATTATAAGGGAAGTTCAGCTAAATTTGAACAACTGTTAGAGATTTTAGAGGAATGTAGAAGTACAGGGAAGAGAATTCTTATCTTTTCTCAATTCACGAAGATGCTTTCCATTATTGGCCGTGAGTTAAATCGTCAAGCAATTCCATACTTTTATTTAGACGGAAATACCCCTTCGCAAGAACGTGTAGAGCTATGTGATCGGTTTAATGAAGGGGAAGGGGATCTATTTCTCATCTCTTTAAAAGCTGGTGGTACGGGTCTTAACTTAACGGGTGCTGATACGGTTATATTATACGATTTATGGTGGAATCCAGCTATTGAACAACAAGCAGCAGATAGGGCATATCGAATGGGACAAAAAAATACGGTACAAGTTATTAAATTAGTGGCTCACGGCACAATTGAGGAAAAGATGCATGAACTGCAAGAGAGTAAGAAAAATTTAATCGCTGAAGTGATTGAGCCGGGAGAAGAGAAATTATCTTCTATTACGGAGGAAGAAATCCGAGATATTCTAATGATTTAATATGAAAAAGCTATGCTTTCAAATTTATGAGAGCATAGCTTTTTGTTGTAATAATAATATTTTGTTTTGAACAAAGTAAAGAAATAAGACACTATTTATTTTACTTCTTTGTACCTTTACTTTTGTATGGCTTTGCAGCTGCCTTTTTCTTTGCACTTGATTGCCAACGATTCCATCCTTTACTTCCTGTACCTTGTCCTACACCTTTTTTCGGTTTTGCTTTCGTTTTACTCATATGATCACTCCGTTATATAAAAATCTTATTTGATAATAGTCAATGATTTAGAAAATACTCTTTATAAATGACTATGATTACTTTAAGTAAAAATAAACTGCTTGAATGCTATAGTATAACATGAATTTGCAAGTAAACTGAAAGGAATTACAAAGAAAATGAAAATAATACGAAATACTGCGGATTCTATATTTCGAACGATTACATTACTTGTTGTGTATATGTTAGTCTCGGTTAGTGAAACATTTTTGGGATTAACAAGGCAAAAGAAGTAAAGAGGGTATATTGGAAACAATCAATAAAGCCGTAAAATAAAGAATTGAAAAATATTTTAAAACTTTTTG
This sequence comes from Bacillus wiedmannii, assembly GCF_001583695.1. Lineage (GTDB taxonomy): Bacteria > Bacillota > Bacilli > Bacillales > Bacillaceae_G > Bacillus_A > Bacillus_A wiedmannii. The sequence goes on along the minus strand of NZ_LOBC01000050.1, from coordinate 130,187 downwards.
TTGACTTTCTTTATTTTTTGTATAGAATAATCATTAATAAAATGTTTCAGAGATGTGACAACAAAACGACTATGAAAGGACGAGTAGTAGTAGGATGTAGTCTAAGCGAGTCAGGGGTGGTGCGAGCCTGATACGAAGCCTATTATGAAGAACCTCCTGGAGTTGCTAACCGAAATCCTTTATAGGAAAGTAGACTTAGCCGGGAACTTCGCCGTTACAAGAAGAACAGTATCGAGATATTTCATCTCCGTACTGTATAAGTGAGCAACCTCTGTTGCTAATTTGGGTGGTACCGCGGAACCAAAGCCTTTCGTCCCAGTTTTTTGGGAAAGAAGGGCTTTTTTTGTTGGCTTCTTTTCACAACATCCAAACATTTTAGGAGGAAACCACCATGTATCAATCATTAATGACAGTAAGAGAGACTCAAATCGCAATTAAGGAAGTTAAAACATTTTTCGAGGATCAATTAGCAAAACGCCTTGAACTATTCCGCGTATCTGCACCATTATTCGTAACGAAAAAATCAGGATTAAATGATCACTTAAACGGTGTAGAACGTCCAATTGAATTTGATATGTTACATTCAGGAGAAGAATTAGAAATTGTGCATTCACTAGCGAAGTGGAAAAGATTCGCATTACATGAATACGGATATGAAGCTGGTGAAGGTTTATATACAAACATGAACGCAATTCGTCGTGATGAGGAACTTGATGCAACACATTCCATTTACGTTGACCAATGGGATTGGGAAAAAATTGTTCAAAAAGAATGGCGCACTGTAGACTACTTGCAAGAAACAGTACAAACAATTTATGGAATATTCAAAGATTTAGAAGATCACTTGTTTGAAAAATATCCGTTCCTTGGAAAGTATTTACCAGAAGAAGTTGTTTTCATCACTTCCCAAGAACTAGAAGATAAATATCCAGAATTGACACCGAAAGATCGTGAACATGCAATTGCAAAAGAACACGGTGCAGTCTTTATTATAGGGATTGGTGATGCACTTCGTTCAGGTGAAAAGCATGACGGACGCGCAGCTGATTACGATGATTGGAAATTAAACGGTGACATTTTATTCTGGCACCCAGTATTACAATCTTCATTCGAATTATCATCAATGGGAATTCGTGTTGATAGTAAATCACTTGATGAGCAGTTAACGAAAACAGGTGAAGACTTCAAACGTGAGTATGATTTCCATAAAGGTATTTTAGAAGACGTACTACCATTAACAATTGGGGGTGGTATTGGACAATCAAGAATGTGCATGTACTTCTTACGAAAAGCACATATTGGGGAAGTTCAATCTTCTGTATGGCCTGACGATTTACGTGAAGCTTGCAAGAAAGAAAACATTCATCTGTTTTAATAGAAGAGAGAGGATAGCTCAAAAAGTTATTCTCTCTTTTTTATAGTGTAAACGAGTGGTTTACAGTGGGTTTTACTAATGGTTTCTTTCTTTTTTGGATCCTTTTATGTAATAATTTGTTAAAGGAGGGGACGTTATGAGCTTAGGACAACAACTTAAAAGATTACGAGAGTCAAAAGGGTTTTCACAGGAAGATGTTGCTAAAAAGATTGGTATAACGAGGCAAGCAGTGTATAAGTGGGAAAATGATAAAAGTTGCCCTGATATTGAAAATTTAATTTTATTGAGCGAAATGTATAATGTTACGCTCGATGAGTTAATAAAAGGGAACCGAAATTTAAAAGAGAAAATACATATTGATGAAGATGAGGATTTTGAGAAAGAGAATGAGTTTGGTTTTTATATTGGGTTTGGTTTGCTAATTGTGAGTGCTTTCATTGATTATGAAGGAATGCAAGAGATTTTATTAGGAATTGCACTATTCATGATGGTTTTTTACTCTGACGTGAAGAAAGTTATTTTGAATGAGTTCAGATCGTTTTTTAAAAGAAAAGATATATATGATAAGAAGTGAGAAGAGTCCGTTATATTTCCTAGGAAAGAGTATAACAAGTAATTGAATTGTTTTATAATGATTTTGGGATGTTGATAGTATGTTAAAAAGTTCAAACAAGCATAACCCCGCTCTAAAGCTAGGACGGGGTTCAAAATCTAAGTTTTATTAAGCGTAAAGTTCTTTCAAATATTTTCACTTCAGTAAAGGTTTTTTATAAAACATCACCTACTTATTTGTTACCGAGTTCTTCCGCTAAACCGATTAAAATTCCTTCGGTTCCACGAATGTAGCAGAGTCGATACGAGTTCTCATACTGAACTACTTCGCCAACGAGCTCTGCACCATGCTTAGTAAGTCTGGATACCATTTCATCAATGTCTTCAACGGTGAACATGACGCGCAGATAACCGAGGGCGTTTACAGGAGCTGCCCGGTGATCTGCTATAGTAGGTGGGGTGAGAAATCGCGAAAGTTCAATTCGGCTGTGACCATCTGGCGTAACCATCATAGCAATCTCTACGCACTGGGAACCGAGTCCTGTTACGCGACCAGCCCATTCACCTTCAACAGTAGCTCGCCCTTCGAGATTCAAGCCAATCTCCTCGAAGAAAGAGATTGCGTTATCAAGGGATTCTACAACGATGCTGACATTGTCCATTCGTAGTAATCTGTTGTTTGTCATAGTCTTTATCTCCTTATATGTATAAATTTATTATCTAATTATCCTTATAATTATACTAAAATCTCTTCTAAACAAAAAACACCTTGTCACAGTGTAGGAAAATGTGACAAAGTGTTTTCGGGTATAGTATATAACACCTTGTTAACGAACAACACTTCCTAAATCCTCTACTATTGAAATATGCGCGAACTTTATTTCGTGAATGCTATCATTTCAAGAATTTGATAATGTAGTTGCTATTCGATAAAATAACTTCGAGTTTCCCACAAAATATTCCTATCCTGTACGCAAATGGTTCGATTGTTGTAAATAACTTTCTTGTCACTCTATACAAAGCAAACAGCTTTCTATTTATATAGGAAGGAAATAGATTAATATGGGTTTGTAAGCTGTAATCCAAATGTAAAATTAACTCATCTGAACCAAAGGCTCAACTTTCGCCATAAATGATTGATGCAGTGCCTCCACACCTGTTACTAAATGAAGGCGGTCAATAACGACAGACACTTTAATTTCTGATGTACTTACCATTTTAATATGAATATTTTCTTCTTTTAAAGTAGTGAACATATTCGCAGCGACACCTGGGTTAGATACCATACCTGATCCTACAATGGATACTTTTGCTAAATGATTTTCATATTCTACAGATTCATAGTGTAGTGTTTCTTGATTTTGTTCCAATACCCCTAAAGTTTCTCTTAAATCATTAGAGTGGATTGAGAAGGAGAGGTGAACAGTTCCTTCATTTGTAATACTTTGAATGATGATATCTACATTAATATGTGCCGCTGCTAATGTAGAGAAAACTGTTGAAAGTGCACCTTGTTCCAATCCTTTCATTGTGACGCGTGTAATATTATCTTCAAATGCAATACCTTTAACGATTGATTGTTGTTCCATGTTACATTCTCCTTTTACAATTGTTCCATTTTCTTGTTCCATACTTGAGCGAACTTCTAAAACGACATTATGATTTTTAGCAAATTCAACAGCACGCGGATGTAATACACCAGCACCGAGGTTTGCAAGTTCTAACATTTCATCATAAGAAATTTCATCTAATTTATAAGCATTTTTTACAACTCGTGGGTCGGTCGTATATACGCCGGTCACATCCGTGTAAATATCACATTTTTTTGCTTTCAGTGCAGCAGCTAATGCAACAGCAGTTGTATCAGAACCACCGCGTCCAAGCGTTGTAATTTCATGATTTTCACTAACGCCTTGGAACCCAGCTATAATAACAATCGTGCCTTCAGCAAGATAAGATTGAATACGATCTGTATGAATGTCAGTAATCCGTGCATTACTATGTACAGATTCTGTCGTAATACCAGCTTGCCATCCTGTTAATGAAATTGCATGATAGCCTTTTGCTTGCAGTGCCATCGTTAATAATGAAATAGTTACTTGTTCTCCTGTAGATAGAAGCATATCCATTTCACGTTTACTTGGATTTTCTGTAATAGCGTTAGCGAGTGCGACAAGTTCATCCGTGCTTTTTCCCATTGCTGAAACGACAGAGACAATGCTATGACCTCGTTCATATTCTTCAATAATTAAATTTGCTACATGTTGAATGCGTTCGACGCTTCCGACAGAAGTGCCACCAAATTTTTGAACAATTGTTTCCATTACAAATTCCTTCTTTCGTCTATTTTTAAGAATAGATTAGGAAATATATAAATCCCAATACTCCTGTAGTTACCAGAAAGACAAACAAAAAACACCATCTCAAATAAGTGAGGATGGTGCTGTTACAGGAAAAGGGAAACAGAAAACGGAGCTAATAAAAAAACCGCCAAAAAAGGAATATCATAAAAAATGATATCTCTTTTTTGTAGATAGCTCTTCATACGTACACGTCTGTACATATGACAGTTCTGTTTCTATTCGAAAACAGCCCCAATTGATAAATGCAGAGAAATTTATCAATTTCGGCAATACTCCCTTTCATCTAAGTTCATAGACATCTCTGTGTCTCCATTAGAATACTCATAAGTATCGCAACCTCTATCTCACGTTTTAGGCGAGAGTGTTTGATTTATGAAGTTGTTGGTAACATTTGTTTTATAATAATTTAAATTTTTCGGGGAATCAAGTGTTTTGTATAAATTTTAAAAATTCTTTCTTTTCTTGAAGGAGTTTGTGAAAACTGTAGCAAAATAAATTCATAGCATGTACATTAAATTTATAGTGCATAGGAGGTGGAAGAATGAAGGGGAAAAAGCCTATTTATGTTTCGGCAGAAATGAACACAACAATGGAAAAATTATGGGGATATACACAGGAACCAGATATACATACAGAATGGGATGCTCGCTTTACTGAAATTTCGTATTTAGAGAAAAAAGAAGGAGAACCGCAGAAGTTTTTATATAAAACTAAAATTGGATTTGGACTTGAAATAGCTGGTGAAGGGGAATCGATAGGAGAAATAAGAAAAGAAACGGGTGAACGGATTTCTTCTTTAAAATTTTGGACAGATAATAAATTATCACTTATTCAAATAGGGCGTGGTTATTGGAAGTATACACCGCGTAAAGAACACATTCATTTTGAGACGCAATATGATTACGATACGAGGTTTGGTCGTATAGGAAATGTAATAGATTTCTATATGTTTCGTCCGTTATTAGGCTGGGCGACTGCTTGGAGTTTTGATGCTTTAAAATTATGGTTAGAAAAGGGACTTCATCCGAGATTACTAATTAGAAGAACAATGACATATTGGCTTGTATGTTTTTTATTTGCTTTTGTATGGATGTATCAAGGAATAGTGCCGAAACTAGTGTTTACTCATTCAGAAGAAGTAAAAATGCTATCTGTGATAATTAGTTCAACGGAATATAGTATTTTTGTACTTAAAATAATTGGATTATTAGAAATTATTTTTGGTGTTCTATGGCTGTTGCCATTTCCAAAACGAAAAGTATTTGTCGTACATATTTTTATGTTAATAGCCTTAACGATAGCGGCAGGATTTACGAATGTCGCAAGCTTTACAGAGCCGTTTAATCCAATTACATTAAATGTTTTACTAATGGGGTTATCAATTGTCGGTTATATAAATAGCACGAATTTGCCAAGCTCAAAAAATTGCAAGAGGAAGAGAAAGGGATAATGTATGGCTAATATGTATGAAAGACTATTAGGGGATTCTTATAAAAAACTTCATCCAAAATTACAGAAACGCTATGAGATTACAGAAGAAAATAGCTTTACTGGAGAAGGAAAGATGGATGAAATTTACGGAGGTTCTTTTTTCGTAAAATTAATATTAAAAATTGCATCGAAGTTTAGAATGTTTTTCTCTGAGCGGGGGAAGGAAGTGCCATTTACAATACATAATAACGCTGAGCGAGATGAACATGGAAATGAATTTGTGCGGTGGAATCGTACTTTTTATTTTCATAATAAGAAAAGATACTTTAACGCCATTATGCAGATGGATGAAGAGAATAATGAAATTTTAGATTATTTTGGTGAACCGCAAATACTTGTTTCTACATTGAATTTTCATATTGATGAGGTGGGGGCAATGCATATTTCTTCAAAGAAACAATGGTTTTACATGTTTGGAAGGAAAGTCCCGTTACCTAGGTTTTTATACGGAGAGGCCAATATTGTAGAAAGTTATGATGAAACACTACAGTGCTTTCGAATTCATGTACAAGTAAGCAATCCGTTAATTGGTTCATTATTTTCATATAAGGGAACATTTGTAGAGAGGAAATAAATGATATGAAAAATATAATAGTTGGGTTTGCTTGTTATATTATTTTTCTAATATGTGAGTGGTCAAATATAAACCCGGTGGAAGCAATTATTTTATTATCTATTTTGTTATTTATACCGATGTCATTTTGCATCATTGATAAGAAAACAAGAAATGGATCGTATGTATTCTTTTATAAATTTGTATTGCTGTTATATCCAATTGCAGCAATTAGTGCAATGTTAGCTTTCGTAACAAATCATTATTTCTTTGCGTTACTTTGGTTTGTATATACAGGAATTGTTGCGTTATTTGGTATAAGTAGATTGCTAGAAAGAGGATGGAAACCGTTAGAAGAGACAGCTATCGATAGTGCGTTTATGTATTTGTTTTTAGGTGGTTTCTGGTTTTTTGCTTCTGTAGCAAAGCTTTCCATTATGCACTTTAGTTCCGACATTGTTTTGCTTACAGCTGCACACTTTCATTATTCGGCATTTCTATTGCCGTTATCAGCTGGTTTAATTGGGAGGAAAAGAGAAAAGAGAAGTAAAGTATATGATGCTATTATGTTTGTCATCGTCATTTCACCTATGACAGTTGCAATAGGAATTACGTACTCAAGAGTATTTGAATTTTTTGCAGTGTTCCTATATGTATGCGCTATTTATAGTTATGGGATTTATGTTTGGCGTACGAAATTTAATGCTATTAGTGCAAAGGTTCTTCTAATCATATCATCTAGTACACTCATGGTAACAATTATGTTTTCACTTATATATTCGTATGGGAATTTGAAACATGTAATGACGATTACAATTGCTCAAATGGTTTGGATTCACGGTGTTGTCAATGGAATTGGAGTAGCGTTACCAGCATTTGTCGGTTGGATGATTGAAAAGAGTGCTCCGAATTATAAATATTACGGGAAACCAATGAGCAGGTTAAGAGGAAATACGACAGTTGGGGAAGCATTCTTACATAACAGAAGTTTAATAGATAGCAAGGAATACAAAGGTTTAGTTGATAATATGAACGATTTTCATAGTGAGGGATTTGACATGGCGAAGATTCCTATAAGTATTACTCGTTTTTATGAAAATACAAAAGAGTATGAGTTACAATCGCATATTAAGTGGGCTCGTTGGTTTCGTCCGATTGCATTTTGCTATGAGAAAATGAGTAAGCGTGTAGGACAAATACATTTAGGAATGAGCGGTAAGTGGGAAACGATGCATGGCTCTATCGTTGGGATAATAGATGAGAAAGATGGAAGGGAGAATGTAAGGGCTTGGCTAAGAAAAAATGAAGCAGGAGAATCTATTTTTGTAGCTCTTTACTCAAAGCACACATATAAGAGCGAGACATATATGAATATTGCATTACCTTTACCATATTCGAATATGACGGGGGTTTTAAAATTATGTAATAAGAGTAATGATTTAATCATTACTAGTAAGCTGAGAAGAAATGGTAAAGGAGATGAGGGGATTTATTTACATACTCGTTTCTTTACAATTCGTTTACCGTTAGCAGAGACTTTTATTATAAAGGAGAACACGAATCACATATTAGAAGCTAACCATAGAATGTGGATATTTGGAGTTAAGTTTTTAGAAATTGATTATGAGATTAAGAAAAGAGAAGGAAAGTGAAAAAAGCTTGGAGAGATACCAAGCTTTTTTTACGTATGCGTAATTGTCATAGCAACTTGTTTATCTAAGTCTCGGTCCCAAACACGTTGAATTTCAAACGTACCTATTTCAAAAAATAATGGGAATCTCTCTTTAAACCAATCTTGCATAGGAAGATTTAATGCTGTATCAATTGGCACCCATAATAATTCGCCTTCAGGAGGATTCAAAAGGAGTTCACCTTCAAATGAATCTGTCCAATAGTTAAATACCATATATCGAACATTTTCTTTCGGATTTACGTATTCATCTAATCCTTTAAAAGTTAAATTTGAAACAAGTAATCCAGTTTCTTCTTTTACTTCTCGTTTAGCAGCTTGAACGATACTTTCTGGGAAATCTACTTTTCCGCCAGGAGCGATGTAGCCAGGAAAACCTCGATGATCGGGGCGTTTTATAAGTAAAACTTCATTATTTCGCTGGATCATACACATTGTATAGATGCGGTGCTCGATGTTATGAGAATTTTGAGGCATAATAATGTATTCTCCTTTATATTTATTTTGATAATTTTACCATAACATAATGGTTTCTTATATAATTGAAAAAGAATATTAGGAATTTTTAGTAAAATATTATAAAGTCTATAATCATTTGAAAAGAGGAGAGAGAAATGCAAGGGGAAGTACAAAGAGAAAAAGCTTTGGGGTATGTTGGTAAATTATTGTTGCCAGTTAAAGCGTCACGACATTTTAAGTTTTTGTGGATTGGGCAATTACTTTCGACTTTAGGGAGTTCTATAACGATGGTTATTTTGCCAGTCGTTGTTTATTCATTGACTGGTTCAACAGTTGTAATGGGGATGACAATGGCAATGTACATGCTACCTAATATTCTTGCTTTACCGTTTGCGGGTTTAGTTGTAGATCGAATTGACCGAGTAAAATTAATGTTATTTACAGACACAATCCGCTGTATATTAATGCTATTACTTGCAACACTTATATTTATGGATGTTTTAACAATTCCATTTCTATACGTACTAGTGGCATTATATGGGCTTATGGAAGGCATATTTCAGCCAGCGTATTCAGCTGTAAGAGCAAAAGTATTTGTACCAGAAATTCGAAACGCAGCTAATGCATTAACACAAATGAGTAATCAAGGTATTCGATTAATTGGACCGGCTCTTGGAGGATTGATCGTTTCAGTTGCATCTGCTGGGATAGGGTTTGGATTAGATGCAGTAACGTATTTGTTATCATTTTTTTGTTTATTATTTTTAAGAGAGATAAAGTTTAAAAAAGTAAAACCTATTGAAAAGAGAAAAATCGATTACAAACAAGATTTTATGGAAGGTGTTTTCGTTTTAAAAAGTCATCCGTGGCTGTGGATTACAATTTTAGTTTTTTCTTTCATAAATATTTGTTATGCCGGCATTATCGTCGTATTAATTCCATGGTTATTTAATGTTCATCATCATTTTGAAGCATACGTGTATGGATTAGGAATGGCATCTTCTGGTGTTGGAGCTGTAATTGCCGCGCTAATATTTGGTGGGAGGGAACGGTGGCATAAGCGGGGATTACTTGCCTATGGTGGTGTTTTAATAAGTGGTTGTGCGCTTTTAATAATGCCGTTTATTGCTTGGGCACCTGCACTAATTGGATTAATGGCAATTGAAGGGTTCGGTATGATGATATTTGGACTCATTTGGGAAACAAGTTTACAAGAGCTTGTGCCAGAAGAAGCATTTGGAAGGGTGGCAAGCCTTGATATGTTAGGTTCATTTGCTTTATTGCCACTAGGTTATGTGGTTGTAGGCTGGTTAGCTACTGTCATAGGTGGCGAAATAACGATTATAGCACTAGCTATTTTAGTACTTGTAACAATTGGAATAGCATTGTCTGTACCAAGTATTCGTCGGTTCGATTGATTATGTAAGCTAAAAGGGGATATGGTATATGAATATAGAAAACCTACATGATTTACTAGTAGATGAGTTGGGATGTAAATATATTTTAGGAGAAAAGGTATTTGAAGCAAAAAATTTCACAGTCTATATCGCTACCCATAGAGGAAATAAGCTAACATATAATCAACTAGTATTAATAAAGCATCTTTGTAACGAAAAGCCTACCGTACATATTTGGGACAAGAAAATTAGTACGGTAGCAACAAAAATGGAAATCACAAAAGAAGTGACAGAAGCGATACAAGCTGGTTTTAAAAAGCAAGAGTAAGCCCTAATCAAATTAGGGCTTACTCTTCATTAAACACAAATGTTTGTTTCATTTTTTCACTCTCATTTACCGGATGGCCATTATACGAGAAATTTTTTTCTTCCCAAGTAATGACGACTTTGAAATTATGGCTGTTAAAGTCTAAAGGGAATACCATGTAGTCAGAGCCTGTCTGACTTTTAGAAACGTTTATATTAGGTGTCGTAGGTTTAACAGTAGCTTTAGAGGTAGGATTGTTATCAAGTATTTCTACAGATACATTGGATACATCACTCCCAATGTTTTTAACGAGTAAACGATATGTATCATACACACCCTGTTTTGGCTGCACTACTTGCTTGTTTGCGTTATAAGATTTATCAATTTGGATATACCACTGTTTTGACTTTGATTCAATTGGTAGTGATTGAAATGTGTATGCACTAGCTTGTATTGGTAGTGCTAAACAGATTAGTGCAAAGAGAGAAAATATTTTTCGTTTCATTTTTAGAGGGCTCCCATTCTGTAACGGATTTATTTATTATTATTTTCTTTTTGGGAAAGGGTATACCATATAATGTAAGAGTTTGTTTTGTGAATATCGGATTAGGAGTCATTATCTCAGTTGTTACGCTTATACTTAGTGTTAGTACAGCTTTTCCCCAACAAGAAAGCCGATCGCCTTTAGGCATAGAATGAAAGGGGAGCTGGATCCGGAATGCTACTAAAAATCGTAAGGTTCGTGGTAATTTAAGTATCCAAAGTATAGGTAGTTTCTTCAGATTTTTTGTTTGATTTTTCCGAAATAAATGATTATAGAAGAGTGTTTCAAAGTATTGGTTGAAGGGATATGTAACGAGCTTGACATGGTTAGTATCGTAATGTTATGTGATACTAATCGCGTTCATTTGTTTTTAAGTACACGGACAATCACTCCTTAGCCCTGCGAATAAAATGAGTGACATCAAAATGTTTGAGAGCAGAATGCCCTCATTAGAACGTTAAATAGTATATTCAATATATTTAGGGGATTAGAGGAAAAAGCTGTGTAGAGGCCATACTACACAGCTTTTTTCGTACGTCTGACTTTAGGATAACCAATTAAGCTTGTTTAATTGTTACGTATACGTACTTCTGTATCACTATCAAAAAAATGTGCTTTTGTTAAACTAAAGGCTACTGAAAGCTTATCGCCAGCTTTCAGTTCTGATCGAGCATTAATTCGTGCGACAAAACTTTGATTTTCAAGTTTTCCATGTATCATAGTCTCAGCACCTAATAATTCAGCAACTTCAATATTAATTTCGACAGTTGAATCAGGAGAAGATTGAAGGACAATTGGTTCATCGTGAATGTCTTCTGGACGAATACCGAGTATAAGTGTTTTTTGGTTGTATCCCTTTTTCTGCAATTTTTGTAATTGTCCTTCTGGTACTTTAAAACGAATGTTTTCTATATGAAAATAGTTATCTTTTAATGTTCCAGTAAAAAAATTCATGGCCGGAGAACCAATGAATCCGCCAACAAAAACATTCTCAGGAGTATCATAGACTTCTTTTGGTGTACCAACTTGTTGGATGATACCATCTTTCATCACAACAAGGCGTGATGCCATTGTCATTGCTTCCGTTTGGTCATGTGTTACATATATAGTAGTTGTGTTTAAACGGCGATGAAGCTTAGAAATTTCTGAACGCATACTTACACGTAATTTAGCATCTAAATTGGATAGAGGCTCGTCCATTAAGAATACTTTTGCGTCACGAACGATAGCTCTTCCTAATGCAACACGCTGTCGCTGCCCACCCGATAATGCTTTTGGTTTTCGCTTTAAATAATCTTCAAGACCTAATATTTTTGCCGCCTCAGTTACGCGATGATTAATTTCATCTTTTGGTAGTTTTCGTAATTTTAAACCAAACGCCATATTATCGTAAACAGACATATGTGGGTATAGTGCATAATTTTGAAATACCATTGCAATGTCACGATCTTTTGGAGCGACATCATTCATAAGTTTACCATCAATATAAAATGAGCCATTAGAAATATCTTCTAAACCTGCAATCATACGTAGAGTAGTTGATTTTCCACAACCAGAAGGACCAACAAATACAATAAATTCTTTATCTTGAATATGTAAATTGAAATCAGAAACAGCAGTTGTTTTATTATCATATAATTTGAAAATATGATCTAATACGAGTTCGGCCATTATACATCACCCCTATTTTTATAATTAACTGAATTATAAGATTTATCGATTGTAAGGTGAATTGGCAAGTTGCACAAAAAATATTAATTTTTTTATGCAAAATTACGAGATGTTCAAAGAAAGAAAAGCCAAATAGACAGCCACAGCACCTTCAAATGTTTTTATATTCAATCCTGTTTTTTCAATGAATTTGTCAATTCGATACTGTAAAGTATTTCGGTGTAAATATAATTGTTTGGCCGCAAGTGATACATTTAAATTACATTGGAAGAATACTTTAATACTCTCTATTAGCTCTTTATCATTGAAAACATGTGCTAATAAATGATTTGTATATTTTTCCCTCTTTTCTTTTGGTAATAAGGTCATTAATTGATAAGGAAGGAGTTGTTCAATGTATGTAATTTTCTTTGATAGATAGGGAGAAAGATAAGAAAATAAATTTCGTTCCCATTGATACAAGTGAGAAATTTGATTGGTATGGGTGTAGTGTCTGCCGACAAAAAAGGATAAGGATATAAAAAAATCTGTTTCCAGCGTATCAAGGGCTGTTTGCAATCTATATTCAGATATATTTTCTGTTAAGATGAGGACTCCAGTTTGTGAAGTTTCCCATATTGTAGGATTATCAAAACCAAGTATTGAATGTAAAGCATTATGAAATTCTTCTCGTTCCGTTATAGGATGCGTTGTGAAGAAATGTAAAAAGCGTACAGATGTTATTTGAATATCTTTACTCTGATATAATGCTTCGTACCAATACTTTTCTATTTCTGTTTCATAGCATGTGTCAGTATGGAGGGGAGTTAAGAGGGATGAAAGTAATTGACACTCTTGTTTATGTAAGCGAGATTTACGAATTCCTACTCTATTCCCATCAATCAAAAACCAACTGTAATCTTCAGAAAGTATGGCCTCATTAATTTTTATATCTTTATCGTAATATCTTTTTAATTGTTGAATCATATGAACACTCCTTATCTTTATATTATTTATTAATAACAAATGCTATAGGGATAATGGATTGACATAGTTCGCGTTAAAAATTTAAAAAATTCAGAAAATATATTGCGGAGGAAAAAGTGATAGTGTTATACTTCATAACAACTGGTAATGACAACATCATGTCGTGATCGAATTGGTATATGTATAAATAATATATCAATGATAGTTTATTCCTTCAACTGGTAATGACATAAGTCTACTAAAATTGATAGGAAGGGAGAGAAGAGCATTGTTTTTATAAATGAATAAAATTCGTTTGTGAACGCTTTATTTACAAGGTGCTCCAAATCTTTTGTAAAGTTGATTATATTAGTTTAATTTGTTGTCAGTGAGTTACAAGAAACATAAGTAAAGATTTTGTTATATAGATGATTGTTTCTAGAGGAGGAAAAGGGATGAAAAAGTGGTTTATTTTCTTTTTGTCAACATTGCTATTGGCAATAGTAGGATGTTCTAACAGTGGCGAAAAAGTTAACACGTCATCTAAAGATGAAAAAATAGAATTACGGTATGCACTTTGGGATAAGAAACAACTACCAGCAGTGGAGAAAGTGGTTCAACAGTTTAATGAAAAACATCCGAATATTAAAGTAAAAATAGAATTAACAGCGTACGGACAGTACTTTCAGAAGCTTGAAACGGCAGCAACAGGAAATGCATTGCCGGATGTATTTTGGATGAATGGACCAAATGTCGTGAAATACGCTTCGGGAAAAGTATTGATGCCTTTGGATGATAAAGCGAAAAAAGATAATTATAAATTGGAAAATTACCCAAAATCTTTAGTTGATTTATATACAGTAGATAATAAAACTTACGGTATTCCAAAAGATTTTGATACAACGGCACTTTGGTATAACAAAAAATTATTTGATGAAGCTGGAGTAGCATATCCAGATGATTCATGGGATTGGGAGAAAATGAAAGAAGCTGCAAAGCAATTGACGAAAAAGGAAAAAGGTGTTTGGGGATTTGCAGCAGCAATGGGAAATCAAGGTGGTTATTATGATCTCATTTATCAAAATAAAGGGTATGTTCTTTCTAAAGATAAAAAAACAGTAGGATTTAATAAACCACAAGCAATTGAAGCATTTAATTATAACATTAGTTTTATTAAAGAAGGATTATCACCAACATTTGCTCAAATGACAGAGACAACAGCATCTGATTTGTTTTTATCAGGTAAAGTAGCGATGATTTTTGACGGGCCTTGGATGGTACCAGAATATAAGAAAAATCCTGATTTAAATATTGCTGTTATGCCAAAAGGAAAAGAAAGAGCTGTTATGATTCATGGTCTAGCAAATGTCATCTCAGCGAAAACAAAATATCCGGATGCAGCTTGGGAATTTGTGAAATATTTAGGTTCTAAAGAGGCAGCAGATGTGTTTGCAGAAACTGGAACAGTCATTCCTGCTTTTAATGGAACACAAGAAGCGTGGGTTAAATCCGTTCCAAACTTGAATTTACAAGCGTATATCACTGGTCTTGAATATTCTTACCCATTACCGAGTGTGAAAAATACAGGAGCTTTATGGGAGCAAGAAACAAAAGTATTAAAAAGGGTATGGGGAGGAGAATTGAATGTTGAAGAAGCAACAAAAGAATTAACAGAGAAAGCAAATGAAGTTCTTTCTAAAAAATAAGGAGAGGGATCCTCTCCTTGCTTTAAATCAAAAATTATGGGAGGAGTGAAGAGATGGAGGATCTATCAATAAAGGTAGTGGAGCAAAAAAATACACATATACAAAAAAAATATAAAAAGAAAAAGAAATTAGATTATATATGGGCATATGTCATGATTGCCCCAACTATGTTAGGGTTATTCATTTTTTATATGTGGCCAATTGTGCAAAATATTTATTTTAGTTTTACAGCGTGGGATGCGTTTGGTAGCTATGAATGGATTGGACTAGAAAACTATAAAAAGATGTTTACTGATAAAGATTTAGGAAAGGCTTTTCAAAATACATTTATTTATATCGTGCTTACTGTTCCAATCGGTATATTTTTATCCATCATATTAGCGGTGCTATTAAATCAAAACATTAAAGGGAAATCCCTTTATAGAACATTATATTTTTTACCTGTTATTACAATGCCTGCTGCAATCGCTATGGTATGGAAATGGATCTATAATTCTGACTATGGGTTACTCAATTACATGTTATCATGGTTTGGAATTGATGGTCCTAATTGGCTTACCAACCCTAACATTGCATTATATTCAATTATTATAGTTGCGATTTGGGGGGGGATAGGATATAACATGGTTATTTTTCTATCTGGTCTCCAAAACATCCCTAAAACATACTATGAAGCGGCAATTATGGATGGAGCCCGGCCAATTACAATTTTCTTTAAGATTACATTGCCACTTTTATCGCCAGTTATTTTCTTCGTAACGATTATGTCTTTAATTGGAGCATTTCAAGTATTCGATCTCATCTTTATGATGATTGGTAGAACAAGTAATGTAATTGAAAATACACAATCTATTGTTTATTTATTTTATCAAAATGCCTTTATTTTAAATGAGAAAGGATATTCGGCAGCCATAGCAGTTGTATTATTAATTATTATATTAATCATTACAGCGATTCAAATGATATTACAGAAAAAGTGGGTGCATTATGATGAATAAAAGAGTAGGTGCAGTCAATAAAAATACAATTATGATTCATGCAATACTTATCATAGGTGCCTTATTAACTATTGGTCCTTTTATTTGGATGATATTAACGTCTCTAAAAACTTATACAGAATCTGTTCAAGTTTCACCAGTTATTATCCCATCTCAATTTATGTGGAGTAATTATACGGAAATATTCAACTTATTACCATTTTTTAAATTTATGATGAATACTGTAATTGTTACAATAGCTAGAACGGTCGGGCAGTTGTTTTTATGCTCATTAGCAGCTTATGCTTTTGCTAGAATACAATTTCCAGGTAGAAATGTACTGTTTTTACTAACTCTTTCCGTCCTAATGGTTCCGGCTCAAGTGTTTTTGCTTCCACAATATTTAATTATGGTAAAACTGGATTGGTTGAATACATTACAAGCGGTAATTGTACCTGGGTTATTTAGTGCATTTGGTACCTTTTTATTACGTCAGTTTTTTATGGGCGTTCCAAAGGAACTAGAAGAAGCAGCAAGATTAGATGGTTGCAATCACTTCCAAATTTATTGGTATGTTATGCTGCCTCTTGCGAAACCAGGTTTAATTGCGCTTGGTATATTTACAACACTCTGGTCTTGGAATGAATTGATGTGGCCGATGATTGTAAATAATTCACCAGATATGATGACATTGTCAGTTGGTTTATCTTCACTACAAGGGCAATATGCAACAAACTATCCGGTACTAATGGCGGGATCATTTTTAGCGATTTTACCAATGTTGTTATTGTTTGTTTTTTTACAAAAACAATTTATTGAAGGAATTACAATTACAGGTGGAAAATAAGAATAATAGAATAGGAGAGGATATGAATGATTACAGCGGCATTAATTGGGGCAGGAAGTCGTGGAATGTACGCTTATGCTTCTTACGCGTTAGAACATCCAACAGAGATAACTTTTGTTGCGGTTGCAGAATTGGATAATGCAAAAAGACGGAAATTCTCTGAAATGCATAGCGTTTCGGAAGATATGCAATTTGAAACATGGGAAGAGTTATTAGCGAAAGAAAAGCTTTGTGATGTATTGCTTATTTGTTCGCCCGACCGGTTTCATTATAAACCTGTTATGCAAGCGATTGAGAAGGGATACAAAATTTTATTAGAAAAACCAATGTCACCAAGCCCTACAGAGACATTGGAAATTGCAGAGGCTGCCACGAGATATAACGCATTATTAACAGTATGTCACGTATTAAGGTATGCACCATTTTATAGGACTTTAAAAGAAATTGTTGATCAAAAGAAGATAGGGGACATCGTTTCAATTCAATGGAATGAAAATGTTGGTCATTGGCATCAAGCGCATAGTTTTGTAAGAGGGAATTGGCGTAATAAATCTGAATCAAGTTCAATGATTTTGCAAAAATGTTGTCATGATATGGATGTGCTACAATGGCTTGTGGGTGCAGAGTGTGAAAAGATTTCATCTTTTGGAAGTTTGACTCATTTTAAATCCGAACATGCACCTAAGGGTTCGACGCTACGTTGTACAGATGGTTGTGAAGTTGAAGAAAACTGCCAATATTCTGCTTTAAAATGGTATTTACACGAGAGAGATGAATGGCCAGCGAATGTAGTTTCTATTGATACAAGCATTGAAAATAGACTGGAGGCATTAAAAAAAGGACCTTATGGGCGTTGTGTGTACCATTGTGACAATGATGTTGTAGATCATCAAGTAGTAAATTTGCTATTTGATAATGATGTAACAGTTGCTTTTACAATGTCTGCGTTTACGAAAGAGTGTTGCCGTACGTTTAAAATTATGGGAACACATGGTGAAATTCATGGTCATGATGTATTAAATGAATTGAAGGTCAAATATTTTTCAGGTGAGGTTGAAACGATTTACCCAGAAACAATAGAAGGTGGACATATGGGAGCAGATAATGCAATTATGACTGATTTTATCGAAAAGGTAAAAAACAATAAAACAGAAAGTTTAACGTCTGCAATGATTTCGGCAAATAGTCATTTGATTGCCTTTGCGGCTGAAAGATCAAGAATAACGGGTGAAACAGTAAATCTTAAGCAATATGTGACAGACTTACAAGAATCGATGAATCCAGCAAAATAAGAAGAGCGCATATAAAGGAACAAATTAAATGTACGATTAAAGTAAATTTTAACAGTTGGAATAAGCTTATCTTTCTATGTGAGAAAGTGATGGTAATTCCTATTTTCATTCGATATAATAGCCATAAACTGGTTATAACAACTTTATAGATGAGGGAGTAAAACATGATTGCAAAAGATAATCGAACACCATTATACTACCAATTAATGGATATTATTGTGGAACAAATTGAAACTGGGAATTTACAAGAACATGATAAGCTTCCATCAGAACGCGAGCTATGTGAGATTCATGATGTAAGTAGAACGACAGTAAGACAGACAATGCAAGAACTGGAAAAAGAAGGATATATTTATAAAAAACATGGTAAAGGGAGTTTTGTCTCACCTCGTGTATTTAATCAAAGCCTGGTTCGTTTTTATAGTTTCACAGAAGAAATGAAAAAATTTGGAAAGGTTCCATCATCAACAGTCGTATCATTTTCCATAATTCATTGCGATAAAAAAATATCGAAAATTATGAATCTTAATCATGAAGAAGAGGTATATCAAATTACAAGACTAAGGTTAGCTGATAAAGAACCGATGCTATTTGAAACATCTTATATTCCTGTAAAGTTCTTTCCATATTTAACGAAGAAAGAATTAGAAGAAACACCAATGTACGAGATTTTTCGTACAAAATATCAAGTCCATATCACGCGCGCGGTGGAAAGTTTCAAAGCGATTGCAGCAGAAAAAGAGCATGCAACATGGCTACAAGTTGAAAAGAATGAACCATCTTTATCTCTAGAACGGATTGCATATGCGAAAGAAAATATAATCGAATACACACAGACCATTGCAAGAGGAGATAAATTTACTTACACAGTTGAATTACAATAAGTATGGTTATACTTATTGTAATTCAACTGGTAATGATGACGTGATAAGATATGAACTAATATTAAGGGGGTTCTCAAATGTTATTACATGCAAATGATGAAATAAGAGAAATATATGGAGCATGTTTTACAGCGAAAGAGATTGCACAACAGCCAGATCTTTGGGAGCAAGTATATTTGAATTTTCAAAGCAAGCATCATGAAATTATAGGTTTCTTTTCAAGTATTTCAAGAAAGCATGAACGAGTGAGAGTTATTTTCACTGGTGCAGGGACATCCGCTTTTGTTGGAGACACAATTGTTCCATATATAAAAAGAATAACAGATTTAAAGAAAATGCATATTGAAAGTATTCCAACAACAAATATAGTCTCAAGTCCTTATTACTATCTTCAGCCAGACATCCCAACAATTTTAGTATCTTTTGCTCGCTCTGGAAATAGTCCAGAAAGTGTAGCGGCAGTGCAATTAGGAGAACAAATTATTCATTCAGTTTATCATATTATTTTAACATGTAATGAAGAAGGAAATTTAGCGAAGCAGTTTCAACATAAGGAGAACGCTTTTGTTATGTATATGCCACAGAAGGCAAATGATCAAGGGTTCGCGATGACAGGAAGTTTTACCTCTATGATGTTAACTGCACTTATGTTATGTAACTATAATCATCCCCATCTTTTAGAATCTAGCATTATGGATATTGTAAGAATAGGAAAAGATGTTATCAAAAAACAAGAACGGGAAATTCAACGAATTGCAGAAAAGGAATTTCGTAAAATTGTATTTTTAGGATCAGGCGTATTTGAAGGGCTTTCTCGAGAGGCTGCTTTAAAATTTCTAGAGTTAACTGCTGGTCGTATCCCAGTTATGTTTGACACCCCCCTTGGGTTTAGGCACGGACCGAAATCAATTTTAGATAAGGATACAGTTGTTGTATTATTTTTATCTAATGATGAGTATACGAAAAAATATGATCTTGATTTATTAAAAGAGATTTTTCAAGAGAAAGAAAGGAGCGAGATTATTGTTATAGCACATCAAGATAATCAAGAAGCAAGGAGACATTGTAATACGTTTTTATGCAATGAAGGACGAAATCTAAAAGATGACATGTATATTACGTTTATTTATATATTATACGGACAAATTTTAGCATTATATAAATCAATTGCATTAGGGATTACTCCAGATAACCCTTGTCCAAGTGGAAGTGTAAATCGTATCGTTCAAGGGGTAACAGTACATCCTTATAAAGGAAAGGAATAGTAATTTATGAACTACTACGTCAAAGCAGCTATATATCTACTAGAAGATGGTGTTCGTGAAAGTGGATATTTACATATTGTAAATGGATACTTTCTAAAACATGTTGAAGAAATAGTAGACGGAGCGTTAGTAATGGATTTTGAAGGTAGAATTATTTCTCCAGGATTTGTTGATACACATATTCATGGTGTAGCGGGACATGATGTCATGGATAGCACATATGAATCGTTAAACAATATCTCTATTAAGTTATTGGAAAATGGTGTTACGAGCTTTTTGCCTACAACATTAACTGATTCTTCGGAAAATATAATGGGAGCTTTGAAAAATATAGCTCATGCAAAAAAAAGAGGAGTGAAAGGGGCAAGTATTATTGGATCTTTTCTTGAGGGACCTTGTTTTACGGAGGTCTATAAAGGTGCACAAAACCCTAAATATTTTATTGATCCAACCGTTGAAATGTTAGAGGAATGGATTGCTGCATCAGAAGGGACAATTAAAAAAATTGCAATGGCACCAGAGAGAAGAGATGCTATTGCTTGTATACGTCATGCTGTGAAAAAGAATGTCCGTGTAGCAATTGGGCATACGAATGCAAACTATGAGATATGCCAGAGTGCGATTCAAGCAGGAGCGACGATTTTTGTGCATACGTTTAATGGAATGAAAGGATTACATCACCGTGAACCTGGCGTTGTTGGAGCGGCACTTTCAACCGAGCACGCGTATAGTGAAATCATTACAGATGGACATCATGTACATCCAAGTGTAGTGAATATTTTATATAAATGTAAAGGATACGACAAAACATGTTTAGTTAGTGACTGTATGCGAGCGGGCTTATTAGGGGATGGCACATATAATTTAGGAGAATTTGTTGTCCAAGTGCAAGACGGCATTGCCCGAACAGAGGCAGGTTCTTTAGCAGGAAGTACACTTCGATTTATTGATGGTGTGAAGAATATGGAGAAATGGACAAATGCATCGTTATGGGAATGTGTTCATATGGGCTCGTTAATTCCTGCTAAAAGTATTGGAGTAGATAATGAAATTGGAAGTATAGCACCAGGGAAAAGAGCTGATTTTCTTATATTAACAGAGGATTTAAATCTTATAGGAACAGTTGTTGGTGGAGAAATGAAATATAAAAAGAAAAAAGAAAGGATTTGAGAGTATGCTTGTTTCAAATCAATTTATACTGAGAAATGCACAAGAACAGGGCTATGCAGTACCAGCTTTTAATATTCATAATTTAGAAACTTTAAAAGCGGTAATTGAATCAGCAGTAGAGCTTAGGTCACCTGTTATTATAGCTGCTACACCAGGCACGATAAAATATATGGGAAAAGAATATCTTTTGCATATGATTGAAGCAGCGAGAAAGCGATATGATATACCAATTAGTCTACATTTGGATCATCATGAAGATATAAGTGATATTAAAAATTGTATCGATTTAGGAGTTAGCTCTGTTATGATTGATGCATCACATCATCCATTCGAAAAAAATATTCAGATTGTTCAGGAAGTTTCGGCGTATGCAAAACAAAATGGAGTAACAGTAGAGGCTGAGTTAGGGCAATTATCAGGAATAGAAGAAGATATAGTAGTGGAAAACTCAATTTATACAGATCCTTACCAAGCGAAAGAGTTTGTAGAACGTACAAATATTGACTCATTGGCAGTTGCAATTGGAACGGCACATGGACTATATAAAGGGAAACCAAAATTAGATTTACAAAGATTAACAAGTATTAGAAAGCAAGTTGATATTCCCCTTGTATTACATGGTGCCTCTGGATTATCGGACAGTTTAGTGCAAGAAACGATTCGTTTAGGAATTTGTAAAGTGAATATCGCAACAGAGTTAAAAATTGCATTCGGAACAGCATTACGTCATTATTTATTTTCTCATCCAGAAGAAAATGATCCGCGTAAATATTTTTCAGATGCAATTATGGCGATGAAACGGGTTGTTGCAGATAAAATAAAGATGTGCAAAAGTTTAAATCGTGTGTAAGGAGATATTCTTATGATTGCGACAATTACATTGAATCCATCTGTTGATATGCGATATGAATTAGGAGAATTAAAACTAAACAAAGTACATCGCACGAAAGACTATGAAAAAACTGCGGGTGGAAAAGGCATTAATGTATCGAGAGTACTTCGTTTGCTAGGAGAAGAAGTAACTGGAGCTGGGTTACTTGGTGGTAGTAATGGTGAGTTCATAAGAAAAAACTTGAAAGATTTATCAATTATTGATGAGTTTGTTTCCGTTAAAGAAGAAACTCGCAATTGTATAGCGTTAATCACAAAAAAATCTGCGTCAGCTACTGAAGTATTAGAAGCAGGACCAGCTATTTCAGAGGATGAAATAGCTCTTTTTATAAAAAAATATGAAAGGATAGTAAAAGATTTTGAGTTTATTGTTGCATCGGGAAGTTTACCCAAGGGTATTCCAAATTCATTTTATCAGCAGTTGGCACAAAAGGCAGCTGGAAATGGTAAAAAATTCATATTAGATACAAGTGGAGAACCATTATTGCATGGCATACAAGGAAAACCATTTTTAATTAAACCAAACAGGCAAGAAATTTGCCAGTTGCTTCAAAAAAAACGTGTGTCACAGGAAGAAATGATTGCGGAAGCAACTAAAATCTGCGAGAGGGGCGTGCAGTATGTTTTGTTATCACTTGGAAGAGAAGGAGCGATACTTATTACGAAAGATGGAAGCATAAGGGCAATTATTTCAGAAATAAAAACTATCAATGCTGTTGGCTCAGGTGACGCAATGGTTGCAGGAATAACGTTAGCACTCGCAAAGGGGTATGGGATAAAGGATGCACTTCGTTTTTCAGTGGCGTGTGGAATGGCTAACGCAGCTGAGGAAATAACAGGTTACATACAGCTTAAAAATGTAGAGAATTTCTATAATGAAATTATAATTGTCTAAAAGTAGGAAGGGGAGAAATATGGGGAAGTACGTTGCTTGTTTTGATATTGGAGGAACTTTTATAAAATATGCAATGATTGATGAACAAGGAATAGTACATGAACAAGGGAAAATAACAACACCAGTACAAAATCAAAAGAAAGAAATTTTGTATCGTATTTGTGAAGTATTATATGAGTTTGAAAAGAGCTATAAAATTCATTCTGTAGGTGTATCATCGTGTGGGATTATCGATAATATCAAAGGAGAAGTTCTGTATTCTGCCAATATTTCGGGATATAGCGGTACAAAAATAGCAGATTACATTTATAGTGAGACAGGGTATGTGGCGATAGTTGAAAATGATGTTCGTTCAGCTTGCCTCGGTGAAATGTGGAAAGGAGCAGGGAGGGGGAAAGAACATATTGTTTTAATCACACTTGGAACCGGGATTGGTAGTGGAATCATTACAAATGGCAAAATGCTTCAGGGAGTGAAAGGGCTAGCAGGAGAGCTTGGTCATATGATAATTGTTCATAATGGAGAAAAATGTAGTTGTGGCGGAGAGGGATGTTATGAGAGATATGCATCGACTTCGGCATTGATTCGTCAGTATAAAGAAGCATCCAAAATTCAAGGGCTAGAGATAGGCACAATCACAGGTGAAGAAATTATAGAACGTATGTACAGAGGAGAGCGGTTGGCGAAAAATGTATATGAACAGTTTCTACAGTATGTTGTTGCTGGTTTAGTAAATATTACTTATATATTTAACCCCGAATTAATTATTATTGGGGGAGGTATTACAGAGCAAGGTGAACCATTTTTGAAACAAATTCAAGAAAGGTTCTATGACAAAATAATGGACATCTATCAAAATAAGGTGAAAATCGTTTTAGCATCATTACATAATGATGCTGGTGTATATGGAGCTTGTTATGTAGCGTTGAATCGATGTGAGGAAAAGTCAATGAATATATAATCTTAGAAAATATTTATCGAGAATAGTTAACATGTGTAGAGTTTTTTTATTCAATTCACACAACCATCATCTTGTTTATGTAGAAGATGATGGTTGTTTTTATTTTGGATTTAAGGGGAATATACATTCGTTAATGATGTACTATAAAGTATTTACGGATGTGATTTATCATTTCGGTTTTCGATTTGAAGTATAAGTCAAAAGGAATATGATTATGAAAAAATTCCCAAAAATATGTTAAAATAACATTGTCATACAACAAGGGGGATTTGTTTTATGGAAAATGGACATCTTGCTAAAGTAGATGTAACGAAAAGAATTGAATCGAAATCTAAGTACAATAAGAAACTTGAAAAATATCAAAGGCGCTTATTAGCATTACAGCAAATAGTAAAAGAAGAAAAAATCGCAGTGATGCTCGTTATGGAAGGCTGGGATGCGGCTGGAAAAGGCGGAGCGATTAAGCGAGTGACAGAACACCTTGATCCACGTGGGTTCCAAGTAAATCCAATTGGAGCACCAGCACCTCATGAAAAACGGTACCATTACTTGCAACGTTTCTGGCGGAAATTACCTCAGTACGGGCAAATTACTATTTTTGATCGCTCATGGTACGGTCGTGTGTTAGTTGAGCGTGTTGAAGGTTTTGCTACAAAGGAAGAGTGGACGAGAGCATATGATGAGATTAATGATTTTGAAAAACTATTAACAGATGATCATTATATAGTCGGAAAGTTCTTCTATCATATTAGTAAAGATGAACAATTAAAGAGGTTTAAAGATAGAGAGAACAACCCTTTGAAAAAATGGAAAATTACAGACGAAGATTGGCGCAACCGTGAAAAATGGGATGAGTATGTTGAAGCAATGGAAGACATGTTTGAAAAAACAAATAAGCCAAATGCGAAATGGCAAATTATCGCGAGTAACGATAAATTATATGCTCGATTGAAAACGTTGAAAGTGATTATTTCATTAATTGAGGATTATCTCTTAGAACATAATATAGAATTACCTTCGTATTATTATGAAATAAAAGAGGGAAAGACAGAGGGTTTTGCAACTAATGAAGATGCAGTTGTAAAATAGTACAGAGTTTACATATGAAATATAAAGTAGAGTTACCCTGTAAGTTTGGGAACCCCTCGGTAATGGGAAAACATAAACCGTGGGGTTCTTTACATGTATAAATAAATTTTAGTATTTTAAATTTGGGGATTTTGTTGTTCTATAGTACATTAACAAGAGGTATTAGTTTTATAGAAAGGGTGAGAAAATGATAGATACAGCAGATGCTTCAATAAGTAATCATATATATACAGAAGAAGAACAACAAAAATTATACAAAAGAACATTACTAATCGTAAGTATTTCACAAATGTTCGGCGGAGCAGGGTTAGCTGCTGGCATTACAGTAGGTGCACTTCTTGCGCAGCAAATGCTTGGGACAGATGCATATGCAGGATTGCCGGCAGCTATGTTTACAATGGGATCTGCGGTAGCAGCTTTCTTTGTTGGGAAGTTATCGCAAAAACATGGTCGCCGCATAGGGCTTGCAGGAGGTTTTATAGTAGGTGGACTAGGGGCTATTGGAGTTGTAGTGGCAGCTTTAACAAATAGTATTATTCTTTTACTAGTTTCTTTACTTATATATGGCGCGGGCACAGCTACGAATTTACAAGCGCGTTATGCTGGAACAGATTTAGCGAATAAGAAGCAAAGAGCAACTGCTATTAGTATTACTATGGTAATGACGACTTTTGGTGCAGTCGCAGGTCCGAATTTAGTAGGAGTAATGGGAAGGTTTGCTCATTCAATTGGAATTCCTGAACTTGCTGGTCCATTCATATTATCAGCAGCTGCATTTATACTGGCAGGTCTTGTCCTTTTTGTTATGCTTCGTCCAGATCCGTTACTTATTGCAAATATAATAGAAACATATAAACAAGAACATACATATAAAGGGCAAGCAGTAACAGAAGAAGCGACAGAAAACAAACGAGGTATTACTGTTGGAGCCATCGTAATGATACTTACACAAGTCGTGATGGTTGCAATTATGACGATGACACCCGTTCATATGGGACACCACGGTCATGAATTAAGTGAAGTAGGGCTTGTGATTGGTTTTCATGTTGGTGCAATGTATCTTCCATCTCTCGTTACGGGAATGCTAATTGATAAAATTGGAAGAACTACGATGAGTATAGCTGGTGGAGTAATTTTACTGGCAGCAGGTGTCATAGCTGCGTTAGCGCCGAGCGACTCTTTAATACTTTTAATCGTTGCTTTGTCTTTACTTGGATTAGGATGGAACCTCGGTTTAATAAGTGGTACTGCTCAAATTGTTGATGCAACTATACCTTCCACACGTGCAAAAACACAAGGGAAAATAGATGTATTTATTGCGCTAGCTGGAGCTTCAGGCGGAGCCATGTCAGGTATGGTAGTAGCGAATTCAAGTTATGCGGCATTGTCATTAGCTGGAGGAGTTTTAGCTTTCATGCTTATTCCAATTGTGATATGGGCTCGGACAGGTAAATAAAATTAAGATGAAAGAAGCTGCGTTCAAAGGGAGGTAACCAATCTTTGAATGCAGCTATTTTGTAGTGAATTGTATAAAAAAACTTTTAGTTTAAATCCCACTCCACAATAAGGCCTAAATGCGTAAGACCACCGCCAAATCCGTATAGTAAAAGTGTGTCTCCGTTATTTAATTTTCCTTCTTTCCTAGCTAAGTCCAGAGCGAGTGGAATGGAAGCCGAAGATGTATTTCCCATGTGTTTTACACTTGTTAAAGTTTTTTGAATTGGAATTTCGGTTTTCTCACAAATAGATTCAATCATTCGTAAGTTAACACTGTGTGGTATGAACCAGTCTATATCATCTATTTGCATATTTGCGGTATGTAATAGTTCTTTTATACCTGCTGGCACTGTACGAGTTGCCCATTTATATACTTCTCTCCCGTTTTGAACGATTTTTTCATTTGTTTGCAGTGGTGTGCCATTCATAGTAGTAGATAAGTTTGTTCGGTATAGATGAATCCCACCGTGCCCATTTGTTCCCATGTGAGCAGCGACAAAGCTTGGTTTGTTTTCATCTCTTTCTAATAAAATAGCTCCAGCACCATCGCCAAATAAAATGCAAGTCGTTCTATCGGTGTAATCAGTAACTTTAGATAATGTCTCTGTCGCTACGACAAGTACTTTTTTGTGTGATCCAGAAGTGATTAAGCTATTACCGACGTGCAGGCCATATGTGAAACCAGCGCAAGTTGCATTTAAATCAAATGCTATTGTATGAGGTATGTTGAAATATTGTTGTATTTGACACGCGACACTAGGAAATACATAGTCAGCGGTTGTTGTAGCGACTATGATACAGTCGATATCTTCTAAGTTCTTTTTAAATGTTGTACATAAATTTTCGATTGCTTTAATGGCTAAGTGTGAGGAGTATTCTTCTTCGCTAGCGATTCTTCTTTCCTTCATTCCTGTTCTTTGTACAATCCATTCATCATTCGTATTGATCATTTTTTCTAAATCGTTATTAGACAATATTTGATCTGGAACATAAGTACCAATTGCAGTAATACGAGATTTAGAATGCATGGGAGCATCTCCTAACTTTTTTTATAACTTGATGCTAATATCAGGTTATGAAAATGTCAATAAAGATTTTTATTGTATTGAAGTGATAATGCTTAACTTACTATGAAGGAATTTGGCGAGTGGTGTAAAAATAATATACGATAAGTTTTTAAAATTGATTATGAAGAGAGTTGGGCTCTTTGAAAAGAACTTTGTATATATTGCCTGTTGTCATTATTTGTAGTTTTATTCTTATTGTTTTAGCAGAGAAGTCTTACGCTTGTGAGTGTATGAAAGCATCACCAGAAGAGAGGTTACAAAAAACTAATGTAGTGTTTGAAGGTAAGGTGTTAGAAGTTCAAGAGAAAGATGGGGAAATGAAAACATTATTTGAAGTGAAGAAAATTTGGAAAGGGACAAGCTCTTCGCAAATTATTATATATACAAGCTTTGGTAGCTGTACATTTCGTTTTGCAGAGGGAGGAGAATATTTAGTCTTTTCTTCTTATAGAGGGGAGGAAAAATTAGAGACATCTATTTGTAGTGGAACACAGAGATTAGATGAGGCAGAGCTGAAGAGAAACGCCTTAAGTCATATTGCAAAAGAGTCAGCTCCAACGAAGAAAGTGGATTTAAAAGGTGAGATGGTGAACGGTTTAAGTTGGTGGCAAGTTGCTGTTATTTCTATAGGTGTGTTATTGATTATTGCAGTTGTTATTTTTATTGTAAGAAGAACGCGCAAAAAATGACGATTAAAGTAAATATATAAGAATTTTCTTTCTGTTTCTATAGGTGGTTTAATCTTGTGAAAGCGAATTACTTATGCTACACTTTATGTAACTTAAAATGAACGGAGGGGCTTCCTTTGATCTTAATCAGATTACGTCTCAATACTTTGTGCAAATAATTGAATAGCGCTCAAAGGCTCTGTCTGTGTGCAGAGTGAACGGGATTGGTCTGCCTATTTTAAAGGAACCCTTTATTAAGCTTATATGTGAAAAAGAGGGAGGGACGAATACGCCCTCTTTTTGTTTTGCCTTTATAAATAGAATGGGATCGTATAGGTGAACACTTATTGTGGATGCGTATATGATCATGGGACTTTTTGACTATGAGATAGGATGAAAGTATAACTTTCTTCTATTTCTTTGGTGAACCCTTATCCGTTTACGAAAACACAGGCAGTAACCTGTGTTTTTTATTTTACGTAATCGAAATGGAGGAATAAATATATGGAAGAATTATTACAAAGAGCAGTTTTAGTTGGAGTAAATTTAGGTAATGAAGATGATTTTGCATATTCAATGGAAGAGCTAACAAATCTTGCAGAAGCTTGTGATGTAGAGGTAATTGGGCAAGTGACGCAAAATTTACAACGAGTAAATCCATCCCATTATATTGGAAAGGGAAAAATCGAAGAAGTAGCAGCTTATGTAAATGAAGTAGATGCGAATATGGTAATCTTTAACGACGAATTATCTCCTTCTCAAATTCGAAATTTAGAAGCGGATTTAGATTGCAAAGTAATTGACCGTACCATATTAATTTTAGATATTTTTGCGCAACGTGCGAAAACGAAAGAAGCGCAGTTGCAAGTAGAGGTAGCGCACCTTCAGTATATGATGCCTCGTTTAATAGGTCTTCGTGAATCGTTAGGGAGACAGAGCGGCGGAGTTGGCACGAAAAATAAAGGTGTCGGTGAGAAGAAATTAGAGTTAGATCGTCGTAAAATTGAAGAACAGATTTCAGTTTTAAATAAAGATCTAGAAGCACTTGTTGCGCAGCGTCAAACACAGCGAAAGCAACGTAAGAAAAATGAAGTACCAGTTGTAGCATTAGTAGGTTATACGAACGCAGGAAAGTCAACGACGATGAATGCGATGCTTGAAATTTATAATGGTACAGAAGAAAAACAAGTATTTGAAAAAGATATGTTATTCGCGACGTTAGAAACATCTGTACGAAATATTGATTTGCCAGATAACAAATCATTCTTATTAACAGATACTGTTGGGTTTGTAAGTAAATTACCGCATCATCTTGTAAAAGCATTCCGTTCAACATTGGAAGAGGTAGCGGAAGCAGACTTACTTATTCATGTTGTAGATTACGCAAATCCAAATTATGAACAGTTAATTGATATTACAAATGAAACGTTAAAGAAAATTGGAGTAGAAAATATTCCAACAATCTATGCTTATAATAAATCAGATATGGTAGATGTTGAAATTCCGAAAGTGCAAGAAGACCGCGTTTATTTATCAGCGAAGAAACATGTTGGAATTGAAGAACTTGTAGAAATGATTCGCTCACACATCTATAAAGAGTATACGAAGTGTGAAATGTTAATTCCGTATGATCAAGGACAGGTAGTTTCTTATTTTAATAATCATGCGCACGTTCTATCTACGAGTTATGAAAACGAAGGTACGAAACTAGAAGTAGAATGTAAGACGAGCGATTACGAGAAGTATAAGCGTTTTGCAATTTAATAAAAAAGGCGATCCTAATATGCTTTAGGATCGCCTTTTTCTTATTCTGTAATAGAGGCCCATTTATAAGAATAAATTCCTGCAAATGGACGAACAACAACATCTTTTACTGTTGGACGTTCTAAATATACAAGTCCTGATTGGAAGATTGGAGCGATAGCTGCATCATCTTCAAGTAAGATTTTCTCTGCATCTTGGAACGCTTTCCAACGTGCTGGTAAGTCAGTTACTAAAGTAGAGCTCGTTTTCTCAATTAATTCGTCGTATTGTTTGTTTGAGTAACTCATCTTATTAAACGGTCCGTCTGTGACGAACATATTTAAAAATGTTGTAGGATCAGGATAATCCGGTCCCCAAGTGGAAAGTGAAATTTCAAAATCGCCATTTCCTTCACGGTCTAAAAATGCCTTTACTGGAAGGGGTTGTAATGTGATTTTTAGTCCAGGTAAGTTTTTCTCTAGTTCACCTTTTAAAAACTCACTAATTTTTTTATCGTTAGATTCATCAGTTGTTATGATTGAAAGAGAAGTGTTTTGTAAGTTTGTTTCTTTTTTCGCAGTTTCCCATAGTGCTTTAGCTTCTTTCACATTTGTTTCTACTTTTACATTACTTGTACTGCGAAAATCTTTATTATCAGGTCCTTTTACGAATCCTTTCGGAACGAATGCATTCGCAGGGATAGAACCATTATTTAAAATCGTTGTTGCGATTCCTTGTTTATCAAAAGCGAGCGAAATAGCTTTTCGAGCGTTTTTGTTTGCTAATAAAGGATTCTTTTGGCTAAATCGGAAAAATGTCACGGAAGGACGTTCCATTTTCTTTAAGCTCGGATCTTTTTGATATTTATCAACAAACTCTGAATTAATTGTAATTCGGTCTACTTGTTTGCTTTCAAATAAATTAACGGCTGTTGAAGTATCTTTTACGATATTTACATTAATTTCATTTAATTTAACGTTTTTATTATCCCAGTAGTTCGGGTTTTTTTTCATTTTATAACTTGTATCATGTTTCCATTCACTTAATTGAAACGGCCCGTTATAAACTACATTTGCAGCTTCAAGTCCGTAATTTTTCCCTTGTGCTTCTACAACCTTTTGGTTTTGAGGATAAAATGTTGCAAATCCCATTAACCCTAACAAGTATGGAACAGGGTGTTCTAACTGTACTTCAAGCGTTTTATTATCAATCGCCTTTACACCAAATGAATCAATTGGTAATTCTTTTTTATTTATTTTTTCAGCGTTTTTAATATCGAACATAATATGTGCGTATTCAGAAGCAGTTTCTGGGTTTATAGCACGTTTCCATGCGTATTCAAAATCATGAGCAGTCACTGGATCACCATTTGACCATTTTGAATCGTGTAATGTGAATGTATATGTTTTTCCGTCTTCGCTCAGTTTGTATGATTCAGCTGCCGCAGGAACAGGCTTATTGTCAGGACCAGGCATATATAATCCCTCCATTACGTTGTTTAATGCAGCGTAAGAAAACCCATCAGTTGCGATAGATGAATCAAGTGTAGAAATTTCCCCAGCTTCTACAATGTTTAATACTTGTTTTGAAGATTCTTTTTTCTTTTCTCCGGTAGTTGTTGCCTCTTGTTTTTGACCACATGCTGTTAAAAACATAGATAATGTGATTGAGAGTGCAACGATTCCTTTTGTTTTTTTCTTCATAGTTGTCATCCTTCCATTCATCTCCGTCCTATTATAAAAGAAAATATAGAAAATTTCTATAAATAAATCCGATAAAACGTATAGAAAAAATATATTATTTAAGAAGTGATATTTCTGGAAAAAGAAATGAAACCAGTATAGAATAGAAATGTTTCAAAAGTCAGAATTTATCGAGATTAAAGTCTTACTTTATTACACCTGCTGTAATAAATATATATTTTGTACAGGAAGGAGAGATTCATATATGCAGGCAGTTTCGAAAAAAAATACAATAGAAACACCGACGATATATCGAATACTATTTGCGATTAGTTTCGGTCACTTTTTAAATGACTCGATGCAAGCAGTTGTGCCGGCATTGTTTCCTATTTTGGAAAAAACGATGAATTTATCCTATATGCAAGTAGGGTGGATTGCGTTTGCGTTAAATATGACGTCATCGATTATGCAGCCGGTTTTTGGTATGTATTCTGATAAGAAGCCGTCACCATTTTTATTACCGCTCGGTATGTTTTCGAGTATGCTTGGGATGATTGGACTTGCATTTGCACCGAACTTTATTATTGTTATTATTTCTGTTTTATTTATCGGATTAGGTTCCGCAGTCTTCCATCCAGAAGGTGCTCGTGTTGCTTATATGGCGGCAGGGGCAAAACGAGGTTTAGCACAAGCAATTTATCAAGTGGGAGGAAATACAGGGAATTCCCTAGCTCCTATTTTTACAGCGTTAATTTTCGTTCCACTCGGCCAAATTGGCTCTTTAGGTTTTACAGCTTTTGCAGCGGTAGGAATTGTATTATTAATTTTCGTATCAAATTGGTATAGGAATGAATTAGCTACTGGTGCTGTAAGAAGAAAGAAGAGGGCTGCGCTTGAGGCTGAAAATGCGATAGTAAGTACACATATTAAATTTGTTATTATACTTCTTGTTTTTCTTACTTTTGTACGTTCTTGGTACGGTGCTGGTATTGGGAATTTTTATCAATTTTACTTAATTGAGCATTACGGTTTATCTATAAAAAATGCCCAGTATTTCGTATTCGCATTTATGATTGCCGGTGTATTAGGAACTTTCTTTGGTGGACCGTTAGCAGATCGATTTGGAAAGAAAACAATTATTGTATTTTCAATGCTTGGTTCAGCCCCACTTGCACTTTTATTACCTCACGTTTCGCTCGTATGGGTCGTACCGCTATTTTTATGTATTGGTTTTATTAGTTCAAGTAGTTTTAGTGTAATTGTTGTTTATGCGCAAGAGCTTGTTCCTGGAAAAGTAGGGATGGTATCTGGATTAATTGTAGGGCTTGCGTTTGGACTCGGCGCTTTAGGTTCTGTAGTCCTTGGGAAATTGGCTGACATATATAGTCTACAATTCATTATGTTACTATGTAGTTGTCTACCATTAATTGGACTTACTTCTTGGTTATTACCAAGTGATAAGAAAACGATAGAATAGGGGATGCACTATGAAATTATGTGAAAATGTTACAGAATTAATAGGAGATACACCTGTCGTCCGATTATCTAAATTTATTCCAGAAGACGCAGCAGATGTGTATGTAAAACTAGAAATGTTTAATCCATCACGCAGTGTGAAAGACCGTGCTGCCTATAATTTACTGCACGTTGCAGAAGAGAATGGTCTTATCAAACCAGGAGATACAATTATTGAGCCAACAAGTGGTAATACAGGAATAGGTTTAGCGATGAATGCAGCTGCGAAAGGGTATAAAGCGATTTTAATTATGCCAGACAATATGTCAAAAGAGCGTATAAATTTATTGAAAGCATATGGAGCAGAAGTAGTTTTAACACCGGCAGAACAAAGAATGCCAGGAGCGATTGCGAAGGCGTTAGAACTGCAAAAGCAAATACCAAATAGTTTTATTCCGCAACAATTTGAAAATCCAGCAAACCCGAATATTCATCGTTATACGACTGCACTTGAAATTTATGAACAAATGGATGGGGAGCTTGATGCATTTGTTGCAACGGCAGGAACTGGTGGAACTATTACAGGGACTGGGGAAACGTTAAAAGAAAAACTACCAAACTTATATATTGCAGTAGTAGAACCGAAAGGATCTCCCGTTTTATCAGGCGGTGTTCCAGGTCCTCATAAGCTAGTAGGAACAAGTCCAGGATTTATCCCAAAAAACTTAAATACAGAAGTGTATAACGAAATTATTCAAATTGCAGACGAAGAGGCTTTAACGACAATGAGAAACTTAGCAAGACAAGAGGGGTTATTAGTTGGACCATCTTCTGGAGCTTCTGTTTACGCAGCGATTATGATAGCAAAACGATTAGGCGCTGGTAAAAAAGTTTTATGTATTGCACCTGATACGGGAGAACGGTATTTAAGTATGGGATTATTTGAATAAAAATGATAGAAACCCCTTAATGGTGAAATAGAGCTATTAAGGGGTTTGTTATAGGATATTAAGAGAGGAGAAACACAATGAAACTATTAAAACCGACAAATGAATATAGCGAACAAATTATGGAGTATCGAGAGGCATTTTTACATGCGGATGAACAACCACATGGCAGTAGTTCTTTACAAAATTTTGCTGCACTTGATGAATGGTTTGAAAAAGTGAGTAAACAGGAACTGGGAGAAAACTTACAAGGTAATCGAGTACCGTCTAGCCAATTTTTAAGTTTTGAAAACGGGGAACTTATAGGTTTTATGAATATTAGACATCGATTAAACGAAGAATTATTGCGGGAAAGTGGTCATATTGGATATAGTGTTCATCCGAATAAACGTCGCCAAGGCTACGCGACAAAACAATTGAAGCTCGCATTATATGAAGCACAAAAGTTAGGGTTACAGAAAGTGTTAATAACTTGCGATAAAGCTAATATTGCTTCGGCTAAAACGATTCAAAAGGTTGGCGGTGTGTTAGAAAATGAAGTAGTTTCTTCTCATACTGGGGAAATTGTTCAGCGTTATTGGGTAAAAATATGATTTAGTGGGAATTTGAAAAGGGAATGTAATACGCAATATCGAAATAGATAAATGAAAAAGTAAGGGTGTACTGCAATTATAGGGGGAAATGAAGTGGGATTAAAAGAGAAAGCGATAGAAATGTCGGAGGTTTATAGGAGAAATCCGAAGATCGAAGCTATTATTTTAGCAGGTTCAGTAGCTAGAAAGTTAGAAGATGAACATTCGGATATAGAATTACATATATTATGGTCAACGCCACCAGAGGATGAGGATCGTAAAGGGCCTATTAATCATATTGGTGGAGCGATTTTGTCATATCATCCTTATGAGGAAGAAGAATGGTCGGAAACATATTTGACAAAAGAGGGAATTAAATTAGAAATCAGTAACTTTTTAACAGAAACAGTAGAGAAAGTTATTTCGGATGTGGTGAATCAATATGATATAAGTTATGAAAAACAATGTATCGTATCATCCGTTCATGATGGTGTTAGTTTGTATGGAGAAGAGAAAGTGGATGAATTAAAAGATAGAGTGGTATCATATCCAGAAGAACTTGCGGAACAGATGATTTCAGAAAATCTTTGGTTAAGCAATCGCTGGCATAATCGAGAGGCACTTTTAAAACGAAAAGACTGGCTTATGTTATATGATGTTATTTGTGAAGTTCAAAGAAATATATTTGGGGTCTTATTTGGTTTAAACCGAATGTATGTGCATCACCCGGCGTTCAAATGGATGCCGAATAATGTGGAACGAATGAGTATTAAGCCTGAAAACTTATATGAGCGTATGGCGAATATGTTAATAGGGAAACCGGAGTATAGTGTACAGGAGTTAGAAGTGTTAATCGAAGAGCTATTACATTTAGTAGAACAACATGCTCCAGAATTACATATTACAGAACAACAAAAACATATTCAATATGCGAAGTGAAAAAGAAGGGATGTAACAATGCGTTACATCCCTTCTTTTTATTTGACTAATTTACCTAGTACGGGTAATCGCTGAATCCTATCACCGAGAATATGTGAAGCAAGTCCGCTCGTTAGGACGAATAAAAGGTAAACAAGTCCTCCTGCGACGCCACAAATACATACAATAAGCAGTGATTCGATATAAGATTGTCCAGGAATTAACCATTTTAAAATAGCTTTTAAAGCAATTACAACAGCAGACATCGCTGCGGAGTAAATTGTAATAAGAAGTACTGTTTTTGCTGTTTCGCCAATTTTAAATTTCGCAAACTTAATGATGCAGTACAACATAATAACATTGGAAACGAGGTATCCAAGAATTGTTCCAATTACAGCACCGTGTCCGCCAAATAAATGTAAGAGCGGTGTATTTACTAAAACTTTAACGAGAATACCGACTGAGAAAGCAATCATCGTTTTTCTTTGATAATCGATTCCTTGTAAAATAGCTGCTGAAACTGTGAAAATCGCACTTAATATAGCAGAAGGTGCAAATGAAATTAAATATTGTGATCCACCAAGTGCAATTTCAGGATTCACATAAACCATACGGAATGCATCATAAGCGATACTAGCAAGACCGAATGCAGCTGGGATAGTGAAGAATAACAAGACTTGAAATATCTTTGCAATTTGTTCTTGTAATTCTTCTAGTTTCCCGCTTGTATAAGATTTCGTTATTGCTGGAATGATCGTTAATGAGAATCCAGTTGCAAGTGAAGCTGGAATCATAATTAACTTTTGGGCATAGTTCGTTATATAAGCGAACACTGCATTCGCTGTTTCTAACGGCTCTCCCATAGCTCTAAGGACATCAGCTACAGTATATTGATCTACTAACGTATAGAGCGGAATTGCAATGCCGACAAATACAATTGGGATTGCATATCGAAGTAATTCCATATAAATATTTTTTAATGGGATATTCGATGCTCTTGACTTTAATTCTCCTTCGGGAGGCTTTAATCTATTATATTTTTTCCAGTACAGCATTAAAATCGAAACGCTGGCAAGTGCCCCGATAACAGCGCCAAACGTAGCAACTGCAACAGAAGAGGCGATTGAACCTCCTAATAGTTTTGAGACGATAAAACTACCAACTAAAATGAAAACAACGCGCGCAATTTGTTCTACGACTTGAGAAACGGCACTTGGTTTCATATGTTGAAAACCTTGGAAATAACCACGTGTAACACTCATAGCTGGTACGATAATAAGTGCGAAACTTAATGCTCGCATCGTAAGTGTTACGTCAGCGATAAATTGTGAATCTGGCGTTTTTGAGCGAATAATAAATTGTGATATGTACGGTGCTCCAATAAATAAAGTTAAAAATCCTAAAAAGCCCATAAACAGCATTAATTTTACGCTTGAGTTGTATAATTTTTTGCTTGTACTATAATCACCGAGCGCATTATGTTTTGCAACAAATTTAGAAACGGCAATAGGAATACCGGCAGTTGAGAAGCTTAATAAAATACCGTACCAAGAGTATGCATATCCATATAAAGCGACCCCTTGTGTTCCGACTAATAATTGAAAAGGGAAGAAGTATATAAAACCTAATATACGTGATATCATTGTCGCACCACTTAATAAAGCAGTACCTTTTAAAACTTTTGAAGTAGACAAAATTCTTTCCTCCTACTCGTGCTGTCTTGCATTTATCGTATACTACTATAAACCTGTTAGAGTAGTTAATATAGTATGGAACATAAATATTCTAATATTATTCATTTAAAAGTCATATTTTACATTTTTAAATAGAATGTAATACATAAAAATTCAAAATATAAGTTGACACTATTTTTAATGTGTGATAAAAATGATAGTAATCAATTCGGAAAATAATATTTGGGCAATGAAAGGGTATAGTAGTGAATATCTCCCTATTTCAGAGAGCTGATGGTTGGTGTGAATCAGTATATAGATTATTCATGAAGTTCGTCCTGGAGCATCTTTCATAAATCTCACATTATGAGGAAATGAAAGACGGTAGTTTATACCGTTATCAAATAAAGTGGTGAAGATTGTTTCACAACTAGGGTGGTACCGCGATATTTATCGTCCCTACGTATTTACGTAGGGACGTTTTTTATTTAGGTCCTAACTTTGGTGTGGCTTCATAACTAGGGTGGTACCGCGATAATTTATCGTCCCTACGTATTTGCGTAGGGACGTTTTTTATTTAGGTCCTAACTTTGGTGTATCTTCATAACTAGGGTGGTACCGCGATATTTTTGTCGTCCCTACGTATTTACGTAGGGGCGTTTTTTATTAGTAGGGGGGAAGTGAACGTATTAGAAAAGAGTATGGATAGAACAATATAAATATCGAATTGTAACAAAGAAAAAGAGATAGAGAGGAGAATAATAAATGAATTCACAGCAATGGACATCGAAATTAGGTTTCGTATTAGCTGCAGCAGGTTCAGCAATTGGCCTTGGGGCGATTTGGAAATTCCCATATATGGCCGGCATCGGAGGAGGCGGGGCGTTCTTCCTTATTTTCATCGGTTTCACATTATTAATTGGTTTACCGCTATTATTAGCTGAATTCGTTATCGGAAGAAGTACACAAAAAGAGGCTGTTGATGCATATAGAGAAATCGCACCAAAAACATTATGGCCATGGTTAGGGAAATTAGGGATTGTAACTTGTTTCATATTACTTTCTTTCTACAGTGTTGTAGGGGGATGGATTTTATTATACTTATGGAATGCAATTACAGGTAGACTATGGGAAGGAAATGGCGCATACGAAGCTACGTTTGGTGAAATCATTTCCAATCCTTATTTAGCAGTAGGAGCACAGTTATTATTCATTCTTATTACTATTTTTATCGTAAGTAAAGGCGTACAAAACGGTGTTGAAAAAGTAAATAAATATTTCATGCCAGCGCTATTCGTTTTATTCTTTGTATTAATTGTTCGTGCTCTTACATTAGACGGCGCGGGAGAAGGAGTTCGTTTCTTCTTACAACCTGATTTCTCACATGTAACATCAGAAGTTATTTTATATGCGATGGGTCAATCGTTCTTCTCATTATCGGTCGGTGTAGCAGTAATGGTAACATATAGTTCATACTTACCGAAGGAAGAAAGTTTACCGCGTTCAGCATTTTCTATCGTAGCTTTAACATTAGTAATTACATTACTTGCAGGACTTGCAATTTTCCCAGTTGTATTTGCATTTGGATTAGAACCATCTCAAGGGCCAGGATTATTATTTATCGTATTACCTGCTATTTTCAGTAAAATGGCGTTCGGAAAAGTATTCTTCGTTATTTTC
The DNA here is from genome assembly GCF_001583695.1 of Bacillus wiedmannii. Classification (GTDB taxonomy): domain Bacteria; phylum Bacillota; class Bacilli; order Bacillales; family Bacillaceae_G; genus Bacillus_A; species Bacillus_A wiedmannii. Next base: position 90,961 of record NZ_LOBC01000050.1, on the reverse strand, counting down.
TTATTGCTGTTCTTCTTCGCAACGATTACATCTGCTATTTCTATGCTAGAAATTAGTGTTGCGTCGTTAACATCAAAAGGTAAAGGCAAACGTGAAAAAACGGCCTTAATCGTAGGGTTATTAATCTTCGTTGTGGGAGTACCATCAGCATTATCATTTGGTATATTAAGTGATCTGAAGATTTTCGGAAAGACAATCTTTGATTTAGCGGACTATGCAGTGAGTAACGTACTAATGCCACTTGGTGTTTTATTAGTTTCTATCTTTGTTCCTTTAAAAATGAAGAAAGATGTATTAATGAAAGAACTTGGTGTAAGTAAAAATAAAGGCTATAAACTGTTCGTATTATGGTTATTCTTACTTCGCTTTATCGCACCAATTGCGATAATTATCGTATTCTTAAATGTACTTGGCATTATTTAAAGAGAAAGGTAGCGTATCATTTTATGATACGCTACCTTTTTATCCCGCATTAACGGGAAGTAAGACCCCCGCCTCAAAACTCAGCGAAAGCGAAGAAGTTAGGTGGGAGATCAACTGCCCGTAAAAGCCCCCACTGATTAAAGTTTCACTTTATTTTGCTCTTTTTTGTAGTTCGTTTACTGTTACGAACTGATATCCCTTCTTAGATAAAGAATCTAAAATACCTTCAATGGTCTGTAAATTTTTATTAGACTCATCATACATAGAGTGCAGTAAAATGATAGAACCTGGTTTTACATTTTTATTAACATATTCAATTTTATCAGCAGCAGATTTATAAAAAGTATCAGGTTCAAGATCCCATGTGATTGTTTCGATATTGTTTTTATTTAAATAATAGGGCAGACCAATTAGCTTTTTTCCGTTAGGTGGTCTAAAATCAATTTCGCCTGTATATCCTGTTTGGCGGATTAATGAATTCGTTTTTTCAATTTCTTCTTTAATAAAAGAAGGTGTTTTAAAAACCATTCTGTTATGAGAATATGTATGATTTCCAAGTTGGTGTCCAGAGTGTGCGATAGCTTCTCCTAACGATAGATTTTTCTCTAATTCATTTCCGATTAAAAAGAAAGTAGCTTTTGCATTGTATTTATCTAGTAGCGGTAATATTTGTTTTACATTGCTAGTAGGGCCATCATCAAAAGTTAAAGCTATCACTTTTTCATCTGTTTCTACTCGGTTTGTTAAATCTCCAAACAATTGAAAACTTCTTGCGTTCATCAATTTGTATGTTCCGAATAATGCTACAGTAATAATGAATAATGTAACGATTGTAATGATTATTTTCTTTTTCATAAAGCAACCTCACTATACTTTTGGATTGGACTAAAAAGTATTATATCAAACTAAGTAGTTTCATGCTTTAAAAAGGATGTGGATGCAAGGGGAAGGAATTTATCATATAATAAAATGTAAAAGGTATATTAGGAGGTGTTTACATGGCGATTATAATTCAATTGCCGGACACTGCAACGTCTCATGCAAAGCCAAGTATGGAAATGGCGATACTTTGCGTGAGGTAGACAAGTAATATACAATCGCCTAAATGAGCTCGTATCATTTTTTATATTTGGCTTTGCACCTTATTGAAATGAATCATAAAAAATAAGGGGCGAGCAGAAATGAAATACGTAAAAGCTGCGACAGTTTTACCAGAAAGTTTAATTACTGAAATTCAAAAGTATATACAAGGTGAAACAATTTACATTCCAAAACAAGAAACAAAACATTATAAATGGGGTACACGATCTGGAGGAAGAAAACAACTAGATGAAAGAAATAAAGCAATTAAAGAAGCGTTTAAAAGCGGAATTTCCATTCATCAACTTGCAGAGGAATATTTTCTTTCCGGAGAAACGATTAAAAAGATTGTGTATTCTAAATGAAAATAAAAAGAGTCTAGTTCAAATATTATTTTGAACTAGACTCTTTTTGTTTTGTGAATATTGGATATGTTGCGTATGAATGGGAAAGATAATAGAAAAAATGTGCCGTTTTTTTATTAAACAGAATATTTGAGTGAAAAGCAGAAAGGTGACCATCTATGAATCATATTGGACAAATAACGATAGAGCTTTTAATTGGTTTTTTTGTTCTATTAATTGCTACGAAAATATTAGGAAAAACACAAATATCTCAGCTGACGCCATTTGATTTTATTTCTGCTATTGTTCTTGGTGAGCTTGTTGGAAATTCAATATATGATCCTAAAATTAAAGTGTGGTCTATTTTATATTCAGTATTTGTTTGGGTAATTTTAATTTATACAATAGAAGTTATCACACAAAAAATAAGAGGAACAAGAAGGTTTTTTGAAGGGTATCCTTCTATTATTATTCGTAATGGAAAGATTGATCGTGAACAATTAAGTGTAAATCATTTGGACATTAACCAATTACAACAAATGCTAAGACAACAAAAAGATATATTTTCAATCCGAGAAGTGGAGTATATGATTTTGGAACCTAATGGGAACATAAGCGTTCTGAAAAAGAGCAAGTATGAATCACCGACTATAAATGATTTAAGTTTGAAACATAAGCCTGTATACTTACCAATTTCATTAATTAGTGATGGAAAAGTAGTGAAAGATAATTTGAGGGAAGCAGGCTTTGATGAAGGATGGCTTTATAAACAAATAAAACAAAAAGGGATTACTAAATTTGAAGACGTATTATATGCAGAATGGAAGACAGATGATGGCTTCTTTTGTCAGGAAATGAAGCGGTAGAGAATAATCGATGTATGTAATATTCGTTTCTAATTTATCTTTTACATATCAAAAAGCTGAATCATTGTATACAATAAAACTAGATCAACAATTTGTATGGAGTGATAAAGATGGAAGCTTTTATTAGAAGTGATCAATATAATTTTATAAAGTCACAAGCTTATATTTTAGCAAACGGGCATGCAACGGCAAATGATAGAGGTGTAATTCAAGCGTTAAAATCACTAGCGATTGAAAAGATAATACATGTATTTGAGAATTTAACGGATGAACAAAAAGAGTTAATGGATACGGTATTAACAGTTCAAAATAGAGAAGATGCAGAATCGTTTTTAATGAAAATAAATCCGTATGTCATTCCATTTCAGGAAGTTACAGCACAAACATTAAAAAAATTATTTCCTAAAGCGAAAAAGTTAAAACTGCCTGATATGGAAGAACTGGATATGAAAGAATTATCTTATTTAAGTTGGATTGATAAGGGATCAAGCAGGAAATTTATTATAGCAAAAAATGATAAAAATAAGTTTGTTGGTCTGCAAGGAACGTTCCAAAGTTTAAATAAAAAAAGCATTTGTTCATTATGTCATGGACATGAAGAAGTAGGGATGTTTTTAGTTGAAATTAAAGGTGATGTACAAGGAACTTTCGTTAAAAAGGGAAACTATATTTGCAAAGATGGTGTAGCTTGTAATCAGAATATGAAATCACTTGATAAATTGAACGATTTTATTGAACGATTGAAGAAATAAAGAAAAAACCTCTAGTATTGAAACTGGAGGTTTTTATTTTTTGAAGAAGTAATAATAGGCTTCTTTTATAGTTGTAAATTTATAAAAAAAATCGGGTCATTTATAATGAAATTAGATAAAAATATCTATTTGGATACAGTTGCTTATATGCAAGGAGGTAAAACATGAATTACGAAGAGATATTAAAAGTGAAACGGTGGCCTAAAGGTACGATAGCGGCAGGTCGTGGTCATACAGTTGCTCTTAAATCGGATGGCACAGTTGTGGCAGTAGGGCGAAATAAAGAAGGAGAATGCAATGTAAGCCGTTGGTGTGATATTGAAGCAGTCGCAGCGGGCAATGTTCATATGGCGACGAACACGGGTAATGCCCATACAATCGCTCTGAAAAGTGATAGTACTGTGGAAGCGGTGGGGTGGAATAAGCATGATCAATGTGATGTAAACGAATGGCATAATATTGTATCGGTTGCGACAGGGTGGCGTCGTACCCTTGGCCTTAAACCGGATGGTACGGTAATAGCGGTGGGCCGAAATAAAGAAGGAGAATGCAATGTAAGCAGCTGGCGTGATATTGTGGCGGTCACGGCAGGTGACTGGCATACAGTCGGTCTTAAATTGGACGGCACAGTGACCACAGTGGGGAATAATCGATATGGACAATGCGATGTAAGTGACTGGAGTGGTATGGTGGCATTGGCGGCAGGTTATCTTCATACTGTAGGTCTAAAATCGGATGGAACGGTGATGGCTGTTGGTAATAATAAACATGGCCAATGTGATGCAAGCAGCTGGCGTGATATTGTGGAAATAGCGGCAGGGAGTAAGCATACAGTCGGTCTGAAATCAGATGGTACTGTAGTGGCAAGGGGTTCGAATGAGTATGGTCAATGTAATGTAAGCGATTGGAGTGATATTGTAGCGATAGCGGCTGGTTGTGCGCATACAGTCGGTCTGAAATCAGATGGCACCGTTGTGGCAGTAGGTGATAATACATACGGTCAATGCATTGTAAGCAGTTGGCACAATATCCGATTGCCCGGTAATTAGTTTTTAATAACGATTTGTTGATATGGAATGAAAATGGTTGCTTTACAATAAATCACTAGTAATATTATTCTATTTTAGGAGTAATTATGGACTAGGATATGTAGATAAGGATCGCTTTTAAAAAGAGGGTCTAAATGGAATTTTTGAACAAGCTTTATTTCAAAGCTACAGTAGAAGAGATAAATAAAGCATAGGAGAGCTGAAGAAATGCTTAAAAAGTTTTTGCTTTCTTTACCGGATGTTTTACTTGTATGCGTTGTTCTCTATATAACATACACAACTACTCTTAGTTTTGTACAGATGTTAGTAATTTCAATTGCAATCGGAATCATTGGTGGTCTTGCTATAAGAATTTTTACGGATTTATTCACATTCATCAAGTGGACAATTAAACAAAGGAAGTCTTGACTATGTTTAATTGCTACTAGGAGGGGATGAAATGAGTAAGAAAAAGAATAGAGTAAAAAACGAGATAGTACTTTGGAGATTAACAGCTGTTGTTTTTATCATTGTATGGTACTTTTATCAAAAATAAAAACGCATCGTACTAAAAAAGCACGATGCGTTTTTATTATTTCTTTTGCCAATTTTCTTTTATAAAATCTTCACGGCCAGATTCTTTTTGCTCAGTAGCATATTTCTCTGGGTTCTTTTTATAAAAATGTTGATGGTATTCTTCAGCCTCATAAAAAGGTGCAGCCGGGCGAATTTCAGTTACGATTGGCTCTTTAAACATACCGCTTTCTGCAAGAGCTTGTTTTGATTTTTCAGCAAGCTCTTTTTGCGTTTTATTGTGATAAAAAATAGCAGTGCGATAAGAGGGACCGCGGTCAAAAAATTGTCCACCATCATCAGTTGGATCGATTTGTGGCCAATATAAATCTAGTAATTTTTCATATGGAAAAATAGAAGGATCGAATGTAATTTGTACAACTTCTAAATGACCAGATGTACCAGCTTTTACCTGTTCATATGTTGGGTTTTCTACATGACCACCTGCATAGCCAGAAAGTACTTTATGAATACCAGGAAGTTCATCAAATGGCTTTACCATGCACCAAAAGCAACCGCCTGCGAAGGTTGCGAGTTCGTATGTTTTTTCGAACATTGTTGTAATCCTCCTAAATATATATGTTTTATATAGTATTATACAAAAATTTTTATTGCGCAATAAAAAAGATTCGAAAATATATGTATTATTAAAAATATTTTCTGAAAACATGTTGACAATGAAAAGAACAACGTCCTATAATACGTTTAACAAATAAAAGTTAATTAAGAATTTTCTAACTTTATATGTTGTATATGCAAAGAAGAGGAAAGTAGATGATTATGATCGTTTCAGAGAGCTACTCCAAGGCTGCGAGAGTAGTAACAATCGAATCATTGAAGATCACCTCGGAGCATCGCTTGCGAAAGGGAAACTGAGTAGAGGGCGGCGGCATCGTCTCCGGTAAAAGGACGGGGGTCTAATTGGACCTACAAAGCTTATATTTCGTGAGAAGTATAAGGAAGCTGAGTGGTAACGCGAAACTCTCGCCTCAGCAATCAAAGCTACTAAATTGTAGTAGTTGATTGCTGAGGCGAGAGTTTTTATTTTAAAAAATAAAATAAGAGAATGCGTAGAAGAGGAGAGTAAATGATAAAAATTGTTTCAGAGAGCTGCCTAGAAGCTGTGAGGGTGGTAACAATTTCATCATTGAAGATCACCTCGGAGCACTACTTTTGAAAATTAGTAAAAAGTAGCGGAGTTGTTTCCGATAGAAAAACAAAAAGTCTAATTGGACTTGCAGAGCTTATATTTCGTGAGAAGTGTAAGGAAGCTGAGTGGTACCGCGATTCCCTCGTCTCAGCAATGGATTGCTACAAGTGTGTAAGTGATCGATTGTTGAGACGAGTATATTTTTAAGGTTTATATACTGAATATTCTGTTAAAAATACTCATCTCAGCAATCGATATAGAAATAGATTGCAAAAATAGAGAGAAAAAAAGAGGAGCGATGTGAGATGGGAAACCAGTACATTTACATGAATGGGGAATTTGTAGAAAAAGAAAAGGCGGTTGTTTCAGTATATGATCACGGTTTTTTATACGGAGATGGTGTATTTGAAGGGATTCGTAGTTACGGTGGAAATGTATTTTGTTTAAAAGAACATGTAAAACGATTATATGAATCGGCAAAATCTATTTTACTTACAATCCCGCTGACGGTTGAAGAAATGGAAGAAGCAGTTTTACAAACATTGCAAAAAAACGAGTATGCGGATGCCTACATTCGATTAATTGTTTCAAGAGGAAAAGGTGACTTAGGGCTCGATCCTAGAAGTTGTGTGAAACCGAGCGTTATTATCATTGCAGAACAATTAAAGTTATTCCCACAGGAATTTTATGATAATGGACTAAGCGTTGTATCTGTTGCATCAAGACGTAACACGCCAGATGCATTAGACCCACGCATTAAGTCAATGAACTACTTAAATAACGTACTGGTAAAAATTGAAGCGGCACAAGCGGGAGTGTTAGAGGCCCTTATGTTAAATCAGCAAGGATATGTTTGTGAAGGATCTGGTGATAATGTTTTCGTTGTGAAAGATGGAAAAGTGTTAACACCCCCTTCTTATTTAGGAGCGCTAGAAGGTATTACGAGAAATAGTGTTATCGAGCTATGTGAGCGACTTAATATTCCGTGTGAGGAAAGGCCATTTACTCGCCATGACGTATATGTAGCAGATGAAGTATTTTTAACGGGAACGGCAGCAGAATTAATTCCAGTTGTAAAAGTTGATTCAAGAGAAATTGGAGATGGGAAACCAGGAAGTGTAACGAAACAATTGACAGAGGAGTTTAAAAAGTTAACGAGAGAAAGAGGAGTACGTGTTCCAGGATTGGCGGAGAGCTTACTGTAGGGAGAGGAGTTAAGTAAAATGGAGCAGCATACAGCATGTGAGAAATTGCATTGTGAAGAAGTGACAGGTGCCGGACACGTTATTCAATGTTTGAAAAAATTAGGTGTAACGACTGTTTTCGGTTATCCGGGCGGAGCGATTTTGCCGGTATACGATGCGTTATACGGAAGTGGTTTGAAGCACGTATTAACTCGTCATGAACAAGCTGCTATTCATGCGGCAGAAGGATATGCAAGAGCTTCTGGAAAGGTCGGGGTAGTCTTTGCTACCTCTGGACCAGGGGCGACAAATTTAGTTACGGGTTTAGCAGATGCTTATATGGATTCGATTCCTTTAGTTGTTATTACAGGGCAAGTTGCAAAACCTCTCATCGGAAAAGACGGATTTCAAGAAGCAGATGTTGTCGGGATTACAGTACCTGTTACGAAGCATAATTATCAAGTTCGTGATGTGAATCATTTATCACGCATTGTACAAGAAGCTTTTTACATCGCCGAAAGCGGGCGACCAGGACCAGTATTAATTGATATTCCAAAAGATGTTCAAAATGAAAATGTAACAAGTTTTTATAATGAAGTAATTGAGATTCCAGGATACAAACTAGAGCCTATGCCAGACAGTATGAAGCTTAGAGAGGTAGCTAAAGCCATTTCAAAAGCAAGACGTCCACTTCTTTATATCGGAGGAGGTGTCATTCATGCAGGTGGCTCTGAAGAACTCACTCAGTTTGCGAAGGAGAATCGTATTCCTGTCGTTTCCACTTTAATGGGACTTGGTGCATATCCACCGGGAGATTCGTTATTTTTAGGAATGCTCGGCATGCATGGAACGTATGCTGCAAATATGGCAGTAACAGAATGTGATTTACTACTCGCGTTAGGTGTTCGCTTCGATGATCGTGTAACAGGAAAATTAGAACTCTTTTCTTCGCATTCGAAAAAGGTACATATTGATATAGATCCGTCTGAGTTTCATAAAAATGTAACTGTGGAGTATCCGGTTGTTGGAGATGTGAAAAAAGCGTTACATATGTTGTTACATATGCCGACTGATACACAAACAAATGAATGGCTTACGAAAATAGAGGAATGGAAGGAGGAATATCCTCTTTCCTACAATCAAACAGAATGTGAGTTAAAACCACAGCATGTTATTAGCCTAGTAAGTGAATTAACGAATGGTGAAGCGATTGTTACGACAGAAGTAGGACAGCATCAAATGTGGGCTGCGCATTTTTATAAAGCGAAAAACCCAAGGACTTTTCTAACGTCAGGTGGATTAGGGACGATGGGATTTGGCTTCCCGGCGGCAGTTGGTGCTCAGCTTGCGAAAGAAGAAGAACTCGTCATTTGTATTGCAGGTGATGCTTCTTTTCAAATGAACATTCAAGAATTACAAACAGTTGCTGAAAATAATATCCCTGTAAAAGTATTTATTATAAATAACAAATTTTTAGGGATGGTAAGGCAATGGCAGGAAATGTTTTATGAAAATCGGTTATCAGAATCAAAAATTGGATCGCCAGATTTTGTGAAAGTGGCAGAAGCTTATGGAGTGAAGGGGTTAAGAGCAACAAATTCAACAGAGGCGAAACAAGTGATGTTAGAAGCATTTGCTCATAAAGGTCCTGTTGTAGTTGATTTTTGTGTAGAAGAAGGTGAAAACGTATTTCCGATGGTTCCGCCAAACAAAGGGAATAACGAAATGATTATGAAGAGGTGGGAAGAATGAGTCATACTTTTTCACTCGTTATTCATAACGAGCCAAGCGTCTTATTACGTATAAGTGGGATCTTTGCTCGGCGTGGTTATTATATCTCTTCTTTACATTTAAACGAAAGAGATACTAATGGCGTTTCTGAAATGAAACTCACAGCAGTTTGTACTGAAAATGAAGCGAGATTACTTGTTGGTCAGTTAAAAAAATTAATTGATGTACTGCAAGTAAATAAACTATAAGGAGTGAATGGATATGAAAACGTATTATGAGAAAGATGCAAATGTAGAGTTATTACAAGGGAAAACAGTTGCAGTAATTGGTTATGGATCTCAAGGTCATGCACAGGCACAAAATTTACGTGATTCTGGTGTGGAAGTAGTAGTTGGTGTTCGACATGGTAAGTCTTTTGAAGTAGCAAAAGCGGATGGGTTTGAAGTAATGTCTGTTTCAGAAGCAGTTCGAACCGCGCAAGTTGTACAAATGTTATTGCCAGATGAACAGCAAGCACATGTGTATAAAGCAGAAGTAGAAGAGAATCTCCGTGAAGGACAAATGTTACTTTTCTCACATGGATTTAATATTCACTTCGGACAAATTAATCCGCCAAGTTACGTAGATGTAGCAATGGTCGCACCAAAAAGTCCAGGTCATCTCGTTCGTCGTGTATTCCAAGAAGGAAATGGTGTTCCGGCATTAGTAGCAGTACATCAAGATGCAACGGGAACGGCATTAAGTGTAGCACTAGCGTATGCAAAAGGTGTAGGCTGTACACGCGCAGGTGTAATTGAAACGACTTTCCAAGAAGAGACAGAAACAGATTTGTTTGGTGAGCAAGCGGTGCTTTGCGGCGGGGTAACTGCACTTGTGAAAGCTGGTTTTGAAACATTAACAGAAGGCGGATATCGTCCTGAAATTGCATATTTTGAATGTTTGCATGAATTAAAGTTAATTGTTGATTTAATGTACGAAGGTGGTTTAACGAATATGCGCCATTCTATTTCCGATACAGCTGAGTTTGGAGATTATGTAACAGGATCGAGAATTGTTACAGATGAAACGAAGAAAGAAATGAAACGAGTACTTACAGAAATTCAGCAAGGTGAATTCGCGAAGAAATGGATTTTAGAAAATCAAGCTGGGCGTCCAACATATAATGCGATGAAAAAAGCAGAGCAAAATCATCAGTTAGAAAAAGTAGGGACAGAGCTTCGTGAAATGATGAGCTGGATTCATGCACCGAAAGAATTAGTAAAGAAATAGAGTAAGCGATTGTAAGTGAAAAATACGTAAGAGGGGATTTGACAAGATGAGAAGTGACATGATTAAAAAAGGTTTTGATAAAGCGCCGCACCGTAGTTTATTAAAAGCAACTGGTTTGAAAGATGAAGATTTTGATAAACCGTTTATAGCTATCTGTAATTCTTTTATTGAAATTATTCCAGGTCATAAGCACTTAAATGAGTTTGGGAAACTTGTTAAAGAAGCAGTGCGTGCAGCAGGTATGGTTCCATTTGAATTTAATACAATTGGAGTAGATGACGGTATTGCGATGGGGCATATCGGTATGCGTTATTCACTTCCGAGTCGTGAAATCATTGCAGATTCAGTAGAAACGGTTGTAAATGCACATTGGTTTGATGGTATGATTTGTATTCCAAACTGTGACAAAATCACACCCGGTATGATGATGGCTGCACTTCGTATTAACATTCCAACTGTTTTTGTTTCAGGTGGTCCGATGGCGGCTGGAAAAACATCTAAAGGAGAAGTTGTCGATTTAAGTTCTGTTTTTGAAGGAGTAGGAGCTTATCAATCTGGTAAAATTTCAGAAGAAGAATTAAAGGATATTGAAGATCATGGCTGTCCATCTTGTGGTTCTTGTTCCGGTATGTTTACGGCGAACTCTATGAATTGTTTATGTGAAGTGTTAGGTTTAGCTCTTCCTGGTAACGGAAGTATTTTAGCCATCGATCCAAGACGCGAAGAATTAATTAAACAAGCAGCAGAGAAATTAAAGATTTTAATTGAAAGAGATATTAAACCGCGAGACATCGTAACGGAAGAAGCGATTGATGATGCGTTCGCACTTGATATGGCAATGGGTGGATCAACGAATACAGTATTGCACACATTAGCTCTCGCACAAGAAGCGGGTTTAGATTACGATATGAACCGCATTGATGCCGTTTCAAGACGTGTACCACATTTATGTAAAGTAAGCCCTGCTTCCAATTGGCATATGGAAGATATTGATCGAGCAGGCGGGATTAGTGCCATTTTGAAAGAGATGAGTCGAAAAGAAGGGGTGCTTCATTTAGACCGTATTACTGCTACTGGGCAAACATTAAGAGAAAACATTGCTCATGCAGAGATTAAAGATAAGGAAGTTATTCATTCTCTCGAAAACCCTCATAGTGAAGAAGGGGGATTACGTATATTAAAAGGAAACCTTGCGAAAGATGGGGCAGTTATTAAAAGTGGGGCAACAGAAGTGAAACGATTTGAAGGGCCTTGCGTTATTTTTAATTCACAAGATGAGGCGCTTGCGGGCATTATGCTTGGAAAGGTTAAGAAAGGCGATGTAGTTGTTATTCGCTATGAAGGACCAAGAGGCGGCCCTGGTATGCCGGAAATGTTAGCACCAACATCAGCGATTGCTGGTATGGGATTAGGTGCAGATGTTGCGCTATTAACGGATGGTCGTTTTTCTGGAGCTTCACGTGGTATTTCGGTAGGGCATATTTCGCCAGAAGCAGCTGCGGGCGGAACAATTGCACTTCTCAAGCAAGGGGATATCGTTTGTATCGATGTTGAGGAAAGATTGTTAGAAGTAAGAGTTAGTGATGAAGAATTAGGTAAACGTAAAAAAGAATGGAAACGACCAGAACCGAAAGTGAAAACGGGCTGGCTTGGACGTTATGCACAGATGGTAACATCGGCGAATACAGGTGCAGTTCTAAAAATCCCGAATTTCGATTGAGCCAATTTAAAAGAGATAAGGATGATATGAAATGGTGCAGAAGGTAAAGGAGAGAGTGAAAATTGAAGATATCTTAATGGCTCATAATTGCATGAAAGATATCGTTATTAAAACACCGTTACAACGTGATACAGTTTTATCTGAAAAATATGATTGTGACGTTTATGTCAAAAGAGAAGACTTACAATTAATTCGCTCTTTCAAAATTCGTGGTGCGTACAATTTAATTCAAAGTTTATCGAAAGAACAATTACAAAACGGTGTTGTTTGTGCAAGTGCTGGTAATCATGCACAAGGAGTCGCTTATACGTGTAATTTATTGAAGATTCCGTCAAAAATCTTCATGCCAACAACGACACCTAAACAAAAAGTATCACAAGTACAATTTTTCGGTGGTGATTTTGCGGAAATTGTATTAGTTGGTGATACATTTGATAGCTCGTTCCAAGAAGCACAGCGCTATTGTGAGGAAAGTAGAATGACGTTCGTTCATCCGTTTGATGATCCGTATGTAATTGCCGGCCAAGGGACAGTGGCTGTTGAAATTATGCATGATATGGAAAAATCAGTTGATTATATCTTTACAGCAATCGGCGGTGGTGGGTTAGCATCTGGTGTTGGTACATATGTAAAAGGTGTTAGCCCTGCTACAAAGGTCATTGGCGTAGAGCCAATGGGAGCTGCATCTATGAAAGAAGCTTTTCTTCAAAATGAAAATGTTGCATTAGAAAAGATTGATAGTTTTGTGGATGGGGCAGCTGTTAAAAAGGTAGGGAAGTTAACGTTTGAAACTTGTAGAGATGTCATTGATGATATTGTTTTAGTGCCAGAAGGGAAGGTCTGTACGACGATTTTAGAATTGTATAAGAAAAATGCAATTGTAGCTGAACCAGCTGGTGCACTATCTATTGCAGCGCTTGACCTTTACAGAGATGAAATAAAAGGGAAAACAGTTGTATGTACGCTAAGTGGTGGGAATAATGATATTGATAGAATGCAAGAAATGAAAGAACGTTCTCTTATTTACGAAGGGTTAAAGCATTATTTCATCATTGAATTCCCGCAGCGTTCGGGAGCGCTAAGAGAATTTCTGGATAAAGGATTAGGGCCAGAAGATGATATTACTCGCTTTGAGTATATCAAGAAACATAATAAGGAAAATGGTCCAGCGTTAGTCGGAGTAGAGTTAAAACATAAAGAAGATTATGAGCAATTAATTACTCGTTTTAAAGAAAATAATATTCAATTTGTGGAGCTTAATAAAAACCCTGTTTTGTTTGATCTGCTTATTTAATAGAAGGAAAGAGTTAGTATCCAAATAAAAAAGATAGATACAAGCGGGGAAATATAACGCTTGTTCTATCTTTTTTATATTTAAACTAAATACTCACCATATTCAAGCAGTAGAAAGCTAGATAACCAAAAGAGTATCGCAATACGAATGATTACATACATAGTAAATTCAAAGGTAGTAAGCTTTCGTTCACGTTTTATTTTTTTTAGAAGTCTAACAGAAAAAAATGAACATAAAAGTAGAACGGCTATAGATATTTTATAAATATTCTCTAACAAACTTACATTTTCTAATAAGTCTTTCAGCATGTTCATCACCTATTCTGTAAAGTATGTTACAGAGAAATAGATCTTGCGTTGTCTAGTTCCGTTTGTTTTTTATGTTCCCTGTATCATCAATTTCTACATCATTTGAAATTGTTTGTAAATATTGTAGAGCTTTTTTCTTTTCTTCCTCATTTACAGGGGAAACTTGGTTGTTGCGAATGATGTAAGGGTTGAATGACATTTGGACATCCTTTCCTTTAAAAGTTAAAGTTAATACGCCAGTTTCGGCGCTTTTCCCATTCACATAACTTGGGAATAAAAAGTTACCTAATGAATAAGCGATAGGAACTTTATTATAATACTCAAATCCTTGTAACCAATGCGGGTGACTCCCGACAATCGCGTCAGCTCCTGCTTCAACCATTTTAGGTACATATTGTTTTTGGTATTCTACCGGACGATTTGATTTTTCAACGCCCCAATGCATATAGACGATTAAATAGTCTGCATCTCGTTTTTGCTCTTTAATTGTTTTTGTTACAAGATTTAAATCATATCCGTTCGCAACACCAGGTTTATTGTCACCAGCTACCCAATTCGTATCAGGCATAAATCGAACGAAGGAAAGAAATTTGAACTTTTTCCCTTTTACGGTCATTTCTCGTGCGGTATATGCATCTTTTGCATTTTTTCCGGCTCCAATGTAAGGGAACTTTAATTTTTCCACATGAGAGATTGTGTCTAATAATCCCTCTTGCCCGTAATCAAGTGTATGGTTATTCCCGATATTTACGATGTCATATCCAGTATTTTTAATGGCTTGAAGCGTGGATGGATCACTTTTAATCCAAAACAGTTGTCCAGGAGTTTTCTTTTCTCTCGTTGTAAATACCGACTCTAAATTAACGAAAGAAATATCAGCTTTTGTTATTTCTTCTTTTACATGTTGGAATGGATAATCAGCTCCGTTTTTTTCAATGACCGGACGTAATTGCCAATCGAACATTGTATCACCAGAGAAGGTGAGGGTAATTTCCGGGTCTTCTATTTTCTTTTCAATTTTTGAAGCGGTTTTACTAGATTTATTTTGCAAATCGGGTTTGTCTTTCGCCTTTGAAGTAAAAGAGTAGTTAATTAATACAACAATTGGTGTAATGCAAAAGGCTATTAACAGAAATCGTTTTAGTAAAGTTTTCATAAATACCTTCCCTTTTGAGTTTATCCCGCAATTAGTGGGCAGTAAAACTCGCGCTAATTAAAGTTTCATTTTATGTATAGCTACAAAAAATTGCGGCTTATGTAGTGGAAAACATTTGTTAATATTCTCAATATTAAGTTAACATATAGGTAACCTGTAAATCAATGAATAAACCAAAATATAGAAATAAAGAATTCGAAGGGTGAAGAATAAGAAATGGTTATATTAGGAGCAGTTGTAAATGGGGTTTGTATTATATTTGGTACTTTACTAGGTAAATTATTTAGTAGGATTCCAGAGAGTATGAAGGGAACAATTATGCATGCAATCGGTTTAGCAGTTACTGTACTTGGACTTCAAATGGCATTGAAAAGTGAAAATTTTCTTGTTGTCATTTTAAGTTTAGTGATTGGTACCGTAATTGGGGAGTGGCTACAACTAGAGGGAAAGTTAAAACTGTTAGGAGATTGGCTAGAAAATAAAGTTGGATCGAAAGGGAAAGGGAGCATTTCAGAAGGTTTTGTAACAGCTACACTTATTTTTGCAATTGGTGCGATGGGGATACTTGGTGCACTCGACAGTGGTATTCGCGGAAATCATGATATTTTATTTACAAAGGCGATTATCGATGGGTTTATTTCTATTATATTAACGACAACTTTAGGGATTGGTGTAGTATTTTCGGCGATTCCAGTTATTTTATACGAAGGAGGTATTGCGGTTTTTGCAACACAAATTAATAGTTTGGTCCCGAAAGAATTAATGAATCAATTTATAGTCGAAATGACAGCTACAGGTGGCATTATGATAGCCGCTATTGGATTGAACTTACTTGGTGTTATTAAAATTAAGGTGGCAAATTTACTGCCAGGTATAGTGGTAGTTGGAATAATCGTTTCACTTATTTATGGTTACGGTTTACTAGTAAAGTAGTAGGGGATGGAGATACATATGGAGGAATATAAATTTACAAAACGTGTTCATAACATATTACAGATTGCAGCAGAAGAGGCAGAATGTAATATTATTCAACCAACTCATCTGTTTATAGGTATGTGTAAAGAAGGTACTGGCGTTTGCAGCGAGTTGTATATGTATTTGTTTCGTAACGTGAGTACGGATTTTTTAGAAAAACTTTCAATACGAAAACAAGATGATTTAACGGATCAAGGGTATAAAAAAATAGGACAATATAAGTTATCTTATAAGGTGTTAGAAATTTTACAAATAGCGCAGAAACGTATGAAACATTTCCAGCAAGTATTAATGAATGAAGGACATGTTATATATGCACTCTTTCGCGCGGATACGTTTATTGAAAATCCACAAATACATAAAGACATATTACGCATTATAGCTGAGCCAAGAGATTTAGCGGTCGATTTAAAATATTTTATTCCGACTTATAAGCATTTAACTTGTAATGTTAGAAAGGCTAACTCTTCTGATTTCGAAAAATTAGCAAGTTTTGTTGAGTCGGAATTTGGTGAACGTTGGCTGCATTCGATAGCGTATGGATTTCGTACATATAAAGAAAATTTACCTATTTATATAGCAGAACAAGAAGAAGTGATAGTAGGTTTTGCTTGTTATGACGTAGTGAGAGGAAAAAAAGGATTGTTTGGTCCAATGGGCACAGCGAAACAAAATCGTGTGAAAGGTGTAGGGGAGCAATTGTTACAGTGTAGTCTGCATAGTATGAAGCAAGAGGGATATGAATATGCAATTATTGGACAAGCGGGTCCAGTTGAGTTTTATGAGCGATGTTGTAATGCACGTTTAATACCGATAATGGATTATTAACCAACTTCATTTAGGTGGAGTTGGTTTTATTATGAAAAAAATGTGGGATTGTAGTGATTTTTACTAGAAAATAGCGGGTTTTGTAGTAAATCTTACAAATAAAGCAAATTACTAAACTTTTTATATAAAAGGGTGTAGAATGGGTATCTAAAGAAAGAAGGTGTGAAAATGGCCAGCTGGAAACGAAATTTGATGATTTGTTGGCTAGGTTGTTTTACCACTGCAGCCGGTATGAGTTTAGTAATTCCTTTTTTATCTTTTTATATTGAGGAATTAGGTGTGACTGGCACTTCTAGTATTGCACAGTGGTCGGGACTTGCATTTGGTGTAACATTTTTAATGGGTGCGATCGTATCACCAATATGGGGAAAGCTTGGTGATATACATGGACGGAAATTGATGCTTATTCGTGCTAGCCTTGGTATGGCGATTATTATGACGCTTATGGGGTTTGTAACGGATGTGTATCAACTAGTCGCACTAAGATTTTTGATGGGAGCAGTATCTGGTTTCCTTTCAACGGCGATGACATTCATCGCAGCAGAAACTCCGAAAGAACATTCAGGTTGGGCAATTTCTACAATTTCAACTGGTGGCGTGAGTGGCTCGTTACTTGGTCCATTACTTGGAGGGTATTTGTCTGAGTTAATTGGAATGCGCCATGTTTTTCTTGTTACAGGAGCTTTTTTATTCCTTTCCTTTCTCATCGTTTTTTTCTTCCTACATGAAGAAAATCACTCCGCTCAAGCAAAAAAAGTACAACCTAAAAAAGTGTGGACGATGGTCCCAGCAAAACATTTAATTATTAGTTTATTTGTAACAACATTTATTATTCAACTTGCTAATATGTCTGTTCAGCCAATTGTTACATTGTACGTGAAAAATTTAGTTGGTCCTCAAACTGCGCATATTGAAACAATTGCGGGTGCCGTTATGTCAGCGACAGGATTAGCAGTTATTTTGACAGCACCAAGATTAGGACGATTATCAGATCAAATCGGTCCTCAAAAAACGTTAGTTGTAGCGTTGTTTGCTGCAGGAGTTATTTTTATCCCGCAAGCATTTGTAACCTCAGCTTGGCAACTATTAATTCTTCGATTTTTATTAGGTATCGCACAAGCAGGATTATTACCTTCCGTACAAACTCTACTAAAACAACATACACCAACCCACGTTACAGGACGAATATTTGGATATAATCAATCGTTTCAGTTTTTAGGAAATATGATTGGTCCAGTACTCGGGGGGCAAATTGCAGCACATGCAGGATTCCAATATGTGTTCTTCTCTACTTCATCACTATTATTTATCGCGTGTATTTGGGTTTATTTTCATAATAAGAACGAAGAAGTATCAGAGAAACAACATTTGGAAGTTAGTTAACTAAGTGAATGAAAAAAGGATGAAGCAACGATTGCTTCATCCTTTTCTTTAAAATTTAAGACATAGATAACTTAATGTACCAAGCTCGTAACTACGGTGAATGACTTCACCGCTATTTTCACCATTTCCCATAGCGATAAATAAAGGAACAAAATGCTCTGCTCTTGGTACTGCTAATTGTGCATGAGGCGCATTGTTTTCCCAATTAAACAATGCATCTTTATCGTTAGTCTGCATATGTTTTATAATCCAATCATCAAATTCAATTGCCCATTGTTCGGGTGTAGTTTGATTCCATTTCAGTGCTCGTAAGTTATGAACGGTAACACCGCTACCGATTACTAAAATATCTTCTTGTCCAAGTCCTTTTAATGCTTCTCCAATCTTAAATTGTTCTTTTGCAGAAAGGAAAGGATTTACTGATATTTGTACGACAGGAATATTTGCTTCTGGATACATACGATGCAGGAGTGTCCATGAACCATGATCTAAACCTCTCGTCATATTATGATGGACTGGAATACCTTTGTTTTTAAATTTTGTTTCTAACATAGATGCAATGTTAGAAGAGCCTTTCGCACGATATTTTATTTCGTATAACTCAGGAGGAAAACCTCCAAAATCATAAATTGTTTCATATTCGTTATCTGATGAGGAAATCGTTAATACTTCACTTTCCCAGTGAGCAGTGAAAATAACAATTGCTTTCGGTTTATATGTTTCTCCAAGTGTCTTTAAAAAACTTGTATATTCTGTATCTTGAATAGCGAGCATCGGTGATCCATGTGCTAAAAATAATGATGGCATCATAATAGTAACCTCCCTAAAATATAATAATTACTTTATGTAAGTAACTATATAATTTTATTTTATGTTCGTCAATATATTAGTTTAAGAGCTAATTGGAAAAGTGCGTCATTTGTCATAATGAAAGCAATTGCATATAATACATAATAAGGATAATGAATGGATATTCATTTTTTGAGATACATAATAGAGTTGGGAGCTGACGAAATGAACGTACAGGAAAGTTTCGTTACGGCATTGGATGGATCGGAAATTTATTTACGCAAGTGGTTACCAGAAGGTGAACCAAAAGGGATTATTCAAATTGCACATGGTATGACAGAACATGCAGGTGTTTATACAGATTTTATTGTTGCTTTATTAGAAGCTGGGTATGGTGTTTATGCGCATGATCATAAGGGTCATGGGAAAACAGTGAAAAGAGAAGAGGATTACGGTCATTTTGAACCAAATATAGGTTGGAGTGAGGCTGTTTCTGATGTTATCTTTGTATCAGAAACGATAAGAAAAGAGCAGACATGCCCGTTATTTTTACTTGGACATAGTATGGGTTCTTTTTTATCAAGACGTGCTGTACAACTTAAAGGTGAATTATATGATGGATTCCTTATTTCAGGAACTGGTGGAAATCCAGGGCTTTTAGGAAGTATCGGTCATAAAGTAGCGACAATTGAAATGAAATTACGCGGGGAAAAAACGAAAAGTCCGATGCTAAACTTTTTATCTTTCGGAAACTTCAATTCACACTTTAAACCAAATCGTACAAAATTTGATTGGTTATCTTCAGATAATAATCAGGTTGATAAATATATTGCGGATCCGTTATGTGGATTCATTTGTACGACGAGTTTTTATCGAGAACTATTTTCTGGTGTATTAGAAGTAAATAAACTAGAAGAATACAAGAAAACGCCAAAAACCCTTCCGATACATATATTCTCTGGAGACCGTGATCCTGTTGGAGATATGGGAAAAGGTGTAAAAGAAGTATACGAAAACTATAAAAAATGTGGTGTGAAAGACGTGACACTACGTTTATATGAAAATGGAAGACATGAAATGTTCCATGAAGTAAATAGAGATGAAGTATTTCAAGATTTGATTTCTTGGTTAGATGGGCATATTGTATGAGAAGAAACCTCACTTTTTTCAAGTGAGGTTTCTTTGAGGAAATGGAGGAATGGTTATGAGTGAATTTGTAAATAAAGAGTATACAGAAATAGATTTTCAACATGATTTGATTAAAGAAGAGGAATTGAAAAATTGTACGTTCCTAAAATGTCGTTTTAGAGGGATAGATGCATCGGAAGTTTCTACTGAAAATTGTAATTTCATAGAATGTGATTTTACGGGTGCTCTTTTTAACGCTTCTATCCATCAAGGAACTACATTTGCAAATTGTAAGTTTGTTGGTGCGAATTTATTTGTATCGAAGTTTGAAGAATGTAAAATGACTGGCTCTGATTTTGAAGAAGCGAATCTAGACGGAATAACTATAATATCGGGAGATTGGTCATATACGAATTTAAGGTTTGCGAACTTAAGTAAACAAATGTTAAAGGGTATACGTTTAATTGAAGCTGACCTATATGAATGTAATTTAGAAAAAGCAGATTTACGTGAAGCGGATTTAACAGGTGCCCAATTAGGTAAGGTGAAACTTAGCGGCGCAGATTTAAGAGGAGCTGTAGTTGATCGAATTGATTTTACAAGTTTTGATTTAAAAAACGTGAAATTAGATATAGCACAGGCAGTTGCAGTAGCAAGATGTTATGGGGCTAAGGTGAACTAAATTGTTTGTAAAACCGTTCAAATTGTTGAACGGTTTTACAAATCATAATAGTAGTATAATAGTGAATGAGGTGTTAATAATATGGAAGATAAAACATTAGGTATACTACTAGATGTTGTTGGGGAATTATTTTCAGATGAAATATCAATCGCCGTTTCGAATACGAAAGAATATATTTACTATCGGCCAAGTAAACGAATTGATTTAAAGATTAGCGCCGGGGATCCTATTAAGGAAGGAACGATTGCTCATAAAGCAATGGTAACGAAGCAAAAAGCCTCTGAGTTTATTAACCGTGATGTTTTCGGTATTCCTTATCATGGAATGGCCGTACCATTTTCAAATAATGGCAAGATTGAAGGGTGTGTGACGGCAATTTATCCCGCTTTAACGGATGGTAAGTCAGTCGTTACTTTAAAAACAACAGACGGATGGGTTCCAGTTCCTTTTTCAAAGGTCATGTATTTAGAGGCTAAAGATAAAAAGACGTATGTGAATTCAGAAGAGTTAACAGGAACACATAAATACTCACTACAAGAATTCGAATACTTACTTCCGAAAGATTCGTTTATTAGATGCCACCGTTCCTTTATTGTAAATGTTAATCATATTAAAGCGATTTATCCTGATACGCATTCTACCTTTTTACTTTCTATGGATAACGGAGAGAGGGTACCAGTAAGTCAATCATACGCCAGTTATTTTCGTAAGCTTCTAGGATTCTAAAATTTTCTACTTTAGAACCTAGATTCGCTGTTTTATCTGAATTTTCGGCATTGTGTAAGAAAATCCCTATTTTGATGGTGTTAATGTGTAAAATAATTATGAATATTCATTGGGAGAGGGATTACATATGGAAAATAATTTAGATAGAATTAGGGATCAACGATTAAAAGATCGCGTAGTTACACCTGAAGAAGCAGCTTCATGGATTGAAAGTGGAATGACTTTAGGATTAAGTGGATTTACACGTGCTGGTGATGTAAAAGCAGTCCCATTTGCACTTGTAAACCGAGTTAAGAATGATAAATCTTTTAAAGTAAATGTTTATACAGGTGCCTCTTTAGGTTCGGATGTAGATAAATTATTTGCTGAGGCAGGAATTTTAGGGAAAAGATTGCCTTTCCAAGCAGATGCAACTATGCGAAAAGGAATTAATAACGGAGACTTTTTATTTGTGGATCAGCACTTATCTCATACAGCAGAGTTACTTCGTGCTGACGTTATGGATATAGATTTCGCTATCTTGGAAGCGGTTGCGATTACTGAAGATGGAATGATTATTCCAACCACTTCAATTGGAAATTCCTTAGCATTCTCCTTAAATGCTAAGTCCATTATTATTGAAATGAATCTGGCTCAATCTACGCAATTAGAGGGGCTGCATGATTTATATGAACCAGGTAAACAAGGGGAAAGACTCCCTATTCCGCTCGTAAAAACGGATGATCGAATTGGAACAATCGGTATTCCAATTGATGCTGAAAAAGTGAAGGGAATTGTGTTTACGAATCAACTGGATTCGCCATCGACAATTGTTCCTCCAGATGAAGAAACTGTTATTATGGCACAGCATTTAATAGAGTTCCTTCGAGAAGAGGTTAAAGTAGGCCGATTAACAAATCGTTTAGCACCGTTACAATCTGGAATTGGTTCAGTTGCTAATGCAGTATTGCACGGCATGCTAGATTCGGAGTTTGAAGATTTAGAAGTGTATTCTGAAGTTTTACAGGATGCGGTCTTTGATCTAATGGATGCTGGGAAAGTCAATTTTGCTTCCTGCTGCTCCATCACGCTTTCTGAAGAGAAAATGCAACAAGTATTTTCTAACTTTGAAAAATATCGTGACAAATTAATGATGCGCCCGCAAGAGATTTCCAATCATCCTGAAATCATTCGCCGCCTCGGATTAATCTCGATTAATACGGCTTTAGAATTAGATATATACGGAAATGTGAACTCTACTCACGTTTTAGGTACAAAAATGATGAATGGTATTGGTGGTTCTGGTGATTTTGCGAGAAATGCACGTCTAGCTATCTTTGTTACGAAATCGATTGCGAAAGGTGGTAACATTTCAAGTATCGTTCCTTTCGTCTCTCATGTAGACCATACGGAACACGATGTAGATGTTATTGTCACTGAACAAGGGTACGCTGATTTAAGAGGACTGGCGCCAAGAGAAAGAGTGGAACTGATTATTGAGAACTGCGCACATCCAATGTATCGTGACCAGTTACGAGCTTATTTCGAAGAAGCAAAAACAAGAGGTGGACAAACCCCTCATATTTTAGAAAAAGCTTTTTCTTGGCATACGAATTATGCTAAAAATGGAACGATGCTTGAAGCGGTAGTGGAAACTGTATAGGTGTGTATCGTAAGAAATAGTAAAACGAATGATTGAGTTTGAAGATTAGACTTTCGAAAAAGGGAACGCCAACTTTCAGGGATGGCGTTCTTTTTATTTAAAGAAATTGTTACAAACAGTTACCAATAATATGGTCAGCCATTTTGGTTTTATAAAAATTATCCCTAATCTATGAAAATAAAAGGTTTTTTGAAGTGTTTTCCGAATCAATTTAGTAGTTTACATATTGAAAGTGAGGAGAAAGAATCATGAAGATAAGAAAAGCGTTATTAAGTGAAGCAAATGAATTAAGTGAACTTGCACTATATTCAAAAGCAACGTGGAACTATAGTGAAGAATTCATACTTGCTTGTAAGGAAGATTTAACAATTACAGAAGAGTACATAAAAAATAATTTTGTATATGTTTTAGAAAACGATAATACGAAGATTGGATTTTTCTCATTTTTACGAAATGATAAAGCTCTCGATTTCCTATACATTCATCCTCGTTACAAAGGGAAAGGCTACGGGAAAATACTTTGGGAGTATGTAATAGAAAAAGCAAATGAATTAGGTTTAAAAAGCTTTACGATTGATAGTGATCCGAATGCAAAAGGATATTACCTGAAGATGGGAGCAGAGTTAATAGGAGAGACACCATCAACTGTTTTTAAGGATCGTTTACTGCCTCTTTTGAAATATGATGTGTAAAACTATTAATAGTAGGAGAAGCTGAGAATGGATAATATAAAGGAAAAAAGAATATATGAAGCACTAATAAAATCGTGGTCGATTGAAACAAGTTCAAAGTGGACAATTGAGAATCCAGCAAAGGGACAGTGTGGTGTAACGGCTCTAGTCGTTCAAGATATATACGGAGGGAAAATCAAAAAGACAAAAATCGGGGAAGTGTGGCACTTTTATAACTGTATAGATGGGCAGAGGTTTGATTTTACAGAGACTCAATTCAATGAAAAATTGAATTATATGGATGAGAAATCAAATTGGGAGGAAGCATTTACGGATACAAATGAAAAACAATATAGCATTTTGAAGGAAAAGATAAAGAAAGAATTAAAATTATCTTTTGACTCTTAATCTTTAATAAGTTACTATAATGGTGGTAACTTATTAAAGGGAACTTCATAGAGTTGAAAGGGGAAATACTTTTGAAAACAACTTATGTAAACGCTACAATTGTAACGATGAATGAACAAAACGAAGTGATAGAAAATGGATATATCATTGTAGAAAATGATCAAATTATAGATGTAAAAAGCGGAGAATTTGCTAATAATTTTGAAGTAGATGAAGTAATTGACATGAAAGGAAAGTGGGTTTTACCAGGGCTTGTAAATACACATACACACGTTGTAATGAGTCTCTTAAGAGGTATTGGTGATGATATGTTATTACAGCCATGGCTTGAGACAAGAATTTGGCCACTTGAAAGTCAATTTACTCCAGAGCTTGCGGTCGCTAGTACGGAATTAGGATTACTTGAAATGGTGAAAAGTGGTACAACATCATTCTCTGATATGTTTAATCCAATTGGAGTAGATCAAGATGCAATTATGGAAACGGTATCAAAGAGTGGAATGCGAGCTGCTGTTTCAAGAACTTTATTTAGCTTCGGAACGAAAGATGATGAAAAGAAAGCAATTGAAGAAGCTGAAAAATATGTAAAGCGTTACTATAATGAAAGTGGTATGTTAACTACGATGGTTGCACCGCATAGCCCATATACATGTTCCACAGAACTATTAGAAGAATGCGCACGTATTGCAGTAGAAAATCAAACGATGGTTCATATTCACCTTTCGGAAACAGAGCGTGAAGTACGTGATATTGAAGCGCAGTATGGAAAACGCCCAGTAGAATATGCAGCAAGTTGCGGGCTGTTTAAACGCCCAACAGTCATTGCGCACGGTGTAGTGTTAAATGAAAATGAGCGTGCATTTTTAGCAGAACACGATGTTCGAGTAGCTCATAACCCGAATAGTAATTTAAAACTAGGTTCTGGTATAGCGAATGTAAAAGCGATGTTAGAAGCAGGAATGAAAGTAGGAATTGCAACAGATAGTGTGGCATCTAATAACAATTTAGATATGTTTGAAGAAATGCGCATAGCAACATTATTACAAAAAGGTATTCACCAAGACGCAACAGCGTTACCGGTTGAAACAGCCCTTTCACTTGCGACTAAAGGAGCTGCTGAAGTAATTGGGATGAAACAAACAGGAACACTTGAAGCTGGTAAATGTGCTGATTTTATTACGATTGATCCGTCTAATAAGCCGCATTTACAACCAGCGGATGAAGTGTTATCACACCTTGTATATGCTGCTAGTGGAAAAGATATAAGCGATGTAATTATTAACGGTAAGCGTGTCGTTTGGAATGGCGAATGTAAAACGTTAGATGAAGAGCGTATTATATTTGAAGCAAGTCAATATAAACGAGGTTTGCAAAGATAGATAATTATATGTAGTTGAAAAAGCTATCCTTTTTTAAAAGGATAGCTTTTTTTCTTGAACGAATAAATATTCAAAAGAATGTCGCATCTTTCTGTTCATATTTCTGCTATAATATATAACGCTTTATAATATTTTATAATTAAGGAGAACAATTCATGAAGCGAAAGAAGAGCCATTTAATGGTAATGGCACTTGTTACATCTTTATTATTAACAGCTTGTAATAATAAAGCGAATAAAAGCGAAACAGAGGCAAAAAAACAAGTATTAAATGTAACGGTATCAGAAGAAATTCCTTCTCTTGATACTGCGAAAACGATGGATGGTACGTCAGCGCACGTTATGCAAAACATATTTGAAGGGTTGTATGTATTAGATGATCAAGATCAGCCTATTCCAGCGGTAGCAAAATCGTTTAAAAGAAGTGAAGATGGTAAAAAATATACATTTGATTTGCGTAAAGATGCAAAATGGTCAAATGGTGACAATGTAACAGCAAATGATTTTATGTTTGCATGGAAACGTGCAATTACCCCTGAAACAGCGTCTCAATATGCGTCCATGCTCTTTCATGTGAAAAATGCGAAAGAAATTAATAAAGGAACAATGTCTCTTGATAACCTTGGAGTTAAAGCAATAAATGATTATAAGTTAGAAGTGGAACTCGAACAGCCAATTCCGTATTTTTTACAGTTGTTAGCATTGCCGATTTACTTACCACAGCATGAATCATTTTTGAAAGAACAAGGAAAGAATTATGCATTGGAACCTAGTAATCTCATATATAACGGGCCATTTGTATTAGAGAAGTGGAAGCATGAACAAGAGTTTCAATTAAAGAAGAATGCTACATATTGGGATGAAAAGAAAGTGAAATTAGACGAGATAAACTTTCAAATTGTAAAGGATACAATGACGGCTGTTAATTTATACGAAGCTGGTAATTTGGACCGGGTGCCTATTAATTCTCAATTTGTAGACAAGTATAAAGGGAATAAGGAATTACATATGTCGAGCGATCCTGGAATTGCTATGCTACGTTTTAATGAAAAAAATAATGCGTTAGCAAATAAGAAAGTGCGTCAATCTATTTCATTAGCGTTAAATAAAGAAGATTTCGTTGCTCACTTTATTAATAACGGGGCAAAACCTGCAAGCGGACTTGTACCAGTTGGTCATATAAATGAAGAGACTGGCAAAGATTTTAGAAAAGAAAACGGAGATCTTTCTTCATATGATTTGCAAAATGCGAAAAAGATTTGGGAAGAAGCGAAAAAAGAGCTTGGAGTAGAGCAAATAAACTTCGAGTTTTTAACGTTTGAACAAGATAATGCAAAACGTATGGCAGAATATATAAAAGGTGATTTAGAAAAGAATTTGCATGGATTAACGATACAAATTAAACAACAGCCATTTAAGCAAAAATTACAGTTAGAACAAACAGGTGATTACGATATAACTATGGCAAATTGGGGACCTGACTATAAAGACCCAATTAGTTACTTAGAGCTATTTACGACGGGTAATCAGAATAATAAAATGAATTACTCTAATTCTCGTTTCGATGAATTAATAAAGAAAGCGAAAACTGATTTTGTACTAGAACCAGAGAAACGATGGGGAGCATTGCTAGAAGCTGAGCAGGTATTATTAGAAGATGCAGCTGTAGCACCGCTGTATCATATTGGTTCAGCATATGTACAAAAGGATTACGTAAAGGGAATTGAAAAGCATCAATTTGGTGGTGTTTATACTTATAAGAATGCTTATATCGCTAATGAATAAATACAAAAAACCTTACTTTTTAAAAAGTAAGGTTTTTTAAAGAGTACATGGAATAAGGGAATACAGTACAAATCAGCATACAAACATTCTCTTGTTGTAACTATGTTTGTTTTTAATTATATAAAAAAATATTATTAGATTATATATTTTGTCATTGATATACTTAAAAGGTAATTGAGGTATTGAGATGAATTGATAGAGATGTTTGTGTATAATTATTTGAGTATTATAAAAAATAGTTGGCTTAAGTGTTTGATTTGAACGGGGCTTTTTCTATATGAATGAATTGGTATGTATAATACTTGGGGGATCCTTTGAAGCTAGAAAAAGCAGAGTCAAATTCCATGTACCATTAGGCCCTGGTGTAGGTTTATAGGGATTTGGTTTAGAAGTTAATGTTAAGGAATAAAGGGGATAATTAGTATGAATAAGAAAGTAAAAAGATTTAAATATTTTATGTTTGTATTAGCCTGTATTGCAATTTTTGGTACAATTTTACCTAATGCATTAGATCCAAATGAAACATTAGCAGGTAACATCTCAGTTGCAGTTTTTGGTACAATGGGTACTTGTTTATTATTTTCTATTACTTATTTTATTATAAAAACAGCTATTTTAAGAGGTGGGAAATAAGATGGTACAAAATTTAGAGTTAGAATTTTAATTCATATACATAAAAAAGGAGAATTTCTATGAAATCACTACGTTTATTTATGATCCTCACTCTTGTTGTATTGTTAAGCGCGTGCAATACAGCAACACAAGTTACAAAGGTTCAAAAAAATGGTGAAACGACTTTGAAAATTGGTTCCCTGCAAGGGTATTACGATGTACAAACGCTAAAAGCTGAAAAAGGAAATGTGGAAATCCCTTATGAAGCAGCCGTTGAAGAAGGTACGATTTTATTGCAAGTTACAAAAGATGATAAGGTTATTTATGAAGAAGAAGTCACTTCTCAAAAAGAAGGCTTGCTTTCTTTTGAAGCGCCAAAATCCGGATCATATGATTTAATTGTACGCGTGAAGGGTGAAAAAGAGAAAGCAAAAGAAATTCAAGTACATACTAAGCTATGAAAAAACGGCAAGTGGAGTGCACCCGCTTGCCGTTTCAATTTTCAGTTGATTCTGTTACAACATACGTTTATCAATTTGAGAAGTGATCCTCCGAAATTCCTAATGAAGATAAAATAAGAGATAAACAAAAGAATGTGTTACAACCTTGGCATGTTAGAAACGAAATTGATAACTCTCTTTTACATGATAAAAAGACTCGGTTTGATGCATTTGTATTTGAAAGAGATATAGATGGTAAAGGGGGCATAAGGTGATAATCTTTTTAGAGAAGATGTCCCAGGCCATACTACTGAAATTGATTATATATGGGGGTAAATAAGTTGAAAAATATTGAGGTTCTAAATAAATACATTGAAGGGTTTTCTAATACTCTCCCTACGTGGTTAAAGTATCTAATCGAGGCAGAGGAGATACATCAAAACTATGAGAATGTACAGGTACTTGGTGCATTAAAAACAGACGCGGTGTTGTACTATGTGCACCGTACGCTGCAAGTGTTAGATGGATTGTCTTTAGATGAAGAAGCGTATCGCATTATTGAAAAGGTACTAACGTATAGTGAGCTTGCAAAGGTAGGCTCTTTAAAACAGCGGGAGCAATGGAAGAAAAACGGGATCAATCTATTGGTACATAACGAGGGTTCTGCTGATATCTTTAGTGATATTCAGTTTATCGAACGTATAGAGACAAACTTAAACGCTACTGAGTATTTGTTTGTTCGAGATTTAATTAGAACACATGGATTAATCGGGCAGTATATCCGCGGGGAGGCTCGTTTGGACTCTCATATTGATTTAATTAACACATATAAAGAAGAATACGGAGACGTTAGGTTAAAGGAGATTTTATACTTTCTTAACCAATGTATTATTGAGGGCGTATCAAAATCTTTGTGGAGTGAAGTAAAGAACGATGTGAAGATTACAATTGATGGGCTATTTGATGGTTATGTGGAGCCGTTTACTTCTCGTATACATAGACTCACGCCAAAACATAAGGAGTCAGTATTTGAAAAAGATATAATTATGGGGAGCGAGAAGAGTGACGTTCAAACGTTCTTATCTGATAAGGATTTGTGGTATGTAGAACCGTCTATGCATGCTCTTAGCTTCGAGGATATTTGGACAGTTTTTGTTATGTTAAAGAACGAGATAGGCACTAGAAAGGTTCAGCATATCCATTTCGAGAAATTGATGCAGCAGTTGCACTATGATTTCAAAGGCGAGAAGAAGGACAACGTGTATCGTAAGCGGGTTATTGAGAAGTATCTACGGGAGTACCGTGAGAACGAGAAGCCGGATACAACGCATGTTTCTTTTGAAGCTAAAGTCGATGAAGATATGAAGACTGCATATGTGTCGTTTCAGTTTTCTGCTGTAGGTGAAGCGTTAATCACCTTCTGTGTAGAGGCAGAAAAGATAGATATGATGCATGCTCGAGCAAACGTACTGCTCTTTGATTTCTTCGGGTTACGAAAGGACGCATATGATAGATTCCATAACGAAGAAGTGTATCTGGAGCATATGAATAGTTCGGCTGATGATAAACGAATTATTCTTGATTATATAAAGGGAGATACGGTTGTAGATGTTGGAGCTGGTGGTGGTGTTATGCTAGACATGATTGAAGAAGAGACCGAAAATAAACGAATCTACGGTATCGATATTTCCAAAAACGTGATTGATACGTTGAAAAAGAAGAAACAGGACGAAGGTCGTTCTTGGGACGTCATTAAAGGGGATGCAATCAACTTAGGTAGCTCGTTTGATAAAGAATCGGTTGATACGATTGTATATTCTTCTATCCTTCATGAACTGTTCTCTTATATCGAGTATGAAGGTAAGAAATTCAATCATGAAGTAATTAAAAAGGGACTACAGAGTGCTTACGAAGTGTTAAAGCCAGGAGGTCGTATTATCATTCGTGATGGCATCATGACTGAAGATAAAATGTTAATGCGTGTGATTCATTTTAAAGATGCAGGCGGAATGAAGTTCTTAGAGCAGTATGTCCGTGAATTTAAGGGGCGTATAATCCAGTATGAGGTACTTGCAGACAATACAGTCAAAATGCCTGTTAACGATGCGATGGAGTTCTTATATACGTATACATGGGGTGAGGATTCCTTCGTTCACGAGGTGCAAGAGCAGTTTGGAATCTTTACGCCAAACGACTATAAGGATTTCGTAAAGGGTATCTTTGGAGATAAAGTAAACATCGTTCAAGCTATGAACTATTTACAGGATGGATATACACAACATCTTAGCGAGAAAATCGATTTTAAAGACGAGTCTGGGAATGCGGTTGCGCTACCGGATAGTACGTTCTTTATGGTTTTAGAAAAGAGGTAATGATATTGAAAACTTTTAAAAAGTTTAGTTTGTGAGTTTCGATATGTTTGTGGAGGATCTCGTTCTAAAGCATATGCAATGACGGGAGAGTACATGGAAAGCTATACATTCCAAAAGCATTGCGAAAACAGAAAAAGAACGTAAAAAAAGGGACATGAGTAAGAGTATGCTCATGCCCCTTTTTAGATTATATAATTTATTGTACTTCGCATCAGTCGTATGATGGTCTAAGAAATGAAAAACGCTCGGTTTCCTATCTTTCGTTAAAAATCCACTATCTTGATTCATTATGCTGAAACGAGTTTTTACGTATAATTTCTATTAAACTCATTTTAATAAAGAATAATAATTCGTGTCATAGGGAATATCATCTTGATACATATAATTTTTTAGAACTCCTTCTTTTTCAAAACCTAATTTTAATAGCACTTTATTTGACGCCTCATTTTCAAGGAAGACAATTGCTCCGATACGCTTTAAATGAAGTGTATGGAAGCCGTAAGATATAACTTCAGAAACTGCCTCAGTAGCATATCCATTTCCCCAGTGTTCAGGGAGAAAGGCATAACTTATATTGGCTCGTTTATGCTCAGAAGACCAATCGTGAAAACCAATGGTTCCAACGAGCTCTTTCTTGTCCTTTAATTCGATACCCCATTTTATACCGCTTCTTGCATTGTAACTCAGCTTAAAGTTATGAATGACTTGTTTCACTTGATCAATATTTTGTAATGGTTTTTGGCCATAATAGCGCAGTACATCAGTATTAGAAAAGCATTGTAGTATACTCGGTGCATCTCCTTCGGTAAGTTCTCGTAAAATGAGTCGGTCGGTTTTTAATATAGGAAACATGCTTTCACTCCATTTCTTCTGAAACTAGAATGTGTTGTTATTATATAATGTAATCTGAAAATAAAGATTATTCAAGAGGGAAGTATGGTTTTGATTTGTGATAAAATTGATTGTGGAATATATTTCAAAAAAGAGGTTTGCATATGGAGAAAAATTCAATTTTAATTGTAGATGATGATCAAGATATTGTTCGATTTGTTAACGCGAATTTAATGCAAGAGGGTTTTAAAGTTTTTAGTGCTCATAACGGGGAAGAGGCTTTAAAAATAATAAATAATAACAGTATTCAACTTGCTATTTTGGATATTATGATGCCACAAATGGATGGTATAGAATTGTGTAGAAGGATTAGAGAGAAACATAGTTTACCAATTATGTTTTTAAGCGCAAAATCATCAGATGTAGATAAGGTAATAGGATTTAGTACTGGAGCAGATGATTATATTGTGAAGCCCTTCAGTACAATTGAATTTATAGCGAGAGTGAAAGCTCAATTAAGAAGGTATACATATTTTAATCAAAATGCTGTCCAAGAAATAGAAAAGAAAATAAACATTAGAGGGTTAGAAATAGATGAAGTGTCTAGAACAGTAATGTTATATGGAGAAACAATCAATCTTACGAGAACCGAATATGATATTTTGTATTTAATGGCAGCTGCAATGAATCGTGTGTTTACTATTGAAGAAATATATGAGAGTGTTTGGAAAGAAAGGGCCTATGAAAGTAATAATACAGTAATGGTTCATATTGCAAGATTAAGAAATAAAATTGAAGAGAATCCAAAAGAGCCGAAGTTTATTCAAAATGTTTGGGGAGTCGGATATAAAATTGAAGATTAAATCATTACAAGGCATTAGAACTAAGTTTTTTATCGCATTCATATGTAGCATTCTGTTAGCAACTGTAAGTATAATAGCGTTTCAAATTGTAATTGGAAATATATATAGTCATGTTACTGCGTTAGAGGAAAAATATTCACTTTTATATTTAATAGCTTTTTTAATTTTTACTACAATATACTTTGCATTCATGACAAAAACAATGATGAAAAGGTTATCTGAAATAAATAAGAACTTGAAAGAAATAAGTAATGGTAATTTGGAAATACATATACCTATTTCAAAAAACGATGAGATTGGTGAATTAGCCACGAATGTTAATTGGATGGCTAAAAGTTTAAAAGAGTCTATCGAAAATGAAAAAAAATCGCAGGAAATGAAAACTGAAATGATTAGTAATATTTCTCATGACTTACGAACACCTGTAACATCTCTAATCGGTTACGCGGACCTGTTAGGAAATCAGCTTCATTCAAATAGAGAAGAATGTGAACAGTATGTAAGTATATTAAAGCGAAAAAGTTATGAATTAAAAAATCAAGTAGATGATTTATTAGAATATTGTCAAATAAATTATAGAGGGATTGAATTACATAAAAGTGTAGTAAATATGAAAGCGTTCATTGAACAAATCATGATTGATTTTGTGCCACAACTAGATGATGCCGATATGAGCTTTTGTATTAATGGTGATAAGGAGTTACATGTGGAAATGGATGTAGCGCTTATGGTGAGGCTGTTCGAAAATGTAATTAGTAATAGTATTATATACGGGAAAGACGGAAAACAGATTTTGATTCAAATTTCTAAAAGAGACATGAATGTTGAAATAGAAATTAAAAATTTTGGACAATGTATTCCGAATGAGAACCTTCCTTACGTTTTTGAGAAGTTTTATCGTGGTGAAAAATCACGTAGCTCTCATACGGGTGGAAAAGGAATGGGACTTGCAATTGCGAGAAGTATAGCAGAGCTTCATAAAGGGGATATCACTGTGTGCAGTAACGAGAAAGAAACTGTTTTCACCATCGTCTTACCGCATTATCAAGAATTGTAAGAAAGTCGTAAGTATTTCTTTTATATGTCGTAATGTTCACTTCGTATCATGTAGAACAAAGATATGAGGGTGGGGATACAACATGTGGAAGAAATATGTATTAGTAATTTTAGTTGCGTTTTTAATTATAAGTTGGAGTGTAGTTTATTTAGCCCATGGTGTTATATCAGTCATTGTTTGGTGGGGGTTACAAGCCTTTAGCTTAGTATCAATCTTTATTTTGATAGGATCAGTATTACTATTTGTGTGGGAAGGCATTTTCAGAAAGCGAATAGATAGAACACTAATCTTCATCGTTCTTTTCTCTATAATTGGAGCTTGGCCTTTAGGGTGGTTTGCTAACATAGGCGGACTTGCTTACCCAGCAGATGTACAGACTATGAGTCCTAAAATAGTCGTTCGTTTTCCCTTAAAT
This sequence comes from Bacillus wiedmannii, assembly GCF_001583695.1. Lineage (GTDB taxonomy): Bacteria > Bacillota > Bacilli > Bacillales > Bacillaceae_G > Bacillus_A > Bacillus_A wiedmannii. The sequence continues at coordinate 57,098 of NZ_LOBC01000050.1, read as the reverse complement.
GAACGAGCACTAGTAGGATGGGGTGGTGATCGGGTAGAAACGAACTATCACGTTATAAAACCGAATGAACGATGGGCATATGATATTCTTATCCCGCCTGCTGAAGTGAAAAGTAGTAAGTTAGGTGACTATGGAATATATGGAGCGAAAGTAATGGCACCAGCTTCTGGAACAGTTGTATCTATCAATAATGATGAAAAAGATGTAGTTCCGGGATCGGATAATTTTCAGTCAATGGCGGGGAATCATATTTATTTACGACTAGATGAAACAGGGACATTTTTGATGCTTGCCCATTTAAAGAAAGGATCAATTAATGTGAGGGAAGGGCAACATGTAAATGAAGGAGAGGTTCTTGCTCAAGTCGGTAACTCAGGAAGTTCAAGTGAGCCCCATTTACATATTCATCATCAAAGGCAGGATCCATCCAAGGTGAGTATATTTCTTTCGGAAGGATTACCACTTTACTTTCGAACTGAAAAAGGTGCGATAATGCCAGAAAGAGGTACATACATAGGTGGTAATTAGAAGAGAATTACTTCGCCAAAAAAGGTATTCCATTTTTATTGGAATACCTTTTTTCATTACCCTACAAATGTTTGATACAGTAAGAAAATATTTAAAATGATAACGAGTGCAGCGATTATCCAAGCGATAAAAGTTGTTATACGGTGGTTAACGAGTGCACCCATAATTTTTTTACTGCTTGTAAACATAATAAGCGGTACTAACGCAAAAGCAATACCGAATGATAAGACAACTTGGCTCATAACGAGAGCGTAAGTTGGGTTTACACCTAAAGCGATAATAACTAATGGTGGAATCATTGTAATAAAGCGGCGTAAGTATAACGGAATATGCATTCGAATGAAACCTTGCATAATAATGTCACCAGACATTGTCCCGACTGAAGAGCTAGATAAACCTGCTGATAAAAGTCCGATTCCAAATAAAGCAGCGGATGCAGGACCGACTAAGTTACTAAATTGGTTAAAAGCAACATCAAGATCTTCAACATGCAAGCCGTTTTTAAAGAATAGTGCAGCAGCAACAATTAACATACTTGCATTAATTGCTCCAGCGATAACCATTGCGATAATAATATCAATAAACTCGAAGCGGAAAATCTTTTTCTTTTGTTCATCATTTGTTCCGACTACGCGGCGCTGCGTTAAGGCGGAATGTAGATATATTGCATGTGGCATAACTGTTGCGCCTAAAATACCAGCTGCTAATAAGATACTATCCACGCCTTGGAATTTTGGAATAAATAGTCCTGAAAGTAAAGGGCTTAATTCTGGTTTTGCGTAGAAGACTTGTACACCAAAAGCGATAACAACGATAAAAATCATTCCTGTTATAATAGCTTCTAATGGACGGAAGCCTCTGCGTTGAAATTCAAGAATAATAAATGATCCAGCAGCTGTAATTAAAGCGGCTGGTAACATTGGAATCCCGAACAATAAGTACAATCCGAGTGCCGCTCCAATAAATTCAGCTAAATCAGTCGCCATAATAACGAGCTCCCCTTGAATCCATAAACCGATGGAAACAGGTTTTGGGAAGTTTTCTCGAGCGATTTCAGGAAGGTTTTTACCTGTAGCAATTCCTAATTTAGCGGATAAAGTTTGGATTAATACCGCCATTAAATTAGAAGCAAGAATTACCCAGAGTAATAAATATCCATATTGTGATCCAGCTGCAATATTTGTCGCGAAATTGCCAGGATCAATATAAGCGACTGAAGCGATAAAAGCAGGGCCTAAGAATGGTAATAGTCTTTTTAAGCCTTTCGTTTGTCCACTTAATGCTAAATGGGCTGATTGAACAGTTGTACTTTGAGAAGGGACTTGTTCATCTTTTGATATATCTTTATTCATAGTAGTTTTCCCCTTTAAAATGTTAACTTGATGAAATTATTGTATTTATTCTTGCTCATTATTTCAATACATTTAAATGTATTAGTTGATAATTTTATTTGAACATAAATGTTTCCTTAGTGCAAATTATATGCCTTGCTACAATAGATGGTGTCGTGTTATGAAAAATTGGGAGTTTATGGTGTGATGACGTGGGGAAGCATAATGAATTAAAGGGCTATTTTTGAAATTTATGTGAACATAAAGCCTATAATACAGTATATTAATTGATGGAAATGGATTTGTATGATATATAATATATTGGGATTTCAACATAACCATAGTGTTTTGATGTGTAATCTTGTTTTTTATTTTTGTTAACTTATAGAAAATAGTATAAAGAGAAGAAAATGGGATGCATAAAACTTTGGATACATTTTCTTATTATATATGTTTTGATATGAACGTTAACTTATACATGATTTTAAAAATTAGATAGGTGGTAGAAATACATTGGCAACTACAAAACCATACAGAGTATTACTATATTACATGTACACAACAATTGAAAACCCTGAAGAATTCGCTGCAGAGCATTTAGCATTTTGTAATTCACTTGAATTAAAAGGAAGAATCCTTGTAGCTAAAGAAGGGATTAACGGAACTTGTTCTGGAACTGTAGAACAAACAGAAAAATACATGGAAGCAATGAACAACGATCCACGCTTTGACGGTATCGTATTTAAAATAGATGAAGAAGAAGGGCACGCATTCAAGAAAATGCACGTGCGTCCTCGTCCAGAGTTAGTTACACTTCGTCTAGAAGATGACATTAACCCACACGAAATAACTGGAAAGTATTTAGAGCCAAAAGATTTTTATGAAGCAATGAAACAAGAAGATACAGTTATTATTGATGCACGAAATGATTATGAGTTTGATTTAGGACACTTCAAAGGTGCAATTAAACCAGATATCGAATCATTCCGTGAATTACCAGATTGGATTAGAGAAAACAAAGAAACACTTGAAGGTAAAAAGATTTTAACGTACTGCACAGGTGGAATTCGTTGTGAGAAGTTTTCTGGTTGGTTAGTTCGTGAAGGGTATGAAGATGTAAGTCAGCTTCACGGCGGAATTGTAACGTACGGAAAAGATCCAGAAGTACAAGGCGAGCTTTGGGATGGACAATGTTACGTGTTTGATGAGCGTATTGCTGTACCAGTAAACCAAAAAGAACATGTTATTGTTGGTAAAGATCACTTTACAGGTGAACCTTGTGAGCGCTATGTAAACTGTTCAAATCCAGAATGTAATAAGAAAATTTTATGTTCTGAAGAAAACGAAGCGAAATATTTACGTGCATGTTCTCATGAATGTCGTGTAAGCCCACGTAACCGCTACGTAGTACAACATGAATTAACTGAAGAACAAGTAGCTGCTGCATTAGAACAAATCGAAGCAGGGAAGTAAGTTGAACTTGTGTAATAAAAAAGGGTACTCCAAACGTCATTTTGGAGTACCCTTTTGATATTATCTGGTTCTGTCTTTTGTCGTTTTTTGTCGGTAAGTCGATATATTCGAAAAATCACCGATGAAAATTTCAGTAAATGAAAATAATCTTTTTTAATGTTTATCATCTTTCTCTTTCACAGCAGAAAGTACAGTTTGTTTTACCCATGCTTTTCTTCGTTTATGTTGTAGACTCCATTGGTATAAACTTTGCGCGCCTAAAATAAGTGAAATGACTATGCCGCTAATTGCTATTAAAAGCGCGAAAAATTCAAGTGGCGACGAGATTTTGTTTGAATCGGTGTTTCTTAAAAGATCAATCATAGTAAACCCTAACATTTGGCCTACTACAGAGTAGAGCGTTAAAACTAATAGTAAAAGGCTATCTTTTTTAGAAGCGACATTTTCTTGATATTTAAACAAACTATCAAGATTTTGTTTTGCATTCGAGTATAGTACTTCAATGTTAAATAGATTTCTTAAGCGGAAGAAAATATCTTCACTCTGTGATTGGGATACTAACTCTAAAGAGAAGTAATTTGCTGTAAATGAATTGATTGAATAAATTAATTTCTCTATTTCATTTGTATCTTGTTCAATGTTAAGTTCAGCATAAGCGTTTGCCATTTTTAATAAAACAACTTTATGAAATAGATTTAATAACAAAGCGTAATAAAACTCCCCGTACATTTGACTAGCAAGTTTAGCGATTGCTTGCTCACCTTCATTTGTTATACATGTAAAAATATGTTCTTCCATAACAAAGTAGCGATTAGGAGCCCATCTTTGATAAGAATGTTTTGTTAAATAATCTTGAATATAAGGGATGTTATTTGCGCTAATATACGGATTGCCATCGTCTGTTAATCCGGAAAGACTGGAAGTTCGGTATACATCGATTATATGAAGGTCTGACTCTTTATTCACGGATAATAAAGTTTGTACATACATTCTTTGGTCTTCAAAGAAAGGAAAGGTTTGAAAGTAAGAGCTCCGCAATCTCTTTTTCTCAAAGAAGTCTGTTACACCATGAAATAAATCACCGAATATAAGTTTTTCCACTTGTGAGTATTGTTTTCCGTTACATTCAATACAAATAGTCTCGTTTGTATCATTTTTAGTTTCAAGTACACGGAAGCGGGCGGCGAATTCGATTGCTTCTGATAATGTCATGTTTGGAGCGGTTTCTACTTCTGTCCGAATTGTTAAGAAGCCAAGCTCATAAGGGCAAAGTGTTACATCAATAGAATGAATCTTGAATGGAACAGAAATCAAATTTGTTGTTAAATGTCCAGTTAAGTTAAGGTCTTTAGAATAGCGTTGTAATCCTTTTTGATGCTCTGAGTGAGGAAATAGAATTTTATTTGTAAATGAAAGATAATATGCTTCCATATTTTGATGTGAAACTTGAAACTTTCCGTAGTATGTATTTTCATTTTCAAGATGATCGAGTCGAAAAGGGCGAAAATCATTTTTCTGTAAGAAAGGGAACATATTTTGTTCATATCCAGTTTTAAAAGAAAACGGGAATATAAATTGAAATATAGCTGTTGCTACATCTTTTTCCTCGATTGTCTGTATTGCCTCCATTTACATTGTTTCCTTTCATATATGCTATAAAAACAACATGCCCAAATTTATTTGAAAATAACCACTGTTTTATACTTGATTAAGAATGAAAATTCAGGTTATTTAGTAGAGGATATGTATAATGTTATGTATACTACACGTTATAAAATTGTATTTTGAAAAGGGGGATGTTGTATGCGTATTTTAGTATTAGGAGCTGGTGGCGTCGGAGGATTTTTTGGTGGCCGATTAGTCGAAAAAGGGGAAGATGTTACGTTTCTTGTTCGTAGTAAACGGAAAAAACAATTGGAGGAAAGAGGACTTGTAATCCGAAGTGTTAATGGGGATTTTTCCTTCCAACCGAAATTAATAACGAAAGAAGATCGAACTGCTCCATTTGATGTCATTTTATTTTCAACAAAAGCGTATCACTTAAACGAGGCAATTCAAGATTTGAAGCCCTATGTTAGCGAAAAAACTGTCATCATTCCATTGTTAAATGGTATCGCTCATGTATCACAATTACAAAAGGAATTTGGCGTGGAAAAAGTAATTGGCGGTTTATGCTTTATCGAGACGACGTTAAACGATCAAGGAGAAATTGTACAAACGAGTGCTGCCAACAGACTTCTGTTTGGAGAAATCAAGCTTCAAGGTTCAGAGAGAATAAAGCATATTTCTAAAGCATTTGCAGGTACGAAATCTAGTTTTGTTTTAAGTGAAAATATTACGCAAGATATGTGGCATAAATATTTATTTATTACTGTAATGTCGGGTGTGACGACATTAATGCGTGCACCAATAGGACCGATTCGTGAAAGTGAAGGTGGACACGAATTTATCCGAAACTTATTTGAAGAATGTGTGCAAATCATGAGGTCTATGAAAGCTCCAGTTAAGGATGGTATTGCCCAGGAACATATGAAAACAATTGATAAAATTTCGTATGATATGAAGTCATCGATGCAGCGTGATATGGAAAAAGGTTCGTCCATTGAAGGGAAGTACTTACAAGGATACTTACTAGATGTAGCAGAACAATTTTCTATAGAAGCACCATTATTAGGGGCAGTATATCAAAATTTGAAAGTGTATGAAGAAATGACCTTTAACAGGTCAGAAATAGAATTGGATGTATGAAAAAATAAAAAAGAAAGCAATATATAAGTGTATTGCTTTCTTTTTTTATGACAAATTATTTATTTCTTTTCGTTCTATCTGTCAAATTTATTTCCTGTTCACGTTTACCGTATAATTGATTAATTTCATTTGCTAACGCATCTAAATAGGAATCGGAAAAAATAGGCTTCTTTTCTTTAGACATATGGGTCTCCTTTATCGATTTTTTAGTATTCATTATGTATATTTACCGGCGGATTATGCGCAATCATTTTAAATTTTTTCTTTTTCAAAATTTTTGTTTACATTTTGAAAATAAAGGAGTATTATAATCCACAGTTTCAATTTTCTAAATCGCTGAAACCGCATGGTACGGGGGACCCGTTCTTACGGATTAGTTCTTAATCCGATGGGGTGAATCCTTGAAAAAGGTAGGGCTACTCATAGGCCCGAATCCGACAGCTAACCTCGTAAGCGTTATATTGAGAAGGAAGGTGGAGCTTGTGCGACAAAAAAAATAATGTCTACAAGTCTATTTCGCTATGGCTTGTAGACATTTTTTGTTTTCTGAAGAAATAGTTTGCTGGCTGTAACAAGCAGCATCGTTCGTACAAAATTATTGGAGAGTGGACAGTATTGGTTTCATCTATTAAAAGATTTTTAATTGGAAGACCGTTAAAATCAACTGAGTTAGGAGAGCAGAAGCTTAATAAAACGAAGGCGTTAGCCATTTTATCTTCTGACGCATTGTCATCGGTTGCATATGGACCAGAGCAAATTTTAATTGCTTTAGCAGGTCTTGGAGCGATTGCTTATTGGTATTCAATTCCGATCGCTGTTGGGGTATTAGTGTTATTGACAGCCCTTATTTTATCTTATCGTCAAATTATTTTTGCTTATCCGCATGGCGGGGGCGCGTATGTTGTATCAAAAGAAAATTTAGGGATGAATCCAGGGTTAATAGCTGGAGGATCTTTATTAGTCGATTATATTTTAACTGTTGCAGTAAGTGTGTCTGCAGGTACAGATGCGCTCACATCAGCTTTTCCTAGTTTACATGCACATAATGTAATCATTGCGATTATATTTGTTATATTTATTACTATTTTAAATTTAAGAGGGGTAACGGAATCAGCTTCCGTTTTAGCGTATCCTGTTTATTTATTCGTTTTAGCACTATTTATATTAATTGGGGTAGGGATATACAATATTTTAACTGGTCACGTTTCACCGACTTTACACACGCCAATTGGAACGCCGGTTGCGGGAATTAGTTTGTTCTTACTGCTACGAGCATTTGCATCGGGTAGTTCGGCTTTAACAGGTGTTGAGGCAATCTCTAACGCAATTCCAAACTTTAAGGATCCTGCACCTAACAATGCAGCGAAAACATTGCTTGCAATGGGTGCATTACTTGCCGTTTTATTTTCAGGAATTGTCTTTTTAGCTTATTATTACGGAATTAATCCAAGTAAGGAAGTAACAGTTGTTTCACAAATTGCTGAACAAACTTTTGGACGTAATTTCATGTACTATTTCATACAAGGTACAACTGCTTTAATATTAATTCTTGCTGCTAATACAGGTTATTCTGCATTTCCACTATTAGCAGTTAACCTTGCAAAAGACAAATTTATACCGAGAATGTTTACGATTAGAGGAGACCGCCTAGGTTACTCAAACGGTATTATTATACTTGGGATAGCTTCGATTATTTTAATTGTAGCTTTCCAAGGGCAAACAGAACATTTAATCCCGTTATATGCAGTAGGTGTATTTATTCCATTTACACTTTCTCAAACGGGTATGGTATTAAAATGGCTTCGTGAAAAACCTGAAGGATGGGCTTTGAGATTAACGGTTAATTTAATTGGTGCAATTATTAGTTTTATCGTAATGAGCATGTTCTTTTTAACTAAATTTGCACAAGTTTGGTCAATCCTTATTTTCTTACCTGCCATCATCTTCTTGTTCCATAGAGTTAAGAAGCATTACGATGCAGTGGGCGATCAATTAAGTTTAAAAACTTGTGAACCACTTGTTCCAATTGAGGGAAATGTAATTGTCGTTCCTGTAGCTGGTATGACGCATGTAGTAGAAAATTCATTGAACTATGCGAAGGCTCTTTCTGCAGATCAAGTTATAGCTGTATATGTTGCTTTTGACAGAGAAGAGGAAAAGAAATTTGAAGAGAAATGGAAGAAGTGGCAACCTGAAGTAAGACTTGTTACGTTACATTCTCATTATAGAAGTATTATTCAGCCACTAACAAAGTTTATTGATACAGTGCAATATAAAGCGAGTGAATCAAATTACCGAGTTACGGTCGTTATACCACAGTTCATACCGAAAAAAGGTTGGCATAACATTCTTCATAACCAGTCTAGTTTACTCATTCGTGCGTATTTACTTTATAAAAGAAATGTTGTTATTACGACAGTTCCATATCATTTGAAAAAGTAAGAAGGTTTTTTAAGGATAGCTTTACGAAAGTGAAGCTATCCTTTTTGTGTATACACTATGCATAATTGCATATGGGTCTGAAAGTTATATTGATATAATTTTTGCATCTATGAATAAGTAGAGGTTTTTGTTGTGATATATGGATATTTCAATTGAAAAAGTGAAGCGGATTATATTTTGAAATAAGGACAGGAAAGCTTGAAAATAAAGGGAATGAAAATACTTCTTTACGATAGATAAATAGCTGTGTTTAAATGACCTTACAGTACAAAACTTACATGAAAACAAAACGAAATTTCATAATTCTGTACGAAAATTATTTTAAAATGAATAGTATTTCCGTGTAATATATTCACTGTACAAATGTGGGAATGGTGTTGAGATAGAAAAATTATACAACCTTATTCATACTAACCACATATGAAAAGTTATGAAATGTTTTATAACAATAAGTAAGTACTGTAGCAATAAAAGTTGGGAGAGATGGTTCATACGTGAGTCACGATGAGAACGTTCTCTATTTTAACCATCTCAAACTATATGCAAGAAAACAGAATAATAAAATGCGATAGTAATAGTTGCTAATACATAGGAGGAGTTAAAGTGAAAAAGACTTTAATTACAGGGTTATTGGTTACAGCAGTATCTACGAGTTGTTTTGTTCCTGTAAGCGCTTACGCTGAAGAGGGGAAAACAGAAGTGAAAACAGTATATGCACAAAATGTAATTGCTCCAAATACATTATCCAATTCAATTAGAATGTTAGGGTCACAGTCACCACTTATACAAGCATACGGATTAGTTATTTTACAGCAGCCAGACATTAAGGTGAATGCGATGAGTAGTTTGACGAATCATCAAAAGTTTGCAAAGGCAAATGTACGAGAGTGGATTGATGAATATAATCCGAAGCTAATCGACTTAAATCAAGAGATGATGAGATATAGTACTAGATTTAATAGTTATTATAGTAAGCTCTATGAACTAGCAGGAAACATAAATGAAGATGAACAAGCAAAAGCAGATTTTACAAGTGCATATGGAAAATTACAATTGCAAGTACAAAGCATCCAAGAGAGTATGGAGCAAGACTTATTAGAGTTAAATCGATTTAAAACGGTATTAGACAAAGATAGTAGCAACTTATCAATTAAAGCTGATGAAGCAATAAAAACACTGCAAGGATCAAGTGGAGATATTGTGAAATTAAGAGAAGATATTAAAAGAATTCAAGGGGAAATTCAAGCTGAATTAACGACTATTTTGAATAGGCCTCAAGAAATTATTAAAGGTTCTATTAATATCGGTAAACAAGTATTTACAATTACGAATCAAACTGCGCAGACGAAAACAATTGATTTCGTTTCTATCGGTACTTTAAGTAATGAAATTGTAAATGCTGCAGATAGTCAAACGAGAGAAGCAGCTCTTCGCATTCAGCAAAAGCAAAAAGAGCTACTACCACTTATTCAAAAGTTATCACAAACTGAAGCAGAGGCGACACAAATTACATTCGTTGAAGATCAAGTAAGTAGCTTTACAGAATTAATTGATCGTCAAATCTCAACTTTAGAAACGTTATTAACGGATTGGAAAGTTCTAAACAATAATATGATCCAAATTCAAAAGAGTGTTGAAGAAGGCACGTATACAGATAGTAGTTTACTTCAAAAACATTTCAATCAAATTAAAAAAGTAAGTGATGAAATGAATAAACAAACGAATCAATTTGAAGATTACGTTACAAACGTTGAAGTACATTAAAAATAAGTAACGATATAGGGAGAGAAGAGAAATGACAAAAAAACCTTATAAAGTAATGGCTCTATCAGCACTTATGGCAGTATTTGCAGCAGGAAACATTATGCCAGCTCATACGTATGCAGCTGAAAGTACAGTGAAACAAGCTCCAATTCATGCGGTAGCAAAAGCTTATAATGACTATGAAGAATACTCATTAGGACCAGAAGGCCTAAAAGATGCAATGGAAAGAACAGGTTCAAACGCTTTAGTAATGGATCTGTACGCTTTAACAATTATTAAACAAGGTAATGTTAACTTTGGTAATGTATCGTCTGTTGATGTGGCTTTAAAAGGGAAAGTAATTCAGCACCAGGATACAGCTAGAGGAAATGCGAAGCAATGGTTAGATGTATTAAAACCACAGCTTATTTCAACGAATCAAAATATTATTAATTACAATACGAAATTCCAAAACTATTATGATACTTTAGTTGCTGCGGTAGATGCAAAAGATAAAGCGACTCTTACGAAAGGTTTAACTAGATTATCAAGTAGTATTAATGAAAATAAAGCGCAAGTAGATCAGTTAGTAGAAGACTTGAAGAAATTCCGAAACAAAATGACGTCCGATACGCAAAACTTCAAAGGTGATGCAAATCAAATTACATCTATCTTAGCTAGTCAAGATGCTGGAATTCCGCTTCTGCAAAATCAAATTACAACGTACAATGAAGCAATTAGTAAATATAATGCAATAATTATCGGCTCATCTGTTGCGACAGCACTAGGCCCAATTGCAATTATCGGTGGTGCAGTAGTTATCGCTACAGGTGCAGGAACGCCGTTAGGAGTCGCATTAATTGCAGGTGGTGCAGCAGCTGTAGGCGGTGGTACAGCTGGAATCGTATTAGCGAAGAAAGAGCTTGATAATGCACAAGCTGAAATTCAAAAAATAACAGGACAAGTTACAACTGCTCAATTAGAAGTAGCTGGGTTAACGAACATCAAAACACAAACGGAGTATTTAACAAATACAATTGATACTGCAATTACAGCGTTACAAAACATTTCAAATCAATGGTACACAATGGGATCAAAATACAATTCTCTACTTCAAAATGTAGATTCAATTAGTCCAAACGACCTTGTTTTCATTAAAGAAGATTTAAACATTGCGAAAGATAGCTGGAAAAACATTAAAGACTATGCAGAAAAGATTTATGCTGAAGATATTAAAGTAGTAGATACGAAAAAAGCATAATCGGATACGAATCGTTAGAGCGTTAAGTATTGATGAGTGATTTGAAGCTCCTGTTCAGTTGTGAGCAGGAGCTTTTTATACCCTTATAAAGAAAATAGGTGAAGAGTATGCAGAAACGATTTTATAAAAAATGTCTTTTAACGTTAATGATTGCTGGAGTGGCAACAAGTAACGCATTTCCTTTACATCCTTTTGCAGCAGAACAAAACGTAAAAACATTGCAAGAAAGTGCGGAAAATTATTCGTTAGGGCCAGCTGGATTCCAAGATGTTATGGCGCAAACGACATCGAGCATATTTGCAATGGATTCATATGCAAAATTAATTCAAAATCAGCAAGAGACTGATTTGAGTAAAATAAGTTCCATTAATAGTGAGTTTAAAGGAAATATGATTCAGCACCAAAGAGATGCAAAAATTAACGCAGCGTATTGGTTAAATTATATGAAGCCTCAAATTATGAAAACAGATCAAAATATTATTAATTACAATAATACTTTTCAAGCGTATTATAATAGCATGCTAGTAGCGATTGAACAAAAGGATAGTGGAAAATTAAAAGCGGATTTAGAAAAGTTGTATGCTGATATTGTAAAAAATCAAAATGAGGTAGATGTATTATTAGGGGATTTGAAAGCTTTTCGCGATAGAATGGCGAAAGACACAAATAGTTTTAAAGAGGATACAAATCAATTAACAGCAATTTTAGCAAGTACGAATGCTGGCATTCCAGCTCTAGAGCAACAAATAAATACATATAACGATTCAATCAAAAAGAGTAATGATATGGTCATTGCTGGTGGCGTACTTTGCGTAGCACTAATAACATGTCTTGCTGGCGGACCGATGATTGCGATTGCGAAAAAAGATATCGCAAATGCAGAAAGAGAAATCTCCAATTTAAAAGATAGAATTTCTGGCGCACAAGCAGAAGTGGCAATATTGACAGATGTAAAAAATAAAACAACAAATATGACTGAAACAATTGATGCAGCAATTACAGCACTGCAAAATATATCAAATCAATGGTATACAGTAGGGGCAAAATATAATAATTTACTGCAAAACGTAAAAGGAATCAGCCCTGAAGAATTTACGTTTATAAAAGAAGATTTACATACAGCGAAAGATAGCTGGAAAGATGTAAAAGATTATACAGAAAAATTACATGAAGGCGTGGCGAAGTAAACAGTGGACTAGTTCTGCTGTTTATTTTTTTATCCTGTTTTTTGTGAGAGTTGGATTTGTAATTTGATAAATAAATTTGCCGTGTGTTTTATCAATGTAGCTTTGCGGTAATATTTCTTCATGAATAAAAAAATGCCTATGTTCAAGGAGGATATTTTTATCCAAACCTCCGAAACAGGAGAATTAGCTTAATTCATTAGAAGGTTATACATCATAGAAGTTAATGTATAATGATGGTGATATTGGTATTATTCCGCAAGAAGTTAGAGACAAATTAGTCGGAAAAGAATTTAAATCATTTGATGATTTTAGAGAGGAATTTTGGAAAACACTTGCTGATTCAAGTTATGCTGGAGAATTTAGTCCTATGGATATAAAAAAGCTTATGAAAAACGGTAAGGCTCCTTACTCACCAAGAACGGAACATTATGGTAACCATAATAAATATATATTGCATCATAAACTGTCTATTGATAAAGATGGAGATGTCTATAATCTAATGATTGTATCTCCTAAAATACATCAAAATGTTTTAGATCCCGCATACCATTTCGGGAACAAAGGGTTATAAATTAAATGAAAGGATGAAAAATTTGATATGTAAATTGACGAAAACAGAACTGCTTGAGCTTGTAAAAAAAATTTATGATCTTGATTTACCTGAGGATGAACACAGTAACTATGTTCATCAATTTAATAACTCTGGTGTACCTCACCCTGCTCCAAGTGATTTGATTTTTTGGAATGATGAAGAATTGACTCCCGAAGAAGTAGTAGAAATAGCATGGAATTACAAATAAAAATAAAAGTGGGATAAAACAGCTCCTTTATGGGCCTGTATTATAACCAGAAAATCTATTTAAGATAGCGTTGCATATCCCCGGGGTACAGTTCAAGACGCTATAATTGGCGTCTTTTTTATTCATTAAATTACGTTTGAATGCAGTGCTCGAATTTTTTGCCGAAATCTTAAGTCTAATACATATCATAAAAACATTCAGTACTTACTTTGTTTATCTCTAAACCAAATTTTCAATGATTGTTTTAAATAAATATGAAGTTTTTAAAAGAAACGTACGTTCTTATTTAGGTTGATATGATATACTAATAATGTAAATATATTCCGTATTTCTGTATCTGAAATTTCAGACATACGAGAGGATGGTTATTATCATATATAAATGATATAACGATGAATTTATAAAAGAACTAGGGAGGCAGAGAAGATGGCAGTCAGTACATATCAGTTGTTTCAACATCTTAATATAACAGGGGAACAAGAAGAATTAGCGTTACGTTACTTGCAGACGAGAGATGAAGAAATTTTAAAGCATATAGAACAAACGACAATTCGTGACAATAAACGTAGTGATTTTGCTTGGCAGTTTATGAGTGATTTTAGGGAAACGTATAAGCAAGACGCAGGTTTTTTTCGGTTATTTTATTACTTGCTTGAAGATCAACTGTTGAATGTTCTTCTCGTACGCTTTTCACATATGAGTTTTCCAGATATAAAAGTTTATTTTGAAAAAAGCGGTCTTGCATTTGATAGTCTTGTAGAATTGGCGTGTAAGTATTTAACAAATCTTTCCCGTTCTGTAAATGAAGCGGATGTTTTTCTTAGGGAATTAATAAGGGAGAATCCAAAGTACATAGAAGAGAAGTTGCAAGTTATAACAGGTCGACCAAAGATGGTTTTGCTTCTGCATATGCTAGATGCAGATTATGAGAGATTTCTTACGTACAGTTCTTTATTGGAGGAAGAGCTGCAAGAGCATGCGGAGTTTATATTGAAACTGGATGGGGCACAAGAGAAGATAGAATTGGCGAAAAGATACGTTCAAGGTGAATCTGATAGTGAAGTTTCTGTTGGTTCATCTTTACCTGATGTAACCTGGCACCTATTATTTCGTGTTTATCAGCATTCAAATGTGGCAAGACGATATATTGACTTGTTAGCGAAACGTTCTGTTAAAAATTTTATGGATTATGCAACGGATCATGTGTGTCATGTTCTTGATCAGTTTGGAAATCATGTAAGAACAAGGGGTTTTGATAAACAAGCGTATGAAACCAGTCTAAACTTGTGCGAACAATTCGGTGTTTCAGAGGAAAGGTTTTTCGCATATCGTCTTACATGGCGTCATTTAGGCGTCTTTAACTCCGACAAAGTATATGAATATCAATTATTGCTTCGTATGGTGGAAGAACAGCCAGAATTTGTTCAGCGTACGCTGCAATATTTAAGTCAAAGTCATTATCTTTTCGTGGTGATGCTTTTGGCGGAAAAAGGATACGAATTTAATCGAAACAGATTACGTGAAGAATTTTTAACGATTGCCCTTGAGTCCGAATCATCTGACATACGCGATACATATCGTGACTATTTAGTTGGGAAATTATCATTTGAAGATATGAAGCAAGTGCTTGAGAGTTCAAAGCAGCAAAATAATTACCGAGGAATGTCTGTTTTAGCAATTGCACTCCTTTGGGATATAGAGGAAGCGGTAAAGAGGGAAGCAGCACTCAAACTTCAATTTGGAAATGACTATAATTATAAATTATATGAACTTCTGCAACAGTATTCTCATAAGGAAGGTTCGCTTGAACGAATGTTGGAAGATCTTCTATCCTACGGTTTATCGAAGGAGAAACTTGTTTATTATTCAGTTAAACAAGCTGCTCGGCACAGTGAGGAGGAAAGTAAGGCAAAAGAAGCACTCGTTCGTTTATTTGTAAAAGAACAGGCATATGTGACAGGAGTATTTACTGAGTATCCTGTAGATGAACGGATTTTCATTTTGGATGAGCTAGCAAAGTATGATGGGGTTAAAACGCGTGCTCTTCTTATTCAAAGTCTTGGAGATTCCTCTAAAAAAGTACGTACTGCCGCAGTCGAGTTTCTTACAAAAGATGTGGAAGCTGCAGATGATGTAGCGAAGGAATTGAATAGTAGAAAGAAAGTCGTACGCGAAAATGTAATGCAAACACTTTTAAACTATAAATCTGAAAAATATACACAACTTGTGCAAGAAGCTTTGCAAGAAAAGAAAAATGCTTCCTTGATGGAGAAGTTTGCTCCGCTGCTTGGCGATGGAGACCTAGAAGGAGTATCAGGAAGTATCGAAGCTTTTTGTACACGTATTTTAACACCACAAAAAAGAAACGCACTCGTGCAGTGGCTCGGATTTGAACCACAAATTCGTCTTCGTGATTCCGATGTAATTGCGGATGCAACGCTTCCGCTTGCTTATTTTCAGCAGTATGTATCGGAGTCTGTAATTGAGAAAAAGGAAGCGGTGGAAGTGATAGGTGCAGCTTTAAATGAACAAGATTTGAAAGAAAATATACAAGCAATCTATCAGCTGTGGATTTCTCAAGGAGCGGAGGCGAAAAAGCGCGGTATTCTTTCGATGTATAGCGTTCATAGTGATGATGAAATGGCGCTACTGCTCAAAAAGCAGATTGATGAGTGGGCTGTTGGCATGCGCGGAGCTATCGCTGCAGCAGCTGTTCAGGCGTTGGCGTTGTCTTCGTCGCATCTTGCACTTATGACGATTAATACCATAGCATTCAAATATAAACATAAACAGGTGCGTAATGCTGCGAAAAAAGCGTTGAGTCTCGCTGCTAAAACACGTGGTATAACAGAAGAAGAACTAGAGGATCAGCTTGTTCCGGACCTTGGTTTTAATAAACGCGGTGAAAAGACAATTGATTACGGAAGTAGGATGTTTACTGCCTATTTAACGCCCAACCTGAAAATCGAGTTAAAAACAGAAGAAGGAAAACGAATAAAGTCGCTTCCGAAACCAAATGCAAAAGATCATGTGGAAAAAGCAGAAGAGGCTAAGATGGAGTTATCATCTATAAAGAAACAGCTTCGAAGTATCATTAGTATGCAAACGCAACGTCTTGAAATGGCACTTTCTCTTAATCGTTATTGGTCGCAACATACATGGAAGTCTTTGTTTGTGGAAAATCCAATTATGCAGCAATTTGCTATCTCACTTATTTGGGGCGAGTATAAGGAAGGAAAGTTGCTTGCGACTTTTCGTTATATGGAAGACGGCACATTCAATACGGTTGACGAAGAAGAGCATGAACTTACGCCAGACACTGTTATCGGTCTAATCCATCCGCTAGAATTGTCCAAAGAGGAAAGGGAATTATGGAAGGAACAATTAGAAGATTATGAGGTTATCCAACCATTCCCGCAAATTGTTCGCGAAGTATTTCTGGCGGCGGAAGATGAGAAAGTAACTGTGGAAAGGTTTGGGGGCATTCAAATCAATGGTCGGTCGCTGTTTGGTAAGTTAACGAAGTACGGTTGGAATCGCGGATCAGTTGAAGACGCTGGTGTGTATTATTCTTTCTATAAAGAAGACGCCCGCACAGGATTAGGGGCGGAGCTTGCATTTGAAGGTGCACCTGTTGGATATGAAGAAGAGGACGATGTATGCTTATTTGAAATTCAATTTTATAAAGCAGGCACAGTGAGCCGCGGTTCATACTCCTATGACGAAGTTGATGATGCGAGACGCATTGTGCCAAATCAAGTACCTAAACGATTTTTTAGCGAAATTTTATATGATATAAAACGGACGACAGAATCGAATCTTGGCCATGATGAAAACTGGCGCAGTAAGCGATAAGAAAGGAAATGACATATGCAGTCTATTAAACCATTAATGGAAGAATTGTATGAAATAGAATTGAATGCGTTAGAAGCGAATGATTCGTTTCCAAAACCACCTAACTGGCGATTGTCACCGCGTGCTGTTCGTACGTTTATTATCGGACAAGAAGAACCGCTTCTTTTGGAAGGAAAAGAAGTGGAAATTAGCCGTAAGTTTTATGGGAATGATGCGCTTGTGGAACGAGCGATTGTTACATTAGCAGGGAATCGCGGACTTATGTTAATTGGGGAGCCTGGGACTGCAAAGACGATGCTGAGTGAGCTACTTACTGCCGCAATATGCAGAAATAGCCGTAACACTGTGCAAGGAACCGCCGCTACGATGGAAGATACAATTAAGTATTCGTGGAACTATGCACTTCTTCTTGCGAAAGGACCTGTAAGGGAGGCGCTTGTGCCAGGGCCTCTCTTCGTTGGGATGGAAAAAGGGATATTAACTAGATTTGAAGAGTTAACGCGTTGCCCACAGGAAGTGCAAGATTCATTGATCAGCGTTCTGAGCGATAAGGTGCTCAATATTCCGGAATTTGGAGAACAAGGAATTCTTACAGCAAAGCCTGGCTTCAATATTATTGCGACGGCTAACACACGCGATCGCGGTGTGAATGAGATGAGTAGTGCATTGAAACGTCGTTTTAATTTTGAAACGGTACATCCAATTCAAGATGTAAAGCTTGAAGCAAAAATAATAGAGTCACAAGTAACGCGGTTATTAAGGGCATCAGGCATCAAACCAAAAGTGGATCAAACGGTTGTTCAGCTGTTAGCGACTGTTTTTCATGAACTTCGAGAAGGGGTAACTGCTGAAGGAAAACGAATTGATCAGCCATCTTCTGTTATGAGTACAGCAGAAGCGGTATCTGTATATTATCAAAGTGCAATGGATGCGTACTATTATGGAAGTGGAGAAGTGAAAATGGATGCGCTTGTTCGATATTTGTCAGGGACGATTGCGAAAGAAAACAAGGATGATTTAGAAAAGTTACGCAGTTATTTTACAAGCATCGTTAAGGCGCGAGGCCAAATAGGAGGAGAGGTATGGAAGTCGTTTTTCGAAGCTCGCAATCAGCTGAAGTAAATGCATTGTTTCAAAGAGCTTACAATTTAGATCGGAACGTCGTATACGTGCCAATTCGCCATCATAGTCCCGCGTGCTCTTTTCATATACAAAAGATTGTTAAATGCTATAAACCAGATGCAATTCTTATAGAAGGCCCGATAGACTGTAACCCACTTATTCCGCATATTGTGAGTGCAGATAGTAAAGCTCCGATTTGTATATATTGCAGTTATGATGATAAAACGAATGTGCTTGAAAGAGGAGAAAGTGGAAAGTACCGTGCGTACTATCCCTTTCTCGACTATTCGCCAGAACTTGTCGCGCTACGAAAAGGCGCTGCACAGAACATTCCTGTTTCATTTATTGATCTTCCTTATAAAGAATATGTGTTTTTAACAAAAAATGAGGAAGAGAATGGGAAACATGATGAGCAATATTTCTGGCATAGCCAATATGTCCGTATGCTTTCGGAAAAAACCGGGTGCCGAAATTTCCATGAGTTTTGGGAGAAATACTTTGAGTTGCAAGGCTTTCATATGACGAGCGAGGAGTTTGTCCGTCAGTTATTTCATTATTGTTATTATACACGCGCGGACTATACGCAGGGGATGTTGACAGAAGACGGTTGTGAAGCCAGGGAGATACATATGGCAAAAGAAATTGAAAAAGCGCGTAAAGTGTATGACAAGGTGCTCGTTATTACTGGGGGCTTTCATGTGAAAGGGCTTCTTGAATTGGAAGGAAAAAAGAAAAAGTTGCCGAAAAGCCCGTTACCTAAATTGTATGCTAAAAACTATCTTATGCCGTATTCCTTTTTGGAAAGTGATCAGATGCGTGGCTATGAGAGCGGAATGCCTGCACCTGCTTTTTACCAACATATTTGGGAGAACAGCGATGAATCGGTAGCTGAGCAATTTATGATACGAATTGCTAGACAGCTAAAGGTAGAAGGAATATCAATGGCAGATGAGATTGAGGCTGCACGAATGATACGTGAACTTGCACTGCTTCGTGGAAAGATGCAACCCGGATTGTATGAATTAATGGACGCAGTGCGCAGTACATTTGTGAAAGGTGAGATATTCTCGGCCAATAATTTAGCATTGCTTCAGAAGAGTTTGCAAGGGACAAAGCGCGGGGAATTGTCAAAAGAAGCAGATGTGCCGCCGCTCGTGCATGATTTTCGTGCTTCCGTTCGGTCGTTTCGTCTACCGGCCCGTTCAACTGTACCGCAGGAGACGATTCTTGACATATACAAGAAAGAAAGGCACTTGCGCTTAAGTCAATTTTTTCATTGTCTCGCTTTTTTAGGAGTTCCATTTTGCGAGAAGCTACGCGGTCCAAACTTAGCTAGAAAACAGAATATTAATCTTATGCGTGAAACTTGGAAATATCGTTTTTCAGCACAAGTAGAAAGTGCTCTGATAGATATATCTGTGTATGGCGGAACGGTGAAAGAAGCGGCGCAGGAAATGCTAAGAGCAAAGCTACACAAGGCAAAGGGACGGGCTGGAGAGGTGGCCCTTTTATTGCTAGAAGCCTATTTAAGTGGTTTGTTTTCCGACTTTTCCATGTACACCCAATTTATAGATGAAGCTGTGCAAAAGGATGGAGATTTTGCTTCTATGGCAAATTGTGCTTATTATTTATCACAAATAGAAAAAGCAAATCAGCAAGCGGATTACGCTAGGAATAAAGCACTTTCGTTATTTTCTGTTTTAGATGGGGGCGAACCAGCAATTATTGCAGAAAAGCTTATCGATTTGTATACAATGAAGCCTACAGATCAGCAATTTATTGACGCATTGGAGCTTTATTTGCAAAAGGAAAAAAGAGAAAGTCAAGTAGAGGGAGCAGTATTTGGGCTGTTAACTACTTTAGGAAAGCGGGAAATCGATGAGGTAATGCAAGTGGCAGAAGGGTATTTTTATGGAAGCGGTGATATGCAAAAGCAAGCTCCGATATTTTTGAATGGTTTGTTTGCTGGCGCCAAAGATATCTTTTTATATAACGAATCGTTGCTTAACGGAATGTCTCATGTTCTAGAAGAACTTGATGAAGAGATATTTCTACAAGTGTTGCCACATTTACGCCTCTTATTCAGTCAATTCACGCCGCTTGAAGTGGATACGATTGCTAGACAGATTTCCAAGTTATATGGCGCTACAGAAGAAGCAATAAAAGAAGAACCAATTTCCGAAGAGATGCTGATGTATGTAATGCAGTTAGATCGGAAAGCGAAGGGGATTTTAATGAGACGGGGGCTAGAAGATGGAGAATAACATTTCTTTAAATCGCTGGCGTCTTGTTCTTGGGAAACATGCGGATGATCAAATTACATTTCAGGAAGAAGAACCTGTATACAGAGAAATGGACGAGATGCTGGACTTTTTGTACGAGAGAGAACGCGGAGAAGAGCGCGGTGGATCCTTAGATCCCTCTCAGCTAACAGTGCCGACTTGGATTTCGAAAGTGCGGGAGTTATTTCCGAAAGAAACCATTGAAATTATGGAAAATCATGCGTTAGAGAAATATGAATTAACAGCTCTATTACAGGATAAGCAAACGCTTGAAAAAATGGAACCGAATATGAATTTATTAAAATGCATTTTACAATTTAAAGGTTATGTAAAACCGGATGTATTAGACACAGCTAAACGTATAGTAGCGAAAGTCACTGAGGAGTTGCGTCGTAATTTAGAGCAAGAAGTGAAGCACGCATTAAGCGGTAGACCGGATCGAAATCGTTCTAGCCGCGTGCGCACGATGCGTAACTTTGATTTTAAGAAAACGATTCGAAAGAACTTAAAGCATTTTGACAAGGAAACAAACGCCATTCATATTGAAAAACCGTACTTTTACGCTGCCACTAAACATGTTAGCACATGGCGTGTAATCCTCGCAGTAGACGAGAGTGGAAGTATGATTGATTCTGTTATCCATAGCGCAGTTATGGCGGGTATTTTCGCAAGCTTACCGACGATTAAGACAGATTTGTTCATCTTTGATACAGCTGTTGTTGATTTAACGGATCGTATTGATGATCCGGTGGAAACGCTTATGAGTGTACAGCTTGGTGGAGGAACATATATTGCTCAGGCGCTGCGCTACGCAACGAATAAAATCGAGATGCCTCATAAAACAATTGTCGTGCTTGTAACGGATTTATATGAAGGTGGTAGTTACGCTGAAATGTACCGAGAAGCGATGAAGATTGTAGAATCAGGAGCAAAACTGATTGTGCTTACTTCTCTTGATCCGACTGCACAGCCTTTTTATGATAAACAGGCAGCTAAAAAAATGGCGGCGCTCGGTGCTCATGTAGCCGCGTTAACACCAGGGAGGTTGGCACAGTGGATCGCAACAATCATTTCTTAAATGTTCTTTTCTCTATTGATGAAACATATTTAATTGCCATGTCCAACAAAGGAACATATAAGAGAGCAATGAAGGATTTGGCTGCTGCAACAAATATCAAAATGGACGTAGAAGAGGGTGCAGCGCAAATACATCTTGATGATGAAACTACTGTAACGTTTACGGGAGATATACGCAGTTACTCCTGCACTTGTGAAGCACGCTCGATTTGTAAGCATGTCATTATGGCTTTATTAGAAGCAAAGAAGATGTACGAAGGTGAGGAGAACATAAAAGTTGATTTCTCTGCCCTTTTGAATGTGGACGTTCACAATATTGTCTCCGAAAAAATGTGGGCTGAAATGATGTTCCGCGAAACATTTCAGCAAAAGTTTGTTTTGGAAGAAGAGGGTGCTTTAATCGCCTCCTTTCCAGAAGAGGATATAACGGTTCGCTTTCTGACAGCTGAATCGGTAGCTGATGCGATTTGTACATGTAAAGCAGAGGGAATATGCCGGCATAAGGCGGAAGCAATATATTGGTATCAAAAAGAGAGAGGAATTTCGCATGAAACGAAACAGGTACAGTTTCTTATTATTGAGTCGGATAAGCTATCTATTTTCAAAGAGATGATTGAGCAAATTGTTCACTTTGGATTAACACGTCTTACAGAAAAAACAATCTATGAAATAGAACAACTTTCTGTAAAAGCGCGTTCTTTGAAACTAGCAAAGTTAGAAAATTTATTTCGTAAGCTAGGGACTGATATTAGGCTATACCGAATGAAACATGCATCTTTTCAAATGGCATCCTATCGGCAAACACTGTCCGCGATTTATGAATACATTGTGTTGTTAGAACGTCACCGTCTGCAAGAGAGTCCGTTTCGTTCGGAATATTATGAAGTTCCACCGCTTACTTTGCATGCCTTTGGCGCATCCGGCTGGCAAACGAAGTCCGGTTATGTTGGTGTGACATATTATTTCTATAATCGAGAACAGGAAAAGTGGATCACATACACACAGTCACGTCCCATGTTTTATGAAGGGAGCAACACAACTTCTGAGGACCTCCATGAAAAGCAAGTTCCATGGGGGATTGCAGGGAAGGGATACGAACTGTCTCGTTCATCTCTAGGATTGAAACATGCAAAGCTTAACACCGATTTTCAATTGTCATCTAGCTCACAGACAGTAGGGGAAGTAGACGGAAAAACAAATGTAACAGAGTGGCAATCGCTCTTTATAACCTCATGGGAAGAACTACTAAAAAAAGTAAAAGCGAACAGGTTAGAGGCAAGTAAACAAGGAGTCTTTTGTATCGAATTTGCTGAGATGGAAGAATGGGAGTTTCAGAAGCAAGAGCAAAAATGGATTATACCTCTTATTGATAAAAAGGGGAAAGTATTACAAATGCAAATGATGAAACAACGAGACAATGAGCGGACGATTCGACTTGTAAAAATATATTTGGACTCATTACATGTAAAGAGAATGCTAGTTCATCCTTATCAGGAAGGAACAAAGCTCGTAGTTACACCTGTTATTTTATATACAGAAGTAGGAGAAATTATAAATATTACACTTAATGAAGGGGAAACATTGTATGATAGAGTTAGTGCGCATAATCGATGAATTGGAACAAGCTCTAGATGAGATGCTTGTCTCAGGAGCAGGGACGGTACCTCCTTCTTTTTTTCAAGATATAAAACGAAAATGTGAAAAGTATGGTCTTTCTTATGCAGCCGCGCAGCTATTTGTCATAGAGGAAGAACGAAACAAGGCCCGCTTTCTTCATAAAGAAGAAACAGGGAAATTGACGGAAGCGTTTTGCAAGCTGCAGGAATATATTCAAGTTGTAAAGGCTGAAATGCTACATTTATAAAGATGTGATTGAATAGGAATTTAATTTATCCCGTATTATAACGGGCAATAAAATTCCCATCTCAAGATTTAGAGAAGCGCAAGGAAGATAGGTAGGAGAGGAACTGTCCGTAAAAGTCTGAATGTTTCAACTAATAATGAGTGGGGAATGAAGAATCCCCCACTCATTACAGTTTCGCTTTATTCATCATATTAGCAGTGGAGAACAAGTAATAGGAATACCCAAGCCTAGACACCCTGACTTTGAAGAAACTTTCTAAACACCTAATCAGTATTTATTGAAAGTCCTTTCGGATAAGAAATCTGTTGATTTGTTATAAAAACGATTATTAAGCCGTTGTAAACCAATATACGGAAAAATAACTTTCTTCCGTTTCCATAACAAAAAATTCATCATTCCATTCTGGTTCATAAGCATAAGCAATTCGGATTCCTTTAATAGGGAACTCGATAGGTTTAATAAGTGGGGCATATCTGTTTCTCAATTCTGTGAATTCTTCTTGGGATATTGTTTTCAGTTCTTCTTGTTCAGCTCTAAATTTTTGTTCGAATTCCCAAATAGGCATATCTTTAACGTGTTTTCCTTTATACCAAAACCAATGCGTATTTCTTCGTTCAATGAATTGGCATGTTGCTGCAAAATCTTCCAAGGTTTTAATCGTGTCGTAACTGTTTTTTCCTTTGCTATGTTCAAAAACATATATTGTCTCTTCACCACAGCTTGATAATTCATCATCTTCTATTACAAAATATTTCATATGTAACATCTCCTAGCTTCTTGTCTTGTAAATAATTAATCTTTTTCTATACCATATTGAACAAGAATAAAAACTAAAAAACTGTTTATGTAAGAATGGAAATTTTGTTAAAATACGCTATTATTCCTTGTGTAAAAGTAATTCATATAAAAGGAAAAAATTGAAAGGTAGGATCAAAATGATTAGTGGCTTAAAAAAAGCGGCCGTATCTTCATTAACAGACAAATGGGGATTGGCGGTATTGTCATCGTTTCTTTATCATATTATTTCTAGGGTTTGTATGCTAATTATAGGATTTCCACTGTTGTTTCTTGGTATCCTATTAAGTGAAATAATGAATTCTAGTTTTTCCATTTCAGGAGACGAAAAGTTAAATGCAGCAGGTGCTTTTTCTTATTTACTTGTTTTCGTTGTTCTATTTATTTGTTTAATAGGTGCACAAGGCATTATGAATTATGGGTATCTTAAAGTTACATTGCGTTTAGCGAAAAAAGAATCTACTACAATTGGTGAGTTATTTGAAGGATTTCGAAAAAGTAATGTGTTTAGATCTATAAAGGTGACTACTTTAATGACTGTATACACACTTTTATGGAGTGTATTATTAATTGTACCAGGTATTATAAAATTTATCTCTTATTCTATGGCTTACTATATTTTGTTAGATCATCCAGAATATACGGCGAGTGAAGCAATTAAAAAGAGTCAAGAACTGATGAAAGGACATAAATTAGATTTATTCCTACTATCGTTAAGTTTTATCGGATGGTTTATTTTAGGGGTTATCATCGGATTTTTCACATTTGGTATCCCGTTTCTTTGGATCTATCCATACTACATTACAACAGTATCGCATTTCTACTTGAAAATAGTGAATAGAGATACTGTTATGGAGGAAAAAAAGTTAACTGTTTGATTTTAATTTTGATTCGAAATATTGTATGTATCTTGATTTTATGACAAACACAAAGACTCCATTTTGAAAAAGGAATGATTAAAATGGAGTTCTTTCTTGAAAAGTGGTGTAAAGATTTTATAAAAAAGTTTGATTGTTTTGTTATCTGTTATTTCATTGACGGCCCCCATAACTTTAAGTGCGCTTCTTCATAATCATAATAGTTGTAATCATTTTAATCATATATTCCCCATTCAAACAAAAAATAATGGCTATCAGATTGTCCGAATATGTAATCATAAACATATCCCTTTTGTACTTGTATTGTTTCAATATGATTCAATCTAATTAAGAGTTCTTTAATAACTTGTTCTGGTACATTCACATCAGCTAAATCCCTTTTAAATCTACTTATAAAATCATTTTTGTTTAATAACTCTAAGCTATTACATACTCTTGAATAGTATGCGTTAATCCAGAAATCTTTTAGTGCGGTTAGCCATTGTTTATCTGAAGGGTCTGGTTCATCAACAATATCCCATTCCTCTCCATCGAACAATTCTTTTTTAAATAGTGCAGAAAATGCCTCTTGAATAGTATCAAATTGATTTTTTCTGGCAAATATTAAGTCTACTTGCTTCACATGTTTATCTTTGAATTCGTATACATCGAATGATAAATTTGATAATCTTACTTTTGCGATCTGTCTGGCAAATAAATTGAGATCATCAAACAATTTTTGAATTTCTTTATTCATCATAATCCTCACCCCTTTTTTTAGAGTTCTGGTATCTTAATTATTGATATTTAATTAATCCGTGTTGTTGGTCCACTAAGAAAAAATGAAGTGTAAGTAATTCTTTAATTGAAAGAGACAAAATATCGTAAATTTATTTTAAAAACACAAATACAACTTTTCAGTCTACAACTATTTTTTAACAGTCTAATACTTTATTCTATAGTCTAAAACATTTTTTAAATGAAATAAATATTAGATCCTTTTTTATTTGTAATACGGCAAGGTCTACTTTATTGGAGCGTTTATGGGAGTAGAACATCGCTTAAACGCTAAATATTACAGAGTAAATAAGGGGGAATCTGGAGGGAAAACATTTTCTATAAACTTTATACATGTTATCATATTTTCAGCAAGTCAATGAAGAAAAAGTCAGAAGAGTTAAAAGAATTATCTAAACTTTATTTAGAGTTGATGGAAAAATAAGTAGGTTATAGTGTGGACAAAAAGATTTCCCAGTACAATATAATGTAGGTAAAGTGATGATTTATGTAAAAGATGGGGTGGAAATCATACAAGGCGGTTTAGATAAAGGTGAAAAAATGGAAGTTGGTATAGGTAGTGCAAGGTAAGAGACAGCTTCTAAGTTAATAGATGCAGCAAACAAAGAAGCAAAAAAATCTAAGTAACCTAACTGTAGGGAAGTGTGATATATCTACAGACTATCCCATAATTAGTGCAACAAAAAATGCAGTTAAAGAGGTAATAGTAAGGGAACTCAATTTAAGTAGCTGTAGAATATAAAAGTTTTATACTGGATTTAAGTATAGAGTTATAAAGTAAATTATCTACAGAAAAATTTTATGAATTCTAAAGTTTAATGCATGATAAAAATCCAGTTCAAAGCTTTTTGATTTCACATATATTCTAAAAAATAACTATTACCAACCTACTAAAACAGAGGTAGCACCACATCGCTATCAAACTAAAAAAAGCAAATAGCTCCTTTAAGTTGATGGGCATTTAGCAATACTCCAAACTGGATAGTATAATTATTTATAATAACAACTAAGACAATCAAATAGATTTTAGTTGAAGAACAAGTCATAATAAAAGGCTGTTTAATATATTAAATAGTTTATGTTCTTTTGTTTTTCTAAATTTAATAGCTAAGAAGAAAATAGGAATTAGAGGAGGGAGAAAATTGAGGTTTTTTACGATATTTGCATCAAGGAATGATACAAGTGATGTAGAAGGTTTCATTACTCAAGTTTTCCAAAATGGATTCAAGGTTGAACGAAATAAAAATGAATATACCATTCAATCGAAAAGACTATTTGGCAAAAATAAAATTATTATTCGGGTGGATTCTGAAGAATCAACTCCTGATTATTTTTCCAATAATATTCCTGGAATGATGCACATGTACGATCAAATTGAATTTCAAGAAGAACATCTTAAGAGGATGGTTTTGGCACAAATTTCTGTAATTAATACTATAATTGCTATAGAGACGAAGAAGGATTATAGTGATGAATACGTGGAGTTGTTTCTTAAATTACTTAATCAGGTAAACGGTATTGGTTTTATCCCTGATCGAACTCTCATCGGGAATGATGGAAAAGTAATTGTATTTCCGGATGGATCCTCTGGTCCTTCAGAATTTACTCCTCAAGCATGTACGAACAAAATAATGGGACAGAATAATACTTCTACCGATGGGGAGAAAAGAAAACAGAAAGCGATAAGCTACCTGCAAGATAAAGGGATTCCATATATCGAAGGATTGCCTCAATTGCCTCCTTTGACAAGTATTCAGTTAAGAAATCGAGAAGAGATTACGAAGAGAGCGGTAGCTTTGTTGATTGTCATACAATATGCTTGTGATGTTGCCCAAGAAGGAGATTTGAAAATTTCCAAAGAGTTTGTCATGGGGCTGCTGAACAAATTTGATGTGATTGAATCATTAACGAGGCAGGAAAGAAATTTCCTAAATTCAGAGAAACCTGATGTGAAAGAAGCGATACAGATTGCATGGCAGTATGAAGCCCAATGGGTTTTACTTTGGTCAATTGGTCTCGTGAATACACTGAAATTTCCGAAAGAAATCTGTGACTGTCATTATGCAATTAAACTTGTTTCTGATTGTAGTTCTTTTAATGAATTTTATCAACAAACAAGATTGCGCAGTGCAGAAGAGATTTTGGATGAGGCCGACCTCGTTTATCGGCTTCATTGGGCTTGTGTACATGATAGAATTAATGAGAGAGAAGCAACTGCAGGTATGCAGGAAAGTATTGTTATTGAAAGACGAAGGGGCTTGTTTTGGTTAATCAATTATAAAAATGAAGATTGGGATTGCATCTCCATGGATACATAATCTATATTCTTTGTTCTGTAGAGCTTTTGTATTTTAGATAATAAAATTATTGCTTCATCAGTTCAATCTCTTACAGAAAAACGGATGGAAATTCCATAGGTATGAGAAAAAACAGTTTTTAATATCCTAGGCCTCATATACAACTTTTCTATGTTAAATCACTTGATTCGTACATTTTGAACGGATTTGTTATCGTTACTGCAGAAAAAGCATGAATTAAATATTAATCGATGTACATGTTTCAAACGTATCTATATTGAGTTTGTAAATCTACACAATAAGTTACCTTGTATATAATAAGTGTAGTAGAAGTTCAGTTAGATAAAATTCGGTAGTCGAATTTTTTTGCATAAAGCTGTATAATGCTTGTAACGAAAAGGAAATACAGGAAAGGATATGTAATGAGTTACTATGGATAAAGATAAACAACAATTAAGCGTTGAAGTTGCAAGATTATATTATCAATCAGATTATAGTCAGCAAGAAATTGCTAATAAATTAAATATTTCAAGACCGACTATCTCTAGATTATTAAAGTACGCGAAAGAAAAAGGATTTGTTCAAATTAGCATAGCCGATCCATTTGCTGATTTAGATAACGTTGGAAATTTACTGAAAGAAAAGTACAACTTGTTAGAGGCGCATGTCGTTTTTTCACCAGTGCCAGAATATGCAACGATTACAGAGTATATTAGTAAATATGCAGCTGAGTATATGGAAAAGACGGTTAAAAACGGTGATATCGTTGGTGTAAGCTGGGGAATGACGATGTATGAAATCGCTAGAAAAATCGTACCGCAACATGTAAAAGGTGTAGAAGTTGTCCAGTTAAAAGGTGGTATTAGTCATTCTAGTGTAAATACATATGCGAATGAGACCATTGCTTTATTTGCAGATGCTTTTCAAACGACGCCAAGAAATCTACCCCTTCCAGTTATATTTGATAATGCAGTGACAAAAGAATTAGTAGAGCAGGATCGACATATTCATCACATTATTGAAATGGGGAAACAAGCGAATATTGCAGTGTTCACTGTAGGAACAGTGCGAGACGAAGCGCTATTATTCCGATTAGGTTATTTCGATATGGATGAAACGAGTTTACTCAAAAAACAATCGGTCGGTGACATTTGTTCACGTTTCTTTGATGGAGACGGAAATATTAGTAGCGAAGAGATTAATCAGCGTACAATTGGAATTGAGTTAGAGGAACTGAAATTAAAGAAACGCTCTATTTTAGTTGCAGGTGGTAATAGAAAAATAAAAGCAATTGATGGTGCGTTACGTGGCGGGTATGCAAATGTATTAATTATCGATCAGCATACAGCTAAAGAACTGTTACATTATCAAAAAGGTTAGAAATAAAAGGCTTTCTCAAGATATTAATTTTGAGAAAGCCTTTTATTTTGTTATGTATGAATTATGGAGGGTTTTTTGAATACAAATTGCCTTTTTAAAAATAATTATGGATATTGAGATACATACTACCATTGTTAATATAAAAGTTTTGTTTTTATATATGAAGTGTTTCTTAGTTAGAATGCGCTTTATTTACTACAAGAAAATTACTTTTGAAAAAGGATGAACAAAATTTCAAAAGTGTATTTACATTTGTTCAACTAAGAGTTAGAATGAAGTTGTTAAAAGATATGAGGAGTGAAGATAATGAACATTGCAAAGTTAATTGACCATACAATTTTAAAAGCTAATTCTACAAAAGAAGATGTTATGAAAGTAATCGAAGAAGCAAAGGAATATAAATTCGCTTCTGTTTGTATTAACCCTACATGGGTAAAGCTAGCTGCTGAAGAATTAGCTGGACATGATGTAGACGTTTGTACTGTAATCGGTTTCCCATTAGGAGCAAGCACTACTGAAACAAAAGCATTTGAAACAAAAGATGCTATCGCAAAAGGTGCAACTGAAGTTGATATGGTAATCAACGTAGGCGCTTTAAAAGATGGCGACAACGAACTTGTTGAAAAAGACATTTATGAAGTAGTACAAGCAGCAAAAGGAAAAGCTCTTGTAAAAGTAATCATTGAAACTTGCCTATTAACAGATGAAGAGAAAGTACGCGCTTGTGAATTATCAGTAAAAGCCGGTGCTGATTTCGTAAAAACTTCAACTGGATTCTCAACTGGCGGAGCAACTGCTGAAGATATCGCATTAATGCGCAAAACAGTTGGACCAAACGTTGGTGTAAAAGCATCTGGTGGCGTTCGTACACGTGAAGATGCAGACAAAATGGTAGCTGCTGGAGCTTCTCGCGTTGGAGCAAGTGCTAGTGTTGCAATCGTATTAAATGATGCAAAAGGTGCTACAGATAACTACTAATCATTAATAAAGTTAAGAGCAATAGATACACAAAGTAAAGTGTATCTATTGCTTTAACAATTGAAAAGAATGTAAGCGGATACGAATGGGAGGAAACGGCTTATGAAATACTTAATCGGTATTTTTGGCCTCGTATTGATTTTAGGTATCGCTTGGCTTGCTAGTAATGATAGAAAGAAAGTCAAATATCGCCCAATCATAACGATGGTTATATTACAATTCATTTTGGGGTTTTTATTATTAAATACAAGTGTAGGGAATATATTAATTAGCGGAATAGCAGATGGTTTTGGAGAGCTATTAAAATATGCCGCTGACGGTGTGAATTTCGTATTTGGTGGATTAGTAAATCAAAAAGAGTTTTCATTCTTTTTAAGTGTATTAATGCCAATAGTATTTATATCAGCATTAATCGGTATTTTGCAACACATTAAAGTATTACCTATTATTGTGAAATCTATCGGTCTAGCATTAAGTAAAGTAAATGGAATGGGGAAACTAGAATCATATAACGCTGTTGCTTCTGCGATTTTAGGGCAATCTGAAGTGTTTATTTCAGTTAAGAAACAACTAGGATTATTGCCAGAGAAAAGAATGTATACATTATGTGCATCTGCAATGTCTACCGTTTCAATGTCTATCGTTGGATCGTATATGGTGTTATTAAAACCACAATATGTTGTAACCGCTTTAGTGCTTAACTTATTCGGTGGTTTTATTATCGCTTCTATCATTAATCCTTATGAAGTTACTGAAGAAGAAGATATGTTAGAAGTACAAGAAGAAGAGAAAAAGACTTTCTTTGAAGTATTAGGGGAATACATTATAGACGGATTTAAAGTTGCAATTACAGTAGCAGCTATGTTAGTCGGTTTCGTTGCTTTAATCGCATTCATTAATGCAGTATTTAAAGGTGTAATTGGTATTTCATTCCAAGAAATTCTTGGTTATGTATTTGCACCATTTGCATTTATTATGGGTGTACCTTGGCATGAAGCAGTTAATGCCGGAAATATTATGGCAACAAAATTAGTATCAAATGAATTTGTCGCTATGACAGATTTAGCACAAGGAAACTTTAATTTCTCAGATAGAACGACAGCGATTATATCTGTATTCTTAGTTTCATTTGCAAACTTCTCTTCAATTGGAATTATTGCAGGGGCAGTTAAGAGCTTAAATGAAAAGCAAGGGAATGTAGTCGCAAGATTTGGTTTGAAATTACTTTTCGGTGCAACATTAGTAAGTTTCTTATCAGCAACAATCGTAGGCTTATTATTTTAATAGATTCATATCATATAAAAAGGAATGGTGATTGTAATGAGAATGGTAGATATTATTGCGAAAAAACGTGACGGCAAAGAATTAACGACTGAAGAAATCAAATTCTTTATTAATGGATATACAGACGGAAGTATTCCTGATTATCAAGTGAGTGCACTTGCAATGGCAATCTTCTTTAAAGATATGACAGATCGCGAACGTGCAGATTTAACGATGGCGATGGTTGAGTCTGGAGAAACGATCGATTTATCAGCAATTGAAGGAATTAAAGTAGACAAACATTCAACTGGCGGTGTTGGTGATACGACAACATTAGTATTAGGACCATTAGTAGCTGCTTTAGATGTACCAGTAGCAAAAATGTCTGGTCGTGGTTTAGGACATACAGGCGGAACAATTGATAAATTAGAAGCGGTAGAAGGATTCCACGTTGAAATTACGAAAGAGCAGTTCATTGATATTGTAAACCGTGACAAAGTAGCTGTTATTGGACAAACTGGAAACTTAACACCTGCAGATAAAAAGATTTATGCATTACGTGATGTAACAGGAACAGTAAACTCAATTCCTTTAATCGCGAGTTCAATTATGAGTAAAAAAATTGCAGCTGGTGCTGACGCAATCGTACTTGATGTAAAAACAGGTGCTGGCGCATTTATGAAAACAGAAGAAGATGCAAAAGAATTAGCACATGCAATGGTACGTATCGGAAATAATGTAGGACGTCAAACTATGGCTGTTATTTCAGATATGTCACAACCGCTTGGTTTTGCGATTGGTAACGCTCTAGAAGTGAAAGAAGCGATTGATACGTTAAAAGGTGAAGGTCCAGAAGATTTAACGGAATTAGTACTTGTATTAGGTAGCCAAATGGTCGTACTTGCGAAAAAAGCAAATACATTAGAAGAAGCTCGTGAAATGCTAATTGAAGTTATGAAAAACGGAAAAGCAACTGAGAAGTTTAAAGAGTTCTTAAGCAATCAAGGCGGAGATAGCTCAATTGTAGACAATCCAGAAAAAATGCCACAGGCGAAGTATGTAATTGATGTACCAGCAAAAGCTTCAGGTGTTATTTCTAACATTGTTGCAGATGAAATCGGTATCGCAGCTATGTTACTAGGTGCTGGCCGTGCGACAAAAGAAGATGAAATTGATTTAGCAGTAGGATTAATGTTACGTAAAAAAGTTGGCGATGCAGTAAAAGAAGGCGAGCCATTCGTAACAATCTATGCGAACCGTGAAAATGTAGAAGATGTAAAAGCTAAAATTTATGAGAACATTTCTATCGCCGAAACAGCAGTTGCTCCTAAATTAGTTCATACAGTTATTACTGACTAATCATAATTACGTTTACTTTGAGGAGGAAAAAATATGGATAAGAAAAAATATATCGAAGAAGCAAATAAGATGTTATCAAAAGCATATATTCCGTATTCGAAATTTCCTGTTGGTGCAGCGTTAGTTACGAAAGAAGGTAAAATCTATACTGGTTGTAATATAGAAAATGCTTCTTATGGTTTATGTAACTGTGCAGAAAGAACAGCAATCTTTAAAGCAGTATCAGAAGGTGAGCGCGATTTTAGTTACTTAGTTATTACAGGCGAAACAGACGGACCGATTTCACCATGTGGTGCTTGTAGACAAGTGATTGCTGAATTCTGTGAACCGAAAATGCCAGTTTTACTAATGAATGTAAAAGGCGATGAAAAAGAAGTGACTGTTGAGCAATTACTTCCAGGTGCTTTCTCAATAGAAGATTTAAAATAAGTTGAAAAGCCATTCCGCAATTATTAATTGTGGAATGGCTTTTTTATTTTCAAAAGTTGAATGTAATATTTTGTTCATATTCCGTTCATAAACTTTGCGTAAAATGATTGCAGCGAATATAGAAAGTTTACAGCAGGAGGAATAGAATGAAGAAATTATATAATGCAGCATTCATTTACTTAATTATCGGTTTATTATCAGGAGTATTTGCAAGAGAGTATTCGAAAGCACAAGGAATTAAAGGATCCACAATGTTGCAATTAGTGCATACACACGTATTAGTGCTCGGCTTCGTCTTCTTTTTAATCGCTTTGGCTCTATTTAAAGTATTTCATGTCCATGAAACAAAGAGTTTTCATGCGTGGTTTGTTGTTTATAATGTAGGAGTAATTTTTACTGTCGCTACAATGCTATGGAGAGGGCTTCTACAAGTAAATGGAACTGACTTTAATGGTTTAAGCCATATGGCTGGATTAGGTCATGTTATTATAAGTATCGGGCTCGTTTGGTTTATGATTTTGCTCAAAAAGTCTTTTAAATAGATAGGTGTGGGGGAGAGTATGATAGCACTTTTATCAAGTATTGTAGCAGTTTGTATGGCTGTTGGGGTCATGTTTCTTCGCTTTAAAGCAGCGAAGAAACCGGTAACGAAAAAGAAAATTATATTACCGCCAATTTTTATGAGTACTGGTGCAATGATGTACTTCTTACCAGAGTTTCGATTAACATCGTTAGAAATAGTAGAGGCGATTAGTATAGGACTTATTTTCTCTATATTTCTTATTAAAACAACTAAGTTTGAAATAAGAAACGAACATATATATATGAAACCGTCAAAAGCATTCATCTTTATTTTAGTAGGCTTATTGGCTGTACGAGTAGCGTTAAAATCGTATTTAAGTCAATCAATTGATTTAGCAGAGTTAAGCGGAATGTTTTTCTTACTTGCATTTGCAATGATTGTGTCGTGGCGAATTGCGATGTATCGCTCATTTACGAAATTGGAAAAGATAATAAAAAGAGCTGGAATTTCTAAATAGGAATTCCGGCTCTTTTTATGTTTTATACGATTGTTTTTTTAGCTTTGATTTCATTTGCTTAATTTTAAACGTATTTGAGCATCTTGTAATGCGGCTGGTGTAACGTTAAGACCATGTTGATCAACAATTTTTGTGTTTAATAAAATGGAATCTAAACTTCCACGAAATGTTTTTGTATAGTTTTGACGCAACATTTGTTGTTCTTGTTTTTCATCAACTGTTAATCCAGATGCTTTTTCTTTTTTTGATAATTCGTTAATACGGAACAAAATGTTTTTCATTTGTTTCACCTCTAGTTAGATTCGATTACATTAGTTACTTACTAATGTATAGTTATTGTAACCTATCTTTTAATAAGTGTCAATGCCTATAAACATTCCTTGTTTTGTAAGTGTATGGGGGGATAAATAATGAAAAAACTACAAATATTTGAAATAGAAAAGATGTTAATATACAATACCTTAGTAGGGTATATAAAGTATTGTTTTACTTTATGAGAGTAATAAGCAAAAAGGAGTATGTAATAATGAATGCAGTAATTTCAAAGAAAGAAACAATTATCTCATATACGATTGCTATTTTATTTATTTTAGCTATGGTAACAGCTGGTGTGTTATTAAATGATCCGGAAGTCATTTTGCCAGAAATAGCTGCGATGGCAGTTGCTTTATGGGCATATCGTGAGCCAGGGTGGCTAAGACAACCTGATAAAATTTTTATTGCACCGTCAATAACGGCTGTGATAGGTTTTATGGTGAATCAAATGGATATAGTCTATTTAGGGAAAGTAAGCTTAACGCTTGTATTCATGATGCTGTTTTTACGTGTAATTCAATCCAATTTAGCACCATCAATTGCGACAGGTTTATTACCATTAGTAACAAATGCGACGGAATGGTCATTTGTTATCGCGGTATTTGCTTTAACATTTATTTTAATGATAGGTGTTCTTATATTTAAATTGAACAACGGTATTGAGCGAAAAGTGCAAATACAGTATAAATATATGACTGTATTTCTAATACTAAATTTCGTATGGATCAGTTTATGTTGGATAACTGGTTATGAACAATTAGCAGTTATTCCACCAATATTAGTTGTTGTGTATGAATCACTTCAAAAGCCGATGTACAATGAAAAAATGGCTTTTAAACAAATATTAGTATTAACTGCATCTGCAACTGTTGGAACGTTATTGTACTTTACGATTGATTCATGGATTGTAGTCACTTTATTAAATATGATATTAATGCTTATTTTATTAAAAATCGTTGGAGTACGTATTCCAGCAGCGTATGCATTTCCACTATTGCCGCTCGTATTTCCAGATGAAATGATAAAGATGTTACCAGTAGCTTCATTTGTTGCGGGAGTATTTTTATTTGGTGCAGTACTACTGTATAAAAAGTGGGAGATGAAGCAAAAGGGTATGCAAATGTAGAGAAGGAAATACAATCCTTAGTTAGCATAAAAAATAGACACCTGCGGGTGTCTATTTTCATTAAATGAAGTTTAGCTTAATTCATTTAAACAATTAACAAGTTCTGCCGCTTTAGAAAAGAATGGTGAATGATCAGCTTCCAAAGTAATTATTTTCGTGCAAGGGGTCTCTGTATTCATTCGGCGCTGAAAATCAATCGGAATCGCTCTATCTAGAGTTGTTTCGATATAAATACGATTTACAGTTCCAAAGTTCTCTTCTGATATTTTTAGCTCTTGTTGGAACGGTCCTAGTGGTTGAGGACGCATTTGATTAAAAGATGCTTCTTTAATAGAACCGTCTTCTGTAGCATTTAAAAATGTTTGTTCAATCAACTCTGGTATAAGTTCTGCAGTTAAGTCATTCTCATTTATAGAGAATTGTGGTCCGGTTTCTCCATTTAATTTACTACCAAGACTTTCTCCATTTTGTGGTAAGAATGCACAAAGATATACTAATTTATCGATTTTATTTGGTATAAGTTCAGCGGTTTGAGTGGTCACAATTCCACCCATACTATGTCCAACAAGAATAACTTTTTCATTTTGTTGATTTATAGTAGCTGTTACTGCATTAACATAAGAATCCAACGTTATATTTTGGGAGGGAGTCATATCTTTCCCGCTTCCAGGTAAGTCTAGTGTAATAACAGTGTGACCTAAAGCCTCTAGTTGAGGTTTTACTAATTCCCATGCCCATTCACCTTGCCATGCCCCATGTACTAAAACGTAAGTACTCATTTAATCAACACTCCTCTAATGTTTATATGTTTATTTTTTCGTAATATTGATGATGTATAATTAGTGTATATGAAGTGAGTTGATAAATATAATGAAGCTTATTTATAGATGATATAAATATTTTTTATATAAGGAGAACAGAATGAACGTTTTTGATTTTAAAGTTTTTAAATACGTGGCTCGTTTGAACAGCATTAGTTTAGCTGCTAAGGAATTACATATGACACAGCCGGCTATAACTCATATCATAAACAAATTAGAAAAACGATATGCTATCACATTATTTGATCGCTCTAGACAAGGAACTGTTTTAACTGAAAATGGAAAAGAATTTTTAATTTGTGTAGATCGACTTCTAATCGAGTATGAAAATCTTGAAGAAACAGCTTTAAAATTGAAGAATAATAACTTGTATAAGATTGTATTAGCTACTTATCCTTCAGTTACTGTATATTGTTTGGCTGAGTGTATCAAATTAGGTAATTTTGATCACAGTCAGTATGTGCTTGCAGTTCGAGAGGGAAGCTATCAGGAAGTTTTAGATTGGTTGTCTTCTGGAAGTGCAGATTTTTCTATTTCTATAAAAGAAAATTTAATACAAGGATTTCATTATGATGTCATTGGTGAAGATCCGTATGTTATGGTTTCTTCAAAGTTTGTTCCACCTAATCTTACTATTAAAGAGTTGAAAAATTATCCTTTTATTATGCCGCTTTCTGGTTGTAAAGAAGTACTTGAACCATATTTGACGAAAAATGAAATAGTAGTTAATAAAGTGATGGAATCAGAGACCATTAGTTCAGCATTAGCACTTGCTTTACAGGTTAACGGTATAACAATTGTTCCAGTATCAGGACTACATAAGCAAATTATTAATGATTTCATTGTGCAACCGATAGAAATTAGAATTCCACGACAACTTATTATGCAGTGGTCACCTAAAAAAGAGAATGATCCACTGTTTCTGGCGTTTGTTATGAATTTGCTAAGCCAACTACAACAAAAGAAAAAATGAATAAATAAAATGATCCAAAAGGTAAGCTCATTTTACTGAAGCTTACCTTTTGGATGTATTACCAATATAGAGCAGTATCATAAAGTCCGATTAAAATGAGTAGGACACCGGCTATACGTTGAATGTTTTTTCCTATTTTTCGGCTCTTTTTAAGTAGTGCCCCATTTAATCCAAGGTAGGAGATGATGAACATTAATATAACGATAGGGAGAGCTGTTCCTACCGAAAAGAATGTCGGAAACAAGTAACCATAATTATATGAGAAAGATAGAGGGATTAACGTTCCAAAAAATAGAACGAACATAGTTGGGCAGAAAGCTAAGGAAAAGAAGAATCCAAGTAAAAATGAGCCAACTTCATTTTGTTTTTTTATAAATTTGATTGAGAAGAGATTTTTTCCTTTTATAATACCTGTCAACATTAACCCCATTAAAATTAATAAAGGTCCGATCATTTTTCGTAACCATGGGAAATACAAAGTTAATATTTGCTGAATCTCTTTTCCTAAGAACCATACTAATAGTCCAAGTGTTGTAAAAGCTATTATTTTTCCTAAAATGAATAACAGTATATGTTTCCAGGCATATCTCTTTTGTAAAGATTGATTGCCATAAAGTGTAATAGCGCTAATGTTTCCTGTTAATTGGCAAGGAGCAAGTGTACCTACAATGCCTAATAAAAACGCAAATAAAAGAGGTACTGATTTCGTAGCATTCGCGACACCTATTAAAGGAGACATGAGTTGATAGCTCCATTCACTAATTATTGAAAACACGTTATATTCACCTTTCTAATTAAATTGTAATGTTCCCTCTTTAGTAATCTGTTTCCACGTTTTACCCTCATCGGTAGAAAGGAACACATTTGCTTTCATTGTAGCAAATACGATTTCAGCTGAATTTTGAGGGTTTTGTGAAATATACATAATTGCATCTTTAGAATCTAAAAGTGGAATTTGTATGTTTGTCTTTTCATTTGTTGCAATTGATTTCTTCATTATCATTTGCTTATTGATAGGGGCGTAAATAACATCTTCATTACTTAATGTAACTGCGGTCGATTCAAGTGATGTAGAGAATAATTCAAACGTATTTCCATAATCTGTAGATAAATATACACCGTCTTTAGCACTTACCGCGACTACACTAGATTGATCCGGATGTACTGAAAAGGAATGAATCGTACTTGAAAGACCTTTTAACTTACTATTTTTCCAATCTTGTCCGTTGTTCGTACTAAAATAAAAACCTTGTTGTAATTTAGAATTTGGATGCTCATTGTATAAATAAATTGCTTCCGTATTATATCCGACAGCAAGGTTATGAAAATCAGATTCTCCGTAAAAAGCTAGCTTTTCAAGGGTATTACCGCCATCAGAACTTTTCATTAATCCTAAAGGGTTTTTTAAATTTGCTCCTGGTTCAGGATGACCGCTGGCAAAGAATCCGTTCTTCGTTGCTTGAAATCCCATATAATCATGTAATCCAGTCTTAGTTTCAAGCCATTTTCCATTATGATAAACTTTTATCCCGCTATGAGTGGCGATAGAAACCCCAGGCATATTTCCTGCATAGCCAATTCCGTGAATGTGCTCGATTTTTCCAGATGTAATTTCTTTATAGAAGTCTTGCGGACTCGTATTTGCTGTTTCTATATTTTTTGACTCAGATTGCACCGTTTCTTTCTTCACGGGTGCTGTTTCGGTATTGCTAGAACATCCAGTAATTATGAATAAGGAAGTAATTGCTAACCCAGTTGCTACATAATGTTTCAAAGTTGTGGCTCCTTTCCTATATATGAGATTTTAAGTATATGGAATAAATGTCAAGAAATTGTGGAGTTGTATGCATAATGTAGATTAGAGGGGTACTAGTAAGGGGGATTTTCCTTTTTCTATGAGTACTATTAATTGACGAAAAATTGTAACAATAATAAAATGAATTGATTAGATAATTAGTTTTTTAATCATACATAGAACGCTAGGGGGATTATTATGAAAGTAACATTTTTTGCTCAAAATAGAGAACGATTAGTAAACACATTACCAGACGAATCTATTACTATTTTATTTGCGGGACAAGCACCTCATATGTCAGCGGATGCACATTATAAATTTGTGCCGAATCGGAATTTTTACTATGTAACAGGAATCGATGAACCAAATGTTATTTTCATGTTGAAGAAGGTTGGAAATAGTGTTGAAGAAACACTTTTTATTGAAAAGTCAGATCCAGTAATGGAAAAGTGGGTCGGTAAAACAGTTTCTAACGAAGAAGCAGAGAAAATTTCGGGTATAAAGAAAGTTGTATATTTAGATAGCTTTGAAAAGACAATGTCAAATATACTTTTTACAGAAAATGTGAAGCATCTATATTTAGATTTAGAGCGTCGTGAATGGAATGGTACAGAGACAAAAACATTAGCATTTGCTAAACATGTAAGAGAACAGTATCCACACGTTTTAATTGGTAATGTATATCCGAATATTTGTGAATTACGAGTGTTTAAAACAGAAGAAGAAATTGAAATTATGAAAGAGGCGATTGCTGTAACGAAAGACGGTATTTACAACGTACTTAAGCATGCAAAAGCAGACATGATGGAATATGAATTAGAAGCTCAGTTTGATTTCATACTAAAATCATCTGGCATTAAGCATCATGCTTTCAATACAATTTTGGCAAGTGGGAAAAATGCTACAGTTCTTCATTATGAAGATAATGATGCACAAATTCAGAATGGCGATTTAGTACTGCTAGATTTAGGCGCTCAAAAAAATTACTATAACGCTGATATTAGTTATACATTCCCGGCAAATGGAACATTCTCTAGTCGCCAAAAACAAATTTATAATATTGTATTAAAAGCATTGAAAGAAACAACAGAGATTATTAAGCCAGGCTTAAAGTTCGCTGCATTAAATGAGCATGCTAAAAAAGTACTTGCAGAAGGGTGTAAAGCAGTTGGTTTAATACAAGAAGATGAGGAACTGTCTAAATATTATTATCATGGTGTCAGCCATTTCCTTGGTTTAGATACGCATGATGTAGGGACATACAAAGATAGAGTGTTAGAAGAAGGCATGGTTATAACAATTGAACCTGGTCTTTATATTGAAGAAGAATCAATCGGCATTCGTATTGAAGATGATATTCTTGTAACGAAAGACGGACATGAAAACTTGTCAAAAGATATCATTAGAGAAGTTGAAGAGATTGAAGCGTTTATGAGAGAAAACAATGTAAATGCAAAAAAAGATGAAGTTGTTACGAAATAACCATTAGAAGAGGCGCTCAATTTTGGGCGTCTTTTTATTTAGCTCATTGTATATCTCCATATTTTCTTGAAAATCATTTTTTATAATGATTTTGAAAAAGAAAAAGGAGGGGTTTCCATGAAGAGATTTGTGTTAACAGCAGTTACAGTCTTTGTCATATCTTTAATTGCTGCATGTTCTTTGGCCACAAATACAACAAACGATCATAAAAATATGAATGATAAAAAAACTAAACAAACTGAAACGGCTACAAAACCATTGGAAATTGTTAAGGGACCAGAAGTTACTTTAATAGCGAAAGAAGAAAAGCAAAAATTAAGTAACGGTGTTATTGTTCCGGTCTGGACATTTAATGGCTCATCTCCTGGTCCAGAAATTCGGGTGAAAAAAGGTGAAAAGGTGAAAGTGACATTAAAAAATGAACTATCTGCACCGGTATCTATTCATTGGCATGGGTATCCTGTTCCAAATAACATGGATGGAATTCCAGGTGTGACGCAAGATGCGGTTGAACCTGGAAAAAGTTTCACCTATGAATTTGAAGTGAACGTACCAGGAACGTACTGGTATCACTCGCATCAAGATTCTGTAAATCAATTAGATAGAGGATTATATGGTGCTCTCGTTGTAGAAGATACAAATGAAAAGTATGATAAAGATTACACATTAATGTTAGATGAATGGATAACAGATAAAGAAGAGATTAATAAACAGTTAAAAGAAATGACAAAAGGAAAAACAGAAAAAGCAGACGGTAATAAATCTAGTAAGGATAATGAAAATGCGAAAAAGAATGATGATAAGAACAGCATGGATCATTCTGGTATGGACATGGACAGTGATAAAAAAGACCCTGGCAATATGGCAGGAATGGACCATGGAAATATGAAGATGGAAGGTCATGATATGAGTATGTATGATTTATTCACAATCAATGGAAAAAGCGGTGATTTAGTAGCGCCATTGAAAGTGAATAAGGGAGATAAAGTTCGTCTGCGACTCGTTAATGCTGGTTATTTATCACATGATATACATGTTCACGGTCATGATATAAAAGTAATTGCAACAGATGGTCAACCAATAAACGATCCAAAAGTTATAAAGGATCAAGTAATTTCAATCGCACCTGGTGAACGTTATGATATTGAATTTACTGCTAATAATCCTGGGAAATGGTATGTTGAAGACCATTCAGCAAATAAAGGTGCAAAAGGAATGAAAGCTGTTATTGAATATGATGGCAGCAAAGAGATGATAGATAAAGCAGATGAAAAAGAAAAATTATCGAAATTAGATATGACGAAATATGGTGCTAAAAAACTAGGTAGTTTCACGTTAAATCAGCAGTATACTGCCACATATAATATGGACTTAAATACGCAAATGAATGGAAATGAAATGGTATATACAATTAACGGAAAGGTATTTCCAGATATTGATCCAATTCCAGTGAAAAAGGGCGATTTAGTTAAAGTGAAATTGGTAA
The DNA here is from genome assembly GCF_001583695.1 of Bacillus wiedmannii. Classification (GTDB taxonomy): domain Bacteria; phylum Bacillota; class Bacilli; order Bacillales; family Bacillaceae_G; genus Bacillus_A; species Bacillus_A wiedmannii. The sequence continues at coordinate 14,191 of NZ_LOBC01000050.1, read as the reverse complement.
ATCGTTCTAAAATGGACGATCATCCGATGCATTTACACGGTCACTTCTTCCAGGTGTTGAGTAAAGATGGAAAACCGATAGAAGGCTCTCCAATTGTGAAAGATACATTGAACTTAAAACCAGGAGAAGAATATGAAGTAGCCTTTGCAGCAGACAATCCGGGTGATTGGATGTTCCACTGTCATGATTTACACCATGCTTCCGCGGGGATGGTAACAGAAGTGAAATATACAGATTATAAATCTAACTATGTTCCCAACCCAAACATTCCTAATAAGCCAGAATAATATGAAGCAGTTATCCTATGGATAGCTGCTTATTCATTTTCGGTGCAAGAGTCAATGTATATGTTGATCATGCCCGGGGGAAGGTGGGGGAGTATGATCTGGGAATGTCACGAATACGGCAACGATAATTACCACACTAATTGAAAGTAATAATAAAAAACGCCTTTGGATAAAAGCAGAAAAAGTTTCTGATAAAAGTTGAATTATACATGACATAGTTATTGTTATCGTAAGTAAAAGGCTAATAAACAGTATACTATGAGCTTGTTGAGCGTTTAACATTTCTGTAATCATTGCTCCCATCATACTTGCCATTAATCCAGAGAACATCCCTTCTAAAGCAGTATATAGGTGAAAACGTAGACCGACTAAAAAACCGATACAACCACTAATTAATATAGCAAGCAAAGTAGAATAGAGTAATTCTCCTTTAAAAAGAATTCCTAAATAAAATCCGATACTTAAACCGATACTCATACTAAAAGACATAATAAATACCATATACTCCATTAGGGTACCGTTACGTTTAGAAATGTAAGATGTAATAAGAATCGAGATACAACAAAGTGTTAAGGTGGTTGCTGTGTAAGCGAACATTATGATACCTCCCTGTCCTATCATTCATTTCATCATATGTTCATATGGAGAGTTCTTATGCTTATTTATATCTGCATATTATCTGCACAATTTAATTAATGTGAGTAAGAAGGCTCCTGATTTTTTGGACGTCTTTTTAATTATGAGCATGTGAATGTAAGAGTTAAATGAAGAGTTTCTATTGTGAAGCCATAAAGAATAAGCGTATAATATTATAGTTATCCCATTATGGGGAGTAACCCGCGAATGATAAATAAGATTGTTGTTTTATCATCGCCTCTAAACAGATAGACAATGAAAGTAACACTGGAATACGGATAGGGAGTTATAAAATGAAATTAATTATTGCCGAGAAACCAGATCAAGGTTTGGCTCTTGTTTCACAGTTTAAATATCGCCGGAAAGATGGATATTTAGAAGTGGAAGCGAATGAGTTATTTCCAAATGGAGCGTACTGTACATGGGCAATTGGTCATTTGACGCAGTTATGTAATCCAGAACATTATCACGCAGAGTGGAAAAAATGGTCACTTAATACGTTACCGATGATTCCAGAGCGATTTCAATTTGAAGTAACAAAGTCGAAGTATAAACAGTTTAACGTTGTGAAACAGCTGTTACATAATCCTCAGGTAACAGAAATTATTCACGCGGGCGATGCCGGGCGTGAAGGGGAATTGATTGTACGAAACATTATTAATCTTTGTAACGTACAAAAGCCGATGAAACGTCTTTGGATTTCATCTTTAACGAAGCAAGCTATATATCAAGGATTTAAAAACTTGCTTGATGAATCAGATACTATCAATACGTACTATGAGGCGTATACAAGGTCATGTGCGGACTGGGTCGTTGGTATGAATGCATCGCGTGTCTTTAGTATTTTGCTAAAGAAAAAAGGAATGAACGATTTATTTTCAGCTGGACGTGTACAAACACCGACACTCGCATTAATTGTAAAGCGTGAAAAAGAAATAGAAAACTTTAAGTCGGAGCCGTTTTGGGAAGTGTTCGCAACCTTTAATATAGAAGGAAAGAAGTATGAGGGGAAATGGGAGAAGGATAGTGAATCCCGCTTAAAAGACCCTGATATGGCAAATAAAATTGCAGCATTTTGCCAAGGTAAACCGGCTGTAGTAAAAGAAATGAAAACGGAGCGTAAAGAGTTTCAGCCACCGTTTTTATTTAATTTATCAGCACTGCAAGCGACAGCTAATAAAGCTTTTAAATTTTCACCGAAAAAGACGCTTGATATAACACAAGCACTATATCAAAAAGGGATAGTTTCTTATCCGCGTTCGGATTCTAACTATGTTACACAAGGAGAGGCAGCGACGTTCCCTGATATTTTACAGAAGTTAAGTCAGTTTGATGAATATAAAGGTTTATTACCGGCTCCCGTTGAATCAATTATGAATAATAAGCGTTATGTGAATGAAAAGAAAGTAACAGATCACTATGCCATTATTCCGACAGAGCAAGTTACAAATCCAAGCAAACTATCAGGTGATGAAAAGAAAATTTACGATATGATCGTAAGAAGACTGATTGCGGCGCATTATGAAGTTGCAATCTTTGACTACACAACGATTACAACTCTTGTAGACGAACGTGCTGAATTCATTTCAAAAGGAAAACAGCAAATACAAGAAGGTTGGCGTAAAGTTATTTTCCAAGACGATAAAGATGACGAAACGATTCTTCCAATTGTAGCTGAAGGTGAACAAGGAAAAGTTGTAAAGGTGAAAGTGAAAGAAGGAAAAACACAGCCACCGAAGCGTTATACAGAAGGTCAACTTATTACCTTAATGAAAACGGCAGGTAAGTATTTAGAGAACGAAGAGCTTGAGAAAGTATTAAAGAAAACAGAAGGTTTAGGTACAGAGGCAACTCGCGCTGGAATTATTACGATGCTGAAAGACCGTAAATATATAGATGTGCAGAAAAACCAAGTGTATGCAACCGATAAAGGGAAAGTATTAATTACCGCAATCGGTGATAAAATACTGGCTTCACCAGAAATGACAGCGAAATGGGAGCAGCGCCTTGCGGAAATTGGGGAAGGTACAGCATCACCAGCTACATTTATGGAACAAACGAAAAAGCTATCAGCGAAAATTATTGAAGATGCAGTGGAAATGTCGGAGAAGTGGGATTTCACTGGATTACATGTTGAATCGATTGAGCGAAAAGGATCGAAATTTACAACTGGTAAAAAGGTTGGTAGTTGTAAAAAATGTGATGGCGACGTGATTGATAAGTCAACGTTTTACGGTTGTTCTAACTACAACACAACGCAATGTGATTTTACCATCTCGAAGAAAATATTAAGTAAAACAATTTCACAAAAGAATATGACAAAGCTCTTAAAAGGTGAAAAGACCGATTTAATTAAAGGCTTTAAAAAAGGCGAGAAAACGTTTGATGCGATGTTAGAGTGGAAAGAAAATAAGATTAATTTTGTGTTTGAGAATTAAGTGATTTCAACAAATAAAAGCTTTTGTAACAGGTAAGGTTTGGGGAAATATGGATAGAGAAGAAAAAGCATGACAATTTTATGTCATGCTTTTTTATTTTATAATTACAAAATTTTGTGTACTAATATTAAAAAGGAAGGACTTTAATGTGACATTTCGAAAATTCCTTATTCTTGATTATATTCTATAAAGACTTAAGTTTTCCTCGTGCCCTGTACGTACACCGAAGATACTTAAAAAATTTGTCATGATTTTTTGGGAAATAGAAAATCCAAGGTTTAAATAGCAATACCGGTTCTGCGGGTGGCTTAATAACATTTATCGATGCTGCATTGCTTATATACTTGATTAAATCGTCTGAAGGATTTATACATGTTAAAAAATTGAATTGTTTAAGATTATTTGGATCTCCGTTGTTAATGCCTATTACAATTAAGGAATTCAAGGACCAAGCTTGATTGGATTGTGTAAAACCGGAAACCGAAAGAGGCCCATAAGCTTGTAAAAGCGTCTGCCAATCCCCCAAAACCCAATCAAAGTTGTTTATTCCTTCTAATTCAACTGTCCCTATTAGTTCCTTGTAGGTATTATCGTATAAACTTGAATAAAGTCCTATATTGTTGATGTAAAGTTCCTTAAACTTTTGGTCCAATGAATCCATGATATCATTTAACATTCTGCTCATCCAACTGAGGAAAAGAAATCATTATGAAATTGATTCAAGTGAAGAAGAAAATATTTTCGGAAAATTAAAAAGTTTCATATCTTAATCTATTGACATCCAAATATTGTAATGCTAATCTAAACATACCGACGTCCTGTATGTTTAGATTAGAAGAGGTGTGTAAATGAAAATTAAAGATTCAAAGCAAACAATTGAAAAAATATTAACGGTGTCAGCAACGCTGTTTAGTGAGAAGGGATTTGATAAAACGAGTATACAAGATATTGTTGATTCTATTGGAATGTCACGTGGTGCTATTTTTCATCATTTTAAGTCGAAAGAAGATATATTAGATGCAGTTATAGAACGACATTTAAATTATACTTACGAGATGTTGGAGCAATTAGCTAACAGCGTTGATTCAGTAAATAGTAGGGATAAGCTGATAAAAATCTTAGAGATACTTATATCAGACAAGAATATTCATACGATTGATAGTGTTCTAAATGTCCAAATTAAAAATCCACAGTTTGTTATTCAAAGAATAAAAAAAGGTGTAACAAAAGAAGCGTTAATTTTTAAAGAAATTATAGAACAAGGGATAGCTGATGGATCAATTGAAACTGAATATCCTAATGAATGTGCAGAAGTTTTTATGTTTTTGATAAATATTTGGACGAATCCAGTTCTATTTAATCGTAAAAAAACAGAAACAATTAGGCGGCTGATTTTTATGCAATATATGATGAGGCAACTAGGTGTTGATATTGTGAGTGACAAATTAATAGAATCACTTATGGAGAATTATCCGAATGTAGAAGATGGTGATATAGATGAATAGTTTTGCGGTAAAAATAGATAAATTGGTAAAAACATTTGCTGGTTCAGAGGTGATTAAAGGCAGCGCAATGACGGTGAAAGCCAATACCATATATGGATTCTTAGGTGCCAATGGTGCAGGGAAAACAACAGTGTTTAAAATTTTATCAGGATTATTGGTTCCTACATCTGGGAAGGTTGAAATTTTTGGAATGGATATAACGAAAAATCGCGAGTTGATATTAAAAAATATAGGAACTTTAATTGAAGTCCCAGTATTTTATGAGCATTTATCAGCAACTGAGAATTTAAAATTTCATTTAGCATATATGAATGTGGAAGGATTTGGAGTTTCTGAAGTCTTAGAAATGGTAGGCCTTACTCAAACGGGCGACCAACCAGTTTCTAAATTTTCATTAGGAATGCGACAAAGATTAGCAATAGCACGTTCGTTCATTCATAAACCTAAGCTTTTAATTTTGGATGAGCCAGTAAATGGACTAGATCCACTTGGAATTCAAGAAATGAGGGTGTTATTTAAAAATTTATCTAAAAATTACGGGATGACCATTCTTATTTCAAGCCATATTCTTAGTGAACTTGAACATATTGTAGATTCAATTGGAGTCATTGTAAATGGAGTGGTTGTAGAAGAAGCACTTTTAGAAGAAGTAAAGACAAAATCTCCGAAAGGATTAGAAGAATATTTCTTTAAAATTATGTCGGGAGGAAAAGTATGTGTTTAATATAATACAACTTGAAATTAGAAAAAATAAAATAAATACGTTTATTTTGGCGAGTGTTATTTCTAGTATTGGTTTACTTGCTTTTATCTATTTTATTGCATTTGTTGCACAACAAACGAATGAAGTTCAATTTCAGAACTATACTAATATCTATAAATTTACTACTTTAATGGGGATGATTGTTTTTTCATGTATATCATCTGTAATGTATACTCGCTTTATTATTGAAGAATATAAAGGTAAACAAATGACATTGTTATTTTCTTATCCTATTAATCGAAAGAAAGTTTTATTTGCAAAGTTACTTATTGTACTTGTTTTTACTACGGTGTCTATGATTATTTGCACTGCTATACCTATCATTATTTTTAGTTTAACAGAAAAAATTTCTCCTATTGTTCCAGACACTCTTTCACAGCAAGATATTTTTTCTACATTGTTAATGATTGTAATTACTGCTTTTATAACAAGTATGGTAGCCCTTATTGCTATGAGAATAGGTTTTATTAAAAAATCAGTTCCAATTACAATTATTTCTGCTTTCGGATTAATTGCACTTTTAGGGAATACTGTGGCATCTGGCTATGATAAGCCTATGTTAGGTGTCATTATATTAGTAATAATTGCTGCTATTGGAATCTTAGTTGCTCTTGAATTGATGCAGAGAGTAAATCGGATGGAAATAGATTAATTGAGGAGGGAAACTAATGGATAATTACCAGGAAATAGTTGAATTGAATGGGAGACGTAAAATAGAGATTCATATTAAAGGAGGAATTATTTTTTGTCATGCAATAAAAGGAACAAAATTAGTTATAAATGGATCGTTAGGACGGCATTGTAAGGGAATGGAAATAAATCAACTATCGAATTGTTTAATTTTAAAACAAAAAGTTCGCTTTACTCCAATTCTTATGGTTGGATTTCCTAAATCGGTTTATTTAGACATAGGTATTCCAGAGGATATGATCGATTATCTAGTTATTAATCAAGATATTGGTGAACTGACCCTTGAGGGACTGCGAGGTGAAAAAATAGAAGCTAAAACGAAGGCTGCCAAGTTGAATGTAAAAGATGTCTTATGTGATTCTTTAGATTTAAAGGTTGGCAGTCGTCCGGCAGATATTCAATTATTAAGAAAAATTCGACATACTAATGTACAGTCTATTTCAGGGAAAATTAAACTAGAGATGGCTGAAGTAGGTGGGGATTTGAATTGTTCACCTGGTGCAGCAGGGGCTTATATTAAGATTCCACCCAGGGCAAATGTACAAATAAATAAAAGTGGGATTAGAAAGTGTGCAGTAAAGGCTAGATTATCAGGAGAGCAACTTTATCAATTCAATTTAAAAGCAAATTTAGGAGAGATAAGAGTTGTGAATTAACAAAGAAAAAAGGGGGGAGAGTATGGAAAAAATTAAGTTGTTTTGTCTGCCATATGCAGGTGGATCAGCATCTATGTATTATCAACTAAAAGGATATATGCATAAAATAGTAGATGTAATCCCAATTGAATATTCAGGGCATGGAGAACGTATTTCAGAAAATTATTATGCGAGTTTCAAAAATATGGTAGACGATATAGCAAGTAAGATAATTGATTATTTGGATGATGATCCGTTTTCTATTTTAGGTTATAGTATGGGAAGTTTAGTAGCTTTTGAAGTTTACTATGAAATACTTAAGCGTACAGGGAGAAAGCCACTTCATCTTTATTTTGTAGCAAATGGTCCTCCGGAAGAAAAAGATAATAATTTAAAAGTATCTAATATGTCATCTGATAGAGTAGTTGAAAATATAAGAAGTCTAGATGGTTATGATTTTTTGTTAGAAGATAAAGAACTATTAGATTTGTGTGTGAAAAATTTTGAAGTTGATTTTAAACTATATAAAGAATATAAATACACTAAAAAAGAAGAAAAATGTTTGTCTAACATATCAATTATTTATTCTGAGGAAGATAATGTAGATGATAATATTTTTAAATGGGCAAAGTATACTGCAAGATTTTGTAATTATAAAAAAATGAAGGGGAATCATTTCTTTATTAATACTCATATAAAAGAATTGGCAAAAGAAATAAATGATACGTTATTAATGGAACTTAAGTACTTATAAACAAATATTATTTAATTTTAGGTGGGAGAATATGCTGAAAAATAATGCGGATGTCAAATTTCAAAAAGATGGTAATTTTAGGGAGAAGGCAATAGAAACTTTTTTATTTGATGAACATGTGTATCAATCAATTGTAAATTTTTGTGATAAAAATAATGTTAAACTACTACAATTTTTTTCTGCATTATGGGCTTTTCAAACTGGTAAGTCGATGGGGAACGATATTGTAACCATAGGTAACTTTGATATTGAGAATTCATTTAATTATAAAAGTTATGAGATAAATATGGAGCAAACAATTATAGACTTAATTAATAGCAAAAAGGATAAATCTTCTACAAAATTAACTGAATTGAATTTTGGGAATTTTGGATATAATGATTTTTCAGGTGTAGTTTTATACCAGTTGGAAAAAAACAGAAATTCAGTCAACAAAGGGGACTTTCAATTAGAAATTGGTTTGCAGCAAACAGAGGGTAAACTGAAGATAGTTTATAATTTTGATACAGATTCTATTAGTAGTATGATGCTAAAGCTTTTACATAATAGAATAGAAATGATATGTAAACAAGTTATGTCAAGGCAAGCAATCTTACTAAAAGATATAGAAATATTACATGAATTAGAAAAACAACAAGTTTTAATAAAATATAATGAAACGTATTCTGAATATCCAAACAATAAAACAATCATTGAATTGTTTGAGGAGCAAGTAAATAAAACCCCTAATGCTATCGCTATAGAATTTGCAGGACAAGAACTAACTTATCAACAGTTCAACGCTAGAACTAACTATTTAGGTAAGTTACTGAGAGAGAAGGGGGTAGGACCTGATAAGATTGTAGCTATAATAACAGATAGATCGATTGAAATGATCTTGGGGATTTTTGCAGTCTTAAAAGCTGGAGGTGCTTATTTACCTATAGATCCTTCTCAACCAATTGATAGGATAAATTATATTCTTGAAGATAGTGGTACAGATATTTTGTTATCAGGGCATGGTGCTGACAATGTAATTAATAATATTATTAACAATGTAGCTATTATCGACTTAATTGGTTGTAAGGAAGAGATAGCAACGAATCTAGAACATATATCAAAACAAAATCATTTGGCTTACGTCATATATACATCAGGTACTACTGGGAATCCTAAAGGGGTTATGGTCGAAAACAGGAATTTAATGAATTTAATTTATTGGATGCTTAAAGATGACTTTAATGAAACAGAAGTGATTATGCAAAAAACAACATATGCATTTGATTTATCGATTTGGGAAATGTTCTTATGGTGTATAAGAGGTGCAAAATTATTTCTTTTGCCTAAAGAGGATGAGAGAGATTTTCAAAAAATTGCAGAGAAAATCAAGAAGCATAATGTTACGAGATTATCCTTTGTACCATCAGTATTAGAGGAATTCCTTTTTTATACAGATGTGAATAAATTGACTTCACTAAAAAGAATACAGTTATCAGGTGAGGCGCTTCCTATAGAACTAGCAAATAAATATAATGAAAACTATTGTGTTGGCGCAAATCTTGTAAATTCATACGGTCCAACTGAAACGACAGTATTTGCTACTTCACATATGGTTCCGATAAATGAGAAACAAAAAGGAATTCATATAGGAAAGCCTATCGCAAACACCCAAATATATATTATGAATAACGAACACCTTTGTGGTGTTGGGATGGTTGGTGAAATATATATTGGTGGTGAAGGAGTAACGAGAGGTTATTTAAATAAACCTCAGCTTACAGCGGAAAAATTTGTAGAGAATCCGTTTAAACCTGGAGATACAGTATATAGAACAGGTGACTTAGGTCGTTGGTTAGAAAGTGGAGATATTGAATACTTAGGTAGAATTGATGATCAAGTAAAAGTAAGGGGATACCGAATAGAGCTTGGGGAAATAAAAACAAAAATAAGAGAAATTGAAGGTATTCAAAATGCTGCAGTTGTACTGAAAGAACTAGATGGCGAAAAATATTTATGTGGTTATATAGTTGCTGACAGAAAGATGAATGTAAAGAAAGTAAAAGTTCAATTAGAAAAAAATTTACCAGAATATATGATTCCAACATATATTATCCAAATGGAAAGTTTGCCGGTAACAAGAAATGGGAAATTGGATAAGAATGTCCTACCAAATCCCAAACATATTTCTTATGAGAAATATGTTGCACCAAGAGATGAAACGGAACGATATATTTCAGGGATATTTCAAGAAATCTTAAGGGTAAATCGAGTGGGAATTGATGACAGTTTCTTTGAACTGGGAGGGCATTCTCTAAGAGCGATAAGACTTGTGAACATGCTTGAACAAAAGTATGGGACACGGATTCCTCTACGAAAAATTTTAGAAAATAGTACAGTGCGAAAGCTAAGCGAAGAAGTAAAGAGGGATGCAAATCGAGAACAGCATGTACCGATTAAAAAACAACCTGAAAAAAATTACTATGAAATGAGTTCGGCGCAAAAAAGGTTGTATGTAATTGATCAGATGCAAGAACCGAATATTACATATAATATTCCACTAATGATTAAATTTGATGAGAAGATTAATACTAAGCAGCTATATAATGCGTTAACTAAACTTACAGAACGGCACGAATTATTAAGAACGCATTTTGAGCAGATAAATAATAAATTTATTCAGGTTGTAGAAGATCGAGTAGAAATCGATTTTAGTCATATAGAGGAAAAAAATACAGAAATATTAAATGTTTATAAGAAGTTTATCAAGCCTTTTGATTTAAAAAAGGCACCTTTGATGAGAACGATGGTTATTGAAACTGAAAAAAATGAAAGCATTCTATTAATTGATATCCATCATATTATTTATGATGAGGGGTCAGCTCAAATATTATTAAATGATTTAGCTAACTTTTATAACGGAAAAAAATTACCAGAACTTAATATTCAGTATAAGGACTATAGTGTATGGGAGAATGCTAGAGATTTAAATGAGCAAAAGCAATATTGGTTAAATGAGTTTTCTGATGAAATACCTTTACTTAATTTGAAAACTGATTTTCCGAGGCCGCAGTATCAAAGTTATTCTGGGAAAAGAGCTATTACAAAACTAAGCAAACATATAAAAGAATTAGTAAGAGGCGTTCAAGTAAAAACAGGTGCTACGGAATATATGATTGTATTGTCTACTTTTATGTTGTTGCTTAACCGGTATAGTCGACAAGAAGAAATTGTAATAGGTAGTCCAGTAGCTGGAAGGACTCATGTAGATACTCAAGATATATTAGGGATGTTCGTAAATACATTGGCTATTAAAGGTAATTTACATCCTGATATGAAATATATTGAGTTAATACAACAACTCAAAGAAAAATGTTTAAGAGCACTTGAAAATCAAGATTATCCATTTGAAGAATTAGTAGAGAATATAAGGGTCGAAAGAGATGCATCAAGAAACCCTATTTTTGATGTTATGTTTGTGTTGCAAAATAATGAATCTACCGAGCTAACATTTGGAAAACAAAAAGCACAAGCAATAGAAATGGATAATAACACGGCAAAATTTGATTTAACAGTTAGTATGACGGAAAGTGAAGATGGGTATGAGCTCATTTGGGAATATAGCACGGATTTATTTAAAGATGAAACGATTGAACGTATGAGCCAACATTTTTCACAGTTATTGACTAATACTTTGAAAAATCCACAAAAGGAACTATGTGAATTTGAGTTGTTGAGTGAGGAAGAGCGACAAAAAGTACTAATTGAATTTAATGATACAGAGGTTACATACTCTCAAGATAAAACGATTATTGAGTTATTCGAAGAGCAAGTGGAGAGAACGCCTGATAATATAGCATTAGAATTTGGACAAATATCTCTTACTTATAGAGAACTTAATTCTAAAGCTAATTATTTAGGAGAGGTGTTGAGAAAAACAGGGGTGAAACCAGACTCTGTTGTGGGAATAACTTCAGAAAGATCTCTGGAAATGGTTATCGGAATATACGGAATTTTAAAATCTGGAGCAGCATATTTACCAATTGATCCAAAGAGCCCAAGAAACAGAATGGAATTCATAATTGAAGATTCTAATATTAAAATAATGTTAGGTGGTCCTGGTAGTAAGGACTTGTTAAATGGTTTATCTGATATTGTGATTGTTGATATTACAGAATGTAATGAAGAAAGAGAAAGTAACTTAAAGGTGATATCAAAACCGAATCATTTAGCGTATGTAATTTATACGTCTGGGACTACAGGTATGCCTAAAGGAGTAATGATTGAAAATAGAAATATTGTCAATCAAGTATTTTGGCAAATAGAGAACGGTAATTACACTGAAAAATCAGTTATTGTTCAGAAAACAGCATTTTTCTTCGATGGTTCAGCTTGGGAAATTTTCCCTTGTTCAGTAGCTGGATGTAAACTGAGCATACTTAATGAGGATCAAAATAAGGATCCAGGGGAACTTATAAAGTTTTTACCTCATAATCAGATAGCTCTCACACCATCAATGTTGAGGATGATATTAGAATATATAGAGGACCATGATCAAGCTGAGGTATTTCAATTAATTAATAAATTATATTTAGCTGCAGAGCCAATATCAAAAGATTTATTGGAAAGATTAAGAGAATTGATGGGGGGAAGATTCGGTAACTTATGTAATTTGTATGGACCTACAGAAACTACAGTTACTGCAACTTCTTATCATTTTAGTAATCAGGCAAATATAGAAAAAGTTCCAATTGGAAAGCCAATATCTAATACACAAGTTTATATAATGAATGGAAATACCTTATGTGGAATTGGAGTACCAGGCGAATTATGTATAGCGGGAGCAGGTGTATCGAGAGGTTATTTAAATAATCCTATGTTAACTGCTGAAAAATTTGTAGAAAACCCGTATAAACTAGGAGAGAAAATTTATCGTACTGGAGATTTAGCTTGTTGGCTAGAGGATGGTAATATTGAATATTTAGGTAGAATTGATGATCAAGTTAAGATTAGAGGATTTAGAATTGAACTTGGAGAGATTGAGGAGAAAATAAGAACTCTACCAGGAATCCAAGATGCTGTTGTAGTTGTAAAAGAAAATAATGATGAAAAATATTTGTGTGGTTATTTAGTGTGTAAAGCAGAATGGAATGTTTCTGAAATTAAAATGAAACTTAAAAGTATGTTACCTGATTATATGGTACCAACATACATTATGCAGATAGATAAGCTTCCAATTACTAGAAATGGGAAGCTGGATAAGAAGGCGTTACCATGCCCTGAATTTGTATTAGCAGAAAATTACGTCGCGCCAAGAAATAAAATTGAATCAGCTATTATAGAAATGTATAAAGAAATTTTGCATATAGAACAAGTTGGAATAGATAATGATTTCTTCGAATTAGGTGGGCATTCATTAAAAGCGACAGTTTTAGTGAATAGTATAGAACGAAAATTTGGAATGAGAATTCCATTACGTAAAGTAATGGAATTAAAAACTGTTCGGAATTTAGCTGAAGAAATTAAAGAGGTGGATGGATATAAACTATATTCGCCAATTGAAAAGCAAGTAGATCGTCATAGTTTTGAACTGACTTCAGCTCAAAAAAGGCTGTACATCATTGATCAAATGCAAGGGGAAAATATTATTTATAATACCCCTCAAATTTTAGAAGTGAATGGTTACCTTGATTTGAATAGGTTGGAAAAGGCATTTCAAAAGTTGATACAACGTCATGATATTTTAAGAACTCATTTTATTATGGAAAATGGAACACCAATTCAAAAAATAACTGACAGTATTGAATTTTTGCTAGAGTTTGAAGTGATAAATAAGGAACTAGATATTCAGCAATTATTAAATGAATTTGTAGAACCATTTAACTTAAGTGAATCGCCATTATTAAGAGCAAAAGTTGTACAGATTACAGAAAATAAATCAATTTTAATAATTGATATTCATCATATTATTTGTGATGGAGTTTCAAAGAAGACTCTATTGGGAGATTTATCGAAGTTCTATGAAGGGAAATATTTAGCAACTCCAGAAATTCAATATAAAGACTATAGTGTATGGGAAAATAATAGGGAATTGTTTGGACAAAAGAATTATTGGTTAAATGAATTCGCAGAAGAAATACCGGTACTTGATTTAATTACAGATAATCCAAGAACTCAGAAGAAAAGTTTTAAAGGACAAAATATTATAACTAAATTAGGACTAAAATATAAGAATGCTATAAAACAGCTAGAAAAAGAAACAGGGGCAACAGAATATATGGTATTGTTGTCAACCTTCATGTTATTCCTAAGTAGATATAGCAGACAAGAAGAGATTGTTGTGGGAAGTCCTATATCTGGCAGAACTCACTCGGATACAATTGATATGCTGGGTATGTTTGTAAATACTTTGGCGATTAAAGGGAATATACAATCTTCACAAAGATTTATAGATTTGGTGGCACAATTACGAGAAAAATGCTTAAATGCGTTTGATAATCAAGAATA